>JAIRPP010000010.1 GCA_031256955.1 Candidatus Methanoplasma sp. | reverse complement strand
GGGTATAACTATTTAAGCGTGCCGCCCCGGCGGCGGCATGGGGCGCTGGCACGTTTCGCGCGCCGCGCCCGGACTCAGAAAAAACCGATTAAAATACCCTAATTGACGGAGTTAGAGTTTCAAAGTATATCTTTGTTTTCGGAGTCGCATCCAGCGCGCGGCCCGAGACGCGGCTTTTTTTAAAAATAAGAAGGCGTTTAGGCGGCGGGACGGTATTCGACGCAGGAGTAGGTAGCCTTCACTTTGAGGGCGTCGCCGCCGTTCTCGGTGGACACGCTCTCGGTCGCGTTATAGAGCCGCCCGCTCTTCTCGCCTATCTTCAGCTCGTAGATCGTCCCGTGCTTGTCGCTGAACGCGAAGATGTTCTGCGTCACTGTGCCGTCTATGGTCTGGCCCTGAACCTTGTCCTTGGCCTGGGGCAGCGCGTCCAGAGAGGGCTTTCCCAGCGCGGCGCGGTAATCCATCGATTCAGACACGATGAACGCGTGTCCTCCGGAGTGGTCGCGCGCGATCTGGATCTTCATCCACTCGCTCGCGCTTCCGAGAGACAGCCACGCGACCTCGGTCTCGGTCACGTATATGTGCCTCCCGTCTGCCGCGTCCGCCACGCAGGTGACCTCCGCCGTCCCGCTGGCATTGAACTTCTTGCCTTGGAGGGTGGTGTCCGCGAAGGACGCCTCCGCCTCCGCCTCAATCTTGTAGATCAGCTTCTCCCCGACGCAGCTCGACGCGGCCGCCGGGACGCTCTTCGAGACTCCCTTCTCCGGGTTCAGGGCGTACGCCCCGTGCGGGCCGCCCACGATCTCCATCTCGGCGATGTTGTACCTGCCATCGATTTTTTCTATGGACGCTTCGAGCGTGCCGGCGCGCGTGCCGATCCTCCACGACCCGGCCCCCGCGCTCTCCCCGAACCTCAGCGAGCCGTCGCCCGCCTCTATGAAAACCATCTCGGACCCGCCGCCCAGATCGACTTGGTAGACGAGGCACGTCCCCTCGCCTATGAGCTCCGTGCGGATCTCGGATCCGTCGCCCGCCTCATAGACGTACGCCGACCCGATGGCCAGCGCGGGCTTCTCGACCGCGCCCCCGCCTCCGCCGGCCGCTAGGATCGCGGCCGCGGCCGCCACCGCGGCGACGGCCAGCGCCGCCGCGACCAGGACGGCCACCATCCCCCCTCTATCCTTAAAGGCTGATTTCATGCCGACCATGCATGTTCCTCCCGGGGATACGCCCCGAAAACCAAGCAGGGGAGGGCAGTATTTAATACCCTTGCAGCCCCGCATCCCCGGGAGGCGGGCGCGATCAGACGCGCCTGCTCGTTTCCCCGTATTCCCTCAGCCGCTCCGCCGCGGCGGGCCCGAACCCGCCCAAGGCGCCCTCGAAATCCCTCATCTCCACCTTGCAGCCTTCTATCTCCTCGTCCGACGGGGCCTTTCCGGGCTTTATTATGCGGCGCACGGCGGCCATGACCGCCTCGTTGCAGGCGGCCGCTATGTCCGCGCCCGTGCATCCCTCGGAGGACTCGGCCAAGCGGTCGAAGTCCACGTCTCCCGCCAGGGGCTTCCCCGCGGCGTGGATCCTGAAGATGGCCTTCCTGGATTCCAGGTCGGGCGGGCCTATGAGTATGCTCTTGTCGAACCTGCCCGGCCTCAGCAGGGCGGGATCCATTATGTCGGGGCGGTTGGTGGCGGCTATGACGACCACGTCGTTCATGGCCTCCAGGCCGTCCATCTCGGTGAGCATCTGCGATATCACCCTCTCGGTGACGTTGCTGTCGCTCCCGGTCCCCCTCTGCGGCGCTATGGAGTCTATCTCGTCCATGAACACCACGCAGGGCGAGGCCTGCCTCGCCTTCCTGAACGTCTCGCGCACGGCCTTTTCGGACTCCCCCACCCATTTGCTGAGGAACTCCGGCCCCTTCACGGATATGAAGTTAGCCTCGGACTCTGTCGCCACGGCCTTGGCGAGCATGGTCTTCCCGGTCCCGGGGGGGCCGTACAGGAGGATCCCCTTCGGGGGCTTCGCGTCCATGTGCCTGAAGACCTTGCCGTACTTTATGGGCCATTCCACCGCCTCCTTCAGCTCCTGCTTGGCGGATTCCAGCGCGCCTATGTCGTCCCACTTCACGTCCGGCTTCTCCACGAGGACTTCGCGCATGGTGGCGGGCTGCAGGTCCTTCAGCGCGGAGAGGAAGTCCTCCATGGTCACGGTGATGCGGTTCAGGATGTCGGAGGGTATCTCCTCCGCCTCCAGGTCCACGTCGGGGAGGACGCGCCTGAGCGCGGCCATCGCCGCCTCCTTGCAGAGCGCCGATATGTCCGCGCCCGCGTACCCGTGGGTGCGGTCCGCGAGGCGGCGCACGTCCACCCCGCCGTCGAGGGGCATGCCCCTGGTGTGTATCTGCAGGATCTCCAGGCGGCCGTCCCTGTCCGGTATCCCTATCTCGATCTCCCTGTCGAACCTGCCCGGCCTCCTGAGGGCCTCGTCGATGGAGTTGGGGCGGTTGGTGGCGGCTATGACCACCACCCTTCCGCGGGACGCGAGCCCGTCCATGAGGGACAGCAGCTGGGCGACTATGCGCCTCTCCGTCTCCCCCGTGGCCTCCCCGCGCTTGGGGGCTATGGAGTCCACCTCGTCGATGAACACGATGCTGGGGGAGTTCTCCTCCGCCTCCTTGAATATCTCCCTGAGCTTGCCCTCGGATTCGCCGTAGAACTTGCTGACTATCTCCGGCCCGCCTATGGAGACGAAGTTGCTGCTGGTCTCGCCCGCCACCGCCTTGGCGAGCATGGTCTTCCCCGTGCCGGGGGGCCCGTGGAGCAGCACCCCCTTGGGCGCGTCCACCCCGAGCCTCTTGAACAGCTCCGGGTGCCTGAGCGGCAGCTCCACCATCTCCCTTATCTTGGATATGGCGCCGCCCAGCCCCCCCAGGTCGTCGTAGGACACCTTGGGTATGTCCATGGACGACGGGGACGCGGGCTTCTCGGACACCTTGACCTCGGTAGCCCTCTCCATCGCCACCGCGTCGGACGACGGGGAGAACGACGTGACCACGAAGTCCATCTTGTTGCCCATGAAGTTGAGCGGGACCACGTCCCCCTTCGAGAACACGCGCCCCTCCAGCAGCTGGGCGAGGTATTCGCCCCCTCCCTGGAGGCGGAGCTCGTCCATCGGGGAGAAGGATATCTTCTCCGCGGGCTTGGAGGCGATCTTCCTTATGCCGACCTTCTCGTCTATGGACGTGCCCGCGTTGCGGCGGGTCGCCCCGTCGATGCGGATCACGCCGCGGTTGGCGTCCTCCTGCCCTCCCGCCAGCACCTTGACGGCGGTCTTCTTGGACCCGTCTATCTGGACTATGTCTCCCGCTCTGATCTCCAGCACGCGCATGAGCTCGGGGTCCAGCCTGGCTATCCCCTTGTTCGCCTCGCCCGGCTTGAGCTCGGCCACCCTTATCACTTTCTCATTCGCCATCTTCTCCAACCTCCGTGAACGCATCCTCTATCTCCCTCATCGCCTTCCTGACCGCGGCCTCTCCCGCCGCCAGGCGGGCGGAGATCTCCTCCGCGCCCCCGCCCGGGCGGTCCAGCATCTCGTGCAGGACGGTCCTGCCCAGCAGGTCCAGGCCAGAGGCCCCCGCCATGACCGAGCTTATGATCCAGCTGCGCTCCCTCAGCGCCTCCGCCCTCAGGGAGTCGAGCCTCCGGACCTCCCCGTCCAGCTCGGCTATCCTCTCGACGGCCCTCTCCAGGCCGTCCGGGAACGCGCCCCGCGCCTCCGCGCCCCCGGGGTGGGGCATCCCGGCGCGGAACATCCCGCTCCTCAGATCGATGGTCACGCTGAACTCGGACATCAGGCTGTACATCGTCCTCTCCGGGCCTCCCCGCCCAGCCTCCCTGCGGCGCTCCACCATGCCCGCGCCCTCCAGCACGGACAGGTTCTTCACGACGGCCTGCGGGCTGACCCCCAGCTCCCTGGAGAGCTGGAGCGGGTACCCGGACCCGCGGGCCAGGGACTCCAGTATCCTCCTCCTCGTGGGGTTCTCCACCGCCGCCAGGATCATGTCGATCTCGTTCATCGTACCACTGTTGAACTTTAGGTTATCAACTAGTGGTTAACTAGTATGGCGTATTTAAGCCTGACCCATCGCCCGCCTTCAAAAGCAATAAATACGCACGCAATTTAATCGGAAGCATGCCGGGAGAGCTCAGAGAGGACCACGTGGCGGTCTCAGACCAGAAAGAGGGGAGCCAGATATACAACAGGGGCAACTTCGGCTACCCGGTCGGAGGGGGAGGCGTCGAGCTGGACCTCATAGAGGCGCTCTTCCTGCTGGAGGCGGGGAGGCTGGAGGTCGTGCGCTCCGGGTCCCCCATGTCATTTGAGGATCTCCTGTCGCACTCCTCGTCCGTCGTGGACGGGTTCGACATAGCGTACATCGTGTACAGGGACCTGAGGCGGAGGGGCTTCATAGTCCGGGCGGAGAGCGGCGCGTTCGACCTGTCGGTGTTCCCGAGGGGGTGCAACCTCAGCAACTCCCGCCCCGCGTACATGGTCAGGGCCGTGTCCGAGAGGGCGGTCCCGGACATATCCTCGTTCTCGGGCGAGGCGTCCGCCGTCAGGGGCGCGGGGAAGCAGCTCCTGTACGGGGTCGTAGACGAGGAGGGCGACCTGACGTATTACATAATGTCCATCCGCGATCCCAGGGGGTCGGCCTTCCCCAAAGGGGACCCGGCGGGGGCCAGGGGCAGGCTGATAAGGGACAGGCTGTTCGTCTTCGACTCGCGGGAGGGGGAGGCCCTCCGCTCGCGGGGGTTCTACGGCAAGACCGACGGGGACTCGACCCAGCTGTCGCTCATAGAGGGGTGCCACCTCATCGGCGCGGGGGACCTGGAGGTCGAGTCGACGGCGGGGGAGGCGGTGTCGAGGGAGGCGCTCGCCCGCTTCGGCGCGGAGGCGCAGGACGAGTTCGATCTCCGCCTGAGGGCGTTCGAGGACCTCCGCGGGAGGGGCCTGGTCGTGAAGACCGGGTTCAAATACGGCACCCATTTCAGAGTCTACGAGGACTCCCCGGACCTGTGCCACGCCAGATACCTGGTCCATGCGGTATCGTCGTCGGAGGCGATGACGTGGTCGGAGATATCCCGCGCGGTCAGGCTCTCTGGCGGGGTGAAGAAGGAGGTCCTGTTCTGCAGGCTGGGCGAATCCGCGGAGTACCTGGAATTCAAATGGTTCCGCCCGTGAGGGCGGGAAGGGGTTTATGGGCGGCGGTCAGAGCTGTATCTCTATCCCGAGCTTCTCGGTCAGCTCCTTGTACCTGTTCCTTATGGTGACCTCTGTGACTCCCGCCACGTCCGCGACCTCCCTCTGGGTCCTGCGCTCGTTGCAGAGGATGGACGAGATGTATATGGCGGCGGCGGCCACGCCCGTCGGCCCGCGGCCGGAGGTGAGCTCCTTCTCGGACGCGTCTTTGAGGATCTCCGCCGCCTTGCTCTGGACCTCGCCGCTGAGCTTGAGCTCGGAGCAGAACCTCTGGACGTAGTCCTGGGGCTTGGTGGGCATGAGCTTGAGCTTCAGCTCGCGGGTCATGAAGCGGTACGTGCGCCCTATCTCCTTTCTGCCGACCCTGCTGGAGCCCGCGACCTCGTCGAGCGTCCTGGGGACCCCGCACTGCCGGCACGCGGCGTAGAGCGACGCGGCGACGACCCCTTCTATGGACCTGCCGCGTATGAGGTTCTTGTTGACCGCTTTCCTGTAGATCATGGCGGCGGTCTCCCTGACGTTGCGGGGGAGCCCCATGGACGAGGCCATCCTGTCGAGCTCGGAGAGCGCGAAGGCGAGGTTCCTCTCGGTGGCGTTGGATACGCGGATCCTCCTCTGCCACTTCCTCAGGCGGTACAGCTGCGCCCTGTTCCTCGTGGGTATGCTCTTCCCGTAGCTGTCCTTGTTCTTCCAGGAGATCTCGGTGGAGAGCCCCTTGTCATGGATCGTGTACGTCATCGGGGCGCCGGTGCGGGCCCTCTTCTCGCCCTGCTCGACGTCGAACGCCCTCCATTCGGGCCCCTGGTCTATGAACTGGTCGTCGAGCACGAGGCCGCAGTCCTCGCATATGAGCTCGCCCCTCTCATAGTCGCGGACCAGGTGGTGGCTCCCGCACTCGGGGCAGGTCTCAATCTCTTCTGTTCCTTCTTTTGTCTTTGGCATTGCGAGTTCCTCTGTTCGAATAGACGTTTTTCCCGACGAGCCCGTCCGCGGCCGCGCCGCCATCGATGGCCACCGTGGCGTACGGCCCGTCTACGGGGCCGAACACCCTGCGCACCGCGCCGATCCTCTTCCCGCGCCCGTCGGTCACGGCGTCACCGACCTCGGGAGTCGCGACGCAAGATACGACGGCCGTCCCGTCGCGGGAGACGGATTCAAGCACACCCAGCTCGTTCATTTCAATCAAAGTCAGTAGGCATCCCCTTGTTAGAACTATTATAATATAGAAATCATATTTAATTGTTTGGATAATATTTATATCATTGTTCAAATTGCGATATAAAAGGATACGCATGCCCGGACAATTTCCCCGTCTCGGGCCCGCGCGACGGGAGCGGATAAATGTTTAATAATAGCATGCGCTGTATCGTGCTAGACAGAAGTCGCTGGGAGCGATTTTCGGAGGTTTGAAACAATGGATATCTGGGAGTTCTTGACGATCGTCGTCATCGTCTTCGCGATCGTGCTGGCTTTGGCAGGCGTGTTCTCAGCGTATTTCGGCGCGGGGAAGAGCAGGGCGTACGGAGGCGCGCTCCTGATCATAGGCCTCGCCGTGCTGGCCGCATGGGTATATCTGGTGGGGTTCAGCGACGTCGAGCCGTTCTGCTGCGTAGCGGGATGGGACGTGATGCGCGAGGCGCTCATCAACACGGCGGGCGTCGTCGTCGGCGCGCTCGTCGCCATAGGGATATTCTTAGTGGTCGTCCTCAAGAGCTGAGGGCGGCGCCCAAACCAACCCCCTCCGGGCTCCCGGCCCGGTGGGGTTTTTATCCTTCTTCAATCATAGCCGGGCCATATGAGCAAAGCGCTGATCATAATGGGGAGCAAGAGCGACCTCCCCGTCGCAGAGAAGGCGGTCCCCCTGCTGAAGCGGTTCGGGATAGGGTTCGAGATCGCCGTGGCCTCCGCGCACAGGACCCCCGGCAGGGTGGAGGAGCTGGCGAAGAGGAGGGACGCGGACGTCTTCATAGCGATCGCGGGCCTCTCCGCGGCCCTCCCCGGCGCGGTGGCGGCGCACACGTGCAGGCCGGTGATCGGCGTGCCCGTCAGCGGGGCGGTCAACCTGGACTCCCTGCTGTCCGTGGTGCAGATGCCCCCCGGCGTGCCCGTGGCCGCGGTCGGCCTGGACAGGGGGGACAACGCGGCGATCCTCGCGGCGGAGATCATCGCGGTCTCCGACCCCGCGGTCGGGGAGAGGATCGCGGAGTACAGGGCGGAGCAGATGCGGAAGGCGGAAGAGGATTCTGAGAAGGTGGCGGCCGATGTTGGGTCTTGAGGATTTCATAGAGGAGGCGGTGGAGGGGATGAGGGAGAGGATCCCCGGCAAGGCGATAATCGCCTGTTCCGGCGGGGTCGACAGCATGGTCGCGGCCGCGCTCGCGTCGAAGGCGATAGGCGACCGCCTGCTGGCGGTGTACGTAGACACGGGCCTCATGCGCAAGGGGGAGACGGAGGAGGTCCGCGGGATGCTGGAGGACACGGGCGTGAACTTCAGGATCGCGGACGCGGCCGGCGAGTTCTTCGAGGCCCTCGCGGGAGTGACCGACCCGGAGCAGAAGCGCAAGGTCATCGGGGAGAGGTTCATACGCGTGTTCGAGAGGGAGGCGAGGGCGTTCGGCGCGGAGTACCTGGTGCAGGGCACCATAGCGCCGGACTGGATAGAGTCGGGGGACGGCGCGAGGGCGACGATCAAGTCGCACCACAACGTCGGGGGCCTGCCGAAGGACCTCGGGATGACGGTGGTGGAGCCTCTCAGGGATTTGTACAAGGACGAGGTCAGGGACGTGGCCAGGGCCCTCGGCGTGAAGGCGTCCGAGAGGCAGCCCTTCCCGGGGCCGGCCCTCGCGGTCAGGTGCCTTGGGGAGGTCACCAGGGAGAACGCCGAGGTGGTCAGGGAGGCATGCTTCATAGTGGAGGACGAGATCGCGAAGGCGGTCTCCGCCGGGAAGATGGAGGCGCCGTGGCAGTACTTCGCGGTCCTGCTCCCGACGAGGTCGGTGGGGGTCCAGGGGGACCGCAGGGCTTACGGGAAGACCATAGCCATACGCGCGGTGTCGTCCGTGGACGGGATGACCGCCACGTTCTCGAGGATACCCCTGGAGGTCCTGGACGCGATGGCCACCCGCATAACCAACGAGATGAAGTCGCAGGTCAACCGCGTGGTGTACGACATAACCAACAAGCCCCCGTCCACCATAGAGTGGGAGTGACGGATGAAATGGAACGCCTACGGCGTAAAAAGGCGATCCAAGACCATGTCGGAAAACGCAAAAGGATTCTATCTGTCGAATGCGTTATAGGATCAACAGTCGCCCTCGGGTGAACCGGACCGTGCCCGCCCCATGGACGAGGCTCTTCGTCAGACCAGAAGAGACTGGAGATAAAAATGTCGAACGGAAAACCGCCATACACGATCACTGAAGGTGCCGCAGACTCCCTGGCGAAGATAGTAGAGTCCGTCACGAGGCTAGAGCTAGGCACAGGCTTCAAGCGGGACATAAGGCTCCACAGGGAGAATCGCATCCGTTCCATCCAATCCTCGCTTGCCATTGAGGGCAATTCGCTGTCCAGCGGCGAAGTCGCGGCGGTGATCGAAGGGAGGATAGTGGCGGGCAGGCAGGAGGAGGTCAGAGAGGCCAAGAACGCATACGAGGCGTATGACGCGATGATGTCCCTCGATCCCTACTCCGTCAGCGACTTTCTAGAGGCGCACAGGCTCATGACAAAAGGCCTCATAGGCGAATCCGGGAGGTTCCGCAGCGGCGACATCGGTGTTTTCGACGGCCCGGTCGTCATCCACATCGGAGCCAGGCCGCAGTTCGTCCCGGGCCTCGTCTCGGACCTGTTCGGATGGGCGAGGGGCTCCGATCTGCACCCGGTGCTCAAAAGCGCGATTTTGCACTACGAGATCGAAACGATTCATCCGTTCGCAGACGGCAACGGGCGCATGGGGAGGCTGTGGCAGACTCTCGTCCTAGCCAAATGGAACCCGCTCTTCGCATGGATCCCGATGGAGTCCGTCATCTATCAGAACAGGCCGCAATACTACGCTGCGATTGAGGACGCCCGCAGAGCGAACGACTCCGGCGCGTTCATCGAATTCGCTCTCGCGTCGATCCTTGAAACCATACGGGCGCAGGTCGAGCACCAAGATAAGCACCAAGATAAGCACCAGGGCGGACGCGGGGCTGAACAGATCACGGAGGCGATGCTCTCGGCCCTGGAGGCGATCGAGCGCGCCCCCCTGTCCCGCAAAGAGATCTTTGCCGCAATCGGCATGAGCGGGGACTCGCGCGCCTTCGGCCGCATCGTCGGGCCTCTCCTGTCCGGCGGATACGCGGAGATGACCGTTCCGGACAAGCCCAACAGCAAGCTGCAGAGGTACAGGCTGACTGCGGCGGGCGCGGCGCTGATCGGAAAGGCGCGTTCGGGATGACCTCTTCGCCCTCTCGGCGGGAGGCTCGCCGAAAAGGATAACATGCATGGAGCCATGCACCGTCCGTGGATGGAAACATGCGCTCAATCTCAGTGGCTGGAACAATAGAAAGACGGGCCTCCGGGCGCGCCCTGGCGAATGCGGGCGCGCACGGATGCGGATCGGGGGCGTGAGCGGGGCATGAGGCTCTACATGAAGCAGAAGGTGTTCTCGTGGCGCGACCTGTTCGAGATCAGGGACGAGGCGGATCGCGCGAGGTGGTACGCCCATGGCGAGATATTCTCGTGGGGGCGAAAGCTGCACGTCTACGACGCCGACGGCAGGGAGGTCGCGTTCATACGGGCAAAGGTCGTGTCTTTCCTGTCCCGCTATTTCATCGAGACGGGGGGAGAGACCCACATGCTCGTCAAGGAGTTCACCATCCTCAGGCCGCGCTTCAGGCTGGAGGGGTCGAAATGGTCGATAGAGGGGGACTTCTTCGCCCATGAGTACAGGATATCGGACGGGCC
The DNA here is from genome assembly GCA_031256955.1 of Candidatus Methanoplasma sp. GTDB lineage: Archaea > Thermoplasmatota > Thermoplasmata > Methanomassiliicoccales > Methanomethylophilaceae > Methanoplasma. The sequence continues at coordinate 95,698 of JAIRPP010000010.1, read as the reverse complement.
GGAGACCGTGATGTCCATGTCGAAGCGCTGGCTGACGTGGGGCGACACGTACGAGATGGACATACCGCGCCTGGAGAACGAGCTCCTGGCGCTCTGCATCGCGCTGACGATAGACTGCATGAACGCCGACTCGTCGTATTATTGAGGCGGCACGGGGGGGGGGATACGCGCCCAGGCGGAGCGCCTGGGAGCGAAAGGCTGAATTTCAGATGTTTTTCGAACAGATCGCGCGACGCAGAGGGCGTCTTTGCGGGCGCCCGAGGGCAGAGGGGCCGAACGCGGTCCGCCAGCCCCATCATATAAATACGCGCTATATTTCTAGAGCCCGCATGAAGGTTTACGTCGTCGACAACGGAGGCCAGTGGACGCATCGCGAGTGGAGGGTCCTGAAATACCTCAAGGTCGAGACGAAGATCGTGCCCAACACCACCCCCTTCTCGGAGCTGGCGGACCTCGACGGCCTGGTCATGTCCGGCGGGGCTCCTGACGGCGCGTCCGGATCGGACGCGATGGGCAGGAACGGCGAGTACCTCGACAAGGCGGAGTATCCGGTCCTGGGGATATGCGCGGGCATGCAGTTCATGTCCGAGCACTTCGGCGGAACCGTCGGCCCGGGCGAGAGCCCGGAGTACGGCAGGGTCGCTCTGAAGGTGTCGGACCACGGGGACCTGTTCAGAGGGCTCCCTTCGGAGTTCAGCGTGTGGGCCTCCCATAACGACGAGGTGAAGTCCGTCCCCCCCGGGTTCGAGGTCGTCGCGTCATCCGCATCGTGCCCCGTGGAGGCGATACGGTCCGCATCGAAGCCCCTGTTCGGAGTGCAGTTCCACCCAGAGGTGGAGCACACGGAGCACGGCCTTCAGATATTCCAGAACTTCCTGGACGTCGTCTCTGAGAAAAGGAGATGAGGCTCCCGTCAGCCGGACTGGCTGAGGGACTCGAGCTGGCTTATGACGTTCCAGATGAGGGTTCTGCCGTGCAGGGGTATGTTGGGGTCGTTCGCCAGGTCGTCCAGGATCTGTATGGCGCTGGTCGCCCTGAGGTCCATGGGGTCCTTCTCGTTCGCCAGGCGCCCCTTGGCGTCCGTGGCTCCCTTCCTGATGTTCCTCGGGACCGACGGGTCCTCCGACAGGGAGTCGAGCACATCGAATACTTGTTTCATTTGTTTGGTCTTGTCTGCCATGAAGGCAACCTCCTCAGACTGATTCGAATTCTTCCTGAAGGTCCGTAAAGATCTGCTCCAGTACCTCTTCGAAGTTGGGGGACTTGTACTCCCTCATGCCGCCGAGATCGCTCTGGATCCTGGCGACGAAGTCGTTGTTCTCCTTAACCAGTTCGACGTTGCATAAAAGTTCTTCCATTACTGTCACCCCATACAGGATACGAAGCCCAACTGATAGCCTCTATTTAATGGTTGGCTGCTCAGAGGCGATGCCGGAATCATCCATCTGCAGGCTCCCATCGCCCTCGCGCCCGGGTCCGGCTCTCGGCCGCCGATATATAAAAAAAAGCGCGCATCCGGGCCCCGCGCCCAGAGGACAGCATATGCGTCGAGAGGGGGATATGCGGCCGATGAAGTCAGACGGGGTCCGGCCGCCGCCCGATGAGTTCTGCGTCCACTGGAAGGCCCCGCAGTCTTCAAGAACCCCCGGCGCCCAGGGCCTGCGCGGTCGCCTCGGCCGAGATAGCGGGCCTCGGAGCGGGATAGCCGAAACCTTTAAGAACAAATTTTATTTAAGGAGGCAATACTGAAATCGTTGCCTTTCAGTGGTAACGAAAGAACGATGCGCATGCCGCGAACCGTCGCATGCCCAAGGGAAGGATGGAGATGACGACCGAAGACAAAGCCGAGGAATTCCAGGACGACCTCGAAGCCGCGCTCAAGAACATGGGCAAGGGCAAGTATGGAAGGATCCTGAAGATGACCCGCAAGCCCACCGGGGAGGAGTACAAGAAGAGCTGCTACATAGCCGCTTTGGGCATGATCGTCATCGGAGCGGTCGGGTTCGCCATAATGTGGATCATGACGTACCTTCCGAAGTACTTCTAAGCTAAATGGAGAATCACGCATGTCAGACACATCATCGGGCGCTCGTTTGATCGGGGAGGGCGGATCCAAGGACGTCCGCGCAGGGAGCGCGGTGTTTTGGAACTTCAAGGTCGCCGGGGGCAGCGCGACCCTTGGCTTCGACATAACCACCGGCCCGGACTCCGACAGCGCGCCCGAGTGGAACGTCACGCTGTACGAATCCACCGGCGGCGAGGTCTGGAGCAACTACCGCTCGAAGAAAGAGGCGGACATAGACGTCCACGGCGACGCCGCGAAGGAGCTCAAGCTCGAGGTCATCTGCCCCAAAGGCGCCAGATACGGCGACGAGGTGTCCGTGACCGTCAAGACCGGCGGCTCGTCCATCGGGTTCGGCGCGGTCGCGAGGCAGTCCATACTGGTCCTCAAGACGCAGATGGATCAGGAGAAGAGCGTGGTCGACAGCCTGGCCTCGAAGGCCAACTTGGGCGAGAAGGACGTCTACGCGATATTCAGCCCGCCCGGCCTCAGGGGGTACGTCTTCGTCGAGGGGATGAACACGGACCGCCTGCGCGAGAAGACCAGGGACATCAAGAAGGCGCGCTCGTTCGTCGACGGCGACACCAACATAGACGAGATAAGCCATTATCTGCAGCCCGTGTCCGCGGTCATAGGCATAGTGGAGGGCGACCTCGTGGAGCTCGTGAACGGCCCGTTCAAGGGCGAGATCGCGAGGGTGCAGCAGATCGATCAGAGCAAGGAGGAGATCACCGTGGAGCTCATCGAGGCCATGGTGCCCATCCCGGTCACCGTCAAGGGTGACAGCGTAAGAGTCATTGAAAAGGAGAAATGAACAATGGTAGACACTGTTGAGGCTATGGTGGACGGAGGAAAGGCCACCGCAGGACCTCCCCTCGGACCCGCTCTCGGGCCCAAAGGAGTGAACATAGGCGAAGTCGTCGCCAAGATAAACGAGAAGACGAAGGCGTTCGCCGGGATGAAGGTCCCCGTGAAGATCCTGATAAACGAGAACAAGACGTTCGACGTCAAGGTGGGAACCCCTTCCATGTCGTCCCTGATAAAGTCCGAGCTCGGCGTCCAGAGCGGGTCCAGCAACGCGAGGACCACGAAGGTCGGCGACCTGACCCTGGACCAGGCCCGCAAGATCGCGGCCATGAAGCAGGACGGCCTCCTGGGAGCCACCGAGCAGGCCCGCGTGAGCGAGGTCGCCGGCAACTGCGTCTGCGTCGGGGTCACCATAGACGGCAAGGACCCCAAGGTCTTCCAGAAGGACCTGAAGGCGGGCGTCTACGACGAGCGGTTCGCGAAGCCGCTCGCGGTGTGAGCGGGGCCGCGCCCCGAGATAATTTTTTTCGCCCGCCCCGCCTGACCGGCGGGGCGGGCGCTTCTGCGCCCAAACCGGTTCAGCGCAGGGTATCGCGGCGCGTTCGCGGGCTCCCGTCGCATCTAGTTTTAAATAGTACATTCCGATCATGGTGTTCGCTTGTAGGAGAGCCGCAAGGCTCGCATGCACTACGAGGAGGAATTGTATTGGCAGAAAAACCAACCGTAATGGCTGTGCAGAAGGCACTGGAGAGTGCAAAGAAGCGCAATTTCACTGAGACGGTTGAGTTGGCCGTCAATCTCAAGGATGTTGACCTCGCCGTTCCCAAGAACCGTATACAGGAGGACATAATCCTCCCCAACGGCAGAGGGAAGAGCGTCAGGATCTGCGTGATTGGCGGTGGCGAACTAGCCCTGAAAGCCAAGGACGTTGCCGATCTCGTGATCACCCCCGAGGAGCTCGGGGCGATCGCGGACGACAAGAAGCAGGCTAAGAAGGTCGCGAACAGCACCGATTACTTCATCGCCGAGGCGCCGCTCATGGCGGTCGTCGGTAAGAGGCTCGGTACCGTTCTCGGCCCTCGCGGAAAAATGCCCAAGCCCATACCCCCGGGAGCAGATCCCGCCGGCATGGTCGAGAGCCTCCGCAAGTCTGTGACCGTCAGGACGAAAGACAGGAAGACTTTCCACGTACCCGTGGGTACGGCGGACATGTCGGCGGAGGCGATCGCGGATAACGTGGATACCATCGTCAAGCGTGTCTCGCTGCGCCTTGAGAAGGGCAAGCTCAACATAGCTTCAGCCTACGTCAAGACGTCCATGGGGCCTGCGGAGAGGATATTGTAAGGAGGTCTCAGATGGCACACGTCGCAACTTGGAAGAAGGAAACGGTGAGCGAGATCGTCAGGGACATCGTGGACAACCCCGTGGTAGCGGTGGTAGACGTCCACGGTATCCCCGGGCAGCAGATCCAGTCCATGAGGGCGGGGCTCCGCGGCCACGCGAGCGTGAGGATGACCAAGAACAACTTGATCATGCTGGCGCTCGACGAGGCGTCGAAGAGCAAACCCGGCCTCGAGGGGCTGAAGGACGCTGTCCACGGGCAGTGCGCCGTGGTCGCTACGGAGATCAATCCGTTCAAGCTTTACAAGAAGCTCGAGTCGACCATGACGCCGTCCGCGGCGAAGGCCGGACAGGCGGCGCCCCACGACATAGTCGTGTCCAAGGGGCCCACGCCGTTCGGCCCCGGCCCGATCATCGGAGAACTTCAGAAACTGGGCCTTCCCGCGGCCATCGAGGCGGGGAAGATAGTGATCAAGAAGGACACCACGCTGGTAAAGTCCGGGGACCCGATCCCCGCCAACGTGGCGGCGATGCTCCCGAAGCTCGAGATACTCCCGATGATCGTGGGAATGGACCTCAGGTCCGCCTACGAGGACGGGACGGTCTACGGCAAGGAAGTGCTGGCCATACCCGACGGTCACTATGACATGATGTTCGCTACGGCTGTTAGGAACGCCCGCGCGCTCGCGATCGAGATAGCGTATCCCTCCAAGGAGACGATAATCCCGCTCGTCGCGAAGGCGTTCAGGGAGGCTCTGGGCCTCTCGATATCGGCCGCGATACCGACCAAGGAGAACATTGAGCTGCTTCTTTCGAAAGCGGACAGGCAGATGCTATCCATCGCCTCCGCGTCCGGATACAGCAACGACGGGATATCGGCGAGGCTAAGCTCCGCCGCGACCGTCGCAGCCGCGCCGGCGGCAGGCCCCGCGCCAGCCGCGAAGGAAGTCGAACAAGAGGAAGAGAAGGTCAGCGAGGAAGACGCCGCAGCTGGCCTCAGCGCATTATTTGGCTAAAAGGAGTTGAAAGAAATGGAGTACATCTACAGTGCAATGGTGCTTTACTCTGCTGGGAAAGAGATAACGGAGGCCGCGGTCTCCTCGGTCCTTTCTGCGGCGGGCGTTAGCGCCGATGCTGCCAAAGTCAAGGCACTGATCGCATCTCTCGAGGGAGTCGACATAAAGGCGGCCATTGAGTCCGCCGCAACCGTCGCCGCAGCGCCGGTCGCCGCCGCTCCCGCCGCACAGGCCCCCGCCGCAGCCGCGGCCAAGCCCGAGCCCGAGGAAGAGAAGGTCAGCGAGGAAGACGCAGCCGCCGGTCTCAGCGCTCTGTTCGGTTGAACGGAGGGGTTGGACTACCGACGCAAACCTCTTAACATCAATTTTTATCGTTTTTGAACTGCTCCCATCCGCGTCTCGGCGACGGCTCGATCGCGATCCGGGCGCCTGCGCCGTCATGCCGACCGAGGAGCCAGTCGTACAGGTTGACTATATCGATCCCGTTCTCGGATCCGAGCCCGACGCGGTCCATCGTGATTATCGTCTTCCTGAAATTGTCCCTTATCCCGTTCAGAGGCCTCAGCTCGCGCCCCCTCGTCTCGTCAGACAGCATCGTGGCCGCCACCTGGTAGTATTCGACGGAATCCCCTCTGAACGCCGCGAAATCCACCTCCCTATCGCGGAACGAGCCGACCCTCACGTTGTACCCGCGCCTCACCAGCTCGAGGAACACCACGTTTTCCAAGGGCCTGCTGAAGTCGGCGCCCCCCGCCCCCTTCAGCGCGGCGCTCCTCATGCCGAGATCCGAGGCGTAATACTTCCCGTTGGTCTCCAGCAACCTTTTTCCGATGACGTCGTACTTCTCGGCGCGATAGAACAGGAGAGATTCCTCCATCTTGGACACGTATCTGTCCGCGGTGGCTCCGCTTATTCCCGCTCCTTTGGCGATGCTCGCTATGTTAGTGACGTTCCCTATGTTCGAGTACAGGAACCTGGCTACGGATTCGATCTTGGACACTTCGTCCGTTTTCAGCCTGCCTAAGATGTCTTTGACCAGCACGGTGTTGAACACGCCCTCCAGATAGCCGTCGCAGAACCTCTCCCCCCTCTCGGGATCCGCATCAGGCAGCGACCCGTATCTGACGTATTCGCGAAACCTGAGATCGAGATCGCCGGACGGGTGCAGCTCCAGGTATTCCTTGAAAGAGAGCGGGAGCATCCTGATCTCGACGAACCTTCCCGATATGTGCGTGGTCAGCTCAGCGGATAGCATCTTGGAATTGGATCCTGTGACGTACACGTCGCATCTCCCCGTGGCGCACAGCGCCGCGACGCTCTTCTCCCAGCCTTCGACGTTCTGTATCTCGTCCAGGAACACGTACGCCATTCCAGCCGCGGGCATCGCGCAGCTCAGGACCTTGTTCAGATCAGAGGATGTTTTGATATCCTGAGCGTCCAGAGCATCGAAGTTTATCGATAGGATGCGGTCGTCCGGGACGCCGGACGACCTGAGGTCGTCCATATATTGGCCGAACAGGGTCGACTTCCCGCTGCGGCGCATCCCCGTCACCACTTTCACTACGCCTGTGGCGTCCTTCCCCGCGCGCAGCGATTCCAGATACTGCTCTCTCCTCACGAGATTCGCCATATGCGATATATGCGATACAAAGTAGTTAAATCTTTAGCGCAATGAATATTTTTGCAAAAAATAATAAAAAATTCATTGCACTGAATTTTTATTCATAGTTTTAAGTCACGCTTCTCGAGTTTTATGATTAATTTCCTCTGTCATCCCACATAGATGAAATCATGGAGAGAAGTATGCAGATGAATGTTCAATATCTCCTCTTATTTTCACATAGAATTTCAATCCAGAGGTGGCTAGAGTTGCACAAATGATAAAAGTAAACACGAGAATAAGTGCCTGGAGTGGAAGATAATATGGATAGCACAATCGCGTTGCTTATTGATGCTGAGAACATAAGTTACACAAATGCCAAGGAAATCGTAGAGGTCCTAAAAGAAAAGGGCACGACAGTCATAAGGGAAGTGGTCGCGGATTGGACCAAAATTGCAGGCAAGCAAAAAGAAAATAATGCCTCCAACGATGCTCAAACTGGATGGCGCAATGCAATAGCCGCGTATTCGATGACAGCTACCCAACAATTCAGTTGTGTCCAAGGCAAAAACACATCCGACATCGCATTGGCGATAAGGGCGATGAAGATTGTCTATGAGAAAAAATTTATAGACACTTTTTGTCTGGTTTCAAATGATAGCGACTTCACACGCCTTGCTCAGGAACTGCGTGAAAATAATAAAACAGTAATTGGGATGGGATTACGTAGCAATTCGAATCCAGAATACGTGAACGCATTCTCTGAATACATATATCTCAATGAGAAACTGGAAATCAAGGATATAGATTCTGAGAGGAAGGGCGCGAAATTTAAACCTATAGAAAAAGACAGGTTAGAATACATGTCTAACACGGCTTCAGAAATCATCGAAGACAGAGGACAGATTCTATTTAGCGAGCTTGGTAGCAAAATGAAGGAAAAGTATTCTGATTTCGTTCCAAGGAACTACGGATTCAGGACTTTCAGTAAGCTCATGGAGAGCATAATGGACGATTTGCCGCACATGAGAATAGAAAACGATGAAAAGAATGGTCTGAAGCTGATACATAAAAAATCAAAGCCCGAACAACCTCCTAAAACAAAGGAACAGATTAATTCACAGAAAGGCACCCGTGCCTCGGCGAGAAAATAATATGACTCCCGAAGCAAAGGCTCGCGAGAACATAGATCGGATGCTTAGGGAATCAGGGTATGTTCTTCAAGACATGTATGAGCTGAATCCCAATGCCTCAACAGGCGTGGTAGTGCGCGAGTATCCGACTGACGATGGTCCAGTAGACTACCTGATATTCATAGATGGCGAGCCTGCAGGTATGATCGAAGCGAAGGCAGAGAATAAGGGATCTTCATTGGGGGATGCCAGCGAGCAGTCCGAGAGATATGCCAACAGTAGGCTGAAGTACTCGTCTAAAGATCACGACATCAGGTTCATCTATGAATCCACAGGCGTAATCACATATTTCCGTGATCGCCACGATAGCAAGGCTCGTTCTCGTGAGGTGTTCTCGTTTCATCGCCCGGAGACGTTGGCAGAATGGCGTAAGGAAAGAGACACTCTCCGCAATCGCATGGGTTCCTTCCCCCCGTTAGATCATTCCGGATTCCGTGCATGCCAGGTGACTGCTATTGCCAATTTAGAAAAATCTTTCTCAGACAACAAGCCCCGTGCGCTTGTGCAAATGGCAACTGGTGCAGGCAAAACATACACTGCGATAACCTCCGTCTATCGCCTGCTCAAGCATGCTGGGGCGAAGCGCATCCTTTTCCTGGTCGATACAAAAAACCTGGGAGAGCAGGCAGAGAGCGAGTTCCTAAGCTTCAAACCATATGACGACGCGCATTGTTTCTCAGAGTTATACCCTGTTCGGCGCATCAACTCTTCTTTCATATCCAAAGACACCAAAGTATGCATAATCACTATTCAACGCATGTATTCGATACTATGCGGGGAGGATTTCGACGAATCCGATGAGGAGACGTCTCCCAGCGAGATCAATAGGGGGCAGGGACCACCCAGACCACGCGAGGTGGTCTATAGCTCGGTTTATCCTCCAGAGTTCTTCGACTTTATTGTAATCGATGAGTGTCATCGCTCAATATACAACGTGTGGCAACAGGTGCTTGACTATTTTGATGCGTTTTATATCGGTCTGACTGCGACTCCTGACAACAGGACATTCGCGTTTTTTAAACAGAACATCGTGAGCGAATATTCGCACGAGGATGCGGTTATAGATGATGTAAACGTCGGACGTGAGGGCACATATCTCATTCAGACAAAAATAGGCACAGATGGGGCGATAATCGCCGGAGGCACTCTCGAAAGCATTGTGGAAAAACGCGACAGGCTCTCTCGTAAAAAAAGCTGGGAGCAGCTTGATGAAGATCTCGAGTACGAGCCTCTGCAACTCGATAAAGACATCGTCAATCCGTCGCAGATCCGTACTGTGATCACAGAGTTCAAGAGAAAAATCCCAGAGATGTTCCCTGATCGTTTCGATCGCGAAACTGGCAAGATGGAAGTGCCGAAAACGCTTGTATTCGCAAAAATGGACAGTCATGCAGACGACATCGTCAACATCATGCGTGAGGTGTTTTCCGAAGGGAACGAATTTTGTAAAAAGATAACTTATTCCGCCGATGATCCGAAAAGCGTTCTGTCTTCATTTAGAAATGAGTATTATCCGCGTATCGCAGTCACAGTAGACATGATCTCGACGGGCACCGATGTAAGGCCGATCGAATGTCTTGTGTTCATGAGAGATGTCCGTAGCAAGAGCTATTTCGAACAAATGCTTGGTCGCGCGACTAGGACCATTAGCCACGACGATTTGTGCAAGGTGTCTCCGTCGGCCACTAGACGCAAACTCGGATTCATAGTGATTGATGCAGTGGGGGTGACCACATCGAAGAAGACCACATCTCGTCAGCTGGAATGCATCCCGACAGAGCCTCTAAAGAGCATAATGATGCGCATTGCTATGGGTGATCTCGATCGCGATACTCTGACTACAATGGCTGCGCGTATGATAAGGCTCGATAAAGAAATGACTGGATCGGAATCAAAGAAGTTCACAGAGATAGCTAAGGTAACATGTCCTCAAATTGCAAGAAACCTCCTGAACGCGTTCGACGAGGATGCCATTCGGGCAGAGGCGATCAGATCTTTCGGCACGGAGCAGATTCCCGAAGAAAAATTCAAAGAAACAAGCGCTCAAATGGCCGCATCAGCCGCTCGTCCGTTCAGCGATCCCAAACTGCGTGAATACATCCTGTCTATCCGGAAGATCCATGACCAGATTATAGATCGGGACAATATTGATTTCGTCACATACAGTGAATGGGATTCCGAAAACAAAGACAAAGCCGAAAAGACGATAGAGACTTTCGCCAATTTCATCGAAGACAATATGAATACGATCGAAGCCCTGGAAATAATCTATGGCGGGAGCTACCGCACCAGACACATCACATATGAAATGATCAAAGAGATCCATGATGTCATGCAAGGCACATGCCATCTAACTGTCGAAAAGGTATGGAGGGCATATCGCACATGCAATCCAGATAAAGTGCGTGAAAGCAACCCAGTTAATCTGCTCACAGACATAATCTCTCTGATCCGATTCCAATTGGGACATGTGTCAGAATTGCACCCATTCAGAAAGAACGTCGAAAAGCGCTTCCAGCAATGGACCTTCGATAAACAGAAAGGGGCTTTGAAATACACCGAAGAGCAGATGGAGTGGCTAAGGATGATAAGAGATCATATATGTGCATCTTTCTGTGTGTCTCCAGACGATCTCGAATACACTCCTTTTGACAGCAAAGGAGGTCTAGGGCGGTTCTTTCATCTTTTTGGAAGCGATTGCAAGATTCTTTTAGATGAGATGAGCGCATACCTTGTCGAAGTGGCGTGAGGGAGAGGATGCAAATGGTTGGATCCAACGTTGGTCAAAAAGTATGGTCGATGGCAAACGCGCTTCGTGATGATGGTGTGGGAAGCAGCGCCTATCTCGAGCAAGTGACATATCTATTGTTCCTAAAAATGGCAGACGAGTATTCTAAGCCACCGTATAGCCGCACTATCGGGGTGCCAGCAGATTGTTGTTGGGATACGCTAAGAACAAAAAGTGGGGAGGAACTGTTCGCGCAATATGATCATGTCCTGAAGACTCTAGCCAGTCAACAGGGGACATTGCGTCAGATATATTCTGGAGCGCAGAACAAGATTTCCAATCCGTCTCAGCTTGCCAAAATAATAAGCATGATCGATGGTGAGAACTGGTCAGCGATGTCCAGTGATGTAAAGGGAGACATCTATGAGGATTTGCTTGAAAAAATTGCTGCGGCCACCAAGAGTGGGGCTGGACAATATTTCACTCCCAGAGCACTCATAAACACGATCGTCAAGTGCGTGCAGCCCAAGCCTGGAAAAACGATAGCAGATCCGTGTTGTGGAAGCGGAGGCTTTCTACTGGCTGCAAAGGCATACATAGAAAACGAATATGCAACAGAACTAAACAAAGACCAGAAAAGGTTCCTTAAATACAATACTTTCAAGGGATGGGAGATTGTTCAGGAGACCTATCGCCTGTGTTTGATGAATCTCTTTCTTCATAACATCGGAGACTTTGAGGGTATCCCGCCCGTTGTTCGTGCTGACTCTCTTCTTGCCGATCCGGGAGACCGTTTTGATTACATCCTCACCAATCCGCCGTTTGGGATGAAGTCTAGCATGAGGTTCACTAATAAGCGTGGTGAACAGGAGCGCGAGGATTTCACATATAATCGCCAGGATTTTTGGACCACCAGTTCTAATAAACAAATTAATTTCATCCAGCATATACACACGCTTCTAAAAGTAGATGGAACGGCAGCGGTGGTGATCCCAGATTCTGTCCTAAGTAATGAGGGAGATAATGAGATCATAAGGAGGAAGTTATTAGAAACGACCGACCTTCACACAATCTTGCGTCTGCCGTCAGGAGTATTTTATGCACAGGGGATAAGTGCAAATGTGATATTTTTTGACAATAAGCCAGCATCATCTGCGCCTCAGACAAATGAAATCTGGATCTATGATTATCGCACCAACGTTCATCACACTTTGAAAAAGAAACCCCTCAAGGAAAGCGATCTAGACGACTTCGTTAAATGTTACTGTCCCGGAAAGCGTCATCTGAGAAGGGAGACATATAGTCTCGAAAACCCAAATGGGCGGTGGAGAAAATATTCCTATCAGGAGATAATTTCGCGTGATGGGGCAGAGCTTGACAAAGAAGGGGTTGAACAGAAATGCATTGCAGACGATCGCACGCTTTCAGAATTAATTCTTTCGATCAAAGAGAGGTCCGTAGCGATCTCAACAGCGATTCACAATTTGGAAAAACTCATAGAGGGGGTAGATGACCAATGAAGATAAAAAACACGATGGGATGTGCATTTTTTAACACTATCCCAAAATGCTCTAACCATCTACATGGTCTTTGTTTGCAAAAAGTAGGTTCTCGTCGCCCGACCACACAAAGCTCGGTTCCGAACAGATGGTGCAGTGGATGAATACAAAATTGCTTAGGCAAAGAATATTGGACTTAGCCATTCGTGGAAAGCTTGTCCTACAGGATTCGAACGATGAGCCCGCATCCGTCCTTCTAGAGCGTATTCGTGCTGAAAAAGGAGAAACACGAAGAGATACATCTAAAAACGCAATCGACGAGTCCAATTTTGAACAATTGCCAAAAGGGTGGGCGCGGGCTACACTTTCCTCGCTCGCTACTTTTTCTGGTGGAAAAACTCCATCTGGGAACAATCCTCTCTTTTGGAACGGGGATGTGAATTGGGTAACATCGAAGGATATGAAGCAAAAATACATAAGTACCACACAGAAAAAAATGACTGAATTAGGTGCGCAACAAATGCGCACATTTCCTCCAAACACACTGTTGATGGTGGTTCGCAGCGGGATATTGAAACATAATTTGCCAATAGCCATATTAACTACCGAATCCACGATAAATCAGGACATAAAGGCGATCTCCCTTCATGTCAATGAGATGAGCGGTTTTGTCTATATTTTTCTGTCTGCGATGAGTGATGTGATTCTAAAAAAATACCATAAAGATGGAACAACGGTTGACAGCATCAAATTTGAAAATCTTAAAAGCATATCCGTTCCAGTCCCGCCACTCGCAGAGCAAAATCGCATAGTAGGGAAGGTAGAGTCGATGTTCGAGCTCATTGATGAGATTGAACAGAATGAGAGCGACATTCAATCTGCCATTGTTGACATTAGGTCTAAAATACTCTCTCTTGCCATCAGTGGCAAACTTATTCCCCAGGATCCTAGCGACGAGCCCGCTAGCGCCCTACTGGAGCGCATGCGCGCTGAAAAGAACGCGCTGGCGAGAGCGGGGAAATCCAAGAAAGGGAACAACGACTCGGTCATATTCAGAAGGGATAATTCCCATTATGAGAAGCTGGGAGGAACCGAGAGGCTCATAGACGGCGAGATCCCGTTCGAGATACCGGAGAGCTGGGCGTGGGCCAGGCTGGGGAGCCTCGGGCAGATGTCCCGCGGGAGCGGCATCCGCCGCTCCGACATCGCGGCGCACGGCGCGCCGTGCGTGAGATACGGCGAGATGTACACGACCTACGGGGCGGCCATCCGCGAGGCGGCCTCGTTCGTCGACGAAGGCCTCGCTCTGAGGTCGAAGCTGGCGCACGCGGGGGACATCCTGTTCGCGCTCACGGGCGAGACGAAGGAGGACATCGGGAAGGCCGCCGCATACATGGGCGCCGAGGCGGCGGCCGTCGGCGGCGACCTCGCCGTCCTCTCCGGCCACGGGATGGACCCGATGTTCCTCTCGTACGCGATGGGGTCTCCGTACGCAGCGGGGCGCAAGGCGTCCCTGGCGACAGGGGACATGATAGTCCACCTGTCCGCCGCCAGGCTGGGGTCCGTCCTGGTCCCGGTCCCGCCCCTGGCGGAGCAGGCGCGCATCGCGGGGCGCGTGGGAGAGGCGCTCGGGGCGCTGGGCCTCGCGGGCGGGGAGGCCCCGCTCGCCAGTCCACCACCGCGTCGACGATCGACCTCTGCTCCGTGGAGGTCCTCCTGAGGTATATGCGAGTGGTCTCGATGCTCTCGTGGCCCATCAGGTCCGCCAGGAACGCGATGTCGCCGAACCTGTCCAGGAAGCTCTTCGCGAAGCGGTGGCGGAAGGAGTGCGGGTACACCACGGCGGGATCGATCCCGTACCTGGCCGCAAGCTTCTTCAGCTGCCCCGACACGCCCCTGGTGGTTATCCTCTCCCCGCGCCTGTTGAGGAACACGAACCCGCTAGCGAGCCCCCTGCCCTCCAGCCACGAGGCGGCCTCCGCCCGCAGCGCCTCCGGGATGTATATCCTCCTCATCTTCCCCCCCTTGGAATACAGGTCGATGTAGCCGATCCTGACGTGCTCCGCCTTGATCCTGACCAGCTCGCTCACCCTTGCGCCGGTGGCGGCCATGAACCTGACGGCGAAGTACCAGAGATCCTCCCCGTCGCGCTTCAGGCAGCTCTTCAGGTACTCGTAGTCCGCCTCGCTTATCACGTTCTCCAGGAACGCCTTCTGCTGCACCTTGACAGACCTCATCCTCAGGTCCCCCATCCCCACGCTCTCCAGGTAGCAGTTGACCGCGCGTATGCGCAGGTTCACGGTCTTCGGCTTGTAGCTGTCAATGAGGAACGCCCTGAACTCGCGCAGCCCCTCGGGGCTCATCACGCGGCCATGGCGCTCGACGTACTGCCCCAGCGCGAACGCGTACGCCTGGACGGTGTTCTCGGCCAGGCCCGCCCCCCTAAGATGCTTCTCGAAAGAATCGATCATGCAAGCGAGAATTCGTCCGCCTGGATTATGGCTCCCTGCGGCATAGGCGGTCGAGAGACGAAAGGAGTCTGTCCGCCAGCTCCGCTATGCGCGTCTGCTCCGCAGTCGGCGGGAGAGGTATGAGGACCTGGCCTAACTCCCTTCCCGATATCTCCTTGAAGGTCGTGCCGGACGCGCGACTCCGGATGGCGGGGGTTAGAAAGATCAGCGCATAGTAGGCGTATTCAGGGACCAGGCCCGCGAGGGGGACGAGGGATTTGAAGCCCTGGCTGGTGCATAGGCTGTTCGCCGCTATGGCGATGTGCCCGATCGGCGCGCGGCTCGAATATATCACCGCGCCCGGAGGCATCAGCTTGGCAGGAGAGCGAGCCAACCCAGACTCGGTGATGTCGCGAGCCCCGTGCGATGCATATTTCCCAATATCCCCCATATCTGCGGGAGTTATCCACGCTATCTCCCCTCCCTTCCAGTTGGAGGAGTCGCCCGCGCTCGGAGTGCCGCCGCCGACTATCTCTCCGACATGGCACAACCTGCACCACGCCCAGCTCTCCGGTATCTCGAACGGGATCTCATCGTCTATGAGCCTCTCGGTTCCTCCCAGCTTCTCATAATGGGAAGCAAGTCAAGCGCGCGTGAGGGGGGCGCACGCGTCCAGGAGCCTGAAGATCTCGCCCACGCGGTCGGCTATGCGCTCCTGCTCCGCCATCGGGGGGACGGGCACCAGGGCGTTCCTCCCGTCCCGCGTGCCGAGGCGCGGCATCTTGACCCCGTAGGAGAGCCTGTCGGCGTAGCCCACGAAATGCGGGGATGTCAGGAATATCAGCGCGTACCGGCTCGACAGGGCGCCTCCGAAGTCCAGCGGCAGGATCTCCTGCGTGCAATAGCCGTCTTCGTCCGCTATGACCGCCTTGTTGAGATACGGGCGCAGCTTGCTGTAAAGCACCTGCCCCTCCCTGAAGCGGTGCCTCTGCCCCGCGGCGCCCGCTCCCTCCTTGCGCCTGCGCCTCACGATCCCCCTGCCGCCCCTCTCGATGTCCTCTAGGTCCAGCAGCCACGCCCCCTCGGGCGCATCGCCGGCGTCCGCGTTTTCGCACTCTCCGTAGTCGCAGATCGATCCCAGGCGGGCCCACGCCCAGCTCTCTGGAACCTCGAAGGGCAGCTCGCCGTCTATGCGCGCCTCCTTTCCGCCACGGACCTCATAATGGGAATTATGGGTTCTTCGAAGAAAGGTTTATGCGCGATTGGAAGGCCGTGCGATCGCTGACATCGGAGCTTGATGGCGCCACGCGGCTTGAGATACAGATAAATTGCAAAACATGCTGTGATTTCATTGCAAAATACATTATAAAAACGTTGCAAAACATGCTATGAAAACGTTGCAAACTCTCATATATCCTTTCAGCCATATCATGGCATGAACAAGGGAACCCCTCCCGCGGGAGCTAGCGGATACCGCCCGAGAGTCATCGATGCCCAGGTGCGGGAGGCTCTGGAGATTTTTGGCGGCTTGCTGATAGAGGGGCCCAAATGGTGCGGGAAGACCAGCACGGGCCTGCACCACTCCAGATCCGTCCTGTACGTCGGGGACGAGAACTCGGCGGAGATGGCCAGGATGGACCCTAGTCTGGCTCTCGAAGGCGAGCGGCCGCTGCTGGTGGACGAGTGGCAGGACGCGCCGGTGCTGTGGGATGTCGCCAGAAGGGAGATAGATCTTTCCGGGAAAGCCGGGATGTACATATTCACAGGGTCGTCCGTGCCGCCGAAGGGCTCCACCCATCACACGGGGACGGGCCGCTTCGCCAGATTGCGCATGAGGCCCATGTCGCTATACGAATCGGGCGACAGCAGCGGCGCCGTGTCCCTGTCCCGCCTTTTCGACGGGGTCGAGGTCGCTTCTATGAAGTCCGAGATGGGGTACAGGAAGGCGGTGAGCCTGATATGCAGGGGCGGATGGCCGGGCGCTCTCGGGATGGATGACGGTCGCGCCATGCAGATCCCCCGCGAATACGTGCGTGCGATCGCAGATTCCGACATCTCCCGCGCGGACGGGCGCAAGCGGAGCAGGACCAACACCGATCTCCTGCTCAGATCCCTCGCGAGGAACTGCGCCACGCCCGTGAAGGTCTCCGTCCTCGCGGACGATCTGAGAGAGGGCGGCTCGCAGATAACCCCCAACACGGTCAGCGGGTACCTCGACGCGCTGAAGAGCATATTCGTCATAGAGGAGCAGAGCGCCTGGGCTCCGATGCTCCGTTCCAGATCCCGCATCCGCACGTCTCCGAAGAGGCACTTCGCAGACTCGTCCCTAGCGGCCGCCGCGCTCAAGGCGTCCCCGGAGATCCTGGCCAGGGATCCCAACACCGCCGGGTTCCTGTTCGAATCGCTGTGCTTCAGGGATCTCAGCGCATACGCGTCCGCGGCGAAGGGGGACGTCTATCACTATCGCGACAACACCGGCTTGGAGGTGGACGAGGTGATCGAGCTGAGCGACGGCAGATGGGGCGCGATAGAGGTCAAGATGGGGACCTCGGAGTTCGACAAGGGGGCGGATAGCCTGCTGTCTCTGGCGGAAAAGGTGAGGGACAGGATGGGTCCCCCCTCGTTTCTGGCGATCCTCACGGCGACCAGCGGCTTTTCGTACGTGAGGGGGGACGGTGTATCCGTCATCCCGATAGACCTCCTCGGCCCATGAGCGCGGGATCGGCTTCTTGGCATTAGTCCCGGCACGCGGCGCCCGACCTGGCTAAGCTGACTCTGATATGGGACTCGATACCGTCTCAGCTGGCCAAGGAGAACAGGAAGTTCATGTTCGGTCACGTGAGGAAGGGCGCCCGGGCGAGAGACCTGGAGGATTCGCTGCAATGGCTGATCGATGCGGGGCTGGCGCACAAGGTTCCCTTGGTGGAGCGCCCCGGCGCCCCCCTGTCCATGTTCGCGGACCGCGGCTTCTTCAAGATATACATGTCCGACGTGGGGCTGTTCAGGTGCATGGCGGGAGCCCCTCCCGAGTTCGCGCTGGGAGGATCGGAGAAGAGCGCGCCATGCGTCGGGGGCCTCGCTCCGGCGAGACTCTAAGTATGCCCTCCCCCATCGGCTCCAGGGTGAGATCCTGGACCCCATGATAAAATACAGAGGCGGGAAGTCTCGCGAGATAAAGGCGTTCTCGGGATTCTGTCCCGATTCCTTCGACACGTACTTCGAGCCGTTCCTCGGAGGAGGCGCGCTGTTCTTCCGCCTGGAGCCCGAGAGAGCCGTCGTCAGCGACGCCAACGCGAGGCTGATGGGGTTCTATTCCGACGTAAGGGACAGGTTCGACGAGATCAGGGGGCAGCTGGACTCCGTTCAAAAGAGGTACTGCGAGAACATGGCGGGATACCTACGCCTGAAGGAGGGCTCGCCGGGGGAGCGCGCCCCGAACGCCAACGAGGACATGTACTACGAGATGAGGTCCATGTACAACGGATCCGTCCCGTCCCGCTATCTGGACGGGGCCCTCTACTACTTCATAAACAAGACGTCGTACTCCGGGATGATAAGGCACAACTCCAGGGGCGAGTACAACGTCCCCTTCGGGCATTATCCGAATTTCAGCGCGGAGGCCGTGACGCGCGCCCATTCGGACCTGCTGAAGAGGGCCGAGCTGCGCTGCGGGGATTATTCGGAGGTGTTCGGCATGGCCGGGGAGGGCGACTTCATGTTCCTGGATCCGCCGTACGACTGCGTGTTCAGGGATTACGGCAACGCGGGCTCGGCGGGCGGGTTCGGGGAGGCGGAGCACAGGCGCCTGGCGCGCGACTTCCGGCGCCTCAGGTGCAAGGCCCTGATGGTGATCGGCAAGACCCCGCTCACCGAGGAGCTGTACGGCGAGTTCGTAAAGGGGGAATACGGCAAATCCTACGCCGTCAACATACGGAACAGGTTCAGATCCGGCGCGACGCACCTGATCGTTACGAATTACTGAGCGCATGCTTTGCTACTTATACTGACGAAACTTTTGTTTTTTCAAAGTTTTTTCAATACGATAACGAAACTTTGCACATGAGTTCGCACACGCAGGGGTCACGCGGTTAGAGTCAGGGTTTCAGGACGCGTTTGTCGGATTCTACAGCCTTGCGGATACTGAAGACCTCTAGCAGAGAGTCGCGGATCCTGTTGGAGATGTCTGATGCTCCGAACGCCTTCAGCACAGCGTCATCGAGGCGCACCCTGTCGGGCATAGACATCTCTCCGCGAACATCCCTCGCGTCTCTGGAGAGGAGGCTCGCATATTCCGCCATGATCTTGGATCTGCCTTCTGGGGAGATCGATCTCGGATCTAGCATGAAGTATCCCTTCTTCATTCCCGACGGGCGCAGATCCAGCACTCCTAGCCCTCTGCCGAATCCCTGAGACTCTATCATGAAAAGCCCCAGAGAAGAGTTAAGAAGAGCATGGCACAGTCCGATGTCGACGGCTTCGTCCTTCGCCGTCAGCCTGATCAGCCTCTGATTGACGAAAGATCTGTTTTTCAACCGATGAACCAGGAGAACGTCGTTAGGGTTCACGGACATCGCCAGGTCCGCCTGTGTGGCTGGCGACATCTCGTACCATCTCATATCGTGCCTCTCCAATACGCTTGCGAGAGGCTTGCCCTTCTCATTGACTTCGTCTTTAAATTTCCATATCCACCTGAGTGCGCCTGGCTTGCCCCCCTTCTCCAGCTCCTCCTCTCCCTCTGCGCAACAGAACGCGACCCCGTCCGGTTCGACCTCGAGCCTGGTCTTGCCTTTAGAGGTCTTCAGCACGGGTCTCAGATACTCCTCCTCGATGCCATGGGCGCCATCGGGGAAAAACAGAGGGTCCCATCCCCTGCGCTCTCCTCTGTTTATGTCGAAGAACGTAGAAACGGGGACCAGGTGTTCGAATAAAGGATCCATCCAGCTCAGATCCGTGAACAGTCCCGGCATGCCTACGCCATGGTTGCGATAGCGAGCAATGTCTCCCAGCGAATACTCATGGATGCATGCCGATTCTGAATCATTATTGTTCAGGAGGATGGCGTTGACTATAGATGTCGTCGCGTCGCGGTTCCAACGCTCTATCCTTTCTGCAACGGCTACGAATCGTATCCGTTCGTCGTCGCTTTGGGGCTTCGTGCGCTTTCTAAGCACGAGGATGGAAGCGACCACATCTGCGTTTTTGAACCATCTGCCTGATTGCGATACGATGACCGATTCGACCTCATAGGCGCATAGCAGATCGCTCCAGAAATCCTTTCCCCACTCCGTCCCGAGCCATGAGTTGGACATTATGAATCCCGCTCTGCCGTTTGGTTTCAACAAGTCGCTCAGCTTTACGGCTATAATGGCCGAGAGGTCCCATCTGCTATGCTCTTTATCCTGATTGGAATCCCCTATGTTTTCGAACCTGACGAATGGGAGATTGGAGACGATCGCCCCCATACGGGGCAGCACAACCTCTGTCGCCTCTCCCGTCTTTGGATCAGATAGGCGCACCGCATCCCCGACAGCTAGTGAAAACGCGTCTTTCACGAACGCCTGGATGCGAGAGTCCGAACCTGGTTCGATAAGGGACATGGAGCAGAGTCCGAGAGGGTATGCGAACTTGTCGGAGGCCCAGATCTGGATCTGTGGGTCTTTAACTCCTGTTTCCTTCTTAGCCGCCAGTGCCTCTCGGATTATCGTTCCCGTGCCGCAACAGGGATCGATGACGCTCTCGTTGCGGTCTGTGACTGATACTTCCACCAATAGTCTGGCTAGTTCTCTGGGGGTGCAATATTGGCCTGCCGTCTCTCTCTTAGAGCCGTCTATGGCGTGCGCGAGCATCGACTTAAGGATCTCGCCGGATACCTCTCTCATCCTGAAGGGCAGGAGGTATCTGTTCAGCTCCAGAAAGTATTTCCACGAGCGGTCATCGATGCATTCGTCGCCGGGAGACATTTCGAATATAGGTCTGAACCCGCATGATTCGCTGATCTCTCTGAACGTGAGGATTGCGCTTTCAATGCTGGATTCCTCGCCGATCTCCTCGACTTTGCACGCGGCGCTATAGTAGCCTTTAAGGCAGTTTGCGAACACGAAGCGGTTGATCCAGCTCACGGCCACGTATCTGGAGAGCACGTGAGTCATCTTGCTGCCTTGCGCATGCTCCGCCCTTTCACATCTCCACCACTCCTCCAGCCTGGATTGGAATACGCGGTCTCCCCGGATTTTCTTCTCTATCTCTGCGCATATGCCTGGGGACGCGTCTCTGACGATCTGCGCGTACATCTCCTCCCTTATCGCGTCCGCCCGATCTATCTCTCTTATCTCTCTCCCCGCTGCGAGCCTGTTGACCGTTTCGAGGATGTCGTGCAGGCACTCGATCCAATCCTCTCTTTTCTCGGACACGTCGTCCCTATCGCGTATCGATGGCGCATTCCATCCTTTGGCGTGGGCGAACTTCCCGTCTTCGTCCCTCAGATACAGCGCCCCTCTAGAGGCGTTCCAAACCACGAAACTATTCAGACCCAGCATGTTGGCTTTCCTCTCGGCTTTCAACAGAGGGTCGTCAGCGGTGATCGGCGTCTCCGGCATCTTCAGCTCCCATATCTGTATCGGCCTACCGCCCTTTCCAAACAGGGTTATGTCTGGAAACATGCGGGCTCCCTCAATCGAGAGGTTGTCTCCCGCGCTATCGATCTCGATGTCCCTGTGCCTCAGATATGCATTGATCTCTGACACGACGTCGCTGTTCCACGACCGCTCGTTAATTCTGACCCCGGGGCGCATGTCACTCCCTGTATACGCTGACGCTCTTCGCGCCCGCTTCCTTCAGCCTATCCGCGCAGACTTTCACATAGTCTATGCCTTCTCTTTTGAACAGCTCGACGTCCCTGTTGCGTTCAATGCCACAGAACGACCTGCCCTCCATGGCGGCGGCGACCAGGAAGCTCCCGCTCCCGAACGTGTTGTCGAGGACCAGGTCTCCTGGGTTGGTGAACGTCCTCACCAGGTACCTGCCCAGACCGACAGGTTTCTGCGTGGGATGCCAGACCTTTCCCTCGCTTTCCGCCGTCTTGAAATAGATCACGTCCGTCGGGTACCTCTCGCCCCCGCTCTTCACGCGGACGGGCTCGAAATCCCCGTAGGATCCCGAGAGCTGGTTCTTCCTGACGCCCTTGTCGTAAGCCTCTCCTTCCCTCATCTCCGGATGGTACGTCGGTTGCCTCGAATAGAACACGCACACGTCCTCGTGTTTCCTGAGGGGCTGTTTCTTCGCGTTCAGGAAATTGGTCGGCTTCGATTTCTCCCAGACGATCTTGTATCTGAACATGTCTATGTTGGACACGATCAGCCTGGCCGTGAAGACTCCCTGCGAGGTCAGGACGATCGCCCCGTCAGGCTTGACTACGCGCTTGTACTCTCCCCACAGGTTGTCCAGGTCCACGACGCTGTCCCACTTGTTCTGGGTGGTCCCATATGGGAGATCGCAGAGGACCATGTCCACGGATCGGTCAGGAAAGCTCCTCATGACTTCTATGCAGTCGCCCTCGAACAGGGAGTCGGTCATCTCGGCGCGGCTATATCTCCCACCGTGGCGAACCATTGAGAGCATCGGCGGAGGCTCTTCGTATGTGATAAAGCCCGGATCGGCGAATGATGCAGAAGAAAACGTGACCGTGTGCCCGCGTTCGTATCCGCTCTCCGCTGTCGCCTTGTTCGTCATGTATCTCCTCTCTTGCCATAGTCGAATCGCGATCCATACTTATCTCTTGCTGGAGCTTCGTATCGCGACGCGTCCCTACGCCTATGTTACCATAGGTCTGTGCGATTATAAATTGGATTCGAGCAATCTCTCTGTCTCTGTAGCGCACACTTGGGATGTCGATGTGGCGCCAATGTCTGCTAAGGTCTCGTCCGCACAAATATTCACAGTCTGGAACTGTGGCTGGCATCTCACTTTTTGCACAAAAACCGATGGAATTTTTCAACGATCATGCACGAAAACCTATGGAATATTCTAACTAGAGTTAGACGGCGCGTACGAAGTCGAAGGGTCGGGCCCCAGCCTTCGCCGGGGCGTGCGCGCATAAGCATTCGCCGGAGCAAAGTTTTTAACAAAACACCCCATCGTCGGCATCCGATAACCATGGTCATGCCTCAAGCGTTGCTGGAAAAATCCGTAGACAAGCGCGTCTCCCTCCTGCTTAAAGACGGAAGGGTCCTCGAAGGGAAGCTCGCCGGGTTCGACGAGTACATGAACATGGTGTTGGACGAGACCTGCGAGAACAACGCGTCGGGCGCGGAAGAGAGGCGCCTCGGCACCGTCGTCCTGCGCGGCAACAACGTGGTTAGCATCTCCCTGCTCTGACGGCGCGAAAGAGGACCCATGTCCCTCTTCGACAGGATCAACGAGGCCTCCGACAGCGGCAGGCACAGGAAGGCCTGGTTCGGCCTGGTCTGCATAGTCTTCGTCAGCCTCATCGTGGTCCCATCCGTCTTCGTCGTTTCCAAGATATTCACCGACTGGGCGCTGGTCGAGGGCGTCCTCGGCGACCCCGGCACGGCCTCCGTCATCCAAGGGGCCATCGCCAACTCGTTCAGCATAGCCCTCATCGTCACCGTCCTGGACATCCTGGTGGGCATACCCATGGCGTGGATCATGGTCAGGAAGCAGTTCCGCGGCAAGAGGTACCTGGACACCGCCATGGATATGCCCCTGGCTTTCCCGACGGCAGTCCTGGGGATATCCGTCGTCATGTTCTGGGGCGCCCCGGAGGGCATAGACGTCCCCGGGCTCGGGCTGAGCCTCTCGCCGTACGTCATGGTCCTCCTCCTGCACCTGATCTTCACGTACCCGTACATGGTCCGCTCCCTGTCGGCCATACTCGAGCAGATCGAGCCGAACTACGAGACCGCCGCCATGACGCTCTCCGCGTCCAGGTTCACGGCAGTCCGCACCATAACCCTGCCCCTGTTCAGGGCGGGTCTGGTCACCGGGTTCATACTGTGCTTCGCCCGCTCCCTCTCGGAGACCGGGGGCACCTACATCGCCCTGAAGATGCTCGGGTTCCAGTCGTCCTTCTTCACCGGGCCCACGTTCATAAACAACGCCAAGAGCATGCTGGGGGCGGACGCGGCCATGGGCCCCCTCATACTCATAAGCGTGCTGATGATAGTCTTGGCGCTGGCGCTGCTGGTGGCGGCCAGGGTGCTGATGGCCAGGTTCAAGATCCCCGTGTCCCGCGTCTGGCCCAGGCTGGGCAGGAGGCTCAGCAGGGGGGCGGTGCCGAAGGCGAAGGACGCGTTCTCCGTCGCGTTCCTGGTCGCCGTGATCCTGATCCCGTCGTTCTACATATTCGCGTTCCTGACCCGCCCCATCGCCGACATAGACTACGGCGCCCTGGCGGGGGCCATCGGCACGTCGTTCCTGGTGGCGGGCGCCGCCGTCGCCTTCGACATAGCCTTCGGCATCCCCATGGCCCTGTACATAGCCAGGAACAGGGGGGCCCTCGCCGGGAAGATCCTGGACGAGCTGGTCAACGTCCCGCTGATCATACCGACCACCGCGCTGGGCTTCTCCCTCGCGCTGTTCTGGACCTCCATATACGACGGGGGGTCCTCCGCGGTCGTCCTCGCCATGGTGATCCTGGGGCACATCTCGTTCACGTACCCCCTCGTGGTCAGGAACATAATCGGCGCGGTGGAGGAGGTGGACGCGTCGTACGAGGAAGTGGCCATGACCCTGGGGGCGAAGCCGTTCCAGGCGTTCACGGACGTGCTCGCCCCGATAATCAAGTCGTCCGTGATCGCGGGCGCGATCCTGGCGTTCACCCGCTCCCTGGGGGAGACGGGCGCAACCTCGTCCATAAGCACAGCGGTGGACACGGTCCCGGTGTACATAATGAAGCTGGTCAACGGGCGCATGTACTCGGAGGCGGCCATGTGCTCCATAATCCTGATAATGATATGCTTCGTCCTCATCTTCGCGGTGAGGGCGGTTCTCGGGAGGGGCGCGCGCGATGCCTGAGATCGTCCTCGACGGCCTGGTGAAGAGGTACGGCTCCTGCCGCGCGGCGGACGGCCTGTCCCTGGAGATACGGGACGGGGAGTACCTCTGCATACTGGGGCCCACCGGGTCCGGCAAGACCACCTGCCTGCGCATGATCTGCGGGCTGACCCGCCCCGACGGCGGAAGGGTCCTGTTCGACGGGAGGGACGCGACCCGGGACCCGGTGAGCGCCAGGAGCGCCACCATGCTGTCCCAGAGCTACTCCCTCTTCCCGCCGAAGACGGTTCACGAGAACGTCATGTTCTCCCCCAAGATCAAGGAGTGGCCCGAGGAGGAGGCCAAGCAGGTGGTCAAGAGCATGATAGGCATGGTCCACATGGAGAGCAAGGCGGAGTCCTACCCGAGGGAGCTGAGCGGGGGGCAGCAGCAGCGCACCGCCCTCGCCCGCGCCCTGGCGTCCGATTCGGAGATACTGCTCCTGGACGAGCCGCTGAGGGCGCTCGACGCCCGCCTGAGGCTGGAGCTGAGGAAGGAGCTGAGGTCCATGGTGAAGGAGATGGGCCTCACGGCGATACATGTGACCCACGACCAGGACGAGGCGCTCGAGATGGCGGACCGCATAGCGGTGATCAGGGGCGGGCGCATAATCCAGGTCGGGACCCCCATGGACGTGTTCAGGGACCCGGCCACCCCGTTCGTCGCCAACTTCGTAGGGAGGTCGAACATATTCTCCGGGCGGAAGACCGGGGAGTCCGGCGGGGCATCGGAGATCGAGGTCTCGGGAGCGGGCGGGGCGGTCGCGACCGTCCGCGCCAGGGCTTCCGACATCCCTATAGGCGGCGCGGCCGCGGTCGCGGTCAAGATCGGGGCCACGGCCATGGCGGGATCGGGCGGCGACGGGCCCGGGTACTTCCCGGGAAAGGTTGCCAGGGTCCTGTACGAGGGCGCGACGATAACCGTGGAGGCGGACACGCCGTTCGGCGCAGTCTCCGCCAAGCTCCCGGACCGCATGTACGAGGACTATTCGGAGGGGATGGAGGTGAGCATCGGGTGGAGGCCCGAGGACGCCTCCGTGTTCGGGACGCCGCCGGAGCGCCTGGAAGAAGAGCTGAGGCTGGACTGATGAAGATAAAGCTGGATCACGTGTCGATGAGGTTCGGGGGGTTCTACGCCGTCCGCGACATAAGCATATCCATATCCAAGGGGGAGTACCTCACCCTGCTGGGCCCCTCCGGGTGCGGCAAGACCACGCTGATAAAGGTCATAGCCGGGATACTCAGGCCGACCGAGGGCAGGGTGCTGGTGGACGGGGAGGACGTGACAGGGGTCCCGCTGGAGGACCGCGACACGGGGTACGTCTTCCAGAACATCGCCCTGTTCCCGCACATGACGATATCCGAGAACGTGGGCTACAGCCCCAGGGCCAGAGGGCTCTCCAAGGCGGCCGCGGGGGAGACATCCGCCGAGCATCTGGAGCTGGTGAGGATGCTGGACCGCGCGGGCATGCTGCCCGGCGAGCTCTCGGGCGGGGAGCAGCAGAAGATCGCGATAGCCAGGGCCCTGGCCTCCGGCTCCGGCATGCTGATGCTGGACGAGCCGCTGTCCGCCCTGGACGCGCGCGTCAGGGTAGAGCTCAGGTACGACATCCGCAGGCTGGTCAAGAAGCTGGGCATAACCGTGATACACGTGACCCACGACCAGGAGGAGGCCATGGCGGTGTCGGACCGCATAATAATCATGAGGGCCGGCAGGATAGCCGAGGTCGGGACCCCGCTGGAGGTCTACCGCGACCCGCAGACGCTCTTCGCGGCCTACTTCATAGGGGAGACCAACCTCCTGGAGTGCACGGTCGCGGAGAAGACGAAGGCGGGGAAGACGGTCGTGCGCCTCAGGGGGGGGCAGACCGTGAGGGCGGCGAAGTCCCCGTACGCCGTCGGGGACGCGGTCGTGATCTCGGTGCGCCCGGAGCACGTGTACCCCGCCAAGGGCGGGCTGGAGGCCGAGGTGACCGAGACGGTCTTCATGGGCACCTACTGGAGGGTGAGGGCGCTGTCCGAGACCCGCGACTACATCGACTACAACGTACCCTTCGGGGAGAAGGTACCTGAAATAAGGGAGAAGGTGCATCTGGTGTTCAACAAGAAGGCCGCGAAGGTCTTCGCGAGGCCCGAAAAGGGTTTGGAAGAGGCGATAGGACTTGAATGAGAGAGGGATAATGGGCTGGTTCGGGAAGAGGAAGGAAGACAGCGTGCGCACGGGATCCAGGAGCCACTGCATCGCGGTCCTGGACGCCGTCACCGAGCTGGACATGGCCGTGCAGGCCATGGCCGGGGGGAACGCCGCGTCCGCCATGAAGTGCGTGGAGCGCCTGATGCTCTGCGAGCACGAGGCGGACCGCATAGAGGACCGCCTCTGCGCGGAGATAAGCGGGGGCGAGCTGAGCGTCCAGGAGAGGGAGGACCTCATACACTTCGTGCGCAAGATGGACCACATAGCGAACTGGTCCAAGGAGGCCGCCCTGCACATACAGCTCATCAAAGAGACCGGGTCCGGGGTCCCGGAAGAGATATGGAGGCAGATCGAGAAGATGTCGTCCGAGCTGATCCCCGCCGTGAAGCATCTAATAAACGCCGTCGAGACCCTGGGGTCGGACAACGCGGAGACGGTGAGGAACGTCGACGCGGTCAACGACCAGGAGAGGATAGTCGACGGCCTCTATTTCGAATCCATCAAGAAGGTCCATCTCTCGTCCATGGACCCCAAGGCGGTGATGCTCGTGCGCGAGCTCATACTGTCCCTGGAGATGGCGGCGGACACCTGCAAGGCGTGCGCCGACACCATGACGATACTCATCTCGTCCCGGAGGATGTGATGGCGAGGCTGTTCGGGACCAACGGCGTGAGGGGCGTGGTCAACGAGGACCTCACCGTCGAGAAGGCGCTGCGCCTGGGCAAGGCCATAGGGTCCGTCTTCAGGGGGAGCATAGCCGTAGCGACGGACACCCGGACCTCTGCGGACATGATCCGCGCCGCGGTGGTCGCCGGGCTCGCGTCCGTGGGCTCGAGCGCCATAGACCTGGGCGTGCTGCCCACGCCCGCCCTGCAGCTCTACGTCAGGAGCCGCGAGGGCGTGTCCGGCGGGGTGATGATAACCGCGTCGCACAACCCGCCCGAGTTCAACGGCGTCAAATGCATCTCCGCGGACGGCACCGAGGCGAGCCGCGCGGAGGAGGACCGCGTCGAGGCCCTGTTCGAGTCGGACGTTCCATACGCCGAGCGGGAGCAGGTGGGGACGGTGAGCGAGGCCGCCGGCGCGGCGGAGGAGTACGTGGACGCGGCGGTCGCGCTGGTGGACGCGGGATCCATACGGGCGGCGGGCCTCACGGTCTGCTTGGACTGCGCCAACGGGGCGGCGTGCGCGACCTCGCCCCTGCTCTTGAAGAAGCTGGGCGTCAGGGCGGTGACTCTGAACTGCGACCCGCAGGGCGAGTTCCCCGGCCGCCTCAGCGAGCCGTCCGAGGAGAACCTGGGGGACCTGATCGCCCTGGTGAAGGCGACCGGGGCGGACCTGGGCGTGGCGCACGACGGCGATGCCGACAGGTGCGTCTTCATAGACGGCGGCGGGAGGTACGTCAGCGGGGACAAGGGCCTCGCGATCATGGCGTCCCGCATAGCCGGGCCATCGAAGGGCACGGTGGTGACCACCGTGAGCACGTCGTCGGTCGTGGAGGACGCCGTCGCGTCGGCGGGCGGGAGGGTCGAGTACACGGCCGTGGGCGCGCCCATGGTCGCCAGGAGGATGATCGAGATAGGCGCGGCGTTCGGCGGGGAGGAGAACGGCGGGCTGATATTCCCGGAGATGCAGCACTGCCGCGACGGAGCCATGGGCGTGGCCAAGATGCTGGAGCTGGTGGCGTCCGAGGGCCCGCTGGCGTCCCTCGTGGACGCGCTCCCAGCATACCATACTGAAAAGAGGAAGATCGAATGCCCCGGGGCGGATAAAGAGAAGATCCTGGAGGCCCTGAAGGGATCCTTCGACGGGAGGATCGATGAGACGGACGGGGTCAAGCTCATCTTCGAGGACGGATGGGTCCTCGCGAGGCCCTCCGGGACGGAGCCCATATTCAGGGTGTTCTCAGAATCCAGAGACGCGTCCGTCGCGAAGTCTAGGGCGGACGAGTACGCCGCGATCGTCAGAGGCGCGGCGGCTGGAAATCGCGGTCAGTGATGCTTGGCGCGAACCGCTAGAGCCTCGTTGACCATCCTCGCGGCCAGGACGGACGTTATCCCGGAAGGGTCCGCCGGAGGGCACACCTCGGTCACGTCGAACCCGCAGAGGCGGTCTCCGACCGCGCTTATTATCTTCTTCACGTCCATGGGCGTCAGCCCGAACGGCTCCGGGGTCCCGGTCCCCGGGGCGTACGCCGGGTCTATGCCGTCTATGTCCAGAGACACGTGCACCCTCTCGTTGCCCAGCGAGTCCAGCGCCCTGGCGACCGCCTTCTCCACTCCCGCATCCATTATCTCGAACGAAGTCGCGTGCGACACGACGTCGTCCCTGTCCAGCTCCTCTCTAGAGATCGAGCGAACGCCCATCGCGAACACGTTTTCGATGCCGAGGTGCTCCGCGGCCCTGCGAGTAACGCACGCGTGGCTGTAGGGCGTGCCCAGGTACTCGTCGCGGGAGTCCAGGTGCGCATCGATGGTGAGGAGGGACACGTTCTTGAAAAGGCGCATAAGGGGGATGTTGATCGTATGCTCCCCGCCGATGGCGACTATGAACTTCCCGTCGCGGGCGGCGGGCCCCAGGGCGAAGCCGACCTCTTCGAACATATCCTCTGGGAGGAAGCGGTCCTCGCAGTCGCCGTAGTCGTGGACGCGCGGCGAGCGCTGGTCTAAGCCGTGCTCGAAATGGGACTCCTCGAAGTTGTACGAGGCCCGCCTTATGTGGGACGGGGCCTCCCTGGCCCCGGCCTTGAAGCTGGCCGTGCGGTCGTACGGGATCCCCGCGATCACCGCGTCCGCATCGTCGTATCCGTGCTCGGCGCCGGCGTACGAGACCCCGTAAGGCATGCGCCCGCCTCACATCAGCTTGTTCTTGCCCATGGCCACGAGGTACATTATCTCGCCGCCCTCGGCGAGGACGCTCTCGTGGTCGTCGTTGATCGCCATGGAGAACGTCTCGAAGGTCTCCAGATCCATGATCTGGACCTCGTCGCCCTGTATGGAGAGGACCTGCCCCTTCCTCTTGTCTATCTGAGGGACCTGGACCTTGGTGCTGACCGGCGCGTTGATGGACTTCTTGGAGCCGGAGAATATGTCCACGGCGTCTATGTTCGCCTTGGCGGACCCGTGCTTGCCCGGCTTGGACGTGCTTATCGATATGATCTTGCAGGGAGACTCGTCGATGTTGACGTACCTTCCGACCTTAAGCTCTCTTATCTCTTTCATTTCCCACATGGACGTTCACCTGCGTCGCGCGCGGCTCGCATCAAATCCGATGTCATGCGGGCCGCCGCCTTGCTTACAGGCTCCCTATTGGTCCTTCCTTTAAATATATTATGCGCGTGCGAGGGGAGGCTGATCGTTTTTTACGGCATGCACAGGTCATGCAAGCACCATCATGCCGCCTATCTTGTAGTGCGTCCTCATGCGAACGATGTTCACTACTCCCGCGTATTCTTCCTCGGTCGATTCCCTCACTTCATACACAAGCGATGTTTGGAATTCAGGCGCCTAGAGTACCTGTTAGATGCTTGTCCATGGAGTTTCTTAAATGGCGGAGGAGTCTGGAACGGATCTTCAGCCAAGATTTCGATGAGTTCTCGGGCTTTCTTGTCCAGGTTGTCCTGCCTCAGCATTGTCAGATCCCGTTCAGCCGCTTTTGTGATCGTTACAATATATTTTCCCAATCGAACACCTTCAGCTCTGAGGTCGGAGTCTCTCTCGCTTCCTTTATGGCGCCTGACATGTCTGGATCAGATAGGATGTAGATCGTCTCAACGATCTCCTCCCAATATTCTTCGCTTATCAGGACCATGTTCCCCTTTTTGGATGTGACCACTATTCGTTCGTTCTCTAAGACGGAATTCATCACGCTGAACAGCTCGTTGCGAGCCTGAGTCACGTTCATTGTAGGCATGCTCCGACATATGTGCGGCGACGTATGAACATACGCATTCACAGCACACATTGCACGAAAACACGGGCCCCCCCATCTGCGAAGAGCGCATCCGAGAAGGGGGCGCCGGCGGATCGACCGCGGACAAGCATTCGGGGAAGCTCATGGAGGCGCACGCCCTCTGTCGTGCAGACAGGTTCGGCCATGCGAGCGCGTCGCCGGACCCCGCGCTGAAATGCCATGTGGCGGGCCCTGTTTTCAAGAGCCCGGCGACGGCTTGCGGGAGAGGAATGAACCTTCTTTCGGGATCACGCGCCCACGCTCCTCCAGGATCGGCGTCGCGTTCAGAGCGTTTCGAGCCCGTCGCGCGCATCCGTGGCGATGCCCGCAACATATCTCGGAGACATTTAGTAAATCGTGTTTTATTAAAACATGATTTAGTAAAACATAATTTAATAAATCTCTCTCGCCATTGATAACCATGGCGGTCGGCTTCATCGGAAGGGAGAGGGAGAAGACCCTCCTCGAATCCAGGCACGCGAGCGGCGGGTTCGAGCTAACGGCGATCTACGGCAGGCGGAGGGTGGGCAAGACCAGGCTGATAAGGGAGTTCGCCGCGGGGAAGAGGGCCATCTATTTCCAGGCGAGGGAGTCCCTCGCCCGCGAGAACCTCGCCCGCCTGAGCGAACAGATATGGAAGGGGCTGGGCCGCGAGAGGCCGGCCCCGCCCTTCGCGGACATGGACGACGCTTTGGAAGCCGTCTTCGAGGCGGGGAGGAGCGAGAGGCTGGTCTTCGTCATCGACGAGTTCCCGTACCTGGCGGGTTCGGACCCGTCCGTGTCCTCCGTCATACAGGATCACGTGGACCAGAACCATCTGTCGTCCAAGGTCCACATCATCCTGTGCGGCTCGTCCATGAGATTCATGGAGCGCCAGGTCCTCGGCGAGAGGAGCCCGCTCTACGGGAGGGCGACATCCGTCATGCGCCTGGAGCCTTTCGGGTACAGGGATGCGGCGAGGTTCACGCCGTCATACCGCCCGGAAGACAAGATGCGCGTCTACGGGGTGGCGGGAGGCATGCCGAAGTTCCTATCGATGTTCGACGACTCCAAGACGTTCAGGGAGAACCTGGAGGCTTTGATGTCCGAGGACTCCGTGATACACGGCGCGGTCAGGGACGCCGTGAACGAGGAGTTCCGCTCCCCGTCCACGTACAACGCCGTTCTGTCCTCCATCGCCTCGGGGAGCCGCAGGATGAGGGACATCTCGTCCTCCACGGGGCTCGACGGGCCGACGGTGTCCGCATGCCTGAGGAACCTGGCGGAGGCAGGCCTCGCCGAGAGGGAGACCCCCATGTTCGGGGGCTCGGACAGGAACACGTCCTATCGCCTGGCGGACATGGCCTCCGCGTTCTGGTTCTCGTGCGTGAGGGGGAGCCTGGACCTCATATCCGAGGGGGACGCGGAAGGGGCCGCGGCGGAAGTGGAGAAGCGCTTCGAGAGGCACATGGGCCTGGTGTTCGAAGACGCTTGCCGGGCTTTCGCGCGCCAGAGCCTGGGATACCGCGAAGCGGGGAGATGGTGGGGATCCGACCCCGCCTCGAAGACGGCGGCGGAGATAGACGTTGTGGCGTCTAGAGAGGAGCGCGGAAAGAGGGTGGGGCTGTTCGGAGAGTGCAAGTTCACGAAAGACAGGGTCGGGGCGGGGGTCCTGGAATCCCTGATGGAGAAGTCTAGGCTGGTGGGGGGGCTGGACGAGAGGAGATACGCCCTGTTCTCCAGGTCCGGGTTCACGGCGGAGGCGGAGGAGATGGCGGAATCGATCGGCGCGGCGCTGTTCGGGATCGAAGACTTGTACCGCTGACGCGCCCGGTCACGAGCGCGGCCCGCGGCCGCCGCGCTTCCCTCCCCTGCGCCCGCCGCCCTGCTTCTTCTGCGCCCGCTTCGGCGGGTCCGGGCGCTTGGACTTTATCTCCGCGACCCTCGCCTCGAAAGATTCGCGCAGCGCGTCCCCCATGAACTCCCCCCCGAACGCGTCCAGCTTCGCGGCCGTCAGCAGCTTTCCCGCCAGGGCCCTCGCCACGGCCCCCCTTTGCCAGTACGGGGCGCGGTGGACCGCGGGGTGCTGATAGATCACGCCGTGCTTGGGGGGCTTCTTCCCCGACCTGAGGTGCCTGAACATCGCCTTCTCCGCGCCCAGCAGCTGGACCGTGGACGACGGCAGCGACGCGAGCCTCTCCAGGCCTCCAGCCAGGGATATGAGCCTCGCCGCCAGCGGGCCGTCCACGAGGGAGATCATGTTAGGGCACGATTCCGCCACTATCCCGGACGTGTACTCCTCGGTGCGGTCCAGGTCCTCGTGCACCCTGCGCAGGAGCCCCGCGAGGCGGGAGACCGCCTCCATGTCCTCTCTTCCGAAGTCGGCCCCCATCGATTCTATCTCCGCCCCTAGGGCCTCGGTCACGCGCCCCCTGTCCCCGAAGTCCGCGATCAGCTCCGCGTACCTGCGGTCCCTGGCCATGTCCGCCAGCTCCGGGAAGTGCATCCCGTACCATTCGTGGAGCCTCTCGCTGAGCAGGTTGGCGGTCTCTATGAGGTCGTCCAGGCTCCTGACCGCCTGGACCAGGCTCTTGTCCCTCGGGAGGGGCTCGGAGGTCCTCAGCCTGCCCAGCCTGACCATGACCTCGTGCATGGTCTCCGCCGTGAACCCGAACTTCTCGGGGGTTATGAACGACGAATCGTACAGGACGGTCCTGCCCAGCTCGGACTGCCTCCTGTCCGACACGGAGACCTTCTCCGCCTTGGACGCCAGCTCCCTCTCCTCCGGGAGAAGGGATCCCCTCTGGATCTCCGCCAGCTTCTCCGCCGCCAGGGCGGGGTCCGCGGGCATCAGGCGCTTGTCGAGTATCCTCCCGGTCTTCTCGTCGACCAGGAAGGCCCCGAACCATTTCGTGACCAGGACGGGCATGGTCACTTCCCTCTCAGGATCTTCTTTATCTCCGCCGGGGGCAGCTCCTCCGCATCCGGGGCGGCCAGCTGCAGCGCGGCCTGGAACTCCAGCTCCTCCATCCTGTTGTACGCCTCTTCCAGGTCCGCGCCCTGCGTTATGGCGCCGTGCCTCTCCAGGATCATGGCGCGGGACCCCGCGCGCGCCCCGACGGCCTCCGCCAGCTCCCTGGACCCAGGGGCGAAATACCCCACCATGGGGACTTCGCCCAGCAGCAGGACCCCCTCCGGGGTCAGCGCGCTCTTGACAGCCTCCCCCTTGACCGCCAGCGTCACGCAGTGCAGCGGGTGGCAGTGGATCACCGCGCCCGTGCCCGGGTTCGCGGCGTACAGCGCAGCGTGGAACCCGCGCTCCACCGACGGCTTCCCGCCCGATAGGGCCTTGCCCTTCAGGTTCATCAGGATCATGTCGCCCGGGTCCAGGAGGCCCTTGTTCCTCCCGCTCGGGGTTATCAGGAAGCGGTCCTCCCCCACCCTCACGCTCATGTTGCCGCCGGCCGACACGGTCAGCCTGCGGTCGTAGAGGCGCCTGCACGTCTCCGCCAGCATCTCCCTCGCGTACAGCTCGTTCACGCCCTCAGCCTCCCTATTTCCGCGGGCTTCAGGACGCCCGCCTCGGTTATGAAGCCCGTCACCAGCTCGGCGGGGGTGACGTCGAACGCGGGGTTCAGCGCGGGGGACCCTTCCGGCGCTATCCTCTCCCCCAGGATCTCGGTCACCTCGGCCTCGGACCTGTGCTCTATCTCTATGTCCTCGCCGGACGCCGTCGCCGGGTCGAACGTGGACGCGGGCGCGGCCACGTAGAAGGGCACGCCGAAGCGCCTGGCCGCTATGGCCTTGTCGAGGGTGCCTATCTTATTCGCGAAGTCCCCGTTGGCGGCTATCCTGTCCGCGCCCACGATGACCAGGTCCACGCCCTTGGACATGAAGTGGGCCGACGCCCCGTCGGGGATGATCGCGTGGTCTATGCCCTCCTGCCCCAGCTCCCATGCGGTGAGCTGCATGCCCTGGAGGCGGGGGCGGGTCTCCGACACGTAAACCGAGAACCTCCTGCCCTCGGCCCACGCCCTCCGTATGGGCGACAGCGCCGTGCCGACGTCCACGGTCGCCAGGGCCCCCGCGTTGCAGTGGGTCATGACCTTCGCCCCGTCCCTTATCAGATGCGCCCCGTGCTCCCCTATCTTGGCGCACTTCTCGACTATGCCGTCGGCGTACCTGTCCGCGGCCTCCACGGGGTCCGCTCCCCCGTCGAGCTCCCCGAGCATGAAGTCCACGGCGTAGAACAGGTCGTTCGCGGTGGGCCTGGCGGACCTGACGCACGCCGCCGCCTCGCGGAGGTCCGACCCGGACAGGGCCGCGAGGCACATGGCGTAAGCCGCGGCGGCCCCGATGGAGGGGGCTCCCCTGGTGGTCATGTTCCTGATCGCCTCGGCCGCGGACGCATGGTCCGAGAACCCCGCCACCGCCACCCTGCGCGGGAGCTCCCTCTGGTCTATCATCATGAGCCTGCCGCCCTCGAACCATACGGCCCTCATGTCGGCGAAGCCGCTATCTGTCCTGACTTTCAAAGACAACTCTCCGCTGCGAGGCAGGCGGTTTAGATTTAAGCCATTAGCGGACGCCCCGCCGTCATCCCTCGGGCTCGAACGTCAGGACGGCGCCGTTGCCGAGGGCCTCCGCGCCCTTAAGCCGCAGCCTGATCCCCGACTCCGCTATCCATCCGTCCCCGCCCGCGGGGGTGGGGGCACGCCTCCCGCCTATGAGGAGGCCCCCGACGAACACGGTGTACCGGTCCACCAGCCCCTCCCTGAAGAAGGACGCTATGGTCTCCCCCCCGCCCTCCACGAGGACGCTCTCTATCCCTATCTCCTCGCACAGCTCCTCGAGGACCTCCGCCAGGTCTATGCGGGACCCGGGCCGGCTGGACCTTATGGTCTCCTCGCAGTCCCATTCCCGCTCGCACGATGCGGACGTGACCATTATCGTAGGCGCCGCCTCGTCTAGGACCCGCGCCGAATCCGGGGTCCTGCCGTCGGGGTCCAGCACTATCCTGACGGGGTTCGAATCGTAGTCCAGCCCCTTGACGGTGAGACGGGGGTCGTCGGCTATGACCGTGCCCACCCCCACCAGGATGGCATCGAGATCCCTGCGGAGCCCCATGACCCGCGCCATGTCCTCCTCGGAGGATATCCTGACCTGCCTCCTGTCCTCCCCGGCGATCTTGCCGTCGGCGGACATGGCGCAGTTGACGTGCACGAACGGCCTCACTGCGCCCCCCCCGGGGAGACGGTGAAGTGGTACCCGTCCTTCTTGCGCTCGACCCCGAACCTCACGTCGAGGAAGGATTCGAGGGTGTCCATCTGACTCAGGAGGTGCTTGCTGATCCTGGAGACCACGAAGCTGCTCTTGCCGCGGGCCATCGCCATATAGGGGATTATCTGGTCCGCGGTGTGCACGTCGATGGTGGACCCCGCGTTCATCTCCTGCAGGAGGTCGTTGGCCACGTCTATCCCCGACTGTTCCGCGGACCTGCCCTTGGACGTCAGGACGTTGCTCGAGATGATCCCGTTCTCGTATTCCGCGGCGAGCACTATCCCCGCGCCCCTCGAATCGCCCTTGCCGTTCTGGACCTCCATCTCCAGGCCGTACCCCTTCATCGCCTTCTCGCACGCCCCGACCATGTCCCTCTCCACTCTCTCGGGGAGGTGCTGCGCGAAGCACCTGCCGCGGATCCTCTTCAGCCTGCCGAGGTCGGCGATCTCCAGGGGGGCTATGTCCCCTATGGGGTCCAGGGTCGCAACCGCGCGCCCGCCCCCTATGGGGTAGAACCCCCGGGACACTATCTCCACCTCCGCGTTGATGCCCATCCTCCTCATGAGGGGGAACAGGGCCATGTCGTAAGAATCGAGCGGGGGCGCCCAGAGGACGTTGGTCCCCCCCTTTATGTCCAAGGTGAGCCTCTCCCTGTGGTTCCTCGCGGCCAGGAGGACCGCCTGGAGGACGAGGCTTATGCTCCCGGCGGTGCCTATGTCTATCTCGAGCCTGCCCGCCTGCTCCCTCCCCGGCTCGAACACGAGCTCGCTGGACCCGGGCACGTTCCCCTCGACCTTCGATCCCGTCATGGATGCGACGGCGCTGATGGCCGCGGTGTGCTGGCGCGACAGCCCGTTCGTGGGGCGGTTCTCCCGGATCCGGATGAGCTTCGTGGGGATGCCCGTGACGGCGGACAGCGCGACCGAGGTCCGGACCATCTGTCCGCCCCCCTCTCCCTTCGAGCTGTCGATCTCCAACATGTCTATCGCCGATACATAGCCCGCGGCCCATATTATACTTTCAATAAGGCCGCGGCGCGGGAAACGGGACGGCCTCCGGATGCGGGGATGGCAGAAAGATGGGATGTTGGAGTGCGATCGCCGGGAATCGAACCCGGGTCAGAGGCTTGGGAAGCCCCCGTCTTAACCGCTGGACTACGATCGCTTTAGATGAGGGATGCGCGGATCGTTATTATATTTTTCTTGAGAAACGGGGGGCGGGGCGCCCGTCCGCCGCTGATGTTTTATAATCTCTCCATAATGGGGGACGGAGCGGACCCGTGGTCTAGGGGTTATGACGGCGCCCTTACAAGGCGCAGGCCGCCGGTTCAAATCCGGCCGGGTCCACCACATCCCGCATTCGAGATCCGCGCACGACGCCATCTTCGAGAAAACGCGACGCGAGACAGCGTCCGCGACGCAAGAGACCGGTTGAGAAGGAGTGTGGGCGTATATTCAAGGGGGAAACATACGCCCAATTCCCTTTTCGTTTTCTCCATATTAAAGCGTTTTCATTTCACTTCGAACGACGTATGCTTTTGATGTTATCTGGATATGCACTTTTTAGTATAGTCCCTCATAGTATCAAACATATCTATTCAAAATTGACTTGATATGACTTAACATAATTTAGAGGATCCGAGAGGGGGGCAGCGGGCGGGGCGATAGGCGCGATTCGAGGGCGATCGGAGGAGGCCCCGGCGGGCGGAGCCGCGGCGGCGGCGCGATGGAGAACGAGAAGCGTTTCAGTGGGCCCGGCCGGATTTGAACCGGCGACCTTCGCCGTGTGAAGGCGACGTCATAACCCCTAGACCACAGGCCCTTTCTGCCGGCTATGTATTCGCCCTATATAACGATTGATGATGGGCGGCGGCCTCCGCGCCGGAGCGGACCCCCTAGCGCGGCGCGCTTTTGGGAAAGGTTAACATATCCTCCGGCGATGCCCGCGCATGAGCGGGACAGTCGATCGCGCGGGGTATGACGACGAGAGGTTCATGGAGGCGCTGCACGCCTTGCTCGGATCGGAGAAGAGGGACTACCCCTCGCACATAGGGGGCATGAAGGTGGCCTCGGGAAGGGACTTCGAGGTCCGCAGCCCCATCGATTCAACCATCTCCTTCGGAAGGTTCCAAGACCCGGACGCGGGCACGGCGGGGTTCGCCGTGGAGGCCGCGGCCGCCGCGTACGCGTCGTGGTCCTCCACGCCCGCATCCGAGAGGGCTGCCTGCTTCGCGAGGGCCCTCGACGCCGTGAGGGCGCAGAGGTATAGGCTCGCCGCCGCCGTCCTGCTGAGCACGGGCATGACGAAGAGGGAGTCCGTCAGGGAGG
The DNA here is from genome assembly GCA_031256955.1 of Candidatus Methanoplasma sp. Taxonomy (GTDB): domain Archaea; phylum Thermoplasmatota; class Thermoplasmata; order Methanomassiliicoccales; family Methanomethylophilaceae; genus Methanoplasma. Next base: position 57,222 of record JAIRPP010000010.1, on the reverse strand, counting down.
CGGACCGCCTCGCGTCCGTCCTGTCCGAGTGCGTCGCGGGCGCGCAGGGGGCGGGAAAGCCGACGGGCGTATGGGGGATAGCGACGTCCCACGAATCCCCGCTCGCGTCCCCCGCGGGGTACGCGGCCGCCGCCGCGATCGCCGGCAACGCCGCGGTCGTAGCCCCGTCCGACGCCTGCCCCCTCCCCGCCTTCATGGCGTACTCCATCTTCGAGAAGGCGGGGCTTCCCGGCGGAGTGGTCAACGTCGTCGTCGACGCCCGCGGGGAGGCCTGCGCCGAGCTGTCCCGGGACGACCGCCTCTCCGGGATCGTTGCATCGGGCAGCGGGGACCGCCTCGCGGACATGATGTTCCTGCAGGTGGACGACGAGATGAGATTCGTGAACGAGGTCAAGGGGATGAGCCCGATACTGGTCCACAAGCCGTCCGACGCGGCGAAGGCGGCGGAGGGCGTGCTGGAGTCCGCGTTCTCATGCAGCGGGCAGCGCCTATATTCCGCATCCAAGGTCGTAGTCACCGCGGGCGACCAGAAGAAGTTCGTGGAGGCGCTTTCAGACCGCGCGGGGAAGATCGTCGTCGGCGACCCCGCCGATGACGGCGTGCTCGCCGGCCCCCTCATATCGGGGGACAGGATGGACAGGCTCCTCTCCTTCGCGGACAGGATGCGCGGGCGCATAATGTCGGGCGGGAAGAGGGTGACGGGCGAGTTCATGCAGAACGGCCTCTACGCCGCCCCCGCGATCGCGTTCGGATCGGACGGCGACGAGTCGTACGTCGACCAGGGGATACCCGTCCTGTTCGTGACGGTGTCCGACGACCTGGACTCCGCGATAGAGGAGATGCAGGAGACCGAGAAGGGGCTGTCCGCGGGGATGTTCTCCAGGGACCGCGAGGCCGCGAAGAGGCTCAGGGAGGAGGTGGACGCGCCGTTCCACCACGTCAACGAAAGCTCCCTCGCGCTGGAGCCCGCGGCGTACGCCAAGGTCGAGACGTTCACAAAAGGCCGTAGATCCTGACGTCGCGGACGTGCCTCTTGGCGACGGCGGCCATACGCCTCATGGCCTCTCCCGGGTACGGCTCCGCCAGCCTCAGGCGCGGGTCCGACGCGCGAGAGGGGTCGAACCGCAGCAGCGCCATGCCCCTGTGCCCGCTAACACCCTTCGCTATCGCCTCGATCTCGTCCGGCCCCGCGATCCCGGGGACCGCCGCGACCTCGAGCTCGCAGGGGATGCCCGCGCCGACGGCTATGTCTATGCTCTCCATCAGGGCGGACGCGGGGGAATCGGATCCCGTCGCGGCGCGGCGGCCCGCGCCCCACCCCGGAGTGACGTTCATGCGCGCCTCGTCCACCAGCATCGCCCCGATCACGTCGTCCAGGACGCGCGGCGCGCTCCCGTTGGTTTCCAAGATCACGCGGGCGCCTGCGTTTTTCAGGTCGCTCAGCAGGGACGGGAGCCCGAGATGGGCGGTCGGCTCCCCCCCGGTGACGACGACCGCCCCGCCTCCGCCCGCCCTCAGGCGGGAGGCGGCCTCGGAATGGTCCGCCTCCGCGCATCCGCGGGGCATACCCCCGTCGCAGTACGGGCATCTGAAGTTGCACCCGGGGAGCGACACCGTGAGGGCGCTCCCGCCGTCCACGCAGGGGCGGCTGGAGCGGGACAGCCCGACGATCATCTCAGTTGAGCCTCTTGAGGTCGGACAGCTCGAAGACGCCGTTCTGCTCGGAGAGGTGCGACCTCAGCCGCTCCGCGAGCCCCGCGTCGGAGAGCCCGCTGCTCTTTATGTCCGCCACGACCTCCAGGGACATCTTCTGATACGCTATGGCGATCTTGGAGAACACCGAGATCAGGTTCACGTCCGCCTCCGCCAGGCACGAGAGCGCCGCCCCTATGGCCCCGGGGCTGTCCGGGATGCTCATGTTGATCTGCACCAGCTCGGTGTCCTGCTTGAAGAACACCACGGACACGAGCCACGACGCGGGGTCCAGCGTGATCATGACCTCGGTCCCGTCCACGTCGGACAGCACGTCGCCGTACTCGCGGCACAGGTCGAACGCCCCATCCTCCAGGGTTATGGGGGATCCGTGCCTGACCTCCTCCTTGACCCCGTCGGAGTCCCGGCGGAAGATCCTGCCGACGCTGGCGGGCTTTATGCTGACGTGCTTGATCAGGGACACGGACGGGTCCCCCTGGGCCTTCAGCCTGGCGAACCGCTCCTTGATTATCTCGCCCTCGCCGGCGAAGCTTATCTCGCCCATTATGTTCCATATTATGGTGGTGTCGGATATGCCGTTCAGGGACACCGAGTTGAGTATGTTCACGCCCTGGCCCGCCAGGAACTCGGCGGACTGCACGGTGGCGCCGGGCACGTCCTCCATGTAGACGACCATGTGCGAGAGCGTGCGGAAGTTGTCCTGCGGGTACATGGACAGGAGGAGCTCGTACCTCTTGGGCCCCTTCTCCGGATATCTGAACAGGGAGCTGTAGATGTACCCTCCCTCGACCAGCCCCATGACTCCCGCCAGCCAGCCGTCTATCCTTATCTTGTTGCCCTCCACCCTCGTGAACTCCCAGCTCCTCATGAGACCGCCTCTGCGCGCACTCTATCCGGTCGCGTCATATATCTTTTCGGTTCTCGTTCTTTATCGACGCGGTCGGGCGGGTCCATCCCGGATCGCCCTTGTCGAGGGCCCTGACGGCCTCCGCCAGGTTGCGCAGGCTGCGCGGGTCGGCGGCCGACGACGACAATTCCTCTATCGCCTCCGACGCCTTCCTGCCGTCCGCCTCGAACCGGGTCCCCCTGAGCGCGGACGCGACCTTGCGGGAGGCCTCGGCCATGTCGGCGCGGGCGCGCTCCAGGAGCCTGACCGCGCGCACGTTGTCGGGGATGGCGGGGCCGGACGACGGCGAGAACGCGTACCTCCCAGGGGCGGACGCCCCGCCCCCGGCGGAGTACGGGCACACGGTGCATCTGCGCCCGATCTCGACGGGCCCCCCGTCGAGGGACGAGTTCATGGACGACCTGAGGGCGTTGCCGCACACGGGGCACGCGAACGGCGGGTCCCTCTTCTCGGCGGGCTCCCTGTACTCTATGGCGAGGCTGACCAGCCCGCGATCGATGCCCACCCGCCTTATGCGCGCGTCGCTCGCCCGGTAGTCGCCCATGCGGGAGAGCTCGGCCCTGACCAGGCCGGCGAACTCGCTCTGGGTGTCCACGAAGGACCTCTTCTGGAGGACGGCCTCGATGGCCTCCGCGATCTCGGCCTCGCCCGGTATCCTGTACGCCATATGCGGAGCCATCTGCCGGCGGATATTAACGGTTTGTCCATGCGGGGCCGCGCGGCCGCCGCGCCCCCCGTTCAAGATTAATATCCGCACGCCATAGGCGTAGCCGCGGAGATGGCCGAGCCGGACAAAGGCGCAGGACTTAAGACCCTAGCGGTGAGAAATCCTGTCCCGCAGGGGTTCAGGGGTTCGAATCCCCTTCTCCGCACCTCTCCCGCCGGACCCCGCGCCCGAGCGCTGTCGCGGCGCCCTTCGAAAGCGCATTCCGAGCGGGTCATCCGCCTATCTTCTCGTCTATCAGCCGATCCGCCGCCCACGCCATGTACAGCGGGGCGGAGACGACCCTGTCTCCCCCCGACCCGTCCTGGGAGAACATGAGGCAGACTTCGGGATCGTAGCGATCGATGTACTCGGCGAGGCTCCTAGAACGCTTCCGCCTGCCGGACTTCACCTCTATGGGGACGGCGCGCCCGCGGCGGCCCACCAGGAAGTCCACTTCGTACGCGCCGTCCCTCCAGCAGTGGACCTCGTCGTCGAAGATCGGCAGGATGTGCGTCAGGACCAGGTTCTCCGCCAAGGCGCCGCGGTAGGCCTCCGGGACCCTGTCGGAGGCGTGCTCCTCGTAGCGCACGTTGCACATCCTGCCCAGCAGGCCGGCGTCGCACGCGTATATCTTGAAGCTGGAGCCGTCCTCGAACATCCTCAGCGGGAGCTCCGGCCTGGAGACGCTCTTCACCTTGTGCGCTAGCCCCGCGTCTATCAGCCACTCGAGGGCGTCCGCCAGCTCGCGGGCCCTCCCCCCCTCCCTCACGTGGCCGAACATGAACTTCCTATTGTCTTTGGCCAGCTGCTCCGGTATCGATCTCCACACGTCCCTCACGCGCCCCATCTCGCTCGCGGGCACGTGTTTGAGTATGTCCCCCTCGTAGCTGTTCAGGATGCCGGAGTGGATCTCCCTGACCCTCTCGCCACCCTCCCCGCCCGCCCATGCGGACACGGCTTCGGGCATCCCCCCCACGAAGCAATAGTCCTTCAGGAGGCGCTCGAGCCTGCCTTCGAACCCGGCGGCCGCCAGCCCGCGGGACATCTCCTCGCACATCACCCTGTGGCCGCAGGCGGTGGCGAACTCCATGAAGTCCATGGGGCGCATGGTCATGAAGTCGACTTTGCCCACCGGGAAGGACGACGGCTTGGAGAGCATGACTCCCAGCAGGGACCCGGCGCACGCCACATGGTACCCAGGCGCGTCCTCGCAGAAGTATTTCAGCGAAGTCAAGGCCTTTCCGCAGGACTGTATCTCGTCGAACACGATCAGCGTGTCCCCCTCGGATATGCGCTTGCCGGATATCGCGGAGAGGGCGGAGACGATCCTGCGCGGGTCGAGGTCGGCCTCGAACGCCTTGCGCAGATCGGGGTCCGATTCGAAGTTGAAGTACGCGCAGTCCACGTATTCGGCGCCCCCGAACTCGCGCAGCGAGTGCGTCTTGCCGCACTGGCGCACGCCCCTCACTATCAGGGGCTTCCTGCGGGGGCTCTCCTTCCATCTGCGAAGGTCGTCGGAGATTCTGCGCCACATGAGTCGGCATCTGCCTGTAGTTATATAAATGTGATTATATTCACGTTTTTTTGATAAATTATGTGGATGAAATCACGTTTTTTAATTTTCAAATCTAAGCACCTGTCCTAGACCGCGATTAGAAAAACCAGAGGGAGGCTCGCGACGGTATCGCGCCCTCACCACTTCCTGCCGAACCTGTTGGTGACGTATCCCAGGAGGTCCTGGCCGTTGAGCCCCACGGTGGACGGGCCGAAGCGCGCGTAGAAGTTCCTCTCCCTCCCCTCTCTCAGGAAGACCGGGTGGTCCCCCATCCCGCACGTCACGTGCATGACGTCCCTCCCCTCGATGTCCGTCACCGCCAGCGATATGAGCGAGACGAACTCGTGCCCTATGTTCTTGGTTATGAGATCGGTGAGGTACAGGCACATGTCGTCGCTGCTGTCGAACCCGTCCCTGTCGACCCCCATTATCTCGCCGTCGTCGTTCACCCCGATCAGCAGGGTGCCCCCGTCCCCGTTCATGAACCCGACTATGGTCTTCAGGGCCGCCTTCTCCATGCGCTGGTCCTGCTCCCCGGTCTCCAGGTTCATCCTGAGGGTGGACTTGAACTCCACCGTCTCGCTCTCCCCCATCCTCAGCGCCCTGGAGATGAGGTTGATGTTGCTCTCCTCCGGCCCGTCCACCCAGAGGTTGTTGTTGCTGTACTCCATGACGATGAACCTGAACCACGACTTGTCCGAGTACAGGTAGAACAGGACGCAGAGCGCGAGGGAGGACGCGCCGGATATGCACAGGGCGCGGAGCGTCTCGTCATAGGTGGGGAAGTACTGCGACGCGGCGTACCCCTCCATGGAGGCCCCCGCCGCGATCACGATGTACTGTATGGCGATCAGGATCGAGAACAGGGCCATGGAGCACATGAACGAGAGGAACAGGGAGAACACGGGGCGGCTGTTGTGCCTGCCGGGCTTGGAGTTCAGGGCCACATACGCGATGATGAGGCCGGACAGCCCGATTATCACGCCCGCGGCCGCGTCGAGGGCGTAGATGACGGCGTTGTCGCTCCTGAACGCCTGTTCGCACACGATGTACACGATCATCGCCATGCACAGGTAGATCTGCAGCGGCTGTATGTGCACGAACTCCCTGTCGCATATGAGCGCGATCACCAGCAGGAAAAGGGCGGGCGCGACGGACAGCATCTCCACGTAGTTGCCGAGATACCCCATGGTTACGAGTATGGTGAGCGAGAGCGCGGTGCACAAGACATAGGTGGCATAGAGCCATCTCGATATCCTCTTCCCGTCGATCTTTCTTTTGTGGAGGCGACGGATTTTCGCTTCCCCGCTCATCTTTCCTTTAATGAGCGCGTGTAATATTTAATGATCGTCGGTGTTTCAAAGCTCCCGCCGCGGTCGGATAATCCTTAAATCCCGGACGGGGATGCTCTCCCGTGAGCGTGGAGTCCGACGTGTTGGACGCCGTCAGGCCGTCCGAGAGCGAGATAGAATCCATAAGCGAGGCCGCCTCCGAGTTCCTGCGCCTGGCTCGCGGATACATATCCGAGAGGGGCCTGGGCGCGGAGGCCAGGTACGTGGGGTCCTTCGCGAAGGGCACCTACCTGTCCGACCCCGACCTGGACCTGTTCGTGCTGTTCCCGGAGAGCATCCCGCGCGACGAGATGGAGCGGGAGGGCCTCAGGATGGGGGACGAGCTCCTGGGAGGGGTCAGGATGTTCGCCGAGCACCCCTACACCCGCGGCAGGTTCCGCGGGCTGGACGTGGACCTGGTGCCGTGCTACGCCGTGCCGTCCGCCGACAGGCTCAGGACGGCGGTTGACCGCACCCCGTTCCACACGGAGTACGTGCTGTCCCGCATGGATCCCGCCCTCAGGGACGACGTGCGCCTGCTGAAGAAGTTCATGAAGGGCATAGGGGCGTACGGGGCGGAGCCCAACACCAGGGGCTTCTCGGGGTACATGTGCGAGCTGCTGGTGATGCACTACGGCGGCTTCAGGAAGGTCCTGGAGGCCTCCGCCGGCTGGAAGGAGGGCGTATCCATATCTCTGGAGAAGAAGGGCCCGCCCATGATCGGGGCGATGGTGCTCTACGACCCGGTGGATCAGAAGAGGAACGTCGCCTCCGCAGTCCACATGGACACGCTGGCGCTGTTCATGGTGGCCGCCCGCGCCTATCTCTCTTCGCCGTCGAAGAGGTTCTTCTTCCCCGAGGACAGGGAGCCCATGGGCGCGGAGGAGCTGGAGAGCATCGCCGAGAGGCACGGGTCGAGGCTCATCACCGTGGTCTTCAGGCGCCCCGCGTCCATCGAGGACAACCTCTACTCCCAGCTCTGGAAGACCCGCTACGCCCTCGCCCGCAAGCTCAACGAGTTCGACTACAATGTCCTCAGGGCGGTGCACGCGATGCGCGACGAGACCATGGAGATCGCCTTCGAGCTGGAGAGGGACGTGCTGTCCAAGACGCACAGGCACACGGGCCCGCCGGTGTGGGTCAAGGCCGCGGACTCGTTCCTGGCCAAATGGAGGGGGAACGAGTACGGCGCCCCGTTCGTTGAGGACGGGTGCTGGAACGTGATCGCGGAGAGGATGTACTTCACCGCGAGGGAGATGCTGGAGGACGAGGCGGCGATCGCGGGCATAGGGAGGGAGATAGACCCGGAAACCATGAAGGTCCGCGACCACTCCGAATCCCTGAGGGACACCGACCCCCTGCTCCTGACGGAGCTCTTGGATCCCAGGCACAGCTGGGAGGCGTGAGGTCAGAACGGGGCGTTGATCCCGACTATGCAGATCCCCAGGGCGAGCATGAGGAACAGGAGATAGTTCCCGAGCATGGTCTTCGTGTCCAGGAGGTCCACCCTGAAGCCGAGCTTCAGGAACACGGGCTTCATGAGTATCACGGTGGCGAAAGAGATCATCATGCCGGCGTACCATATGCCGCTGCTCATGTTGTAGATGGCGGCGGCGATCGCGCCCACCGCTATGGCCATGGCCGTGACCACGAGGAGCACCTTGGTCCCGTAGAGGTCCTTGAGCATGAATTCGCGCTCGTCGAACTCGCTGGGCTTGAACTCGTACTCCTCAGGAGGCTCTTCTTTAACCTGCCTCTTCTTCTTGGCCATGTCCGCATTATATCTAACGCGGATATAAAGCTTACAACCACGCGCGGACGCGGGCCCCGCCGATCGGGAACCCGCCCCGCCTCTCCCCGGGCCCCATGCCCGCCCTCTCTGCGCGATGCGATCAATTTACAAAAATAGTAAAAAATTACTATTATTGTTGGTAAAAAAATTACTGTTTTTGATGTGCTGAGTCTTGGGGATGAATGACCCAGACTACTGGTGGCACGGACTGAGGATGCGAAAGAGCGCAATCGGCGAGCGGTCAGTCCCTCAGGCACCCTATGGGCACCACCAAGACTCCGTCCCGCCTCCTGTATCCGTATGCGCCCGCGGTTAGGATCATCAGGAAAGAGGGCTGCCTCATGCGCCCGTCGTCGATCATGTCCCTCAGCTTCAACAGGTTCTCCGCAGCCCTATCCTCTTCAGACGCTCCCAGCTTCACCTCCGCCGCCCCCCATCTCCCGTCGGGTAGCTCCACGATCAGATCCACCTCGAACCCATTCTTGTTGCGCAGGTGCCCTACCCTGCCCCCTAAAGGCTGGGCGTAGACCCTCAGGTCCCTGACGCACAGCGATTCGAAGAAGAAACCGAACGCCCTCATGTCTCCCAGCAGCGCGTCCTTCGTCCCGCCGAGCGCGGCTAGGGCTATCGAAGGGTCGGCGAAATGCCATTTGCCCGACGAGGCCAGCTTCGTCCTCGAGCGGAGGTGGGGGTTCCACGCGGGCAGGTTCTCTAATAGGAACACGGCCTCCATCGCATCGATGTAGCTCTTCAGGGTCACGCCCGTCATCTTCCCGTCCGTGCCGTTCGCGTCCGTCCTTATGGCCTCCATGCTCGCGCCCGTGGAGAGGTTCCGGGCTATCGATTCTATTATCCTCCTGGAGGTGCCCGGCTTCCTGTTCACGCCGTCCACGCGGGACAGGTCGGAGCCTATGACCGCGTCGAGGTACCATGACGCGGCTTTCGGATCCTTGTCGGCCGGGTCCTCCAGGCTCTCCGGCCACCCTCCCCGCGCGATGGCGCGGGCCAGGCCCTCCAGGGAGAGGCTCGACGAGCCCCCATCGCCCGCCACATTCCCCTCGAACAGCCCCTTAAGAGATATCGCGCCGTTGGATTCCCCCGATTCGAAGAGGCTCATTGGCCTCATTGCCACCCTGGCCACCCTCCCCGCCCCGGAGTGCCTGGTGGAATCCTTCTGGGGGACGGAAGATCCCGTGAGTATGAACTGCCCCCTCTCTCCGCGGTGGTCCACCTCGAATCTCACGGCGTCCCAGATCTCCGGCACCTCCTGCCATTCGTCTATCAGCCTGGGCGCGTCTCCGTTCAGGAAGCCGCGCGCCCCCGACTCCGCCGCCTTCTTTAGAGACTTGATCCGGCTCTCGCTCGTTATATACAGGGCGCTCTTGGCGAATTCCTCCGCTGTCCTCGTCTTGCCACACCATTTCGGGCCCTCTATGAGGACCGCGCCTGCCATCTCCAGGCATTCCTTCACCATGCCGTCTGCGACGCGCCTCAGGTATTCCTTCCCCATGAGTCTCCGAACGCCTACTCGATATATAAAATATGGGAAAATCCCATATCAAATTATGGAAAACGTTTAAACGCCCGAAGCCTCCGACGAAGGCGGGGGCATCGGGGCGCCACTTTCGGGCGATTCGGAGACCCCTCCCCTCTCATAGTTAAATACGCAAAGCGGCGTGACCTCGGATGAGGAAAAAATCATGGCCACCAAGACCCTGGAAGACATACCCGGCGTGGGGCCGGCGATAGCGGAGAAGCTGCGCGAGGCCGGATACACCGAGCTGATGACGATCGCCGTCGCATCCCCCAAGGACCTCTCCGAGACGTGCGAGATCGGAGAGAAGAAGGCGATGGACATAATCGAGGGGGCCAAGCTATGCGCGGACATCGGCGGCTTCGAGACCGGGGACGCCATACTGGAGCGCCGCAAGTCCGTGTCCAAGCTCTCCACGGGGTCGAAGGCGTTCGACGACCTCCTCGGAGGGGGCCTGGAGAGCCAGGCGATAACCGAGTTCTTCGGGGAGTTCGGGAGCTGCAAGACCCAGGTGTGCTTCCAGCTGGCCGTGAACGCCACGCTCCCGGAGGACAAGGGCGGCCTGGATTCCGACGTGATCATGCTGGACAGCGAGAACACGTTCAGGCCTGAGAGGGTCATACAGATGGCGAACTACCTGGGGGTGGACCCGGAGGAGACCCTCAAGCGCATACACGTGGCCCGCGCGTTCAACTCGCAGCACCAGATCCTCCTCGTGGACAAGGCGATAGAGCTCGCCAAGGACCGCAAGATAAGGCTGATGATAGTGGATTCCCTCACATCCCATTTCAGGGCGGAGTACCTGGGCAGGGGCGCCCTGGCGGAGAGGCAGCAGATCCTCAACAGGCACATGCACGATCTCCTGAACTTCGCCACGCTGAACAACGCGGTCATCGCGGTCACGAACCAGGTGGCCGCCAAGCCCGACGCGTTCTTCGGGGACCCGACGAGGCCCATAGGGGGCCACGTCGTGGGCCACACCGCCACCTTCCGCATATATCTGAGGAAGGGAAAGGCGGGCAAGAGGATAGCCCGCCTGATAGACTCCCCCAGCCTTCCCGAGGGAGAGGCCGTGTTCTCCGTCACGGAAGACGGGATAAAGGACTGATACCGTGGAGACGGAGGCCCCCGCCTTCTTCTTCGAGCTCCTGGGCGAATCCGGGAGCCTGCCTCTGGCGGAGGCCGCGGGCTGCGTCGCGGCGGAGGCGGGGGGGCGCGGGATCTCCTCTTCCGGCCCCGGGTACGCCATAGCCCGGTTCCCCCCAGAGGCCCTAGGCGGGATCGCGTCCAGGATAGGGCTGACCCACGCGATAGGCAGGCTCATAGGGTCCTACGGCCCCGGGGAGGAGCCGCGCATCGATGCGTCCGCCGTCTCCGGCTGCACCTTCGCCATAAGGGCCAAGAGGTTCGGCGGCATGATGAAGGACGTCGACTCCCAGAAGCTCATCCGGGACGCGGGCGCAATCCTATCCAAAGGCGGCGACGTGGACCTCCGGGACCCGGAGGCGACGGTCAGGATGCTCATGAGCGACAGGGTGTACCTTTATCTGGAGGAGAGGGCGGTCGAGAAGAACCTGCTGGAGAAGAGGAAGGTCGGGGAGCGCCCGTTCTTCTCGCCCATATCGCTGCACCCGAAGTACGCCAGGGCGCTGATCAACCTCACCGGGGTCAGGCGCGGCGGGACCGTCCTGGACCCGTTCTGCGGCACCGGGGGCGTGGCCATCGAGGCGGCCGAGATGGGGATGCGGGCCATCGCGTCGGATTTCGACGAGGAGATGGTCATAGGCTGCAGGGAGAACATGGACTTCTACGGGCTGCGCCTCGCGGACTTCGACGCCGTGGACATAGGCGACATACCCGAGAGGTTCGGGCCGGTGGACGCCGTGGCCACCGATCCCCCCTATGGGAGGTCCACGAAGACGGGAGGCGAGGACGTCTCGTCGATATACCTCCGCGCCATGCGCGCCATATCCGACGCCCTGGCCCCCGGGGGCAGGGCGGGAATCATATTCCCCCGCGCCATGGATCCTGGGCCGATGCGCCTCGACTCGGTGCACGAGCAGCGCGTCCACGGATCGCTGTCCCGGCACTACCACGCGTTCTCCAAGATCTGACCCGCCGGCGAATAAGAATTATAACGGCTCCGCGATCGAGGTGCGTGAACAGGTACCTGAGGCTCTTCAGGCTCGGCAACGGGGTCATAGGCATACTGGGCGTGATCGTCGGCGCGCTGGCCGCCGCGGGCCTCGGCGCCGCGGACCGCTGGGCCGACGTGGCCGTCGGGTGCGCCGTGGTGGTCGCGTTCATAGCCGGCGGGAACTCCCTCAACGACTACATCGATCGCGAGATCGATAAGGCGGGCCATCCGGACAGGCCCCTCCCGATGGGCGAGATCTCCCCGAGGGCCGCCCTCAGGCTGGGGATAGCGGGCCTCGCGGCCGCGTCGCTCGCGTCCCTGCTGATCTCCCTAGAGGTATTCGGGCTGACTGTCATGGCGGCCGCGATGATGGTCTCCTACGAGCTCTTCCTGAAGCAGAGGGGCTTCGTCGGCAACGTCGCGATAGCCCTGCTGACGGGCATGGTGTTCCTCTTCGGCGGGGCGGTCGTCGGAGACATGTTCGGCAACGCCGCGCTCGCGGTCATGGCAGCCCTAGCCAACGCGGGGAGGGAGGTCGCCAAGGACATAGAGGACATGGGGTCCGACGAGGGCAGGAGGACGCTGCCCATGGCCATCGGCGAGGGCAGGGCGCGCGCGGTCGGGGCGGCCCTGTTCCTCGCGGGCGTCGCCGCCAGCGCGTGGCCGGTCGCCGCGGGGGCCTTCGGATGGGGCTATTGCGTCGTGATCGTCGCGGACGCAATGTTTATTTATGCCGCTTTCATCATTTTCCGTGAAGCGAAGACGGCCCAGAAGCATGCGAAGCTCGCTATGATGGCGGCTCTGGTCGCGTTCGTGGCAGGTGTCATCCAATGGCCGTGAAAGAATATCTTCTAGAAAAGATGAGCAGAGGGACGATCCACCTGGCCCTCCTGGACCCCGACAAGCAGAGCCCCGCGGACGCCGGCGCCATCGCGGCCAGGATGAAGGCCGCGGGGACCGACGCGATCATGATCGGCGGGTCCACCGGCGTCACCAGCGAGAACCTCGGAGCCACCGCTCGCGCCATCAGGGAGGCTTCCGGGCTGCCGACGATACATTTCCCGGGGGGGCCGCGCGAGCTGTCCCCCGAGGTGGATTCCATATTCTTCATGAGCATGGTCAACAGCCGCGACCCGTTCTGGATCATAAGGGCGCAGGCGGGCGCGGCCGCATACATAAAGAAGCTGGGGGTGGAGACCATATCCCTCGGATACATAATCGTGGAGCCCGGGATGAGGGTGGGGGAGGTCGGAAATGCGGACCCCGTCAAGCGCGGGGAGACCGACAAGGCAGTCGGATACGCCCTGGCGTCCGAGATGCTCGGCATGGACCTGGTCTATCTCGAGGCGGGCAGCGGCGCGGACGCCCCCGTGCCTCCCGAGATGATCGCGGCCGTCAAAAAGGCCATAGGCGTGCCTCTGATAGTGGGCGGCGGGATACGCACGCCCGAGGCGGCCGAAGCCGCGAGGAAGGCGGGCGCGGACGCGATAGTCACGGGGACGTTCATAGAGTGCTGCTCCGACGGCCTCCTGCTCAAATCGGTCGTCGACGCGTCCAAGGGGGCCTGACGGATGGCACAGAACCCCGCATACAGCCGCCCCATATCCCTGAAGGCGCCCATGTGGCTCACCCCCGAGGAGAAGTCCGCCAACATAACGAAGGACCTCAAGGTCGCCGCGAGGAGGTTCATGTGCCCCGCATGCGGGAAGGAGTTCAGCCTGTTCCAGTCCAGGGCGGTCGCATGCAAGTTCTGCCCGCAGGCCAACAGGAACTGCCCCAACGTCAGGTGCCCGCACTGCGACTCGGAGTTCCCCATAAGCGGCTTCGTGGTCCCGGACAAGGAGGACGCAGTCCGCATAAACAGCTACACGGACAACGTCTTCGACAACTTCAAGGACACGTACAACCGGAGATGATCACTCTATCGAGAGGATCTTCATGCCGGACCTAGGGTCCGTCCTCCGAACCATGCCGTCGCCGGAGATCTCCGCGATGGTCACTTCCAGCACCAGCCACGCGATAACCCCCGCCCTCAGGCATCCCGTGACGACGGTTCCGTCCCTGCCCGCGGATCCATGCATGTGGATCATGGGGTTCCCGTCCTCGTCCGGGAACAGCGTGCCCGTGGCGGTGAGCTCGTGAGGCTTGTCCAGGGTAGCCGTCTCGGCCACAATCTCGTCCCCCGGGAGGTCCTTGGGCCCCACGGTGATCCTGGATCCCGGGCCTATGCCCCCCGTCGCTGTCAAAAGCGCGCTTCTAACGCCGTTGGCGCGGGCGAACCCCTCTATGGCCTCATGCAAGACCTCTCCGGCCTCGAGCCTTAAAACGAACACGCGCCCGAGAGAGGCTTCGGCAGACTTCATGTCCCATCAGCGGTATTTGCTGTATTTGTCCATCAGCCTGGCGATGCGGTCGTATTCGTCCTTGGTGATGTCCCCCGCGTCGAGGTACGTCTTGACGAACTCCTTCGCCTCCCTGGTGGAGGTTCGGGACGCCTTGGCTATGACGGATGCGAGGAGGGACGAGGATTTGGCGGGATCCATGGATGAAGAAGAGAGGATCTCGTTCATGTCGTATTTAAAAGGCTGGAGCCTGTGCGTGTTCAGCATCGACTGCCTCTTGGACCCCTCCCGGGCCTTGGATTTCTTAGTGTTCTGCTTGTTGGGCGACGGCTTGTATTTGTTGTCCGGCGATGACGGACGCGTGCTTGTGGCCAATAGATTATCTCCAGACCTGTGACCCAATTATATTATTTAATACTCTTGGACTTTTTAAAGGGGCTCGGTGGGAAAACGAAACCGGAGCCTCCCACCAGGCGCCCGCCCGCCTCACGCGCCCCCGCTCGGACCGGCGGCCCTCAGGATCCTCGCGGGATTGCCGGCGGACACGGCGTCCGGGGGCACGTCCCTCACCACGACGGATCCCGCCCCGATCACCGCCCTCGCCCCGACGGTCACTCCCGATTTTATCGTCGCGCCCGCCCCGATCCATACGTCGTCCCCTATCTCCACGGGCCTGCTGCTGGTGATCCAAGACCTCCTCTTCACGTGGTCCATCGGATGGTCGGCGGTGACTATGTTGACTCCGGGCCCGATCAGGACGTGGTCCCCTATGCGTATCTCGGCGCAGTCGAGGAGCGCGCACCCGTAGTTTATGAGGACCCCCCTCCCGAGGGTTATGTTCCTGCCGAGGTCGCAGCTGAACGGGGGGACGACCTTCGTGCCGGGATCGACGGGCTTGCCGAGGATCTCGGAGAGCAGCGCCCTGCGGCCCTCCGGGGCCATGGGTGTCGAGTTGTACCTGATCAACATGTTCGAGCACGCCAGGTTGGCGCGGTTGAACTCGTCTATGCCGGGCGTGTCGGGCCCCCATTCCTCGCCCGTGCCCATCAGGTCCCAAACCGTCTTTCCGTCCATGCGACCGGATCGCCGCGGGAGCTATATCACCTTTGGGTGAGGCTTTGCGCCGGATTCCGCGGGCGTTTTAAAAAGAGCGAGTTGGCCGGTTAGACGTTGGCGATGCCGCAGACAATGAGGAATATGATCGGATGCGCCATATCTCATCTCGCCCGGGTCCGTCTGAAGGGAACTCTGTTTGAAATAGCCGCACCTGAATAATGGGGAATCGGTGTCGGGGGGAGTCCCAATGGGCCGTAAGGATGACAACGAAGACAGAAAGAAGCGCATTCTCATAATCGCGATCGCCATATTGTCTATAGCTACCATCGCCACATCCGTCTTCGCCGTCATGGAGGCGGCCGACGGCGAGTGCGGTTGCTCAGAGGGGGGGGGGCCGTACTCGCCTCCGGCCCGTTACACGGTCTATTTTGACAGCCAGGGCGGCTCCTACGTGCCCTCTCAGGCGGTATACCCCGATTCCAGGGCTCCGGAGCCCTCGGCCCCGTTCAGGGCGGGGTACTCCTTCGCGGGATGGTACAAGGAAGCCTCGTGCGTCAACGCGTGGGATTTCGAAACCGACCTCGTCCGCGACGCCGACGTCACCCTGTACGCCGGATGGGAGACGCTGGGAGCCATCGACGAGCCCTCGTACACCGTGACCTTCGACACGAGAGGGGGATCCACATTGCCCCAGATCACGGGCGTGGACTACAACTCGCGCATAGTCGCGCCCCCGTCCCCGTCGAGGAGCGGATACTCCTTCGACAGATGGTACAAGGAGGCATCGTGCGTCAACGCGTGGAGCTTCGCCTCCGACCGCGTGACCGGGAACGTAACCCTGTACGCGGGGTGGAGCCTGAGCGCGTGCACGGTGACCTTCGACTCCAAGGGAGGGTCTCCCGTCCCCTCGGCCACGGGAGTGATCCCCGGATCGGCGATATCCGCTCCGTCTCCTCCTCCGACCAGGGAGGGATACGGCTTCGACGGATGGTATTCGGATTCCGAGTGCACCATGGCCTGGAACTTCTCAGACCCCGTCACCGGGAGCATGACGCTGTACGCCAAGTGGGAGCTGAACAGGTACGCGGTGACGTTCGACCCGCAGAACGGGTCCCCCGCGTCGCAGGTCTCCGACATAGAGCACGGATCGGCGATATCCGCTCCGTCTCCGCCTCCGACCAGGACGGGATACGACTTCGGCGGATGGCACAGGGATCCCGGGGGCACAGAGGCCTGGAACTTCTCAGACCCCGTCACCGAGAGCATGACGCTGTACGCCAAGTGGGACGCCGCCAGGTACAGGGTCACATACCACTTCCCGCTGGCGAGCGGGGAGGGTCCGACGGAAGAGGATTGGTTCTACTACGACCAGCCCTATCAGCTGCTGGAGCCCGTCAGGGCGCCGTACGACTTCGGCGGGTGGTTCCTGAAGATCGGCGGAGTGAATTCGACGCCGGGATCCGCCGCGGTCGTCGCGAACGTGACCCCGTACCCGCAGTCCGGCGACTGGACCCGCGACAGCGACCTGGCCCTGTACGCGTACTGGGCGGGGACCCCCGATCTGCTCTACACGGGGACGGCGGCCTACGCCGTCTCCAAAGGGACCGCGGACACGTCCGCGGCGGTCGTGATCCCCGAGTACCGCCTCGGTTACAAGGTGACTTCCGTCCAGGCCAGCTCTAACGCCGCGTCGGGCGCGTTCAGCGGGTGCGCCATGACGGGGATATACCTTCCCGAGACGATCACGTCTATCGGCAACTACGCGTTCAGCGGCTGCACCGGCCTCACAGCCCTCGATCTGCCCTCCAGCCTGGTCAGCATAGGCAACTATTCGTTCAGCGGCTGCACCGGCCTCGACGGAGATCTCTCGATCCCGGCCAGCGTGACGAGCATAGGGAATTACGCCTTCCAGGACTGCGCGGGCATGGATTCGCTATCGCTAGATCCCTCCGGGGCGCTTTCGACCATCGGCAACTACGCGTTCAGAGGCTGCACGGATCTCGGCACGGCTCTCACGATCCCGGCCAGCGTGACGAGCATAGGGGGCAATGCGTTCAACGGCTGCTCTGCGCTGAGCGCCCTGCATTTCGCCACTCCCGGCAAGTCCGTGACCATAGGGAGCAGCGCATTCCAGAACTGCACCGGCCTGAACGCAGGCCAGAGCGGCGATCCGAACATAGCTCTGGAGATACCCGCTAGAGTGACGTCCATCGGGCAATACGCGTTCAACGGATGTTCCGGGCTGGGCGGCCTCTCCTTCGCGGGGAGCCTCGCCAGCATCGGCCAGTACGCGTTCGCCGGATGCTCCGGCCTGGACGGGGCGCTGGTCCTGCCCGTAGGCCTGACGGCCGTCGCTAACGGCGTGTTCTCCAGATGCTCCGGGCTCGACAGCCTGACGTTCCCGGCGGGATGCCTGCCGACGAGCATCGGCGTCGGGGCGTTCAACGAATGCTCCGGGCTCGGCGGGGATCTCGCCATACCTTCGAGCGTGAAAACTATTGGGGACAATGCGTTCATCAGATGCGAGAAGCTAACGGGGCTGCGCTTCGAAACAGGCAGCGTCCTGGAGAGCATAGGGGTTGAGGCGTTCAGCGGCTGCAAGGGGATAGAGAGCGCCCTGTCGATCCCCGCGAGCGTGAAGACCATCGGGAAGAGCGCCTTCGATTCCTGCGCCAAGATCATCGCGCTGTCCTTCGACGCCGGCGGCGCTTTGGAAAGCATAGGGGATTCGGCGTTCGCGCACTGCAGAGCCATCGACGGCTCGCTGATCCTGCCCTCTGCGCTGAAGAGCATAGGGCAACAGGCGTTCTACGGATGCATGTCTCTCGACAGCGTCTTCATCCCGATCAGCGTGGACGTCATAGGCGCCGAAGCGTTCGGCGCCTGCTCGTCTCTGTATATCACGGCCGAGTACCCCGGCCCGCCCGCTCCGCCCGGGTGGGGGGCTAACTGGAACTGGAACCGCCCGGTGACGTGGCCCTGATCGAGTCCAAACATCCGCCCCCCGCGACGGGGGGCGGGATTTTCTTCCCTTTCACGCCCCGAGCCCGCCGCCGGGCGCATCCATGATATACATCCGCCCCGCTTGCGTCACCCATGGCCCATGAGACGAAGGTCCTCGTCATCGACGGATACATAGACGATCCAGCATCGCTGGGCGTGCCCCCGTACATATCCCCCATGGCGAGGGCCGTGTTCGGCGCGGCCCTGGACGCGGGCGCCTGCGCGGAATACGTCACCGTCGACATGATCCGAAAAGGGCTCGCCCTACCCGACGCGGACGTGACCGCGGTGCTCTCCGGGAACACCGTCCCGGGAAAATACCTCAGGTCCATGCCCATGTCCCTCAAAGAGCTGGCGGCCCTGGCCCCGCGCCTGGGCGGCTTCAGGATCATAGGGGGGTCCGCCGCCTCTTCCCGCATATCGGAGGGGTTCGACCTGGCCGCGACCCGCGACCTGGCCGCCTCCGTCTACGACGCCGTCTCCGGAAGAGGAGCCTCCGACAGGCTCAGGAGCCTGGGCGAATGGAACGAGTGGATGGTCAGGGGCGCGGAGGCGGTCAGGAGCCATCCGGACTTCCCCATGCCCCTCATAGCCGAGGTGGAGACGTATCGCGGATGCCACAGGCACCTCAGCGGGGGATGCTCCTTCTGCGTGGAGCCCCTCAAGGGCAGGCCTCTGGCGAGGGCCCCCGGGGACGTGATCGCGGAGGCTTCGAGGCTCAGGGCCCTCGGCGTGCGCAACCTGAGGGTCGGGGGGCAGACATGCATAGTCTCCTACGGGGCGGACGAGGGGGAGGTCCCCCGCCCGGACCCGGGGACCGTCAGGGAGCTGTTCGAGGGCCTGAGGGCCCTGGGGTTCGAGGTCCTCCACGTGGACAACGCCAACCCCGCCGTCATCTCCACCCATCCGGAGGAGTCCGAGAGGGCCATGAGGTCCATCGCGGAATGCTGCACCCCCGGCAACGTCCTCGCCCTAGGCCTCGAATCCGCCGATCCGGAGGTCCGCGGGAGGAACAACCTGAACAGCTCCGCCGAGCAGGCGATGGACGCGGTCAGGGCCATAAACCGCATCGGGAGGGACAGGGGGGCCAACGGCATGCCGAACATGCTCCCCGGGCTCAACTTCGTCTGCGGGCTCGACGGCGAGACCGCCTCCACGTACAAGGCGAACATGGATCTGCTGAGGTCGATGCTTTCGGAGGGGCTGCTCCTCCGCCGCATAAACATAAGGCAGGTCATGCCGTCCAGGAGGGAGTTCAGGGCGGGGGCGGACCAGCGCTCGTTCAGGAGGTTCAAGGAGGCAGTCAGGGGAGAGATAGACCGCGAGATGCTCGCGAGGACGGTGCCCGTCGGCACGGTCCTGAGGGGGGTGTACATGGAGGTCAGGGACGGGAACAGCACGTTCGGTAGGCAGATCGGATCCTATCCCCTCCTGGTCGGGGTCCCGTATAAGATGGAGACCGAGGAGATGTGCGACGTGCTCGTGACCGGCCACGGGTTCAGGTCGGTGACCGGGGTGGGCTTCCCGTTCGACGTTAACTCCATGCCCCTGTCCGCCATAGAGGCCCTGCCCGGGATAGGCAGGAAGAGGGCCGCGAGGATCGTGACCAAGAGGCCGTACGCGTCCATGGCGGAGCTGGCGGCGGCCCTCGACGACCCCGCGGTGGCGGACGGGCTGGAAGGGATAGCGCGCTTCTGACCCGCTCGGCGGGGAGGCCCGCCGTCGCCGCGATTCAGAAAGGCTAAATGAGCGAGACCCCTTCGGATCCCCATGGACACTCAGCGCGCCGCGAGATACCCTTTCCTCAGGGATGCGATCGAGCGCGTCGGAGACACGAACCCGATGGACCTGGCCCAGTCGGACCTGCCCCAGTACGAGGACGCCCGGAAGCGCGGCATGGAGAGGGTCCGAGACGCCATAAAGTCCCACCGCGTGGGCGACGCCATCCTTATCGACGAGTATTCCCGATCCGTGGAGATGCTCTCGTACCCTTACGCGAGGATGATCGTGTCCTGCATAGACGACCGCTTCCTCACGAAGAGGTACGCCCTGGCGGAGGCCTCCCACATGAGCGAGATCGTGTCGACTGTGGACGGCGAGTCGGCGATCCCCATCGCGACGGAGCTCGGGATCGCGTCCAGGCGCGACCCCGCCGCCCCCGATAAGATATACATGCACTTCGCGGACTATCTGAAATACGCCCACACCCTGAAGGCTTCCGAATGGAAGCTGGTGAACTCCGATCTTAAGAGGGGGGAGGTCTGCCTCGACGTGGCCAAGTTCAGCCGCCTGCTCCAGAACGCGATCCAGATCAAGATAGAGGAGGGGCTCCCCATAGGCATGCCCCCCGAGCTGCTGAAGGCGCTCGGGCCCGTCGCCGACGATGCGGCGAAGGCCCTGGCGGCGCTCAAGAAGGAGCTGAGCCCGACCGGGGGGGAGGGCATGAGGGAGGGGCTCCTCCCCCCATGCATGAAGTCGATACTGGCCAGCGCGCAGAACGGGATGAACCTGCCGCACAGCGCCAGGTTCGCGCTGGTGTCCTTCCTCAACTCGCTCGGCCTGAGCTACGAGCAGATAATATCGCTGTTCGCACAGTCCCCCGACTTCGACGAGGGCAAGTCCGGATACCAGATAAGGCATATAACGAGCGGGGGCAGGGACGGGGAGGGGTACACCCCGCCGGAATGCGCCACCATGAAGACGTACGGGATATGCTACGATCCGGACGCGCTGTGCGCCGCGGTCAGCCACCCCCTCAGCTACTACAGGGCGAAGTCCCGGGATTCCGGGAGGCAGTGACCCTCACTCCCCGGACATGTTGCGCCATGTGGAGATCCCCCGCTGGACCGCCGTCAGGTTGCCGACGACCGCGAACCACGCCATCATGGCCTCCATCCAGTAGAACGAGTGCCCGGCTATCTCGAAGGACGGGTGCCCCGCCAGGCCCATGGCGAACTGAATCAACGGGAACAGGGTGCTCAGGACCACGCGGTCCGCCCTCCCCAGGAGCCCGGCGTAAAGGCGCGGGGCGCCCACGGCCTGCGCCTGGGTCCCCATGTACGACGTCAGGAGCACCCCTATCAGCGCGAGCATGCCCAGATACGGGTCGCACCACGCGCTGAACGCCACGCCGCCGATCATGAAGACGTCGGCGTACCTGTCGAACACGTGGTCCAGGTAGTCGCCCTTCTTAGAGGCTTTGCCGGCCATCTTGGCGATCTTGCCG
This sequence comes from Candidatus Methanoplasma sp., assembly GCA_031256955.1. GTDB lineage: Archaea > Thermoplasmatota > Thermoplasmata > Methanomassiliicoccales > Methanomethylophilaceae > Methanoplasma. The sequence continues at coordinate 35,920 of JAIRPP010000010.1, read as the reverse complement.
TCCAGGGCGTCCATGTACCCTGAGGCTATGACCAGGGCCGCCCCGACCGGGAGCAGCCACTCCCTGCCATGGCTGAGATACATGCAGAGCCCGGAGGCGAACGCCAGGGCGAGCCCTATCCAGGAAATCAAATTCGGGTTCACGCCGATGAGCCTGCGGGCGACCGGGGCCAGCGCGAAGTCCGCTTTTCCTCTGTGCCCGTCTAGAACCATTCCTCCAGCTCTCCCAGCCAGCTAACATTGCCCGGCAGATATTTATCGGTATCCCCGCCGAGGATCGCCTCTATCGCGTCGGCGGCGGCGGAGGGCCCGATGGACGTGCAGTCGATCTCGTAGACGGGCGCGCCCGATTCGGCCGCTTCGCAGAGTATCACGTCTATGACCTCCGCCTGGACGTTCTCCCTGACCTTGGAAGGGGGGTACCCCCTCGCCTCCAGCCTCGCGGCCAGCTCGCGCGGGGAGCATCTCAGGACGATCGCGGCGGAGAAGTCCAGGCAGTGCGCCATGTGCCCCTCCGCGAACGCCGCCTCCCCCTCCCCGCCGGCCAGATCGGAGAGGGACTCCCTCAATCCGTCCGCGTCCACGCAGTACGTGTCCCTCTCCTCGTCCCTCTCCCCGAGCAGGCCGCGGTCGCGTATGTGCTCGTTCAGGTCTATCACGCGCCTCCCCCTCCGCCTGAGCTCCTCCGAGACGGAGGTCTTGCCGGTGCCGGGAGTCCCGGTTATCGCGATCAGGGGCATCAGAGGAGCTCCCGCGCCCGCTTCAGGGCGGCCTCCCACGTGGGGGCGCCAGCCAGCGCGCCGACCTTCTCAACCACGAACGAGGACGCGGCGGACGCGATCGCCAGCGAATCGCGCTCGGAGTACCCGTTGTACAGCCCGGCGTAGAACCCGGCGCGGTACGCGTCCCCCGCCCCGGTGGCGTCCATGAAGCCGTCGCCCCTGATGGCGGGGATCCTCGCGATCTCCCCGTCTATCTTCGCCGTGCTCCCGCGAGCCCCTTCCGTGCGGACCACGAGCCTCTTGTCCACCTCCATCACGTCGCTTATCCCCAGGAGCCTCTCGATGACCTTCGCCTCGTATTCGTTGCAGAACAGCGCGTCGGATAGCGAGAGGGCGGCCTCGAGGCTCTCGCGGGACCACATCTTGTAAACCTCCTGGGACGGGTCCACGGATATCTCCCTGCCCGGCCCCGCGACCTCTCTCATTATAGATATGTAATATGCGGGCTCGCCCGTGCAGAAGTGCGCATGCCTCGAGAGGCGGGCCATGTCCGTCAGCCTGACCCCGAGGGAGCCGGCGCAGCCCTGGGGGCCCTGGTGGAACACCACCTTCTGCTCCAGCGACGAGTTGTTGAACACCAGCGCCTGGGACGTCTCCATGTGCGGGACCTTCCTGAAGTCCCGCAGGTCCAGCCCGGAGGACTCCATCTCGCTCATGAACTCGGGCGGGAAGTCCCCCCCGACGAAGGCGCATATGGCCGTAGGCACTCCCAGCCTCGCGGCGGAGACGGCTATGTTCGTCCCGGTCCCCCCGAGCGAGGTCTTCTTGGAGACCACGTCCACGGACTCGTTGATCGCCGGGAACTCTTTGAGGGAGATTATCTGATCTATGGTCACGTGGCCGTACACCGAGAGGAAGGGGCTTTCCGACATCCCTGCGGGAATCTCCGTCGGCTTTAAAGAATGTGCTTGCCCCCCCGGCGCTCGGAGGATATTTCGCACGACGGCGCCCATTTGGCGTATAGCACGGTGTCCCCGAGGACGGCGTCCGCATAGAAGTCCCACCTGTCCGCGCAGTCCGGGTCCCTGAACCAGCCGTCGAAGCGGAACCCCATCCTCGACGGCGGCTCCGGCGCGGATATCCTCGATCCGCGGGCCACTCCCGCGACGGACGGGACCCGCGAGCCTCCCTGGCTGTCGAAGGACACCTTGTACGCCCTCTCCGGGAGCGGGCCTCCCGCCTCCCCATCCGGGACCCATTTGGCATAGAGGGTCATATCGCCATAGACCCTGTCGGACCCGAAGCCCCATCTGTTCGCGCACTCGGCCTCTCTGAACCAGCCGTCGAAGCGATGCCCCTCCTAGGTCGGCGGGTCGGGCTCCGCTGCGACGCATCCGTCCGGGACCGCCTGTGCGGGGACCTCCGATCCCCCCCGGCTGTCGAACGCCACGGCGCGGCTCTCGCCGGGAACGGGGATCTGCTCCTCGCCGCGCCCATGATGCGCCGAAACATGCGCCGCGGACAGCGACAGCGCTATCGCCAGGGTGGCCGCCGCCAGCAACGCGGGGGCGAGGGCGCCCCCCCTCTCCTTGTATCCGTTCATGCCGATCGCCTCTCGAAGAGGCTGAACCCATCGGCGCGGGGCGGTTTAAAGCGCGCCGAGCTACCGGGAGGCCGCGAGCCCCGCATCGGATCCGAGGCTCACGGCTTCGGGCGGGACAGGCTCTCGTACACCGCGGCGAGCCTCTTCCCGACGCTCTCCATGGAGTACGATTCCGCCGTCCTCCTGGCGGCGTCCGCCATCTCCGCCCTGTGCTCCAGGCACGCCTCCACGGCGCGGGCGCACTCCTCGGGGGAGTCTCCGAACAGGAACCCGTTCACGCCGTCCTCCACCACGTCCAGGAAGGCCCTGCCGTTCGCGCACGCGGCCGGCAGGCCGCACGCCATAGCCTCGGCGACGGTGAGCCCCTGGGTCTCGAACCTCGACGCGGAGACCAGGACGTCCGACGCGGCGTAGTAGAGGGGCAGCTCCTCGTCGGAGACGAAGCCCGCGAACACGACCCTCCCCTCGAGCCCCTCGCCCCTCGCCAGGGCCTTCATGTCCTCGAGCGCGGGCCCCCTGCCGACCACCAGCAGCGTCACGTCCCCAGGCATGTGGCGGACCGCCCTTATCGCGACGCCCAGGTTCTTCTCGTAAGAGACGCGCCCCACGTGTATCGCCACCCTCCCCCTCAGGCCGTGCCTCTCCCTGATCGCGGACCCGTCCAGGCCGCGCCTGAAGCGCTCCACGTCTATCCCTATCGGCACGACCTCCGTGCGCTTGGTCCGCACCCCGTTGGCCTCGAACTCGCCCAGGGTGGCGCTCGTCAGCGCGATCACGCAATGAGGCCTCTTGAGGAAGTTCCGCATGTAGATCCAGGCGAGCCTGGACTGGATGTCCGCGGGGAGGGGCAGGGGCGAATAGAAGCGCATGGTGTCCGCCACGTTGGTCAGGTACGTGGCGACGGTCGGGATCTTCAGCCCGCGGGCGGCTATCAGCGCCTTCATCGCCATCAGGGTTATCCCGTAGATGTGGATGACGTCCGGCTCCAGCGCCCTGATCGCCTCCATCTTGTTGGAGGGGAATACGGGCAGGAAGTACTCGGGGTACTTCTTGAACCTCTTGGCGGGGAAGTACGTCACGCCCTCCTCCCTGTGCCCCTCGCCCGGGTCGGGGGCGACCACGAACACGGTGTGCCCCGCGTCCTCCAGGGCCTTCCTGAGCGTCGTCACGGCAGTGACCACCCCGTCCCTGGTGGGGAGGTAGCTGTCCGTGACCATGGCTATCCTCATGTGCCCTCTTCCCATCCCGAGGCGTACCTCTCCTGGCTCTCCGTCAGGCGGTCTATCTCCACGCCCATGGAGGCGAGCTTCATCTCTGCTATGGCGCGGTCTATCCGCTCCGGCAGGCCGTGCACCCCGGCCCCCATCTCCGAATGATTGAGGATCATGTGCTCCGCGCTGAGCGCCTGCGCGGCGAAGCTGGTGTCCATGATCTCCACGGGGTGCCCCTGGCCCGCGGCCAGGTTCATCAGGCGCCCTTCGGATATGAGGCACAGCCTGCGCCCGTCCGGCATGGCGTACTCGTCCACGTGCTCGCGCACCCTCGACGATGAGACGGACGCCGCCTCCAGGTCCGCCTTGCTTATCTCGTTGTCGAAATGGCCCGCGTTCCCCATGACGCAGCCGTCTTTCATGGCCTCGAAGTGCTCCCTGCGGAGCACGTCCTTGCACCCCGTGACAGTGAAGACCGCGTCCGCCGACGCGACCGCATCGATCATCCTGGACACGTCGAAGCCGTCCATCTTCGCCTCTATGGCCTTTATGGGGTCCACCTCGCACACGGTGACCGCCGCCCCGAAGCCCTTGGCCCTCATGGCTATGCCCTTCCCGCACCAGCCGTATCCGGCGACCGCTATCCTCTTCCCCGCTATGACCAGGTTGGTGGCGTTCATCCATCCGTCGAACGCGGACTGCCCGGTGCCGTAGCGGTTGTCGAAGAGGAACTTCATCTTCGCGTCGTTGACCGATATCACCGGGAACTCCAGCCTCCCCGCGGCGGCCATCGCCTTCAGGCGGGACACGCCCGTGGTCGTCTCCTCGCACGCGCCCTTTATGTTCCCGAGGGCGTCCCTGCGGGACGTGTGCGCCATGGCTATGAGGTCCGCCCCGTCGTCTATCACCAGGTCCGGGCCGAGGTCGAGGATCCCGTTGAGGTTGGCGTAGTACTCCTCCTGGGTCTCGCCCCTGCGGGCGCGCACGTCCATTCCGTGCTCCTCCCTCAGCGCCAGGGCGACGGAGTCGTCCGTGGACAGCGGGTTGCAGCTGGCCAGGCGCACCTTCGCGCCCGCGTCCGCCAGCGTCAGCGCGAGCACGCCGGTCTTCGCCTCCGCATGGAGGGCCATGCCTATCTTCACTCCTTCCAGCGGCCTCTCCCTGCGGAACCTCTCGCCTATGGCCTTCATCACGGGCATGTGGCCGCGGGCCCAATCGAGCCTGAGTATCCCTTTGTTCAGCAATTCCGACATTTCATCGCTCCCTGTATCCCGACATGAGGGAGGCGCATATAGCCTCCACGGTCTCCCGGCGGCACCTGTCCGCGGAGAAGGCCCCTATCGCCTCCGATATCCCCGCCTCGTCCCCCTTCAGCTCCCGCGCGTACGCGATCATGTTCTCCAGCGCCCGCGTCATCTCGTCGCATACGGGGACCGTCGCCGCGGCCGAGGTCCTGGAGAGCGGGTTGAGGTCGATGGAGATCACCGTCTTGCCCATGGCGGCCAGGGCCTGCGCGCGGTCCCCGTCCTCTATGGGCACCAGGATCGCGTCCGATTCGAATATGCCCTCTCTGGTGCAGAGGGCGCGGTCCGACGAGAGCCCCGGTATCCTGGAGTCCGGGCTCCTCCCGAGGACTCCCTCCGCGCCCGCCGCCTCCATGTGCGATATTATCTTCTCCATCCTGGCCTCGGTGCGGTGGAATATGTTGACCTCCACCGCCGCCCCGACCGTCCTCGCGAGGAGGGCCAGGTTGCGCGGGTCCAGCGCGGCGGCGTTGCCGTTGACGCATACGACGGGGCGGCGGGCGCGCAGGAGATGGGCGGCGGCGGCCCTCTCGGCCTCCATGGCGGGAGCGGTCGAGCGCTCCCCCATGAGATAATCGAAAGCCTCCCCCCTCCCGTGCGCGATCAGCCCCGTGGGGTCCACCACCCCCTCCCGCGCGAGATCCGAAAGCCTCGCCCTGACGAGCAGGGACTTGCGCCTGGGATGATCCGCCGGTATGTTCACGCGCGTGTATAAGATTGATATAGATTTATGTTTTCATGCGCCCGATGCCCGACGTCCGCATAGTCCTAGTCGGCCCCAAGTTCGAGGGGAACGTGGGCGCCGTCGCCAGATCCATGGCGAACTTCGATTTCGAGGAGCTCTATCTGGTGGACCCGTGCCCCATCGGGGACGAGGCGTTCCGCCGCGCCAAGCACGGCTCCGGGGTCCTGGAGCGCGCAGTGCCCGTAGGGTCTCTGGGCGAGGCGCTGGACGGATGCTTCCTCGCGGCCGCGACCAGCGGCATAACCTCCAAGGGGGACCGCAACTACGCCAGGGTCCCCGTGTCGGTGAGGGAGTTCGCGGAGCACGTCCGCGGATACCCCGAGAAGGTCGCGCTGGTCTTCGGGCGGGAGGACTACGGGCTCTACCAGGAGGAGCTCAACAGGTGCGACGTGCTCATACACGTGCCGTCCGGGAGCCAGCCCGTGATGAACCTGTCCCATGCGGCCGCGATAGCCATGTACGAGATGTTCGCCGCCGCCGGGCCTCCCAGGCGCGGCGAGCCTGCGGACCGGTCGGAGAAGGAGCTCATGTTCTCTTTCTTCGAGGACCTCATGGGGGCCATAGGGTACCCGGAGGCGAGGAGGGGGGACACGTCGGTCATGTTCAGGAGGATGATGGGGCGCTCCGTCCCCACCAAGTACGAGTACAACACCATAATGGGCGTGTTCGGGGACGCGTCCAAGATCATAAAGAGCGGCAAGAGATGGGAATGAACAGCATCATGCCGTCGCCCTCCTTCATGCACGGGGCGAAGTCGGGAACGGCTCCCGTCAGCCCCCCGACGACCCCCGACACCGAATCGCGGTCCGCCTGAGACAGCCTGCCGTCGGGGGAGGCTATCGCCCTGCCCGATTCCAGCAGGGGGTCGAACAGCGCATATCCCACCGCGGCCCTCGCGGCCGCCGCGGGATCGCTCGCTCTGGCGTAGGCGACGGTGTACGCCTTCTCGCAGAACGTGCTGAAGAAAGGCCCGTCCATGAGCCGGGCGCAGCGGATCACCGCCTCCGCCATTATCTCGTTCGCCATGGACACCGAGTCGCGCATGGGCATGGCGGCCCCGCCCGCGTCCTTGACCCTCTCTATGTCCGCGACTATCGTCCTGTCGGACTTGCGGACCGTCTCCCTCAGCTGCGCCAGCGCCCTGACCCTCCTCCTGGATTCGAACGCCAGAGGTATGCTCACCACGGACACGACTTTCATGCCGCGCCTCCTGGCGCGCTCGGCTATGACCGGGATCGCGCCCGCGCCCGTCCCGCCGCCCAGCCCGGCCACGGCGATGACCGCCTGATAGCCGTCCATCAGCGCCTCTATGTCGTCCGCGCTGTCCGACGCCAGCGCCCACCCCAGCCCGGAATCCCCCCTGCACCCAGATACCCCGCCGTCGGCCAGGGCGACCGTCGCGCCCGCGCCGCTGGACCCGGTGTTGACGGTCGCCACCGCGACCCCCCAGCCCCGCATGAGGGAGACCGCGTTGCACCCGCCCCCGCCGCACCCTATGACTATGGGGCGGCGCATCACACCACCGGCCCCATCCGGGACCTGAAGTACTCGGAAACGGCCTTTCTGACAGCCTCGTCCATGCCGGCCGCGCCGTCCGCGCCCATGAGGCTCGACGCATCGATCCCCTCCTCCCTCGGCTTCGCCACAGACGCCCAGTCGGGCCCCGCCTCGCTCTCCAGCAGCCTGGTCACGGCCTCCGCCACGGCCTCCTGGACGCTCTCGTACCTGCCCTCCCCGACCAGCCACTGGAGGGCGGCGGCGTGCTCTTCCGACATGCGCATGAACATCTTGCGGGTTGGAGGCATGGGGGGACATATGCGCGCAACGATAAAACTGCATCGAAAGGCTCTGCCAGCCCTCGCTTCGGGACCAACCCCTTTCGTGGCTGGTTCGTCAGATATATATACGATATACTATCATTATGATAGTTGGTGATCATTTGTCCATAGCGGCGATTATATCCAGCCCTCGGGCCGGCGGGAATTCCGACACCCTAGCGATGGCGGCGGCGGAAGGCGCGAGGGAGAACGGGGGGAGCGTCAAGGTCTTCCACCTGAACCGCATGAAGAACGTCAAGGGGTGCCAGGCGTGCATGGTCTGCAAGACCGCGGGCAGGTGCGTCCTGAAGGACGACCTGACCGAGGTGCTCGACACGATAAGGGACGGCGAGGGCGCGATAATATCCACCCCGCTCTATTTCGGCGAGGCGTGCGGCCAGTTCAGGCTGCTGCAGGACCGCTTCTTCTCCTTCATAGGGGAGGGGTTCAAGCCGAACATAGCCGGGGGGAAGAAGCTGGCGACCATAGTGACCTGCGGCTCCGGGAAGGATTCGGGCGCGGCCCTGGCGGACAAGCTAGAGGGGGTCATGGCGCACCTGCTCGGCTTCTCTCCCGTCGGCAAGATGGTCTTCTCCGGAGGGGACTCCCCGTCCGCGGCCGCCGGCGACAGGGACGCGGTCGCCGCGGCGAAGAGCCTCGGCGAGAAGTTCTGACGGCGATCATCCGGGAGAGGGGCCCGGTTCCTTTATTTTCCATCTGTTTTTCATCCTGTTCGCATCGGTCGCTCATGTAATGTATAATTACATACATTGATGTACATATTTTTATATAAATGAACTCTATCGCGCTTTCGATAACATGATCTCACTCACGCTCAACGAGGCGAGGGCCCTATCGGCGGGATTCCCGTGCTGCCCCGTCTTCAGAAAGATGCCCGAGATCGCGCGGGAGCCCCTTGAGGCGTTCAAGGCGGTCAAGAGGGTCAGCAGGCACTGCTTCATCCTGGAGAGCGTCGAGGGCGAGGGGGAGAGGGGCAGGTACACGTTCATAGGGTACGATCCCAAGCTGGAGATAAGCTGCGCCTCGGGGTCGCTGAGGATAAGGAACGGGACGGACATAGCCATGGAGACGGACGATCCGGGGAGCTACGCGGAGAAGATCCTGGAGGAGAACAGGTGCCCCAGGGTCCCGGGGCTCCCCCCGTTCTTCGGCGGGCTGGTGGGGTACTTCTCGTACGACTTCGCGAAATACTCGGAGAAGGGGCTGAGGCTGGAGGCCGAGGACAGGGAGGGCTTCAAGGACATGGACCTCATGCTCTTCGACAAGGCGATAGCCTACGACCACGAGAAGGGGGAGATATTCCTCGTGTGCGCGGCCAGGACCGACGCCCTGGAGGAGAACTACCACCGCGCCATGGCGGAGCTGGACGCGATGGAGCGCCTGGTCGGGACCGGCCCCGCGTTCGACGCGCCGAGGCTGAGGATCCGCTCGGAGTTCCGCGCGCTGTTCGACAGGGAGGCGTACTGCGCCATGGTCCGCGAGGCCAAGGGCCGCATACGGGAGGGGGACGTGTTCCAGGCCGTCCTCTCCAACGTCCTGGAGGCGGACGCGGAGGGCAGCCTGTTCGGCGCGTACAGGGCGATGAGGCGCATAAACCCGTCCCCGTACATGTTCTACCTGAGCAGCGACATGGTCGAGATCGCGGGCGCGTCCCCGGAGACGCTGGTGAGGCTGACGGGCGGCGAGGTGTCCACGTACCCCCTCGCCGGGACCAGGATGCGCGGGAGGGACGCGGAGGAGGACGCGTCCCTGGAGAGGGACCTCCTGAGCGACCCCAAGGAGCTGGCGGAGCACAACATGCTCGTGGACCTCGGGAGGAACGACATAGGCAGGATATCCGAGTTCGGCACCGTGTCCGTGAAGGGGTACCTCTCGGTGAAGAGGTTCTCCCATGTGATGCACATAGGCTCCGAGGTGACCGGCAGGCTCAGGGAGGGCCTCACCGCGCTAGACGCGGTCAGGGCGGTCCTGCCCGCCGGGACGCTCTCCGGCGCCCCCAAGCTGAAGGCGATGGAGGTCATCGACGGGCTGGAGGGGGTCAGGCGCGGGATGTACGGGGGCGCAATCGGGTACATAAGCCTCTGCGGGGACATGGACATGTGCATAGCCATAAGGGCGGCGTACAAGAAGAACGGCAAGGTGTTCGCCAGGGCGGGCGCGGGGATCGTGGCGGACAGCGACCCCGACAGGGAGTACGACGAGTGCATAGGCAAGGCGGCCGCCGTCATGAAGGCGCTGGAGGAGGCTTCCGGGGGGGATCTGCGACGATACTGATAATCGACAACTACGACAGCTTCTCGTACAACCTGTACCAGATGATAGGATCGATGGGCGGGGAGGTGGAGGTGGCCCGCAACGACGCGGTCTCCGTCGGGGAGGTCGAGGAGATGGGGCCGAGCCACATCGTGCTGTCCCCGGGGCCCGGCCGCCCGGAGGGCGCAGGCATATGCGTGGACTTAGTCAGGAGGATGTCCGGGAAGGTCCCCATCCTGGGGGTATGCCTGGGGCACCAGGCGGTGTGCGAGGCGTTCGGGGCGCCGGTGATCCACGCCAGGTCGCAGATGCACGGGAAGCAGTCCGAGGTGAGGATATATTCGGGGAACCCTCTGTTCGCCGGCCTCCCGGACTCCATCATGGCCGGGAGGTACCACTCCCTGGCCGCGGACCCGGACGGGATAACCGAGAGCCTGAGGATAATAGGCAGGGCGGCGGACGGCGAGATAATGGCGGTGTGCCACAAGTCCGACAAGACCTACGGCGTGCAGTTCCATCCCGAATCCGTGCTAACCCCGGACGGGAAGGCGATCGTGGCCAACTTCCTAAGGATGCGGTCGCCGTGATACGGGAAGCCATAGCCCTGCTCGCGGGCAGGGGGGACCTGCCATACGACATGGCGGAGGCCGTGATGCACGAGATCATGGGCGGGGAGGCCAGCGAGATACAGATGGCGGCCTTCCTGACGGCCATGGCCATGAAGGGCGAGACCATAGACGAGATAACAGCTTCGGCGGCCGGGATGCGCAAGCACTGCGACCGCATACTCCACGACATGGACGTGCTGGAGATAGTGGGGACCGGGGGAGACGGGTCGGACTCGTTCAACATCTCCACCACGTCCGCCATCGTGGTGTCCGCGGCGGGGTTCCCGGTGGCCAAGCACGGGAACAGGGCGGCTTCCAGCAGATGCGGGTCCGCCGACGTCCTGGAGGCGCTCGGCGTGAACATATCCGCCTCGCCGGAGGCCAGCCTCAGGCTGCTGAGGGAGGTGGGCATATGCTTCCTCTTCGCGCAGAACTACCATCTTGCCATGAGGTACGTCGCGCCGGTCAGGCGCGAGCTGGGGATAAGGACGATGTTCAACATGCTGGGCCCGCTGGTGAACCCCGCCGGAGCCAACAAGGAGCTGCTGGGCGTGTACGACGCGGACCTGGTGGAGCCCATGGCGAGGGTGCTGTCCAACCTGGGGGTCAAGGACGCGCTGGTGGCGTACGGGACGGACGGCCTGGACGAGATCTCGGCGGGCGCGCCCACCATGGTCTGCGAGGCCAGGGACGGGAGCTTCGACACGTACGTCCTGGATCCGAGGGACTACGGGTTCCGCCTCTGCGACAGGGGGGACCTGAGAGGGGGGGCCCCGGCGGAGAACGCCGCCATAGCCAGGTCGGTGCTCTCCGGGGAGGAGGGGCCGAGGCGCGACGCGGTGGTGCTGAACTCCGCCGCCGCGATATACATAGCCGACCGCGGGATACCCATGGAGAGGGCGGTGCGGATCGCGGAGAGGACGATAGACAGCGGAAAGGCGATGGGGCAGATCGAGAGGTTCGCCGAGCTCTCCCACAGGTACTGACATGATACTGGACGAGATAGCCGGGCGCGCGAGGGCGCGCGCCAGAGAGGACGCTTCGAGCGAGGACGCCCTGCGGGAGGAGGCGCGCCGCGCGCCGAGGCCCCCGTCGTTCTCGGAGGCGATAGGGAAGAGGGGCCTGTCCTTCATATGCGAGGCGAAGCGCGCCTCCCCCTCCAAGGGCGTGATCTGCGAGGGCTACGACCCGGCGGAGATAGCCAGGGGGTACGAGGCGGCGGGAGCGGACGCGATATCCGTGCTGACCGAGCCCGAGTTCTTCCTGGGGGGGATGGGCCATCTGTCGGAGGCGTCCCGCGCCACGGGGCTCCCCCTGCTGATGAAGGACTTCGCGGTGGACGCGAGGCAGATCCTGAGGGGGCGCGCCGCGGGGGCTTCGGCGGCCCTGCTGATATGCTCGATCCTGGACGACCGCGAGCTCGAGTCCCTCCTGCGCGAGGCGCGCGGGCTGGGGATGTCCGCCCTGGTGGAGGCGCGCGACGAGGCCGAGATAGAGAGGGCGCTGGCCGCGGGCGCGGGGATCGTGGGCGTGAACAACCGCGACCTGAGGACTTTCGAGGTCGATCTCGGGGCGAGCCTCAGGCTGAGGGACAGGGTGCCGGACGGGGTCCTGTTCGTCTCCGAGAGCGGGATCTCGTCCCGCCGCGACGTCGAGGCCCTGGAAGCCGCCGGGGCCGACGCGGCCCTGGTGGGCGAGTCCATGATGAGGGCGAGGGACAAGAAGGCGCATCTGGACATGCTGAGGGGATCGGCGTGAAGGTCAAGATCTGCGGGCTCTCCCGCATGGAGGACGTGGAATACGTGAACGAAGCCATGCCCGACTACGCCGGGTTCGTGTTCGCGGGGGGCAGGCGCGCCGTGTCCCCGGAGAGGGCGGCGGAGCTCCGCGGGGCGATGGACGCGGGGATCGCGTCCGTGGGGGTGTTCAGGGACGCGGACCCCGCCCTGATAGCGCGCCTGTTCGACGAGGGCGTGATAGACATGGCGCAGCTCCACGGGAGCGAGGGCGCGGAGTACATCAGGGAGGTGCAGGGGGTGGGCGCGCCGGCGATCAAGGCGGTCGCCGTGTCGTCCGCGGCGGACGTCTCCGGGGCGTCGGGGATCCCGGCGGCCCATGTGCTGTTCGACAGCGGGCCGGGAGGCACGGGCAGGTCATTCGACTGGTCCCTTCTGGCTCATGCGGACAGGCCGTTCTTCCTGGCGGGGGGGATAAGCCTCGGCAACGTCGCGGACGCCATGGCCGCGGGCCCGTATGCGATAGACGTCAGCGGGGGGGTCGAGACGGAGGGCCTGAAGGACAGGGCGAAGATCATGGAGATAGTGGGCGCGGCCAGGGCCGCGGAAGGAAAGGAGAGATGACCAGATGGGATGTTCCAACGGAAGGTTCGGAGAGTTCGGCGGGCAGTACGTGCCCGAGACGCTCATGAGCGAGATATGCAGGCTGGAGGAGGCGTACCTGCGCCTCAGGGGGGACCCGTCGTTCCAGGCGGAGCTGTCGGCCCTCCTGGATTCATACGCGGGCAGGCCGTCGCGCCTGTACTTCGCGGAGAAGATGACGCGCGACCTGGGAGGGGCTAAGGTCTACCTGAAGAGGGAGGATCTGAATCATACGGGCTCGCACAAGATAAACAACGTCCTGGGACAGGCGCTGCTCGCGAAGAGGATGGGCAAGAAGAGGCTCATAGCCGAGACCGGGGCGGGGCAGCACGGGGTGGCCACGGCGACCGCCGCCGCCCTGATGGGGATGGAGTGCGACATATTCATGGGGCGGGAGGACACCGAGAGGCAGGCGCTCAACGTCTACAGGATGAGGCTCCTGGGGGCGAGGGTGCATTCCGTGACGGGGGGGACCATGGTCCTCAAGGACGCGGTGAACGAGGCCATGCGCGAATGGACCAGGCGCGTGGACGACACCCACTACGTCATAGGGACCGTGATGGGCCCGCACCCTTTCCCGACCATGGTCAGGGACTTCCAGAGCGTCATAGGCAGGGAGGCGAGGGAGCAGATCCTAAAGGCGGAGGGGTCCCTCCCCAAGGCGGCGATAGCCTGCGTGGGCGGGGGGAGCAACGCCATCGGGCTGTTCAGCGCGTTCCTGGGCGACGAGGGCGTGAGGCTCATAGGGTGCGAGGCAGCGGGCAGGGGCCTGGACACGGGGATGCACGCCGCCACTCTCAGCAAGGGAGAGGTCGGCGTGTTCCACGGGATGAAGTCGTACTTCAACCAGGACGGGGGAGGGCAGATAGCGCAGGTGTACTCCATATCGGCGGGGCTGGACTATCCCGGGGTGGGGCCCGAGCACGCGTTCCTGCGCGACATGGGCAGGGCGGAGTACGTCGCGGTGACGGACGAGCAGGCCGTGTCGGCTTTCGAGTACATAGCTAGGACCGAGGGGATAGTCGCGGCGATCGAGAGCTCGCACGCCATCGCGCATGCGATGGAGGCCGCCCCGATGTACGACAGGGAGGACAGCATAGTCGTGTGCGTATCGGGCCGCGGGGACAAGGACGTGGCCGCCATAGCGAGGCACAGGGGGGAGGACGTCCGTGAGTAAGATCGCGGAGGCCTTCGGGAGCGGGAAGGCGCTGATATGCTTCGTCACGGGCGGCGACCCGGACCTGGAGACGACGGAGGAGCTCGTCGCGGCCATGGCGGGCGCGGGCGCGGCGATAGTGGAGATAGGGGTGCCTTTCTCGGACCCTGTCGCGGAGGGCCCGGTGATACAGGGCGCGAACGCCAGGGCGCTGGCTTCGGGGACGACGCTGGACGCGTTGTTCGCGACGGTCCGCAGGATAAGGGCCAGGACGGGGGTCCCGATAGCCTTCCTGACATATCTGAACCCCGTGTTCAGATACGGCTACGGGGAGTTCTTCGCAGAGTGCGAGAGATCGGGCGTGGACGGGATCATCGTCCCGGACGCGCCGCTGGAGGAGCAGGGCGAGTTCAAGCACATAGCCAGGGCGCACGGGGTGGACGTGATATCCCTGATAGCCCCCACGTCCGGGGACCGCGTCGAGAGGATCGCGAGGGAGGCGGACGGATTCGTGTACATGGTGTCGTCCCTGGGGGTCACGGGGGTGCGCGACGGGATGCCGCCCCGGGTGGGCGAGGCGGTGGCGGAGATAAGGAGGTTCACGGAGGCGCCGGTGGCCATCGGGTTCGGCATAGGGACTCCGGGGCAGGCGGCGGAGGCCGCCTCGATAGCCGACGGAGCCATCGTCGGGAGCGCGATAGTCGAGATAGTCGCGAGGCTCGGCAGGGGATCCGTAGGAGAGGTCGGGAGGCTGGTCGGGGAGATGAAGAAGGCGATAGACGAGGCGGGAGCCGGCGGGCCGCGCTGATCGCCCGCGGCGCACTATGGGTTCCAGGCGGCGGCGCGCGAATACGCGAGCCTGCGGACGATGCGGGACAGCTATCCGAAGAATCTGATAACAGCGGATCGCGCGGTCTCCGACGGGGAGAACGGCATCAGGGAGCAGAACTGCCTCGACTTCCCCCTGGAGGATCGGCGGGGCCGGTGAGGCGCCGCCTCAGGAGTTTTTCCGCCTGTACGTCGCGCCCTTGTTCTTCCCGCTCATCTCCAGCAGCCCCTCTCCGACCATCTCGGAGAGCAGGCCGTACGCCCGCGGCGCCCCGACTCCGAGGAGGCTCATCACGTCCCCCCTCGTTATCCCGCCCCTGGAGTCCGCCAGCTCCAGAACGGCGCCGGCCGCGTCCCGCCCGGCGTGGCCGCGCCTCTTCGGCGCCCCCCTCTCCAGCATCGAGGCCGCCTTGGCGGAGAACGCATAGGTCCTCCTGCACCCCTTCGCGCGCATGTCCGCATACCCGAGATCGACCAGGTGATCGGCCGCCGCCCTCACCCTGCGCTCCGTCATCCCGCCGCCCTCCGCGGCGAGATCGAGAGGCCCCTTCGCCCTGATCGCATGCAACGCGATGAGCGAGAAGACGGATATGCGGTCCGATCCCTCGCCGACGATCTCGGAGACGAGCTTGGAGAAAGCCTCGTCCGGCTTCGCCGAGGGTATGAAGAGGCTCACCGTGGTCGGATCTGAGCCGCTGTACGACGGCTCGGGCTTGCCGTAAGACAGGGATCCCTCGAATATCCTGTCCACGCCCCTCCCGGTGCGCTCCGCCAGGCCGATCCTCTTGAACGCGTCCGCGAGCGCGGGGTTGCGGCTGCGCGGCTCGGCGGTGAGGAGGTTTTCTAGGCTCACGCCCTCGACGAATCCCCCAGGGCTGCTTATGGTCAGCCCCTCCCCATCGATCAGCACGCGCACCCGGCGCATCACGCTGTAGTCCCTGTGCGACAGCGCGTTCGCCAGGCCCTCGCGGAACGCGCGCCCGTCGAATTTCGGGACGGACACGCGATAGATCCCGCGCTCGATCTCGTCGTCGGAGTTCCATGCGGAGATGAAGGCGGTCGCGCTCTCGAACGCCGCGAGCAGCGGCGTCGAGACGGTGTCGTTGACCTTCACTTCGGTGTTTTTCAGGGCCTGCAGGTCCAATCCCGCCGTAGGCACGTGCCTGGCTATGCTCTCCTCCCTGCCGATGAGCAACAGGCCTGCAACAGTGGGGACGTATCTGTCCCCGACGATCCTCACGATCCCCAGGGCCTTGTCGAGATCCTCGTCGACCAGATCCAGGAGCGCGGCCTCGCCCCTGTTCTTCCTGATGATCCCGCGCAGCCTCTGCCTCTCGAGCGGGTCGAGGTCGTCCAAGCTAGACTCCATGACCGTCTGCGCGGAGAAGTCCAGCAGGGACAGGGACGACAGCCTCGTGCCGTATTCGTGAGGGTACATGGGGACGGTCTCCGGCGCCCCGTCCGCTTTTATCCTCCTGCGCAGGACCTTTCCCCCCGCCGTAGACACTATCGCGTTGCTCTTGGGCACCCGTATCACGACGACGTCGCGACCGCCGGCGGCGATCTTGTCTGCGGACACGGACAGGGGGGGCACGGTGTGGTTGGCTATGAACGCGGCCAGCGTCCTTATGTCGCTATGGGACGCATGGACTCCCGTGGCCTCGCCGTCGTCCTCGACCCCCAGATAGATGGCTCCCCCGTCGGCGTTGGCGAGCCCTACCGCCGCGTCGATGATCTCGCTGTCGTCCAGCTTCTTCGCGTCGCTTTTGAATTCGACTGAGATCGTCTCTCTGTCTGGGATTTCATCCATCTTATCGACCGTTTATGCGATGCAATTTAACATATATATGCATTTTTGTATTAAAATTACATTCTAAAATAGATTTTATGCATATATATGCATATATTTGCATATAATGAGAGATCAAATCAAATTAAAACATATATATAATGCCTTAATGCGCACCCGCCTCTAAGATGCGGCTTCTCGGTGATGCGACACATCTCATGACCTGTTTCGGATTAGAGCCAAAAATGGAGCTATTAATGTCTGTATTTGAACCAAAAACAGGCACGATATCTTCATAATTAGAACCAAAATATATCATAGCCAGTAATATATAGATGCACACAGATGCATGATCATGTACAGGACGGCGCAGGAAGACCTCCTAAAATGGAAGGATAGCGCAGACAGGATGCCGCTGATCCTGAGCGGGGTCCGCCAGTGCGGCAAGACGCACCTGCTGAAGGAGTTCGGATCCAAGAACTACGACGGAGTCGCGTACGTGAACTTCGAGGAGTCCCCGAACCTCGCCCGCCACTTCGACGCCGACCTCGATCCGCACCGCATCATAGCCGACCTCAGCATATCCCTCAACGCCTCGATACGCCCCGGGGAGACTCTGATCGTGTTCGACGAGATACAGGCGTGCGCCCGCGCGCTTGCGTCCCTGAAGTACTTCTGCGAGGACGCCCCCGAGTTCCACGTGGCGTGCGCCGGGTCCCTCCTGGGCGTCCGCCTGTCCGAGCCCGCCTCGTTCCCAGTGGGCAAGGTCGATTTCATAGACCTGAGGCCCATGGGGTTCCGCGAGTTCCTCCTGGCGAATGGGGAGGACGCGCTGTGCGACCGCCTGTCGTCGAGCGGATTCATCGGAGTCCCCGAGCCGTTCTCGTCCAGGCTCGAGACGCATCTCAGGCACTATTATGCGGTGGGGGGCATGCCCAGGGCCGTTTCGGAATGGGTTTCGTCGAAGGATTTCGTCGCGGTCGAGAAGATACAGAAAGGGATCCTGAGATCGTATGCGGGGGATTTCGGCAAGCACGCGGCGAAGGACCTGAGCGAGCTGGACCTCATATGGAGGTCGATACCAGCGCAGCTGTCGAGAGAGAACAGGAGGTTCATATTCAGCCACGTGAAGTCTGGGAAGAGGGCGAGGGATCTGGAGCACGCCCTGGGATGGCTGGTGTCCGCAGGATACGTCCACAAAGTCAGAAAGATCTCGCGCCCGGGAATCCCTTTGTCCATGTACTCCGACGAGACGATATTCAAGATATACTTCGCGGACGTGGGGCTGTTAAGGGCGCTGGCGGGCGTGCCTCCGGGGCTCGTCTTCGAGTCGGGCGGGGAGCATGCGCATTTCAAAGGGGCGCTTGCGGAGAACTTCGCGCTCAACGAGCTCCTGCTCCTCGGGAAAGACCCGTTCTACTGGAGGGCGGATTCCGGCGAGGAGGTCGATTTTGTGGACGTGTTCGGGCTCGAACCCGCGCCCATAGATGTCAAGTCGGAAGACAATAGGAGGTCCCGCTCGCTCAAGAGGTACATGGCGGAATACTCTCCGAAGAGAGCCTTCAGGATCGGGATGGGCGCTGGATCGGAAGGCGGCGGGATCACGGACGTGCCCCTGTGGGCGATATGGCTGATGGGCGGGGCTACGGGCGGAGGCGCCGGAGAAGGCCTCCCCCAGTGATCCGACGAATCTCGCAAAGCCGATGCTATGCGCCATCAGTGCTTACTCGCGTTGCGGATCGTCTCTCTTCCGCCAGATTGGGAGGCATGCGATGCATGTGACTACCGCCGCCGATAAGACGATCACGCCTTTATATTCGGCCGGGAGACCCTTCAGCGAGTCCGCGAGAAGGGATCCTGCAAAAAATGCGACTCCGATAGATATGACCATCAGGAAAATCATGTTCCTGTTGAGCACATCTAATTTCTTTTGATGTTCTCCGGTTCTTTCTCTCTCCCCCCTATTCTGTATTTTCTCTATAAGATTCTGAGTGCTCTTTATAGATAAACTACAACATTCTAATGACTTTGTGTATGATCTGTGCTTTTCGCCATCGCAAAGAACGTTAGCGAAGTTCGTCCCATATGCTACAAGCCCATAGGCGAGATCGATGCGCTCATTCGTGGTTTCTGGCATATCATAAAAGTCTTTTGGGCGGGCGCTGAATTTGTGGAGGTCTTCAGAGACCATACTTTGAATTTCATTGCAGATCCGTATTATTTTCGCCATCAGTTCCTTGATGGCTTCAGGCATGGAATTCGCGGCGACTATTCCAATCTGCTCGTCACCGTCCGAGTTACCGTCTGAGTTATGGTGGACGTCCTCATGAAATATGTTTTTTAAATAAATATAGAGCGACCTCACACGCTTCTCTTTATCGTCATCATCTGTTTTTTTCTCTACTTCGAAACAGACGAGTCCAGTCTGATAGAAAGTAACGTCAGCTTCCAAAATCAATCTCTCGGATCCCTGTTCGTTCTTCGGGCCGTAGATGCAACACCTGGTGCATTTAGAATCATATTTAAAATCCGAAACGGCTATTTTGATGCGGTGCTTATCCTTATCGCCTCCCCAATCATCAAACAGACATTCGCCGTCTTTCGCTTCTTCCAATATTTTTTGAAATAATGGCACCGGGTACTTCATATCTATGCTGGGGTACAGGTGCGGGATCCAACCCCAAAATTTATGAAAGTCCTCATCCGCCATCGATAGTCCCCAGCGCCTATCAATTTACCGGAGCGATCTTAGCCACGTGGTGCGCGTCTTGTGCTGGCTCGTTCTCGTGAACGAAGCTCTTGTAATCCCAGCTCTCTAGTTCTTTCAAGTGCCTTTTCCCCAGTTCGGTGGTCTTAAAAGTCTCGATACTAGATGCATCTTCTTTAGAAGTGATGCCACAACGTATCATCTGATTATATTTGAGAGATTTAATGATGAGATAATAATCCTTGTACTCCTCCTCATTGGTCAGACCTTTATCAGTATCGTACGCTTCAAGGACTCTGCGCTCGATCCCGCGCCTCTCTTCTTTAGTGCGCTTGCTCAGATAGACGCGCGACCGTGCGCTGTACTCTATCTGTTTTTTCGTCATCATCGCTCTCCCTCTGATATCGCGGACCTTCGCGCGTGCGAGGTGCGCCCGCGCTCTTTCGATCCCGCCCTTCAACGACCCCTTGTACTTATAACCTTCTGTATGGAGACACAGAATTTAAATACTCCTCTCATCTCCCGGAGGCTCCCCCTCCTCCGGCTTGGCGTTCTTCGCGCCCTTCTCTATCCACTTCCTGATGTCGGCTATCCTGGTGCTCCCGATGCCGAAGTACTCAGAGAACTTGTGCGTGGTGGTCAGCTCCAGCGTCTGCCCCGTCTTCTTCCCGGAGACGAAACCCATCTCGATGAGCGCGTGGACGTCGTCGTAGGTCCTCACCCCGCGGGTCCTGAACAGCTCCGACTGTAGCACGGGCTGGTTGTACGCTATGGTGCTGAGGGTCCTCATCATCCCCCCGGTCATCTCCGCCTTCGCGAACCTCCCGGTGTAGTCGGCGTACTCGGGCCGCAGCATCATGCGGTAGTCCCCGCCGATCTTGGCTATCATGATCGCCGACCCCCTCTCGTCGTACTCCGACCTGAGGTCCTTCAGCGCATGGCGGACGATGGCCTCGTCCAGGCCGGTCCTCTCGGATATCTCCCGGACCTTCAGGCTCTCTGGGCTGGAGAAGAGCGCGGCCTCCACGGCCGCCTTCTCGTCCACGTCACCCCACCGCCTCGGGGACGGCCTCCACGAATATGCCTCCGCTCGGGAGCGGGTCCTGGCGTATCGTCAGCCTGCCCTCCCTCACCAGGTGGAGGACCGACACGAACGCCCTGAGGTTCCACATGACGTCCGCCCTGTAGAGGCGGCCTATGAGGAACTCGCCGGACCCCAGGCCGCGTATGGCGTCCCAGATCTTCTCCACGTCCTTCTCGTCGTCCTCGTCGTGGGCCTTGTTGTCGAACTTCCTGGGCTCCTTGCCGCGGAGCTCCTCGCGGACCCTCTCCCTCTCCAGGTGCACGTCGATCTCGAGCCTGGCGGACTCGAACGCGTCCAGCAGCTCGTACATGGTGACCGGGCGCACCTCCTCCCTCATGAACGCCTCCTTGAACGAGACTTCCGGCACGAACATGCGCTCGTCCTCGTCCTCGAAGGCGAAGTCGTCGTCGAACACCTCCGGCTCGGGGCGGTCGACCTTGGACCTGGTGGCCTCCGTCTGCAGCTTGAGTATCTTCCACGCCATCAGCAGGAGCTTCCCGGCGACGATCATGTCGAAGGTGTTCTCCCTGACCTTCTTGGAGTACATGTTCACGAACTCCCTGAGGTCTATCTCCCACGGGTCTATCCCGTTCTCCAGCACCAGGCTGAACACGGCCCGTATGGATTCGTCCACGGGGTCGCTGAGGCGCTCCCCGGACTCCGCCTTCCCGAGGATCTCCATGTAGCCGTTGATCCTCCTGAACGCCTCTCCGTCCTCCGTAAGGGCCTTATGGAACAGCAGATGCTGCTCGATCCCCTCTCTCTTCACGATCTCGATCATCTGTCTCCCATCCTTTTAATGCTTTACGTCTCCGCCCTGTTCCTGAGCGCCTCTTCCTCGTACTTCGACACCTCGGCGAGGTCGGGCTGCATGATCACCCTGCTGATGCCCGTGGGCGGCCTCGTCACGCCGATGAGGTGGTCCGCCATGGACAGCGTGACCTTCCTCAGCGACACCTGTATGAACTGCGCCTTGCGCGAGCTCTCCTTCACCCTCCTGGCGACCATCTCCGCGTTCACCGAGTCCAGGAACATGTCCACCTCGTCCAGCACGTAGAACGGCGATGGCTGGTACTCCTGTATCGCGAATATGAACGCCAGCGCGGTCAGGGACTTCTCCCCGCCGGAGAGCGCCTCCAGCCGCAGGAGCTTGCCGTTCTTCGGCTTCGCGTTGATGGTGAGCCCGCCCAGGAACGGGTCCTCCTCGTCCTCCAGCCCCATGAACGCCTCCCCGCCCCCGGAGAGCATGGCGTATATCGCCTTGAAATTGACGTTGACCGCGTCGTAGGACTGCATGAACAGCCCCTTCTTCTGGCCGTTCAGGGACTCGGTCAGGCCGTTGAGGTCCTTGATCTGCCTGTTGAGGCTGGCCACGTCCGCGATGAGCCCGTCGTGCCTGGCCTTCCTCTCGTCGTACTCCTCTATGGCCCTGAGGTTCACGTTGCCTATCTTGGCCAGCGCGCCCTCGCAGGACCTTATGCTCCGCTTTATCTCCTCCTCGGAGGGTATGGGCTCCGGGACCTCTATGGCTATGGCGGACATCTCCGCCCTTATCTGGGCGATGTTCGACTCCAGTATGGAGGCGGCGGCCTCCTGGCTCTGCAGGAACCCGCTCCTGTCCTCGATCTTCGTCTGGAGGGACTCCCTCTCGCCGTCGAGCCTGATCCCGTCGCCGACGAGGGCGTCCTTCTCCGACTTGAGGTCCTGCATCCCCTCCTCTATCCCCTCCTCTATCCTCCTGAGCGCGTCCAGCTCGACCCCGATGGCGGCGAGCCCCTCCTCGTACCCGGCGGCCTCCGCCTCGCCCTCCTCTATCTTGCGGCGGCGCGTCGCGATCTGGCCCTCCAGGGACGCCATGAGCTTCTCCAGGCCCGCGGCCTTGGCTTCGAAAGACGTCTTGTCCGCCTTCAGGGTGGACACGGCGTCCGAGAGGCCGTAGGCCTTGTCGCGGACCGCCTTCAGCCTCTCCTGTATCTCGGCGGGGGCGATCTGGTCCATCCTCTCCCTGGCCTCCCTCCTCTCGCCCCTCATGCCCTCCGCCTCCTCGGAGATGACGTACAGCGCCTCGCGCGCCTCCTCCGCCTCCCTGCGGGCGGCAGCCTCCTCGGCGAGCTTCTCCTCCAGCTCCGCCGCCAAGGCCTGGCGGGACCTCCTCAGCGCGCCGGCCTGCGCGTCCAGCTGGCTGATCTTGGCCTGCACGCCCATGCCCTCGCTGGCCTCGCGGCGCATCTCGTCGTCCAGGGACCTTATCTCGTCCCTCAGCTGGCGCATCTGGACCCTCAGCAGGTTCATGGACGTGTTGGCGGCGCTGAGCCTGGAGCCGGTCTCCTCCAGCTTGGATTCGGAGGACGCGCCGAACTTCGCGATGCTCTGAGTGTTCAGCATCCCGCCTATTATGGCGCCGCCCTTCTCGAAGACCTCGCCCCCGCGGGTGACCAGCCTGACCCCGCCCATGAGGGCGCGGGCTTCCGGTATGCCCGAGACTATGAGCGTGTCGCGGAAGACCTCCCAGAACGCGTTGGCGTACCTCTGGTCGTAGGTCATGAGGCTGGTGGCGTAGCCGTCGGTCTGCTTCTCCGCCATGATCGCCTTCGCGTCGGGCCTGCCCCCCCTCATCTTGTTCAGCGGGAGGAACGTGACCCTCCCCAGCTTCTCCTTCTTCAGGTACGAGATGCAGTCGGCGGCTACCTGGTCGTCGTCCACGACCACCGCCTGCGCCCTGCTCCCGGCGGCGACGGCTATCGCCGTCTCGTACCCCTGCTTCACGGTCGCCAGCTCCTGTATCGTGCCGCGGATCCCGGAGGCGGCCCCGGTGTCCCTGAGGGACAGTATGGACGTCACGGCGGAGCTCTTGCCCCCGGCGCGGTCCGCCACCCTCTTCTCCGCCATGAGCTCCTGGTACTGCCCGTTCAGGCGGGTTATGGCGTCCTTGAGCTCGTTCTCCTGCCGCTCGTACTCCGCCTCCTTCCTCTTGGCCTCCATTATCTTCTTCGGCAGGTCGGACCCGCCCTGCGGCCCGGCCTGCTGCCTGACCTGCTGGAGGTTCCACTCCGCGTCCTTGATCTCGAAGTCCGCCTTCTCCAGCTTCTCCCTCAGGGAGGATATGGCCTTCACCGCCCCCTCGAGGACGGTCTCCGCGCGGGACACGCTCAGCTCCGCCTCGCGCTCCCCCTTCTCCTTCTTCTCTATGGCCACGTCCAGCTCCGACAGGCGCCCGCGCAGCGCGGCGTGCTCCCCGCCCATCCTCGAAATGTCCTCGTTGATCCCGGCCTCCTCCGCCAGGGCGTCCCTCAGCTCCCTGTCCAGGGACTCCAGGCTCGCGGCGGCGGCCGCCAGGTCCTTCTTCACCGCGTCCAGCTCCGCGCCGCTCTCCGCAGCGTCGCCCTCCAGCTCCGCCAGGCACGCCTCGTGCTCCGCGCGGTCGTCAGCGATCCTCTCGATGCGGTCCCTCTTGGTCGCCGCCTCGAGCTTCTTCGCCTCTATGTCGCCCTTCACGCGCATGTACTCGGGCCCGGCCTTGTCGCCGATCTCCCTCTCCTTGGCGGCCACGGCCTCCCTGTTCTCGCCTATCAGGCGGGCGACCTCGCCCTTCCTCTCCCTGAGGGAGGCGATCTCCGCGGAGATGCGGCCGATCTGGTCCATGACGCTGCCCATGTTGGCCTCCGCGATGATCAGCTGCCTGTGGACGAGCTGCGCCCTGGACACGTCCAGCAGGCGCTGCGCCTCCATGTACCTCTTGGCGTCCTCCCGATCCTTCTCCAGCCTCTCGATCTGCTTGACGAGCTCCTCGACCACGATGTTTATGCGGTCCAGGTTGGCCTCGGCCTCGGCCCTCTCGGCCCTGGCCTTCTCTATGTCCGCGTCGTAGCTGGCGATGCCCGATATGCCGTCCAGGACGCGCCTCCTCTCCAGGTTGCCCATCTGGACTATCCTGGTGACGTCGCCCTGCTGCACCATGTTGTACCCGTCGGCGCTTATGCGCGCCTTGGTCAGGAGGCTGTCGAACTCCGTCAGCGAGGACTTCCTGTCGTTGACGTAGAAATACGAGCTGTAGTCGACGCCGTTGTCCGCCATCTTCACGTGCCTGGTCAGCCTGACGGTGTCGTCGTCCCAGGGCATGAGGCGGTCGGAGTTGTCGAAGACCAGGGAGACCTTGGTGAACCCCGCCTTCCCCTTCCCCTTCCCGCCGTC
This sequence comes from Candidatus Methanoplasma sp., assembly GCA_031256955.1. Lineage (GTDB taxonomy): Archaea > Thermoplasmatota > Thermoplasmata > Methanomassiliicoccales > Methanomethylophilaceae > Methanoplasma. The sequence continues at coordinate 11,504 of JAIRPP010000010.1, read as the reverse complement.
GAATATGAGGTCGGTGAGCTTGCCGGCCCTGACGGCCTTCGAGCTCTTGGGGCCGAGCACGAACAGTATGGCGTCCGTTATGTTGGACTTGCCGGACCCGTTCGGGCCGGTCACAGCCATGTAGCCCTCCATTAGCGGAATGGAAAGCTTTCCGCCGAACGATTTGAAGTTCTCTAGATCTATCTGTTTCAAGTACACGTTCCGACCCCTTCGGAGGGAAACGCGAGCCCAGCTCCCGTGTGCATCCCATTGCCCTTTGTGAGCGCTTACGCTATCGTTTGCGTAATATATAAATAAATCTTAGAAAGGGGAGGCGCCCTCCCGGAGGGGCGCGCTCCCGCCAGGGTTATAAGACCGGAACCCGTTCGCGGCCGCATCGGGAGATGGAGATTTGTCGGAGAGGATAACGGCGGTCAGGGGCGCGTGGGTGGTCTCGCAGGACGCGGAGAGGTCTGTTTTCAAGGGAGACGTGGCCATCGAGGGCGAGAGGGTGGCGTACGCCGGCCCGTCGTACGAGGGCGCGTGGGACGAGGAGATCGACGCGCGCGGAGACATAGTCATGCCCGGCCTCGTGAACACCCACACCCATGTGGCCATGACCGTCATGAAGGGCGCGGCGGACGACCTCGCGTTCCCGGACTTCCTGAGCCGGGTCTTCGCCATCGATTCCGACAGGACGGACGGGGACATCCTCGCCGGGGCCAGGCTGGGCTGCGCGGAGATGGCCCTCGGCGGCACCACCACGTTCGTGGACATGTACTACTCGGAGGACGTCGTCGCGGGGGCGGTCGAGGAGGCGGGGCTCAGAGGGGTCCTGTGCTGGTGCGTCCTGGACGACGACAAGACCACCCAGAGGGGGAGCCCCATCGACAATTGCCGCCGCTTCATAGACGGGTTCGCGGGCCGCCGCAAGATCGTGCCCGGGGCCGCCCTGCAGGGGGTCTACGTCTGCGGGGAGGAGACGTGCGCCGCGGCGAAGGCGCTGTCCGACGAGAAGGAGGCCCCGCTGGCGCTGCACCTGTCCGAGACCAGGGGCGAGGTCAACGAGCACAGGAGGAAGACGGGCATGAGGCCCGCCGAGTGGCTCGCAGACAAGGGCGTCCTGGGGCCGAGGGCGATAGCCGCGCACTCGGCGTGGCTGACCCTGGCCGAGGCTCGCGCCATGGGCGCGACCGGCATGTCCGTGTCGCTGTGCCCCGTCAGCAACATGAAGCTGGCCACGGGGGGCGTGGCCCCCCTGCCGGAGCTGATGGGGAGCGGGGCGGGGATATCCATAGGGACCGACGGCAGCTCCACGAACAACAGCCTGGACATGCTGGCGGAGGCGAAGACCCTCGGCCTGCTGCAGAAGTCCAGCAGGTGGGACCCCACGGTCGCGACGGCCCAGCAGCTGCTGGACTTCGCCACCCTCGGGGGTGCGAGGGCGGTCGGGATGGGCGACATGATAGGATCGATAGAGCCCGGGAAATACGCCGACCTCGTGATCCTGGACGGCCATGCGCCCAACATGCGCCCGCTGGTCGCGGAGAACGTCGTGTCCAACATAATATACTCCTCGTCCGCCGCCAACGTCAAGACGGTCATGTGCCAGGGGGACGTGCTGGTCAGGGACGGGGAGGCGGTCCGGGTGGACGTGGAGGACGTCCTCGCGGGCGCGGAGGACGCGTGGTCGTCCCTGTGCCGCCGCTGATCCGAAAGTACACGGAGGGGGGAACCCCCTCTCCCGAATCCTAAAAAGGAGCGTACGGGGATGCATTTATTTAAACCGGCCAGGGCATGGAGCGACGATGTCATCCGATGTTCCTATAGAGATAGTAGGTCTCAGAAAGGAGTACGGGGCGTTCGTCGCGGTCAACAACCTCGACCTTTCCATAAAAAAGAACAGCTTCACCGGGTTCCTGGGACCCAACGGGGCGGGGAAGAGCACGACCCTCAAGATACTCACGCACCTGATCGCGGCCTCCGCGGGCCGCGCGTACATAAACGGGGTGGACGTCGCGTCGGACCCCAAGAACGCGCTCACGGGCGTCGGCACGGTGGTGGAGACGCCGGAGTTCTATTCGTACCTGACCCCCAGGGAGACCCTGAGGTACATAGGCGAGATAATAGGGCTCACCAGCGAATCCATCTCCAGCGACACCGACGCGATACTGGAGAAGGTCAAGATGGCCGAGTGGGCGGACAAGAGGATAGGCACGTTCTCCAAGGGGATGCGCCAGAGGATCGCCATCGGGCAGTCCCTCCTGGGGGACCCGAACCTCATAATCCTGGACGAGCCGACCTCCGGGCTGGACCCGAGGGGGATGGCGGAGACCAGGGAGATCCTGAAGAACCTCAGGAACGACTCCCACGACCTCACCGTGGTCATGAGCTCCCACCTCCTGAACGAGGTGGGGGACCTCTGCGACAGGGTCGCCCTCATAAACCACGGCACGCTCCTGATCCACGACGACATAGACGCGCTCTCCAAGGCGGGCGACGCCAGGAGGCTGACCGTCAAGGTCGCGTCTCCGCCCACGAAGGAGTCCATGGACAGGGTCGCCGCCCTCGACAACGTCAAGTCGGTCGAGAGGTACGGCAACGACATGGAGGTCCATCTGACCGGGGGCATGGACGCGAGGGTCCGCTTCATGGGCGACCTCGCGGGCCTCGGCGTGGGCGCGTACAGCGTCTACGAGGAGGATTCGCTGGAGACCACGTACCTCAGCCTCATAAAGGAGTCGAGATGATGATCCGCATAGAAGCAGACGATTTCAGGCAGACCTACGTGGTCGCTAAGAACGAGATCCGCAAGTTCGTGCGCGGGAAGAAGCTCGCCATATACGTGGCGCTGGTGGCGGCGATATTCGCCTTGATAACCATACTGCCGTACGCGCTCGGCGGCGGCCTCGGAGACACGCCCGGGAAGGTGGTGAGCGCGTATTTCATGTTCGCCAGCTTCCTGCCTGTGCTCGCGGCGACGCTCTTCGCGTCGTCCGTCTACGTCTCGGAGTTCGAGGAGAGGACCGCGCTCATACTGTTCACCAGGCCCGTGAAGAAGACCTCGGTATTCATCGGGAAGTTCATAGGCTGCCTGGTGCTGGAGATCCTGGTCATCATCGGGTTCTACGTCGCCGTGGCCATGGCCGCGCTGGCGGCGGCGGGCTCGATACCCGTGGGGATATTCGGGTCCTCCCTGGGCCTGATCTGCCTGTACATGTTCGCCACGTCGGGCGTGGCGGCGGTGTTCAGCACGATGATGAGGAAGTCCGGGACCGCCGCGATCATGACGTTCCTGACGATCCTCATGTTCGTGACCATCTTCACGCAGATCATACAGGCGTCTACCGGGGCGGACACCTGGTTCATGCTGGACACGGCGGCGGAGGCCATAGTCTCCTGCGTGCCGGAGTACAGGGAGATGATGTCGGAGTTCGCCACCGTGGCCGCGCCCGATGTGGGCAAGGCCGCGGCGGCCATGATCGGATGGGGCGCCGCCTCGACCGCGCTCTCGTGGATCATGTTCACGAGGAAGGAGCTCTGAAAACGCGTTTCCAGCCGCGGGCTCTCCGCCCGCGGCGCCTTCTTTCCATATCTGCGCCGCCGCTCCGGGCGCGGAGCCTGGAAATCGTTTATATCTTCCCCAGGCGATCGCCGCCGCATGTCTGTAGTTCTGGGCTATGACGGCAAGTCCCACACGGAGAAGGCCCTGCGGTACGCGATAAAGCACGCCCTGGCCTACGGCGAGCCCCTTTACGTGGTGTCTTCCGTGGCCGTCACCCGCGATTCCGTGGACCGCGAGTCGGAGATACAGAACGTCAAGGGCTACGTCGAGGCGGCCAGGCAGATGGCGGAGGACGCCGGCGCGGACGCGAAGTCGCTGCTGGAGGCGGGCCACCCCGCCGACGTGATACTCGCGGCGGCCCGCAGGGTGGGCGCGGACACGATAATCGTGGGGCGCCTGGACAAGACAGCCCTCGACAGGGTCATGATCGGCAGCGTCTCCGAGAAGGTCGTCAGGGGCGCGCACTGCACCGTCATCGTCGTCCAGTGATCCCGAGGGCCCCCAGGAGCGCCCTGACCAGCGAGCCGGGCGGCGGGGGGCATCCCGGGATATAGACGTCCACCTCCGCCGCGGCGCCCGTCCCGGACATGCCGGGCCTCCCGAAGACGCCGCCCGATATGGCGCACGCCCCCATGGCGACCACGATCTTCGGGTCGGGGGTCGCGCCCAGGACCGCGTCGAACGCCTCCCTCATGTTCTCCGTCAGAGGCCCCGTCACCAGCAGCGCGTCGGCGTGCCTGGGGGACGCGGCGATCCTGATCCCGAACCTCTCCGCGTCGTAGAACTGGTTGGACATGGATCCGATCTCCACCTCGCAGGCGTTGCACGAGCCCGTGTCCACCTGGCGCACGTGTATCGATCTCCCTATGGCGCGCCTCTTCGCCTCATCGACGGCCCCCGGGGCGCGGTCGGTAGGCTCCCCCCTCCTGAAGACGAGGTCCCCGCGCCTCACGGCGTACTCCGGGGCGGCGACGAGGGACAGCGCGCCCGACGGGCACGCGCGGACGCACCTGCGGCAATATATGCACCTCCCCAGGTCCAGCTCCCACGATCCCGGGGGGGCGGATATCGCGCCCGACGGGCACGCCTCGGCGCACTCCCCGCACCCGGCGCACGAGCCGCCGGGATGGGGCATCTCCGGCCTGCGCCCCATCTCCGACAGCCCCTCGGCGGGGCGGTCGAGGGAGGCCAGGCCCTCCACGGACATCCTGAGCACGCTGTTGTTCCATTTGATCTTCATAGGTCGTTCCCGCTGTAGGATAAGTCGAAGCTCTTGTTCACCAGGGGGAAGTCCGGGACTATGTTCCCCATGACCGCGCGCTCCAGCGCGGGCCAGTTGGGGAAAGACGCGTCCCGTATCTTGTACCTCGTCACGACCCCCCCGGATATGTGGGCGCAGTGCAGCGCCTCGCCGCGCGGGGACTCCACGACGCCGACGTGGAACCCGTCCTCGGTCTCCACCCTGGCGCGCACCGGGCCCTCCCTCATCTGGTTCAGGCACTGGGTCACCGCGCTGAGGGATTCCATGGCCTCCTCCTTCCTGATGGACAGCCTGGCGTACACGTCCCCGCCCCTGCACGACGGGACGTTCAGGGCGATGTCGCCGTAGGCGGCGTAGGGCCTGCGCTTCCTGACGTCGTACCCGGACCCGCTCGCCCTCGCGACCGGGCCCACCGCGCGCAGCGCCTCCGCGTCCTCGCAGGACAGCCTCCCCGTGGACTCTGCGCGGTCCATGAACGAGGGGGACTTCGCGATCACCTTGAACAGGTCCAGGACGTCGAACTCCAGCTTCATCACTGTGTTCTCTATGTCCCACATGGATTCCGCGGACAGGTCCCTCGACACCCCCCCGACCGCAAGCGCCCCGCGGAGCATCCTGCTCCCGCTGATCCTCTCGTTCAGCCTGAGGACGGTCTCCCTGAGCGCCGCGCCCCGCGCGGCCGGCACGGCGAGCGCCGCGTCCGTGGCGATGCCGCTGATGGTGCCGAGGTGGCAGCACGCCCTCTCCAGTTCGGCGTATATGGTCCTTATGTATCTGGCGCGCAGAGGTATCTCCGACCCCTGCTCCACGGTCTGCAGGTACGCCAGGGCGTGGGCCACCGAGTTGTCGCCCGACGCCCTCTCGGCCAGGAATGCCCTGTCTGCGCCCGCGGGGCCCTCCATGGCCTTCTCGACCCCCCTCCTGGAGTACCCCAGGTACGCCCTCATGGCCAGCACGGGCTCCCCCGCGACGCTGAACCTGAAATGCCCCGGCCCTATGACTCCCGCGTGTATCGGGCCGACGGGTATCTCGAAGACCCCGTCCCCCGATATCCCGTTGCCCGGGATGGCGGACGCGCCCTCGAGAGGCCCCCACCCCGACCTGGACCTCAGCGGGCGCATGTCCGGGTGCCCCTCGGGCCGGAGGCCGAACTCCTCGAAGACCTCCCTCTCGTATATGGAGGCGCACGGGACCGCGGGCGAGATGGATTCGAAGGACCCCCCGTCCACGGGGAGCGTGATCCTCTCTATGCCGTCCCCCGCCATTATCGCCTCCAGCGCATGGCCTCCCCCGTCTCTCCTCGCGTAGAGGCAGGCCAGCCCCATGCCGCCGGCGATCCTCTCGGACACCTCCGCCGCCAGGGATCCGCGCGCCGTCACCGCGCTCCCCCCGAGAACCATTCGGCTATGGACCGCAGCGCGTCCCCCAGCCAGTCGGGCATGAACAGGCCCAGGGCCAGCGTCGCCGCCAGGAGCGCGGCCATGGCCGAGGCCCTGGACGCCCCCCCGGGCTCGCGGACCTCCCTCCCGGGGTCCCCGCGCATCATGCCGAGCACGCTCCTGGTGAGGCCGGCGAACACCAGGACGAGCAGGACCGCCATGGCCGCCGCCAGGGCGTGCATGCCGGAATCCACCGCCCCCCATATGACCGTCGCCTCGCCCACGAACACCGAGAACGGAGGCATCCCGCCCAGGGCCGCGGCCCCCGCCGCGGCCATGAACGCCGTGAAGGGCATGCTCTTCCTGAGCCCCCGGATCTCGTCCATGTTCCTGGTCCCGTACCCCTGTATGACGTTGCCGGCGGAGAAGAACATGAGGGGCTTGGTCAGGGAGTGAGCCATGACGTGGATCAGCGCGCCGAACACCGCCAGGGGGCTCCCTATCCCGAAGCCTATGGCGATTATGCCCATGTGCTCTATGCTGGAGTACGCGAGCATGCGCTTGAAGTCCCTGGATATCAGTATGAACGCCCCCGCCGCGGCCAGCGAGAGGGCGCCGAAGCATATCAGGATGGTCGACGCGAACCCGGGCACGGCGATCTCGGTGATCATGAGGAAGCGCAGTATGGCGTACAGGGCGCAGTTGAGCAGCGCGGCGGACAGCATCGCGCTGACGGGCGTCGGGGACTGGCTGTGGGCGTCCGGGAGCCAGGTGTGCATGGGCACCAGCCCCATCTTGGTGCCGAACCCGATTATGACGAACGCGAACGCCATCTTCATGAGAGTGGGGTCCAGCCCCGCCGCCGCCCCGTAGAGCACGGGCCACTCCAGGGCGTCCGGGCTCTCGCCGAGGATGTGCGCGGACGAGGCGTACATCAGGACTATGCCCATGAGGCCCAGGGTTATGCCCACGGAGCATATCATGAGGTACTTCCAGGAGGCCTCCACGTCCGCCTCCCTCTTGTAGAAGCCCACCAGGAACGCGGATATGAGGGTGGTCACCTCGATGGCTATCCACATGATCCCCATCGAGCCGACGACGCACACCGCCATCATGGCGGCGGAGAACAGGTTCAGCATGACGTAGTACCTGCGCTCGTCCCTGTGCCCCACGGCCCCCTCCCTGCGGTCCTCCGAGATGTACCCGTAGGAGTAGACGGAGGACGCGAGGCAGACTATGCACGTCAGCAGCAGGAACACGGCGGACAGCCCGTCCGCGTACCACGGCCCGTACTCGATCGCCGGCCCGTCCAGCAGCGGGCCGGCGCATGCGGCGGCGGCGAACAGGAGCGCCAGCGCGGACGCGGCGGAGGTGGCGAGCGCGGCGATCCTGCCGGGGGACAGCAGGGACGCCAGCGCGCCCGCGACGGGCATCAGCAGGATCAGCTCGATCTCGAGGCTCACTCGCGCAGCCTCCTTAGGACGGAGGTGTCTATGGAATCGAAGGTCTTGCTTATGCGCTGGGCGAATATGCCGATTATGACGGCGGCCATGAGGACGTCGAAGAAGATCCCCAGCTCGACCACCAGGGGCATGCCGTAGGACAGCGACATCACGCCCAGGAACAGCCCGTTCTCCATCATCAGGAGGCCTATGGCCTCGGTCATGGCCTTGCGCCGGGTCACCATCATGAACAGCCCTATGAGGATGACCGACATGGACATGGCCAGGCAGTTCCTGGTTATCGTCTCCAGGGTCGCCACCAGGGGCTCGGCGACGATGTACGCGACTATGATCAGCACGGCGGATATCAGGAGGGACCCGGGTATGCCCATGGTGGAGTCTATGTCCCTGCCCACGTGGATGCGGTCGGAGGTGTATTTCAGGAACCTCGGGATCAGGACGACCTTGACTGCGAGCGTGATCGCGCCTATGGTCCAGATCCTGCTGTGCCCTGTGACGTCCCCCACGACGAACGCCAGGGCCGCCAGGAACAGCGACTGGGCGGCGAACGCGTTGAGCAGCTGCCCCATCCTGGTGGTGGTCATGGCCAGCATGGACAGCAGGAGCATCGCCACCGCGCACAGGTCTATCAGGTTTCCGGCTAAGGCTGGGTCCATGTCCTCATCTCACAGTATGTATAGGGATATCATCGCCAGCAGGGACAGGGCGAAGGAGGCGGTCAGGAGGTTGGGCAGCTTGAAGAGGCGGTATTTGGCGAGATACGATTCTATCAGGGCTATGGCGGCCATCGCGGCCAGCATCTTCAGCAGGACGGAGGCGAGCCCCGCCGCCAGGTCGGGGAGCGCGGGCGAGAGGGCGATCCCCCACGGGAAGAAGAGGGAGCACAGCATGGACGCGAATATCGTCAGCCTCATCATGGAGGACAGCTCCATCAGGCCGAGGCCGCGCCCGGAGTACTCCAGGAGCATCCCCTCGTGGACCATGGTCAGCTCCAGGTGGGTGGAGGGGTTGTCGAACGGGATCCTGGCGTTCTCCGCCAGCAGGGTTATGAAGAAGGAGGCGGCGGCGAGGATGAGCGCGGGCGACAGCACGATGACCCCCATCCCGATAAGGGACCCCGGGATCCCGCCCATGTCGGTCCCCCCGCCGGCGAGGCCGGCGAGGGCCATGACCGCCAGGAGCAGGGACGGCTCTATGAGCACAGACATCATCGTCTCCCTGCTGCTCCCCATCCCCCCGAACACGGACCCGCCCTCCAGCCCGCCCAGAACCATCATGAACCTGTACAGGGTGAACACGTACACCATCGCCACGAGGTCCCCGAACGGGGCGGCGACCTCCGCGAGCATGAACGGGGTCATGAACGACAGCAGCGCCATGGACCCGAAGCACGCGTAGGGGACCGCGCGGAACAGCCAGGACGCGCTGTCGGAGACCTTCTCGGCCTTCCTGAAGAGCTTGGCCACGTCCCGGTACGGCTGCAGCAGGCCGCATCCCGAGCGCCGCTGCATCCGCGCCTTCAGCTTGCAGAGGACCCCCGCGAACAGCGGGGCGAGGGCGATCATCAGGATCCCCTGCGCGACGGAGGCGGCGAAGCCGGCGGAGATCATAGGAACCTCACCGCCAGGAGGAGCGCGACCAGCGCGGCGAGCATGTACCCGAAGTAGGACTGTATGTTCCCGTTCTGCGTCCTCCCGATCCGGCGGGAGGCCCTCTCGGTCAGCCTGCCGGCGGGCACGACGATCCTCTCGTCGAACGGGTCGGTGAACCTGAGGGTGTACCTCTTCCCGCCCTTCCCGTCCTGCGCCATCTCGGCCACGTCCCCGTACAGCGGGTGGAACACCCGGACCAGCGGCTGGGAGAACCCTATGGACGAGTACTGCATGCCGTCCTCCAGCGGGCCCCCGCAGCCCCACGTGGGCGCCTTGGAGGACTTCTTGCGGAACAGGCGGAACGCCCCGTACACGGCGAACACGGACGCGAGGAGCAGGCCTCCGAGCATGGGCGCGTCCAGGGTCCCCGCCAGCTCGTCGGCGTACGACCCGCCCGGCGGGAGCCCCATGACCGAGGAGACCCCCTCGTGCACGGCCCCCATCATGGGGGCCGCCGCGAGCCCCATGGCGAGGCACATGAACGCCAGCGCCGCCATGGCGGCGAATCCGGCGCGGCCGACCCTCTTCGGGTTCCGGACGGACTCGGACCTGGGCCTGCCCAGGAACACGAACCCGTAGAGCCTGGCGTAGGACGCGGCGGACATCATGCCGCTGACCCCGAGGACCGCCACGCCTATGGGCAGCAGGACCTTGGCCATCTGCAGGCCCTCCCCGTCCATCATGGACTGCACCATGAGCCATTCGCTGGCGAACCCGTTGAACGGGGGCACCGCGGCCATGGACAGCACCGCCACCAGGGCGACGGCGGAGAACGCGGGCATGAGCTTCGCCAGCCCCCCCATGCGCTCGATGTCCGTCTCCCCGGTGCAGTCTTCCACGGTGCCCACTGCCAGCATGATCAGGGATTTGAACACGGAGTGGTTGAGCGCGTGGAGGAGGGCGGCGACCAGCGCCATGGCGACCAGCCCCTGGGACCCCCCGTGGGAGAACAGCATCGCCAGGGACATGCAGAGCAGCACGAGGGACATGTTCTCCATGCCGGAGAACGCCAGGATCCGCCTGGGCTCGTTCTGGACGAGGGACTCCATCGCGCTCCACACCGCGGTCAGGGCGGACGCGCCCATCAGGGCGACGGCCAGGGGGTACATGTCCCCGGTGACCCCGATGTACCCGAACACGCTCTTGAACAGGATCAGGACCGCCGCGCTGGACGACACCGTCGACAGGAGGGCGGAGGAGTGCGTGGGGGCGGAGGAGTACAGGTCGGGCATCCACGCGTGGAACGGGACCAGCCCGAGCTTGGTGCCGAAGCCCGCGAACAGGAGGGCGGCGGCCGCGCAGGACGGCAGGAGCCCCATCTCCGAGCCGAGGCCCGACCATCCAGAGAGGCTCCAGCTCCCGGCGGCCGACGCCATGGCGGCGAAGGCGCAGACTATCATCAGGCCCCCGAAGTGCGTGGTCACCAGGAACCTCCACCTGGCGCCGGCGTTCTCGCCGTTGCAGGACATGAAGAACGCGGCGAGGGTCATCCCCTCCCAGGACAGGAGCAGGAGGAGGGCGGAGTCGGCGCACATGGACAGGGCGCACGCCGCGAACATGGCGCACGCGGCCCCGCACCCCTTCCCGTTCGGCTGGGCGGTGCGGGAGCGGGACATGTGGGCGACGACCATCAGGAAAACGAGCGACGAGAAGGAGACCATGAGGGCGGAGAGCCCGTCCATGGCGACGGAGTACGGCCCCCATGCGGAAGGCACGGGGAAGGTGCACTCTATGGCCCCGTAGCCGAGGAACATCGGGTACGCGAGCATGCCCGCGACGCAGGACGCGCCGCAGAGGGCGAGGGCGGCGAGGCCGAAGCGCCTGGACGGGACCAGCCCGAGGACCGCCCCGGCGAACGCGGGGAGCAGGAGGAGCGCCATGTAGGGCTCGTCATACACTGAAAACACCAGGCTTCATCGGCATAACGGACATCAACCATGCTCCGCGGTCTTAATGACCCGCCATCTCCGATGTGTATTAAAAGGCTTTGCCGTTGGAAACGCGCGCCCGGAAGCCGCCGCGCCCGGAGCGCATTCGTCGCGGGCGGGCGCGAAACGCGTCCGCAGATTCCATTAGCCAGGCATCTGGATTGGCGATGCTTTATATCTCCGGGCGGCGATCCATGCGGGGAAACGAGTTACCCAGGAGGAATGAGATGGACGATACCCGATCAAAAGGGGTCCGCGAAGGGACTGGGGAGGGGGA
>JAIRPP010000016.1 GCA_031256955.1 Candidatus Methanoplasma sp. | reverse complement strand
CCTTCGGGGGATGGTACGCGGCCGTCGGCGGGGGCGGCGCGGCGTACTCCGGGGCGGACGGGCTCGTCCAGTCCTGGCAGGGCGCCTCCGACGTGACCCTGCACGCGTACTGGGCCGGCACGCCCGGCCTGGCGTTCACAGACGTCGGGGGGACCCTGTCGGTGAAGGCGGGGGCGTTCTCCTCCGGCCCTCTGGTCATACCTGAGTACGACCACGGGCTCAGAGTCGTCAGCGTCGCGGAGGAAGGGTTCAATAGGAATCCGAACATAACCTCCGTCTACATATCCGAGGGGGTAACATCCATCGGCAAGTTAGCGTTCCAGCTATGCTCCGGCATAACGCAGATCTCTCTGCCGTCCACGCTGGACCTCATAGACGAGGGGGCGTTCCACAGCTGCGCCGGCATCACAGGCAAGCTGATGATACCGCCTTCCGTCACATCCATCGGCAACGGCGCGTTCTCAGCATGCACCGGGCTGACGGGCACGCTCGTGCTGCCGCCCAACCTGGTCCTGCTCGACCATGGCGCGTTCCACAGCTGCACCGGCCTCACCGGAGAGCTGATAATACCGCCCACCGTGACGGAGGTCGGCAACGGCACGTTCGCATACTGCACGGGCTTCACATCCCTGAAGCTGTCTCCCAACACGGTGACCTTGGGGATGTCCGCGTTCCTGAACTGCACAGGCCTCAAGGGATCGCTCGTCCTGCCCGCCACTCTGACCACGCTCGGCCCCAGCGTGTTCCAGGGCTGCACCGGCCTCACGAGCGTGTTCATACCGATCGCCACGATATTCGTGAACACCGACGCGTTCGCGGACACGAGCCCGTCGCTCCAGATCCGCTGCGAGGCCTCGGATCCGTCTCTGGATCCCAGCAGCCCCGCCGCGGGATGGAGCGTAGGCTGGAACGGCGGATGCGCGAACATACTCTGGAACCAGAGCCCGTAACACCATAAACGGCGGGCCCGCCGAAAGGCGGGCCCGCAACCTTACCTTTTTTCACCTGCCGCGAAAACGGCTCTCTGAAAACGCGAGATCGCCATCTCAGTCCGACGGCCTGTCGTAGAGAGCCTTCTCCGCGATCCCCTTGGCCCTGTCGAACCCGAACGCGAGGTACGCCGCCCCGATCAGGGCCTCGAACACGTCCCCGAGCATGTTGGCCGTAACGTCCCCGGGCTTCACGCCGTTCCCGGTCAGGATCGCCTCCCTCACGTCGCCGTCCAGCCCCCAGGCCGCGAACGCCGCCGCCAGCCCCTCGTTGGAGATCGCCTCGGACCTGCGGGGGGTCAAAACGTCCTCCCCCTCGCCGCACTCTCTGAATACGCGGTCGCTGGACGCGAGGTACACGACCGCGTCTCCCAGCCATTCCAGCCGCTCGTACGACTCCAGCCCCTTCCCGCCGGGCTCGTTGAGTATGCTGTCGTGGGTCATGGCCGCGCAGAACAGGGCCAGGTCCGGACCGCCGCGGCAGTCCACCCCGAACGGCTCCCTCGCTATCAGGCGGCGCACCCTCTCGGCCTGCTCGCGCCGATCCATGTCAGGCCCTGTTGAACCCGACCAGGACGGACGCCAGCTTCGGGTCGTCCTCCAGGCCGTAATGCTTCCTCATCATCAGGTCGCAGGTGGGGGCGGGGCTGCACGACACCACGTCTCTGCACCCGTTGCCCTCGTTGAGCTCCGGGAACGAGACCGGGGGCATGATGAAAGATTCCCCCCCGTTCCCGCGGACCGCCGGGAAAAGCACGAACGCGTCGGACAGCCAGACCACGTCGTCCCTGTCCATGTACTTCTTGGCGGTGAACGGGAAGACCTCCTCGCCCATGAGCTCGCCGGACCCCGAGAGCAGGACCACGGTCGGCTCCGGCGGGGGCCTGAACCTCGGGTCCTTCACTATCGCGATCACGCGCTCCCTCTCGAGCGCCTGCGCGAACCCCTGGTTGTCCACGGTTATGTTCGCCATCGCCCGGACCTTGGACTCCTCGTCCCTCATCTCCGCGAGCACGTCCCTGTCCAGGTAGAAGGCGTGGACGACTCCGCGCATTTTCTTAACGATCTCAAGCGGCTCTTCCAATTAACCCACGCTCTGTCCGTTCGAATGAAGGACGGATTATATAAACCGTTGCAGATTGGCCCCGCATGTCCCTAACCAAGCTGGGCGAGAAGGACCCCAGGGTCCTGAGGTCGCTCTACGCGTACAGGAAAGAGGTCTTCCGGGACGGCGAGCTCTCCTCCCGCGAGAAGGAGCTGATCGCCATGGCCCTCTCGTCCGCGTCCAAATGCGAGAAGTGCTTCGAATACCACGCCGAGGCGGCCATCGCCGCCGGGGCGACCCCCGGCCAGATACTGGAGGCGCAGGAGGTGGCCATGTACATGACGGGCCCCTCCGCCATGATCTGGTCCGAGAGGATCGACGGGTACGTCGACGGCGTCACTCCACGGTGATCGTCGCGTTCCTCTTGAGGCCCAGGCCTCCCGCCACCTCTATCGCCTTGATTATGCCGCTGGGCACCGGGCACGCGGTGTGCGGGATGCTCTCGAACGCGCTCTTGTACGTCTCCGTCTCCGCCATGGACCCCTCCACCTCGCTGTAGGGGCACACGGATTTCAGCGTCCAGGACATCCTGAGCACGTTGGGGCAGTCGCTCTTTATCTCGAAGTCCACCATCCCGGTGTCCGGGTTGGGCCTCGCCTCCACGACGGTGACCATCTTGCACACGCCGGCGTCCACAGTGACCTTGCATCCGTCCGTCATTGTCCTTCATCTCCGAATTCGTCTTCCTTCCTCAGGCGGATCAGGTTGTCCGCGCCCGCCATGCTCCTGATGTCGACCACCCCTATCGCGGCTATGACCCTGTTGTCCAGCTCGATGGGGGTGACTATGACCCTGATCCCCTTGTACGGCCCGGACACCGCCACCTTGCGGATGGTGGTGCCCACGTTTATCACTTCCTCGAGAACCGCCCCGGTGTAGGCGTTGTCTATCACGGTGCCGTTCTCTATCCTTATCCCCAGGTTGTCCCTGCTCTTGGCGCACACGGGCAGGCCGCCCACCAGGTCGTGTATGGCGAACGCCAGCGCCAGGAGCTCGCTCCCGGTGCTCCTGTGGCTCAGTATCTCCCTCAGCTCCCTGTGTATCTGCAGGCCGCCCAGCAGGTCCAGCCCGGCTATGACCGCCCCCTTCTCCGCGGCCGCGGGGGTCGTCCCGGTCCCGACTATGACCACGTCGTCGTTCATTATCTCGAACGCGCCCCTCAGGACCTTCTCTATCTTCGGGTCAACCGGATAGTTGGACCCCGGGAATATCAGCACGTTGTTGGAGCACACCAGCGTCGTCGCGCCGGTCGCCCCCGCCTTTATGGCGGCGTCCCTCTCCTCGCAGCCGTACAGGACCGACCTGGCCGCGCCCGGCACCCTGACCGCGCAGTCGTTCTCGTCGATGGTGAGGCCGTCCACCCGTATGGGGGACACGTCCATCTTGACCGCGTTCCAGCACTCCAGCCCCTCGCGGGTGAGCCCGACGCCGTTCTTGTTGATGAAGATCAGCCCGTCCTCCTGGAGTATGCTGAGTATCGTCCTGACGCTCCCCTCGCCTATGTCCAGCATGGACGCCAGCTTCTTCCTCCCCAGAGGGGCGGCCCTGCCGACGTTGAACATTATCTTCCATATGTGGTAGTCTCCGAACTTAGGTATCGGTCCGCCCATTCTCTGAGGCCGCTTCTGATTCACATGGATGAATCAAACATCCATGTTAAAAACCTAACTGATGCCCCGCGGGCCCCGCCGGGGGGGCCCGCGCGGGCGGGGCTCCCCTTGTTTTTATTAAATAGCCTCCGGGAAAGCTATGGAATCTCCAGAGCCACATGTAAATGATATATAGGCATAGTTGGATTATCTTCCGTTTCAAAGGGGGAAACACAATGGGGAAGAAAAAGAAAATGGGTGAGCCCGCGCTTATTCTGGCGGCTCGGAGGGTCTCCTCCGCCCGCCTCGCGCTCTCGAACATGATTGACGGCGCCCTCGCCGCGGCATTCGCCGCGCCGGCTCCGTGCGCCGCCGCCTGCGGCCCCCCCGGGGGCTCCGCCTGCGCCCACGCCGGCGTCCGCGACGCGCCGTTCGCGGGCGCGCCGGGCGGCGACGCCGTCCCGGGCGCGGGGTGGAGGCGGGACTTCCTGGTGACCTTCGACTACCGGGGCGCCGACGGCGGCGCGTCCGTGGGCGCGATGCCGGTGAGGATGGGGGCCCCGTTCGAGCTCCCCGTCCCGTCGAGGGCGCCCTATTCCTTCGGCGGCTGGTTCGACGGGGAGGGCGGCGGGGGGACGGAGTTCCGCGACGGGATCTGGTCCCACGCCGGGGACGTGACCCTGCACGCGCACTGGGAGGGGACGCCAGGCCTCCGCTTCGACGACCTGGGCGACGGGGAGTGCGAGGCGTCCGCCGGGCCCATGGGCGCGAGCGGCTCCGTCGTAGTCCCCGAATACCATGCGGGGAGGAAGGTGTCCAGGATCGCCAACGGCGCGTTCCAGAACGCCGGCGGCATGACAAGCATCCACATACCCGACACGGTGTCCAGCATAGGGAGCTACGCCTTCTTCTACTGCACCGGCCTCGAGAGCGTCCGCCTGCCCGCGGGCCTCGAGAGCATAGGGCACAGGGCGTTCGGGGTCTGCACCAGCCTCTCCGGCATAGACATGCCGGAGACGCTGTCCAGCATAGGGGAGTACGCGTTCTGGTACTGCCACAGCCTGTCGAGGGTCTCCATACCCTCCCGCGTCGCGGCCATCGCGCCCAGCACGTTCATGGCGTGCCCGGGGCTGGAGAGCGTGTCGCTCCCGGCGGGCCTGGCCTGCATAGGGGGCCACGCGTTCTACGGCTGCGCCGGCCTGTCCGACATATGCGTGCCGGGCGGCGTGAAGGTGGTCGGGGGCGACGCGTTCAAGCTGTGCCCGTCCCTGACGATACGCGCGCAGGCGGACGGCCCCGCCCCGGGATGGGACAGGTGCTGGAACCCGGACGGGCGCCCCGCCCTGTGGGGCGGGGGCGACTGACGCCCGGGGGCCCCGCCGGGAGGGGCCATCGGCGGCGCGCGGCCCTCCCGGCGGGGCCCGTGCCTGCCTTTATATGCCTGTTCGCAGTTAGCTGCCTATGGGCGGGTCGTCGGATCTGATCATAATAGAGAACGTGACTAAGAAGTTCAACGGCAAGACCGTGCTGAACAACGTCAGCGCCAAGATCTCCGCCGGCAAGATACTCGGGCTCATCGGCAAGAGCGCCGCGGGCAAGAGCGTCCTGATACACATGCTCAGGGGGAGCGAGGGGTACGCGCCCGATTCCGGGCGCGTCCTGTACCGCGTCAACCGCTGCCCCGAGTGCGGGGGCATGGACCTCCCGTCGGAGGGCGCGCCGTGCCCCAGGTGCGGCGCCCGGTCCGCCACCGAAGAGATAGACTACTGGGGGATGGGCGAGCACGACCCCGTGAGGCAGGAGCTCAAGGGGCGCATCGCCATAATGCTGCAGAGGACGTTCGCGCTGTTCGGGGACATGTCCGTGGTGGAGAACGTCATGGAGGCCATCCGCCCCGACGCCAAGGGCAGGGTCGAGAAGGCGATAGGCCTGCTGGAGTTCGTCAACATGACGCACCGGACCACCCACATCGCCCGCGACCTCTCCGGCGGGGAGAAGCAGAGGATCGTCATGGCGAGGCAGCTCGCCAAGGACCCGCTGTTCTTCCTGGCGGACGAGCCGACCGGGACCCTGGACCCGTATACGTCCGGGCTGGTCCACGAGAGGCTGGTCAGGCACGTCCGCGAAAGCGGCATATGCATGGTCCTCGCGTCCCACTGGCCCGAGGCCATAGTGCAGATGGCGGACAGCGCCATATGGCTGGACTCCGGGAACGTCGTCGCCGAGGGGGATCCCCGCGACGTCACCGAGAGGTTCATGGCCGAGTACAGGTTCGAGAGGTCCGAGGGGAGGGAGGCGGGCGAGCCGATAGTGAGGCTCGACGATGCGCAGAAGCACTTCTTCTCCGTCTCCCGCGGCGTGGTGAAGGCGGTGGACGGCGTGTCCCTGGAGATAAGGGAGAGGGAGATATTCGCGCTGGTGGGGCTGTCCGGGGCGGGGAAGACCACCATGTCCAGGATGATATCCGGGATGACCCCCGCCACGGGCGGGTCCGTCAAGGTCAGGATAGGGGACGACTGGGTGGACATGTCCGAGGCGGGCCTGTCCGGCAAGGGCAGGGCGACCCCGTACATCGGGTTCCTGCACCAGGAGTACTCCCTGTACCCCTTCGACACGGTCCTCCAGAACCTGTCGACGTCCATAGGCATGAAGATGCCGGCGGAGCTGGCGAAGATGAAGGCGGCGCAGGTGCTCTACAGCGTCGGGTTCCCGAAGAGGGACGTGGAGCGCATACTGTACTCGTACCCGGACTCCCTGAGCGTGGGCGAGTGCCAGAGGATCGCCTTCGCGCAGGTCCTCATCAAGGAGCCGCGCCTGATAATCCTCGACGAGCCCACCGGGACCATGGACCCCATAACCAAGACCATCGTCGCCAAATCCATAATCAGGGCCAGGGACGACCTGGACGAGACGTTCGTCATCGTGAGCCACGACATGGACCTGATCCAGAACTGCTGCGACCGCGCCGCGTTCGTGAAGGGCGGGAAGATAATCGGGTCCGGCCCCCCCGCAGAGGTAATAAGGATGTTCGAGGCGGAGGAGGCCTCCGCCGCAAAGGGTGATCGGAGTTGAAGAGCCAGATCGGCAGGCGGCTCAGCTTCGTGGAGTGCAGGGAGTCCATGGGGCTGGGGGTGGGCGGCGGGCTGGCGCAGAGGGCGACCATCTCCGAGAGTGGCTCCGACGTGGTCGTCGTGGCCATGGGCCCCGGGCGGAGGCACATAACCAAGCCCGTCTGCGAGATCACCTACGCGCTGAGGGAGGAGGGCATGGACGCAAGCGTGCTCGTGGTGAACGCCGGCGGCGGGGTGCCGTCGGACGCGGTCGACTCCACCAGCGGCACCCAGTTCGGCCTGGACCCCATCGAGGTCGACCGCATGCACCGGTTCAAGCTGGCCCTCATACACCTCGGGAACGTGAGGCAGCACATAATCTACAAGGCGCGCCTGATCCTCCGGAACGTGGACATACCGGCGGTGGTCGTCGCCCAGTGCCCGGTGGACTTCGAGGACTTCGCGGCCATAGGCGTGAAGACCTCCCGCGTGATGCCCCCCGACGACGGGATACAGACCAAGGGGGAGATAGTGGACATAGTGTCCGGGGTCGTCCGCGGGGTGGCGTGCCCCCAGGACAAGCTGGACGAGATAGTGTCCAAGGTACAGAGGGCGCTCCCCGGGGGGCGCCCATGAAGGTCACGGTCAACGGCAGGGAGAAGGTCCTGGGCGACGGCGCGACGCTGGGGGACGCGCTAGAGGGGGAGGGGCACGTCCCGGGGGCCGTCGCGGCGGTCCGCGCCCCCGCCGAGACCTCGTCCCGCGCCACGGGGGACTTCGAGATCGAGACCGAGTCGGGGAGGATGACCCTGCGCCTGGCGGACACCCCCGACGCGGCCAGGTGGAGGTCGCACGCCGGGGACATGGAGGGCTGCTCGTCCAGGTGGGTGACCAGGGACATAGCGGCGTTCGGGTCGTTCCCCACGGACATAGCCCCCGACAGGGCCGAGGGCTCCTACAGGGAGAACGACGTGTTCTTCTCGCTGGGCGGGTCCGACAACAGGGCCACCTACGTCATGGTCGCGCTGAGGGACCACAGGCGCGCCTACGGGGCGGGGGCGGGGATCATAGGCAGGATCGCGGAGGGCAGGCACGTCCTGCGCTCCATGAGGGAGGGGGAGAGGGTGCTCTCCGCCCGCCCAGTCACGTCCGAGACCCGGACGGAGGACGCCGAGGTCACCAAGGACCTCTCGCTCCCGCTGGGGGAGGGCTTCTCCGTGGATTCGCGCATCCTCGTCAGGCTGGACCCGCTGTCGCCCGCGTCGTCCGAGCAGGTGCTGATAGCCGCGTCCGCGGGATGCGTAGAGGTCGGCGCGTCCACGGGCAGCTTCATGTCGTTCAACGAGGGCTCGGACTCGTCCCCGCCCGCGGAGCGCGTCGCGCCGAGGGAGCGCGGGGACGTGACCGTCCGGAGCTCCGGCTCGGGGATCGGGCGCGTATACATATACAGGGATTCCAGGCAGGCGTCCCCGTCGCACAGCCGCGCCGGCGCGGTGGAGCGGGGCCTGGCGCTGGCGCTCCTGGCCCCCGCCGGGGAGAGGGTGGCGCTGGCCACCGAGCCCCCGAGGGCGCTGGCCGTGGGCATGACGCAGGCGGAGGGGGAGAGGTTCCTGGCCTCCCGCGGGATAAGGCAGAGGAGGACCGGCGACGCGTCCGACGGCGCGGTCATAGCGGGCCAGAGCCCCGAGGCGACCATGGAGGCCCTCTCGGCGGGCGAGGCGGAGACGTTCGGGGTCCCGAGGGAGATGGTCTTCAGGGTGTCGCTGGACGATTCGGACAATGTCACCGCCAGGTATTTCAGGAAGGTCACCGGGCTCAGCCACAAGCCCGTGGGGTCGCTGAAGGCGCAGTTCGCGTTCCCGTCGTCTCCCATGGTCACGTTCCACGGGGACGGGGACGGGTCCAAGAGCCTGTACCCGCAGGAGCCGTTCAAGAGGTGCAGGAAGGGGGACATAGGCGTCACCAACCAGTCGAGGCCGTACCACGGCCTCATCGGCATAAGGCTGAAGGACAGCAGGGAGTTCGGCCCGACGGGGGAGGAGCCCTACGGGACGAACATCGCCGGGAGGTTCCTGGGGGACCTCGGCCCGCTGGACGAGCTGGAGGAGGACGAGGAGATATACGTCACGGAGAGGGAGATATGAGCGAGGACAGAGAGACCAGGCTATTCATGATATCCCCGGATTCCACGGTCACGCCGGACCAGCTGGCGCGCGAGATCCACGCCATGGGCCGCGGCGTGGCGGTGAAGGAGACGTGCTACGGGTGCCTGGCGGAGGGCTCCCGCGCCGCGGTGGCGGAGGTGCTGGCGGAGGTCAGGGGGAGGCACCCCCTGGACGTGTTCTCCAAGCGCAGGGCGTACCCCGCGGGGGACCCCAGGAGGTGCCGGGCGCAGCACGGCACGAGGCCGGGCTACGCCCAGCTGGAGGCGGAGTGGGCCGCGCTGGCGATGATATCCCGCGGCCTGGAGGCGTGCGGGCGCGGGGAATCGCCCCGCCCCCCGGCGGAGCCGGCGGGCGGGCTGCCCGTGGAGAAGTTCAAGGAGATAGCGGAGGCGATCAGATGAAAGTGTTCATAGACCCGCCCAACAGCCTCATCCTGTTCGACCTCGTGGAGAGGTTCGGGCACGAGCCGCTGGGGGCGATGGCGTCCATACAGGAGAGGATAGACAACATAGAGCTGGACATGCCCCCGATGAACGTCACCCTGGACGACGTGGTCGGCGGGCTGAGGTACGCCGGCGTGGAGGTCCCCTCGGGGATCCGCGGGAGGCTGGCCCTGTGGGGCCCGATGATAGACGCGGCCGAGGCCGCGGTCATAATGACGGACGCCCCGTTCAGCTTCGGGTGCGTCGGGTGCGAGAGGTCGAGCGAGATGGTGAAGTACCTGATCCAGAGGAGGGGCATACCCTGCCTGAGGGTGGGGTACCCGGAGACCGAGGAGGAGGCGGAGGACGCGGTCCTCCGCATAAAGGGGTTCCTGGAGGGGCTCGGATGACGATAAAGATAGCGCAGCTCTCGTGCGGGACGGAGTACAGCAGCGTCCAGCACGAGATAGAGAAGGCGGCCTCCGCCGTGGGGGCGAAGACGGTGTACCCGGACGTGTCCCACGCGGACGTGAAGGCGGCCCTGGACAGGTTCGGGTTCGCGCCCAGGTCGGCGCAGCTGAAGCTCATGATCGCCCGCGCGGTCAGCCTGGCGGACGGGAGGTACGACGCGGACGCGGTGTTCATAACCACCTGCTTCAGGTGCGCGGAGGCGGCGCTCGTCAGGAACGAGCTGAGGAGGTTCATACAGGACAACACCCGCCTGCCCGTGGTGACGTACTCGTTCACGGAGAGGCTGAAGGCGGCGCAGCTGCTGACCAGGATGGAGGCGCTGGTGACCATAGTCACCCGCAAGGAGATCCTCGCCAGGGAGAGGCAGTCCGGGATAACCGTGGGCCTCGACTCCGGGTCCAGCACCACCAAGGCGGTGGTCATGCGGGACAACGAGATCGTCGGCAAGGACTGGACCCCGTCGGGCGACGTGGTTCAGTCGGCGCAGGCCGTGCTGGAGAGCGCGCTGAGGCAGGCAGGGGTCGAGATGAGCCAGGTTGAGGCGATCGGGACCACCGGGTACGGGCGCTTCACCCTCGGCAGGCATTACGGGGCGAAGCTGGTCCAGGAGGAGCTCACCGTGAACTCCAAGGGCGCGGTGTGGCTGGCGGGCAGGCAGCGCGGGGAGGCCACCATACTGGACATAGGCGGGATGGACAACAAGGCGATAACCGTCAGGGACGGGGTGCCGGACAACTTCACCATGGGCGGGATCTGCGCCGGGGCGTCCGGCAGGTTCCTGGAGATGACGTCGAAGAGGCTGAAGATCGAGATAACCGAGCTGGGGAAGCTGGCGGACGCCGGCAACTGGAGGAACGCCAAGATGAACTCGTACTGCTCCGTGTTCGGCATACAGGACCTGGTGACCACGCTCGGGGAGGGCAAGTCCTTCGAGGACGTGGCGGCCGCCGCCTGCCACTCCGTGGCCGAGCAGGTGTACGAGCAGCAGCTCCAGGAGATAGACGTCAGGCGCCCGATAATACAGGTCGGGGGCACGTCCCTGATCTCAGGGCTGGTGACCGCGGTGGGAGAGGTGCTGGGAGAGAAGCCGATAGTCCCGAGGGACTCGCAGTACATCGGCGCGGTGGGCGGGGCGATCCTCAGCTCCGGGTTCCTGTGAGGCCCCCATGGACATAGAGGTCGCGGCGGAGGACGGGTACGGGGCGGAATCGTACCGGAGGCTGTTCGAGGAGCTCATGGCGGACGCGGGCATGTCTCAGAGGATAGAGAGCGCGTCCCTCCTGATGAGGCCCGAGGTCCCGCTGTTCGTGTTCTCGGTCCGCCTGAGGTCGGAGCCGTCCGCCAAGGCGCTGGGGGACGTGGCCGCCGTCAGGTCCGAGGGCGGGGCGGTGCGCATAGCCATCTCGGAGGAGAGGTACGCGCCCGCCATCCTCTCCAGGCTCTGGGAGAGGTACGGGAGGGCCGCCGTGTCCCAGCAGACCCGCTTCGACACGTCGGTGGAGGGCGCGGACGAGGGCGAGGTGGCGGCCATCCCGGTCGAGTCCGGGGAGGACTCCGTCGGGGACGCGGTGGGGGCCATATGGAGGGCCATGCCCGAGGGCATAAAGAACCGCCGCGCCCTGATATCCGGGAGGGCGGTGACCGTGATCGCCACGGAGGAGATATTCGAGCCCTGGATGATCGAGGAGGGCGAGAGGATGCACGGGCAGGGAGGCGCCTGAATGTTCGAGGTCATGATGTACGACGGGGGCGTCTACCGCTCCGACGAGCTGTTCGAGCTCATAGAGGACGCCGGCGGGGCGGTGCTCCAGAAGACCAGGAGCTCCCAGATGCTCAGCGTGACCATGTCCGTGCCCGCGGGGGACCGCGGGGCCATAGAGGCGCTCTGCAAGGAGATAGGCGGGGAGGTCAGGAGGGTCCCGCTGGCCGGGACGGAGGTGGCGGTGGTGGGCCCGACCCTCGGGCGCCACCACATGCCCCACCCCATATGCGACATAGCCGAGGCCCTCAGGAGGCGCGGCGCCATAACCGTGGTCATGGGGCTGGCCAGGGGCAGGGGCAAGAAGACCGCGCAGATGAGCCTGGAGGAGAGGACGGTCGTGGAGGAGTACGACGCGGCGGTGTTCATGCTGGGCAACTTCAAGGCGTGCGTGGAGGCGAAGGCGGACATGTTCAGGGGCGTGGGCGTCCCGTCGGTCCTCGTCTCCGGCCCGGAGCCGGACGGGATCGGCGGCGCGTTCGACGCCGTCGTGTCCGGCGTCGGCAGGAAGGCGTCCAGGATGAGGTCGACGGAGGAGAGGGAGAAGCTCGACGAGATATGCGACGCGGTGGAGAGGGTCCTGGAGGCCAAGAGGGCGTCCATAGGCGAGGACCCGCTCTTCGCGCACCCGGCCGAGGTGAAGCAGGTCCTGGAGGGGTACGAGCCCATAGACATGTGCCTCAGGCCCGCCCCCCTGGTCATGCACCTGGACGGGCTGAGGGCGAAGGTGGGATGCGCGGAGCACCGCTCGGCCATAGAGGGGATGGAGGTCCACGGGCGCAGGCTCGGGGACGTGTGCAGGATAAGCCCCTCGAAGATCGACGACAGCAGCACGGTCATAAGGATAAAGGCCCGCTCCGAGGTGGAGCAGGCGGGCCGGGGATGACCCGGAAGGGCACGTACGTGCTGGAGGCCCGCCTGGATTCGGACAAGGCCCTGGGCGTCGGCGCTCTGGGGGAGATCCTGTTCCCGGCGGGCACGTACTGCTACGCCGGCAGCGCCATGGGGGGCCTGGACGCCAGGATAGGCAGGCACATGTCCCGCGACAAGAAGGCCCGTTGGCACATAGACAGGCTCACCCTGGCGGCCGATCTGCTCAGGGCGTACGAGTCGTCCGTCCCGGAGTGCCTCCTGGCGGAGATCCTGCGGGAGGCGGGGGGCGAGCCGTTCGCGCCCGGGTTCGGGTGCTCCGACTGCAGGTGCGCCACGCACCTGTTCAGGATGGGCGGCGGATCCATGGCCGCATTGGCCGCCGACCCGCGCCTGAAGGCTCGCGCGGACGCGCCCGGGCCTGCACAACCCTTATAATATTTAACCGGCTACCGGCGAATGACATACCCGCCCATAGCAGCGGAGGAAATTCCATGAGCTCACCCGATAACAAATCGTCTAAACTGGACGCGCACGCGCTAGAGGCGCTCCAGCAGATCGTAGGCAGAGACAACGTAGAGGTCTGCGAGGGCAGATGCCCCGGGGCGCAGGTCTGCGTCAGGCCCTCCACGGAGGGGGAGGTCTCCAAGATCGCGGCCCTCGGGCGCAAGAGCGGCCTGAAGGTCTCCTCGAGCAACCGCCGCGGCGTCGCCCTGGACGGGTCCGAGGCGGACGGCGGGATATTCATCGATCTCTCCAAGATGTCGTCCGTCAAGGCGGTCGACAGGGACGCCCTGTCCATAAGGGCGGGCGCGGGCGCGCCGCTCAGCGCGCTGATAAGCGCGGCGGCCAGGGAGGGGATGACCCTCGGCGCGTACCCCCGCGACCGCTCGACCAGGGTCGGGCAGTGGGCCGTCTCCGAGGCGGCCGGGTTCGGGACGTACAAGTACGGCACCGCCAAGGACGCGGCGCTCAACCTCCGCATAGTCACCGCGGACGGCCCGATAATAGAGACCGGGTACGACGGCATAGGGTCGTACATGTCGGGGTACAACCTCGGCCAGATGTTCAACGGGTCCGAGGGGTCCCTGGGAGTGGTCGTGGAGGCCACCCTGAGGCTCCACCCCAAGGGGGAGGACCGCCTCGCGGCGTACAGGTTCGAGGACGCGGCGGCCATGCAGGAGGCGATGTCCAGGATAGCCGGGCACCCCAGCCTGAAGCCCCGCGACGTATCCTGGTGCGGCAAGAAGATGGCGATACTGGCGACGCTCGACGGTGACGCGGCGCACGCCGCGCTGGAGGAGCAGGCCCTGGGGGAGCTCATGGAGGGGCTCGGATCCAGGATCGAGCCGGAGGACGCGTGCAGGCTCTGCAAGTGGATCTGCGGCGGCGAGAGCGACGGGGCCGTCGAGGCCGCGGTCCCCCTGAAGAGCTGGAAGGCGCTCTTCGAGGCGGTCGGCGGGTCCCACGGGTCCGTGGCGGACCGCGGCACGGCGACGTTCTCCATAAAGGGCGCCGACGCGGCGGCCGTCGCAGAGAAGGCGGAGGCCCTGGGAGGCAGGGTCGTCGGAAGGGCGAAGGCCGCGTGGTCCCCGCTCTCCCCGCCCCAGGGGCCCGCGGAGGGCCTCTCCCGCAAGGTCACCCCCAAAGTGGTCTCCGAGCTGGAGGAGGCCGTGGGCAAGGACAACGTGACCACCAACGGGGTGGACCTCCTGCTGTACAGCAAGGACATGGCCCCCCTGCCCAAGGAGGCCGGGATAGCGTTCAAGAACCTCCCCGACGCCGTGGTGAGGCCGTCCGACATGAAGGGCCTGTCCAGGGTCGTGGAGATAGCCCGCTCCCACGGCGTGCCCGTGGTCCCCAGGGGCAACTCCTCGTGGGGCCTCGGGGGATGCATGCCCGCCAGCGGGGGCATAGTCGTGGACATGTCGTCCAAGTTCAACAGGGTGCTGGAGATAAACACCGAGGAGCTCTACGTGAAGGTGGGCGCCGGGTGCACGTGGAAGGCGCTCCTGGAGGCGTGCATGAAGAAGGGCTTCATAGTGGGCTCGTACCCCTCCAGCTTCCCGTCCGCCACCGTCGGCGCGTGGATAGCCACCAACGGCATGGGCATCGGGTCGTTCAAATACGGCTCCGCCAAGGACAACATAATCAACATGGAGGTCGTGCTCTCCGACGGGTCGGTCCTGGAGACCGGGAGCGACCACGTGGGGGCGTACGGCACCAGGTACAACCTCAACCAGCTCTTCTCCGGGTCCGAGGGGACGCTCTGCGTCTTCGGCACCGTCACCTTCAGGATCTACCCGCTCGGAGCCCTCAGGCCCCTGGCGTACTATTTCGAGAACCTGCGCGACATGCAGGACGCGATAAACCTGATCTCCCACCACCCGAGCCTCAGGCCGCTGCACATAGCGTTCGAGGACGCGACCCACTTCGCCAACCAGCGCAAGGCCGGGTCCCACGTCCCCGACGTGAAGAACACGCTCCTGATAACCTATCAGGGCGAGAAGAGGTTCAACGACCTGGACGAGGCCGCCACCGACGAGCTGATCCTCGCCAACAAGGGGACCAAGATGGACGGGTCCGTGGGAGAGCACGAGTGGGGCGAGAGGTGCTACGAGTTCAGGGCCAGGCGCGCCGGCGTGGGCGAGATCCCCGCCGAGGTCATAGTGCCCAACTCCAGATGGGGCGAGTTCGTGGACGAGTGCTACGCGGGCTTCGACGCGATGAAGATGGAGATGGGAGGGATAATCGGCGTGATCGTGGACCGCAACACGGCCCTGTTCATGCCGTACTACTTCAAGGACGACGAGTCCCTCCTGGGCATGACCGCCTTCGCGTTCAACTTCTACCTGGGCGACAGGGCCGTCAGGTACGGGGGGAGGACCACCGGCTTCGGCGTGTTCTTCGCCTGGAACCTGGACAACGTGCACGACGCGTACACCGTGGAGTACATGAGGTCCCTGAAGGCCGCCCTGGACCCCTGCGACGTGGTCAACCCCGGGCACCTGGTCTGCGGCAAGACCCGGTTCGGGATCAAGATGAACAAGCAGCTCATGACCGTGGGCAGCGCGGTGATGCAGTTCGCCAAGAAGGTCCTCCCTGCCAACACGACCTTCGACGACAACCTCAAGAGGTTCAGGTACGACACCCTGGAGCACCGCCGGGAAGAGGACAGGCGCCACACCCTCGGCGACGGCACGCAGTGATCAGATCATGCCGAGGAGGCTCGCGACGCCGTCGACGACGCGGGCCTCCCCGGCGGCGGCCCAGGCCGCCCTGTCGCACCTTCCGGTGAGGACTCCGCGGAACCCCGCGCCGGACCCGTTCGCGGCCAGCATGTCCGCCCTGCTGTCTCCCAGATAAAGGATCTCGGCGGGGCTCAGCCCCAGCGCGGCGGCCATGTTCCCCATGGACTTCGGAGAAGGCTTCATCTCGCATTCGGGGAAGTCGTCCCTGGCGACCAGCGCGTCGATCATCTCCAGGAGGCCCGCCGATCCCAGCGCGCTCTCGGCGTAGAGGCGGCCCCCGCGGGTGAGCACGCCCATGGCGTAGCCGGCGGCTCTGAGAGCCGCCAGGGCCTCGCGCACGCCGCCGAACGGCTTCGCCATCCCTATGTTCTCCATCTCTATGGCGGTCCTGCGGCCGTCCGCTAGGCCCTGGAGCCGCTCCGCGTCCCCGCTCCTCCCGCATTCCCTGAGGGTCCTCTCCCCCCACCCGGTCTCCGTCTCCCCCGGAAGCCTCGGGAGCGGGCGCGCCCCCATCTCCTCCAGGATGTCCGGGACGACCGACGCGAGCCTGTCGTAATCGACCACGGTGTCCAACAGCGTCCCGTCCATGTCGAAGCACACCGCCCTGTACGACGGATCCAAAGCCATGCCCGCGGAACGCCCCGTCGATTTATTAGGGGTTCGGCGGCCGCCCGCGCCCCGCCGTGCGCGGGATCTCCCGCAGAGGCCCCGCCTCATCGCCTAGAATTCCGATTTGACATGCCTCGCCCGTGCATATCACGAGGCTCTCGATCCATATAGCCATATTGTTTTTTATCCGCGCGGCAATCCATAGCTCGGGGTGTTTATCTGACTCGATCCGATGCTTCGACAGACAAAGACGAATCCGAAAGGGGCGGGAGGCGCGCAGCCGTCCTGATCATCGCGTTGCTGTTCGCCGTGGCCATGGCTCTGTCCGTGTTCGCGATATATTCCGTCGTCGACGGCAAGTGCGCCTGCGGCGAATCCGGGGATGGGGGCTCTGTCGAGGAGTTCACCGTCACGTTCCAATCCAACGGCGGATCCCATGTGGCTCCGCTGACCGTTGCCGGCGGATCCACCATAGACCTGCCCGAGCGTCCGACCAGGGGCGGGTACCAGTTCTCGGGATGGTTCAGGGACGACGGGCTGCTGACCCAATGGATCTTCGCCAGCGACAGGGTGAGCGGGGACACGACCCTGTACGCCAAGTGGGACGCCATCGGCGAGCCTTACGCCACAACGTACACCGTGACATTCGACAGCAGGGGCGGGCCCGCCCTGCCCCCCATAACCGGGGTGGACTACAATTCGCGCATCGTCGCTCCGCCCGCTCCCGGCATCACGGGCTACCGCCTGTCCGGATGGTTCAAGGACGACGGGCTGCTGGACCAATGGGACTTCGCGGCGGACCGCGTGACGGGCGACACGACCCTGTACGCGGAATGGGTCGTGAAGAGCTACATCGTCAAGTACTACCTGCCGACGGCTACAGATTCGAGCTGGCCCCAGTACGATCAGGGCCAGGTGACGTTCGGCCAGCCGTACGCGCTGGCGGATCCCGGGACGAGGGCCCCGTACTCGTTCGGCGGATGGTTCTTGATGCCGGGCGGGGTGAACCGGGCAGCGGGAGACGAATCGGCGGAGAACACGGCGCGGTTCCCGGACGGCGCCGGAGTCGACCTCTGGAGCTACGACGCAGATTCGGACTCCATCAGCCTCTTCGCGTATTGGACCGGGACCCCGGGCCTCGATTACACCAACTCCGCCAAGTGCTCCGCGTCCCTGGGGACGGCGGCGGATTCGGGGACGCTCGCGATACAGGAGTGGTACCTGGGCAGAAAGGTGACCGCCGTCGCCTCGGAAGCGTTCAAGGGCTGCGCCGGGTTCGACGAGCTGTACCTGCCCGCGGGCCTGACCGAGCTGGGAGACAATGCGTTCGACAACTGCACCGGGCTCTCGAACGATCTGGTCCTGCCCTCCGGCCTGACCAGCATCGGCCTGATGGCGTTCTACGACTGCGAGAGCCTGACGGGGGACCTCGTCCTGCCCTCCGGCCTGACCGGCATAGGGAACTACGCGTTCCACGGCTGTAAGAGCCTGACGGGGGACCTCGTCCTGCCCTCCGGCCTGAGCGCGATAAAGAACGGCGTGTTCAAATTTTGCGCGGGCCTGACCGGGGATCTCGCCATACCTGCAGGCGTAAAGGACATAGGGGCGGAAGCGTTCTTCGGATGCAAAAGTCTGGAGTCCCTGTCCTTCGAATCCGGCAACAGGCTGGAGTCCATAGGCGACCACGCCTTCTACAGATGCACGAGCCTGGGCACGGGGCAGGTCAAGGGGATCTCGATCCCGTCCGGCGTGACCTCTCTGGGAAAGTTCGCGTTCTTCGAGTGCGAGAACATCGAGTCGCTCTCATTCGGGTCGAACAGCGCGCTGGCGGGCGCGATAGGAGAGCATACGTTCAGTTCATGCTCGAGCATGGCCGGGGATCTGGAGATACCTTCGGGAGTGAAAATCATCGGGACCGGCGCGTTCGACGCGTGTGAGAAGATCGAGTCGCTCTCCTTCGGGCAGAACAGCCTGCTTGAGGAGATAGGGAACTATGCGTTCAGTTCATGCTCGAGCATGGCCGGGGATCTGGAGATACCTTCGGGAGTGAAAATCATCGGGACTGGCGCGTTCGACGCGTGTGAGAAGATCGAGTCGCTCTCCTTCGGGCCGAACAGCCTGCTTGAGGAGATAGGGGACTATGCGTTCGAGTTATGCTCGAGTATGGCTGGAGATCTGGAGATACCTTCTGGAGTGGCTTCCATAGGTGACTACGCATTCTATGGATGCTATGGCTTCTCGGGAGATTTAGTGATCCCCTCAAGCGTGGCTACTGTAGGATTTGTCGCGTTCTATGGTTGCAAAGGCTTTGATGGATCTCTGGTCATTCAATCCGGAGCGACTTCCATAGGGATAGGTGCGTTCAGTAGATGTATTGGGCTCAACAGCCTGGTCCTGCCGTCTGGCATGACCAGCATAGCGGATAGCGCATTCTCTGAGTGCACTGGAATCTCAGGCCTTGTCCTGCCCACGGGATTGATATCCATAGGACAATCTACGTTCTATGGTTGCACAGGTCTGACTGGCGACATAGTCCTCCCATCTGGCCTGACGAGCATAGGATTTGCTGCATTCTATGGGCTCGAAGGTAATCTCAAGCCCAACACGCCTATGGGTCTGAACTCGATCTACATCCCTTCCAGCGTGACGACCATAGGAGACTATGCGTTCATGAACGCCTACACTACCATCAACGTGGAGGTGAATGCAGATCTTCCCGGATGGGGTTCGTATTGGTCGTACGAATGCGACGTCAAATACAGTCGGTCTCCCCCGAACCCATAAACGGGCTAGCCAGCCCAGCTCGGGCTGGCGCCCCTTCTTCATTTTATCGCTACGATCGGATCGTCGCGTCGATCGCGTTTTCTCTGCTTGTGTATGAGATCCCGCATCCGGTCTCAGATCAGCAGATGCGATCTACGATTCCCGATCCAAAGCGCCAATCTCGGAACGCGTCGATGGATGATGATCGCCGGGACCGGTCTTCAATATCTCTCGACCCGGTGCGTTCGCATAGGTCCCGGTATCCTATGATTTCAGACGCGCCGGCATCCCTGAATCTCTCGGGTTTCTTCCGTTTCGGATCATGGAATAGAAAGTCCTCGCCTATCGGGGCATGCCTTCGCATAAACCGAAGAGTCAATTCGTTTCGTATCGCGTTTCTTTTATGTGGTCGCCTCGCGATCTCCCTGTTGAAACTAAGGGTTCGCCTCATGCGGGACATCGCTAGATCCCAGATTCGAATATGAGATGAGAAGGAGTGCCGAGGATGGGGTTCGAACCCATGACCTTCGGATTTCCCTGGAAGAGGTCTGATGACCAGAACCCTATGAGTCCGACGCTCCACCAGGCTGAGCCACCTCGGCATAATGTGTTTCACTCGGAACGAGAGTTCCGATAAATAGTTTTGGAGGATTCCGAGCAGGCTCACTCGGCGGCCTGCTCTCCCGCCTCTTCGACGGGCTCTTCAGCGGGGGCTTCCGGCTCCGGCTCCGCCTCGGGCGCGGCCTCTTCGGACGCCGCCTCTTCGACGGGCTCCTCCGCGGCCACATCCAGTATGGACTCGGGCTCCGCCTCTCCCGCCTTCAGGACCTCGGTCTTGCGGATCTCGATCCTCTTTATCGGTATGATCACGCGGCACGCCCTGGCCACTTCCTTGGCCAGCTCCCCGGAGATTATGGCCTTGACGAACCCGGAGAGGGTCGTCTCCTTGGCGATGTCGTTGAGGGCGATCTTGATCATGCCCCTCATCCCGACCTCCTGGGAGGTCTGGATGCGCCTCTCGGCTATGGACATCGTCTTTATGCGCAGGGAGTATCCGTCGGAGGTGACCACGTCAACGACGTGGTCGGTCTTCGTCTTCTTCCTGCGGGTGAGCCTCCTCACGTAGTCGCTGGTGAGGTCGTGGCCCATGAACGAGGTCTTGGCCTCGTGGCCGTCGACCCCGGTTATCTTGAACCTGAGCTTTATGTGCATCTTGGCGAAGTCGCCGGTGAGGTCCTGCACGGTGACCTCGGCGGTCCTCCCCATGAGAAGCTCGGGATCGGCGGCGGGCGTCTCGCCTATCGTCATCTCGTTGAACATCTTAGGGGCGTGTACGTTGTACCACTCCTTCGCCTTCCACTTGTCCTTGACCTTGCGGCCCGCGTTGCCTTTAGCCTTTTTTGACGCTACTGAAGCTCCTGCCATCGGAATCCTCCATGATTCGAATGAGAGCGGGATCGGGTAGGCGTATTAATAGCTTTAGGCGGGGGGCCCGTCGCGGCCCGGTGTAGCCAGCATGTTTTTCATTGTTATTTAAAGGAATTTTAAGTACAAAATGGATGTACCGCCAGTATATTAAATTTATCAGCGCGGGAGGCGGATGCCGGGCGGGCTTCCCCCCGGCGCCCGCCCCCTCCCGCCGATCCTCACTCCAGCCTGACCGCCTCGTCCCTAGGGTGGGACACCGCGTACCTCAGGACCTTGCGCGCCGACCCCCCCGCCGGTATCTCCTCCAGCCACGTCACGATCCCCGTGGCCTCGTCCAGCCTCCCGCCCGACAGCTCCGCCGCCTCGACGGACACGCTCTTGCTGACCGACACGGGTATCTGGTCCATTATCTCCACCTCCGCGGCCGAGGATCCCGTGTTCCTCACGGTTATGATCCACTCCCTCGCGGCCTCCGCGCTCTTCCCGAACATCCTGTCCCCGCGCATGTCGCGCCCCCTCTCCCTCGACGACGCGATGGACGCGCGGCGCCCCAGCGGGACCTCCATGGCGTCCCCGAAGGACCCGACCTCTATGGACGCCGTCCCCGAGAGGGACCCGTCCTGGAAAACCCTCGCGGGCCCGTCTATGAGCCCGAGGGACTCCCAGCCCTTCGCGGACGCGGCCAGGAACGCGCCCGGCGCCAGCTTGGGGACGCACCTGAGCCTTATGTCCGCCGCTATCTTGCGCTCCCATACGGCCGCCGTCGCCCCTCTCGGCCCCGAAGGGACCGAGAAGCTCCCGCTCAGCGCGTAGTCCGTCCTCGCGCCCCTCTCGGCCCGAGAGCTGGGGGAGGCCGCCGTGATCTCGGGCTTCTCCATCGGGTCCTCCATCGCGAGCGAGACCGCCCGCGCCATGGGGGCGGGAGGCCCCCTGGGCTTGAAAGAGTCTATGCGCCAGACGTCCAGGGACGGCAGGCGCCCCCCGTCCTCCGGGCGGCCCGTGGACAGGGTCAGGCCGATCCCCTCCCAGTCCTCCCCCGTGCTCTGCATCGCCTCGCCCTTCAGGGCTATGGATATCTCCTTCTCCCCGTCGCGCGCCCGTATGTCGTAGGACGGGGACCACGAAGCCTCGCGCGTGAAATACGCGGCCGAGACCTCCGCCCTGCACGCCCTATCGGCGCGCACGGAGACCAGGATCCTCCTCTCTCTGCGGAACCCCTCCGAGAAGTCGCCCGCCTCGGCCTCCATGGCGCTCTTCCTCTCCTTCAGCGCCTTCAGCTCCCTGGATAAGTTGCGCCTCGCCGCCAGGATCTCCGTCAGCCTCCCGACGTAGAACTCGGAGTACCTCGCGACGCTCTCGGGGTACGGCTCCCCCCTCGCGCCCCGCGCCCCCTTCTCCAGGAGCCTGGCCTCTGCGTCCAGGACGCGGACGCGGTCCGACTTCTCAGCGATCTCGGCGTCGATTTCGTCGATAGCCTCCGACGCCGTCCCGCGCCTAGCGGGAGCCAGGGCGCCGAGCTCCATGGACGCGCCTGTGACCGCGCCCGCGTCGGAGCTCGCGCTCAGGGAGCCCGGGTCAGCGGACTCCGGGATCCCTTCGAACTCCACCACGTTGTCCCCCTCCAGGAGGTCCGCCGTTCCAGAGCGGGTCACCTCCGCCCCGTACAGGAACACCGTGGCCCTGACGACCTTAGATTCCGCGCGCACGTGATTGGATTCCATGCTGATGGGATCGGATGCGGCGTTTAAAAGCCCGCTTGAACCGGGGAGGTCCGCCTCTTGCGCCTCCGGGACAGGTCTGGCAAGCTCTATTTCAGAAAAAGCTATACTTTGCTCGCCTGGAAAGTGATACTTTGCTCGCCTGGAAAGTTATATTTATCTCAAGGCGCATGTGTCTGGCATGGATGGGGACAGGATTCTATCCGATGACGAGATCAGAGGCGCGTATCATCCCAGGGTGATCGATTCCAAGATATCGTCCATGCTCTCGAAGTTCGGCGGCGTCCTCATAACCGGCCCGAAGTGGTGCGGCAAGTCATGGACCGGGATACGCCACAGCAGGTCGTCAATCTGCGTCGCGGATCCAGGCGGCAGGGACCTGGCCAACAACGCCCCGAAGATCGCTCTCGAAGGCGAGCGCCCCCGCCTCGTGGACGAATGGCAGGAGGCGCCCCGGCTGTGGGACGCGGCCCGCGTCAACATAGACCGGAGCGCCGGGCGCGGCCTGTACATATTCACGGGCTCCACGCACCCTCCCGAGGGATCCACGTCGCACAGCGGCACGGGGAGGTTCTGCGAGGTCCCCATGCGCACGCTCTCGCTATTCGAATCGGGAGACAGCACGGGATCGGTGTCTCTGGAAAAGCTGTTCGCGTCGGCGGAGATCGGCGACGCCCGGTCCGGCATGGACTACGAATCCGCGATCAGGCTCGTGTGCAGGGGCGGATGGCCCGCGTCCGTGTGGGGGGAGCCGGACCCGGGGCAGGACATCCCGCGGGGCTATGCGAGATCCATCGCCGGATCGGGCGGGCGGCTCGCCGGCGGCAGGGGAAGGAGCCCCGGCATAGCGGAAGAGGTGCTCAGATCCCTGGCCAGGAACACGTCCACCTCCGCCAGCGCGGCGACGATCGCGAAAGACGCCGGCGGCGGCGGCTCCGCCGCGTCGGACCAGACCGTGCGCGCCCACATGCGGGACCTCATGGGCCTGTACGTCCTGGACGAGCAGCGCGCGTGGCTGCCGTCGCTACGCTCCACGGTCAGGATGCGCAAGACCCCGAAGAGGCACCTGGCGGACCCCTCCCTGGCCGCGGCGCTCCTGGGCGCGGGCCCCGACCTGCTTAAGAGGGACATACGCACGGCGGGCCTGCTCTTCGAATCCATGTGCTACAGGGACCTGTGCGTCTATTCGGAGCCCCTCGGCGGCAGGGTCCTCTACTACGGGGACGACAACGGGCTGGAGATCGATGCGGTGATAGAGCTGTGGGACGGCAGATGGGGGGCGGCGGAGGTGAAGCTGGGGACGTTCGAGATAGACAAGGCGGCCGCCAACCTGAAGAAGCTGGAGGGCATAGTCTCGCCGGATTCCGGCCCGCCGTCCTTCCTGATGGTCCTGACAGGCTCGGGCGGCGCGTCGTACATGCGCGGGGACGGGGTCCGCGTGGTCCCCATGGACTGCCTGGGGCCGTGACCGCCGCCGGATCGCCCGGCGGGGCGCCGCGGACGGGATCGAAAATGAAAAAGGGCGGCGGGGGCGGGGCCCCCGCGGTTTTACGGGCTCAGAGCTCGACGGGCGTTATGTGCGCCGACAGCCCCAGCTCCTTCTCGTCCATGCCGAACGCTATGCCGTAGAGCTGGGAGAGGTGGAGCACGGGTATCTTGTACCCGAGCTCGCCCTGGACCGAGTCGAACTGGAGGTGGCAGAACGGGCACACGTCCACTATGAACTGCGCGCCGGACGCCTTTATGTTCTCCAGGTTGGTCTTGGTGAACTCCTTGGCGACGTCGCCGAAGGCGGCCTTCAGGCCTCCGCCGGCCCCGCAGCAGAGGGTCTTCTGCTTGCGGGGGAGGCTCTTGGCCCCGGTGGCCTCCACCAGGTCGTCCAGGATGTGCGGGTTCTCCGGGTCGTCCAGCTTCTTTATGTCGCTGGGCTTCAGGAAGTGGCAGCCGTAGAAGGTGGCGACGCCGTACTCGAGGGGCTTCGCGACCATCGACTTGATCTTCTCCGCGCCGACCTCCCTGTAGAGGACCTCGGCGAAGTGGTAGACCTTGGTGGTGCCGTTGTACTTCATCCCTATGAGCTCGAGGTACTTGTTCGCCTTGGCGAGCACGTCGGGGTGGTGGTTGAGCTCGTGCGCCGCCTCGAACAGGGAGCCGTAGCACCCGTTGCAGATGGTCACGATGGGCAGGCCCTGCCTCTCGGCCAGGGCGAGGTTCCTGGCGGCCGCGGCGAGCCAGGACTCCTTGCTGAACGACTTTATGACCCCGGGGGCGGGGCAGCAGCTCGCGTCCTCGAGGTCGACGAGCTCGATCCCGAGCTTCTCGCAGACCACTCTCGTGGACTTCTCGACGCCGGGGTATCTGAGGGGGGCTATGCAGCCCAGGAAGAATGCGTATTTCGCCATGTTGATCACTCCACTATCTTGTCGAAGCCCGACGCCTTGAGGAGGGTGACGACCTCGTCCATGGCCTTCTTGTTGGCCATCACGGTCGGCGGGTTCTCGGGCAGCCCCAGGTCCTTCCTGAGCGCCTTGATCTTGTCGTTGTTGGGCACGGTGTGGCCGAGCTTGTACAGGTTCTGGGCGGTCTTCTTGTGGTTGTCGTATATGTGCTTCTCAGAGACGGCTATGTTCCTGAGCGCCACGATTATGTCCACTATGGGGACCGCGCGCGGGCACCTCTCGACGCAGGTGTAGCAGGTGCTGCACTCCCACAGCTCCTCGCTGCCGACGATCTCGTCCTTCTGGCCGAGCTGGGCGAGGCGCATGAGCTTCCTGACCCTGTAGGAGGTGCGCCTCCCGGAGGGGCACCCCGCGGTGCACGTGCCGCACTGGAAGCACATCTTCACGTCTGCCCCGCCGAGATCCGCTATCTGCTTCTCGAACCCGGGATTGGATTTTATCTCCGTGATATGATCACCTGGGCGTGCGAAGATATGATCGTATTTAAAACAGGGACACGATCCGAAGAGGCGTTACCTTAAACGGCAACGCCTTATTTTATGTTCCTCGCCTGGAGCGCCCTGACTATCTTGAATATGGGCTTGGTCTCCGAGCGGTACACGGCGGTTATGGCGTGGCGGAGCATGCGCGGGTCCACCGAGCTCTTCATCCGGAGCCCCTTCCTCAGGAGGAGGAACTCGTCCACGAAGAAGCTCTTGTCCGACCCCAGCAGCTCGGGGAGCGACAGCGTCTCCGAGTCCACGGTGTACTCCCTCCCCATGGTGTCCAGGAACATGAACGCGACCCTCTGCGCCCCGTACCTGTACCTTATGAACGACGGGCCGTTGTCCACGAACACCATGCCCATGTACCCTATCTCGGCGCCGTCGAACTCGTCGGCGTCGAAGAGATAGAGCGGGTCGTCGATTATCGCCAGGTCCGCCAGGTCCTCCCTCATCATCTCCAGGTTGCGGCGGTCGTCCGAGATCACCAGGTCCGCGTCGGTCATCTTGAGCGCGGACAGGACGGACATCAGCAGGTCCTCCGTGACCGGGCTGCAGCAGACGGTGAAGTTCCTCTCCGAGGAGCACCTGCGCTCGGTGGCGGAGAACGCGCCCAGGATCCTCCGCCCCTCCTCGTTCAGGGCCGTGCCCTTCGGGGTGGAGGTTATGATCGGGACGCCTGCGGCCTCCTCTATGGACGACACGTACCTGTGCACCACCGGGACGGACAGCCCGAGCCTCTTGGCGGCGGCGGTCTTGCTCCCGGCCTCCGCGACGGCGGCCAGCGTCTCCAGCTGGCGGTTGGTCACGACCCTCCCGTTGATCAGCTGCTCCGTGCGCACCCTCAGATCCACGGGCGCAGAATGGCGGAAACGGTTGAAAAGCCTATGCGGCGCGGCCGCGGCCGCCCCTGGGAAGCAGATTTAAACCGTTTCGGGCATGCATGCGCATGGCGGGCCTCAACGGAAGGACGATCGTGATAGGGCTGGGCAGCCCGATAATGTCGGACGACGCGATAGGGCTCAGGGTGTCGGAGGCGGTGGGGC
Source organism: Candidatus Methanoplasma sp. (assembly GCA_031256955.1). GTDB lineage: Archaea > Thermoplasmatota > Thermoplasmata > Methanomassiliicoccales > Methanomethylophilaceae > Methanoplasma. The sequence continues at coordinate 207,168 of JAIRPP010000016.1, read as the reverse complement.
GCCTGGGGATGCCCGGGGTCGACGCGATACAGGAGGCCGCCGGCGGCCTGGAGGTCATACCCATGGTCAGGGGGTACAGCTTCGCGGTCATAGTCGACGCGATACAGACGGGGGCGCACCCCCCGGGGACGGTCATGATCTTCGACCTGGAGGACTTCGCGGGGACCGTGGCGGACGTGCCCGCGCACGACGTGAACCTGGCCACCGCCCTGGAGGTCGGCAGGAGGCTCGAGCCCGGCTCCATGCCGGAGGCCGTCAAGCTGGTGGCGGTGGAGGCGGCAGACCTTCAGACCGTCAGCGAGGAGATGACCCCCGCCGTGGCGGCCGCGGAGGGAGCCGCGCTGGACGCGGCGCTCCACGTCATCGCGGGGTTCACAGGTCTATCTCCGACGCGTCGAGCCTCCTGAGCGCCCTGTCGCCCCTCCCGAGCACCGTCATGTTCAGGCGCCCGGACCCTATGATCTCGGAAGCGGCCGCGGCCACGTCCTCCTCGGTGACGGAGTCTATCTCCGCCAGCCTCTCCTCCAGCGTCTTCGCCCTCCCGCAGAGCATGAAGTCCCTGGACAGCATGTACAGCCTGCGCTCCGTGGACTCCGCGGCCCTCACCACCGCCCCCTTTATGAGCCTCTTGGTGCGCTCGACCTCCCCCTTCTCGAAGCCCTCGCGCCTGACGGACGACAGCGCGCCCGCGGCCGCCCTCACGGCCTCCATGGCGTTCCCGGTGGTGCACGACATGAACGCGCACAGCGCGCCCGCGTCGGAGTGCTGCTCCAGCCTGCTGTAGACGGAGTACACCAGGGCCCTCTTCTCCCTGACCTCCTGGAACAGCCTGGAGCTGGTCCCGGACCCGAGGACCCCGCTCAGGACCGCCGCGGCGGGCCTGAGCCGGTGCAGCGGGGGGTACGACGGGAGCCCCATGGCGATCTGGCAGTGCTCCGACCTGTTCTTGACGAAGAAGCACCCCGCCTCCGGCGGGGCCGGCGGCTCCCTGGACACCCTCCTCTTCCCGGCCATGCCGTCGAAGCTCTCGGCGGCCCACTCGGCGGTCTCCGCGGGGTCCGCGTCGCCGGCCGCGAACACGGCCATGTTCGGCGCCCCGTACCTCTCCTCGTAATAGGCGCGCAGGTCCCCCGACGACAGCCTCTCCACGATCTCCGGCTTGCCACCCTCGTCCTGGCAGAGGCTGTGCCCCCTCCAGAAGTTCATGAAGAACAGGTCGTGCACGTAGGACTCCGGCTCGCTCTCCGCCATGCTCAGCTCCTGGAGGACGATCTTCCTCTCGAGGTCCGTGTCCTCCCCCCCTATGAGCGGGTTCGCCACCACGTCCGCCACCATCTCCCTCGCCACGCCCGCCGTCTCGCTTATCGTCACGGCGTAGAACGCGGTCTCCTCCCTGCCCGTGAAGGCGTTCATCTCCCCTCCCGCCCCCTCGATCTCCCTGGACATCTGATAGGACGAGCGGGTCTCCGTGGCCCTGAACACCACGTGCTCCAGGAGGTGCGATATGCCCCCGAGCGACGGGTCCTCGTCCCTGGAGCCCGTCCCGATCGCCGCCATGTACCCCGCGCTGCCCCTGCCCGCGGCCCTGTCCACGATCACGGGCACGCCGCCCGGCGTCTCCAGCACCTCTATGCTCTCTGTCTCCATGCCCCGCCCATGCCATGGCGTTAATTAATATGTTCGACCGCCATCGGGCGCTCATGATGAAGATCGAGGTCATCCGCTACGACGATTCCAGCTTCGAGAAGCCGGTGGCCGTCGTGGGCCTTCCGAGCATGGGCCTGGTGGGCCCGATACTGGTCAGCTTCATAGCCAGGGAGCTGGAGATGAAGGTTCTGGCGGGGATGACCTCCCCGGACATCCCGCCGTACTGCCTGGTGCAGGGCGGGGTCCCGTACCCGCCGATCAGGATGTACGGGTGCGCGAGGAGGAACGCCACCCCCGCGTGCGGGGACCTGATAGCGGTCACCTCGGAGATCGTCCCGAAGCCGGAGCAGTGCTACGAGTTCACCGTGGCGGTCATGGACGCGCTGAGGGACCGCGGGACGTCCATGATAGTGTGCCTGGAGGGGGTGCCCTCCATGGACGGGGAGGACGCGATGGTGGCGTGCGGGTCGTCGGAGGCCATGCGGGAGATGATAGGCGGGCTGGGGATACGCCTGCTGAGCGACGGGCTGGTCCGCGGGATCAGCGGGGTCATGCTCTACGAGGGGGCCCGCATGGGGATGGACGTGATATCGATCATGTGCCCCACCAGCCCGTCCCTCCCCGACCCCAGGGCGGCCGCGAGGATCCTCGAGCCCCTCTCCAAGATCATACCCGAGCTGGCGATAGACGCGGACCCGCTCTACAAGGAGGCGGAGGACATAGACGCCAGGATGAGGTCGCAGGAGGAGTACGACGCGAGGAGCACCGACCTGCAGAAGCTGTACGGGTGATGGGATGCATCTGGTGCCGTCGAAGTTCTTCGTCGCGTCCGGCAAGGCGTCCAGCCCCGTGTCCGACCTCAACGCGTTCGACCTCGCCCTCCACAGGGCGGGGATATCGGAGCAGAACCTGGTGGCGGTGTCGTCCGTCATACCCGAGGGGGCGGAGGAGGCCCCCGCGGCGGAGATGCCCATGGGCGCGGTGACCCATTGCGTCCTGTCCCAGATCAGGGGCCCCGGGGGCTCCCGCATATCCGCGGGGATAGCCTACGCCCGCAGGGCCGACGGCAGGGGGGGCTACGTGGCCGAGGGCAGGCTGTTCGGGTCCGCGGACGCGCTCAGGGCGGAGCTGGGGGACAAGATGCGCGAGATGGCCAGGATGCGCGGGGTGGAGCTGGAGGGCCTCCGCATAGTCGCGGAGGAGATGAGCGTGCCGAGCGGGGAGCACGGGTGCTGCGTGGCCGCCCTGGTGTTCTCGGAGTACCGCTGATGTACGCCATAGTCGCGTGCCTCGGGTGCAGGAGGCACAGGATAGCGGACAGGTCGGCCGCGTCGTCGGCGTGCCCCTTCTGCGGGAGGGCGGACGAGCACAGGCTCATGAGATCGGCGTTCGAGAGCGGGAGCCAGGAGGAGGCGAGGGCGGTATTGGCGGAGATGACGGGGTTCGTCAGGCCCCCGCCAGCGCAGAAGACGCTGGACTCGGACCCGCTGTCGTCGCTCGCCTTCAGGTACGAGCGCTGCCGCGACCCGGAGGAGAGGGCGACGCTCCTGGCGAAGGGGCTCACCGAGATCTTCGGCACGTTCGACGAGGCGGACATAGCCAAGATAGATCCGAGGAGCCCCGGGAAGATCCTCAAGGCCATGTCGGACCACGGCATAGCCTACGAGGTCGGATACGGGAGATTCAAGGCGTGAGGTCACCTGGGGACGTCCTTCCTGGGGTCCCCCTCCATCCTCAGCACGTCCCTGACGACCTTCGACAGCCTCACGCGCAGGTTCAGGTAGAAGCACGCGGCGGCGACGGCGAGGCCGGCGGCGACGGTCGTGTAGAACAGGGCCTCGCTCTCGGCGCAGCCGTACGCGGCGGTCAGGATGACCATGAACACGGCGTTGATTATGACCGCCTGCAGCCCGTACTCCATCGGCTTGAGCCTGGCTATCCCCTCCCCTATGGAGGTCCCCAGGGAGGACAGCATCAGCAGGTGCGCGAGGGCTATGGCTGCGAGGCATATCATCCCGCCCGCGTCGACCCCCCCGCCGTCCGTCCCCATGATGGCGTTCCCGAGGTAGTAGACGGTCCCGGTGGCGAACGCGCACCCGGTCCCGAGGCCGAGCCCGTAGCCGTAGAACACGGTGTCGGACTTGCCGTGGAACCTCTTCAGGTTCAGGACGGCGACCATGGCCATGCACTCGACCGCGGCGAACACCAGGGCGTAGAAAACGCTGAGCCAGTTGATCCACGTGTACGCCGCGAACAGGAGGGTCCCCATGACGAGGCCGACCGCGAACAGGCCGAATAGCGCGGGGTCGCTGAAGAACGGGCGCTCCACCTTTGGATAAGTGTAGCTCCTGAGGACCGCGTACATCAGGATGAGCGCGGGCGCGAAGGCCGCCGCGACCGACACGTACATTAGATCTGCCATCGGCGCCCCATGGGCGGGGGGCTGTATTAAGGCTTGCTGCCGTGAAGCCATATGTGTGTTCTGCAGGCTATAACGTCCACAATCTTTGTGGAAAGAAATATAATGTACGTTAAAACGTACATTTATATAATCGCACATCATGGCTACACGTATGGCCACAGTGAATGCCACACAATGCAGGAAGGACTTCTTCGCCATCTTGGAGAGTGCCGTGAATAATGATGAAAGGTATACGATCACCACGAAGAACGGCAACGCTGTGCTGATTAGCGAAGAGGCATGGGACGGGCTCATGGAGACGCTGTACATACTCTCGGACCCAGAGATGCTGGATTCCATAAAAAAAGCGGAGGCAGAATACCCTGATGGATTTGTGGGGTGGAGAGAGTGCAGAAAGGATATTACATAAGCCTTTCTAAGCAAGCCGTCAAAGATATGGAGGAGTTGGTGCGCGAAGGGCACGGCAAGAAATTGGACGAGATTCTTAAATCCATGGAGAAAGATCCTTTCTATCATCCTCCTAGATACGAGAAGCTCAATTCAGATCTGATGGGATTCTATTCTCGACGCATCAATGTGAAACACAGATTAGTCTTCAAAGTGGTACCATCCGAAGAGTTCGAAGGAGAGGTTCTTGTGTTAAGGATGAGGGGTCACTATAAGGAGATATATTCATGGTTGATCTTCTGATGCCGTAAGGTATACGCATAAGGCATAGTGCGCGATGGAGATGTGTCCGCATTCAATAGATGGGCTTGCAAAAAGGTCAGTGCGCTGCGCGGCCGCCGCCCATCGTGAGGATATATCCGCCGCCGGGGCGGGGAGGAAGCCGGAGACGATGAGGCGCGTGATCAGGTCGCTGGCGAGGAACGCGTCCACGGACGCCAAGGCGTCCGTCGTGGCCGCGGACGTCGCGAGGGGCGGCGACGTCAGCGAGCAGACGGTCAGGAGCTACATCGAATCCCTGAAGGAGATATATTTCATAGAGGAGCAGGACGCGTGGGATCCCGGGCTCCGCTCCAGGACGCGCCTAAGGTCCTCTCCCAAGAGGCACCTGACGGACCCGTCGCTGGCCGCCGCCGCGATGGGCGCGGGGAGGGACGCTCTCCTGGACGACCCGAACACGGCGGGATCCCTGTTCGAATCCATGTGCTACAGGGACATGTGCGTCTACGCCTCGGCCATCGACGGGACCGTCTTTCATTACAGGGACTCGAGCGGCCTCGAGATCGACGAGATCGTGGAGCTCAGGGACGGCAGATGGGGGGCGGCCGAGGTCAAGATGGGCGTGGACGATTTCGACAAGGCCGCCAAGAGCCTCAACAGGCTCAGGGACAAGATAGAGGGCGCGGGCGGGAGGCCCCCGTCGTTCCTGATGGTCGTCGGCGCCGCGGGGGGCGTGGCCCGCGCCCGCCCCGACGGGGTGTCGGAGGTCCCGCTGGACTGCCTGGGCCCATGAAAGGGGGCCCTGCGGGCGGGCGCGGGGGTCAGCCCGTCTCCGAGAGCCTCCCGCCGTCCATCCTGAGCCTCCTCCCCCCGCGGCGGTCCGCGTCGGGGTCGTGGGTGGCCATCAGCACGGCGGTCCCCTCCCCGCTGATCTCCGCCAGGAGGTCCATCACCAGGGCGGAGGCCTCGGAGTCCAGGTCGCTGGTGGGCTCGTCCGCTATCACCACGGACGGGGAGTTCATAAGGGCCCTGGCGACGGCGGCCCTCCTCTGCTCCCCTCCCGACAGCCTCCTGGGGAGCCTGTCCGCCAGATCCGCTATGCCCACGCGCTCCAGCAGATCCATCGCGCGGGGGATCGGGTCCCCCGCCCCCCTCCCGCGCAGGATGTGCGGGAGGGCCACGTTCTCGGCCACGGATATGTTGCCGAGGAGGCTCTGCCCCTGGGGCACGTACCCTATCTCCGCGCTCCTGACGAGGGACGCCTCCCCGTCGCTCATGGCGGACACGTCCCGCCCGTTCACGCGGACGGTCCCGGACGTGGGGCGCAGCAGGCCCGCTATCAGGTTCAGGAGCGTGCTCTTGCCGCTCCCGGACTTCCCCATTATGGAGACGAAGTCCCCCCTCTCGACCGTCAGGGACGCGCCGGACACGGCGTTGAACGGCCTGACCCCGGCGGAATACTCCTTCGTGAGTTCGATAGCCTCGATCGCAGCCATCAGTTCCCCTCCGCGAAAGCGGCGTGCGTCTCGGACCTCCCTATCCTGCGCGCGGACCAGACCGCGGTCAGCGGGCCCGCCGCGGCGGCGGCCAGCACGGACAGCGCGAACGCCTCCAGGACCCTGGCGGCCGGAGGGGACACGTACGGGAGCCCCGTCGCATCGCCTATCCCGCCGCTGAACGGCAGGACGAACGCGGCGGCGAGGATCGCCCCTATGATCGCGCCCGACAGGCCTATCGCCAGCGACTCCGAGAGGACCAGGCGCGCCAGCCCTCCCCTGGACGCGCCGATCATCCTGAGCACCGCGAACTCCCTCTTGCGCTCGTTGACGCTCACGGAGAACAGCGCCCCCAGGACCACCAGGGCCAGGATCCACAGCATCGCCTCGAAGACGCCTATGTACCCTATGAGGGCCCCCATCTGCATGGCGAGCCCCGCCGCGACGCTCTTCGACATGACCACGTCCACCTGCAGCCCCGACATGGCTATGTCCTCGGCTATGAACCTGGGGTCGTACCCCGGCTCCGCCTTTATCAGGACGGCGGAGACCTGCGAATCCATCCCGCCCGCGGCGGCCAGGAGGTACCCCCTCTGGCCCGCCTCGGCGGCGACCGCCCTCATGGTCTCCGAGGTCATGAATATCGCCGTGTCCAGCCCCGTCCCGGACGCGCTCAGCCTGGCGGCGACCGGATGGTCCGACCCGAACAGCCTGACCTTCCCGCCGGAGACGGATATCTCGCTCCCGACAACCAGCTCGCCGAAGCCGACGCTCCCGCCGTAGGATTCCCGCATCCACGGGGAGACCGTGAAGTCGGTCCCCTCGTCGAAGGATATCAGCTGCACCGGGAACTCGCAGCACTCCGCGTCGGAGACCGTGGCCAGGAAGAACTGGGAGGATATGGCGGAGACCCCGCGGACGCCCCTGAGGCTCTCCTCCACGGACGCGTCCATGTAGAACGCGCCCGGCTCGCCTTTTATGAGGATGTCCTCCGCCTGGTAGCCGCTCCCCCTGGGCACGACCATGAGGTCCGCCCCGAGCCTCTTCTCGACGCTCTCCGCCCCGTTGTTCAGGCTCATGACCAGCACGGAGCCCGATAGGAGCGCGAATGAGAGCGCGGCGGCGACCGCCATCATGCCCGCGGACCTGAACGGCCTCGCGGCGATGTTGCTCAGGAAGAGAGGCCTCCCGCCCATCAGTCCCCTCTCCTCTCAACGGACAGGCGGGCGCCCGCGGCGGACGCCAGGGCGGCTATGACGGCCAGGGCGAGTATCGCCTGCGGCGCGGGCAAGGCGGGGTCGTGGCAGTGCATCATCTGGCTCCCGCAGATGCCTATGGAGAGGACGACTGCGGCGGCCAGGGCGGAGGCGACGGCGGCCGAGATAAAGATCCCCGCGGCGACGCCGCCCCGGCCGCGAAGGGACGCGGCGGCGGACAGGATCCCGAGGGCGGCGACGGAGAGGCCGATCCAGAGCTCCGCCTTCGCCGTGTAGTAGCAGACCATCTTCATCTCGCCCGGCTCGCAGACCCCGAACAGGCTCCCGGGCTGGGGGCCGAAGGCGATCAGGATCCCTATGGCGGCGACCGCCGCGGACGGGGCGACTCTTGCGCAGAGATTTACCATATTTTCACATCTGAATGGTAGAAAATAGTATCAATATAATATTTCTTGATATAATTATTCTAAAAGTAATATTGATCCGGGGAGCGCCCCGCCGCCCGATCGGGATATGGCGGAAACGGGCGCGACCAAACGCGCGGCTTGGATGCGGGCGGCGTAGAAGGGGGCGAGCGCGCCTGCTTCTCGCTTCCCTCCCGCCGGGATCCCGGCGGGCACCCGCGGCTGCCGCATGTCCGAAGAGCCACATAAATCTCGTATCTTCATCGCTACCCTCCGCGCTCCCGGGCCGTCCGCTCAGGGGGGCGGGGACGTGGCCGGGCTCCCGGCGCGACAACCCTTAAATCGGACTTTCCGATTCAGCATCGTGACCGAGGGCAGGGGCGAACCGGAAGTCATCGATCTCAGAGCGAAGATCAGAGACGCGGAGTGGACTCTGTGCCGCATAGTCAATTCCATCATGGAGGCCGATCGCAAGAGCTCCGTGATCCTGGCGTCTTCCGGGGTCGCCTTGGCGATCTTGCTCTCAGGCGGATTCGGTCGTCTGCGCGACATCGCCGACGGCGCGCTGACCGTCGCGCTTGTCGTCGCGGTCGCGATCATGGCCGCCGGCATGATCGCGCTGTTTTTCGTTCTATTCCCAAGGACGGATCCCGTAAGGAATTCAGGGGGGGGGGGAAGAGCCCGAGAGCCTCGCCACAGGCTCCTTGCTGTATTTTAAAAGCATATCCAAGACCGATTTCGGCGGCTTTCTGAACGCGGTAAGGTCCAGGACGGACGAAGAGCGCCTCGATGACCTGGTTTCACAGGCGCATATAAACGCGAAGATCTGTGAAAAGAAGTATATCTGGCTCAAGAGGGGCATAGCGATCGAATCTGCGGGCATAGCATCCTTAGCGATGCTCGCCGCGATCGGAGCGATGTGGTGACGCGCATGGCCCGATACGACTTAGACAAAGCCAGGCTGCGCGTTAGGATGGTCATCGCGCAACCAGACTGCAACGCAAAAGCCGTGTTGCCCGAATATCTCGTCCTAGAAAGCAACGAGGGGATCTACACGAACGTCGTCAGCATCTTCGTAGACCTGAGGAGCTCGACGAAGCTGTTTTCCGGAAAATACTCGAAGCGGAGAGTCGTCGCGAGGCAGATTCGCTGCTTCGTCTCGGAAACCGTCAGAATCTTGAAGGAGGCCAAAGGGTTCAAGGAGATCGGAGTGAGGGGGGATTGCGTCTATGGGATCTATTATATGCCGAACGATTCGAGGATATACGGCGTAATGAACAAGGCCGTCGCCGTCAACTCCGCGCTGAAAATGATAAACGAGGAGTTCAGAAGAAACGATATCGGGGTCCCGTTGCGATACGGCATCGGAGTCAGCTGCGGCGAAGTTCTGGTCATCGAAGCAGGATCGGCGGACCAGGGCATCTCGGATTTCGTGTGGATAGGGGAGGCGGCGGCGCTCGCGTCGAATATGGCCGACGCGGGATCGAAGAACGGTGCCATGCCTATCGTCGTATCAGAGGAAGTGTACGACGCGGCGGTCGGCATGGGATACGATCCAGATTCATTCGAACAGAGGGGCATCAAAGGCATTGGGGTGGCGTACACCAGCGATTTGCACTATGAATGACGCACCGATCAGAGGAAGGTGGATACATGTGTGGAGAACAGAGCGGAAGCATGAGAAGAGAAAAGAATGTTCCGAGGGTGTGAGGAGATGGCTCTGATATCCTTGAGATGCCCCAACTGCGGCGGCGACATACAGCTGGACGACAAGAGGGAGTTCGGGTTCTGCATGCATTGTGGGCACAAGGTCCTTTTGCAGGAGTCCGTCAAAAGCAAGGTGGAGATAGACCATTCCAAGACGTTCGAGAACTGGATCAAGCTCGGGCTCCTGGCGATCGAATCCGAGAACTACAGGTCCGTGGAGAAGTATGCGGACAAGATCCTGGAGCAGGACACGGAGAACGGCATGGGCTGGCTGTTCAAGGCGTGCGCATCGATCCGCGACGGGGAAGAATGGAGGCTCGGAGAGGCATGGGACTGCTTCGAGAGGGCCGCCGAGGGCATGAGCGCCGATGAAAAAGCGGAGCACGGGTGGATCTTCCTCCAGGAGGTCACCAACTCTACTCTGAAAGATTTCAGCGAGTTCACTGCATCCGATATAAGCGAAGAGGACATAGACCTGCTGCTCGACAGAATCGTGAAAGAGTCCGAAATAGTCGATAAGTTCTTCGAAGACTCCAGCGACAGCCAAATGGTCGAGCAATTGAAGGATCTGTTCGATGCCGGCAAGGAGGCGGATTGGAACCTGTGTTTTGAGGCGCTGTCTGTTATACAGTTATGCATCTCTGATGCGGTCATCCTCTATCCATGGACGAGGGAGTATGGCGAGCTACTGGACATGTTCATCGAGATCGATGACATCTTCAATGCCAGGAGGAGCGAACTTCCAAAGATCAGCTTATTCAAGTTGCCTCCAGATTTCTATCCCGCCTTGAGCGATATGGTCCGTGGTTTCGTCTTAGAGAACTGGGACCGGGTGGAGAGGGCGCACGAATCCTTCTCGAATATCGAGGACGGCGATGCAGTCGGCGAGAGGCTCGCAAAAGCAATCGAATCCCTTGGATCAATCTGCGACGATACCGTGAACGCGATAGCTATAGCCTCAGAGAAGAAGATAGGTCGGAAGAGCGCGATGAATCACGCCATGCTCGGATTGAAGAGAATCTGGAACGTATGCATCGATGCGCTCAATAAAGGATGAGCGGGACAGCGGGAAGCGATAATGGCAGAGGCCCCGCGTCAGCGGGGCCTCCGCCCCGCCCCGCGCTCGCCGCCCCTGCGCGCCGGCGCGTCCCGCCCCCCGCCCCGCCCATGCCGCGCCCCGGAGCCCGCCATGAGCTTGTCGAAGTAGTGGGACAGCATGCACGCCTTCTCGCACTTCCCGCACCTGTTGCACCTCTCGGGGTCCACGCGCATCCCGCCGGAGATCCTTATGGCGCGGCGGGGGCACGCCTTCGCGCATATCCCGCACTCGGTGCACATCTCTGCCCTCGCCACCGCCTTCAGGGCCTTCTCGAAGACCCTCTCCGCCTCTCCCGCGGATCCCGCCGTGACGGATATCTGGCCTCCGCCGAAGACGCGCGCCCTCCCCTCCCGCGTCTTCGCCACGGCCATCTCGAACTCCTGCGACACCCTCGCCTCGCCCACGGTGCTCAGCGCGTCGCCCACGTAGGAGAAGTCCCTCGCCGACGGGAACGACGCCACCGCCTCTATCGAGAACCCGCCCGAGGCGCACGGGGAGGCGCCCTTCAGCATCCTCAGGGCCGGCTCCCCCTTCCGGGAGGGCTCCATCCTCAGCCCCAGCTCCCCCGCCAGGGCCAGCATCTTGGGCGGGAGCGACTTCCACCTCCAGAAGCCCATGCTCGCGTACTCGGGGGGGAGCCCCCTCTCCTCCGCGTACCTCCTCAGGTACCCCTCCCACCTCCCGTGCTCCCCCGGGTGGAGCCTCTCCGCGTTCTTCCATTCGCTGGCGAGGCACGAGGCGCACAGGTGGCAGCCTATCCTCTCGAAGTCCCTCTCGTACAGGGGGTTGTAGTCCAGCCCCCTCATCCATATGTATCCCCACACCTCCGCCGCCGACCAGGACCTCACCGGGTTCAGGTTGGTCTGCCCGGGCACGAACGGGTTCTTGGACACGAAGCCCGTCTTGGCCCTGGCGAACGACTCCAGCGCGCGGTTCCCCTCGACGGTCACCGTCCCGCCCGGGTACTCCCTGGATATCAGATCCGCCATGGGGCCCAGCTTGCAGACCTTGCAGCACCACCTGAAGTCCTTGGCCGGGGGGCCGAACGAATCGACGTTGTCCCAGAACGCGCTCCCCGCCTCCGCCTTGCGGAGGGCCAGCCCGTTCTCCCTCGCGAACCTCTCCGCGTACTCGACCGTCTCCGGGAACTCCAGGCCGGTGTCTATGAACAGCAGCTCGGGGGGCCCGCAGGCCCTGGCGGCGACGCCGTAGGCGGCCAGGGAGTCCTTCCCGCCCGAGAACGACACGGTCAGGGGCTGCCTCTTGCCCCTCATGAACGACTTCACGTCGCTGGCGGCGGACGACTCCAGGGACTCCAGGCGCGCCCTGTTCGCCTCCACGAACTCCCTCCTGCCGGACGGGGGCGACGCCGGCCTGGGGGCGGGCGCCTCCAGGCCGCGGACCCTGAGCGCCCTCTCCGCCTCCCTCATGGAATCCGACGGCGACAGCGCGACCCCGCAGCCCGTCTTGGACCCCTTCTTAATTATGATCGGGTCCCCCTCTGCGAACTCCCCCGAAACGGAAGAGACGCACGATCCCGGCAGGGCCTTGCCCTTGAGATGGCCGGGGGCGCCGCTTATGGACACTACGCCTTTGGTCGCGGAGCCGGCGATCATCTCCGCCCCCGCCTGCCTGAGGTCCAGGCGCATCCGGGAATCCCTCAGGTCGAACCTGAGCGCCCCGACAACCTCCCCGTGCGCCACGATCTCGTCGGCCCTGTCCTCCCCCGGGAGCTTGTTGAGGAAGACCATCCTGCCGTCGATGAAGGACGAGGTCCCGAACGCGTCCTCGAAGAGCCCCCTGACGAGGGCCTCCCCGTCGCCCATGCAGGGCCGTATGTCGCCGGGGCTGTTGATCTCGAACGCCCTCCCCCCGGACCCGCACCTCGAGCACGAGCCCCCCAGCAGCAGCGTCCCGCATGAATCGCACCAGAGGAGCGTCTCTTTGCCGTGCGCGGCGTTGCTTCGGGCCATGCCTGCGCCTATTCGATGCATATTTATAAACAATGACATTTATCGAATGCGACATGGACATCGACGGCCTCAGAAGGGTGGATCCAGGATATAGGGAGCCTCGCGGGAGGATAAGGTTCAGCAGGACGGAGGCGATGCACATAGCGGCGGCCGTCATAGTGCTGTCAGTGGCGTTCACGATGATCCTGTACCGCGGCAGCAGCGGCATCGGGTCGAGCGCGGCGGAGACCGCCGCGGTCCTGTTCGGCGTGTCCCTGGTGCTGGTGGTGTGCAGCTTCCTGATGCACGAGTTCGGGCACAAGTTCGTGGCGCAGCGCTACAGGGCGTGGTCCGAGTTCAGGGCGTACCCGTACGGCCTGCTCATGGCGCTGGCCTTCTCCGCGATGGGGTTCCTGTTCGCCGCCCCGGGCGCGGTCTACATACGCGGGAACATAGACGTCAGGCGGAACGGGGTCATAAGCCTCGCGGGGCCGGCGGTGAACTTCGCCATATGCGCGGCCGGCATCCTGGTCCTCCTGCTCGCCGGGGACGCATGGGGGGTCGTGAGGCTCCTGGTGTACCTGAACGCCTTCCTGGGGCTGTTCAACATGATCCCCGTCGCGCCCCTGGACGGCTCGAAGATACTGGCATGGGACGTCCGCATCTATGTCTCGGCGGCCGCGGTCGGCGCGGCGGAGATGGCGGCGTACTTCCTGTGGCTGTGATCAGGACCTGAAGGCGGCGTACCTGGCCGCCGCCGCGTCCAGCTCGGAGCGCTCCCCGTCGGTCAGCGGCGCGAACGCCGACGCGGAGGCCCCCTTCCCGGATTCCGTCCACTCCCCGCAGATCTGGCCGCGCACTATGGCGATCCTCTTGTCCCTGTCCGCGTTTATCGGGGCCTTCCTCCCGAGCGGGAGCAGCCCGGATACCGCGGACCTGTCCCTGTAGCACAGGACGTACTCGTCGTAGTCCGGCATGAGGAACGTGCGCCTCTCCGGGACGTCCGCCGAGCCCGAGTCGCGGAACGCCGCGGCCTTGCCGCCGCACGAGGCCCTCTCGAAGCCCGATCCGAGCGACTCCATGCCCCTGGCCGCGTCTGCGGCGGAGAGGCCCGACCACCATGCGAAGTCCGACGCGGTCGCGGGCCCCCTCGAAGAAAAATAGGTCTCCGCCAGCCGGGCGAGGGCCTCGTCCCTGCCGAGGCTCCCCGAAGGCCCCGCCGCGTCCTCCATCGAGGCGTATGCGAACTGCCTCCCGATCCTGCCCGAGACGCACGCCAGCCCGCAGAGCTCGGCGGCCATGAGGATGCGGGGCATCCTGCCGCCGCCGACGCTCACCCCGCGGGCCGCCAGCCTTTCGGCGAGCTCGTCCCTGGCGACGCGCCCGACGGACAGCTCGTCGGACACCGCCCTCAGCGCCTCCGCCACGTCTCCCGCGCCCATCCCGAGGCTCCCGTAGCGCGACACCGCCCGCTATACGTTGGGCGCGGTCAGGCCCAGCATCCATCTCGCGTCCCTCTTGGAGACGAAGTGCCACGTGGGCCTGAGGACGTGGATGCGCAGGAAGTCCCCCCTGTCGAAGGCGCGCTCCACGTCGGATTCGGAGCAATCCGCGGCCCTGAGCCCGACGGCCCATTTGGCCATCCTATAGTCCTGCGACTGGATCGCGCCCATCGCCTCGACGACGCGGGCGGGCCCGCCTGGCGCGGGAGAGGATATCATCTGCCCCGACATCCTCAGGAGCCTGACCCTCTCGTGGGGCAGGTCCCCGCCCGCGGCCCGGGCGGGCGAGGTCATGCGAACTCTTTGCAGGGGTACCTGAGGCGGGTGAGTATGGGCCCCCTCCACTGCTCCATCTTCCCCGGGTTGAGTATGTTGAGCGGGTCCATCGCCTTCTTTATGGCTATTATCGACGACAGCTCCGACTCGCGCTCCTTCATGTAGTTGGGGGCCTTCGATATCCCGACCCCGTGCTCGCCGGTGACCGTGCCGCCCAGCTCTATGCAGACGTCGAATATCTCGTCCACCGCCTTGACCCCCCTCTCCCACTCGTCCTTGTCGGTGGGGTCGATGAGCATCTTGGTGTGGAGGTTGCCGTCGGAGGCGTGGCCGTAGGTGGCTATGGTGACCCTGTTCCTGGCGGCTATCTCCTGGAACGCCCTCACCGCGTCGGGGACCTTGGACACGGGCACGCCCATGTCGTCCGCCAGGGACACGGAGGAGTACCCGGGCTTCAGGGCGGACAGGGAGGTCATGACGGACTTCCTGGCGTCCGTCCACCTCGCTATCTCCTTGGAGTCGAAGGACGGGGTCACGGACACGGCCCCCGTCTCCCCCGCGACCTCCTCCACTATCTTCAGGTCGCGCCGGATGACCTCGTCCGTCTCGCCGTCGACCTCCACTATGCATATGGCCTTGCAGTCCGGCAGGGGGTTCCCGCGGGCCTTGTTGACGGCCTCTATGCTCACGCTGTCCAGGAGCTCGCACGAGGCGGGGATCAGAGGCCTCGCTATGATCCCGGCTATGCACCTCCCCGCCGCGTCCACGGTGTCGAACCCGCAGAGGCACGATGCGGACTTCTTGGGCTTGGTGGTTATCTTGAAAGTTATCTCGGTTATCACCCCGAGGGTCCCCTCGGAGCCGCACATCAGGCGCGCGAGCTGGTAGCCCGACGAATCCTTGATGGTCCTGGTCCCGGCGCGGACGATCTCCCCGTCCGCCCTGACGAACGTCAGCCCCAGGACGAAGTCCCTGGTGGCGCCGTATTTGACCGCCCTCATGCCGGAGGCGTTGGTGGCAACCATCCCCCCGACCTGGCAGGCCTCCGCCGACCCGGGGGACGGCGGGAAGAAGAACCCATGCTTGGACAGCTCCCTGTTCAGGTCGTCGTACACGCACCCCGCCTCCACGTCCACCCACAGGTCCTCCACGCTCACGCGCAGCACCCTGTTCATGCGCTGCATCGCCAGGACGATCCCGCCCTTTATGGGCACGGCGGACCCGCAGAGCCCCGTGCCCGCGCCCCTGGGCACGACGGGTATGCGCTCCTCGCTGGCGATCTTCATTATCTCGGACACCTGCTCGGTGGTCCTGGGCTGAACGACTATGTCCGGCGCGCTGTGGAATATGGACGCGTCGAAGCCGTACGCGTACAGGTCGGCGGTCTTCACGGAGTACCCCTCCTTCCCGACTATCTTCTCTATCCTGCCAATTATCCTCTCGTCCATGTGATCGCAGTTGCCCGTATCCGGATGTCGGGTTATAAAACAATAACCGTCGCGCTCGCGCCCGCCCCCGAGGCCACCTTCTACATCCTGATGTGCGGGTTCGTCCTCTTCAACATGATCGCGATCCTGATGCACTACATAGCCGGCATGTCCGGCGCGAGCGTGCCGAGATGGGTCCCCCGCGGGGGGAGGCGGGGCGTGAGCTACATCGTCGCGTTCAACGCTGTTCTCCTCGCCCTCGTCGCGATCGACCTGGCCGCCTGGAGGTGGCTCTGACCCGTTCGGGGCCTGTTTTTTCGAATACTCTTTTAAATCATGAATGTTTGGCCTCGGGCATGAAGGCGAACATAGTGCTCCTTGGGCCGCCCGGCTCCGGGAAAGGCACCCAGGGGGAGATGCTCAGCGAGGAGCTGGGGTACGCGAAGCTGTCCACCGGCGACATGCTCCGCGAAGCGGTCAGGAACAAGACCCCCCTCGGCCTGGAGGCCAAGGCGTACATGGACGGCGGAGGCCTGGTCCCGAACGACCTGATAATCGGGCTCATGAAGGAGAAGATAGCCTCCCTCGCGCCCGGGACGGGGGCGATATTCGACGGGTTCCCCCGGACGGTCGAGCAGGCGGACTCCCTCGGGGAGCAGATAGACGTGGACCTCGCGCTCAACCTAGACGTGGCGGACGGGGAGATCGTCAAGAGGCTCACGTTCAGGCGCAGCTGCTCCAAATGCAACGCGGTGTACCACTTGGAGTACAACCCCCCCAAGAGGGACGGGCTCTGCGACAAGTGCGGGTCGGCGCTCTACCAGAGGGACGACGACATGGAGGAGACCGTCCGCAACAGGCTGAAGGTGTACCGCGAGAAGACCCTGCCCCTCATAGAGTACTACGAGTCCAAGGGCAGGCTCGTCACCATAGAGGGAGTGGGCGACATAGCCGGCATCTTCGCGAAAGTGAAGAAAGCCGTCGAATGAGGGCGCGCCGGGGCCTCCGCCCGAGCCTCCGGGGGCTCCGGCGGGGGGGCCCGCCCGAAAAACGGGTAGGATGCGCGCATCCGGGAAAGCATTAATAAACCGCCGCGCCGTTAGTCCCGACATGCTGGTATCCACTAAAGGGCGCTATGCCCTTAGGCTTATGTTGGATATTGCGGTCCACGGCGCGAAGGAGAACGTAAAGATAAAGGACATCTCGCGCCGCCAGGAGATCTCGATCAAGTACCTGGAGCAGATAATAGCCGCGCTCAACAGGGCGGGCTACGTCAAGAGCGAGAGGGGCCCCATGGGGGGCTACAGGCTGGCGAAGTCCCCGGAGGATTACACCGCGGGCATGATCGTGCGCCTGATGGAGGGCAGCACGGCTCCCGTCGCATGCCTCCAGAGCGACTTCAAGGGGTGCAGGCGCGCGGAGCACTGCGTGTCCCTGATCCTATGGAAGAAGATAGACGACGCCGTGAACGAGATACTGGACGGGACGACGCTCGCGGACATCATAAAATGGATGCCCGAGGACGCGCCCGCCCTCGTGGACCTCCCGGAATACTTCATCTGATCGCGTCACAGGCCATGTCCGCGAACATGGCGGACGACAGGTACCTCTCGCCGGTGTCCGGGAGCACGACGACTATGCGCCCGCCCCTGTATTCGGGGCGCTTCGCCAGCTCCGCGGCCGCGCTGAGCGCGGCCCCGGACGATATGCCCGCGAGGATCCCCTCGGCGCGGGCCAGCAGCCTCCCGTATTCGAAGGCGGACTCGTCGCTCACGGCGACGACCTCGTCCACCACGTCCGAATCGTAGACCGCGGGCTTGAACCCGGCGCCTATGCCCTGGATCTTGTGCGGCCCCGGGCTCCCGCCCGAGAGCACGGGGGAGCCGGCGGGCTCCACCGCGACGACCCTGATCCTGCCGTCCTTGGACTTCAGGAACCTCCCCGCGCCGGTCACCGTCCCGCCAGTCCCCACTCCGCCCACCAGGGCGTCGATCCTCCCGTCGGCGTCCCTCCATATCTCGGGGCCCGTGGTCCTCTCGTGGAACTGGGGGTTGGCGGGGTTCACGAACTGGCCCAGTATGACGCTGTTGGGAGTCTCCCGCGCGAGCTCGTCCGCCCGCCTTATGGCTCCCTTCATGCCCTCTGCGCCGGGAGTCAGGACCAGCTCGGCCCCGAACACCCTGAGGAGGTTCCTCCTCTCGACGGACATGGTCTCGGGCATCGTGAGTATGAGCCTGTAGCCCTTGGCGGCGGCTATCCCCGCCAGCCCGATCCCGGTGTTCCCGGAGGTGGGCTCTATGAGCACGGTCCCCTCGCGTATGGCTCCGCGCCTCTCGGCGTCCTCTATCATGGCGAACGCGATGCGGTCCTTCACGCTCCCGGTGGGGTTGCGGGATTCGAGCTTTCCGACGATCTCGGCATCGATCCCCTTCAGCTTCTCAAGGTTCCTAAGCCTCACCAGAGGCGTGTTTCCAACCAGTCCGGTCACGTTGTCGTATATCATGTCGCGTCCCGCCTTTATTCTAGATCGATTCAATCCTCTTCCTCTTCCGCCACGTGGTCGTGGTCGTGCTCGTCCTCGTGTATGTCGGACTTGGGCTTCTTCAGCCCCTCTATGGTTATCCCCTTCTTCTGGGCGTAGTCCCACAGCGCCGCGTGCATGGCCTCCTCGGCCAGGAGGGAGCAGTGTATCTTGACCTGCGGCAGGCCGTCGAGCGCGTCCATGACGCTCTTGTTGGTCATCGCCAGCGCGTCTTTTATGTGCTTGCCCTTGACCAGCTCGGTCGCCATGCTGCTGGTGGCGATGGCCGCCCCGCACCCGAACGTCTTGAACTTGACGTCCCTGATGAACCCGCCGTCGTCTATGTCGAGGTAGACCCTCATTATGTCCCCGCATTTGGCGTTGCCGACGGTGCCCACTCCGCTCGCGTTCTCGATCGAGCCCATGTTCCTGGGGTTGGTGAAGTGATCCACCACTTTTTCGCTGTATTCCAGTTTAGTCGACGTGTTCAACCCTCCGTCGGCGCGTCAGCGCGTTTCACCGATATATGGCTGCGCATGTCACGCGCCCCCCGCCTTCACTGCGTCCTCGTACAGGGGGGACATGGACCTCAGCCTCTCTACCACTTCCCTCACCGCCTCGACGGCGTAGTCTATCTCCTCCTCCGTGTTGTCCTCGGAGAGCGAGAACCTCAGGGACCCGTGGGCTATCTCGTGCGGGAGCCCGATCGCCAGCAGGACGTGGGACGGGTCCAGCGACCCGGAGGCGCAGGCGGACCCCGTGGACGCGGACACGCCCTTCTCGTCCACCATCATGAGGAGGGACTCCCCCTCCACGAACCTGAAGCTGAGGTTGGCGTTGCCGGGCAGCCTTTTGGTGGGGTGCCCGTTGAGCCTGGAGTGCGGGATCTCCGACAGCATGCCCTTTATGAGCCTGTCGCGGAGGGCGGTCACGCGCTCGGCGTTGGCGGCCATCTCCGCGCCGGCGATCTCCGCCGCCTTCCCCAGCCCGACTATCCCGGGCACGTTGAGCGTGCCCGCGCGGCGCCCCCTCTCGTGGTGCCCGCCGTGCATCAGCGGGGGGAGCTTCACGCCCTTCCTCATGTACAGGAACCCTATGCCCTTGGGGCCGTGTATCTTGTGGCCGCTGGCGCTGAGGAGGTCTATGTTCTCCGCGTCCACGTCTATGGGGACGTGGCCGAACGCCTGGACGGCGTCGGTGTGGAACAGCACGCCCCTGGCGCGGGCGATCCTGCCGATCTCGGCTATGGGCTGCACCGTGCCGATCTCGTTGTTGGCGTATATGACGGATATGAGTATCGTGTCCGGGCGGATGGCCGCCTCCAGCTTCGCGGGGTCCACCAGGCCCTGGTCGTCGACGTCCAGGAAGGTGACGTCGAACCCGTCGCGCTTGAGGAACTCGCAGGTCTCCATGACCGCGTGGTGCTCTATCCTGGTGGTGATTATATGCCTGCCCTTCTCTTTTTTAGCGTACGCGGTCGATTTGATCGCCCAGTTGTCGGACTCGGTCCCCCCGGAGGTGAAGTAGATCTCCTGCGGGTTCGCTCCGATCACCTTCGCGACCTTCGCCCTGGCCTCGTCGCAGGCGACCCCGCACCTGGCTCCGAACTCGTGGATGCTGGACGGGTTCCCGTACTGCTCCGTGAAGTACGGGGCCATCGCGTCGAAGACCTCCCGCTTCACCGCGGTCGTGGCCGCGTTGTCTAGATAAATGGTCTTTGGCATGTTGGTCCCGTAGGTTCTTTTGATATTCATACCTTTGATTCCATAGTATGCATACCAATATAATATGAAATAGCGCGGGCCCTATTAGAATCTTTTCAGCGCCCGCTGTGGGACAGCGGGCCGCGGGAGCGCGGCGCGCCGCTCCCCTGCGCAAAAGCTTATCTACTGCATGCCCATTCAAGCGCACATTCGCAAGGGTAGTCAAGCTTGGCCAACGACGCTAGGTTGAGGGCCTAGTCCTTAGTGGTCCAAGGGTTCAAATCCCTTCCCTTGCACTATCTCCCACTTCTATCGCGCCAGCCCGCTCATCTCCCGTTCCCGAGCCAGTACTCCGTCCCGGCCCGCCCCATCGCCTCCACGTTGGCGTCGGGGCTGCTCTGCGGCGTCTCGCACCCGGGGGCGATGACGTACCCGCCCTCGGTCCCGGCGATCCCGATCATGCGGGCGCACTCCCTCGCCACCGCCTCCGGGCTCCCGTCCATTATCAGCTTCACGGGGTCTATGTTGCCCATGAGGGCGACCCTCTTCCCGGCGAGGCCCTTGGCCGCCGCGATGTCCACCGCGTGGTCGAAGCTGAAGCAGTCCGTGCCCGTATCCGGGATCATGGGCAGGATGCCCGTCGTGTCCCCGCATATGTGCAGGAACGCGGGGGCGCCCGAGGCGGCCTTCGCGCCCTCCATCACGCTCTTTATCGCCCCGAAGGACAGGTCCTCGAACATTCCCGGGGAGATCATGTCCCCGGACGACGTGGGGTCGGCCATCCATATCACCGTGGCGCCGGCCTCCAGCATCGCCGCCTGCATGTCCAGGACGAACCCGGCGGACTTGTCCACAAGCGAGCGCACCATGTCCCTGTCCATGAACGTCGCCATGAGCATCTGCTCCGCGCCCATGAGGAGCCCGGCGGTCGTGAACGGCCCCCAGGAGAGCCCGCACACGTGGAGGTCCTCGGGGAGCGCGGCGGCCGTGGCCTCCAGCCCCTCCACGAAGATCTTCGAGAAGAAGGGGCACTCCTCAGCCGCCCGGGGGTCGAAGAACGCCAGGGAATCGACGTCCTCCGCATCTTTCACCAGGTGGCTCCTTATGTACCCGTAGTCGTCCTCCGGGAAGGAGACCTCCGCGCCCAGGTCCGCGAACGGAGCCTGCGAGTCCAGGATCGGCTTGACGAAGTCCGAGCGCGTCTTCAGGGCGTAGTCTATGGATACGGTGGCGGAGACCTCCGGGCGCCATCTGGCCTCGTCTACCGTCATCCCCGCGCTGCGGGCTGCGGTCACGATGGCGAAGTTGTTGACTGGCGTGCGGGCCCCGGCCTCGTGGGCCAGGGCGGCCTCCACGCAGCCCCTGTGTCCTCTGTCGATCATCCAAGCATTGATGACTCACGGCTTTTTAAGACCTTCAACGACCTCGTCGCAGAAGCCAGCCGTCCCGAGGCTCCCCCCGGCGTCGGGGGTGACCGCCCCCCTGGCGTACGCGGACCTCACGGAGGCCCTGACGGCCTCCGCCTCGGCGCGGAGCCCCGCCTGGTCCAGGGCCATCGCCGCGGACAGGATGGCGGACGTGGGGTTGACCTCGCCCTTGTCGGCCATGTCCGCCCTCGGCCCGTGCATGGGCTCGAACAGGCCGGAGGAGTCCCCCAGGCTCCCCATCGGGGTCAGATACCCCCCGCCCACCAGCCCCGCGCCGACCCCCGCCAGGACGCTGCCGTACAGGTCCGTGGACACGATCACGTCCATGGACCCCGGGTCCATGACCATCTCGGCGGCCGCCTGCTCCACCTCCATGTCCCCGATCATGAACTCCGACGCGGCGAACTCCTTGTAGAAGCGGTCCAGGAACAGGCCGTCGGACGCGGGGAACGCCGCCGCGCGGTGGGCGCACGTTATCCTCCTGCGCCCGCCGGCCTCCGCCACCTGAGCGGTCTTCCGGAACAGCCTGGCGCAGCTCCCCGCGGAGAGGTACTTCTGCATCATGACTCCGTCCAGGCTCTCGGTCTCGGTCACGTTCAGCAGGGCGTCCGGGTTCCCGGTGACCACGAAGACGTCCATGGGCCTCCGCCCCGGCGCGGGGAGGAGCGGGGAGAACCTGCGCAGGACGGCGTAGAGGCCCAGCTGCTTCTTCAGCGCGCGGACCGGGTTGCCGTACCTCCTGTCGGACGGCTTGTCCGCCACCGTGCCCGCGATTATCGCGTCGGCCTCCGTCGCCAGGTCTATCGTCTCGGGAGGCAGGCGGTGCCCGGTGGCCTCGAAGGCGGACTCCCCTATGTCCGCGAACGCGATCTCCACCTTCCCGCCCGCGACGGCCTCGACGACGCTCGCGGCGGCGGACACCACCTCGGGGCCAACGCCGTCCCCGGGCAGGGCCAGGATCTTCTTCGGCATGTCAGACCCTGTCCGCCAGCCCGGCGTAGATCAGGGGCAGGGTTATGGTCGCGTCCCCCTCGACCGTCATCTTCTTGGCGCCGCTCTTGACCTTCCCCCAGGACACGGCCTCCCTTATCCTGGCCCCGGACAGGGACCCGTCGTACTCCTCGGCGGTGGTCAGGTATATGCAGTAGTCCAGGCCGCCCCTGAACTGGTTCCACCAGATCACGTGGTGCTTGGAGATCCCTCCCCCGATGATTATCGCGCCGGTGCGCTTGGCGGCGTTGGTCATCTCGCTCAGCATCTGCTCGTCCGCGAAGAGGTCTATCCTCAGCTTGCGGTGGGTCTGGTAGTACATCCACAGCTGGCACCCGAAGGACCCGTCGGTGATCCCCGGGACCACCACGGGCACGCCCTTGTCGTGGCACTGGAACAGGAGGCTGTCGGGGTCCTTCATCCTCGACCCCACCGCATCGATGATCTCGTGCGTGGACATGGACTGGCTGTCGCGGAATATGTCGTCGAACATGGGCAGGAGGTTCTCCTCCAGGACCGTCCCGTAGCAGGAGTCGGGGACCAGCACGTTCCCGAGCCTGCTGATCTCGTGCTCCTCCCTGAGCATCTCGTCGTCCATCATGAAGTCGCCCTTGTAGTAGTCGGCGTAGCTCCTCGCTATGTCGTGGTCGAGGGTGCCGCACGTGGTTATGATCAGGTCCACCATGCGGTTCCTGACCATGTCGACGATGACCCCGCGGGTCCCGGTCGCCATTATGCACGCGGGGAACGAGAGGATCTTGAGGCACCCCTCCTTCTTCACCATGGCCTCCGCTATGTCGGTGGCGTCGGCCAGCTTCTGCGCGGTGAACCCGCCGGACCTCCCCATGGCCTTCAGGAGGTCGTTGACGGTCGCGCCCTTCTTGATCCTGATGTCTTTGACTGGTATGAGCTTCAGATCGGCCATTTTAATCACTCGTGCTGGCGCGTGAGACGTCGGTTGTATTTAAAGACGTTTGCACGCTCGACCGGGATCGCCCCCTTCTCCGCGCGCCGCCCCCCGCCGCGGAGGGGCCTCCGCCCCGCGGGCAACCTCTTTATTCCCCGACGGGATATGGGGGAATATGGCGTGCGCAGGAGGATCGAGGGCGTGCTGATGATGGCCAGGGACAGGGACTACGGCGGGCTGCTGGAGGCCCTCAGGGGCAAGAGGGTCGCGATATGGACGTGCAACACCTGCGCCAGGCTCTGCGCCGGGGTCGGCGGGGCGGACGCCGCCGCGAGGCTGGCCGACGCCCTGTCCCGCGACGGGATAGACGTGGCCGGGGCGATGCACACGTCCGCGTCCTGCCTGCAGGACAAGGTCAGGGCGAAGGAGGACCGCGCCGTCCTGGACGGGGCGGACGTGGTCCTGTCCCTCACGTGCGACGTGGGCGCGGCGTGCGCCGCGGAGGTGTTCGGGAAGGACGTGCTGAACCCGCTGGTGACGTTCGGCCCCGGCCTGGTGGCGGAGGACGGGGAGCTGCTCCTGTGCTCAGTGTCCGGGGGGAGGGCGGAGTGCGGCAGGGTCGCCGACGTGGCGGAGGCGGCCGGGCTGGGCATGGGCCCGTTTGCGTGACCCGGGCGAGGCGCGCGCATGCGTGCGCGCCCTGCGATTCCGTATTCAACTATTATATAGGAACAGCGGTTTGCCTTATTCAGGCACATTGGGGAATAACACAATGATAGATCTACTGGATGTAAACAACCTGTTGTTCATGATCCCCGTCTCGGCCCTCGTCGCGCTGCTGTTCGCTCTGTTCTTCTACAGGGGCATATGGTCCAAGGACAAAGGGACCCCTGAGATGCAGAAGATATCCGACGCGATAGAGACCGGCGCCATGGCATACCTGCGGCGCCAGTACAAGACGATAGGGATCATAAGCATCGTTCTCGCGATCGTGATCGCGCTATGCTCGCTCGCCGGAGGCGACTTCTCGAACTACCTCAACTTCAAGGTCGCGGCGGCCTTCCTGATTGGGGCTGGATTCTCGATCCTCTCCGGGTACATAGGGATGAGGGTGTCGGTCAACGCCAACATCCGCGTCGCCAGCGCGGCGCGCTCCTCCTTCAAGGAGGCGTTCCTGTGCTCGTTCCGCGGAGGGGCGATCTCCGGGATAGCGGTCTCCACCCTGTCCCTCGCGGGCCTCTTCGGGGTGGTCTTCGCGTACGACTCGCTCATCGACGGGACGATGACCGACACGCTGCACGCGGTGGTCGGATACGCGTTCGGGGCCTCCATGGCCGCGCTGTTCGCCCAGCTGGGCGGCGGCATATACACCAAGGCCGCCGACGTCGGCGCCGACCTCGTCGGCAAGGTCGAGGCGGGCATACCCGAGGACGACCCGAGGAACCCCGCCGTCATAGCGGACCTCGTGGGCGACAACGTCGGCGACTGCGCCGGCCGCGGGGCGGACATATTCGAGTCCACCGCCGCGGAGATAATCGGCTCGATGGTCATAGGGACCGCCGTCTTCGCGCTGTCCCCCCAGATGTCCCTCAACTGGGTGTTCCTGCCGCTCGTCCTCATGGCGTTCGGCCTCATAGCGTCCCTGGTCGGCATATTCGCCGTCCGCGTGAGGGACGAGGACGCCGACGTGTGCAAGGCCCTCAACCTGGGCTACTACGTCACGCTCGCCATAGTCATAGCCTCGCTGGCGTTCGCCACGTACTGGCTGCTCAAAGACGAGATCGACGGATGGTACTACTACGTCGGGTGCGGGATAGTCGGCATAGCCCTCGGGCTCGCCATAGTCTACCTCACCCAGTACTACACCGGCGACCACAAGCCCGTCAAGAGCATAGCCAAGGCGTCGGAGACGGGCCCGGCCACCAACGTCATCTACGGCATATCCATAGGCATGGAGTCCACGGTCCTCCCGATCGTGTGCATAGTCGTCGCCATCATAGCGACCTACGTGCTCGGCAACGCCGCCGACCCCGCCGCGGGCGGGCTCTTCGACGGCGTCTCCACCTACGGCCTCTACGGGACCGCGATAGGCACCATAGCCATGCTCGCGTCCTCCGCGTTCATACTCGCCGAGGACACCTTCGGCCCGATAACCGACAACGCGGGCGGCATAGCGGAGATGTCCGACCAGCCCGAGGAGGTCAGGAGGAGGACCGACAAGCTGGACGCCGCCGGCAACACCACCAAGGCGCTCACCAAGGGATACGCGATGGCGTCCGCCGCCCTCGCCGCGTTCCTGCTCTTCGCCGCGTTCTTCGAGATCGTGGCCGAGATCAAGGGGATCCCGCTGGCGGAAGTGTTCTACGTCAACCTCGGAGACCCGCTGATATTCGTCGGCGGGCTCATAGGGATAGTCCTGGTGGCGTTCTTCGCGTCCCTCTCCATACGCGCCGTGGGAACGGCCGCCGGGGAGATGATCGAGGAGGTCCGCAGGCAGTTCCGCGAGGACAAGGGCATAATGGAGGGGACGTCCCAGCCGGACTACGCCAGGTGCGTGGACATAGCCACGCGCGGCGCGCTGAAGGCGATGGTCGTGCCCGCGCTCCTGCCCATACTGGTCCCCGTGGCGTTCGGGCTCATATACAGGCTCGTGTTCCCGGAGATCGCCTACAACGCGGTCGGGGCGCTCATAATGGTGGGCACCGGCATGGGGATCTTCATGGCCAACTTCCTCAACAACGGGGGAGGGGCCTGGGACAACGCCAAGAAGTACATCGAGACCGGGCAGCACGGGGGCAAGAGGTCCCCGGCGCACGCGGCCGCGGTCGTCGGAGACACCGTCGGAGACCCCTTCAAGGACACGGCGGGCCCCTCGATCCACGTCCTGGTGAAGCTGCTGTCCACGATATGCCTCGTGACGGCGGTCCTGTTCGTCGTCGTGTGATCCAAACGCGGGCGCCGGCCCGCTTCCCATTTTTTTCTATAATCGCGCCTACGAATGGATTTATATAAGGGAGCCATACTCCCTGCATTCAAGAGGATCCGCCATGTATGTGTTAACAGAAGCCGAGAGGGTGGTCCGCATCCCGCCGGCGAAGCTCGACGAGGACATCGGGAAGGTAGTGGACGCCCTCACGTGGGATTCCTTCGAGGGCAGGCTGGGGGAGGACAAGGCCCTCACCGTGCTCATAAGGAACGTCAGGGCCGTAGGCCCCGGGCGCATAGTGCACGGGGACGGGGCGGTGTACCAGGCGGTCAGATACGAGCAGATCTCGTTCAAGCCGAGGGACAACGAGATCATCGAGGGCGAAGTGGTGGAGATCCTCAAGTTCGGCGCGTTCGTGAGGTTCGGGCCGCTGGACGGCCTGCTCCACATAAGCCAGGTCATGGACGACCGCGTCGACATAGACGAGGCGAACCAGAGGCTCGTCGGGAAGGACACCAACAGGGCGCTCGCCGTCGGCGACGTCGTCAGGGCGAGGATAGTCAGCGTGGACCTGAACGAGAAGAACCCCCAGGACAGCAAGATCGGCCTCACCATGCGCCAGCCCGGGCTCGGGAAGCTCCAGTGGCTGGAGGAGGACCGGAAGAACAGGCAGCAGCAGCCCCAGAAAGGTGAGGCCTGATGGCGGGGCCTTCGTACAGGGCGTGCAAGCAGTGCTATTTCGTCACGGAGGGCGACACGTGCCCGAGGTGCGGGGGCCAGACCTCCAAGGAATGGCAGGGCCTGGTGGCGGTGGTGGACTTCGAGAAGTCCGACATCGCCCGCAAGATGGGGATAGCCGCAAACGGCAAATACGCTCTGAAGGTCAGATGAGCATGGCCGGCGCGGACAGGAGGGTTCCCGAATCCAAGAGGGAGTTCTTCCAGGCCCCGCTGGGAAAGGCCCTGAGCGAAGAAGGACTGTCATCTATTGACACCAAACGCAAACTCATAACCGTGGGCGACGTGGTATCGCTCGCGGCGAGGGAGCACGGCATAGTGCCGGACCTGTCCATATACGACGGGATGACGGAGAGGCGCGGGATGACCCGGTTCGCCGATCTGGTCCGCGCCGAGGGGCGGGAGCCGGCTACCGTGAGGAACCCCGCGGGAACCATAACCGCGGAGCTCTTCGCGGCCGTGGAAAACGCTTTGACCGGGAAAGAGAGGCTGATACGCGTCGAAGGCGAAGAGGACCTCGCGGTTATACCGTGCATCCTCCTGTCGCCGGACGGCACGAACATAGTCTACGGCTGGCCCGGGAAGGGGATGATGGTCGTCACCACGGACGAGGCCGTCAGAGAGGAAGCTCGGTCGCTCATGAGAATGACGGAGGAGTTGGAATGAAGATAGAGATAACGGAAAAGAAAGAGAACCCCCTGCAGGACCGCGCGGAGGTCTATTTCACCATAGACCACGTCGGCGAGACGACGCCCGGAAGGAACGCCGTCGCAGAGGAGATAGCGAAGAGAGAGAAGTCTAAGAGGGACCTGGTGGTCGTGGACCGCATAGAGTCCGTCTATGGGATAGGCAAGTCCAAAGGGTACGCCAAGGTGTACAAGGACAAGAAGTCCGTCCTCGCCTACGAGCCCGAGTACAAGCTCAAGAGGAACGGGATAGTGGACGAGAACGCCTATAAGCCCCCGGCGAAGGAGTGATGTTCATGGCGGCGAAAGCACCTGCGAAGAAGGAAAAGAAGAAGGCCCGGAGCAAGGGCGACTCGTACAGCACGGACGGCGGGAAGATCTCCAGGACCAAGCCCGTGTGCCCCAAGTGCGGGCCGGGCGTGTTCATGGCCGCCCACAAGGACCGCGTGTCCTGCGGGAAGTGCGGCTACACCGAGTTCAGCAAGAAAGACTGACCGGGCGGGTCTTCATTCGGCTCTCTCCCTCTCAAGACAGAGCCTCAGGATCGCCGGGGCCGCGAGGCCCCGGCAGACGATACCGTCCGAACTCCGTTTTCAATCAACCACGGGCCTGTGGTATAGCTTGGATAGCATAGGAGCCTCCGGAGCTCTAGACCCGGGTTCGAATCCCGGCGGGCCCGCTCAACACACACGCCGCCCGCGCGCATCCGCGGGATCGCTACGCGCGCACGGACGCGGGCGACGCGCGTTTCCGCATCGATCCTCTCGTTAGGAAAATGTGCATTTTCTCTCAAACATTCGTTAGGAAAATGTGCAGGATCTCCAGATTATTCGTTAGCTTTTTTGTGAGCCAGATTTGAATACGCCTCTGCGGATGAGAAACGCATGCGCAGGGTCGCCTACGACAGGCTTTCTGAGTGGAAGGACAGCCCCCGGAGGAAGCCCCTCATCGTCGAGGGGGTCAGGCAGTGCGGGAAGACGTACCTGATCCGGGAGTTCGGCAGGGACAGCTACGGCGATGTGGCGTACTTCAACTTCGAGGACGACAGGAGCCTCTCGTCACATTTCGACAGCGACCTCGACCCGCACCGCATAGTGAGCGAGCTGAGCCTGCTCCGCGGAAAGCCCATAATCCCCGGGGAGACCCTCGTGTCCTTCGACGAGATACAGTTCTGCGGCCGCGCGCTGACCTCTCTGAAGTGCTTCTGCGAGAACGCCCCGGAGCACCACGCGGTTGCGCCGGATCCCTCCTGGGCGTGAGGCTCTCGCGCCCCCAGTCCTTTCCCGTGGGGAAGGTGAGCCGCATCCGCCTCTATCCCATGAGCTTCTGCGAGTTCCTCCTGGTCAACGGGGAGGAGATGCTGTGCGGGCATCTGCGCGATCTGAGAGCCTGGGAGACCCCGTCCCCGAATCGCTGGAGGAGAAGCTCAGGGGATACCTGAGGACCTACTACGTCGTCGGGGGCATGCCCGCGGCGGTGGCGGAGTGGGTGGAGGCGAAGAACATAGCCTCTCTGGAAGAGGTGCAGGACGCGATCCTCAGGGATTACGTGGACGATTTCAGCAAGCACGCCGCCAGGGATCTGAACGACCTCACGCAGATATGGCGCTCCATACCGCGGCAGCTGTCCAAGGAGAACAGGCGCTTCATGTTCGGCCACGTCAGGAAGGGGGCCAGGGCCAGGGACCTGGAGAACGCCCTGGAGTGGCTGGTTTCCGCAGGGCTCGCGCACAAGATCTGCAGGTTATCCAGGCCCGGCGCGCCCCTGTCCGCGTATTCCGACGAATCCATGTTCAAGCTCTACTTCTCGGACGTGGGGCCGCTGAGGCGGCTGTCCGGGGTCGCGCCCGGGTTCATGTTCGACGCGAGCGACAGATATTCCCATTTCAAGGGGGCGATGGCGGAGAACCACGTCCTCAACGAGCTCCCGGTTCTGGGGAAGGCGCCGTATTACCGGCGGTCGGACGGCGTGGCCGAGGTGGACTTCGTGGCGGATTTCGGCATGAAGGCGGTCCCGATCGAAGTGAAGGCGGAGGAGGGGTCCAAATCCAAGTCCCTGTCCAGATACGTCTCGCTGTACGGCCCCGAATGCGCCGTCAGGGCCAGCATGGGCGGCGCCGGGAAGAACGGCGCGCTGAGCGTGCCGCTGTGGCTGGTCTGGAGGATAGGGGATTTCGTCGGAGGCGACGGCTCTTTCGGAGAGGCCCCATGATTCGGGCCAGAGCCGTCAGAACTCCCTCATCTCCAGGAAGTCGATCAGCCTGCGGCACCTTATCCCGTCGATGTCCGCGTTCAAGGGGCCGTCCCTCAGGGTGACCACGTACTTCGGATGGTTGTCATCGATCCCCCTCAGGCTCCCGAACTCCCTTCTAACCGTTTCTTCGCCGCTGAGCTCGGATGTCGCCTGGACGTACACCTTCTTCCCGTTCATCTCGCCCACGAGGTCTATCGCTCTCCCGTCGCAGTCCCCGACCCATACGTCGTACCCCCTGCTGCGGAGCTCCAGGTACAGGATGTTCTCCATGTAGCCCGATATGTCGTCCGGCCTGAAGCCCAGGCGGGCGCTTTTTATCCCGATGTCGGAGAGGTAGTACTTGTATTTCGAAGTCAGATGCTTCCTGCCCTTGACGTCGTACGCCGGGGCTTTGACTATGAGGCACGATTCCTCCAGATAGCCCACGTAGTCGTACACCATGTCCCTTCCGATCGATCCGTCCTCCGAGCGGAGCGAGGCGAATATGTTGTTGACCGACATCGGGTTCCCCACGTTGTCGCATATGAAGCTCAATATCCTGTCGAGGACCTCCGTGTTCCTGACGCCGTGCCTGTCCGCTATGTCCCTCTTGATGATGGCGTCCGTTATGTCCGATATCTCCGAGTGCGCCTGGGATTCCGCATAGTCGTTGCGCCAGACGTTCGGGAAGCCGCCGAAGCGCAGGAACTTGTCGAAGACCGCCTCGCGGTCGGCGGGCCCCCTGTACGCCTCCTCGAACTCGAGGCATTCCGAGAAGGTCAGGGTGAAGACGTCCAGCGCGTTGACCCTCCCGCTGAGGAACGTGGCGAACTCCCCGGAGAGCAGGCGCGAGTTGGATCCCGAGAGATAGACGTCGCAGCGGCGCTCGGCTATCAGAGACCTTATCACCGACTCCCATTCGCGCACGTCCTGCACCTCGTCGATGAAGAGGCAGCCGCGCCCGCCGCCGGCCAGAGACCCCGAGATCAGACCGTATAGCGCATCGGGGTCGCGGTAGCTCCTGTTCTGCCACCTCTCCATGTCCAGGAACACGGCGTCGATCCCCGGGCCCATGGAGTCCGCCATCATCCTGAGGAGCGTGGATTTGCCGCTCCTCCTGATCCCGATGAGGACCTTCGCGTTTCCGTTCCCCGCGAACGGCATGACTCGGGAGAGATAGCGCGGGCGGGGCGTGTCTAGAACAGGCATGCGGAGCATATCCGAAACTCAGGATATAAAATTACTGATGTTTCGGATATACACGGAAACGATCCCATGGCGGGCAGGCGCGCCCCGCGGGGCGCGCCTCCCCCGCGGGCGGTCACTTGAAGTTCGCGCCGCACATGGGGCAGAACGTGTACGAGGCGTGGATCAGCGCCAGGCACTCCGGGCACTCCTTCGTCTCGTCCTCCTCGCCCTCGTCGAAGGAGACTCCGCACCTCGGGCACTTCGCCGCGTCTTCCGGGACCTCCGCGCCGCACTCGGAGCATTCGAAATACTCCTTCTTGTCGGGCTTCATCTCGTCCGGGCGGTCTATGTACGCCCCGCACTTCTTGCAGACGACTTCTCCGGGCAGGACTATGGACCCGCACTCGGAGCACCTGCCGTGCCCCTGCGGGTACAGGCGCCCCTGGCTCTCCAGCATCTCGCGGGTCTTCTCCAGCCTGGACCTCATGAACGCCGAGAAGACCAGGATCATGAAGTAGAATATCATGACGTAGATCGTGGCCACGGCGCACCCGTACAGGGACAGGGAGGAAACGCTCCCCGAGTACGCCCCCGTCAGGGCCGCGTCGTAGCTCCTGCGGTCGGGGTCCGCGCCCCCGTCCTCCTTCAGGGCGCCCACGTGCCCCACGTACAGCTTGCCCTTGTCCAGGGTCACGGTCCCCGAGGCCTTGCCGTCGGAAACCTCCAGATCGGCCTTCTCGCCCTGAGTCCCGTATATGGACCTGAACCCTATGCCCTCGACCGCGCCGTAGAAGAACGCAACCTTGCTAACGTCTCCGACGACGTCGGCGGAGATCCTGACCTCGCCTTCCGAGCATTCGAACCTGACGTTCTTGAACCAGTCGCCGTCGGGCGGGTCCCCGTCTATCTCGCTCACGTACCCCGGCGCCATCGCGAGGCCCCCGATCAGTATGGCCGCGGCCGCGAACACCGCGCCGAAGGCCGCCATGAACCTCATCCCGCCCACCCTCATCAGGCGCGGGGCCATGTACAGTATGACTGCGATTATCAGCATGCCGAAGCAGCTCGCGCTGAATCCGAACAGCGTGAGGAGCAGCGCGAAGGCGAACGCCGCCGCCGTGAGGGCGATCCTCTTCGGGCCTATGGCCCATATCTTTCCGCCAAAACCCGATTCCGTCGCCGGATCCATGCACCCTCCATACGGTCCCCCGATTAAAACGTATCGCGGACGGCGGGATCCGCGCGGGCGAGGCCATTTTCGCCGTCTAAACCTATCAAAGAATATATACGGCTTGTCCATCAGAGGGGAGGGAGGATGTCATGGCCACCATCGAGGATCAGATCAAAGAGCTGGAGGACCAGATATCCAACACCAAGTACAACAAAGCCACCGAGTCCCACATAGGCAAGCTCAAGGCCAAGATAGCCAAGCTGTCCGCCGAGGACGAGAAGAGGAAGGCGTCCAAGGGCCCCGTCAAGGGTTTCTACGTCAAGAAGGCCGGGAACGCCACCGTCGCCCTGGTCGGGTTCCCCTCCGTGGGGAAGTCCACGCTGCTGAACCAGCTCACCGGGGCGAAGTCCGAGGTGGGCGCGTACCACTTCACCACGCTGGACGTGGTCCCCGGGGTTCTGGAGTACAACCACGCCAAGATACAGATCCTGGACATGCCCGGGCTCATAAAGGACGCGTCCCGCGGCAAGGGCAGGGGGAGGGAGGTCATAGCGGCCGCCAGGGCGGCCGACGTGATCCTGATGGTGGTGGACATCTTCAACCCGAACATGAACGTCCTGATGAAGGAGCTGTACAACGCGGCGATACGCCTCAACCAGTCCAAGCCGGATGTGGTCATAACCCCGTCGGGGCAGGGCGGGATACTGGTGAAGCCGACGGTGAAGCTCACCAAGATAGACGTGGACACGATCAGGGAGATGACCTCCGCCTACGGGCACATCAACGCGACGGTTGTGGTGAGGGAGGACATAGACGTGGAGCAGATGCTGGACGTGCTGGCCGGCAACAGGGTGTACATAAAGGCGGTCATGGCGATCAACAAGGTCGACCTGGCCAAGCCCGGGCAGCTGGAGGCGGTCCAGAAGATGCACTCGGACCACGTCACCGTCCCGGTGTCCGCCGCCACGGGCATGGGGATGGACGACCTCAAGCAGACCCTGTACGACACCATCGAGATGATCCGCATATACCTCAAGCCCCAGGGGCAGGAGGCGGACATGGCGGAGCCGCTCATCGTCAAGAAGGGCAACACCGTCGGCGAGGTGTGCGAGGTCATACACCGGGACTTCAAGAACAACTTCAGGTACGCCATGGTCTGGGGCGCGAGCGCGAAGTTCCCGGGGCAGACGGTCGGCATGGACCACGTGGTGGAGGACGAGGACGTCCTCACGATAATCGTGAAGAGGTGACCGCTCCGGGAGCGGGCGCCGCCCGCGGAGATCCGCGGGCTTCCGTTTCGCCGCAATATACATATATAATATAGTGCTACGTGCTAACACTTAACACGGAGACGCGCGAATGACACTGTCTGACCGGACGGGCCCGCGGGAGGGCCTGAGGATATGCATAGTCGGGGGATGCGGGAAGATGGGCGGGTGGATGGCCCGCCTGTTCGAGAGGTCCGGCCATTCGGTGTCCATCGTGGACCCCGCGTCCGGGAACGGCCTGGCGCTCGACGCGGCCGCGGGCTGCGACGCCGTCGCCGTGTCCGCGCCCATATCGTCCGTCGGGGGGATCCTGGCCGAGCTGGACGGGATATGCGGGGACCAGCTGATCTTCGACGTGTCCTCCCTCAAGTCCCCGTTCGCGGGCGCGCTGAGGGACATGGGGGGCAGGAGGCGCGTATGCTCCGTGCACCCGATGTTCGGGCCGGGGGAGGCCTCCATCCACGGGAGGAACATAATCGTCTGCGACTGCGGCAGCGCGGAGGCCATGGACATGGCGGAGGATCTCTTCGGCGGGCGCGGCGCGATCTTCACGCGCATGCCGGTGGAGGACCACGACAGGCACATGTCCTACGTGCTCGGTCTGAGCCACGCGGTCAACATAGCCTTCTTCACCGTCCTGGAGAGGAGCGGGATACCGTTCTCGGTGTTCGAGAACGTGGCGTCCACCACGTTCGGCAAGAGCATCGACACCAACAGGTCCGTGGCGCTGGAGGACCCGTCCCTGTACTACGAGATACAGCATCTCAACTCCGGCAGGGAGGATATGTGGAGGGAGTTCTCCGACGCGGTGGATGCCGTGAGGAGGGCGTCCCTGAGCGACGACCCGTCGGAGTTCAGGGAGCTGATGGACAGGGGAAGGGCGTTCTTCACGCGCTGAGGCCCCGGAGGGGGCGGGGCGGGCTCCGCCCGCCCTCCCCGGGCGGTCCCGGAGCGGCTTCCCACCATGGGCTTTTATAAAGCCATAGGTGGATGGTCCAGCAGTCTAAATTCTATCTCTGGGGGGAGATAAATGGGCGAAGGGGAATCAGATAGGGGACATTCTAAGAGAGAGATCATGGCTTTGGCCATGATCCTGCTGGTGGCCGTCGCGGCATGCGCGGTCGCGCTCGTCGCGATCTGGAGCGGCTCAGACGACGGCGGAAAGAACGGGGACGGGGGCGGCGGAGGGGACGGAGGGTATTCCGCCACCTACTCCGTCACGTTCGAGAGCTTCGGGAGCGAGTACGCCAAGGCGTCGGCGAGGGAGGGATCGACGATATCCGCCCCCGCCAGGCCGTCCGTCGAGGGATACGACTTCGGCGGGTGGTTCATGGAGGACGACTGCGTCAACATTTGGGACTTCCAGACGCACAGGGTCTACGGCGACATAACCCTGTACGCCAAGTGGTCCCTGAGCGGCGCGGGACAGGGCGGCGGGGGGAGCGGGTCGGAAGACGACGACCCCGCGCAACCCCCGACGTACAGGGTGACCCTGGAGCTCGGCGACGGGACCAAGGTCGAGATCACGGGAGTGGGCGCAGGCGCGAAGCTGCCCGCGCCGCCGAACCCGGCCAGGGCGGGCCACACCTTCGAGGGATGGTACAAGGACTCCGCGTTCGGCGCCAGATGGAACTTCGACGAGGACAGGGTGACCGCGGACACGGTCCTGTACGCCAAATGGAGGATCGACACGTACGACGTGTCCTTCGACACGCAGGGAGGCCCCGCGGTCCGGGGGACGACCGCCGAATACGGCTCCACCATAGCCGCGCCCGACGATCCCGTCTGGGAGGGCCGCACCTTCGTGGCGTGGTATCGGGAGAGCGATTGCGTCAGAGAATGGATCTTCGACTCCGACGCCGTGACGGGCCCCACCGTGCTCTACGCCAAATGGGACAAAGCCACGTACACGGTGGCGTTCGACTCGCAGGGGGGATCGGAGGTCCAGCCCAAGGCGTCGGTAGAGCACGGCGCGAAGATAGACGCGCCGAGCCCGGCGCCGACCAGGGACGGCCACGCGTTCGTGGCGTGGTACAGGGAGGCGGCATACGTCACCGCATGGAATTTCGAAGAGGACGCGGTGACCGAGAACATGACCCTGCACGCCAAGTGGGTGCAGACGCACACGGTGGCGTTCGACTCGCACGGGGGCACGGCGGTCGATCCGATCACGTCCGTGGTCCACGGCTCCAAGATAACCGCGCCAGACGAGCCGACGAGGGAAGGATACTCCTTCGGAGGCTGGTTCAAGGAGGAAGCGTGCACCAACCCGTGGAACTTCGGCACGGACGAGGTTACCGCGAACAGAATCCTGCACGCCAAGTGGACGATCAAAACATATGCCGTGTCGTTCGACTCGCACGGGGGCACGGCGGTCGATCCGATCACGTCCGTGGTCCACGGCTCCAAGATAACCGCGCCCACCGAGCCGACGAGGGACGGATACTCCTTCGGAGGCTGGTTCAAGGAGGAAGCGTGCACCAACCCGTGGAACTTCGGCACGGACGAGGTTACCGCGAACAGAATCCTGCACGCCAAGTGGACGATCAAAACCTATACCGTGTCGTTCGATTCCCATGGGGGATCGAGCGTCGCCCAGATCACATCCGTGGTCCACGGCGCGAAGATAACCGCGCCGAGCCCGGCGCCGACGAGGGACGGGTACGAGTTCGCGGCGTGGTATAAAGAGAGCGGATACTCCAACGCATGGAACTTCGCGTCTGACACGGTTACCGAGAACATGACCCTGCACGCCAAGTGGAGCGCCCTGGGATCGCTCGTGACGTTCGACTACCAGAACGCGACCACGGGCAAAACGATGGAGTCCATGACGATCGCCGACGGGCAGGCGTCCTACAAGATGCCGGTGCCCGGCCGCGCCCCGTACACGTTCGGGGGCTGGTACACGGCCATAGGCGGGGGAGGGAGCATACTCGCGGACGAGGACGGAGACTCCCTGGACGCGTGGTCCGGGACGGCTAACATCACGGCGTACGCGTACTGGAAAGGGTCTCCTGGGCAGAAATATACCTCTCTCGGGTCGGGGACCTGCTCTGTGAGAAGCACGAACGATTCTCTCAAGGGCGCGGTCGTAATACCCGAGTACTACGACGGAATGAGGGTGGTCTCCATAGCGGATGAGGGATTCAAAGACTGTCTCATCGCTTCCGTCTCCATCCCGGAGACGGTCGTGAGCATGGGGGAGAGCGCGTTCGATGGCTGTACCAATCTCGAATCGGTCAGGATCCCCAGCGGGGTGACCGTCATACCCCTGTGCGCGTTCCTATACTGCGAGAGCCTGGAGAGCGTCGAGTTCCTCGGAAACGTGACCGAGATAGGCGAGTCCGCGTTCGAAGGATGCGGCATCAGAAGCATAACCCTCCCGGACACGGTCGAATCCATAGGGGGCTGGGCGTTCCAGTATGCGGATTTCCTGACGAGCGTGACCCTCCCCGCGGGGCTCAAGAGCATAGGCGAGCTAGCGTTCGCCAACTGCATGAGCTTGGAGAACATAACCCTCCCCGACGGGCTGGAGAGCATAGGGGAGGAGGCGTTCCTCAACTGCGAGTGCCTGACGGAGATGTACATACCGGCCAGCGTGACGACGATGGACGCGAGGGTGTTCAAAGGATGCGACTCCGGCCTCCATCTCTACACGGGGTGGGATGAGGCTCCCGAGGGATGGAATTCGACGTGGAACGCGGGCATCGAAGTGGAATGGGGCAAGCCCAGGAACCCGTAAACGAGCCGGGCCGCCGATCGGCGGCCCGGCCGTCTTTTCTTTTTTTCTTTCCCGATCTCGAAGCGGCGCCCCCGCGCGGCCGCGCATTCGGCAGGAGGGGGCATCGACGTGCGCGGAGGCGATGCGCCCCCATTCCGAACGGGCCCCGCTCTGGCCGGGACCGAGCCGAGCCGACATATCTTTTATAAAGTCTCAAATCAATGCGATGAGCGATCCACATTCGATCTCAAGGGGGAAATGGACGAAAGGGAATCAGAGAGGGGACATTCTAAGAAATATATCGCGCTGCTCGCATTGCTCCTGCTCGTAGCGGCCGCGGCCTGCGCGGTCGCGCTCGTCGCGATCGGGAGCGGCTCCGCCGACGGAGGCGGGAGCGGCAACGGCGGAAACGGGAACGGAGGGAACGGAGGCGGGGACTCCGGGGGCGGGAGCTATTCCGCCACCCACTCCGTGACGTTCGAGAGCTTCGGGGACGTATATCAGAAGGCGTCCGTCAGGGACGGATCGACCGTGTCCGCGCCTGTGGCGCCGTCCGCCGAAGGCTATGCCTTCGGCGGGTGGTACAGGGAGGCGGACTGCGTCAACGCTTGGGACTTCGCCGCCTACAGGGTCTACGGCGACGTCACCCTGTACGCCAAATGGATGCTGGAGGCGCCGGACAGCGGCGGCTCGGGATCCGGCTCCGGAAACGGGGGACAGGGAGGCGGGGACTCGGGATACTCTGCGACGTACACCGTCACGTTCGACAACGGCGACGGCACCAAGACCGTGGTCTCCGGCGTGGCCGGGGGCTCCAAGATACCCGCGCCGCCGGCTCCGGTCAGGGACGGCTACTCCTTCGGCGGATGGTTCAAGGACGCCGGGTTCAATATCCAATGGGACTTCGACGCGGACGTAGTGACCGCGAACTCCGTCCTGTACGCCAAGTGGACGGCTAAGACATACACCGTGACGTTCAACTCCAACGGGGGATCGAGCGTCGCCCCGATCACGCCCGTGAGCCACGGCGCGAAGATAACCGCGCCGAGCCCGGCGCCGACGAAGGACGGATCCTCTTTCGACGGATGGTTCAAGGACGCCGGGTGCCTCGACGAATGGAAGTTCGCTTCCGACACCGTCACCGTCGACATCACCCTGAACGCCAAGTGGTCGGCCAAGACCTACACCGTGACGTTCGACTCCCATGGGGGATCAAGCGTCGATCAGATCACGTCCGTGGTCCACGGCTCCAAGATAACCGCGCCCGCCACGCCGACGAGGGACGGGTACGAGTTCGTGGCGTGGTACAAGGAGGAGGCGTACAACAACCTGTGGAACTTCGCGTCCGACACGGTCACCACGGACTTCACCCTGCACGCGAAGTGGGCGGAGACGTACACGGTGACGTTCGACTCCCACGGGGGATCGGACGTCGATCCGATCACGTCCGTGAGCAGCGGCGCGAAGATAACCGCGCCCACCGAGCCGACGAGGGAAGGATACTCCTTCGGAGGCTGGTTCAAGGAGGAGGCGTGCACCAACCAGTGGAACTTCGGAACGGACACGGTTACCGCGAACAGAATCCTGCACGCCAAGTGGACGATCAAAACCTATACCGTGTCGTTCGACTCCCACGGGGGATCGAGCGTCGCCCAGATCACATCCGTGGTCCACGGCTCCAAGATATCCGCGCCGAGCCCGGCGCCGACGAGGGACGGATACACCTTCGATGCATGGTACAAGGAGGACACTTACGCCACCGAATGGGACTTCGGCAAGGACGTGGTGACCAAGGACATCACCCTGCATGCGAAATGGAACCCCCCCGGGTCCCTAGTCACGTTCGACTACCAGGGCGCCGACGCGGGCGAAGGGGTCAAGTCCATGTACATATCCCAGGGAGAATCCTCCTATTCCATGCCGACTCCCTCCAACTCCCCGTACAGGTTCGGAGGCTGGTTCTCCGCCATAGGCGGCGGCGGGACCAAGTACGCAGGGCCCGACGGATCCGCCGCGGCCGCGTGGTCGAGCACGTCCAGCGTCACCGCCTACGCGTACTGGATGGGCACTAATCTGCTCATCTTCATCAGCATAGGCGGCGGGAACTGCACGGTGTACGGATCGAACGTGTCCGGCGACGTCGTCATACCCGAATGGTCCGACGGGATGCACGTGACCCAGATCAAATCGTTCCAGAACCGCCCGATCACCACGGTGAACATCCCGGATAGCGTGACGTACATCGATGAGAGCGCGTTCATAACAACCAATCTGGTATCGTTCAAGGTTCCGCCCGGCGTGACCGCGATCAACGACTACACTTTCCAAGGCAGCTTGCATATGACGTCGATCGAGATACACGAGAACGTCGTCAGCATCGGGCAGAGGGCGTTCGAGGGATGCAGCGCCCTGACGGAGGTGTACATCCCGTCGAGCGTGACCTCTGTGGGGTACAGGGCGTTCAACTTCTGTGACACGTCGCTGGTGATAAAGACGGGCGTCGCAGACCCTGGGGCGGGGAACGTCCCGCCCGGATGGGACGCGGAGTGGAACAATGAGAACCGCACCGTGATCTGGGGAGTGTCCCGCGACGGGTGAGGCCGACCCAGGCCGCAGACGACCGCATCATAAACGAGGCGCCCGCCGGGGGGCGGGCCGCCTCTTCCCGTTTTTTCTCTCGCCCGCTCGCCCCGGCGCGGCCAGGTTAAGGTTATAACCCGAATCGGCTATCCTCCGGGCATGGACGCAATCTGCAGCTGCAAGAACAACGACTGCCCCAGGCACGGAGACTGCTCGCTCTGCGTGGCCTTCCACAGGGACGAGAAGAAGAACCTCCCCGTCTGCCTCAGGGCGATAGCCCCGCAGTGACGGCGATCGGGATGCGCCTCACCAGGGAAGAGGAGTCGATCCTCGCGGGAGAGTCCGGGGACGGCCGCAGGAAGGCCATGGAGCTCATAGTCGCGCTCGGCAGGATATACGGGGCGGAGCGCCTCGTGCCCATATCGTCGGCGCACCTGTCCGGGGCGTCCTACAAGACCATAGGCGACGGCGGGCTGAAGTACCTGTCCGACCTGGCCGCCAGCGGGTCGAAGGTGTCGGTCCCGTCCACGCTCAACCCCGTCGGCATGGACAGGGACAGGTGGAGGGAGATGCGCATCAGCGAGGGCTTCGCCGAGAAGCAGCTCGAGATAATAGACCTATACGGGAGGATGGGCGTGAGGACCACCTGCTCGTGCACCCCGTACCTCGGGGCCAACGTGCCCCGGTTCGGAGACCACGTCGCATGGGCGGAGTCGTCGGCGCTCTCGTTCGTCAACTCGTTCATAGGGGCCAGGACCAACCGCGAGGGCGGCCCCGGGGCGCTGGCGGCGGCCATAGTCGGCAGAACCGCGAGCTACGGCCTCCATCTGGACGAGAACAGGAGGCCGACGGTGGTCGTCGAGGCGGAGACGGACGGCACCGCGTTCGGGTACTCGATGCTGGGCCAGGCCGTCGGGTCGGCCATAGGCGGGGGCGTGCCTTATTTCAAGGGGATATCCCCCGGGGCGGACGACGCCAAGACCCTGTGCGCGGCCATGGCCGCGTCCGGCTCGGTCGCGCTGTACCACGTGGAGGGCGTCACCCCCGAGGCCGCGCGGTTCTCCGAGGGCCTGGACGGGCTGGAATCGATCCATATCGGGGAGAGGGAGCTGGAGGAGGCCCGCGGGAGGCTGAACACCGCGGACGACGTGCAGCTCATCGCGCTGGGGTGCCCCCACCTGAGCGCGAAGGAGGTCAGGGACATAGCCGCGTTCCTGAAGGGCAAGAAGAAGGCGAGGAGGGACGTGGAGGTGTGGTTCTGCACCTCGTCCGAGGTCAGGGACGCATGCAGGGAGGAGGTCAGGGTGCTGGAGGCGTTCGGCCCCGTCCTGGCCGACACGTGCATGGTGGTGGCCCCCATAGAGGGGTCCTTCCAGCGCACGGGCACCAACTCCGCCAAGGCGGGGAACTACCTGCCCACGCTGTGCTCGCAGAAGACAGTGTGCCGCGACATATCCGGGCTGATGGAGATAGTGACATGATTCTCAAAGGGCGCCCCATATCGCCCGGGAGGGCGGAGGGCAGGGTCGTAAAGGTGGGCGAGGCGTTCAGCTTCCTGGGCGGCGTCAACGGGTCCACGGGGGACCTGGTCGGGCGCGAGGGGAACATAGCCGGGAAGGCGTTCGCCTTCCCCAAGGGCAAGGGGAGCACAGTCGGATCCTTCGTGGTGTACGACCTGATGGTCCACGGCAAGGCCCCGGCCGCGCTGATAAACAGGGAGGCGGAGACCATAGTCACGACGGGCGCGGTCATATCGTCGGTGCCCATGGTGGATTCCGTGGACATAGGCCTCCTGGAGGACGGGGACGACGTCGTCGTGGACGGGGATTCCGGGACCGTGGAGATAAGGGGCCTGCCCCTGGTCAGGGTCGCCAGCTCGGCGGTGGTCTCCGGCGGGAGGGTCCTCCTGCTGAAGAGGCCCATGGGCGCGAAGTCGTTCCCGGGCGCGTGGTCCCTCGCCGCGGGCAAGATAGAGCCGGGGGAGGAGCCGGAGGCGGCCGCCCGCAGGGAGGTGTTCGAGGAGACCGGGATACGCGTCGGGGAGCCGTTCGCGTCCCTGCCCCCGATCCTCGTGAGGGGCGGCGGAACGATGTGGGAGGTGCACCCGTTCGCCTATCTGGCGGAGGGCGCGGCCCCGTCCCTGAACCACGAGAACACGGAGTTCGCATGGGCGCTCCCCGGTGACGTGGGGGCGCGCGGGGAGATCCTCGTGCCGAAGACGCGCGACGTCGTCCTGGAGATGACGGGCGCGGCTGGGCGCTGATCCCCCGGGGTCAGTCCCGCAGGGACGTCAGGGGGGCCACGTGCACCCCGTCGGGGCGGCGGTACGCGTACCTGGCCGCCCCGCACACCACGCACAGCGCGCTCGGGGGCCTCGCCCCGTTCCTCTCCAGCAGCTTCGCTATCCTCAGCAGGTTCTCCGCAGCCTCGTCGACCCCGTCCGCGCCCAGCTTCGCCTCGAACGCGCCCCACGACCCGTCGCGCATCTCCACCACCGCGTCGATCTCGTTGCCGTTGCCGTCCCGATAGTGGGACAGCCTGCCTCCGGACGCCTCGGCGTATATGCGCAGGTCGCGGGCGCACATGGCCTCGAATATGAATCCGAACGTCTTCAAGTCTCTGACGAGGCCCTCCGCGCCCATCTCGAGGGCGGCGACCGCCAGGGACGGGTCCGCCAGATGCCTCTTGCCGGATTTCCCGACGCGCACGGACGATCTCGAGTTCGGGCTGAAAGACGGCTGGTCGTCCGTCAGGAACATGCGGCCGAGGCAGTCCAGGTATTCGGACAGGGTGTTGTCCGAGATCCTCTCCCCGTCCGAGCCCATCATGTCCCTCTTGAGCGCCTCCTTGCCGGCGAGGGTGCTCTCGTTGCGGGCTAGGGACCTGATCAGCATGCGCATCTTCTCGGAATCGCGCTCCCTGCCGTCGAGCCTGGCGGCGTCCCTCGCCGCCTTCTCCAGATAGTCCCTGGGGACCAGCCCGCATAGATCGCCGCCGAGCCCTATGGACCCCGGCCATCCGCCGCGGACCGCCAGATGCGCAAGCCTCTCCAGCCCCGTCTCCCCGCAGTCGGTCATGCTGAGCCCCCGCCCGAAAATGTCCCTCAGGGACGCCTGACCTCCGGAATCCCCCGATTCGAACAGGGACATCGTGCGCATCCTGACCGAGCCTATGCGCCCGGCCCCGCTGTGCATCACCCCCTTCGCCCTGGGCGTCGACGACCCGGACAGTATGAACCTTCCTTTGGCGGCGCTCGAGTCGACCTCCGCGCGCACTGCGTCCCATATGGCCGGGGCCTCCTGCCATTCGTCGATCAGGCGCGGCTCCGCGCCCCGGAGCGCGACGTCGGGATCCATGGACGCCAGCATCCTGTTCTGGAAGCCGCCGCTCTTGTCTCCGACGTCGAACGCGCTGTCGGCGTGGCTCAGGGACGTCCACGTCTTCCCGCACCATTTCGGCCCCTCTACGCACACGGCCCCGAACGCCTTCATCATGCCGCTTATATGGGCGTCCATGAGCCTGGGCCTGTAGCCCTCCATGGTCAAAGCCATGGATGAGACATGCGTTCTGAACAAATATAGATTTTTTCATAAAGGTTATTGAAGGTTTTTCATTGAAGTAAATGAAGGTTTTTCATAAAAGTCATTGAAGGTTTTTCATAAACTGCGGTCAGGGCGGATGAAAAGGACTCGGCGGGAGGCTCTCGCCCCCCGCCGCACGAACATGTTTCCGGGGCTCACTGCTCCGCGGGCGAGATCCCTATCTCCA
This sequence comes from Candidatus Methanoplasma sp., assembly GCA_031256955.1. Classification (GTDB taxonomy): domain Archaea; phylum Thermoplasmatota; class Thermoplasmata; order Methanomassiliicoccales; family Methanomethylophilaceae; genus Methanoplasma. The sequence continues at coordinate 163,528 of JAIRPP010000016.1, read as the reverse complement.
TCTCCTTCCCGTCCACGTCCCACACCTTCACGTCGTCCCCGCCGGGGCTGTCCGTGAAGACCAGCTTCCTGGCCCTGACCTCCCCCGCTATGTGGCCCGCCCACGGCTCCAGGAGCCCGACGAGGCGCTGCTCCGCGCGCACGTCGCAGTTTATGTGCCTCTCCACGCTGAGCCTCATGTCCTTCCTCATCTGCTGTATCCGGCGTATGAGCTCCCTCGCGTACCCCTCGGCCTCTATCTCGGGGGTGACCTCGAAGTCTATGGATATGTCCCCCTCCGCGAACGGTATCGCCTCCCCGCTCAGCTCCCCGTACGTCACGCTCTTGACGTTGCCCTGCTGCGCCAGCACCCCGCCGAACGCCTTCACGGCCTCCTCCGAGCCCGCGTCCCTCCCGCGTATGGAGATCCCCTTGAGGGGCCACCTGAGCTTGCTGCCCATCTTGGCCCTCTCGGCCGCGACGATCTCGATCACGTTCTGGACCAGGGCCATGCTGCGCTCCAGCCCCTCGTCGATCAGGCTCTCGTCGCCCGCGTCCCAGTCCTCCATGTGCACGGACGCGAGCGCCCCTCCCATGTGGCCGTAGACCTCCTCCGCTATGTGCGGGGCTATGGGCGCCATGGCGACGGCGGCCGCCATCACCGCGTAGCGCAGCGTGAAGTAGGACGCCTCCTTGTCGCCGGCGGAGCCCTCGTCCTCCGCCCAGCTCCTGTCCCTGACCAGGCGGACGTACCATCTGGACAGGTCCTCCGAGACGTAGTCCTCTATGGCGCGGGCCGCCTTGTGCAGCTCCCTGGCCTCGAGGGCGGCGGTGACCGCGCGCCTCATCTTCTCCGTCCTGGAGATCATCCACCTGTCCTCGCCCCTGAGGCGCCCGGACACGGACTCGAGCGAGTGCGCGCCGGGGTCGTACCCGTCCATGCTCATGTACGTGGACGCGAAGTTGACCACGTTCCAATACGTGTTCAGGACCTTCCTGGCGTTCTTCGGGCCGTCCTTCTGGAACGCGGTGTCCTCCCACGGCGCGTTGGACTTGATCAGGTAGAGCCTGAGGGAGTCCGCCCCCAGCTCGTTTATGATCTCCAGCGGCTCTATGACGTTTCCGAGGGACTTGGACATCTTCTGCCCCTTGGGGTCCAGCACCCAGCCGTGCATCATGACCTCGTCGTAGGGCGCGCGGCCGAAGGCGGCCATCCCCGCGCCCAGCTGCGTGTAGAACCATCCCCTGGTCTGGTCGTGCGCCTCCACTATGAAGCCCGCCTGCCCGCCCCACGCCTCGAACTCCTCCCTCTTCGCGGGGTAGCCGAACTGCGCCCAGCCCGCCACTCCGGAATCGAACCAGACGTCCATGACGTCCTTGACCCTGCGCATGGTCCCGCCGCACCCGCACTTGAACGTCACCCCGTCTATCCACGGGCGGTGGGGGTCCATGCCCTCTGTGTACCCCTCGCCCTCGCGGAGGTCGGAGTACTGCGAGGCCACCCTCGTCTCCCCGCACCCGCACTCCCACACGGGGAGCGGTATGCCCCAGTACCTCTGGCGGGTGACGCACCATTCCCTCGCGCCCTCCACCCAGTTCCTCTCCCTGGCCGCCCCCGCCCAGTCGGGGACCCACTTCACGCGGTCTATCTCCGCCAGCATCCCGTCCTTCACCTTGGGAACGTCTATGAACCACTGGCGCGTGTTCCTGTAGATCACGGGGGACTTGCACCTCCAGCAGTGGCCGTACCTGTGCTTTATCTTGCCGGATGCGAAGAGGATCCCCTTCTCGCCAAGGTATTTCACGATGTCGTCGTTGGACGCCCTGACCTTCTTCCCGGCCATCATGGGGAAGCCGTCCGTGAACCTGCCCGATTCGCCCACCGGGCAGAACGGGGCCAAGCCGTACCTCTTCCCCGTCATGAAGTCGTCTGGCCCGAAGCCGGGGGCGGTGTGGACGAGCCCCGTGTTGTCGTCTTCAACGTAATCCGCCAGGGCCACGCGGTACGTGTTCTCCGTCCTCTTCAGCGCGTCCGGGGATATGTCGAACGGGGGCTCGTACTCCAGCCCCTCCAGCTCCCTCCCCTGGAGCCTCTCCAGGACCTCGAAGCCCTCGAACCCGCCCTCCCTCGCGACGTGCTCCAGCCTGGACTCCATGCACACGACCGTCTCGGCCCCCTTGGGGCCGGAGAGCCTGGCCTTCGCATAGGTTTTGTCAGGGTGCGCCGCCACCGCCATGTTGGACGGCAGCGTCCAGGGCGTGGTGGTCCATATGACCAGGGACGCGCCCGGGTCGCCCTTCAGGGGGAACCTGACCATGATCGACGGGTCCGTCTCGTCGCTGTACTCCATCTCCGCGTCCGCTATGGCGGTCTCGCACCTGGGGCACCAGGTGACCACCCTGGACGCAGGCCCCAGGAGCCCCTTCTCATGGGCCTTGCCGACGGTCCACCAGGCGGACTCTATGAATTCCGGGAGGAGCGTCTGGTAGGGCCTGTCCCAATCCATCCACACCCCCAGCTGCTTGAACTGCTCCGTCATGCTGGCGCGGAGCTCTGTGGCGTGCCTCTTGCAGATGTCCACGAACCTGTCTATGCCCATCTCCTCGATCTCTTTCTTGGAGTGCACCCCGATCTTCTTCTCCACCTGCACCTCTATGGGCAGGCCGTGCATGTCGAACCCGGGCTGGTCGCGCACGTTGTAGCCCTTCATCCTCCAGTACCTTATCAGGACGTCCTTCACGGTCTTGTTCATGGCCGTGCCCAGGTGTATGGACCCCGTGGTGTACGGCGGCCCGTCGAGGAAGTTCAGCCTCTCCCCTCCCGACCTCAGCTCCTTCGTCCTCTCGTATAGGCGCTCGGACTCCCAGCGCCCCCTGACCTCTCTCTCGATCGTCGGTGCGTCATAATTCGCGCGGACCTGCTTTATCATCGCCAATCCTCTCCTCCGGGCGTGTCTTGCCGGGCGGTGATGCGGGAACCTGTCGCTTTATTATATAGTTAATCCGGGCGCGGGACCTGGAGCGGCCCCGCCACGTTGATATATGCGGCATGTCGATCCACGGGCGACCCGCCCCGCTGTCGCGGGGAGGGGGGGCGGATGAATCGATGGAATCAAACAAAGCCAACATTCTGAGGAAATATTTCGCAGAGCTGATCGGAACGGCGATCCTGGTCTTCATGGGGTGCGGCTCGGCCGTGTTCCTGGGCGCGGACGTCGGCGGGGGCCATCTGGCCGTCGCGCTCGCGTTCGGCCTGGCCATAGTGGCGGCGGCGTACGTCATAGGGCCCGTCTCGGGCTGCCACATAAACCCTGCGGTGTCGCTCGGAGCGCTCATCGCCAAGAGGATCGGCGTCGCCGACTTCATAGGGTACGTCATATTCCAAGTCATAGGCGCGATAATCGGCGCGGCCCTCCTCTGGGGGCTGGTGGACGCCGGCGGCCTCATCGACCACACCGGCGGGGCCCTGGGGTCCAACGGCTTCACCGCCATAGGCGCGGGCGCGGCGATCCTGGCCGAGGCGATCCTGACGTTCATATTCGTCTTCGCGGTCCTGGGCGCGACCTCCCGCAAGTCCAACGGGGCGGTCGCGGGGATCGTGATCGGGCTCACGCTGACTTTCGTGCACATAGTGGGCATACCCCTGACGGGGACCTCTGTCAACCCGGCCAGGAGCATAGGGCCCGCCCTGTTCTCCGACCTGAGCACGTCCCTGCCGGAGCTTTGGGTCTTCATCGTCGCGCCTCTCATAGGCGCGGCGGTCGCCGCGCTGGCCTTCATAGGGCTGTACGGGCGCGGGAGCCCCGAGGACTGAGGGGCGCGGCCCCGGCCAAACGCCCTGGCGCGCCGGCGCGCCCGGGCCCTTTCTCTTCTCTTTCCCGGCAGTTTCGAGAAGGGCTCCGCGGCTCTCGGAGCGATGCGAGCGCTTCTTCGAAATTCGGAATAAAAAATCGTTTTTCATAGCAAAAGCGTAGTTGATTTGTGTTTTATGGCGTTTATTTAATATTTAACGCATTTCGAAGCGCGAACCACGCAAGGGTTTAAATCAGAGACGAATATTCGTCTTTTTAGTTGATTCACCATGGATACTGAAATCTGCTGGCATGGAAGGGGGGGCCAGGGTATCGTCACAGCGAATGAGATACTCGCCGAGGCCACCATATACGCGGGGAAATACGTGAAAGCCTTCCCCGAGTTCGGTCCCGAGAGGATGGGCGCCCCCATAAGGGCGTTCGCCAGGATCTCGGACAACCCCATAAGGGTCCACACCCAGGTCTACGAGCCCGACATCGTCATAGTGGTCGATCCCACCCTGGTCGGCCACGTCGACGTCGCCAGGGGGCTGAAGGAGGACGGGGTCATAATAGCCAACTACCCCGGCACGCCGGAGGCCCTCCGCAAAGCCATAGGCACGGACAGGAAGTGCCACGCGGTGGACGCGACCAGGATCTCCACCGAGGAGATGGGCAGGCCCATGGCCAACACGTCCATGCTGGGCGCGCTCGTCAAGGTCAGGCCGATCATATCCTACGAGGAGATGGAGGAGAACCTGGTCTCGAAGTTCGAGGGCAAGTTCAGCAAGGCGGTCATAGACAAGAACGTCGCCGCCCTGAAGAGGGCGTACGAGGAGGTGAAGTGATGGTCAACATAGCCGACTACAGAGCGATGGCCATAGGGGACCGCGTCCTCAAGGCGGGCAACTCCGAGGAGTTCAAGACCGGGGACTGGCGCAGCCAGACCCCCGTCCTGGACCGCGGGAAGTGCATAAACTGCCTCACGTGCTGGATCTACTGCCCCGACAGCTGCGTCGTCGTCAAGGACGCCAAGCTGGAGGGCTTCAAGCTCAGCCACTGCAAGGGCTGCGGCATATGCGCCGAGGCGTGCCCGAAGGACGCCATATCCATGACGGAGGAGAGGGCATGAGCGGCCATCACACGGACATAGCGATAAACGGGGACTCCGCGGTCGCGCTGGCGTGGAAGCAGATCGATCCCGACGTCTGCGCGGCGTACCCCATAACGCCGCAGACGATCATAGTCGAGAAGTTCGCGGAGTACGTGGCGGACGGGGAGGTCTCCACGGAGTTCGTATGCGTGGAGTCGGAGCACAGCGCGCTCACCCTCTGCACCACGTCCGCGTCCGCCGGGGCGAGGACGTTCACCGCGACCGCGTCGCAGGGGCTGGCGTACATGTGGGAGATGCTCCCCATAGCGTCGTCCATGAGGGTCCCGGTCATAATGGCCGTCGCCAACAGAGCGGTCAGCGGCCCGATCAACATCAACAACGACCACGGCGACGTAATGTCCGCCAGGGACTGCGGGTGGATCACCCTGTTCGCCGAGAACGTGCAGCAGGCGTACGACATGTCCATAATCGCGCCGAGGATAGCGGAGCACCACGAGGTCCAGCTGCCGTGCCTGGTGAACCTGGACGGGTTCATACTGACCCACGCCACCGAGAGGATGGCCCCGCTGGACGACGCGGTCGTCAAGAAGTTCGTGGGCGAGCACAAGCCGCTGCACCCGCTGCTGGACGTGGCGCATCCCGTGTCCCACAACCTGCTCGACGGCCCGCTGTACTACTTCCCGCACAAGTACCAGACGGTCCTGGCCATGGACAAGGCGCTGGAGGTCGCGAAGGAGGTCTTCTGCGAGTTCGAGGCGGTGTCCGGCAGGAGGTACGAGGCGGTCGAGGAGTACAGGTGCGACGACGCGGAGGCGATAGCCATAGTCCTGGGGTCCTCCTTCGGCACCATGAGGGAGGCGGTGGACAGGCTCAGGCACGAGGGGTACAAGGTCGGGGTCGCCATGCCCCGCCTCTACAGGCCCTGGCCCATAGCGGACCTCGCGCGCACCATGAGGGGCAAGAAGACGGTCGTCGTGATGGACAGGCACCTGAGCGTCGGGTCGTACGGCCCGATGTTCCCGGAGATAGTGGCCGCGGCCATGGAGAACGGCTCCGTGCCCGCGATGTACAACTACATATACGGCCTCGGAGGGGCGGACACCATGGTATCGGATTTCAAGAAGGCGCTCGCGGATTCCATAGAAGGCAGGGCGAAGAGGGTCAACTACCTGGGGGTGGTCCAGTGACCGCCACATCCCTCAAGGAGCTCAGCAGGTCCCCGGACAGGCTGGCGAGCGGGCACAGGCTGTGCGCCGGATGCCCCGAGTCCATAATAGCGAGGCAGGTCCTGATGGGCACGGAGGACGACGTGGTCGTCTCCTGCTCCACCGGGTGCTTCGAGGTCTCCACGACCATATTCCCGTACACGTCGTGGAACGTCCCGTACATACACACCGCGTTCGGCAACGGCGCGGCCACGTGCGCGGGCGTGGAGTCCGCGTACCAGTCCCTCAAGAGGCAGGGCAAGATCGAGGGCGAGATAAAGTTCGTCAACTTCGCCGGCGACGGCGGGACGTACGACATCGGCCTCCAGGCGCTCTCGGGAGCCATGGAGAGGGGCCACAAGATGGTGTTCGTCTGCCTCAACAACGAGGCGTACATGAACACCGGGATACAGAGGTCCAGCGCGACCGGCAGGGGCGCGTCCACCACCACGTCCTGGGCCGGGAAGGAGTCCCCCGGGAAGAAGGAGTTCCCCAAGGACATGACTCAGATCATGACCGCGCACGGGATACCCTATGTGGCGCAGGTCGCCCCGCACGCGTGGAAGGACCTGGTCTCCAAGTCCGCCAAGGCGTTCGAGTGCGGCGGGCCGGCGTACATAAACGCCATAGCGCCCTGCCCCAGGGGATGGAGGTTCCCGTCCGACCAGACCATAAACATCTCCCGCCTCGCGGCGGAGACGTGCGTCTGGCCCCTGTACGAGGTCGTCAACGGCACGGACTACGCCCTCTCCGCCGAGAGCCTCAGGATAGCCGAGGGCAAGGCGGAGAAGAAGCCCGTGTCCGAATGGATCAAGTCCCAGGGCAGGTTCAAGCACCTGAGCGACCCCAGATGGGCCGGCGTGGCCGAGAGCATCCAGAGCGAGGTCGACCGCAAGTGGAAGACCCTGCTCAGGCTCTGCGGGCTCTGACCGGCGCCCGGGGCGCGAGCCCCCGGCGCCAAACCCCTTCACCGGCCGGGCGGAATCGCCCGGCTATTTTTCATCCATGCCTCGGCGGCGGCCCCTCTCGATCGGCCGGGCGAGCCCCGGATCATCCGAGATAATAGAACAGGGCCGTCCCTATGGCCGCCCCCGCCATCGCGGTGACGCAGTTGTTGGCGTACTTCGACATGAGCCCCTTGGATTCCACGGTCGCCCCGAGGACGCTGTCCAGCAGGCATCCCGCCACTCCCGCGGCGAAGGGGATCGCGACCCTCGCGTCCAGCCCGCCGAAGAACACGGACCACCCGATGACCGCGGACACGGCGGATCCCGCCAGCGCCGCCGCCATGCCCGACGGGGACACGCCGCCGTCAGTGCCCCTCCTAACCCTCTTGAAGCTGGTTATGAGCCAGACCCTCACGTCCCTGATCCCTATCTCGCTGGCCATCGTGTCGGCGGCCGCGACCGTTATGGTGCAGAGGAATGCGACGGTGAGCTCGTCGTTGTAGCGCGCCCCTATGAAATGGTTGACCAGGGTGTAGGCCACCGCGACGGCGCACGGCGGCATCCCGACCCCCAGCACGTTGCGGTGGGTCCTCTCGCCGGCGTCCTCCTCCAGCCCGATCCCGAGCTTCAGGCCCAGGCTTATGCGGGTGGCGGCCAGCCCCGCGGCGGTGAACCCCGTCAGGACCAGGAGCCATTCCAGGGACCCGAACAGCCCCACTATGTATCCTACGAAGAGCGCGGCGCACGCGCCGCCCGCGGTCAGCATCCTCAGCCTGTGCGCCGCTATCGAGAGAACGACCGATATCGCGAACGCGACGACGAGCTTCGCAAGCACATCCATGCTGTGAATGATTGGCAATTACTATTTAAACATGGATGCTGGGGGCGAGAGGGGCGGATCCTCACCCGCGGCGCCCCTTCCTGAACTGCACGATCCCTTCGGCCCCGACGTCGGGATGCACGTACCTCTCCTTCCCCTGCGACCCTCCCCAGTCGATGGCCTCGGCGGGGCACAGGTGGACGCAGGACAGGCAATGCTCGCAGCCGTGCGCGAACACGGGCCCGGACGCGGACGCGGATATGTTGCCGACGGGGCACGCCTCGGCGCACGCGCCGCACCCGGTGCACGACGCGGACACCACGAACCTGGAATCGCATCCCGGGTCCCTGCCGGGGAACAGCCTGTGGAACGCGCGGTTGAGCGCCCAGTGCCTGCCCGCGCGGTTCGTCTCGCGCGCGGCCACGTCGCGGGCGACCTCGGCGAGCCTGGCCTCCGTCCTCGCGCGCAGCCCCGGCGAATCCTTCGCCTTGTACTTCGGTATGTAGTTCTCCACCGTCTTCACGCTGGCGGCGTAAGACAGCCCCGCGCCGCGCAGGAGGCCCCGGATCTCCCCCACGGCCCCGGGCGCGGCTCCCCCATAGGTCGCCACGGCGAACACGTACGCGCCCGGGTCGGATATCTCCAGCCTCTCGACGAACCTCCGCACTATGTTGGGGACCCCCCAGAAGAACACCGGGAACACGAACCCTATGACTCCGTCCCCGTTCGCCGCGGGAGCCTCGCCCGTCATCGGGACCACCTCGGCCCCGATCTCGCCCGCTATCCTCCTCGCCGCGAACAGGCTGTTGCCCGTGGATGTGAAGCAATATATCGTCGCCATTCCCCCGCCACCGCCTGCGCATCGGCGCGCCGGGTTATCAACCTTCGCGCCCGCCGCCGAAGAGATCCCTGATCCTCTGCGCGGAAGCCTTCGCCAGCGCATGGTCCCCGTCCAGGGTCACCAGCCCGACGCTGAGCCCGCCCGCGACCGCGGTGGCCGGGAACTTGAAGGTGCATTCCTCCGCGCGGTCGGCCACGCTCGCGAGGATCCCCATCTCCGCCGCGTCGAGCCCGACCCTGCGGTTGGCCTCGCGGTCGCTCGTGGCGGCGACCGCCAGGAACGCGCCTTCCAGGTCCCCCTTGGAATACGCCCTCCTCAGCACGGTCAGGGACGGGTGCGACAGCTCCCTCGCCGTCTCGGGGGACACGAGGGTCACTTCCGCCCCGTACCTCAGCAGCGTCTCCGCGCGCCTCAGCCCTATTTTCCCCCCTCCCACCACGACGCACCTGCGCCCGCGCAGGCTGACGAACATCGGGAAATCCGGGAACTCGGAACGGCCCTGCGCATCGCTCATGGCGACTGGATGGCGAAGCCGTCATTTCACTGTTTCTAATATCTCCAGGGCGTTGCGGACGCAGGCGGCCTTGTCCTTCATGGGGAAGAACATTATCTTCCCCTGGGAGTAGATCGTCGCCTCCGCGCCGCCCCACTCCGCCACCACCATCATCTCGTCCCTCTTCTTCACGGCGACGCCTCCCTTCTCCAGGGCGTCTGCGACGCGCGCCAGGTCCAGGTCCAGCTCCTCCGCCGGGACCGCCATGAGCGCCTTGCCCCCGCACAGCCTGATGGTTGTGAACCTCATCCGATCTCCTCCCTCAGAACCTTGCGCGCCTCAGAGCGGAAGCTCTCCAGCGACCCGCCGTTCGAGATCATGACGTCCGCCAGCGCCAGGACCTCCCCCAGCCCCCACGAGAGCTCCCTCGCGTCGCGCTCCTCGAAATCCGCCATGTCCCTCGGCGCGTCCGCGCGCCCCCTCTCCAGCAGCCTCGCGTAGCGCGCGGCCGGGGGGGCGTGGATGCCTATGATCGCCGCGTCGCGCCCGGCTCCCCGGAACGCGCGCACCTCGCTCATCCCGCGGCACCCGTCCACCAGGAACACGCCCGGGCCGATCTTCTCGACGGACCTCTCCGCCCAGACCCCCTGCCCGTGGGCCTCCCTCTCCCGGCCCGCGAACTCGCCCAGGCTCAGCTCGGAGCCGGAGGCGGCGTGGCGCTCCCTGACGAGGTCCCCCATCCTCACGAAGGGCACGCCCATGGACGCGGCCACCGAGAGGAACTCCTCCTTGCCGGCGCCCGGCATCCCCGCCACGATCAGCACGGGCGCGCTCATAGGAGGTTGTCCGACACGTTGGCGAGGGTCCTGTCGCAGTACACGCACCTGAGCCTGGGGGGAGCCCTGGACTCCACCCTGAACTCGGGGGTGACGGGCTCCCCGCGGTTAGTTATGCAGTTGGGGTTGCTGCACCTGGCGAGGCCGAGGACGCTGTCGTCCATGTGGACCTTGAACTTCTCGGCGATGTAGTAGTCGCGGATTATCGCGATGGTGGCGTCGGGAGCGATCAGGCCGATCTTGTCGACCTCCTTGGGGTCCAGCTCCCTGTCCTCGATCTTGATTATGTCCTTCCACCCGCTCCCCTTGGAGGAGCGGACGTGCATGCCTATGCTTATGACCGAGTCTATGTTCCCCTCGTTCACGCCCAGTATCTTGAGGACGTTGAGGGACTGCCCGTTGGCTATGTGGTCTATGACCGTCCCGTTCCTTATGGGCGGGATCTTAGTCTCGGCTATCTTCACGGCGTCGGTCATCAGACCTCGCCCCCCAGCACGGCGCACAGTATCGCCATCCTCACGGGCACGCCGTTGAACGCCTGCTCGAAGTACTTGGCGTGCGCGGTCCCGTCCACCTCGGGCAGGATCTCGTCCACCCTCGGTAGCGGGTGCATTATTATCATGTCGCTCTTCGCCTCGCGCAGGACGGCGTTGCTTATGCGGTAGGTCCCGGCGACCTTCTGGTACTCCGCCGGGTCCGGGAACCTCTCCCTCTGTATGCGGGTGACGTAGAGCACGTCCGCCTTGTCTATGACGTCCTCCAGGGCCGCGGTCTTGACGGGGGAGCACCCCCTGCTGGCGATGTGGCTGAATATGTCGGAGGGCATCTGCAGGCTCTCGGGCGCCACGAACGTGAGGTTGGCGCCGAACAGGGTCAGGGCCTCCACCAGGGAGTGCACCGTGCGCCCGTACTTCAGGTCGCCCACCAGGGCCACGTTGAGGCCGTCAAGCGAGCCCTTGGACCTCCTCATGGTGAACAGGTCCAGGAGGGTCTGCGTGGGATGGGACCCCGCGCCGTCGCCCGCGTTTATCACGGGGTTCTCTGAGAACTTGGCGGCGAGCCTCGCGGCCCCCTCGTGGGGGTGCCTGAGGACGATCGCGTCGCAGTACGCGTCCACCATCCTTATCGTGTCCGCCAGGGTCTCGCCCTTGGACATCGACGTCATGGACATCTCGGAGACGTCTATCACGTCGCACCCGAGCCTGTAGGCGGCGCTCTCGAAGGAGAGCTTGGTCCTGGTCGACGGCTCGAAGAACAGGTTGCCCAGGAGCCTGCCGTCCAGCGCCCTCTTGACCTTCTCGCCCCTGGCGTAGGGCACCATCTTCTCGGACATGTCGAGGATCTGCTCGATGCTGTCCCTGTCGAGGTCTCGGATGGACACGATATCCCTGTCGTAGAAGTCCATGGGTCCCCATTCTAAAGTCACGATATAACCCTTTGTCTCCCGGTCCCGGCGAAGGGCGCGCCCGCGGGCCCGCCGCCCGTGCCAAGGATTAATAACCCCCCGCGCATCGCAATGGCCATGTTAGAGGTCGTCGCGAGATCGCACCGCGGGAGGATCTGCGAATACAAGAGGGGGGGCGAGTCCGTCTCGACCCCGTTCGTCATGTCTTCGGAGGGCCCCGTGAGCGTGTCGCGCGACGGATCCTCCAGGGTGCTGAGGCTGATGGGCGCGGAGGCCCCGCTGGACCCCCCCGTCATGCCCACCGCCTCGTCCAGGCAGTCCTCGGGCCCCGCCTCGTTCGGGCCCGTGTGCGTCGCCAGGCTCCCGCTGCCGGACCCCCTGGCCATCCCCTGCGACGCCGAGATGGTGGTGGTCCCCAACGCGTTCGAGCTCCGCGGGAGCCCCAGGAGGCTGGCGGAGTCGGTGGTGAGGCTCAGGGAGGCGGCCGGCCCGGGCCGCCTGCTGTGCATGCTGGGCATAGCGGAGCCGTCGACGATCGCCCTGCTCACGTACATGGGCGTGGACGTCTTCGACGGCTCCCTGGCGATCGCCGCGGGGATCAGGGGCGCCAGGCTCATGCCCGAGGGGGAGGCCCGCGCCGACAGGGACGTGTCCGATGAGAACGCGTCGGACCTGGAGGCGGAGTGCGCGAAGGCGAGGGCGTTCACAGCCGCCGGGAGGCTGAGGGAGCTGGTAGACCAGCGCGCCCCCTCGTCCACCTCGTCCGTCGCGGCCCTCAGGATATTCGACGACGCCGCCTACGCGTACCAGGAGGAGGCGTGCCCGACGGTCGGCGGGAGGTTCGCCTGCAACACCACGCAGGCGCTCAGGAGGCCGGACCTGCGCAGGCACAGGGACAGGATCGCCGAGCGCTACTCCAAGCCCCCGCACAAGCGCGTCCTGCTCCTGCTCCCGTGCTCCGCCAAGAAGCCGTACCACACGTCCAAGTCCCACAAGGCGTTCGCGTCCGCCATACACACCGCCAGGCACGACACGCTCGTCCACGAGGTCGTGGTGACGTCCCCCCTGGGGATCGTCCCGAGGGAGCTGGACGTCATGTACCCCGCCAACTCGTACGACATACCGGTCACGGGCGAGTGGAAGTGCGAGGAGAGGGCGATGATAAGGGGCATGGTCTCCGCCCTCATAGCGCAGGGGTACGATTCGGTCATATCGCATCTGGACGGAGACGTCCTCGACGGCGTGGCGGACATGACGCGCACCGCCGTGGGGGACCCCGCGTCCCCCGCGTCGCTGAAGAGGCTGGACTCCGCGCTGAGGGAGGCCACCAGGGGGATGGAGCCCGCCAGCGACTTCACCGAGAGGAGGGAGATGGCGAAGTCCGTCCTGGCGTTCCAGTTCGGGAGGGAGGGGGCGGACGCGATCATGGACGCGGACACCTACGCCATAGGCAAGTTCCCGTACTGGAAGATCATCCGCGAGGACCCGTCCGACAGGAGCAACAAGGTCCAGCTGGGCATGCTGACCCCGGAGAGGGGGATGGTCTCCCTCACCCTGGAGGGCGCGGAGGCCCTGGCGCGGGTCTCCAACGCGGTGGAGATGACCGACTTCGAGATGAAGGGCAACCTGTTCGCGGTCGGGGTCGAATCGGCCGACCGCCGCATAAGGATAGGGGACGAGGCGATCGTCGTCAGGAACGGGGAGGTGGCCGGGGTGGGCGTGGCGGAGATGTCCGGCAGGGAGATGGAGGAGCTGCGCAGGGGCATAGCCGTCAAGATCCGCCACAAGCGCAAGTGACGCTTTCGGGTTCCGGCCCACTTTCGGCGACCCCTCCGGGCCCCGTTTGAAATACCCCTTCGGAGATGGATAGATCGAGACGGGTGCATCTCCAAAGCGCATCGTCCCCAGGGCGGACAAAGCACACCCATCCATCCCGTCCGCCCTGTTTTCCATCACTTCGCTTCGCGTGCATCTGAGCAGATCGTTTTATCCATGTGGGCTATGCGCACACCGATGGGTCGCCCCGTTTCCGACAAGGCGTACGAGATAGGCGAGATGCGCGACACAGTATGCCCCATCGCGGAGAGGCACGGCGCGGCTCACGCCGTCTTCGCCCTGTCCCCTATCCAGGCCATCCAGAGGCTGACCGCGGCTCCCGCCGCGGCGGCTATCGCCCCGACCGCGAGGTCGGACGCGCCGCCGGCCAGCCCGACCCCGTCGTAGGCTATCAGGAACAGCGACCCGACCGTCAGGCCGAGTATGAGCATGTACGTGGAGCGGCGGCAGCGGGCGAGCGCGAAGTCCACAGCCTTGGAGAACAGCAGTATCCCCCCGACCAGCCCCAGCCCGAACGCGGCCAGGAGGGGCATGTCGAATCCGGCGACCCCCTTCGTGAGGGGGTCCATCAGCCCCATCGCCAGCAGGACCGTCGCCCCGCTTATGCCCGGGACGAGCTTGGACACGGCCATGATGAGGCCTATCGCGATCATGTATCCGTAGGACGCGGCGCCGTCGGACATGAGGTCCCTGTCGGAAGACCCCCCGCTGGTGTCCACGATCCCTGCGACGTTGAGCGCCAGCAGGAACGCGGCTAGGAGCAGCCCGAGGGACAGCGCGGCCGCGTTCCCCGCAGACGCGCCCCTCAGCCCGCCGGACTCCCTGTGCAGCATGGGCAGCTGCCCCAGTATCAGGCCCGCGGCGGCGAAGATCGTCATCATGCGGTAGTTCTCGAGGAAGAAGTCCAGGGCGAGGGCCCCCGCGAACATCCCCGCGAGTATCCCTGCGCCTATGGCCGCGAGGAACCAGAACTCGGCCCTGAAGACCTCCCTGACGTGCGCTATGTCGTGGATGGCCCTCTCGTATACTTTGAAGCAGACCGCCAGGATGGCCCCGCTTATGCCCGGCAGCATGGACACCACGCCGACGAGCGCCCCCACCACGAAATTCCGAATCGATGACCTGGCCGTCTCCATGAGGGGGACATGCGGAAGACGTTTAAGAACATGATCATGCATTGCCTGGCGAGGTTCCGGAGATGCGCGCGGTGGAGCTGTTCTCGGGATGCGGCGGGATGTCCCTCGGGTTCCAGAACGCGGGGTTCGAGATCGTGGCCGCGTACGAGTATTGGGACGCGGCGGTGGAGTGCTATTCGGCCAACTTCCGCCATCCCGTCAGGAAGGCGGACCTGTCCGACATGGCCTCCGCCATACCGGCGATCGCGTCCGACCGCCCCGACGCCATAATCGGGGGCCCGCCGTGCCAGGACTTCTCATCCGCGGGCAAGCGCGTCGAATCGGACAGGGCGAGCCTGACGGTGTGCTACGCGAGGATAGTGGACGCGGTCCGCCCGAGGCTGTTCGTGATGGAGAACGTCGCCAGGTCCCTGAGGAGCGGGGCCTACGGGGAGGCGAGGGAGATCTTCAAGGGGGCCGGGTACGGGCTCACGGAGGCGGTGCTGGACGCGTCGCTCTGCGGGGTGCCGCAGAGCCGCAAGAGGCTCATATGCGTGGGCGCGCTGGGCGAGGCCGACGGGTTCATGGCCGAGGGGCTCCGGAGGGGCCTCGCCGAGAGGCCGCTGACGCTGAGGGAGCACTCGGGAGGCTCGCTGGGGTTCGAGTTCTACTACAGGCATCCCAGGAACTACTCCAGGAGGGCGATATTCTCCGTGGACGAGCCCGCCCCCACCATGAGGGGGGTCAACAGGCCCGTCCCGAAGGGGTACCGGGGCAATCCCGGCGACGCGTGCCCGCCGGGGGACGGCGTCCGCCCGCTGACGACCCTGGAGCGCGCCATGGTGCAGACGTTCCCGCCGTCGTTCGTATGGACGGGGTCCAAGACGGAGAACGAGCAGATGATCGGGAACGCGGTGCCCGTGAAGCTGGCGGAGCACGTCGCCAGGGCGGTCATGGGCCATTTCGCGCCGGATCCGGGATCGTGACGCGGGGCCCGCGCGCCTCCGAGTCACCAGCTGTATTTGCTCTGCTTGATCAGGAGGTACAGGAACAGCGGCCCGCCGATCAGCGCGGTTATCGTCCCCACCGGGAGCCCGGTGGACCCCGCGCTCTTCGCCACGCAGTCCGCCGCCAGCAGCATCATCGCGCCGAACGCCGCCGACGCGGGGACCAGGTACCTGTTGTCCGATCCGAGGAACATCCTGACCATGTGCGGCGCGACCAGCCCTACGAACCCTATCGTGCCGGAGAACCCCACGAGCACGGCGGTCACGAGGGACACCGCGCCCAGGGTCGCCATCCTGGTCCTCTTGGGGTCCACCCCCAGGGCCACCGCGCCCCTGTCGCACATCACCAGCACGTTCAGCCTCCTGGCCAGCGCGACGAACGCCGCTATGCCCGCGGCGGCGGCCGCGACCATGAGCCACACGTTGCCCCATCCCGCCTTCCCGAGGGTCCCGACGTTCCATATGTATATCTCCGCCAGCGACTCCTCCGACGCGGTCACCTTCATCATGGTGGTCGCCGCGGTGAAGACGTACATCACGGCGATCCCTATGAGTATCATGGTCGCGGGGGTCGCGCTCGCCTTGAACCTGGAGACCAGGATGATTATCGCCGCGGGTATGAGGGAGAAGGCGAACGCGTTGACTATCGTCGCGCTCTCACCGTACAGCCCGGGCACGATGCTCAGGCCCAGCACTATCGCCAGGCACGCGCCGAAGGACGCCCCCGACGCTATCCCAGTGGTGTACGGGTCCGCCAGCGGGTTCTTCATGGCGCTCTGCATGGCGGCGCCGCACACCCCGAGCCCCGCGCCCACGGCCACCCCCGCTATGGCGCGCGGGAAGCGGAGGTCCCATATGACGTAGTCCTTCATGGAATCGTACGGGGGGGCGCCCATGATGTGGTCCGCCAGCACGCCGTAGGATTCCAGGAAGCCTATGCCGTACTTGCCGGACGACAGCTCGAACCCCATGGTCAGGAACGCGACCGCCAGGCAGGCCGCCACGAACAGGACCTTCTTGGAGAGGTACCTGAGGTACGCGCTCCTGAACTCCGAGAGCGTCGGCGCGGGCGTCTCACCACACCCCCTTCTTGGACGTTATAATCAGCAGGAGGAACAGGGGCCCGCCCACGAAGGACATGACTATGCCCACCGGGATCTCCCCGGGGTAGATGAGCATGCGGGACGCCAGGTCCGCGGCCAGCAGGAACAGCGCCCCGAACATGGCGGACGCGGGCAGTATGTACCTGTTGTCCGATCCCAGGAATATCCTCATTATGTGCGGGGAGACCAGCCCCACGAACCCGATTATGCCCGTGAACCCTATCACGCTGGCGGTCATCATGGACAGGGCCACCAGGATGAGCATCCTGAAGCCCTCCGCGTCCAGCCCGAGGCTCTTCGCGCTGTCGTCCCCCAGGGTCAGCAGGTTCAGCTTCTTCGTGGAGAGCATCATGAAGACGCTCCCCGCGAGGGTCGCGGCCGCCATCAGGGGCAGGTCGGACCACACCGCGCCCTGCAGGGTGCCTATCTGCCAGAGGTACGCCTGCTGGAGCGTCTCCGTGTTGGCCGTGACCAGGAGCAGGGTGCTGAGCGCGGTGAACAGGTACGAGAGGGCTATGCCCGCCAGGATTATGGTCACGGGCGACGCGCTGGAGAACCTGGAGATGAATATGATCGCGCCCGCCGGTATGAGCCCGAACAGGAACGCGTTGACCACCAGCCCGTATCCTCCGAACCCTGACGACGCCGAGAACCCCAGGACGAGCGCCACCGCCACCCCGAACACCGCCCCGGAGGATATGCCGGTGGTGTACGGGTCCGCCAGGGGGTTCTTCACCACCGCCTGCATGGCGGCCCCGCCCACGGCGAGGCCCGCCCCGGCGACGATGGCCATGGCTATGCGGGGGAGCCGGATGTTCCAGACTATGTAGTCGTCCCACCATTCGGAGCTCCCCTGGGCGTAAGTCGCGCCCCCCAGGTGGTCGAGGGCGATCCCGTACACCTGGAAGAAGCCGATGTCCCTCCCGCCGATGGTGAGGGCGACGCCGGACACTATGAAGATCCCCAGGGCGATGCAGGCTATGAAGAGCAGCTTGCGGGCCGTGTAGCGGCGGTAGCCGTCCCTGAAAGCCGTGTCTTCGCCCTCTGCATCCATGTCGGTCGATCCCTTCCCGTTTCGTCAATCGTTATGAGGCCCGCCGCCCCTTGGGCGTCCAAATCAATTGGATAATACGTCCAAATAAGGCGACCCCATATTTAATGGTCTTGCCCCTCCCGATCAGATAGGATTATATTTAGTTGGATTATACATCCATCTTCGGTAACATGAATAAAGCGAAACTCATGGCCGTCGCGATCGTGGCGATTCTGGCGGCGTCCTGCGCGGCCGTCTATCTCATGAACGGCGGGGGCGGGGGCGGCGCGTACAGGTCGTCCGACGACACCGGCCGCCTGATGGTATACGGCAACGCGAACAACGACGACTACCTGGACGGGGAGGACCTCGAGATGCTGGAGAGGATCATATCGGGCGACGCGGATGAGACCCCGTACGCAGACGCGAACCGGGACGGGAATGTGGATCGGGACGACGTCGCCCTGGTGGAGAGGATGATCAAGCGCGAGGAGATGACAATAAAATACGACTACTACCGCGGGGGCAGGCTGATGCCGGGCGACGTGAAGTACCCCATAACGGCGTCCTGCGTCATAGGCACCGACGCGATCCTGGCCATCAAGTCCATAGGCGGGGTCGGCGCGATAACGTGCGTCTCCGTCGGATCGTTCGACCGCACCATGTACTCCGACATCATCGGTCTCCCCTCGGTGGGTGAGAACGGGTCCTCCGTCAGCATGGAGGAGATGTCGAAATACGACGTCTCCGCGATGATCCTCATGGACACGCCGGCGTCGTCCGCCTACGAGTATCCCGGGGCGGAGGCCGCCGGGATAGACATAGTGAGGATATCCGCTAGGAACGCCGTCGAATCCATAGCCGGGGTGATAACCCTGGGATACCTCTTCCAGTGCGAGGAGCGCGCCAACAGGTACGCCGAGTTCTGCGACGGCGTCCTGGGGGCGATGGCCCAGAAGGTCGGCCCCGGCAGGATCAGCGATTCCGACAGGGTCACGGCGCTGTGCGTGACCATGGTCAACTCCGTCAGCGGGACCTCCTCGGACTATTACGCCGCGTCGCAGATAGCGGGCGCGATAAACATAGCCGACTGGGCCTCTTCGACCAAGACCTTCGCCCGCGGCGACGAGTGGCTGCTGGAGGCGAAGTACAGGTCGGACTACATAATCCACAACAGGTCCATCGGCTACGACTCGTTCACCGACGCGGACCTGGCGAAGACCTGGGGCACGTATTCGGTGTACTTCGAGGCGATGGACGCGTACAAGGACGGCAGGTACATCATACTCAACGCGAACATGCCCGTCCCGGTGAGGATAGCGTACATGGCATCGATATTCTATCCCGAGATCTTCGGGGCGGACTACGGGGACAAGATGCATCAGAGGTTCATAGACTCGTTCATGGACAACCTCAGCGCGTCGGGATACGACGTGACTGAGGACGGGACGTTCCTGATCAAGAGGGACATGATCAAGGCCTGACGGAATCCCCCAAACCCCTTCTTTTTCATTCATCCGCAACCTGCGCCGGACCCGTTTTAGACGGCAATGTTTATAACCTTCAAACCATCCTTGGAAGCGATTCTATCAGCCAGGGGTGCATAGGATGGGAAATGCGAGCATAGACGATAGTTTAAAGGCATCTAGGAGACGAACGGGCAGGGCCGCCCCCGCGGCGATGGCGCTCCTGATCGCAGGCATCGCGGCGATGTCCGTCGCGATAATCGCGGTCTGGGCGGGGGCCGGGGCCCCGGGCGAAGGCCCCGTCGGGGGCGGACAGGGCTCTCAGGCGTACACCGTGGAATTCAACAGCATGGGAGGGTCGCCCGTGGGGAGCAGGGATGTGGGCGAGGGGTCCCTGCTGAGCCCTCCGCAGGACCCGCATCGGGACGGGTCGACGTTCGACGGGTGGCACGCGGACGAGGAATGTAATACTCCGTGGCTCTTCTCGGAAGACAGGGTCTACGGCGACATGACGCTGTATGCGAAATGGGTCTGAGCCCGAGGTGGCTGGGCGCGAGCGCGGAGCGTACGCGCCCGGCGGGCTCACAGGATCATCACGAGCTGGTCCAGGTCTTTGGATCTGCTCCTGCCTATCTTCACGAAGCCGTGCTTTTTATAGTATGGCACGAGATCCGCGGAACAGTCCAGCCTGACCATCCTGCAACCGATCAGCAGGTTGGCGTCTCTGAAGATGTCCAACGCGTCAGCCAGCATCATCTCCCCGAGCCCCTTCGGCGAATCGTCGGATCTGCCCAGCTGTCCGAGGAGATAGGACTGGGCGACCCCCGTCTCTTCGTTGACGTTCATCTTCCGTCTCATGGAGGACGAGACCACGGCGTCGTCCCGGATCTCCAGGCACTTCATGCCGAGCGAATAGTATCCCCAGATCTCGTCGCTCTTTGAAACGATGAGGTAGGTGCGGCTCATCTCCCTCTTCTCGAGGGGCATGGCGGAGTTGCGCAGATAGGCCTCCCTATGGAGGTCTCTGCGACACCTGAAAGAATCCAGCCTGGATTGCGCGGAATACTCTCCGCACGATTCGATGAGCGCCCTCAGCGACAGAGTGTCGTACTCCATTTGTCCGCCTCGAATATGCCGATCCCCTTGTGGCGTTCACAAAACTGTTGCGCCCGACGGGCTTCGATTAGATATTCTGGCCAGCGTTCAGCTCGGCTGTGCGCGCTCTTATTATGGCCGCCGTCTTTTCATCAGCCATCATGAACTTAAGAATCCTCTCGGGGTCATCGTTGGGCTTGTGTGCGCCAACTATGACGAGCGGACCGCGCTTCTCCGCCTCCTCGAAGGCCCTCTCAAGGTTGCGCGCCTTCTCGGGCGTGTCTATGATCATGTCTTCGAAGAAAGGATTCGACTCCATCTGACTCGCCTGGCTATGCTAACGGGCGCACGTAGATAAACTTTGTTTCACAGGAGGGTCGGGCGTGATTCCGCGCGAGATGGTGGAGACACAATAATATATATTGTTGGAGTATACATCCAACTGATGAACATGCCCAATGCGAAGCTGATCTCCGTTCTCATAGTCCTGATCGTAGCCGTCGCCGGCGCGGGGCTGTACCTCCTGTCCGGCGACGACGGCGCGGGGAGGTACAGGTCCTCCGACGACACCGGCCGCCTGATGATATACGGCAACGCGAACAACGACGACTACCTCGACCAGGAGGACGTCGCCGCGCTGGAGAAGATACTGGCCGGCGAGGCGGGGGAGATCCCCTACGCCGACGCGAACCTCGACGGGAGAGTCGATCAGGCGGACCTCGACATGGTCAAGAGGATGGTAAAGCGCGAGGAGATGACCATCAACTACGACTACTATTTCGGCGGCAGGCTCATGCAGGGGAAGGTCGGCTACCCCATATCCGCCGCATGCGTGGTGGGCCCCGAGGTCATAGCCATAGTGAAGTCCATCGGCGCGGCCGGCAAGATAAAGTCGGTCTCGGGAGGGGACTTGGACTCCACCCTGTTCTCCGACCTGGCGTCGCTCCCGAGGATCAGCGACGTGAGGTTCAGCGCGAACGCGGAGGAGGTATCCAAATACCCCGTGTCCGCCGTGATAACGCAGGACAGCGCGATGTACGTCCCCAACCACGCCTCCTTCGCCGCCGCCGGGATAGACGTGGTCAGGATAGCGGCGGCCGAAGGCACCAAGTCCCTCGCCGGGGCCATCACGCTGGGGTATCTGCTCCAGTGCGAGGACAGCGCCAACGAGTACGCCGAGTTCTGCGACGGGATCACGGCCCACGTCCTATCCAAGACGGGGCCCGGCCTGATATCGGAATCCGCGCGCCCCACAGCCCTCACGGTGGCGATGGACAACTATCTCAGCGGGACCTCGTCCGACTACTACATCGCGTCGCGGACCGCAGGGGCGAACAACCTCGCGGACTGGCCCGCCACCACCAAGAGGTTCATGATCGGGGACGAGTGGCTCCTGGAGCCCAGGTACCAGGCGGACTACATCATCCACTGGGTGGGCATAGAGTACGGGCCCGTGACCCAGGGCAGGATGCAGGAGGTCTGGGACGGATACTCCCAGTATTTCAAGGCGATGGACGCCTACGGGAGCGGGGGGTACATGATCCTCAACGGGAGCATGCCCGTGCCCGTCAGGATAGCGTACATGGCGTCGATCTTCTATCCCGAGATATTCGGGGAGGACTACGGCGAGAGGATGAACCAGAGGTTCGTGGACCTCTTCATGGACAACCTGCGCGCATCCGGGTACGACGCGAGCGCGGACGGGGTGTTCAAGATAACCAGGGACATGGTCTCGCCCTGACCGCGGCCCCGCCAAACGGCTTACCCCCCCCCCCCCTTTTTTTTCTCTATGTCCGCGGTCAGGCGCCCAGGACCATCCTGACGTTGTCCGCGAGCCCGTCCGCGTCCAGGTCCTCAAGCCTGAAATAGCTCGCGCGCAGCCTCTCGGCGAGGATCTCCGCGTCTGGGAAGTGCGGGTAGCTGAGCCCAGCGTCCACCACTATCCATCCGATCCCGCGGGAGGCCAGTCCCTCCGCGATCACCCTCGCCTCCTCCGTGGCGTCCGCGCCCTCCGCCAGGGGCGCGTTCGCCCTCCCGTCGGTGACCAGCACGATGAAGAGCCTCTCCCCCTGGCGGCGCCCCGGGTTCGAAGACATGTATCCGTGCGCCTTCTCCAGCGCCGCCCCCAGCGGGGTCCTGCCGCCCGTGGGCAGCTCCTCCAGCTTCCTGAGCCCGTACTCCACCGACCTGGTGGGCGGCAGCACCAGCTCCGCCGAATCCCTCCTGAAGGCCATCAGCCCGACCCTGTCGCGCCTGACGTAGCTGTCCCTCAGCATCGAATGGACCGCACCCTTCACGGCGGCCATCCTCCGCCTGGCTCCCAGCGAGCCGCTGGCGTCCACCAGGAACAGGATGGTGCACCCGCACCGCCTCTCCCGTATCTTCTCCCTGAGGTCCCCCTCCTCTATCTTCACGGCGAGCCCGCCCCTGTCCCTATCCCTCTGATGCGGCGCGGCCGCGATTATGGTCGCGTCGAAGGCCACGTCCCTGGCGCGCCCGGCGGGGATCCTGTGCCCGGCGCGCCTCCCTGTGCCGTCCGCGCTCTCCGCCATCGCCCTGCGGCCCTTGCGGGCCTTGGTCCTGCGGGCCCTCTCCCCGGCGGCCCCTATGTAGTCTATGACCCTGAACTGCCTGCCGATCTCGAACATGATCTCCTCTATGTCCGGGAGAGCCTCCCCCTCCGGCGGAGGGGGGCGGTCCGCCTCCTCCCCCGAAGGCTCCCGCCCGCTCTCCCCGGGCTCGTCGCCCCCGCTCGGCGGGGGCCCGTCATCATCCTCTTCGCCTCCGTCTCCACCCCCTCTGTCCGGCGGAGGCGGCGGGGGGGCGTCCCCCCTCCGATGGGCGAGGCATAGCGCGGCCGCCTCCTCCACGTCCCTCTTGGTCACCTCGTCCCGCCCGCTCAGGGCGGCGAGCGCCATGGAGCACCGAGCCATGGCCAGGTCGCCGCGGCACCCCGCCGCGCCGGTCCTCTGGCACAGCTCGGATATGATGGAGGCCAGCCCGTCGGAGATGGTCGCGGCGGGGAGTATCCTCGACGCCCTCTCGATGAGCGCGGCCTCCTCCGCCTCCTCCCTCCCGTGCCTCTCGGCGAACCCTTTCGGGTCCGCGGAGAAGTCCCTGCCCCTCCTGAGGGCCTCTTTCCTCTCGCCCTCCCCGGGCTCCTCCATGTACGCGCACAGGTCGAACCTGTCCAGCATGTGCGGGGACAGGTCGGGCTCCCCCGGGCGGACCGTCGCCACCAGGAGGAAGTCGCACGGGATCCTCGCGGACACCGCCCCTCTTTCGATCCTCGCCTCGCCCGTAGCGACGCAGTCGAACACGGACGCGAGCGTCGCGGGGTCCATCAGGTTCGCGTCGTCTATGACCATCACCCCGCCCCCGCACCTCTCCAGCAGGCCCTCGGAGGCCTCCGCCCTCCCGTCCCTCAGCGCCTTCTCTATGTCTATCCCGCCGAACAGCTGCTCCTCCGTGACGCCCGGCGGGCAGTTCACGATCCTCCTGGAAGAAACGCCCGCGATCGCGCGGGCTATAGTGCTCTTGCCCGTCCCCCCTCCCCCGCGGATCAGGACCGCCTTTATGGCGGGGTTGACCAGGGCGCATCTGATGGCGGACTTGGCCGCGCCCGCCCCGACCACCGCGGAGAACGGATACCCGCCCGTCACAGGCTCTGCAGGCATTTCTCCAGCTCCGCGCCGTCGAGGCCCGGCTTGTCGAACGGCCGCCTCTTCATGCGATGGGAGAGGACCAGCTCGGCGGTGGAGCGCACGTCCCCCTTCTCCACCCTGGACCGCCCGTCGAGGGCCGCGTTCGCCCTGGCGGCCCTCATGAGCGTGATGTCGGCGCGGTGCCCGTCCACTCCGAAGCGGGACGTGACGGACACGACCGCGTCTATGAGGTCCTCGCCCGCCTCGACCCGGGGGAGGAGCCCCCTCGCCCTCGAAACCGAATCCCTGATCCTCCCGGTCTCTTCCGCGCACGATTCCATGTATCCCGCGGGGTCGGCGTCGAACGCCAGCCTCCGCCTGACGACCTCCGCCCTCTTCTTGGGGTCCAGGTCCCCCGCCACGTCCACCGACAGCCCGAACCTGTCCAGCAGCTGGGGCCTGAGATCGCCCTCCTCGGGGTTCATGGTCCCCACCAGGACGAACCTGGCGGGGTGGGAGAAGGAGACCCCCTCCCTCTCGACGTAGTTCACGCCCATGGCCGCGGAGTCCAGCAGGAGGTCCACCAGGTGGTCGTCCAGCAGGTTGACCTCGTCCACGTACAGGAGGTTGCCGTTGGCCTGCGCCAGCACCCCGGGCTCGAACCTCTTCTCGCCGGTCTTCAGCACGCGCTCCAGGTCCAGGGTCCCCGCGACCCTGTCCTCGGTCGCGCTGAGCGGCAGCTCGACCACCCTCATGGGGGAGGAGGCGGGAGAGAGAGCCCTCCCCTCCGCGATCTTCTCCATGCAGTACGGGCAGTATCCCCCCTCCCCCCCGAATCCGCAGCGGAAGGGGCACCCCTCCACGACCGTCCTCGGCGGGAGGATCTGCGCCAGGGACCTCACCGCGGTGGACTTGGCGGTCCCCTTCTCGCCCTTGATCAGGACCCCGCCTATGCCGGGGTCGGCTATGTTCAGGAGGAGGGCCTTCTTCATGCCCTCCTGTCCGACTATCCTGGAGAATGGGAACTGCGCCCGCACGTCGTCCTCGATGAGATCACCTTGGACATGGATGTATTATCCAATAGATAAGGCTCTTCATGGGCGCATGTGTTAAATCCGCGGCGGTCGTTCCACGGCCATGGAAAGAAGGATACTCGCGACGGTCTCTATAGCGGTCGTATCGACGCTAGTCCTCGCCCTGGCCGCCTGCATCGCATTCCTCAGGGGCGACCCCGACGCGCTCACGGCGTCGTGCTCCTTCCTCGCCTCGATCCTGTCCCTGTTCGTCCTGGTGGCGGCGTGCCTCGCATGCTCCAAGTCCAGCTCCGAGCGGTACGCGGAGCGCTTCGGGGGCGGCGAGGGGGAGAGGCGTTAACGGTCGGTCGCCTCCTCGATCCTGCCCTCCACGTCCCTGTAGAGGCCCGTGAGCCTCTCCCTCGTGCCCGCGTCCGCGTCCCACAGCCCGCGCTCGATGGCCTCGTGCAGCCTGTCGAGGATGTTCTTCATCGCGTGTATGTTGGCGTCCTCCATCCACTCCCGCGTGTCCTCGTCGAAGAGGAACCTCTCCGCCATGCCCTCGTACATCCAGTCGCTCGCTATGCCCGACGTGGCGTCCCACGCCATGGCGTACTCCGCTATGTTGGCCAGCTCCGCCGCCCCGCGGTACCCGTGCTCCTTCAGCCCGGAGATGAACTTCGGGTTCAGGACCTTGCTCCTGAAGACGTAGCCGAGCTCCTCCGCCGCGTCCCGTATCTTGAGCCTCTTAGGGTCCGAGCCGTCGCCCATCACGGAGATCGCGTCCTTCCTCCCGTAGGCGCGGACGAAGGCGTTCATCCCGCCCAGGTACTCGTAGACGTCGTCGCAGTCCAGCAGGTCTATCTCGCGGTCGGGCATGTTCTTGACCGTGGCCCCCACCCTGCTGAACCTCCTCACGAACTCCTCCCTCAGGCTGTCCCCGTAGCTCCCCCGGGCGTACCCGTGGGAGCACCAGTCGATGTAGACGTCGGCCAGGTCGCTCACGGTCTTCCACGCCCCCGACTCGATCATCTTGTTCACCCCGGTCCCGTAGGCGCCCGGAGGGGCTCCGAATATGCGGACGGAGCCCCTCCTCCTGGCCTCCTCCGCGCCGATCCCCCCTGCGATCCCCTCGACTATGTCCCTCCTGAGGTTGGCCGCCAGGGCGTTGTCCTCCTCGGACTCGTCGAGGCCCGAAACGAGCTTCACCGCGTCGTCTATCAGGTCGATGAGGTTCGGGAACGTGTCCCTGAACAGCCCGGTTATGTTCACGGTCACGTCGACCCTCGGGCGCCCCAGCTCGCCCAGCGGCACCGCCTCCAGCCCGATCACCTGGCCGCCTTCCCTGGACCATACGGGCCTGGCCCCCATCAGCCACAGGACGTACGCCACGTCGTCCCCGCCCGTCTTCATGGTGTCCGTGGCCCAGATGATGAACCCGATCTCCCTCGGATGCTCCCCCATCTTCTCCACGTACCTCTCTATCATCTGGTCCGCCATCTTCCTGCCGGTCTCCCAGGAGGCGCGGCTGGGGACCGAGTCCGGATCGATGCCGTAGTAGTTCCTGCCCATGGGCAGGATGTCCGCGTTCCCGCGGGTGGGGGCGCCGGACGGCCCCGGCGGGACGTACCCGCCGTCCAGCCCGAGCATGACGTGGTCCATCTCGTCCGCCATCCTCATTATGTTCGGGGCGAGGGAGTCGCACGCGAAGGCCACGGCGGCCTCCAGGTCCCGGGAGGGCTCCCCGATCCTCTCCCTCAGGTCCCTCATGCACGCCTCCCTGTCGTACCCCGCCGCCCTCATCCTCCCGATGAACGCCTGGAGCTCCCCGTCCGCTTTGTCGACGAGCGCGCTGTTGACCTCCCCGCCGGTGGTCCCCGACGGGTCGTCCAGCATCCTCCTCAGATCGATGCCCATGCCCTCCGCGAACGCATAGCGCAGCGACGGGACCTCTCCGTTGTCCAGCCGCGTGAGGGAGTACACCGCCTCGTCCATGTGCCTCCCGCTCGGAGGCCTCCCGAGCACGTGCAGGTCGGACCGTATGATCGCGTCCCTCACCTCGGTCAGATAGTCGTGCAGCCTGCCTATGAACGGCTCGAACCCGTCGGGCCCCGGGTCCCCCTCGATCCCCAGGTCGCTGAGGAGGCTCAGCTCCCTGGCGACGGAGTATATCTGCGAGGCCAGCTCGCGCCTCCTCTCCTCGGGCGCGGACCCGGCGCACCTGAAGTACTCCTGGAGCGGGACGTTGGCGCGGTCCAGCTCCTCGTAGGACCCCGCCCGCGCCATGGTCGGGCACATGTGCCCTATGAGGACGGACTCGGTCCTGCGCTTGGCCTGTACGCCCTCGCCCGGGTCGTCTATTATGTACGGGTAGATGTTCGGCATCCCGTCCAGCACCACGTCGGGGTCGCACTTCGCGGACAGGCCCACGTTCTTCCCCGGGAGCCACTCCAGAGTGCCGTGGGTGCCTATGTGCATGACCAGGTCTGCCTTGAAGGAGTCCCTTATCCATCTGTAGTACGCGAGGTACTGGTGCTGGGCGAACAGGGTGGGGTCGTGATAGTCCCCCTCCATCCTCTCCCCCCACCCCCTCAGCGGCTGGTACCCTATGAAGACGTTGCCCTTCAGCAGCCCCGGTATCACCAGGTCCCCCCCGTCCACGCATATCTCCCCCGGAGGGTCCCCCCACTCCGCCCTCATCATCTCCCTGTCGAACTCCGGTATCTCGGAGAACCGCGCCGCGTACTCGCCGGGCGGGACGAGCGCGGCCGCCTTCTCGCGCATCCTCCCCGCGCTCATGGAGTCGAGGTCGTTGGTCACCCCGTCCAGGATCTCCTCCACCAGCTCCCTCCCGGACCCCGGGACCCCCTCCACGCGGTATCCCGCCTCATGCATCCTCCGGAGCATGTCGGACACGCTCTCGACCGCGTCCAGCCCCGCCGCCCCGCCGATGTTCCCCGAATCGGGCCTGTGCTGGTAGAGCAGTATGGCGACCCTGCGCTCGCCGACGGGCTTGCGCCTGAGCGACCCCCACCCCCTGGCGAGGCGGGCCAGGTGCCCTATCCTGTCGGGTATGGGGGAGGCGCGCTTCATCTCGCCCCCGCCGGGGGTGGAGCATATGGGCACGGAGATTATCTGCCCGTCTATCTCGGGCCACGCGACGCTGGCGGAGACGTCGCGCTTCCCGAGCCCGATCTTGTCGCTCTCGAAGTCCGCGTAGTCCCCGCTGACGCTCATCGCCTGTATCACGGGCACGTTGAGCAGGGTGCGGTAGTAGTTGTCGGAGTCCTCGGTGCGCATCCCGCGCTTGGACCTGGAGTTTATCAGCTGCGAGAAGGGGGAGCAGACGATGAGGACGTCGATGACCGGCCCGCCCCCGTCGGTGAAGTGCTCCCTCACGCACGCCCTCGTCCCCTCCACCCCCTCCGCGCTGAAGGACGCGAGGGAGAAGAAGACGGGGATCGAGTCCACCCCCTCCGCGTCCAGGGCCTCCACCAGCGCGTCTATGTGGGCGGTGTTCCCGTACAGCCACAGGTTGTTGGGGAACAGGATGCCGGCGCATATCCTGCCCGGGTCGAGCGACTTCATGTACTCCGCCCTCCCGACGTCCCTGGGGAACCCGGGATGGTAGATCCCCGCCTGCCTCTGCTCCACTGGCCGAGGCACGGGCTCCGACGTGAGCCCCAGGGCCTTCGCCGCCCAGCGCAGGATCCCGTACTCGTTCTCCGGGCCCCTGTTGGACGCGAACGCCCTGAGCGCGACGAAGTCCCCGTCCGACCCCTTGAACAGGGGGCGGTATATGGTGGAGACCTCCAGGCTCCCGGAGTTCAGGAACACGTACCCCCTGCATCCGGCGAGGGCCTTCTCGTACCTCTCGAACATGTTGAACCTGGACGCGTCGGACATGCACTTGACGAACACGAAGTCCGCCTCCAGGGTCCTCCTCTCGAGCTCTCTGAAGACCAGGATGTCGTCGTCCGCGTCCTCGCAGTTGACGCAGTAGAGGTCGCAGGCCACGCCGAGGTCGGCCTCGAGCCTCCTGGCGGGCTCCGCGAGGGTCCTGGCGTCGGAGGTGCGGATGGAGAGGGACACGACTTTCATCTTCATGAAAGTTGGATGTATAATCCATTATATAATGGAGCCGAGCGCGGCTAAGCGCGCCCTATACGCGCCCGCGGCTCGAAAACCGCCCCGCAGGCGCTCAATCAACTCATCCAGCCATCTGCCGGTTATATATACCAAGTGCGCCCATGACATAATTGGATACTACATCCAACCTATGGGCGGTTGAAAATGCATCTGAAGATAGACAGCGTGGAATTCGGGTACTCCAGCGTCCCCGTGCTGAACGACATATCCATGGAGCTGGACGGGGCGAAGTTCGTGTCCATATTGGGGCCGAACGGCGTCGGGAAGTCCACTCTGATCCATTGCATCAACAAGATCCTCTCCCCGGACTCCGGGGCGGTCTTCCTGGACGGGAAGGATGTGAGGGAGATAACGATAAGGGAGATGGCGAAGAGCATAGGGTACGTCCCGTACTCCGCCAACGACACCTTCCCGCTGACCGTGGTGGACACGGTGCTCATGGGGAGGCACCCGCACAGCAAATGGAAGACCCTGGACAGGGACCTGGACATAGTCTACGACGCGCTCAGGACCCTGGGGATATCCCACCTGGCGATGAGGCCCTTCAACGAGTTGTCCGCGGGGCAGCACCAGAAGGTCATGCTGGCCAGGGGCCTGGTCCAGGAGCCGAAGATACTCCTGCTGGACGAGCCCACGTCCAACCTGGACATAAGGCACCAGCTGGAGGTCACCAAGATGCTCAAGTCCCTGTCCTCCGAGAAGGGCATGCTGGTCATCATGATAAGCCACGACATAAACATAGCCTCCAAGTTCGCGGACGAGGTGATCCTGATGCACAGGGGAGACATATACTCCGTGGGCTCCCCGTCGGAGGTCATAACCGAGGACAACCTGGCCGCCGTGTACGGCGTGGCCTCCAGGGTCGTGGAGGACGAGGGCAGGCCTCACGTGATACTCAGGGACTCCATACCGATGACAGACGACTCCGCGCCCGGGGCGAGGATGGCGGCCGCCAAGAAGAGGCACAGGGGGGCCGCGTCGAAACCAAGCCCGGTGGAGGCGTGCTGAGCGTCGCGCCATTGCCCCCGCAAACCCCTTACTCTTCCTCCAAACCCTTTTCAAACCCCTTGCAAACCCGTTCGCGGGCGGCTCGGGAGAGCCGCGGCAGGATCACTGGCGGGCGCGCCATGCGCTCGGAAACGGCTTCCTCCTCCAAACCCCTTACCTCCTTATGCCATGTTTTTCGAGAGGAGGGACAGGTCCGCTTCGAAGGCGCGATGCGATCATCTGAGACGGGTCGAGACGACCTTATCCCGAACTCTATCCCGAACTTTCATCCGAAAACGCATGCGGGAGGCCGCTCGCATCCCCGCTCCTCCCCCCATCTCGCCCGCCCTTCTCTCGGCCCGGCGGGCGAGGTACATTATAGGCATTCAAAATATTTATTATCCTATTAAGGAAATATTATCCAAAATGTATAATAACCAAGCCCGCGTCGGACCCCCTATGATCGAGCGGAACGCGAAGATCACGATCACGGTCCATCCAGGGACCTCCAAGGGCGGAGAGCTAGAGAATTTCGACCCAATCGACATAAACCCCGGAGACACGATCTCCATCGTCGGCCCGACGGGATCGGGCAAAACCGCTTTCATAAACGACATAGAGGTCTTCGCGCAGGGCGACACGGTCACCGGGCGCAGGATCGATTTCAACGGGGAGGCGCCTCCGGACGAGTTTTCCAGAGACCCCGCGCGCAAGCCCGTGGCGATGATAACCCAGAACACCAAGTGCCTCGCCGACCTGACCGTACGGGAGTTCCTGGACATGCACGCCAGCATAAGGGGCAGCGCGGGCGAGGGCATGGCCGAGAGGGCCCTCGATCTGGCCAACGGGTTCACGGGCGAGAAGATAGACGCCCGCTTCAAGATGTCCTCCCTGTCGGGGGGGCAGACCCGCTCGCTGATGATCGCGGACGCGGTGGCCATCTCCGACGCGCCCATACTCCTCCTGGACGAGATAGAGAACGCCGGGATCTTCAGGGACGCGGTCATAGCCACGCTCAGGAGCCTGGAGAGGGCGGTCATATTCGTCACCCACGACCCCTACGTGTCCATGATATCGGACCGCAGGATAGTCATGAGGGACGGGAGGGTGGAATCCGTCCTCAGGCCGCGGGATTCGGAGAGGGAGGCGCTGGCGTCCGTCCGCGGGATGGACGAGGCCCTCTCCCGCGTGCGCGAGAGGATCAGGGCGGGAGAGGTCATAACGGGGGGCGGGGCGCTGTGAGCGTCAGGCTGATGGTGGTGGCGGGCCCGCCCAGCGCGGGCAAGACCGCCGTGATAAAGAACATGATAAGGCACCTGGGCGGGCGCGCGAAGGCCGCCTATCTGAAGATAGACGTGGTGGCAGCCTTCGAGGACGAGGAGCTGAGGGCGGAGTTCGGGATACCGACGAAGAAGGTGTACTCCGGGGACCTGTGCCCGGACCACATGGGGATCATGGTCGTGCGCGACGCCATCGATTGGGCGGAGGGCGAGGGCGCAGACGTCCTGATACTGGAGAGCGCGGGGCTGTGCCTCAGGTGCACCCCGTACATAACGGGCTCCCTGGGGATATGCGTCGTGTCCGCCCTGTCCGGGACCCGCGCGCCGCTGAAGATGGCGCCGATGATAGCCCTGTCCGACGCGTGCATAGTCACCAAGACGGACCTCATATCGCAGGCGGAGAAGGAGGTGTTCAGGGAGTCCATCCGCAGGGTGTCCCCCGAGATGGACATCGTGGAGACCAACGCGGTCCAGGGCACGGGCCTGAGGCACCTCTACCGCCTGATGGATTCCGCCGGGGCGGCGGAGGACTCGCCCGCGGCGGAGCTCAGGGGCTCGCCCCCGCTGGGGGTGTGCACCGTGTGCATAGGCAAGAAGGACATAGGGTGGCAGAGCCACTTCGGCGTGATAAGGAGGATAGAGGATGCCGACAACGTCTACCGCGGAGAGTGAGTGGTCTCCCCCCGGGAGGGACTGCGGGGCGTGCGGGCGCGGCACGTGCGGCGAGTTCGCCGCGGCGGTCGGGGACGGGTCCCTGAGCAGGGACGCCTGCCCGTTCTTCTCGGCCAAGACCGCGGCGCAGGGGATCAGCCTGATGCAGAGGTACAGCGGATCCGACGTGGTCGGGCAGAAGTACTCCTTCGTGGTGCAGCCGATGCCCGGGGAGCCGTCCGCCAGGAAGATAGTCCTGCCGTTCAGGCCCGACCTCGTCGAGAGGTGGGGCATCTCCAGGGGGGACATAGTGGTGGGGCGCCCGGCGGGGGCGGGGTGCCCGGTGCAGCACGTGCTCCGCGTCCTCGACGCGGACGCGGACACCGGGGTCATAACGGGCCACGTGGTGGGCCCCGCCTATTCCCGCGACAGGGAGGTGAAGGACGTCAAGGCGTACCACATGCTGGGGTTCGAGGGCAGGGCCCTGCCCATAACCGAGGAGCCCAGGTTCGGGGAGAGGTTCACCTTCCTCCCGGGCCTGTGCATGCTGGACAGGGCCCACACGGGCCTGGTGAACATGGTGATGAAGAAGCCCTGGGGGCTCCAGATACGCATAGAGGACATAATCATACTGTGACCTGGTGAGAGCCGTGACGGACATAGACGAAATACAGGGAAGGATCTCCGAGGGGAGGGCCAGGGTGTACACCGCGTCCGAGTTCAAGGAGATGATACGCAGGGGGGACCCGATAGGCCCAGGCGACGTGGACGCGGTGACGTGCGGCACGTTCGGGGTCATGTCGGGGACCATGATGATACTGACCGTGCCGGTCTCGTCCCCGCCCGAGTTCAAGAAGGCGGACCGCATAGAGCTGAACGGGGTCCCCGGGACCGTCGGGCCGTGCCCCAACGAATCCCTCGGGGTGGTGGACTGCATCGTGAACGGCACCGCCCACAGGGACGACGGGTACGGCGGAGGCCATCTGTTCAGAGACATAGCCAGGGGGGACTCCATAGAGGTGAGGGTGTGGGCCGAGGGGAGGGTCTTCGAGAGCCGCGTGACCAAGAAGGACCTGGTGTTCGCCAGGATGGTGCTCACCAGGGGGGCGTTCAAGAACTACACGTGCTTCTTCAACGAGTCCGAGGAGAGCTACGACACCATCTTCTCCGCCAGGGGCGGGATAGGGGGATCCATGTCGGAGGCCACGGTCAGCGGCTGCGGGGAGATCAACCCGCTGCAGAACGACCCCGACATGAGGTACATACGCCCGGGAGCGTCCGTCCTGCTGAACGGCGCCCCGGGCATAGTCATAGGGACGGGGTCGCGGAGCGGGGCGCACAAGCCCAACCTCTCCGTGGCGGCGGACCTGGAGGGGATGATGCCCGAGTACATGGGCGGGTTCAGGACCTCGGAGGGCCCCGAGTGCCTCACGTCGGTGGCGTTCGCCATCCCGGTGACCGACCAGAAGGCCTTCGACGACCTGTCCGTGCTGGACGAGGGCTCCCCCCTCCCCATGGCGGACGCACACGACCGGGCCGTGAGGTCCAAGGGGGACTACTCGTCGGTGTGGAGGGGCACCGACAGGGACGTGGCCGCAGACCGGGGGAAGTGCATAGGGTGCAGGGAGTGCGAGGCCGAGGAATCGTGCCCGACGGGCGCAGTCTCCTACGGCGGGGGGATCGACGGATCTCTCTGCATGTCGTGCGGGTACTGCGCGTCGAGGTGCCCGGGAGGGGTGTTCTCCATCAGCATGGGGAGCGTGACGCACGAGGGGAGGGAGATCCCCATAACCCTCAGGCAGTCGTCCCGCAAGAAGGGCGAGGAGCTGTGCGAGATCCTCAAGAGGAGGGTAGAGCAGGGGGACTGGAACCTGAGGGCGCTCTGATGGGCGAATACGCGCTGAGGCTCCCCGGAGGGGAGCTCGCGGGAGACTGCGCGGGGATCCTGCGCGACCCCCCGCCCCTCGGGAGAGGGCTGATGAGAACCGAGTACAGGGCCGCGAGGCTGGCCGTCAGGGACATGCCGGGGATGTACAGGTTCTACGACTGGCTCCCGGTCCGCTCTGTGATCGGTACCGACGCGTCCCCGGTCGCGTTCCGCAGCGAGCGCCTGTCCAGGGAGCTGGGGGTGAGGGACCTGTGGATAGGGTTCACGGGATACCATCCCGAGAGGGGCGCCTTCGCGAAGTCCTGCTCGTTCAAGGAGCTGGAGGCCCTCCCCACGTACTCCCGCATAGGGGACCTCGGGGGCGGGACCGTCGCGCTCGCGTCCGCCGGCAACACGGCGCGGGCGTTCGCCCAGGTCTCGGGGGAGACCGGGCGCAGATGCGTCATATTCGTCCCGGAAGGCTCCGCCGGGAGGGTGAGGGCCACCGGGGACGGCGGCTATGCCAGGCTGTTCGAGGTCAGGGGCGACTACGCGGACGCGATCCGCATGGCCGAGAGGGCGGCTTCGGCGGGGGGCCTCATCCCGGAGGGCGGCGCGAGGAACGTCGCCCGGAGGGACGGCATGGGGACGGTCCTCCTGGAGGGGGCGCTGGCGATGGGCCGGCTGCCGGACCGCTATTTCCAGGCCGTCGGGAGCGGCACGGGCGCGATATCCGCATGGGAGGCGTCCATGAGGCTCATAGGGGACGGCCGCTTCGGGGACAGGCTCCCTGAGCTGGACCTGTCGCAGAACCTGTCCTTCGCGCCGATGAAGAGGGCGTGGGAGGCGGGGCGCAGGGAGATCTCCGGAGAGGACCTGGAGACCCCGGGCGCGGGCGGGGCGTACGCCGACGTGCTGGCCAACCGCAGGCCCCCGTACGGGGCGGCGGGAGGGGTGTTCGACGCAATGTCGGCGTGCGGGGGCAGGTTCTACGGGGTGTCCGAGGCCGAGGCGAGGTCCGCCGGGAAGCTGTGGTCCTCCATGGAGTCCGCGTCTCTGGACCCGGCCGCCTGCGTCGCGCTGGCGTCCCTGATCCGCGCGGCGGGGGACGGCGGGATATCGGAGGGGGAGCGCGTGTTCCTGAACCTGACCGGCGGCGGGGCGGACCGCGCGGAGGAGGATCTGGACCTAGTCAAGATAAAGCCGGAGGCGAGGCTCGGCGGGGGAGAGACGGACGAGGAGATGAGGAGGATTCTGAATGAATGAGGAGCTGGTGGCGGAGATCCTGAGGTCGGAGGGCGTGGATTTGATAGCAAGCCTCCCGTGCGACCGCAACAGGGGGTTCACGGCGGAGATGCGCGGGAGGTTCGAGGTCGTGGACCTCGTGCGGGAGGAGGACGGGGTGGGGGTGTGCGCGGGCGCGTCCCTGGGCGGGAGGAGGCCCGCCATGTCCATACAGAGCTCGGGCCTGGGGAACATGGCAAACGCCCTCATGTCCCTGACGTCGCTGTACGGGCTCCCGCTGCCCGTACTGGCCAGCTGGAGGGGCGTGGACGGGGAGCCGATAGAGGCGCAGAAGCCGTTCAACCTGAGGCTGCCGAGGATGCTGGACGCGCTGGGCATAGCGCACGAGGACGTGAGGGGCCCCCGGGACGCGTGGAAGATCAGGGGCGTGGTCCGATCCGCCTTCGAAGAGGGGTCAGTCGCCGTCGCGCTGATACGCCCGGGGTTCTGGGGGGAGCAGCCCGAGGGGGGGCCCGCGCTCCCGGAGAGGTCGCGCGCCGTCTCGGTCCGCCTGGAGAAGAGGGTCTCCCCGCCCTCGATGACAAGGCTGGAGGCCATAGGCGCG
Source organism: Candidatus Methanoplasma sp. (assembly GCA_031256955.1). Taxonomy (GTDB): domain Archaea; phylum Thermoplasmatota; class Thermoplasmata; order Methanomassiliicoccales; family Methanomethylophilaceae; genus Methanoplasma. Next base: position 128,003 of record JAIRPP010000016.1, on the reverse strand, counting down.
GCCATGCGCGGGATAGGCGACGGCGACGCGGTCGTATCTAACATAGGGGTGCCGTCGAAAGAGGCCTTCGCGGCCCGCGACCGCGATCTGAACTTCTACATGCTCGGGAGCTACACCCAGGCTTCGCCCATAGGGCTGGGGCTGGCGCTGTCCACGGAGAGGCGCGTGCTGGTCATAGACGGGGACGGGAGCGTCCTGGGGTCGTCGATACTGCCGGTGATCGCGGCCGCGAAGCCCCGCAACCTGACGATACTGTGCCTGGACAACGGCGCGTTCGGGTCCACCGGGAACCAGGAGACCCCCGCATACCTGACGTCGGACACGGAGGCGATGGCGCTGGCCTGCGGGATAGGGGCGACCGCGTCCGTCTCGGACGCGGAGGGAGTGGAGAGGGCGGTGAGGGAGGCGCGCGGGCGCGGGCCGTCTTTCATACAGGCCCTGATAAGGCCGCATAACTCCGATTCCCCCAACATACCCCTTTCGGCGAGGGAGATCCGCGACAGGCTGGCGGGGGCCATATGACCGAGCGCATGCACATCCACATAGGGGAGACGGAGCTGGCATTGTCCGCCGAGCCGAGGTTCAGGCAGGCGGCCGTGTCCGCGGTCAGGGAGGCGAGATCGATCGTGAGGGAGAAGATCGACGCCGATCCCTTCTTCGGGCTGACCTTCCACCCATGCGAGCCAGCGAGGGGGGACAGGCCCCTGATACGCAGGATGTGCGCCGCGTCCGTCGCCGCCGGCGTGGGCCCCATGGCGGCCGTCGCGGGCGCGGTCGCGTCGCACGTGGCGGAGAGGCTCGCGGAGGAGGGGTGCTCGCACGCGGTGATAGACAACGGGGGCGACGTCGCGCTCATGACGAGCCGCGAGGCGATCGTGAGGATATACTCGGGCGACGATTCCATGGACGACGCGGCGTTCGCGGTTCCCGCCACGGGCGGGAGGATAATGGGGCTGTGCTCCTCGTCGGGGAGGGTGGGGCGCTCCGTGTCCCTGGGGAACTCGGACCTGTCCGCCGTGTTCTCGGGGGACCCCGTGCTGGCGGACGCGTGCGCCACCAGGCTGGGGAACATGATATCGAGCCCGTCGGATCTGAAGGGCGCGGCGGAGGAGGTCTGCGGGATCGGCGGAGTCATAGGGTGCCTGGCGATGATGGACGGGTCGGTGGCCGTGTGCGGGGACATGCCGAGGCTCGCGATGGCGAGGGGGCGCGGATGAGCCGGGCGCGCTCGCGGCCCCGCCCCCGCCGGTGAGACGGCGCGGACGGGGCGGGGCCGGCCATCGGGAAAGTGGCTCGATGGCGAGGTCGGAGAGGGCTGGGAAGGTAGAAAAGGGCGCCGATAAGAGGGACTGGGGCGCGGAGAATGCGGGGCGCCCGTACCTCTTCCCTGACTCCATGGCCGCGTGAGGGATGAGGATCATGGCCGTGCGCGGGAAGGGCTACAGGCGGGCGGCGGAAAGGCGGCCTGACCCCTGGCGAACCACGGCCGTCATGCAGACGCCGCATGTGTGACGCGCATGCGCGGCCGGGCATGAGCGGCGCAGGTCTCGTGATTCAACCCATGTGGCGGGTTCGATCTCCCGAAATCTAACCTTTGTAGCATATTTGATCTTGAAAAGGCTAACCTTTGTAGCAATATTTGTCATATAAATGCTAACCTTTGTAGCAAGTTTCATCTGAAAACATTCAGGATACATAGCAATAAATACGCATCCAGCTCATATGACTAACGTGCTCAAGAGAAAAATGATGTCAGAGCTTCTCAAATGGAAGGACAATCCCGAGAAGAAATGCCTCCTGATAAAGGGCGCGAGGCAGGTGGGGAAGACGTACATCGTGAACGAGTTCGCGAAGACCTATCCTCACTACATCTACATCAATTTCGAGATCTCCCCCAGGCTGAAGAGGATCTTCGAGGGGGACCTGGACATAGACACCCTGGTGACGGAGATCACGCTCAGGTTCCGCGACGTCCCCCTATTGCCTAAAAAGACCCTGATCTTCCTCGACGAGATACAGAGCTGCCCCGGAGCCAGGACCGCCCTGAAGTCCTTCTCGCTGGACGGCAGGTTCGACGTGATCGCGTCGGGATCCCTGATGGGGCTGAACTACAGGGAGGTGTCCTCGTACCCCGTCGGCTACGAGGAGGCGATAGACATGCATTCGCTGGATTTCGAGGAGTTCCTATGGGCGATGGGGACACCCGAGGAATCCGTCTCCAGCATAGCCTCCGATCTCCGCGGGAAGAAGCCCCTCTCCGCGTTCGCGGCCGAGGAGATGTCCAGGATGCTAAGGCTGTACCTGGTTGTCGGGGGGATGCCGGACGCGGTCGATTCGTTCGCGAGGCATCGCGACCTGGGGAAGGTCCTGGCCATACAGAGGAAGATAGTCTCCGGCTACATGGACGACATAGCGAAATACGCCAGATACAGCGACAAGGACAAGGCCAGGGCGTGCCTGAGGTCCGTGCCGGAGCAGCTCGGCGGGAGGTTCAGGTACAGCGGGGTCGACGGGAAGGCGAACGTCGGGTCTAGGATGTACGGGAGCGGGCTCGAATGGCTGGTCGACGCGGGGATAGTGTTCAGATGCCTCAACCTCGACGCGCCGACCCAGCCCCTGGCTCTGAACAAGAGGTTCAGCGTCTTCAAGCTGTTCATGTGGGACCCGGGGCTGCTGGCGTCCATGCTCGACGACGGGCTCGCCGTCGCCATAGTCGAGGGGGAGGCCCATGCGAACCTGGGGGCAGTCGCGGAGAACTTCGTCGCATCCGAGATAGGCAGGCGCGGCATAGAGCCGACGTACTTCGAGAAGAAGGGCAAGAACAGGGACATGGAGGTGGACTTCGTGATCGGCATGGGGCCCGGCGTAGCGGCGATCGAGGTGAAATCAGGGAAGGGCATGGAGTCCAAGTCGCTGGAGAGGGCGATGTCGGGGGTCTACGGGGTTCCCAGGGGCATCCTCCTGGGGGGAGACGGCGTCTCATCCGACGAGAGGGGGGTGGAGCGCTACCCCCTGTACGCGGCCGCGTTCATATTCCCCGACCGCTCCGGGTACAGGTTCTGACCCCGGGGCGGGGGAGGGACCCCCCGCCCCCCGTCACCTGTCCGTGACCTCCTCTATCCTCTCCTCCAGCTCCAGGTAGATCTCCCTCATCCTGTCCAGGGTCTCCGGCTTCGCGTCCCACATCCCGCGGTCGTACGCCTCCATGAGCCTGTCCATCACGTCCATCATGGCGTGGGGGTTCTCGTCCTCCATCCACTCGCGGGTGTCGTCGTCGAACAGGTACCTCTCGGCCAGCTTCTCGTACATCCAGTCGTCGACCACGTCCGAGGTCGCGTCCCACCCGAACGTGAACTCCGTCAGGTTGGCCACCTCCGTCACTCCCCTGTACCCGTGCCTCTTCAGGCCCTCTATGAACTTCGGGTTCAGGACCTTGCTGCGGAACAGGAGCTGCAGCTCCTCCTTCGCGTCCCTCACCTTCAGCCTCTCCGGGTTGGACCCGTCGCCTATGACGGACATGGCGTCCTTCTTCCCGTAGGCGCGGACGAAGGCGTTCATCCCCCCCAGGTACCCGTACACGTCGTCCGCGTCCAGCGCGTCTATCTCCTTGTCCGGCATGTTCTTGACGGTCACCCCGACCCGGCTGAAGCTCTTCACGAACTGGTCGCGCATCCCCTCCCCGGACATCCCGCGCCCGTAGGCGTAGCTGCCCCACGTGATGTATATGTCCGCCAGGTCCTGCACGGTCTTCCACTCCCCGCTCTCGATGGCGTGGTCGATCCCGGTCCCGTACGATCCCGGCGCGCATCCGAATATGCGCACGGAGTTCTGCCTGATGGCCTCGTCCACCGTCAGGCCGCCCGCCATCGACTCGATTATGTCCCGCCTGAGGTTCGCGGCGAGGTAGTTGTCTTCCTCCGATTCGTCGAGGGCGGAGACCAGCTTGACCGCGTCGTCTATCAGATCGATCAGGTTGGGGAACGTGTCCCTGAACAGCCCCGTTATGCGGACGGTCACGTCTATGCGCGGCCTCCCCAGCTCGGACAGCGGGATCACCTCCAGCCCGGTAACCTGCCCCCCGGGCTGGGACCAGACGGGCCTCACGCCCATGAGCCACAGTATGTACGCCACGTCGTCCCCGTTGGTCTTCATGGTGTCCGTGGCCCAGATTATGAACCCGACCTCCCTCGGATAGCACCCCTTCTCGTCTATGTGCTTCCGTATCATCTGGTCCGCCATCTTCACGCCTATGTCCCATGCCGCGGGTATCGGGACGATGGCGGGATCGATGCCGTAGTAGTTCCTGCCCATGGGCAGGAGGTGGGCGTTGCCTCTGGTGGGGGCCCCGGACGGTCCCGGGAGGACGTAGCCCCCGTCGAAGCCGTGGAACATGTTGTCCATCTCGTCGGACATGCGGCGTATGTTGGGGACCAGGGTCCCGCAGACGTACCCTATGGCGGCGGAGGCCTTCTCGGACGCCCTCCCCGCGATCCTCTCGGCGGCGGCGATGCTCCCGCCCGCGTCGTAGCCCAGGGCGCGCATCTCCTCCAGGAGGCTCTGGACCGCCGCGTCCGCCCTGTCTATGAGGGCGGCGTTCAGCTCCCCCCCGGTCATCCCGGAAGGGTCGTCCAGGAGGGCGTCGAGGTCGTATCCCATGGCGTCCGCGACGGAATCCCTCAGCGACGGCGTATCGCCGTTCCTCATCCTGGTGAGGGAGTAGATCATCTCGTCGAGGAGGGGGCCCTCCGGGACCTTCCCGAGCACGTGCAGCCCGTCCCTGACGATGCTGTCCTTGATCTGGACTATATAGTCGTGCAGGTCGCCTATGCGGCCCTCGAACTCCTCCGGGGATATGTCCGGGGCCGCGCCGATGTCCCCGAACATGTCCGCCTTCCTGACTCCCTCCAGCACCTGCCTGACCAGGGCGGCCTTCCTCTCGCCCGTCGCGGCGGGCCCCAGCTTGAAGTACTCCTGGAGGGGGTTGTCCACCACGGCCAGCTCGTCGTAGGTCCCGGCGCGGGCCATGGAGGGGCACATGTGGCCTATCAGGACCGCCTCCGACCTCCTCTTGGCCTGTATGCCCTCCCCCGGGTCGTCTATGATGTACGGGTAGATGTGGGGTATGCCGTCCAGGACGATGTCCGGGAAGCATTTCCCGGAGAGCGCGGCGCTCTTCCCCGGAAGCCACTCCAGGGTCCCGTGGGTGCCCACGTGCACCACGACGTCGGCTTTGAAGTCGCGCTTCAGCCACCTGTAGAACGCGAGGTACTGGTGCGTCATGGGCATGACGGGGCTGTGGTACACCGCCTCCATCTGCTCCGCCCACCCCCTCATGGGCTGGTAGCCTATGAACACGTTGCCGTTGACCAGGCCGGGTATGACGATCTCCCCGCCATCGACGCATATCTCTCCCGGGGGGTCCCCCCATTTCTCCTCCATCATCCCGCGGTTGAACCCGGAGAGCTCGGAGTAGCTCTCCATGTACCTGCCCCTGCTCATCAGGTCGGCGGCCTTCTCGCGGACCCTCTCCGGGGAGGACCACTCCAGATCGTTGGTTATGCCGTCCATGATCTCGCCGATCAGGTCCCTGGCGGTCTCGGGCACATGGTCCAGGGAGTAGCCGTCGCGGCGCATGCGATGGAGCATGTCCTTCACGCTCTCTATGGTGTCCAGGCCCGCCGCGTTGCCTATGCGGCCCGAATCGGGGCGGGACTGGTACATCAGTATGGCGACCCTCCTCTCGGAGCGGGGGATGCGGCGCAGCTTCGCCCACATCTTGGTCATCGCCGCCAGGTGCCTTATCCTGTCGGGTATGCCGACGATGGCCCTGGATTTGGACGGCCCGCCCTCGGGGGCGCCGAAGGGGACCGTGATTATGTTGCCGTCCACCTCGGGCCAGATGACGTTCATGTTGAACTCGCCCTTGTTCCCGGCCATCACGCTCTCGAAGTCCGCATACTCCCCGCCGGAGGTGAGCCCCAGCAGCACGGGCACGTCGGTGAGGTTGCGATAGAAGTTCGCGTCGTCCAGGGTGCGCACGCCGTCGCTGTCCCTGAGGGTGCTTATCTGCGAGAAGTGGGAGGTGGTTATGATCGCGTCCACGATGCACCTGTCCCCGTCCATGAGGTATTCCCTGATGAGGCTCAGCGTCCCCCCCTCCTCGTCCGCCTTCCCCATCCCCCCGCTGAAGAAGATCGGGACGGTGTTCACCCCGATGGATTCGAACTCCTCCACCAGCGCGTCTATGTGGGCGGTGTTGCCGTACAGCCAGGACTGCACGGGCAGGAATATCGCTACCGAAGGGAGCCCGGGCTTCAGGCTCCCCAGGTACTCCTCCCTGGTCACGTCGCGGGGGAACCCCGCGTGGTATATGCCGTGCTCCCTGTTCTTGACGGGCGCGGGGGGCTCGCCGACGCCGGCGACGCGGCAGTTCAGCCAGCGGATCAGGGCCTTGTCGTTCTCGGCGCCCCTGTGCCTGGCGTACTCCCCCACCAGGACGAAGTCCTCCTCAGACCATTTGAACAGGCTCTTGTACGCCAGGCGGACCTCCAGGTTGATGGCGTTGACGACCACCCCCCCGCGGCATTCCGCCAGCGCCTTCTCGTACTGCGCGAACCTCTTCATGCGCGTGGGGTCCGACATGCACCTGATCAGGATCAGGTCCGCCTCCCTGGACTTCTCCACCAGCTCGCTGTACGCGAGGGGGTCCGCGTCCGCATGCTCCCCGTTCATGCAGAAGAGGTCTATGTCTATGCCGTCCTCCTCCCGCACCTCCCTCGCGGGAGCCTCTATGGAGCGCGCGTCTGTGCTCTGTATGGATAGGTGTACTATTCTTATCTTCGACATGCGTGGGGTATGATCAGATCTTCGTATTTCAAATGTTCCAGATGCATGAAAAAATACAGTTCAGACCCTCGGGTGGAGGGTCTCTCGCGGGACCTCCCCGCGCCTATGCGGCGCGGCCTGTCGGGAGCCCGGAGTCAGCCCGGGCCCTGCGCGGGGAGGGGCTCCGAAGGGCCGCTCGGGGCGGGGCCCGCCCCCGCCGCGGAGCGCCTCTCCGCGCACGAGGCGCAGTCGCCGACGCACCTGGACCCCCCGCAGAGGGGCTCCATGCACCCTTCTGCGGGATCGGACAGCACCACGTGCGGGCGCCCCCCGTCGTCTATTATCCTGGACTCCACGCCGTAGACCGCCCGGACGTTGTCCGCGGTTATGACCTGCCCGGGGGAGCCCACGTCGTAGACGCGGCCCTCGTGCATCAGGATGATGAAGTCGGCGTACTTGGCCGCGATGTTCAGGTCGTGGCATATTATCACAACCAGCAGCCTCTCGCGCCGGGACAGGTCCCGGAGGAGGCGGCATATCCCCAGCTGGTGCTTCACGTCCAGGTTGGACGTGGGCTCGTCCAGCAGCAGGGCCTTGGGCTTCTGCGCCAGCCCCCTGGCCAGCATGACCTTCTGGCGCTGGCCCGCGGAAAGCTCGTTGAAGTACCTCATGGCCAGATGCCCTATCTCGAGGTCGTCCAGCGTCCGGTACACGATCTCCAGGTCATCGTCGGTGGTCCTCCAGCCCGCGTGGGGGTGCCTCCCCATCAGGACCGTGTCCACCACGGTCAGCGGGAACGCGTCCGACGCGGTGTGCGGCACGTACCCCACCTTCCTGGCGATCTCCTTCAGCGTGCACTCTGACACGTCCCTGCCGTCCAGGAGCACCGCGCCCCCCGTGGGCTTCAGGATCTTGTTCATGCAGTGTATCAGCGTGGACTTGCCCACGCCGTTGGGCCCCAGTATCGATATGAACTGGGGGCCGCCTATGTCCAGCCGTATGTCCCTCAGGACGGGGGAGCTGTCGTAGCTGAAAGACACATTCTCTATCGCTATCTCCATCTTAGTCACCATGCCATGCTCTTGCGCTGCCTGTACAGGAAGTACAGGAACAGGGGGCTGCCCACCAGCGCCGTCACCACTCCCACGGGCAGCCCGCCCGGGAGGAGCCTGACGATGCAGTCGGCGCCCAGTATCGTGAACGCGCCCACCAGGGCGGAAACCGGGATCAGGATCTTGTTGTCGCTCCCGACGAACAGCCTGGCTATGTGCGGGGCCACCAGCCCCACGAACCCTATGGTGCCCGTGAAGCACACGGTCACGGCGGTGGCCAGGGACACCGCCACGAAACAGGCCACCCTCAGCCTGGCGGGGTTGACCCCCAGCGACGACGAGGCGTTCTCCCCCGCGGAGAGGACGTTCATCTTGTTCGCGAGGGCCATCGAGAACAGGGCCATGGCCGCGAAGGATACCGCCATGGGGGGCACGGAGGACCAGTCGGTCCCGGCCATGGTGCCCAGCCCCCACTCGAAGATCTCGGCCAGCGCGTCGTCCGTGGCGTTGAACTTGAGGAACGTGGTGAACGCCGAGAACATGTACATCATGGCGATGCCGATGAGGACCATCATGGTCGGCGTGACCTTCCTGAACGTGGCCACGAACAGGATCGCGGCTGCGGGCGCGAGGGAGAACGCGAACGCGTTGGCTATGACCCCCGCCTCCTCCAGCCCGGACGGGAGCACCGCGATCCCGAGGATCACCGCGATGGTCACGCCGAACATGGCCGCCGACGAGATCCCTATGGTGTACGGGTCCGCCAGGGGGTTCCTGGTCACGCTCTGCATGACCGCGCCGCTCACGGCGAGGGACCCCCCGGCGGCTATCCCGCATATCGCCCTGGGGGCGTTGTCGTTGATCACGATGTCCGTCATGATCCATTTAATGTAGCCGTCCGGCGGGACCCCCGCGACATGGTCAGCCAGGCACGAGAACGCCTCGGCGAACGTGATGTTGAAGTCGCTGACCGATAGCGAGTAGACGGCCAGGACCGCCACTCCGGCCGCCATCGCCAGCGTGAACAGCAGCCTCCTGCGCCAGAGCGCCCTGTAAGTCGCGACTCCCCTGTGCGCCATCTCACCACACCTTCGACTTGCTCCTGATTATCAGGTACAGGAATATCGGCGCGCCCACGAACGACGTGACCACCCCTATGGGGACGGAGGCGTTCACGTCTATGGACCTCGCCACGACGTCGCACGCCAGCACGAACGCGGCGCCGAACGCCATGGACGCGGGGACGACGTACCTGTTGTCCGCGCCCAGGGCGATCCTGGCCATGTGCGGCACCACCAGGCCCACGAAGCCTATCACGCCGACGAAGGCGATGACGGACGCGGCCATGACCGACAGCACGATGAGGCACAGGGTCCTCAGCCTGTCCCCGTTGAGCCCGAGGGACGAGGCGTCCTTGTCGTCCAGCACCATGAGGTTCAGCTTGCCGGACAGGATCACGGCTATGGCGGAGCCCGCGGCGCACACGGCCAGGGCCACCGGCACAGCGTCCCACGAGAGCCCGGAGAAGTCCCCTATCTGCCACCTGTACACCGAGGCGAGGTCCTCCTCGCTGGTGGACACCATCAGGAGGGACGCCCCGGCGTTGAACAGGTACGATATGGCCACCCCCGCCAGGATCAGGGTCGACGGGGACTTCCTGAAGTACGCGGACATGGAGACTATGGCCATCATCGGCACCAGCGCGAAGATCATGGCGTTCAGGGTGACCCCGAACCCGCTAGAGCCCCCGCCCGCGGAGAAGCCCAGGATCACGGCCACGGCCACGCCGAACAGCGCCCCGGAGGATATGCCCGTGGTGTACGGGTCCGCCAGGGGGTTCTTCATGACGCTCTGCATCACGGCTCCGGCCACCGACAGCCCCGCGCCCGCCACCATGGCGAATATCGCGCGGGGGAGCCTGTAGTTCCAAACTATGTTGTCGTCGTACCACAGCTGGGACCCGCGCTCGTGCGCCACGCCCATGATGTGGTCGAACAGGAGGCCGTAGGCGGATATCGCGTCCAGGTCGCGCGTGCCGACGGCCAGGGACGCGCCGAAGAGCGACGCTGCGGCGGCGGCGCAGCCGATGACGAACGCGGTCTTCCTGAGCGCGCTCCTCGAATAGCTCTCCCTCAGAGCCTCTACGGTTCCCGATGCCAACGTGCGTCCCTCTCTGCGTTATAGAAATGAGAGGAGGGGATCCCCCCTCCTCGGAGGCGTTTTCACTTGTGGATCACGAACGTCAGCTCGGAGACGTCGTACTCCTGCCCGTTGAACAGCGCGTCCACGACCTTCTGGTGGAACTGGTCGGCCCAGTCCATGGAGACTATGTCCGGGTAGAACACGGCGGCGGTGTACGCCAGCCGGACCATCACGGGCGACCCGAGCGAGATTATGTACTGGCCCGTGTCGTTGTGCTCCCACTGGGCGAAGTGCGAGACCTTCTCGTCCCACAGGCCGTCGCAGTACGCCTGCGTCACCCCTCTGTAGGCTCCCCCGCCCTCGCTGTTGAAGGAGGAGAACTGGATGACGTAGTCGTAGTTGTACAGCCTGGTGTCGAAGACGGACGGCTGCTCCGCGACCTTGACGCTGGTGGCGCCGGCGAAGTTGAAGTTCTTCAGCCCGTAGTCGCCGCTGGCGGCCATGACTATCTTGCCGTACTCGTAGGTGGTGGACGCTATCGTCCCGGAGTGGCCGCCGGACGCGACCGCGGAGACCCTGTCCTCGACGCTGCCGAGGGCCCTGTCGATCTGCCCGTACAGGTCGTCGAACATCTCGAGGTACTGTATGGAGCGCTCGACCTTCTGGAAGAGGAGCCCCAGCAGGAGGGCGGAATGGGCCACGACGGGCCTGTCCACCGACGCGAACGTCACGCGGACCACGTCCACGCCGACGTTCTCGAAGTCCTTCTCCTTGGTTATGTAGCTCTTGGAGGAGTCCGCTATGAGGGCGGTGACCTTCTTCTCGATGATGACGTTGGAGGACCCGGCGCGCCCGTTCTCGAAGTCTATGTCGTTGCCCCCTGAGAGGAACGCGCACTTGCTCTCGTCGAGGTAGCTGTCCCTGTACAGTATGGTGTCCCCCTTGCCGTGCTGGGAGGATCCCTTGATCTCGTCCAGTATTCCGAGCTGGAACGTCAGGATCCACGCGGAGGAGGACCCGGTCATGATGGCGGATCTCACCGGGAACTTGGTGGTGACGATCTGCTCGCCCCCGTTGTAGTAGTTGACGTGGGTTATGGTCGCGCTCTCGCCCTTCATTATCTTCTCGACGAGGTCCGCGTCCGCCCGGTCCACGGCGCCGTCGTTGTTGGCGTCGGCCAGGGGATAGTCGGCGGCGGCCCTGTCGCCTTTGATTATCTCCTCTATGATCTCAAGGTCGGTGCCGTCTATGCGCCTGTCGCCGTTGGCGTTGCCGAAGACCTTCAGCTCCGCCTGCTCCATGGTGGAGGGGCTCTTGTCGCCCCCCGCGTCGGAGTCGCGGACGAGGAAGACCGCGGCGGACGCGGCGACCAGTATCGCGATCGCCAGTACGGGGAATAGGATTTTTCTGTCCATGGTATTCGAAATTTAGGTATACCTAAATGATATATAAAATTTAGGACTGCCTAAAGTTTAATCGGCCGCGGCTTCGGTAGAAAGACGCGCAGGGATGCGCATCGGGGGCCGCAGGCTATGCGCGATCCGCGGATCCGGTCGTAGGCGGCGGCCCTGCATTAAACATGTATCAAAGTAAAATTAGGCATTCCTAAATTATATATCGGAGGACGCGATAGCCTCAGACTGTTCCGACGAAAGATCGAGAATCAAACCGAGGTATGACATGGATAACACGCTTTTCCCGTTCGCGGCGATCGTAGGCCAGGACGACATGAAGAAGGCCCTGCTCTTGAACATCGTGGACCCGGGGATCGGCGGAGCCCTGGTGAGGGGGGAGAAGGGCACCGCCAAGTCCACCGCGGTCAGGTCCCTGGCGCAGATCCTCCCGGACAGGCGGAGGGCGGCAGGGTGCGCCTTCGGGTGCGACCCGTCCAGGCCCGACAGGGCCTGCCCCGCGTGCGCCGAGGCGATATCGTCCGGCCGCGCCATCCAGGCGGAGGAGGCCAGGATGAGGGTCGTGGAGCTCCCGCTGAGCGCGACCGAGGACAGGGTCGCGGGGACCCTGGACATAGAGCATGTGCTCAAGACGGGCGAGAAGAGGTTCGAGCCCGGGGTGCTGGCGCAGGCCAACGGCAACCTCCTGTACGTGGACGAGGTGAACCTGCTGAACGACCACATCGTGGACCTCCTGCTGGACTCCGCGGCCATGGGCGTGAACTACGTGGAGAGGGAGGGCGTGTCTTTCGCCCACCCGTCCCGCTTCGTCCTCGTGGGGACCATGAACCCGGAGGAGGGCGAGCTCAGGCCCCAGCTGCTGGACAGGTTCGGGCTGTCGGTGGACGTGAAGGGAGACAGGGGGGCGGAGAGGCGCATGGAGGTCGTCCGCAGGAGGATCGCCTTCGATTCCGACCCCGAGGCGTACACCGAGGCCTGGAGGGCGGAGACCGACGCGCTAAGGGCGAGGGTCTCGGCGGCCAGGGGGATCCTGCCTAAGGTCTCCGCCCCGGACCCCGTGCTCAGGGCGATAGTCGCCGTAACGTCCGGGTTCGGGATAGACGGCCACAGGGCGGACGTCACCATGATGAAGGCCGCCAAGGCCTGCGCGGCCCTGGACGGCAGGACGGAGGCTACGAGGGAGGACGTGGCGTCGGTGGCCGCGCTCGTGCTCTCGCACCGCATGAGGAGGCGCCCCTTCGAAGAGGAGGCGTTCGACCGCGAGGAGCTCGAGAGATGCCTCCAGTCGGCGTGACCGAGTTCCCGTTCGCGGCGGTCCGCGGGATGGACGACGCCAAGCGCGCCATCCTGTGCGCCCTCGCGAACCGCAGGATACGCACGGTGCTCATAAGGGGGGGCCCCGGGACGGCCAAGACCGCCCTGGCCAGGGCGGCTGGGCCTCTGTCGGGGGGGAGCGTGGTCAACATCCCGCCCGGCGCGTCGGAGGACATGATCTTCGGCGGGATAGACGCGGAGGCCACGATGAGGGAGGGCAGGCCCGTGCCGCAGGCGGGGCTCCTCTCCCGCGCCGACGGGCGCGCGCTGTGCATAGACGACGCGAACCTGATGGACAGGAGGGTGCTCGCGTCGATACTGGACTGCGTGGCCCGCGGGAAGGTCTCCCTGGAGAGGGAGGGCGCGTCCGCAGAATACCCGTGCGGATCGCTCCTCATCGCCACCGTCAACCCGTGCGATTCGGACCTTAGCCCCCACCTCCTGGACCGCTTCGACCTGTGCGCGTATTCGGGATGGGGGCCGGGGGAGGAGGACAGGATGGAGATAGCCAAGAGGGGCGCCCTCCACAGGGACGACCCCGCGGCCCTCGCCGAGCTCTTCGCGGCGGAGCAGGCCGGCGTGGGGGAGAGGCTGGAGGCATCGAGGAGGATCCTCCCCTTGACAGTCATGTCCGACGGGCTGATGGAGGTCGCCGCGGAGCTGTCCGCGAAGGTGTCCGCGGACGGCTTCCGCGGGGACATAGCCATGGTCAACGCGTCCCTGGCCATCGCCGCCCTGAACGGGAGGGACGAGGTCCTCAGGAAGGACGTGGAGGAGGCCGCGAGGATATGCCTGGCGCACCGCCGCGGCTACGCCCCGGAGCCCCCGGCGCAACAGAGGGATGAGCAGGGGCGGGAGGAGGATCGGGAAGAGGATCGGGAGGACGAGGGAGACCGCGGCGGCCGGGACGATGACGGAGGCGACGGGGGCGGCGAGCCGGAGAGGCCCCCGGGGAGCGGCCCAGAGGGCGGGCGCGACGACATGGAGGACATCGCGCGGGCCATGGAGGACATGGTCTTCGAGATAGGGGAGCAGTTCCGCGTCGTGGACTACCTGGGCGGAGGGCCGAGGAAGGCGTCCAAGGCGTCGGGGGGCAAGGGGCGCAGGGACATGGCGGAGAGCTCGGACGCGGTCGGCAGGTACGCCCGCTCCAGGATCCCGGACGGGCGGGCGAGGGACATAGCCTTCGACGCGACCATAAGGGCGGCCGCGCCGCACCAGCGGCGCAGGGGCCGCGCGGGCATGGCGGTCTCGGTGGAGAAGAGCGACCTGAGGGAGAAGGTCAGGGAGAAGCGGAGGGGGTGCACCATCCTGTTCCTGGTGGACGCCAGCGGGTCGCTGGGGGTCCGCAGGAGGATGGCGGCGGTCAAGGGCGCGGTCCTATCGATGCTGAGGGACAGCTACGTGAAGCGCGACAGGGTCGGGCTGATGGCGTTCAGGAGGGACTCGGCGGAGCTGGTGCTCCCCCCCACCAGGTCTGTGGAGTACGGGTACAGGATGATGGGCGAGCTGCCGACCGGGGGGAAGACCCCCCTGGGCGCGGCGCTGGTCAGGGCGTCGGAGTACATGACGTCGTACTCCAGGTCGCATCCCGGAGAGGCGTGCTGCGCCGTCCTGATAACGGACGGGAGGGCGAACGTGCCCCTCAAAGACGGCGCGGACGCCAACGAGGAGGCCGTCAGGCTGGCGGGGAGCATATCCGTGCCGGGCCTGAGGTGGGTGGTGGTGGACGCGGGGGCCGGGCGCATGAGGTTCGACAACGCGGAGAGGCTGGCGATGGAGCTGGAGGGGGCGTACTTCAGGCTGGAGGACCTGAACGCGGACAGGCTGGCGGAGAGCGTGAGGTCCGCGATCATGTGACGGGGGCGCGAGCCGCCCGGGCGCGGGACTCTAAGACCTAGTCCCGCGCCTGAAACATCTTCCGGCCTCCACGATCCATGGGCGCAGGGCCGCGTGTCTGGATCATGGCGAAATAAAGATAAACCCCGTCTGCGGTCATCGCATAGATGCTCATCGATTTCGCGTGTTCTAACTTCAGATCGATAAAAAACAAACAGGTCATATCGATGGTCACCGGTAGCGCGGAGAACCATCTGGACCATGTCATGCAGTTCGACGGATACGGGCTGTTGAAGGCTAATCTGATATTCGGACCGAACGCGTCTGGAAAAACGAACCTCTTCAAGGCCATCCTTTACTCGAGGGACTATATCCTGAAGCATCCCGCGATGTGGGGATCTCCCGGCGGAGAGCATTTGATCGGAAGGAACAGGTTCGCCTCTCCGGACGCCGGCGCGACGAGGTTCGAGTACAGTATGGAGACCTGTGGGGAGCAGTACAGGTACGGGTTCGAAGTCACAGAAGATCCACACGCTCAAGACGGGGAGATGGGGCGGAACCTGATTACGGGAGAGTGGCTGTACCAGATATATGCGGACATAGATGACGAGCCCATATTCGAGAGGAGGCTCGAAGACGGAAGGATCCTTCTGAAATTCGGCCGCGGCGTCCAGGAATGCGAGCATGGAATCCCCGATAGCCGCGAGACGCTGGTCCTGACGGCGGTCGGCGAATCGATAAAAGCTGGTGGGGCGATTGCGTTTGGGGCTAGCCGCGATCCGGCGGAGACCGATGCCTGGAGCGAAGACCATAGGCGCTTCCTGGACGCGTCTGAAAAAGTCTACCGCTGGTTCAGAGACACTCTGGCGGTCATCAGCC
Organism: Candidatus Methanoplasma sp.; assembly: GCA_031256955.1. Classification (GTDB taxonomy): domain Archaea; phylum Thermoplasmatota; class Thermoplasmata; order Methanomassiliicoccales; family Methanomethylophilaceae; genus Methanoplasma. The sequence continues at coordinate 112,540 of JAIRPP010000016.1, read as the reverse complement.
CGAACGAGGCCCCGAGGCATGTGCCCGACTACAGGAGGGAGGAGAACGCGATCGCACTGAGCGAGATCATGTCGAAGCTAGACCTCGGGATCAGGGAGATAGATCCCAAGGTGGGATGGGCCAGGGCCGACGGCAGGGAGACAGAAGGCGCGGTCAGCGGAGACGACATAGCCTGCGGATCGGTCCGCCCGGTGTTCAAGATCTATCACCACGGCATCGAGAGGCCGTTCGACGTCTCCGATGAATCCGAAGGCGCGAAGTGGCTGTTGGATCTGGCTCAGATTCTGATCTACGACGAATCCGACAGGACGTACGTCGTAGACGAGATAGACAGGTGCCTGCACCCGCTGATGACATACGACATAGTCGAATACTTCATCAGCAAAAGCTTCGAAAAAAACAAGCAGCTGGTAGCCACGGCTCACCAGGCGATGCTCATCGATCCGAAACTATTGCGCAGAGACGAGATAGTCTTCGTCGAGAAGGACATGGACGGAATCACCTCTATGTTCTCTTTAGACGATTACAGGGAGCGGCCCGGCGAAAACGTCATGGGCTACTACTTGGACGGGAGGTACGGGGCGGTGCCCCGCATCAGTCTCCATTACTGACGGGCTTCGGAGCGTAAAGATGATTGGATGATACATCCAAATATATTTATGCGCCCGACCCCTCACATCCGCCCGATGAAGATCGAACCGAAGAAGATGCGCATCCTGGCGGCCGCCGTGGCCGCCGTGGTCATAGCGGCGGTCCTGATAGCCTTCGCGGCTCCCGGCTCGGAGGGGGAGAGGGACCCGTATCCAGAGGGCGGGGTGACGATAACCACCCCCGTCGACTACAACGGGAACTCCGTCTCTCAGACGTATTACAAGATACCCGAGAGGGTGGTCGTAGGCTGCAACACCGCGCTGAACCTCCTGCTATATCTCGGCCTCGGCGACAGGATCGTCGGGGTCTACTACATGGAGGAGGAGGTGTGGGGCGAGGTGGCGGGCGAATACGCCAAGCTGGCCTCCAGGATAGGATCCGGGCGCATATTGGAATCCAACATAAGCCAGGCGGTCCTGACGGACTGGGAGCCCGACTGCATCATCGCGTGGGTGGCGTTCGCCGACGGGAAGCTAGGCTCGCCCTCTTATTGGAACGCCCTGGGCTGCAACGTGTGGGCCCTGCATACCATGACGGACGACCAGACCCTCGACGGCATGGCTAGGGACTATGACGGCATAGGCCGCGTCTTCGGGGTGAAGGACAAGACCGACGCGTACATGGCGGGCTTCTCCGATAAGGTTCGTTCGCTCCAGGATTCCCTCTCCGGCGGGAGCAAGACCGTCGCCGTCTTCGACGGGTGCTACATTTCTCAGGACAGGTACTGGTTCTACGGGAAGACGACGTTCATAGGGTACCTCCTCGACCGCCTCGGCGCGGACAACGCGTTCAGGGACGGCGGGAGCAGCATAAGCCCCGCGGCGGTCTACGACGCCGCCGGCTCCATAGACATCATGTTCTTCGTGTGCTACGGGTCGGTGACGTTCGACGGCACGATGGGGTTCTGGAAGTCCAACGAGACTCTGAGCAAGGCTCCCGCAATAGCCGAGGGCAGGGTCCTTCCGATAAAGCTGAGCGCGGCGTACGGGGCGGACCCGTCCATGATGGACGTCCTGGACTATCTGGTGGAGACGCTCAAGTGAGGCCTCGCGCCTCTCCGCGGGTGGATCAGGATGGGCAGACGCGACGCCCGGGCGCCGTCCCGGATATCCATGGCGTGCCTGACGGCCGCCCTCTGCGCGGCCATGGCGGCCGTGCTGGCGTACTCCACGTTCACCGGGGCGGTCTCGATCCCGTTCGACCAGGTGGCGAGGATACTGGCCAACAAGATCTTCGGCCTCGGCGACATATCCGACATCCGCCCCGCGACCGTGGCCATAGTCTGGGAGCTATACGCGCCCCGGGGGCTGATGGGGCTGGTGGCGGGCGCGGGCCTCGCCCTGGTGGGCGTGGTCATGCAGTCGATGGTGCAGAACCCCCTGGCGGACCCGTACATACTGGGGGTGTCGTCCGGCGCGTCCCTCGGGGCGACGTTCTCCATACTGATGGGCGCGACGGTCCTGAGCGGCACGGCGCTGGCCGGGGTCGGGCTGGAGGCCTTCGCCTTCGCGGGGGCGATCGCCGCCTCCGCCGCCGTGTTCGCGCTGTCCTCCGTCGGCGGGCGGTCCGGCGCGGTCAAGCTGATCCTCTCGGGCATGGTCGTCGCGTCGGTGTGCGGCGCGCTGTCCAACTTCATAATCTACCTCGCGCCCAGCTCCAGCGGGATAAGGGGGCTGACCTTCTGGCTGATGGGGTCCCTGAGCGTCACAGGGTTCGCCAGCGTCGCGCTGTGCGGCTCCGTCCTCCTGATATGCCTTATATTCTTCGCGACGCAGGCCCGCAACCTGGACTCGATGATGCTCGGGGACGACGTGGCGACCACTCTGGGCGTGAGCCTATCGTCCCTGAGGATGGTGTACATGGGGCTCACGTCGCTCATGGTGGCCGTGCTGGTCTGCAGCTGCGGGCTGATAGGGTTCGTGGGGCTGTTCATCCCCCACATCGGCCGCGCCCTGGTGGGGTCGAGCCACTGGAGGCTGCTGCCTGTGTCCGTCCTCCTGGGGGCGATATTCATGATGGGGGCGGACATAGCCGCGCGCTCTTTCACCGCGTCCGACATACCCATCGGCATAATCGCCGCGATCTGCGGGACCCCCGTGTTCGCCTATATCATGATCAAAAAGTCATACGGCTTCGGGGCTGAATCCAGATGAGGATGGACGTCGAGGAGGTGTCGGTATCGATCAGGGGCAGGAGGATAGTGGAGGCCGCCACCCTCCGCGCCGCCGAGGGGGAGCTGGTGGGCCTGATAGGCCCAAACGGCTGCGGGAAGTCCACGCTCCTGAAGTCCGTGTACAGGGTCCTGAAGAGGGATTCGGGGGAGATACTGATAGACTGCGCCCCCATAGACGGCATGAGCCTGCGCGAGAGCGCGCTGAGGGTGTCAGCGGTGACGCAGAGCGAGGCGTGCAGCTTCGACTTCAGGGTGGAGGACGCGGTCATGATGGGCAGGGCCCCGCACAAGAGGCCCATGGAGATGAACCGCGCCGAAGACCGCAGGATCGCGCTGGACTCCCTGGCGGAGGTGGGAATGCTGGAGCACCGCGACAGGCTCGTGTCCTCCCTGTCAGGGGGGGAGCGGCAGCGCGTGATCCTGGCGAGGGCGCTGGCGCAGCAGACCCCGTGCCTGATCCTGGACGAGCCCACGAACCATCTGGACATAAGATACCAGCTGGAGACGCTGGCGATCGTCAGGAGGCTCGGGCGCACCGCCCTGTGCGCCCTCCACGATCTGAACCTGGCGGCGCAGCACTGCGACAGGATATACGTCATGGCGGACGGGCGCATCGTGAGGGAGGGGGCCCCGGAGGAGGTCGTCACGGAGGAGATGATCCTGGAGGTCTACGGGGTGAGGGCGTCCGTCGGCCGCCATCCCGAGACCGGCGCGCTGAACGTCGCGTACCATCCCGTCGCGCGACCCCGGGCGCCGATATTCCGTCCAGGAGGGATTATTTATTAACATACAAAACATATGTTATGAATCATTATTAACAATACAATAATGTTTTAATAATAATTTCACAAACCGCGTGCCGATGAGACACACCGTAGCAATCATCGCCGCGATAGCGGCAATAATCATCGTCGCGGCGGCAGTCTTCGTCGCCGTCGGTAGCGACCGCGACGACAGGGAGACGCTCGTGGTGACGATGCCCTGGCAGAAGGAGCTGGTCGAAGAGGTCGCGGGGGACGGGTACAGGGTGTACGTCCTGATCCCGCAGGGCACCAGCCCGCACGACACCGCGCAGATATCGGTCAAATCCATAACCGAGATCAACGAATCCAAGGCGTGGTTCATGATCGGCACGGGGGTGGGCATGGAGTCCGAGATCGCCATCTACGAGAAGGTCAGGGACTCCATCCCCCCGAACAGGATCGTCGACATGAGCGTCGGGATGAGGCTCATAGAGGGCGACGAGCACGACCACGGGGACGGGGACGAGGACGAGGATGAGGAGGGGATAACCTACAACACCCACGTGTGGTGCGACTACGACAACCTCATGATCGCGGCGGATAACGCCAAGAGCGCGCTGATCAGGATGGATCCGTCCAACGCCGACGCCTTCGAGAAGGGGTGCGAGGCGTACAAGGACAGGGCGGCCGCCATAAAGGCGAAGGCGGAGCCCGTGCTCAAGGCGATACACGGCAAGCTGGTCATGGTATGGCACGAGGCGTGGGGATACCTCCTGAGCAAGCAGCACATAGGGGAGTTCGGCCTCCAGGACCTGGTGGGGCACGAGGCGAAGGAGCTCACCGTCTCCAACATAACGGCTCTGAACGCGGCGATAAGCGGAGGGGGCCACAAGGTCCTATTCGCGTCCCCCCACGACCTGATAGCCAACTCGTCGTACCGGTCCCAGATCGGGGTCCCGATAGAGATAGTGGACCCCACCGCGGAGCGTTTCCTGGACGAGCTGGACAGGTTCATCGACCTGCTGGACGCGCACAAGGGGGACTTCCCCGCCGATCCCGCCCACGGGCACCACTGAGGGATGGGGGATGGAGCCGATAGAGGTCTCGGGGCTGACGGCGGGCTACGGCGGCCGCGCCGTCATAGAGGGCGTCAGCCTGGAGCTCCGGGAGAGGGACTACCTTGCGGTCATAGGCCCCAACGGGGGCGGCAAGTCCACGCTGCTGAAGGCCGTGCTCGGGCTCATAGAGCCCATGGGCGGCAGGATCTCCGTGTTCGGCGCCTCCCCCGCGGCAGGCTCCAAGAGGATAGGGTACGTCCCGCAGCGCGGGACGTTCGACCGCACCTATCCCATAACGGTCATGGACGCGGTCCTCATGGGCCTCAGGGCGAGGAAGGGGATGGGGCCCGTGTACTCCTCCGAACACAGGGCGATGGCGCGCTCCGCGATGGAGTCCGCGGGGGTCTCCGACCTCGCGGAGCGCAAAGTGGGCGACCTGTCCGGCGGGCAGACGCAGAGGGTCCTCTTGGCGAGGGCTCTGGCCCCCGGGCCCGACGCGCTCCTGCTGGACGAGCCCACCGCCAGCCTGGACCCGTCTATGACGGGCTGCGTCCACGACATACTCCGCAGGGTGAGCCGCGACATCCCCGTCATGATCGTGACCCACGACATAGGGGCCGTGGCCCGGGACGTGAAGAGGATAGCCTGCCTCAACAGGAGGATCGTCGTCAGCGATTCGCCGGAGATAACCCCGGAGATGATGGCGGTGGGGTTCTGCTGCCCTCCGGAGATCCTGTCTAGGAACAGGGGGTGCGGATGCTCCGGCAAATGCACCTGCGGCCGCGGCGGGGGGGATTGACGCGGCCGACCTGATCTCCGCCCTGGGCATCGATCTGATCCAGAACATGTTCGCGGCCACGGCGGTGGCCGCGGTCATATGCGGGGTCGTGGGGACGTTCGTGGTGGTGAAGCGGATAGTATTCATAAGCGGCGGGATGGCGCACATAACCTTCGGGGGCGTGGGCCTGGCGTACTACGCCCAGTCCGTGCTGCTCATAGGGTGGCTCACGCCCATGGCGGGCGCGGCGGTCGCGGGCGCGGCCGCCGCGGCCGTCCTGGCGCTGCCGTCGGTGTCCGCCAGGGCGAGGGAGGATTCGGCCATAGGAGCGCTATGGGTCGCGGGGATGGCCGCGGGAGCCATATTCATAGCCTACAGCGACCCGTCGGCGGTGTACATGAAGAGCTACGAATCGATACTCTTCGGGAACGTCCTGCTGGTGTCGTCCGACACCATACCCGTCGCGGTAGCGCTGGGGGCGCTGATACTGTCCCCGTTCGCGCTGTTCTACCACGACCTGCAGGCGGTCACCTTCGACGAGGACCACGCCAGGGTGAGCGGGGTGAACGTCGCCCTGATGAACCTGCTGCTGTACCTGGCCGTGGCGCTGACGTGCGTGGTGGTCATGAACGTGGTCGGGGTCCTGATGGCCATGGCCCTCATAACCATACCCGCGTCGATGTCCGTCCTGTTCGCCAGGAGCATGAGGTCCGCCATAGCGATATCCGTCGCGTCGGCGCTGCTGCTGTCCATGGCGGGCCTGGTCCTGTCCATCGTGTGGGACAGGGTCCCCCCCGGGGCGATGATCGTCGCCGTCCTGGCGCTCGCGCTGGCGTGCGCCCTGGCATGGGACAGGGCGAAGTCGAGGGCGCGGGCGCGAAGGCGCCCGAGGCTCAGCCGAAGACGTCCTCCAGCATGGCCCTCGCGTCCGCCTCGGAGACCTTCCTCGGGGTCAGGCCCGCGAAGCACTCCTCGGAGACCTCCCTGGCCAGGGCCGCCGCCGCGTCCCGGGATATCCCGAGCTCCGAGGCGGGCTGCAGGCCGAGCCCCTCGCAGAACCGGGAGTACGCCTCCGCCGACTTCTCGGCGATCTCCGCGGGCCCCTCGGACCCGTCGAACCTCGCCCCCAGGATCTCCCCCGCCCTCCTGACCTTCTCAGGGGCCGCGGGGGCTATGAAGCGCATCATCGCGGGGCAGGCGTAGGCGCACGCCGCCCCGTGGGGCACGTGGAACCTCGCCCCGATCACGTGCGCCAGGGAGTGGCCCACGTGGGCGCAGCAGTTGGCCAGCATCCATCCGCCGAGCGAGGCGCAGCACAGCATCCTCTGGCGGGCCTCGAGGTCGCCGCCGTCCGCAACCGCCCTGGGGAGGAACTCGGCCACGTCCTGCATCAGCTTCTCGCAGACTATGTCGGTCATCGGCCCCGCCAGCACGGTGGTGTACGCCTCCAGCGCGTGGGAGAACACGTCCAGCCCCGTCATGGCGGTGAGGCCGGGGGGCATCCCCAGAGTGAGCTCCGGGTCCAGGATCACGTACTCGCTCATCGCCTTGTCCCCCACTATGGGCACCTTGGAGCCGGTGCGGGGGTCCGTTATTATTATCCCGTTGGACAGCTCGCTCCCCGTCCCGGCGGTGGTGGGCACCGATATCAGGCCCGGGCAGCGCGCCATGGGCACAGACGGGTCGGCGTAGTCCAGGATCCCCCCGCCGTTGAAGCGGAGGACGGACACGCCCTTGGCCACGTCTATGGAGCTTCCGCCGCCTATGGCGATCACGCAGTCGCACCCGGACGACCTGCAGGCGGCCGCGGCGGAATCCACCACGTCGCACGGCGGGTCCGGGACGACGCCCGAGAACTCCTCGAACGCGATCCCCGCGGACCTCAGGGCGCTCAGCACCCTGTCGGCTATCCCCAGGGACTTCACGCCCTTGTCGAACACCACGAACGGCTTGGAGTAGCCCCCGTCCGAGACCACCTCGGCTATCTTCGAGGACGCCCCCGGGAAGGCCAGCATCTTGGACCTCTGCATCAGAGTGAACTTCAGCATCGCCGTCGCCTCACTGGGGGTAGAATCCCAGCGGGGATTCCATCGTGCTTATCTCTATCGACTTGACCTGGCGGTAGTGCTCCAGGGCGCACTTGTTTATCTCGCGCCCGTAGCCGGACTTTTTGTACCCGCCGAACGCGATCCCCGCGGGCACGTTGGAGCACGAGTTGATCCACACGCGCCCGCTCTCCACCCTCTGCGCCACCCTCAGGGCGCGGTTCACGTCCCGCGTCCAGACTCCGCACGCGAGCCCGTAGTCGGAGTCGTTGGCTATCGCCACCGCCTCCTCCTCCGTCTCGAACCTGATCACGACCGCGACGGGGCCGAAGATCTCCTCCCTGGCCACCCGCATGCCGTTGTCCGCGTCCGCCAGCAGGGTGGGCGCCACGAAGCAGCCCTTCCCGAGGTCCCCCTCGGTCATCCTGCGCCCCCCGCACGCGACCCTGGCCCCCTCCCTCTTGCCTATCTCTATGTACTCCAGCACCCTCTCGGCCTGCTTCTCGTCCACGAGGGAGGCCATCTGCGTCTCCATCTCCCAGGGCATCCCGACCCTGATCTTCTCGAACGCCGCCACCGCCCTCCTCATGAACTCGTCGTATATCCCGCTCTGGACCAGGACCCTGGAGCCCGCCGCGCACACCTCGCCCTGGTTGAACAGGATCCCCAGCTGGAGGCCGTCGATCGCCTTGTCCAGGTCGCAGTCGTCGAAGAATATGTTCGGGCTCTTCCCGCCGAGCTCGAGAGTCGCGGGTATGAGCTTCCTGGCGGCGGCCTCCGCCACCCTGTAGCCCACCTCGGTGGAGCCGGTGAAGGAGAGCTTGCGCACTCCCGGGTGGTCCAGGAGGAACTGCCCCGCCCTCGACCCCGACCCGGTGACCACGTTTATCAGCCCCGGGGGGACTATGCCCTCCAGGATCTGCATCAGGACCAGCGCGCTGAGGGAAGTGGACGACGACGGCTTGAAGACTATCGCGTTCCCGGCCGCGAGGGCGGGCGCGAGCTTCCAGGACCCGATCATCAGGGGGAAGTTCCACGGGACTATCTGCCCGACCACCCCGAGCGGCTCGTGCACCATCATGGCGATGGTGTCCTTGTCCGTCTTCACCACGGACCCCTCCTCCCCGCGCACGAGCCCGGCGTAGTACCTGAACTGGTCCGCCGCCACGGGCACGTCTATGAACGTCGTCTCCCTGATGGGCTTCCCGACGTCCATGGCCTCTATCATCGCCAGGCGCTCCGCGTTGGCGTCGATCGCGTCGGCGATCCTGTTGAGGAGGGCCGCCCTCTCGGCGGGGGTCGACGCGGCCCACGCGGGGAACGCCTTCCAGGCGGCCGCCACGGCCGCGTCCACGTCCCCGGCGGTGGCCTCGGCGCACTCCGCCAGCTTCTCCCCCGTCGCGGCGCAGCGCGTCTCGAACCTCCCCCCGTCGGATGCGGGGACCCATTTCCCGCCTATGAACAGCTTGTATTCCTCGTCCAGCCCCATTATCTCGGATGCTTTGCCCATGAACGGGCGAGCGCATAGCCCCTATTTATAGTGTGCTATGTGTTAGCACGGCACACAGTAGGCAGATGCGCAAAACCCGCATCGGAAGGGTCCCGGCGGCCTCGGCGCCGTCACCCCGCCCTCGACCACTTGGCGTACAGCCTCATGTCGGAGCGCGCCTCGTCCGCGGAGAAGTCCCACTTCTGGGAGCACGCGGGGTCCCTGTACCACCCCTCGAGCTCGTAGCCCTCCCGCCCCGGGGCGGCGGGCTCCTCTACCGCGGATCCGTATCCGACGACTGCGGACGGCACGAACGCGCCCCCCATGGGATCGAAAGTCACGAGGCACGGGGACGGATCCCATGCGGCGTACAGCGTCATGTCCCCCGAGACCCGCCCCGTCGAGAAGCTCCAGTACCGGACGAGGCCCGGATCCGCGTACCATCCCCTGAACACCGCACCCTCCCTCTCAGGCGGGTCCGGCTCTGTCAGAGCATCGCCGCGGGCGACCTCCACGCTGTATGCTACGTCCCCGCCCCCGGCGTCGAAGCAGACCGTATAGGCCGCCTCCGGCTCGTCCGCGGGCTCCCCCCAGCCGCCGACGGCGATCGCCACGGCCGCGATCGTCGCGGCGAACATGGCGGCGGCCGCAGCAAGCAGAGCTATCGCTAGCGCCTTGTTCAGATTCAAAGAACGATTCCCCCTTGCCATTCCGACCGCGGTGCGGCCTTAATATCGTTTGCCCCGCCGCGGGGCGGGGCGGGGGCTCTTCAGCGCGGGTCCCTCAGCACCTCCGGCAGATAGTACCCCTCGCAGATCCCCTCCAGGGTCATGCCCGTGCCGGATATCTTGTTCCTCCCCCTGCGGGCCAGGTTGGACACCGCCTCCTGCGTTATGCCGTACTCCTCCGCTATGCTGTGGCGCTCCTCCGCGCTGTCAGCCAGGGCCACGCGGGCCTCTTTGAACGAGAGCCCGGCCTTGTCTTGGAGGAGGAGCATGCATATGGCGTAGTCCCTCAGCCTGCATGGATATGATTCCTCCTACGATTTTATATCCATGTTTCATAACATTTATGTTTGAATATATGGCTGTTGCCGTCCAACCGGGTTTCTATGGGATGATTCATCCTATCGCAGGGTCGCGCATCGGCTTGCGCCCGGCCCTCCTCTCCGCCTCCCTGTACGCGGCCACTATGGCGGAGGGGTCCGCCGACCTCATGAACCCGCTCGTCATGCACACCCCCGCCGCCTCGGCGGCGAGGACCTCGGAGAACACGTCCTGCAGTATGCCCCCGGCCCCGAGCACCGGCACGTCCACCGCGCCGCACATGCACCTGAGCGCCGCGAGCCCCTTCGCGCTCCTGCACGACTTGCAGGAGACGTCGAACACGTTCCCGAACACCAGCAGGTCCGCCCCCAGCCTCTCCGCCTCGGCCGCCTCCCTCTCCGACGCGACGAAGACGGCGGTCCTCTCGAAGGGCGACCCGGACTCCCTGAGCTCGCCCAGGGGGACGCACCCGCTCGCGATCCCCAGCCTCTCGGCGACGCCCGGGAACCCGGACGCGAACAGCTCGACCCCCGCGCCCGCGCAGGCCTCCAGCGCCTCCGCCGCGACGGAGGCGAGCTCGGCCTCCGCGAGGCCGCCCCCCCTCAGAAAGATGACGTCGGGGCGGGCGCGGGCGATCTTCCCCACCTGCTCCGTGAACGGCGCCCTGGAGGCCTCCCTGTCCGTGGCCGCGGCTATCATGGACGGGTCAACGACTCGCGCGTATTAGGATGTGCGCCCCGCCCCGGGTCAGCGCGAGGCGGCCCTGGCCGCCTCGACGTATCCCTTCCAGGCCTCTTCGAGGTCGGGCCTCTGAACAGTCTCCATGACGTAGCCGGCGAACTCGTCCCCGGTGGCCCCGTTCGGCCTGCCCGTCATGACCAGCCTCTTCTCGAACTGGACGCACACGTCCAGCGCCATGTCCAGCCTCCTCGCCTTCTCCGCCTCGCCTATGTGGCTCAGCATCAGCGACACCGCCTTTATCATGCTGCAGGGGTCGGCGTACTTCGCCCTCCCCTCGTCCACCATCCTCGGGGCGGACCCGTGTATCGCCTCGAACATGGCGTACCTCTTGCCCAGGTTCGCGCTCCCGGCGGTCCCGACGCCTCCCTGGATCTGGGCGGCCTCGTCCGTGATTATGTCCCCGTACAGGTTCGGGAGCACGAACACCCTGAAGTCGCTCCTCCTGGCGGGGTCTATGAGCTTGGCGGTCATGATGTCTATGAACCAGTCGTCCCACCTGACCTCGGGGTACTCTTTCGCCACCTTCTCCGCTATGGACAGGAACTTGCCGTCCGTGGTCTTGATTATGTTGGCCTTGGTGACCAGGGAGACGTAGTTCTGCCCGCTCTTCCTGGCGAACTCGAACCCCGCGCGTATTATCCTCTCGGTCCCCTGGGTGGTGGCGACGCAGAAGTCCATGGCCAGGTCGTCGCTCACGTTGATGCCGTCGCTGCCGAGGGCGTAGCTCCCCTCGGTGTTCTCCCTGAAGAACGTCCAGCTTATCCCCAGCTCGGGCACGGACACGGGCCTCACGTTGGCGAAGAGGTCGAGCTGCTTCCTCATGGCCACGTTGGCGCTCTCGATGTTGGGCCACCGGTCCCCCTTCTTCGGCGTGGTGGTGGGACCCTTCAGGATCACATGGCATTTCTTCAGCTCCTCCAGGGTGTCGTCCGGTATGGCCTTCATGACCTCGGCGCGCCTCTCGATGGTGAGCCCGTCTATGACCCTGACCTCCGCCTTCCCGGATCTTATCATGTCCGCCAGCAGGAACTCCATGACCCTCTGCGCTGAGGCGCATATGTACGGGCCTATGCCGTCCCCGCCGCATACGCCTATGACCAGCCTGTCCAGCTTGGAGAAGTCCGTCCAATCGCCCTCCGTCTTCAGGGACTCGACCCTCTCGAGCTGCTGCCTCAAAAGCCTGCCGTACCTCTCCTGCGCCGCCGCGACCGCCTTTTCGTCGATCATCTTTATCGGGCGTGAATCCCCGCGCCGATAATAAAAGTATGCGCCGTCCGACAGAAAATAAAATATGTGTTCGAGATGCATACGGGGGCATGGTTTTCAAAGGGCTCGCCAGCGTGATATCTAGGTGCGCGAAATGGATAATACTCGCATGGGTGCTCCTGCTTCTGGTGTCGGTGCCCTTCGCGGCGAAGGTGGGGGACGCCCTCAAGTACGACACCGACTCGATGGCGGTGCCCGACGCCGAGTCCATCAGCGGCCTGAGGATACTGAACAAGAACTTCTACGCGGCCGAGTCGGCGGGGGACAGCGTGTTCCTGCTGGTCGCCGAATACGGCTCCCCCGAGGGGAGGGAGAGCGCCGAGCGGCTGGGCGCGGCCCTGAACGACGGGAAATCCGGGTTCACGGACGGCTCCGGGTCCCAGAAGATAGCGAAGGTGACGCAGGCGGGGTCGTTCGGGGGCGCGGACAGCGGGGTGGTCCTCTATCAGATATCTTATACTAGCGAGCACGCGAAGGGCATGTCCGAGGACACGGTCGCCCTCAGGGGATTCGTGAAAGAGGCGGCGGCGAGCCTCCCCGGCATGTCCCTGTACGTCACAGGGACCCCGGCGATGAACCACGACACCGAGGTGGAGTCCGCCAAGGACCTGTCCAGGATAGACCCGTTCACGATACTGCTCATACTGGTCCTGGTGGGGCTGTTCTTCAGGTCGTTCGTCACGTCCGCCATGCCCCCGATGGTCATCGGCGCGGCGTTCGGCGCGGCCATGATGGCCATGTTCCTGATAGCGTCCATCATGAACGTCTCCTACGTGTCGGAGATGTTCCTGCTGGTGTCCATGATGGGGGCCGGGTGCGACTACTGCATATTCATACTGGCGCGCTACCACGAGGAGCGCAGGTCCGGGAAGGATCACGGGGAATCCCTCAGGGAGAGCGTCACGTGGGCGGGGGAGTCCATAGCCACGTCCGGGACCGCGGTCATGATAGGGTTCGGGGCGATGTCCATCTGCTCCTTCCCAATGATAAGCTCCATGGGGGTGGTCCTCGCGGCGGGCATACTGATAGCCATGTTCGCCGCCCTCACGCTGATCACGTCCATACTGGCGATAGCCGGGGACAGGCTGTTCTGGCCCTCCGGCGCGGTATCCGGGAGGAAGCCCGGGAGGTTCTACGCCCGGATGTCCAAGTCGGCCGACTCGTACTTCCGCAGGTCGGTCAGGTTCTCCATGAGGCGCGCCAAGCCCATATTCGTCGTCGCGGTGCTGTTCACCGTGCCGATGGCGTACATCACGTTCACCGCCCCGTCGTCCTACGACATGGTCAGCATGATGTCGTCGGGCGAGGCGGCGGACGGGATGAAGAAGATAGAGGAGCACACCGACGGGGGGATGCTGACCCCCAACTACATGGTGATGGAGCTCTCCGCCCCCATAGGGGAGATAGGGGAGATGGACATCGCGGGATCCAGCGTGGGGTACGTCCAATGGACCGACCCCGTCGGGCTGCGGAAGATAGATTCGTTCCAGAGATCGCTCACGGGCGACGACAACATAGGGTCGGTGTACGGGGTGTACGTCTGGAAGGCGATCGCGGAGGAGATCGCGAAGTCCAGCCCCAACCCGGGCCTGAGCGACCACGACTACGCCGTGATGGTGTTCGGGGAGGTCCTGAAGGCGCTCCCGGAGAGGGCGGCGGGCGCGGCGCTCGCGTCGGGCATGCCGGAGGGCGCCGTGGAGTATCTGGAGATGTCGACGGGGGCCCAGATAAGGTACGACAGCGCCGAGGTCGGAGCGGTCATGGACTGGATAGTGAACTACGCCGCGCTCCGGAGCATAGGGGCGGACGGGAGCGGCGCCATAAAGTACGTGAGCGTGACCGCGGTGACCAGGGATTCCGCCATGTCCAACCGCTCCATGGACACGATAGGGTACTGCAAGGCGGAGATGGAGAGCTTCGCCGCGGGCGAGGGGTCCGGGCTGATCGCGGCCACATGGATGACGGGCTCCCCCGCGGTGATGTTCGAGATATCCGGGCAGGTGAGCGGGGAGTTCGGCAAGGTCGAGCTCCTGGCGGTCCTGCTGATCATGGCGCTCCTGTTCTTCGTCATGAGGTCCTACGTGACCCCGCTGCGCTCGGTCCTCACGATACTCATGAGCGTGGCGTGGACGATAGGGGTCACGCACCTGATATTCTCGGACCTGCTCGGGCACGGGGTTCTGTGGATGATCCCGATCATCCTGATGGTGGTGTGCCTGGGCCTGGGCATGGACTACGACATCCTGCTCACCACGCGCATAAAGGAGAACGTGAGGCACAGGGGGATGTCCAACGACGACGCGATAGCCTCCGCGGTCACCAGCTCGGGGTCGGTGATAACCATATGCGGGATCATAATGGGCGGCGCGTTCGGCACCCTGATGCTGTCCAACACCATGATGCTGAAGGAGTTCGGCTTCGCGCTGTGCTTCGCGATCCTGGTGGACGCGCTCATAGTGAGGACGTACATCGTCCCCGCGGTGATGCACCTCCTGGGGGACTGGAACTGGAAGGGCCCCAGGTTCATGCACAGGGACGGGAGGTGAAGGGCGCCGGGGGCTCCTCTGCGAGCGAGCCTCCGGAGCCCCGGTCCGCCGCGCGCCTCAGAGGCAGATCGCCATGTATATCGGGATGCGGGCGACGCCGCCCCCAGAGGCCAGGTCCTTCGCGCACAGCACGTACGGCCGCCCGATGCGCTTCCCGAACTTGGCGACGAACTTGTCGAGGGAGGCGTGCCTGGTGGACGCGCCCGATTTGACTTCCACGGGGCAGATCTCGCCCCCCCTCCTGACGAGGAAGTCGATCTCGATGTCGTTGGACCTGTCCGCGCTGTCGCTCCTGGAATAGAAGAACAGCCTGTGCCCGTTGGCGCGCAGCATCTGCGCGACCGCGTTCTCCATGAGCATCCCCTCGCTTATGTTCAGCTCATCCAACAGAACGGACTTATAGAGCGCGTTGTCGGAGAAGTCGTCGTCGGACAGGGCGTGGGTCACCAGCAGCCCCGTGTCCGCCATGTAGCATTTCCGGCTGGCGTGATCCAGATGCATGGAGAGGCCCGCGGTTGGATCTACGGCGTTGAAGCACTGGTTTATCATCATCCCGTCCGCCAGCCACATGAAGGCGCCCTCATGCGTCCTGGTTCTTGCGCTCTTGCTCAGAGAAGCTATGTTGAACCTCTTCTCCCTCTTGGACAGCTGCGCCGGAAGCTGGTCGAACACTGCGGAGACCTTGGCCTCGTACCCCTCCGCGAACTTGGACATGTCCTGGCGATAGAGCTCGAGGATCATCCTCTTGACGCGGTCCGCAGAGGCGAAGTCCCTGCTCTCGGAATATTCGGACACCGCCTGCGGCATCCCCCCCACGAGCACGTACTGTCTGAACAGGTTCATGGCCTTCTTGTGAACCGCCTCGCCGAGAGGCTCCATCCTCTCGAAGCATCTCCTTATGAGCGGGGCGGTCGCATCGTCGCCCAGGGCCCATAGGAACTCTTCGAAGTCCAGGGGGTGTAGGAGCATGTGCTCCTCCTCCGACGGTATGAGGATGTCTCTGACGTTGCGCTTTATGGACAGGAGCGACCCCGTCTCGATGTAGTCGTAGCGCCCGTCCTCCACCAGGAACTTGATCATCTCCCTCGCTCTCGGGAAGCGCTGCACCTCGTCGAATATTATGAGGGACTCCCGCCTGTACAGGGTAGCGCCGCTCAGGACCGACAGCTTGCTGAAGAGCATGTCCAGATCCGAGGAGTCGCTGTCGAACATCTCTCTCACCGCGGGGGACGCGCGGGCGAAATCGATCTTCACGAAGCTCCGGTATTCGTTCCTCCCGATCTCCTCCGCGAGATAGCTTTTGCCCACGCGCCTCGCGCCGTCTATGAGGAGGGCGGTCCTCCCCTTGCTCCTCTCCTTCCATTCGACGATGCGGTCGTACGCCTTCCTTTTGAGATGCATCTTTCCCAAATAGGGATAAATGTGCGGATATAATTGCGTTTGCACGAAAAGGCAGAATCTAAATCGCGTATTTGACACGAAAAGGCAGAATCCAAATCGCGTATTTGACACGAAAAGGCAGTTCGCAGAGGAGGAGGCCGCTCCGCCCCCGTTCGATTTCACAGAGAGCCAAAAAAAATATGGGGGGAGCCCGCCTGGCGGGCCCCCCTGTCCGAACCCGCCTTACGGCAGGTTCAGCTCCTTGCGCTTCTGGAGGATGACTCCCTCCAGGATGTCCGCCGACTCCGCGGCGTCGCCGTTGACGATCACCTGGCCGCCGGTCAGGGACTTCATGTCCTCGCACAGCACCTTCACCGCCAGCTCGCTTCCGACCACGAAGGGCGGGAGCCCCAGGTGCAGGGGGAGGCCGAGCGCGAGCCCGAACGCCCCGTCCGCCAGCGCCTGCTCCTCCAGCCACTGCGCCGCGGACAGGACCAGGGGCAGCTGCGGGAGGTCCACTCCCAGCGCCTCCGCCACCTCGGTCGCGACTATCTCCAGCCTGCCGATGGCCAGGCAGGGCCCGAAGTTCAGCACCGGGGGTATCCCGAGCTGCTTGCAGACCGCCTTGAGGCCGGGCCCGGCCAGCTCCGCCGCCTCCGGCCTCATGAGGCCGCAGTTCTCTATGCCCCCGGAGGAGCATCCCGCGGTCAGGACGATTATGTCCTTGGCTATCAGCCGCTTGGTGAGCTCGACGGTCATCACGTCGTGCCCGCCCAGCATCAGGTTGGAGCAGCCGACCACGCCGGCTATGCCCTTTATGGTGCCGTTGGCTATCAGGTCTATGAGCGGCTTCCACGAGTCGCCCAGGAACGCCTTCAGGGAGACCTCGCTGACCCCGGTCAGCGAGTTCGAGTTGCCGTGCTCCGGGAGCAGGCTCATGGGAACCGTTCCGCGCCTGGCCTTGTACGACGCCACGATCTCGTCCACGATCTCGTCCACTACGGATTCGCGGTTCTCGTAGGTGAACTCCTTCAGCGTCGCGTTCGCCTTCTTCGCCACCGGGTCCACGCAGATCTGCTTTATCTTGAGCTGGTCGCAGATGGGCTCGATGCCGGGCAGGGTGCAGTTGAACTCCGATATCACGGCGTCTATGGCGCCGGTGGACAGGATGGCCTCGCTGGTGAAGTTGTTGCCGGCGTGGCCGTCGAAGATCTGGGTGCAGTGCGCCCCGCGGAGCTGCATGTCCTGGCCGACGCAGGTGCACCCTATTATCTTGAAGCCCTTCGCCCCGGCGGCCTTCGCCTTCTTCACGACGTCCTCGTGGATCAGGCGGTCCTGCAGGTACGAGAACCTGGAGTGCTGGTGCCCGGTTATCATGATGTTGATGTAGCCGGGGTCGATGACGCGGAGCCCCACGGGGGCCAGGCGCAGCTCGGGCTCGCCGATGACCACGTCGTTCAGCAGGTTGGTGAGCGTGAGCCCGAAGAGGCCGGTGGATATCCCGAGCTTCAGGCAGTGCAGCAGCATGTGCACCGGGTCCGAGTTGAGGTTCGTGGAGGTCTTCACCACTCCCGAGAACACCTCGGACTTGGCTCCGCCCGGCAGGATGCCCAGCTCCTCCCAGCGCTTGTACCTCGGGGGGTACGCCATCTTCTCGGTGAGCCTCATCTTCTCGAACTCGGGCCTGTACAGGTCCTCGAGGACGGCGTCCGCCACCTTCAGGGCCTTCTCGTGCTCGTCGGCTCCGGAGACGCCGAACTTGGCGCAGAGGCGCTCCAGCGCCTTCTTGCCCCTGATGTCGCCCTTGGCGAGGGCGATGCTCCTCAGGTTCCTGGCGGCGTTCTCGACCACGTGTATGTAGCATCCCGAGCCCGCCGCGACCGTGCGCAGGAAGTTCCTGGCGACTATCACGTCCGCGGTCGCCCCGCAGACCCCCTTGGGCGCGTCCTGCGTTATGCGGCAGGGGCCGTTGGCGCAGAGCCTGCAGCAGATGCCGCCGAGGCCGAAGCCGCATTTCAATATCTGGGTGTCCACGCGGTGGAACGCCGTGTTCGTCGGGAGGACGGAGATGTAGTTCTCCAGATCCTTGTCCGCGCTCTTGCATATCTTCTGATTGGACCATTTCGTCATAGCAATGCCTTCTGACTTTTTTCGTTTTAATCGCGTTTGAGGTTACAGTTTCACCGGGGTGGCGTGCGCGCTCAGCCCGAGGCTTCCCGCGTCCATCCCCATCGCGAGGCCGTAGAGCTGCGACAGGTGGAGCACGGGGAGCCCGGACCCGTCCGCGCTCTGGCTGGTGTCGAACTGGAGGTGGCAGAACGGGCACACGTCGACGATCATCTCCGCCCCGCTGCCCTTCATTATCTCGATGTTGGCCTCGGTGAACTTCTTCGCCGTCTCTCCGAACTGGGACCTGAGGCCCCCGCCGGCGCCGCAGCACATCGTCCTGGCCTTCTTCTTGCGGAGCGCGCTGCTGGCGCCCACGGCCTCGATGAGGTCGTCCAGGATCCTGGGGTTCTCGGAATCGTCCAGCTGCTTCAGCAGGCTGGGCTTCAGGAAGTGGCACCCGTAGAACGCCGCGACCTCGTATGCGGCGGGCTTCTTGACGGCCTCTTTAATCTTGTCTATCCCGACGTCCCTGTACAGCACGTCCGCGAAGTGCCTCACCTTCGTGTTCCCGCTGTAGCTCAGCCCTATCTCCGCGAGGATCTCGTTGGCCTCCCTCAGCAGCCCCTCGTCCTCGCGCAGCTCGTGGGCGGCGTCGAACAGGGAGCCGTAGCAGCCGTTGCAGATGGTCATGACGTCCAGCCCGGCCTTCTCCGCCAGGGCGAGGTTCCTCGCCGCGGCCGCGAGCCACGCCGCCTTGCTGAACGATTTTATCACTCCGGGCGCGGGGCAGCAGCTGGCTCCCTCGAGGTCCACCAGCTCGACGCCCAGCGCTTTGAAGACCTCCCTCGTCGATTTCTCGATCCCGGGATATCTGAGGGGCGCGATGCACCCCAGGAAGAACGCGTACCTCTTCATTGTCCCACCAGCTTGTCGAACCCGGTGAGCTTGAGCACCTTGTCGAAGTCCGCCTTCGGCGAGCCTCCGCCGATCACGGTGTCGGGATCCTCGCGGAGCCCGAGGTCCTTCCTCAGAGCCCTTATCCTGTCGTTGTTGTCAACCGTGTGCCCGCTCTTGATCAGGCTCTCCGCCACCTTCTTATGGTTGCCATAGAGGTTCCCTTCGGATACGGCTATGTTCCTCAGCGCGGCGATCACGTCGACGACCTGCACGTTGCAGGGGCACCACTCCACACAGGTGTAGCACGTGGTGCACTGCCACATGGCGTCGCCGTCCATCGCCTCGTCCCTCAGTCCGAGCAGCGAAGCCCTCATCAGGTGCGCAGGCCTCAAAGACGTCCGCATGTTGGCGGACGGGCATTTGAGAGAACATGTTCCGCACTGAAAGCACTTCGCGGCGCTCGAGCCGCCGTTGGCGGCCAGCTTTTCCTTAAATAATGCAGTTTCGTCCATAGGAGCTACTTTCAAAATCCCGGCCATCCATTCAAATAGTTTGTCGTGCGGCGACTATTTTCCAGCTAAAAGCGTTCAAAATTGCATGATCACGCATGACCATATCGCCCATCGCGATGTCTGGAGCCCTCGCTTCGACATCATGGCGGGACGAGCCGCCCGGCGCCTCCCGGAGGCGCGATCCGATTCCGCGCTCGCATCCGGATCATGCGGTTCGGATCGCGCATAGTCGCGCGCACGCGTTCAAAAGAGAGGGATGC
This sequence comes from Candidatus Methanoplasma sp., assembly GCA_031256955.1. GTDB lineage: Archaea > Thermoplasmatota > Thermoplasmata > Methanomassiliicoccales > Methanomethylophilaceae > Methanoplasma. The sequence continues at coordinate 92,846 of JAIRPP010000016.1, read as the reverse complement.
GAGCGCGTCTGGCTCTATTCGGGCGCGGCGGCGATGGGCCGCCATCGCGTCAGAGGGATGCCCTCATCTCCCTGTATGCGCGGACTATCCCCGCGGGGTCCTCCGCCTCCATGAACCGCCCCCTCATGCACACCCCCGCCGCCCCCGCGGCCATCGCGAGGCGCATGTTGCCCTCGTCGATCCCTCCGACGGCCAGCACGGGCGCGCCCGCGGCCCCGCACACCTCTCCGAGCGCGGCCAGGCCCCTGGCGGGCGCGCCCGGCTTGCACGCGGTCTCGAAGACGTTCCCGAAAACCAGCGCGTCCGCCCCCAGATCCTCCGCCTCCCTCGCCTCGCCCGCGGAATGGACGGACGCGATCACCTGATCGAAGCCGCCGCGCCCGAGCCGGCGCAGATCGCCGACGGACAGCTGGATGCGGCGGATCCCGAGGCCCGCCGCGACGTCGGAGAACGAGTTGGCGCACAGCTCTGCCCCCGCGGCGCGGCATGTCTCCAGGGCCTCCGAGGCCAGCGCCCGGTATTCCTCGGGCGAGAGCCATTTCTCCCTCAGGATTATCAGGTCGGGGCGGGCGCGGGCGATCCTCCCCATCTGCTCCGCGAACCTCCCCCCGCACAGGCGGCTGTCCGTTATGGCGGCGATCATGTCCTCACGTAGTCGCTGAACACCGGCTGGAGCCCCCTCTCCTCCAGCGCGCGCCTGATCTCTTCCACGCTCCTCCCGTCGGCTATGTCGAACTGCCCCCCGCCGGGGGAATCCGACGAGCGCTCCCCCACGCCCACGGACACGCCCGCGGACATCCTGGTGGCGAAGAGGCCCGCAGCCCCGTCCCTGAAACGGGCGGACTCCCGCGTCGACAGCGTGATCCCGGCGTACGGCAGGAAGATCCTGTAGGCGAGGGCCGTCTGGAGCAGCTCCCTCTCGCTGACCCGCTCGCCGTACGCCTCCGACCCCGCGACGGGCCTGAGCCGCGGGACGGACAGGGAGATCTCCGCGGACGGGTATTTCCTCTGGATGGCGCGGGCGTGCATCCCGCACGCGAACGCGTCGCGGCGGAGGTCGCCCAGCCCCATGAGCGCCCCGAACGCCACCCCCCTCATCCCGCCCATGAGCGCCCTCTCCTGCGCGTCGAACCTGTACGAGAACACCCTCTTCTGCCCCGAGAGATGGACCTCCGCGTACCTCTCGGGGTCGTAGGTCTCCTGGAACACCGTTACGTAGTCCGCCCCGCGGGCCCTGAGCGAGGCGTACTCAGCCGAGTTCATGGGGTACACCTCCACCCCCACGCTCTTGAACAGCCGGGCCGCCGCCGCCACGCACTCCCCTATGTACCCGACGCCGGACCCCGTCCTGGACTCCCCCGTGAGTATGAGCGCCTCCGCCAGCCCGGTGGACGCTATGATCCTCATCTCCGCTTCCGCCTCCGCGGGGGACAGCGCGGCCCTGCCGACGCCGTTGCCCGAGCGGAACCCGCAGTAGACGCAGCCCCCGTCGCAGCGGTTGGACACGTATATCGGCGTGAACAGGGACACCGAGTTCCCGAAGTGGGCGAGGGTCTCCCGCCTGGCGCGGGCGGCCATCTCCTCCAGGAGAGGGGCCGCCGCCGGCGACAGGAGGGCGGCGAACCCGTCCGGCGACAGGCGCTCGGACGCCAGCGCGGCCGCCGCGTCCCTCTCGGAGAACGCCGACGGGTCGTACCCCTCCCTCGCATCCATCACCGAGTCCATGACGCGGGATCCGATGCGCTCCATCCCCTCCGCGTAATCCTCCGCGTCGGTCCAGGCCCTCATGGGCCCTCCAGGAACCCGGTTAGCGGGCTGGAGGCCTCCCCCCTGCCCTCCAGCACCCTGCCGGGCCTCGCCAGGTACGCCTTCCTGCCCGCCTCGATCGCCTGCCTGAAGGCGGAGGCCATCAGGGGGACGTCGCCCGCGGTGGCTATGGCGGTGTTGGCCATGACCGCGGCGCACCCCATCTCCATGGCCTCGCACGCCTGGGAAGGCCTGCCTATCCCCGCGTCCACGATTATCGGGAGGTCTATCTCCTCCACCATCATCCTCACGAAATCGCCCGTCAGGAGGCCCTTGTTGCTCCCGATGGGCGCCCCCAGGGGCATTATGGCCGCCGCCCCCGCCTCCTGCATGTCGCGGGCGGCGGACAGGTCGGGCATCATGTACGGGAGCGGCACGAAGCCCTCCCCCGCCAGCAGAGCCACCGCCTTGGCGGTCTCGCGGTTGTCCGGGAGCAGGTACCTGCTGTCCCTGACCACCTCTATCTTGACCATGTCCCCGCACCCCATCTCCCTGGCCAGCCGGGCTATCCTCAGCGCCTCCTCCGCGCTCCGCGCCCCGGACGTGTTGGGCAGCAGCGTCACCCCTTTGGGGATGTGGTCGAGGATGTTCTCCTCCCCGCCGACGTTCGCCCTCCTGACCGCCAGGGTGGCTATCTCCACCCCGCCGCTCTCTATGACCTCCCCCATCATGCGGATGGAGAACTTCCCCGATCCCAGCATGAACCTCGACTTGAACCTCCTGCCCCCTATGACGAGGTCGTCCACGTCACTCGACCCCCATGAGTATCCTCAGGACCGCGTTGGCCATGTGGCCGGCGCATATGCACACCCTGGGGGACATGAGCCCGGACCCCTCGCCCGCGGCGGACTCCCCGTCCCCGCAGAGGTACAGCCCGCCCATCCTCCTCTCGGTCCTTATCTCGTTGGAATCCCCGTACCCCGCCAGGCCCGACCCGCACACCAGCGGGACGCCCGGGAGCCCCTCCATGAGCGCGTTCGCGAGCATGGCCTTCTCCGTCGCGGAGTCGAACGCCTCGCAGACGACGTCGCACCCCCCGAAGATCTCCGCCGCGTTGCCGGGCGAGACCCTGACCGCGTGCGCCTCCACCTCCACGAAGGGGTTCACTCCCCTCAGGATCTCCACCGTGGCGTCCGTCTTGGCCATGCCGAGGTGGCTCACGAAGTAGTTCTGGCGGTTGAGGTTGGTGGGCTCGACCACGTCGAAGTCCGCGACCACCAGGCGGCCCACGCCCAGCCTCGCCAGCGCGGCGGCTATGTTGGACCCGAGCCCGCCCAGCCCCGCTATCCCGACGACGGACCCCTTGACCGCGCCGTGGACCCGGGGGGAGTGCCTGGCGGACATGAGCGATTCCAGCTCCTCCCTGGACGGGAGCTCGCCCTTCTTCCCGAGGTGGACGCAGTCCCCCTCGGAGAGGGGGCGGTCCGCCGCCGCCTGGAAGCCGTTAAGCACGGCCACGTCCCTCCCGGGCATGAGCTCGTCCCTCAGCTCGAACAGGGTCCCGGCGGACGTCTCCACGGGGGCGCCGTTGAGGGTGACCCTCATCAGCCGCCCCCGACGAATCCCACTATCTCCAGCCTGTCCGCGTCGGAGACCGAGGTCTCCCGGTATGCGCGCCTGGGGACGACGCTCCCGTTCATCTCCACGGCGACCCTGTCCTGCGAGTATCCCTCGCCCTCGAGGATCTCCGACAGGGCGCGCGGGCCGCTCAGGCGGAGCTCTCTCCCGTTGATCATCATCGGGTCACCTAACGGGTATGTCCGATATTATCCTTGCTTTGAGGATGGCGTCCCTCATCTCGCGGGCCGCCTTCGCTATGTCGGGCTTCGACACCACCGCGGAGGCCACCGCGGCGGAGTCCGCCCCGGCCCGTATGACCTCGCGCACGTTCCCTAGGTTTATGCCGCCTATCGCCACCAGCGGCAGGCCCACGCTCCTCTTGATCTCGAAGACCGGCCCCAGCCCCAGCCCCTGGATCGCGTCCCCCTTGGTGCCCGTCCTGAACACGGACCCGACGCTCAGGTAGTCCGCCCCCGCCTCGGCGGCCTCCTCGGCCTCCTCCACGCTGTGGACGGACGCGCCTATGATCATATGCTCCCCGAGCATGCCCCGGGCGTCCTCTATGGGGACGTCGGAGCGCCCCAGGTGCACCCCGTCCGCCTCGGACAGGAGGGCGACGTCCGCCCTGTCGTTGACTATGAAGAGCCTGGACATGGAGTCGGCGATCCCCTTTATGATCCTGGCCTGCCTGAGCATCTCCCCGCCGGGCGCGCCCTTCATCCTCAGCTGGACCGCGTCCGCCCCGCCCTCGTACGCCCTCCTGGCGACCTCGGAGTCGGGCAGGCCGCCCGACAGGGCGGAATCGGTCACGACGTACAGGTCGAACATGCGCCCGCGCTCACATCTCGCAGCGCCTGCTGAGCTCGGACGGCATGTACATCGGGCGCACGGGGAACCCCGCGGTCTCCCCCTTTATGCGGGCCAGCAGCTCGCCCTCGCCCATCTCCGCGTCCCTGTTCTCGGATCTGACGTACACCTTCAGCCTGCCGGAGGAGACCTCCGCCTCCCCGATCACCGCCGCGTACGAGCACCAGTCCTGCTTCGCCCTCCTGACCTTCTTGCCGACGGTGGCGTCGGTGTCGTCCACGGAGACGCGCACGCCCTCGGCCCTGAGCCTGGACGCCATCTCGGCCGCCGCGCCGGCGAACTCGCCGGACATGGGCATCAGCCTGACCTGCTCGGGGGCTATCCACACGGGAAGGTACCCGGGGGAGCCGGAGCGCTCGATCCCCACCGCCGTGTCCAGCAGCGAGTACATGTACCTCTCTATGGATCCGATCACCGCGCAGTGCAGTATGATGGGGTGCCTCTTCTCCCCCTTCTCGTCCGCATAGGTTATGCCGAACCTCTCGGCGTTGCCCACGTCTATCTGGACCGTGCCGATCTCCCTCGGCCTCTTCATCTGGTCCAGCAGGTGGTACTCTATGTTCACAGTCCAATAGTAGTTGATCCCGTCCGGGTAGAGGTGTATGAGCGCGTCCCTGTTATGGAGCCTGCACAGCCCCTCGATCAGGGCCTTGTTCTCCTCGTACGCCTTCCTGGACGAGAAGTTCACCAGCATGTCGTAGTCCCTGCCGATCTTCTCTATCTCCCCGAATATGTCTCCGTCCAGCTTGGCGAAGTACTCCTGCGCCTCCGGCACGGTCCTGCACATCACGTGGAAGTCCGGCATGTTGAGCCTCCTGGACCTGAAGCACAGCATGCACTCCCCGGACTGCTCCAGGCGGTACGAGTCCGCCACCTCGAACGCCCCGAACGGCATCTGCCTGTAGCTTATGTTCCAATTGCGGATCATGGCGAACTGCTGGTGGCAGGCGGCGTACCTCAGGACGAAGCTCTTCTTTCCCGTGCTGACGGTGTAGAGCCTGTCGCCGAAGAGGTCCGCGTGCTCCTTCACGGCGGGCTCGTCCAGCGAGAACATGTTGGTGCCCTTGACGTTGTAGACGCTCATCCCGGACGAGTTCACGATCTGCGTGGCGTAGTCCGATATCAGGTCGAACATCATGGCCCCGTGCGGGGCCAGGCACATGTGGCCCGCGTCGGACATCGCCTCCCACTGTATGCCGAACTTCCTGCAGAGCCTGAGGTACTCGGGCTCGCCGGCGGCGGGCGCCTCCTTCCCGAGGGCCTCCTTGTCGATCATGGCCCTCATGCATTCGGACCCGCCCCCGTAGTCGCCTATCTGAATCTCTCTCCCCTCCGGGGTCAGGACGAAGTAGGAGTCCTCCCCCTTGGGGGCGCGCTTCTCCTCCTTCCCCTTGAAGTCCCTGGACAGCTCGGACATCGGGTGCCCCTTGCACCTGACGTCGAAGGACTTGTACCATCCGAAAGGCGCGCGGTGCGCCTCGGCCCCCGCGGCCTTCAGCATCTCGGTCAGGAGGTCCAGCGCCTCCACGCTGGCCTTGGGCTTGGCGAGGTCGCCGCTCAGATGCGCGTAGGGGTACACCAGCACCCTCTCCGCGCCGACCTTCTCCATGGTGGACAGCAGGTCCCTGGAGGCCTCCGACGCGACCTGCGCTATCTTGCCCTCGTCCCCGCTCTCCACGGTTATGAACGCGACGAGGACCTCCTCCATCCTCCCGCTGCGGAGCTCGGCGGGGATCTCCTCAGCCGCTTTCGTCTTTTCCTTTGCCTCGAACTCCATCGAGTCGGCGTGAATGTACAGTGCCCTCATGAGACCAGTTCCCATTGTTTTATCCCAGCGGGCGCGCGCATGGCGCGGCCGGGCGACGGACACCCTATCGAAAGCCCCGTTAATAAAACAGTGACTCCGGGGGAGCGGGGGGCGGCGGGCGCGCGCGCCCCGGGCGATCGCGGAATCGGTTCGTTGAAACCTATAAATAATACATCCATAATGGTCTGCCAGAGGAATAATAGATGGCACGTTTTAAAGAGGCCGAGGCTAGGCTCCTTGATAAATCCGTCTGCATGAGTTGCTACGCCACCAACCCCAAGAAGGCGAGCAGGTGCCGCAAGTGCGGGTACAGCAACCTCAGACCCAAGGCTAGAGAGAGCAGGAAACAGTGATCGATCCCCGTTCTTCGGACACGGGGCGCGCGTCGGCCCGCATGCTTTCATTAAATAGTCCGAAGGCGGTTAGCGGAATGGCGCCCTGCCGGAGTGATAGCTGATGAGAGTTCTCGTGATCGACGACTGCCCCGCCGTGCGCGAGGCGATCGGCGACGCGCTGGAGGCGGCGGGGCACCGCGCAGACCTCGCCGGGGGCGCGGAGGAGGCGATCGAGATGGCCGCGTCCGAGCCGGACGCGATCCTTTTAGACGCGGCGCTGGCGGGGGAGCGCGGCACGGAGCTCATCGGCGCCGTCTGCACGGGCAGGCCCGGCAGCCAGGCGGTCGTGCTCATGACGGGCCGCGGGGAGCGCGTGCACCTGGACAACCCCCTCGTGAGGGGGTCGCTGCAGAAGCCGTTCAGGTCGGGGGACCTCCTGGAGAAGCTGGGGGAGGTCGCGCCGGACCGCGACGCGCCGGACGCCAGGAAGGGGGAGCAGCCCCCGCAGCCCGGCCGCGAGCGGCGCATAGAGTTCGGCAAGTCGTACATGATGTTCGGCGGAGGCCCCGGGCCGGTCTACTCCGGCGTCTCGTCCCTGGAGAGGGAGGGGTGCGCCGCGCTGGTGGTCACCGCCAGGAGGCCGAAGACGGTCAGGGAGAGGGTGTCCGAGGGCGCGGAGATCGTGCACCTGTCGTTCAGGCGCGCGACCGCGCGCTTCGACATATACAAGCTGGGGACCGCGATAGCGGAGGCCAAGGCGTTCGCGGAGAGGGCGGAGCGCCCCGTCATAGCGTTCGACGACCTGGACCCCCTCATCAAGAGGAACGGGATGGATCCCGTGCTGAGGATGATGCACCAGATCCTGACCTCCGACTGCGGGAAGAAGGCCACGGTCATCGCGTCGGCGGACCCTAAAATATTTTCAGTCAAGGATATCGAGATCCTCCTGAGCCGCATGGAGGATTACTGCGGAGTTACAGAGGCGTGAGAAGATGGATCGGATGAAGATCGAGAAGGTATGGGCGAGAGAGGTGCTGGACTCCAGGGGCAACCCCACGGTCGAGGCCGAGCTGACGGTAGGCGGGGCGAGGATCTCCGCCATAGCCCCGTCCGGGGCATCCACGGGCTCGTGGGAGGCCCTGGAGCTCCGCGACGGCGGGAGGCGCTACGGCGGCAAGGGCGTCGCGAAGGCGGTGGAGAACGTCCGCGGGGAGATAGCCAGGGCCATAACCGGGATGGACCCGTCCGACCAGAGGAGCATAGACTACGCGCTGATCGATCTGGACGGCACCGACGACAAGAGCAGGCTCGGGGGCAACGCCACCACCGCCGTCTCCCTCGCGGCCGCCAAGGCCGGCGCCTATGCGTCCGGCGCGCAGGCGTACGAGCACATCGGCAGGGACCACGCCACCCTCCCGGTCCCCATGTTCAATATAATAAACGGCGGGAAGCACGCCGGGGGCAACCTCAAGATACAGGAGTGCATGATCGTGCCCGCCGGGTTCCGCTCGTTCTCCGAGTGCCTAGCCGCCGCGTCCGAGATATACATGGAGCTGAAGTCGCTGCTCAAGAGGAAGCACGGGCCCTCCGCGGTCAACATAGGGGACGAGGGCGGGTTCGCGCCCCCCATAGACACGGTGTCCGACGCCCTGGAGACGATATCCGAGGCCATATCCCTGGCGGGGTACTCCCCCGGGAGGGAGGTGTTCCTCTCCCTGGACGCGGCATCCTCCGAGTTCTGCGACAACGGGGCGTACGAGGTGGACGGCATGCGCCTGTCCGCGGGCGAGCTGGCGGACCACTACGCGGCCCTGGCGGGCAAGTTCCCCCTGGCCAGCATAGAGGACCCATTCCACGAGGACGACTTCGAGTCCACCGCCGAGCTGACGCGGTCCATAGGCGGGAGGGTGCAGATCGTCGGCGACGACCTCTTCGTCACCAACGCCCGCCGCCTCTGCAGGGGGATCGAGATGGGCGCCGCCAACGCGCTCCTGCTCAAAGTCAACCAGGTGGGGACGGTCACGGAGTCCGGGGACGCGGCCCTGATGAGCTTCGACAACGGCTACGGCGTGGTGGTGTCCCACCGCTCCGGCGAGTCCGAGGACACAACCATAGCGGACCTCTCCGTCGGGTGGGGCGCCGGCCAGATAAAGACCGGGGCGCCCGCCCGCGGGGAGAGGACGGCCAAGTACAACCGCCTGCTCCGCATAGAGGAGGAGCTGGGCTCCAAGGCGAGGTTCCCGGGCAGAAAGGCCCTGAGGGCGTGATCGCGTGAGCAGGCTCTTCATGGCGGGGGAGGAGGCGGTCCGCTCCGGCGAGACCATGGACATATACTTCGAGAGGACCCGGCGCATACTGGACGCCAGCGGCCTCTCGTCCGTGAAGGTGTGCGCGGAGGTCACCGGGAGCTCCCTGCCCAGGGGGTGGGAGTGGTCGGTGTTCTGCGGGCTGGAGGAGGTCGTCCGCCTCATGGAGGGCCTCCCCGTGTCCATATACGCCGTGCCCGAGGGCACGGTGTTCAGGCCCAGGACTCCCGGCAGCGTCAGGGTCCCCCTGATGAACATGGTCGGGTCGTACACCGAGTTCGGGTTCATGGAGACCGCCATACTGGGGATGCTCTGCCAGCCGTCGGGGATAGCCACGGCGGCGGCCAGGGTGAAGGCGGCGGCCGGGGGGAAGACCGTCCTGGCCTTCGGCAACAGGAGGATGCACCCCGCCATAGCGGGCGTGCTGGACCGCTCCTGCTTCATAGGCGGGTGCGACGGGGTCTCGTCCAAGATCGGGGGCGAGATCATAGGCAGGGAGCCCATAGGGACCGTGCCCCACGCGCTGATGCTGCTGATGGGGAGCAACGAGGCGGCGTTCGCGGCGTTCGACAGGGTGATCGAGCCCGAGGTCCCCCGCATAATGCTGATAGACACGTTCTCCGACGAGAGGGCGGCGGCGGTCGACGCGTGCAGCCTGGTCAGGGAGCTCAAGGGGGTCCGCCTGGACACCCCGGGGTCCAGGAGGGGGAACTTCAAGGAGCTGATAGACGAGATACGCTGGGAGCTGGACATCAGGGGCTTCGGGGACGTGGAGATAATCGTCTCCGGGGGCCTGGACGAGAAGTCCGTGGCGGAGATAGCGGGCACCAGCGTGTCCGGGTTCGGGGTTGGGACGTCCATAAGCAACGCGCCGACCCTCGACCTGTCCATGGACATATCCGAGAAGGACGGGAAGCCCGTGTCCAAGAGGGGCAAGTTCGGCGGGAGGAAGTACCCGTACCGCTGCCCCCGCTGCTTCGAGATGGGGGTCTCCCTGCGCCCGGACGACAGGATGTCCTGCTCGTGCGGGGCGGAGATGGAGATGATAGAGACGGAGATCATGCGCGATGGCGAGAGGGTCGGCGCGGAGAGGTCCCCCGAGGAGATCCGGCGCGGCGTGCTCGACCAGCTAGGGAGGATCGGGGTCCTCTGACCCTCTCGGATGGTCATATATATTATATTTAAAGCTTACTATATATCCAACCTCCTGCCCCGACGTGTTCCCTCATTTTCCGAGGGCGGGGCGGAGGCTTTTTGCAAAAGCTTATATCCGTACTCCAGATTGGACTGACAACGCGTGCGAGTCGCTCGATGGATGGGAGGATGTGACGGGCATGGCGATCTTTAAAGGAGACCGCATACCTTGGGATACATCGTTGGAGAAGATGAACAGCGCACACTGTCAGGGGGGCATAGATGCATGCTGGATGAGTTTGAAGAATCGGGTTTCATGAAGATATACTGTCTCTGCGGGCGCATCGTGGATTTGGACAGGGCTAGCGCGGAGATGAAGTTCCGCCTTAGAAAAGGGGCCGAATGCGCCATCTGCCGGAACTCCCGGATATCGAGGGAGATCGACGAGATCGAGACGTGTTTCAACGGGTCGGCGGCGGAGTCGGATTGACTTTAAAGCCCCTTTCCCGCCGCGTATATAAGCGTTGTAGAAATAATACGAATATCTGAATTCGTATGCTTTGAATTGGAAGGCCTGCGGGCGCACGGGGATCGCGCGCCCGCAGGGGCCTTCAGCCCTCTTCCGCCGCCTCTGCGGGCTTCTTGGGAGCCCTCTTCGCGACGGTCTTCTTGGCGGCCGGCTTCTTCGCCTTCGCCGCAGGCTTCTTCTTCGCGACGGGCTTCCCGTCCGCGGACCCCGCGGGCTTGCGCAGGGGGCAGTCCATGTTGATGCACTCCCTCGAGCTGTTGAAGGACACCTCGGGCGCGCCGCACGCGGGGCACGCCTCGCCCGTGGGCGCGATCGTGCCCCTGGGCCTCAGCGGGTAGGTCTGAGTGCACGCGGGCCACTCGGAGCAGCCGGCGAAGCGCCTGCCCGCCTTGGAGAACATGATCCTTATGGTGCCCTTGCCGCACGTCGGGCACGCGCCGAGGTGGGTCTTCTCCGTGTTGCTCCCGCACTTGGGGTCTATGCACTGCAGGGACGGGGGCATCCCCTTCCTGACGATCTTGAGCTGGGCCAGCCCGCAGACCTCGCAGACCGTGTCCACGGGCTGCACCAGCGCGCCTCTGGGCAGGGGGTACGCGCGCCTGCACTCGGGGTAGCCGTCGCAGCCGATGAAGCTGCCGTTCTTGGAGCGCTTTATGGTCATGCTGTTCCCGCAGTCGGGGCAGGTCCCCACGTGCTGCTGCGTCATGAGGGCCGCCTTGATTTCGTCGCCGATCTGGTCCTTGTCGGACGCGATCTTGGACGCGACCGCGTGGAGCATGTCCTGCGACTCGCGCACGACGGATTCCAGCGTCGCCTCCCCCTCGCTTATCTTCAGCATGTCGTTCTCCAGCCTGGCGGTCATCTCGGGCTCGGTTATCCCCCCGCCGTGCTTCTCCAGAGACTTGGTGAGCGCGGTCCCGCTGGGGGTGGGCGTGAGGTAGTTCCCCTGGACGTAGTTCCTGGAGAACAGCTTGCCGATTATGTCGTGCCTCGTGCTCTTGGTGCCCAGCTGGAGGCGGTCCATCTCCTGTATGAGGGACCCCTGGTTGTACCTGTACGGGGGCTTGGTTGCGGACTCCTCCAGGGAGGAGGACCTGACCTCCACCTCCGCGCCCGCGGACAGCCTGGGGACGCGGGTCTCCGTCGTCTTGAGGTACTTCTTGTAGTACTTCTTCCACCCCATGTCCTTCTGGACGTAGCCCTTTGCGACGAAGGCCTCCCCGCACACGTCGATCCTGCACTCGGTGACCTCGGCCACGGCGTTCCTGCCGACGGTAGCCAGGAAGCGCCTGACGATCAGCTCGTAGAGCTTCCACTTGTCCCCCTTCATCTTGTCCGACCCCGCGCCCGCGGTGGGGTATATCGGCGGGTGGTCGGTGGTCCTCTTCTTGCCCTTGGAGGGCACGATCTTGTCCTGGGCGAGGATCTCCTCCGCCTCGGACTTGAAATCCGAATCCCTGAGCTTCTCCAGGACGCCGCGTATCCCCAGGCTCTTGGGGTACTCCGTGTTCTCCGTCCTGGGGTACGATATGTACCCGCCCGTGTACAGGTCCTCCGCCAGCTTCATCGCGACGGTGGGCGGTATCCCTATCTTGTTGGCCTCCACCTGCATGGCGGTGGTGTCGAAAGGCGGCGGGCGGAACTCCTCCTTCTCGACGGCCTCGTACGACGTGACCGTCCCCTTCTCCGCGGACGATATCTTGGACATGACCGCCTCCGCGGCGGCTTTCTCCCAGAACGGGTTGCCCTCGTGCTCGCCCCTGAACGCCAGCATGCCGAACTTCGCCTCCACGCCCCAGAACGGGACGGGGACGAACCTCTGTATCTCCTCGTGCCTGTCCACCAGCAGCTTCAGCGTGGGGCTCTGCACCCTGCCCACCGACATGAAGTTCTTCCCGACCTGCCCCGAGGAGAGCGATATGAGCCTGGTGAGGACCGCGCCCCACCCCAGGTCCACGATCTGCCTGGCCTCGGCGGCGTTGGCCAGCTTCTCGTCCGGGAGCGCAAGCTCCGAGAACGCCCTCTCGACCTCGCCCTTGGTGAGGGCGCTGAACCTGGCCCTCCTGACCTTGGACATGTCCGCCTTTATGGCGGTCACGGTCTCCATGCCTATGAGCTCCCCCTCCCTGTCGAAGTCGGTGGCGATGATGATCTCGTCCGCGGAGCGGGAGAGCTCGTCTATCCTGCCGAGGATGGACTTGACGCGAACGGTCTTGACCTGGGGAACGTACACGAGGTCCGCGGGAGGGGTCTTGCCCCAGTCGTTGTACTCCTCCGGGTAATCCAGCTCGATTATGTGCCCCCTCAGGCTGACGACGGTGTAATCGTCCCCGCCGGATTCGAAGGACAGGACCGTGACCCCCCCGCCGGATTCGGAACGGGATTTGCCGTCGGACAGGATCGTGGAGATCCTCCTGGCGGCGTTGGCCTTCTCCGTGATTATAAGCTTTCTCATGTCGGGCCCGCGACGCTGTGCTTGTTTATAACGGTTGGTAGGCCTCGAGAATCAGCTGCGCACGCCCACATGGTGCATGTGCCCCGTCGCCTGGGACGCCATGGTGAGCTTGCACCTGAGCACCCCCTTGATCGCGGATATGTCGTTGGACAGCGTCTTGAGCGCGCCGAGCTCGCCCTCGACGATGAGGACCTCCATGCACTTGTCGTGGTCGAGGTGAACGTGCGTGGACGTGTTTATGTGCTGCATCTTGCCGTGCTGGAGCGTGGTGAGCTTCTCCCCGATGCCGGTCACGTTGTGGTCGTAGATCATGACGATGACTCCGCACATATGCTCCCTGTCGTTCTTCCATTCGTTCTCCGCCAGGGAATCCCTGACCAGGTCCCTTATCGCCTCCGACCTGCTCACGTACCCTTTCTTGGAGATCACCTTGTCGAAGTCCTTCAGGAGCTCGGGATCCAGAGACACCCCTATGCGAGTCACCCCGTCCATGCGGCCTCATGCTTTTAGGGATTAATATACTTGCATCCTCTGCGAGCCTGGCGGATCCCGGGGCGCGCAACGCATTGAGAAGGCGTTCGACCGGAGAAAAAAGGGGCGCGGGCTCCAAACGCCTGTCAGATGCGGGGCGCTGAGCGACGAAGAGGCCGCTAGCCGCCGCGATCCGCCCAGCTTCTGCCCGCCGCATACATGCGCGCCATTGCGGCTCCCTACGCATTGCCGACGGTGCGCGGGACGCGCCAAACATCATATCGCGCCGGACCCGCCCGCCCGCGCGGCTCGCCTCCCCCTCCCCCCGACCGTCTCGTTTATCACGGGCCCCGCCCATGCGGTGGCATGGATCACGCTCGCGCCGTCTGCGAATCCCTGGACCGCGCCGTGGGGCGCGCCGCCGGGGGGGCGCGGGTCGCGGTCGCGTTCTCCGGAGGGCTGGACTCCGGGATCGTCGCCGCCCTCGCGAAGAGGCACGCCGAGAAAGCGGTGCTGTACACCGCCGGGGCGGACGGCTCCCACGACATGAGGGCGGGCGGGGACGCCGCCTCCCGCCTGGACATGGACTGGGTCCCGATAGTGTTCGACGAAGCCTCCCTCGAATCCGCGCTGAGGGGGATGATCTCCGCCACGGGCACCTCCGACCCGCTGACGCTGTCCTTCGAGGCCCCGCTGTTCTTCGTGTGCGGGGCGTGCTCGGAGCGGATCGTCATCGGGGGTCAGGGCGCGGACGAGGCCTTCGCGGGCTATTCCAAGTACGTCGGCCTCGGGGAGGCGGATCTCCGCTCGCGGATCTCCGAGGACCTCGCCCGCCTGAGGGGCGAGGTGGCGGAGCACGAGCGCAAGGTCGCCTCCGGCTTCGGGAAGAGCGTCGCATACCCGTTCCTGGACGAGGGCGTCCTGTCCGCGGCGGCGTCGATCCCGTTCGAAGACCTCAGGCCGCAGGGCGACGGGTCCAGGAAGGGCGCGCTGAGGGGGGCCGCAGACCTGTTGGGGTGCCCGTTCCTGTCTGAGAGGGGGAAGAAGGCGGCGCAGTACGGGTCCGGCGCGACGCAGATGATCAGGAGGATGGCCAAGGGCAGGGGCATGGGCTACGGCGAATTCATATCGTCCCTCGCGGCGGGGGCGGGGCCGTGAGCCCGGGCGGCGTCCCGGGATGGCTGGAAGCCCTAGGCCCCGGGAGGATGGAGCTGGGGCTGGAGAACGTCAGGGAGCTGCTCCGCCGCCTGGGGGACCCGCAGGATTCTTTCGAGAGCCTCCACGTCGCGGGGTCGGACGGGAAGGGGTCGGTGTGCGCGTGCGCGCATTCGATCCTCATGAAGTCCGGGCACAGGTGCGGGCTGTACACGTCCCCCCACATCTCCGACTTCAGGGAGAGGATGGCCGTCGGCGATAGGCGCATATCCTCCGGCGAGCTGGACAGGCTGGGGGAGGAGATCCGCCCCATCGTCGAGGAGATGGAGGGGCGCGGCATGCGCTGCACCTTCTTCGACGCGGCGACCGCCGCCGCCTTCGCCCACTTCAGGGACAGGGGCGCGGAGCTCGCCGTGGTGGAGGTGGGCCTGGGGGGCAGGCTGGACTCCACCAACGCGATAGCGCCGGCCGCGTGCGCCATAGGGAACATAAGCCTGGAGCACACGGGGGTCCTGGGGGGCACGATCGAGGAGATCGCCTCGGAGAAGGCGGGCATAATCAAGCCCCGGGTCCCCTGCGTCACCATGAACCCCGACGCCCCGGCGCGGGTCATAGGGGAGGCGGCCGCCCGCGCGGGGTCCCCCCTCCTCCGCCTGAGCCCCGCGGACGTGTCGGTCTCGGGGATCGATCGGCGCGGGGCGGATTTCACATACAAGAGGGAGGAGCTGCGCGTCTCCATACCCGGGAGGCACCAGGCGCGCAACGCCGCCCTGGCGCTGGAGGCGGTCCGCGCCATGCTGCCGGGGAGCGGGCTGGACATAGCCGGCGGCCTGGCGGCCGCCGAGTGGCCGTGCAGGATGGAGCTGAGGGGCGATACGATATTCGACGTCACGCACACGGCCGCGGGGGCGGAGAGGCTCGCGGAGGACGTGGCGGAGCTGTACGGGCGCGTGGTCGCGGTCGTGGGCGCGCTGGGGGACAAGGACGTGGAGGGGATCGCGCGCAGCGTCGCGCGGGTCTCCGACCGCGTGTTCGCGGCTGGCCTGCGCTCGGAGAGGTCCGCTCCGCCCGGGCGCGCCGCGGACGCGGCCCGCGGATGCGGGGCCGAGGCGCGGGAGTTCGGCACGGTCGAGGAGGCTTTAAGATCCGCCAGGCTCCACGCGGCCGGCCTCCCCGTGCTGGTCACGGGGTCGTTCCACACGGCCGCGGAGGCCCTGGAGGCCATGGGGATGGAGGCGCGGGGATGAACGGGACGGAGAGGATCTCCGCGATCCTGGACGCGCTATCGAGGGAGCACGGGGAGGGGGCGTACCCCGGGAGGTCCTCGGAGGGCCTGAGCCCCCGCTGGGAGCCGGACCCGTTCCACGTCCTCGTGGCGACCATCCTCTCCCAGAGGACCAGGGACGACAACACCAGGAAGGCCTCCGACAGGCTCTTCGAGAGGTACGGGACCATGGACGAGATAGCCTCCGCCGACATAGGGGACGTGGCGGAGCTGATACGCCCGGCGGGGTTCCCCGCGCAGAAGGCGAAGGCGATAGTGGAGTGCTGCCGCATCCTGATAAGGGACTACGGCCGCGCGGTCCCGTCGGACACCGGAGAGCTGACGAAGCTGCCGATGGTCGGCAGGAAGACGGCGGCGTGCGTGAGGTCCTACGCCATGGGCATACCGTCGGTGTGCGTGGACACCCACGTGCACAGGATGTCGAACCTCATGGGGCTGGTGGACACGAAGACCCCGGAGGCTACGGAGACCGAGCTCATGGGGATCGCCCCGGAGGAGAGGTGGTCCGACATAAACAGGTACATGGTGAGGCACGGGCAGACCGTGTGCCTCCCGGGCAGGCCCCGCTGCGACAGGTGCACGGTGAGGGCGCTGTGCGACGAGGGCGCGAGAAGGGATCCGCGCTGAGAAAAAATATCGGGCGGAGCCGTCCCGGCTCCGCCGTGTTTCAAAGCGTTTCGATCGCCTTCACTTCTTCTTGCCGACCAGGAAGAACGCCGCGACCGCCGACGCTATGAATATGGCGGCGATCCCCGCCAGTATGGGCATAGCATCGATCCCCTCGGCGGCGGGCGCGCCCGGCGCGGGCGCGGGGCGCGGGGCCGGAGCGTCCATCGCCTTGAAGTTGGCGGTCAGGCGCACGTCGCCCCTGGGCATCGCGAAGGATATCGTCTCGGAGGACGCGTCAGCCAGGGCCACGCCCGAGGCGGTCCATCCGGCGAAGGACCATCCGCCGTACGAGGACGCGGTCAGCGTGACGACGCTCCCGGCGTAGTATATCCCCTCGTTGCCGATCACGCGCCCGCTCCCGGAGGCCGACGCGGAGACGACGAACCTGCCGGGCGAGTCGTGGTTGGTGGGTGAGTCCGGTGGGTTGTGCGTATCTCTCTCGTAGTACGCCTCCCTGGTGTGGACGGGCCAGCCACCGTTGATCCTCGCATCCGTCTTCCACATAGAGATCATGTCGAGCGCGGCGTCGGCGTCGACCGAGCCCCCTATGAAATCGGAGACCATGCCCGCGACCCGCTCGCGGACGTCCTGCCCGTTCAGGGCTTCGAGGAGCGAATCCCTGTCGGATATCTCCGCGACGATCCTTGCGGATACGTCTGCATCGATATCCTCATTATTCCCGAACGCGCCCAGGGGCGAGCCGGGATAATGGTTGGAGAAAGAGAGCGTTATCGCATCCGGATTCCATATATTGAGGTAGCCGAACGCGTCTCCCACATAGGCGTGTTCGCCCGCCTGTACGGATATGGCGCACATGGCGTAATTGTTGGCGATCACGCTATCTGCGTGTCCCGCTATGCCTCCAGCATATGCCTCGGTATTGGCCTCCGGCATCGTCACGCGGATGTCTCCGGTCGCATAGGAGTTCGCGACGATCCCATAAACGTATCCTGCTATGCAGCCTGCATCTACCGTTGCGTTATCCATATCCTCGCTGATCTCGACGGACACGCGCGCGGAAGACGCGACGCCGAGCACCATGGAATTTTCTAGAAACCCGACGACGCCGCCCGCCGCGATCGCTATGTATCCGACAAACTCTGTGTTGGCGATCCTGATCTCGCCGCCGGACACCGTGACATCGATCAGCATGGTGCGGTAGCTTGCATAGCCGACCGCTCCGCCGAAGTTCGATCCATATCTTTCGGCGCATATCGCGACTTCGATGTCGGGATCGGTCACGGACACGCCCCTGATGACGGATCCATACGTTTCTGCGGCGACGGCTCCGACGGATTCGGCGTTCATCGCGCGGATGGTCGGGGACTCGAGGACGAAGTCGCTCACGCGGGCGTTGTAAACGTATCCGAACAGGCCCCCCCTATAGCCGTAGGGATGCGAGCAGGAGATTCCGAGGATGCGGGTCCCGTTGCCGTCGAGGTATAGCGCGGTCGCGTCCAAGTCTTCGAGGGGGCCGTCGTTCTCGACTTTGTCTCCGTACAGGTTCATCGGGATCCATTCGTACGCGGACATGTCCAGCGCCCCTCCGGGCGGGTCCAGCTTGATGTATGCGTGCCCGTCGGGGAAGATCTCTCCGACCTTGTGCAGGGCGGCGAACTCGGCGGGCGACTTCACGAGCAGGGGCTCGGACGCGCTCTCGCCGGGGTTGCCGGAGTACGAGTCGTAGCGCCCGTCGGACCCGTCATAGACGGTCTCGTCCCACGTGGACGGGTGCATCCACGTGACTTCCCCCGAGGTTATGCGTATCTGGGCGCGCAGCGCCTCGCCCCTGCTTAAGAAATAATCCCCGGCGTCGTAGTTCACGACCACCAGCCAATAGTCCCCCGCGTCCAGCGAGGCTACATCCCCCATCGAGACGGGTCTGCTCGCAGGGGTGGGCTCCTCTGAGAACACGAGGAATATGCACGTCTCGGAATCCGACGATATGTATACGGTCCCGCTCTCGCTGATCGAGAAGCGGTAGCCTACGGCCACGTCCTCGCACAGCTTCAGGGAGGGATCGAACTCGGCGATTTCCTCGAACGGAAGGCTCATGTCGCGGAACAGGTTCATGGGCGCGTACGGGACGGGTATCCCCAGAACGGGTCCATTAGGCATCGGGACGGCGATCTGCGCCATGTAGGAGAACACCTACGTCGCATTGGTCGCGGGGATCGTACTTATCCCCGTGTCAGATCCGGGCGTGAACGGGGCGAGGGACTGGTCGTATCCCACGACGAGACCGCCGTTAGTAACGTTCCAGCTTCCGCCTGAGGCGAAATCGAACAGCGGGGCCCTGTTGCCCCTTATGATGCCCTCATCTATCTCGGCATCCCTGCTCGATATGACCGCGCACGCGCCTCCAGAGGATCCACGGTTCAGCAAGATGTGGCTATCTTCGCCCTCAATGAGCATCTGCGCCGCCATTATGCACTCTTGTTCTGATATCACGTCTAGAGATACGCCATTTATGTATAGCTCCCCGGAGACGCGGATCCCCACCCCACTGGGAACGTGTATCTCCATCGATCCAGGGCCCAGTATTTCCAGGTCAGCCTGCCCGGACGTAGTGCCGATTTGTATCCCTGCGTCTATTGGCGCCTCGATGGTATTGAACCCTTCGAGGCGTATCGTCAGGGTGCTGTCTGAGAATATGCACGGGCTCCCTGCCGTGCCCGCGGCCGCCGTCCCCTTCGTAATAGTCGCATCGGCGAGGGTCAGCTCATTCGTTGCGGGGTCGTACGTCGCGGTCCCCGTCCCGCACTGCACGACCAGGTTGTCGCTGGATAACATCTTCCCGTTGACCCGAACGCCGTACACGATTGGGTCGTTCAGAGCGGGGGGCGCAGAGGCGCCGTTCCCCCGCCCGTCTCCGTCCGACGGCCCTCCGCACACAGCCAGCGCCGCAAGCGCGAGGACCGCGGCGACCGCGAGGGCCGCCGCCAATATAGTTCTAGTCTTCATGTTTCCGATCTCCATATCCCCATTTGCCAGATCATGAAATCCGCATATAAACATGTGTCCCATCCAACTTCCTCCGGGGGCGCCCGGGCGGACCCCTTTCAGGCGGAGGGATGCAGAAATGAGGATTTCTAGGATCTCGGGCGCGCGCGGGTCAATCTTAAAAAAGGCACATCCATACATGGGCGTGCATGAAGTCGCAGTCGTATCCGACCTCGTATCGTCCGTGCTCAGGGAGCTCGAGGGCAGGAGCGTGACCAGGGTGCTGGAGACCACCGTCGTCGTCGGGAGGCTCACCAACCTGGGCAGGGACCAGATGGAGTTCGCCTACGAGATCGTCTCCAGGGGCACGCCCCTGGAGGGGTCGAGGATCTCCATAGAGGAGGAGCCGGTCCGCCTGGAGTGCGGGTCGTGCGGGTACGACGGCCCCGCGTCCGACGCGGACTGGGGCATGGGGGCGGACCACGCCGTCCCCGTCCTGTCGTGCCCCGCGTGCGGGGGCGCGGTCAGGGTGGCCTCCGGCAGGAGCTGCTACGTGAAGTGCGTGGACATAGAGGAGGAGAGCGCTTGAATTTCAAATACCGCGACGAGGGGACCGCGAGGAAGATAGTGTCCGGCATAAGGGACATGGGCATCGAGAGCAAGTTCATGCACGTGTGCGGGACGCATCAGGACACCATAGTCCGCTTCGGGCTGGAAGAGATGCTCGCGGACGCCGGCGTCGAGATATGCCAGGGCCCGGGGTGCCCCGTGTGCGTCACCACCAGCAGGGAGATCGCGGACGCGGTGACCCTCGCCAGGAGCGGGGTGGCCGTAGCCGCGTTCGGCGACATGATGAGGGTGCCCACCACCATAGGGTCGCTGTTCGATGCCAAGGCGGAGGGCGCGGACGTGAGGATAGTCTACTCCATAGAGGACGCCGTGGAGATGGCCAGGGGCATGTCCTCGCCCCTGGTCTTCGTGGCGGTGGGGTTCGAGACCACCGCCCCCTCCACCTGCGTCCCGCTGAGGTCGAAGCTCCCGGAGAACTTCAGCATATACAGCTGCCACAGGATCTGCCCGCCCGCCCTGAAGGCGATATTCGACATGGGCGAGACCAGGGTGGACGGGTTCATAATGCCGGGCCACGTCGCGGTCGTGACGGGCCTGGGCATGTTCCGCCCGTTCTCGTCCGAGCACCGCATGCCTCAGGTCGTGGCGGGCTTCGAGCCCCTCGACGTGCTGATGGCGGCGTACATGCTCACCAAGCAGAGGGCCGAGGGGCGGGCGGAGGTGGAGAACGAGTACTCCCGCCTGGTGAGGGACGAGGGCAACCCCGTCGCGCGGAGGCTGATGGAGGAGACGTTCGTCCCCGTGGACAGGGAGTGGAGGGGCTTCCCGTCGATACCCCGGAGCGCGCTCGCCCTCAGGCCCGAGTTCGCCGCCCACGACGCGACCGCAGTCCACGAGGACATACTGTCGGGCGCGCCGGAGGTGGAGGCGGAGGCGGCCGGGTGCAGGTGCGGGGAGGTCCTGCGCGGCCTGATAAGGTCGGAGGAGTGCCCCATGTTCGGGGGCTCATGCAGGCCGTCCAGCCCCAGGGGCCCGTGCATGGTGTCCGACGAGGGGAGCTGCAGCATAGCGTACCGCTTCTCGCCGAAGAGGGCGTCCACATGAAGAGGGTCCTGGTCGTGACCAACGACTCCTCGGTGTTCCTGAGAGACGGGATAGCCAGCGCGTTCGAGATGTTCGGCGGGCGCATGACCGAGGTGAAGAACCTGGTGGCGAGGCTGGACTCCGCCGAGAGGGGCGGGCGCAAGCTGTGCGACGTCTCCTTCGGGGTGATCTCCTCGCGCTACGGCTTCGTGCCGGGGAACTTCGTCATAATGAGGTACGCCGGAGCCATGTCGTGCAGGGAGGACTACGAGAGGGTCCAGTCCGAGACGGGGTACATAGGCCGCATAGGCGAGGCGGCGGCCCACTTCGACATGACCGTGATATGCGTCCCGAAAGACATGTTCGCGATGATGCTGGACAGCGGCGCGCTCCCGGACGGGAAGGTGGTCGCCGTGGCGGACCCCCGCTTCGGGGAGGAGTGCCGCGCCCGCGGGTGGACCCTGCTGGAGAGGCGGGGCGCGAGGGTCGGCAGGGAGAACGCCGACGAGATAGTCAGGATGGCCGGGGAGCCCGCATGAGGCGGTTCCTCTCCCTCAGGCGCTCCTTGTCGGCGCCGCTCACGCGGTACGACTCGCGGATCTTCTGAACCGCCTTGTTCCTTATCCACGGGTCCAGCCTCCCGGAGAACAGGGCCGCCTCCGTCTTCTCGGGGTATCTGACGTACGCGGACGACAGCGCCCACGCCGACCCCATCCTGAAGTAGTACTCCGGATGGCCGGCCTCCGAGAGCATGGACAGGACCCCGTCTATATGGGCGTCGTCCAGGAAATGGCACAGCATCATGACCGCGGCCACCCTCATCCTGAACCCGTCGCCGCTCCCGATCAGCGACTCGCACATGCGCCACAGCGCATCCCTCCCCTCGGCCCCGTCGATCCTCCAGCCCCCGCACAGCGTGTCGCACACCGCCCAGTCCGTGACCTCCGGGAGGAACGCCTCGGTCCGGCGCAGCCTCTCCCCCGAGCCCATGTCCGCGCCGGCTATGACCAGGGCGCGGAGGACGACCTCCTCCTCGCACCTCGGCTCCGACGACAGGAAGGCGCGCCAGTCCCCGCGGCATATCTCGCCCGCGATCCTCCTGAGGGCGGGCATGGGCGCGCCATGGCACTCCAGGGCCATCCCCGGGACCGTCCTCCTCTGGAACTCGGCCCTCTTGGGATCCGCGCTCCCGAGTATCTCCGCCATGGGGTCGATCATGCGCCTCCCCTCTCCAGCTCTATCAGGCGCCTCTTCAGGGCGGCCCCGCCCCCGTACCTGTCCGCGGACCCCGACGAGCCGACCACCCTGTGGCACGGGACTATTATCGGGACGGGGTTGGCCCCGCAGGCCGTCCCCGCGGCGCGGAACGCCCTGGGCCTGCCCGCCCTCTCGGCCACCTCGGAATACGTGGCCAGCTCGCCGTAGGGTATCTTGAGTATCTCGCTCCAGACGCTCTTTTGGAACTCGGTGCCGCCGAGGCTCAGGGGCAGGTCGAACGCCCTCCTCCTGCCGAGCAGGTACTCGTCAATCTGGCGCGCGGCCTCCGCTATCGCGCCCGTTTCCTCGTCCCTCCTCGCGGGGAGGTTCTGGCCGGGGAGGTAGACCCCGTCTATGTTGCCGAGCCCGTCCTCGGATATGCTCACCATCCCGATGAGCGTCATGTACGTCCGTATGCACCCGGGGGACATGCCGACGGGATCGGCTGAAGCCTATTTACCCCTTGTCTCTCATCTCCCGCGCATGATCGTGTGCGCCAGCCGCAGGACCGACGTCCCCGCCTTCCATTCGGAGTGGATGATGGGCCGCCTGAGGGCGGGGCGCGCTCTGGTCAGGAACCCCGCGCGCCCGGGCGTGGTCCACAGGGTGGACCTGTCCCCGGAGGCCGTGGACCTCATCGTCTTCATAACCAAGGACCCGAGGCCCATGATCCCGCACCTGGGCGAGATCGAGGACATGGGGCTGAAGTGCCAGTTCCAGGTGACCCTGACCCCGTACGGCAGGGGGGTGGAGCCGGGGGTGCCCCCGAAGGCGGACATAGCGGACTCCGTCGGGGAGCTGTCGCGCGCCATCGGGAGGGAGAGGGTCGTATGGAGGTACGACCCCGTGATTTTCAACAGGGAGCTCACCCCCGCGTACCACGCCAGGAAGTTCGAGACGCTATGCGGCGAGATGGAGGGGCGCGTGTCCAGGTGCGCGTTCAGCTTCCTGGACATGTACGGGAAGCTCCCGGACCCGAGGTGCTCCGCGGAGCTTAGGTCCGCCAGGGCGGAGGAGATGGACGCGTTCGGGGAGGCCGCGTCGGAGATAGCCTCGAGGCACGGGATCCGCCTCGGGTACTGCTGCGCGGAGCGCGACCTCTCCGCCTTCGGGATAGAGCCCGCGGGGTGCATAGGCGAGGGGGACCTCGCGTCGCTGGGCGTGCCCTTCGACGGCAGGATGTCCGGGATAAGGAAGGGGTGCAAGTGCGTCAGGAACGTGGACATAGGCGCGTACGGCACCTGCTCCCACGGCTGCGCCTACTGCTACGCGGGCAGGGGGGAGAAGATGAGGGAAGGGGTTTGCGACCCGCGGGGGGAGATGCTCCTCGGCGCCCTCGGGGAGGGCGACCGCGTCTCCCCGCTCAGGTCAAGAGCCGTTGCCAGACTCGGAGACTTTTGACTCGCGCGCCAGGGACAGGGCCATCCTCCTCTTGGAGAACAGGACGGAGTCCATGAACGCGACCCATGCGACCTCGGAGATTATGGACGCGGTTATGGCGACCATGGCGTCCCCTATGACGGGGCCGACGAGGACCCCCGTGCAGAGGGCCAGCGCGATCCCCTTGTTCTTGTACGACGTCATCAGTATGTCGGTGACCCTCTGGGACCACCCGATGCCCGCCCTCCTCTCGGCGCGGTCCACCAATATGCCGAGCCCGAAGGACCTCAGGGCGGCTATCAGGAGGAACGCGACCAGGATGCCCGCGCCGACGCCCTTGAAGTTGGCGGCGCTGGCGGAGAGCCATACGAGGAAGAAGATGGTGCAGTTCAGGACGGCGGCCATGGCCGTCTTGTTTATCCTGACCTTCGTCAGGAACCTGGACAGGACTATCGGGATCCCGATGACCTCGAAGACGGTTATCGCGAGGCTGCCCATCTCGACGTGCTTGCCGAGCATGGCCCACACGACGAGCGGTATCCACAGCAGGGCGGCGACGTACACGTATATGGTGCACCTGGCGGCGTGGACCATGTCCCCCCTGAGTATCAGGGACAGCGGGGCGACGGACGCGGCGAACGGGGTGGCCGCGATGAACACGAGGCCCCAGGCGTGCGTCTCGTACGCGGGCATGTACGCGGTTATGAGCAGGAACCCGATTATCGGGATGACCGACGGGACCAGGAGCCCCATGAGGACCCCCCTCAGGAGGGATTTGGGATCCTCCGCGGGGCTGAGGTTCCTGCTAGGTATCCTGGACAGGGATATGGTCATCATGACCGCCAGGAAGAATATCGTCAGGTTGCTGCGCACGCCCGCGTTGAGGGTGCCGGAGGGGGAGAACGTGTCCGCGAGGACGCCCGAGAAGTTGACCAGCAGCGAGACCGCCACGGCCAGAGACATCATGAACGCGCTGCTGCAGACGAGCGTGACTGCCTTCATGGGCCTGCGAACGCGTCCGGAATATTATGCTTTGCGGCGGGCGGCGGAGCCCCCGCGATGCGGCGGGGAGGCGCGGCCCCATGGGCTATCCGTCTTCCGTAGCCGCCCCGGAACACAATTGTGCAGACGCCGTCTGCACAATTTAGCCAGATGGCGCAAAAGCGCCTTTCGGCGCATCCCCTCCGGCGGGTCGATCCCGATTCTGCAGGCGCCGTCTGCACAATTCGGCCGGACGGGGATCCCGGGCTCTGCGCCGCCCCCGGCCGCCGCGCCGCCCGCGCTCGCAAGATACTTATGCCTCCCCCGTCTCTCGCGTCGCCATGGAAGACGTGAAGCCCGTGAGGTCGGGTTGGTTCAACGCGTTCCGCCCGTGGTCCCTCCACGGCGCGGTGGTCCCCGTCGCCATAGGGGGCATGGTCGCCTACTCCGACGGGGCGCTCTGCTGGTGGATCTTCGCCATGGTGCTGGCGTGCGGGTGCCTGCTGCAGTCGGCCGCGAACCTGCTGAACACCTACGGGGACTTCGTCAGGGGGATCGACACCGTGGAGAACGAGACCAGGTCCCCGGAGCTGGTGACCGGGGCGCTGAGGCCTCGGGACGTGTTCCTCGCGGGGATGCTCTGCCTGGCCGCGACGGCGGCCATGGGCGTCGTCTTCATGGCCTATGCGGGATGGGAGATGATCCTGTTCGGGATCGCCGGCATAGGGGGCGCCGCCATGTACACCGTCGGGGTCTCCTACAAGTACCGCGGGATGGGCCTGATAGGGGTGTTCGCCCTCATGGGCGTCGTGATGCCCCTGGGGACGTATTACGTCATGGCGGGCTCCCTCTCGCAGGAGGTCCTGCTGCTGTCCCTGCCGAACGCCTTCCTGATCACCGCGGTGCTCAGCGGCAACGAGACCCGCGACTACCGCGAGGACCGCGCCTCGGGGGTCCGCACCCTGTCCAGCCGCCTCACCTACGAGGGGAGCATGCGCCTCTACCTAGCCCTGAACGCCCTCGCGTACCCCGCCCTGGCCGCCCTGGCGCTGGCGGAGGGGCCCTGGACGATATGCCTCGCGCTCCTCGCGCTGATAGACATGAGGGCGGTGGCCGTCAACAGCCGCCTGGCGCCGTCGAGCCCCGGCGCGAGCCGCATGCTGGTCCCGCTTTGCTTCAGGCACAACTGGCATTTCGGCGCGCTCCTCGCGATAGGATATCTACTCGGAGCGCATTTCTCCGCAGGAGCGATAATATGACCGAGACCAAGCCGAACGGGACGCAGTTCGAAGGGAAGGAGGAGTACGTCAGGAGCGTCTTCACCGAGATAGCCCCCTACTACGACGAGATGAACGACACGATGTCCCTCGGGATGATAAGGCGGTGGCACCGCTTCATGATGAGGCTCGCCGGGGACGTGCGCTCCAAGAGGTGCCTGGACGTGGGGACGGGCACGGGGGAGATCGCGCTGATGCTGGCGGGCGAGGGCGGGGAGGTCACCGGGGTGGACATAACCCCGAGGATGCTGGAGGCCGCCCGCGAGAAGGCGGCCGCCCGCGGCCCGCCCGCCGGAGTCCGCTTCGAGCTGGGGGACGCGCTGGACCTGCCCTACGGGGACGGGTCCTTCGACGTGGTCACGTCCGGGTACATGCTCAGGAACGTCACGGACATACAGAGGTCCATCGACGAGATGCACCGGGTCCTCGCGCCCGGGGGGCGCGTCGTCGTGGCGGAGCTCTGCAAGCCGGACAACAGGGTGGTCCGCTTCTTCTACGAGAAGCACTTGAAGTACAGGGTGTCCCGGCCGGGCCGCAGGCGGGACGGGGGCGTCGCCATAGGCGGGAGGCAGCCCGCGTACGAGTGGCTCACCTCGTCCGTGGAGGGGTTCCCCCACGGGAGGGAGATGGCCGCGAAGTTCTCCGCCGCCGGGTTCGAGGACGTCAGGTTCTACTCCAAGACCTTCGGCGCGGTGAACATATACGCGGGCAGGAAGGCTTAATCCTTCTCGGCCGCGCTCGAGTAGAACGCGGACACCGCCCTGTACAGGAGGTACACGTCGGTCTTCGACGTTATCTCCATGGGGGAGTGCATGGACAGCACGGGGACCCCTATGTCCACAGTGTCCAGGTTGTGCACGGATATCTCCGACGCTATGGTCCCGCCGCCGCCTATGTCCACCTTCCCCAGCTCGCCCGCCTGCCACGGGATCCCCGCCCCGTCCAGTATCCCGCGGATGAACCCCATGGTCTCCGCGGACGCGTCGTTGGTGGAGTACTTGCCCCTGGAGCCGGTGTACTTGGAGACCACCGGCCCGCGCCCGAGGAAGGAGCAGTTGCCCCTCTCGAACACGTCCCCGAAGGCGGGGTCCACCGCCGCGTTCACGTCGCACGACAGGCACACGGACTTCTTCAGCACGTGGCGCGCCTGCAGGCCGTAGGCCGACGCGAAGTCCTCCACGAAGTCCCTGAAGAACAGCGACCTCATGCCGGTGTTGCCGTCGGACCCGGTCTCCTCTTTGTCCGCGAACACCGTCACCGTCGTGAACTCGGGGTCCCTCGCCTCGATCTCCGCCATGAGGCTGGCGTAGGCGCAGACGCTGTCGTCCTGCCCGTAGGCGCCCACCATGGACCCGTCCAGGCCCACGTCCGCCGGCCTGAACGCGGGGACGGCGCACAGCTCGGCCGAGAGGAAGTCCCTCTCCGAGATCCCGTACCTGTCGTTCAGGAGCCTCATCACGTTCAGCTTGACCTTGGCGGAGACCTTCTCGTCGCGGTACGGGGCGCACCCTATCAGTATGTTCAGCTGCTCCCCCTCCACCACCTCGGAGGCGGTCTTCTTCATCTGGTTCTGCGCCAGGTGGGGGAGCAGGTCGGTCACGCAGAACACCGGGTCGCCCTCCTCCTCGCCTATGCGGACCCGTATCCTCTCCCCGTCCGCCAGGGCGACGACCCCGTGCAGGGACAGGGGGATCGCGGTCCACTGGTACTTCTTTATGCCCCCGTAGTAGTGCGTCTTGAAGTACGCCATCTCCGAGTCCTCGAAGAGCGGGTTGGGCTTGAAGTCCAGCCTGGGGCTGTCTATGTGGCTCACGCCGATCCTGAGGCCGTCCGCGACGGGCCTCTTCCCGACGGTGGCCATTATCAGCGCCTTGCCGCGGTTCTCCATGTATATCTTCGAGCCCGGGGGGTAGGCTGTGCCGGGGGCGAACTCGGAGTACCCCCTCTCGCGCAGCATGGACACGGTCCCCTCCACCGCCTCCCTCTCGGTCTTCCAGCGCAGGAACGCCTTGTATCCCTCGCAGAACCCGTTCGCCTCCCCCTCCAGGGAGGGGTCGGACATGGACGGGTGCCTGCTCTTCGACAGGAGCTTCTCCTCGAGGATCTGCCCCGCGGTCTTCTCTTCGCTCATGCCCCTTCATCCCCCAACGATTACTTGACGTTATCCGCCGCGGCGGGCGCGCCCCCTCCCCCGAGCCGCGGGACGCTGAGCGTCCTCATGGCGTTCAGTATCGCTATGAGCGCGACCCCCACGTCGGCGAACACGGCCTCGATCATGGTTATCTCCCCCATGACCCCCAGGGCGAGGAACAGCGCCTTGACGCCGAGGGCGAAGGCTATGTTCTGCATGGAGACCGAGCGGGTCTTCCTGGCGATCTTTATCGCCAGCGGGACCTTGGAGGGCATGTCGTCGGTTATGACCATGTCCGCCGCCTCGATGGCGGCGTCCGAGCCCAGCGCCCCCATGGCCACGCCCACGTCGGCGCGGGCCAGGGACGGCGCGTCGTTGACGCCGTCCCCGACGAACGCGACGCGCCTCCCGCCGGAGATGATCTCCTCCAGGGCTCCGACCTTGTCCCCCGGCAGGAGGCGGGAGCGGACCTCCCTTATCCCGACCTCCGCGGAGACGTGCCTGGCGGCCGCGTCCCCGTCGCCGGTCAGCATGACCGCCTCCACCCCCATGCCCGCCAGGGCGGACACGGCGCGGGCGGAGTCCCTCCGCACGCGGTCGGATATCAGCATGTATCCCGCGTACTCCCCGTCGACCGCCACGTGGGCCACGGTCCCGAAGCCCCCGGGCTCCGGCGCGCGGATCCCGCGGGACTCCATCAGCGCCGCGCTCCCGACGGACACGAGCCTCCCGCCGACCATGGAGGACACGCCCATCCCCGGGGCCTCCCCCACCCCGCCCACGGACCCCCTGTCCAGCTCCCCGCCGAACGCGCGGCGTATCCCGGCGGCGACGGGGTGGCTGGAATCGATCTCGGCGTGCGCGGCCAGCCTGACCAGCTCGTCCGCGCCCATCCCCTCCGCGCGGACCTCGGAGACCTCGAACACGCCCTCGGTGAGGGTCCCCGTCTTGTCGAACGCCACGACCCTCACCCCGGCGAGCGCCTCCAGGTAGTTCCCCCCCTTGACCAGGATCCCGGCGCGGGACGCCCCGCCTATCCCGCCGAAGAACGCCATGGGGATGGATATCACCAGGGCGCACGGGCAGGATATGACGAGGAACGTGAGGGCGCGGTAGATCCACGTCTCGGGATCCCCCAGGACCAGGCCGGGGACGGCCGCCAGGGCGAGGGCGGACAGGACGACGGCGGGGGTGTAGTACCTGGCGAACTTGGTGACGAAGTTCTCGGAGCGGGACTTGGCCTCGTAGGAGCTCTCGATCATCTCCCTTATCTTCGACGCGGTGGAGTCCGAGTACTCCGCGGTCACCGTCGCGGTCACCGACCCGTTCGAGCATATGGTCCCGCTGAGCAGGGCGTCCCCAGCGACGGCCCTCCGGGGGACCGACTCCCCGGTTATGGAGGACGCGTCTATCATGGACTCCCCGGAGGCCACCGTGCAGTCCAGGGGGACCTTCTCGCCGGGCCTTATGAGCACCGTGTCCCCCACGTGGACCTCGGACGGGTCCACCGCCCTCACGGAATCCCCGTCCACGAGGTTGGCGGAGTCCGGCATCATCTCCAGGAGGGAGCCTATGGACCTGCGCGACTTGGACACGGCGTAGTCCTGGAAGAGCTCCCCCACCTGGTAGAACAGGAGGATCGCCACCCCCTCCATCTGGTCCCCTATGGCGAACGCGCCCAGGGAGGCTATCGCCATGAGCAGGTTCTCGTTGAACGGCCTGAGGGCGCGGACGTCGCGCGCGGCGGACCACAGCACGTCGTACCCCGCTATCAGGTACGCGGCGGCGAAGACCGCCAGCCCGTGCGCGGGCTCCAGATCCAGGATCACGCCCGTCGCCAGCACCGCGCCGGCGACCAGTATCCTGGCGATCCTGTCCGCTCCGAACAGGTCAAGCCCTCCTCATCCTGCAGCCCGCCTCTATCTTCTTGATGGCGGCCGCGGCCTGCTCCTCTATGCGGGCGATGTCCCCCTCGCCCGCCTCTATGGACATCCTGGCGGTCATGAACGCCACCGAGGCGGACTCGACCCCCTCGATCTTGCGGACCGCCCTCTCCATCTTCTCGGCGCAGCACGCGCACCCGAGGCCCTCCAGCCTGTAGGAGTACTTCATGCGGGTCACTCCGTCAGGTGCTCCAGCGCGATCCTCATGATGGAGTTCACGTGGTCGTCGTTCAGCGAGTAGTACACCTTCTTCCCGACCCTCCTCGAGCTCACCAGCTTGAAGCTCTTGAGGGTCTTCAGCTGGTGGGACACGGCGGACGCGGACATGCCCAGCGCGTCCGCGATCCCGCAGACGCACATCTCCCCGCCGTCCATCGTCCAGAGCATCTTCATGCGCGTGCTGTCGGAGAACACCTTGAACAGGTCCGCCAGGTCGCACACCACGCACTCGTCGGGGATGCGCTTCCTGGCGCAGTTGACTATGCACGTGTGGTCCCTGTCCAGCCTGCAGTCGCTTCTACAATCGTCGGCCATGGTATCACATGTTCATTTGAACAATTGCTCAAATGATATCTCCGTATATAACCGTTGCCGGGGCATGGCGGGCCCCGCAGCCAGAAGCATAATATGCTTTCGATGCGTGCGAAGCCGGAGGACGGACATGGGAGACGGTCTAGGGACGATGTCGAAGCTTCAGCCGCTGCTGATCGTGATCGCGGCAGTCATAGGGGTGGCCCTGGGCCAGTCCGCGCCCCTGGCGGGCGCGCTGGGCGGGGCGATGACCCCGTTCCTGATGGTCCTCCTGTTCCTGATCTTCCTGAAGGTGGACGTGCAGGACATAGGGAAGTCCTTCAGGAACGTCCGCTTCACCGCCACCGAGCTGGCGATAAACTTCATATGGACCCCGTTCTTCGCGGTCGCCCTGGGCCTCCTGTTCCTGGGAGGGTCCCTGGACATGAGGATCGGGTTCCTCATGCTGCTGGCGACCCCGTGCACCGACTGGTACCTGGTGTTCACCGCGCTCACCAAGGGCAACGTCCCCCTGAGCACGGCGATACTCCCGCTGAACCTGGTCCTGCAGGTGCTCCTGCTGCCCCTGTACCTCTTCCTGATGATCGGGGCGGACTCGCAGTTCGAGATGGGGCCGATACTCATGAGCATGGTCTACGTCCTGGTGATCCCGTTCGCCCTGGCCAACGGGGCCAAGATCGCCCTGAGGCTCCTCGAGAGGAGCGCGGCGCCGCTGATGGAGGCCCGCGGGGACGACATGCAGCTGCTGTTCCTCTGCCTGGCGGTCGCCGCCATGTTCGCGTCCCAGGGCGGGGCCATAGTGGACAACCCGTCCCTCCTGCTGGAGATGCTCCCGCCGCTGGCGGTCTTCTTCGCGGCGAACTACGCCCTCGCCAGGGCGGTCGGGAGGGCCATGGGGTTCCCGTGGCGGGACACCGTGTCGCTGTCTTTCACCACGCTCGCCCGCAACTCCCCCCTGGCCCTCGCCATCGCCGTGGCCGCGTTCCCGGGGTCCTCCCTCATAGCCCTCGTCCTCGTGGTGGGGCCGCTGATAGAGCTGCCCGTGCTGGCCTTGGCGTCCCGCGCGCTCCTCCATGCCGGCGCGTCCCGCCCAGAGCCTCCCAGTTGAGGGGGGGGGGTCAAACGCGACAAATATTTATTGAATCTAATAAATATGGGAAACGGGGGCCCAAAATGGGAAAATTCGTAATACGAAAGGCCGGGGGAGGGTTGATGTTCGACCTGAAGGCGGTCAACGGACAGATAATCGCGACCTCTCAGGTGTACACGTCTGAGTCTGCGTTGCGGAACGGAATAGAGAGCGTGAGGAGAAACAGCAAGTCCAAGATAGAGGACCGCACCGTGGAGGGGTTCAAGACCATGACCAATCCGAAGTACGAAGTCTTCTTGGACGGCGACGGCAAGTACCGCTTCCATCTGAAGGCGATGAACGGGGAGGTCGTCGCCGCGTCCCAGACCTATCAGAGCAAGATCTCGGCCAAAAAGGGCATCGAGAGCATAGCCATAAACGCCGTGAACGCGGAGATAGTCGAAGAGGCCGACTGATCCCGGCAAACGGTATTTATCCTGCCTGAGCGGTGAGGCGGGCATGCCATACGCCGATCTCGGCCGGGCCGAAGTCTACTACGAGGACGACGGCTCCGGCCCGCCAGTGATCCTGCTCAACGGCCTCGGCGCCAGCGCCGCGTTCTGGGGAGACGCGGTGGAGATCATGTCGCCGGGGTTCCGGCTCATAAGGCCGGACAACCGCGGCGCGGGGCGCACGAGGTACTCCGGGAGGTTCGGGATGGGGGACATGGCGGGCGACGCCGTGCGCCTGATGGACTTCCTGGGGCTGGAGAGGGCGGGGCTGGTAGGGTGGTCGCTGGGCTCGAACATAGCCCAGGCGGTCGCCGTGGCGCATCCCGAGAGGGTGGGCGCGCTGGCCCTGGTCTCCTCGTACTGCAGGAGGCCCGCCCGCGCGAGCTTTTTCCTCAGGTCCATGTCGGAGGCCATGGCCGGGGGCATGCCTCCCGAGAGGTTCGGGGCGGCGCTCAGCGCGATGTGCTTCAGCGACGGCTTCTTCGAGAAGAGGGAGAGGGAGGGCGCGCCGGTGCCCGTGCCCGAGATAACCGACGCGCAGGGCGTCGCGATGCAGCTGGAGTCCGCGGAGGAGTTCGATTCCAGGGAGTCCGCCCGGCTCATATCCGCTCCGACGCTGTGCGTCCACGGGTCGGAGGACGCGATGGTCGGGCTGAGATACGGGGAGGACCTGGCTGGGAGGATCCCCGGGTGCGAGCTCCTGGTCGTGGAGGGGGCGGGGCACAGCGTCCCGCAGAAGGCTTACATCCCCGCGGTGGCGGAGTTCATGAGGCGCCATCCCTGGACCTGACCGCGCGGGCCTCCTCCACCTTGGAGGCTATGCTGCCCCGTATGGCGGCGGTGCAGGGCCAGGACCCGTCCATGTAGGAGATCATGTCGATTATGTCGGCGCGGGGGTCCGTTATGGCGATGTACACCCGGCTCATGAACATGGACACGGCGTACGGGAAGTCGCGGCATATCTCCGGGCGCCCCTTCCATATGGTGCAGAGCCCGTCCGCGCCCAGGAACTCGCAGGGGCGCGTCTTCTTGAGAAGGAAGCCCCCGTCGGCGGAGCGGCGGAGATGGCCCGCCACGAACTCGTCCAAGGGTATGCCGGACGCGGCGGACAGGGAATCCACCTCGCCCGGGAGGACGGCTATGTTGGGCTGGTGGCAGCACCTACCGCACATCTCGCACGGGAAGGAATCCCCGTAGCTCGCGCACACCTCGTAAGCGAGGTCCAGGTCGCGCTCCATCTCGGGCGTTATCCTGTCGAGCCCCTTGAGGATGTACTTGCCCCTGTAGACCGCCATGCCCGCCTCACGCCAGGGTGGCTATGCCGAGGACGAAGGCTATGGCGGACAGGGCGGACCCGACGCCGGACAGGGCGTAGTTCAGGTTCTTCCTCCCGACGCCTATGCGGCCGGCGTAGGCCATGGCGTACGGCCCGGCCGATATCCCGACCGCCCCCGCTATGACGGCGGCGTAGTTCGGGCTCTCGAAGAGGGCGCACGCCGCGGCGGCCGCGATCCCTATGATCAGGGACACGGCGCACATCGTGGACGGGTTGCGCGGCGCGTATGGGTTGTATTCCTTCAAGTGTTCACACCTGATCCCGCTCTATCCGTCTTTTTTATATGAAGGTTTCCGGGCGGGAGCCGCGCCTTCATCCGCGCCGAGCGCGCGCAGAGGATCCCTGGAGAGCGGCGCAGGCGGCCCGCCTATATGGGGGAAAGCAGGGATACAAAAGATAAATTCGCATAAAACAATAATTATTTAAATAAAATTATTCTTTTATGAGACATGATATCGAAAAGCGAGATGAGGGCGCTCATGGCGATAGCGGGAGGGCGCCGCGACGCCCGGTCCATCTCGGCGGAGACGGGGCTCAGCGCGCCCAGGGCGTACGGGGTGGTCGGGTCCCTGAGGGGCAAGGGCATGGCGGAGAAGAGGGGCAGGGAGGTGGCCGTGGCGAGGTCCGCCTTCCCGCTCGCCCTGTCCCGGGTCCTGTCCGACAGCCCGGGCTCCATCGCCCCCCTCTCGGACAGCGGCCTGGACGTCCTCGCCGCGCTCTGCGTCCCGGGGACCGCCGAGGCGGTTTCGGCGGAGTCGGGCCTGGCCAGGGCGACGGTGTACAGGAAGATGGACGAGATGGGGCGCATGGGGATGGTGGCGAAGAGGGGCGGCGCCTACGGGATCAACGACGCGCTGTGGCCCGGCCTGCGGGGGCTCGCGGGGGCGTACGTGGAGCACAGGGCGCTGATGGACGAGAGGGTCCCCCGGGACGCGGAGGTGTACCGCGGGCCCAGGGGGCTGCTGCTGTTCTCCTGCAGGGCGCAGACGGGTTTCGCGGAGACCGCGTTCTCCGCGTACCGGAGGTTCGGAGTGGACGTCCGCCCCGAAGTCAACTACTATTGCGGCATGGCTTCCGAGCCGTCCCTGGAGGACGCGTTCGAGCACTCGCTCCGGGTCATAGAGAGGGATCCCGACTGGCGCAAGAGGATGGCGGCGCTGATATTCTATGTGAAGCACAGGGATCCGCTGGGGGCGGCGGTCCGCCCGGAGACGATGGAGATGGAGCGCGTCCTGTCGGGGGAGAGGGTCGAGGGCTGGGCCCCCCTGGGGGAGATGCGGGAGCGCGCGGAGATGTACGGAGTCGATCTGAGCCGCTATGGGCGATGAGCGAGGGCGGCGGATCCGCCGCCCTCAGCCGGGGGCGCGGAGCAGGCACTCTATCCTGACCCGCACCGCCCCGAAGCGCATGGTCTCGTCGATCCTCTCGACGGACAGCGCCTCCAGCCCCGGGAAGAGGCCCGCCAGCCCCTCCTCCGTGAAGTACCTGTACCTTATGCCGTTGCCGCGGACCCCCTCGCCGAGCCCGCCCGAGCGGGAGTCCCCCACGGCGAACGACCTGACCAGCGCAGTCCCCCCCGGCGCTAGCACCCTCTCGATCTCCGCCGCCGTGGCGGCGGCCTCCTCGGGGCGGAGGTGCTCGAAGACGTGGACCGCGGTCACCACGTCGAAGGACCCGTCCGCGAAGGGCATGTCCGACGAGTCCGCCACCACGAACTCCGCCCTGTCCCCGAACAGGGACCTGCACGACTCTATCGCCTCCGCCGAGAAGTCCAGGCCCGTGGCCTCCGCCCCCTCCCTCAGGAGCGACGAGACCGTCTTCCCGTTCCCGCACCCCACGTCCAGCGCCCTCATGCCGGGCTCCACCCTCAGCGGCCCCAGGCTCCCGGATCCGCGCCACGGCCTGCGGTTCCGCGCGTAGAACTCGTCCCAGCGCCCTCTCTGGTCCATGCCGCCCCAAGCACCTCCATAAATAATAAAAAGAGCATGTCCGCGCGAGAGAATGCGCGAATACTGGAACCCAGAGATGGAATGCATGCCCGCGGGGGAGCTCCGCGAGCTCCAGGGAAGGAGCCTCAGGCGCCTCGTCGAGAGGCTGTACGACTTCAACCGGTTCTACCACGACAGGATGAGGGCCGCGGGGGTGCTCCCGAGCGACATACGCTCGATCGACGACGCCTCCAGGCTCCCGTTCATGTACAAGGAGGACCTGAGGGAGAACTATCCGACCAAGATGTTCACGGTCCCCAACAGCGAGATCGTGAGGTTCCACGCCTCTTCGGGGACCAGCGGGAAGCCCACGGTGGTGGGCTACACCAAGGGGGACCTGGAGTACTGGACCGAGGCGCTGGCGCGCTCGCTCACGTCCATAGGCGTGGGCAGCGACGACGTGCTGCAGGTGTCCTACGGGTACGGGCTGTTCACGGGGGGACTGGGGCTCCACTACGGGGCGGAGAGGGTGGGGGCGTCCGTCGTCCCCAGCAGCACGGGGAACACGGAGAGGCAGCTGGAGCTGATGCAGGACCTGGACGTCACGACCATAGCCTGCACCCCGTCGTACATGATGCACATGAACACGGTGGCCAAGAGGATGGGGATGGACATAAGGAGGGACACCAGCCTCAGGAAGGCCATCCTGGGCGCGGAGCCGTGGACCGAGAGCATGAGGAGGCACATAGAGGAATCCACGGGGGTCAGGGCCTACGACATCTACGGGACCTCGGAGCAGGCGGGGCCGATGTTCTCCGAGTGCGCCGAGAGGGACGGGATCCACGTGGGCGGGGACATAATGATGGTGGAGATCCTGGACCCCGCCACGGGCGAGAGGCTGGAGGACGGCTCCGAGGGGGAGATGGCGGTCACCATGCTGAAGAAGGAGGCGATGCCCATGGTGAGGTTCCGCGTGAAGGACGTGGCGTCCCTCATGAAGGGCGAGTGCGCCTGCGGCAGGACGTCGCCGAGGCTCTCCAGGATAACCGGGCGCACCGACGACATGCTCATAATCCGCGGGATCAACGTGTTCCCGTCGCAGATAGAGTACGCGCTGATGAGGATGCCGGAGGTGGGCGACCAGTACATGATAACGGTGTCCAGGGACGGGGACCTGGACCACATGACCCTCCAGGCGGAGATAAGGTCGGAGGCGTTCAGCGACAAGGTCGAGGACATGGTCCGCATAAGGTCGCGCATAGAGTCCGAGCTGAAGAAGTACCTGAACCTCGCCGTGGCCGTGGAGCTCAAGGCGCCGGGGGAGCTCCCCCGGTTCGAGGGGAAGGCGAAGAGAGTGATCGACAAGAGGGTGTATTGACATGGCCGGAGAAGAAGAGATAATCACGCAGCTTTCGATATTCGTCAACAACGAGCCCGGGAGGCTGGCGGGCGTGGCCCGCACGCTGAAGGACGCGGGGGTCAACATGAAGGCGTGCAACCTGGCGGAGTCCACGGAGTTCGGCATACTGAGGGCCCTGGTGGACGACCCCGAGGGGGCGTTCGAGAAGATAAGGGCGAAGGGCCTGATAGTCAAGAAGACCGGGCTGGTGGGGGTCAGGGTGGAGGACTCCCCCGGAGCCCTGTTCGGCGCGGCGGACGTCCTGGGCAGGGCGGGCATAAACATAGAGTACGGGTACGCGTACAGCAGGGGCGGGGTCGAGGCGTTCCTGATGCGCGTGGACGACCCCGGGAAGGCCGTGAAGGCCCTCGGCGGCGCGGGGATCCCCCTGGTCAAGAGCTCGGAGATCTGATGGCATGGGCAACATGAACGTCGCCGTGCTCGGCGCGGCCGGGCTGGCCGGGCAGATAGGGAAGAAGGGGACCGCCACCGACATGACCTTCTTCGAGCTGAAGAGGGGGCAGGACTCGGTCACGCTGATAGAGCCCACCAAGTACCCCGAGAAGCTGTCGTCGCTGTTCTACTCCGTCGGGATGTCGGAGTTCGCGATCCTGGCGGTGGAGAAGATAGACGCCGCCCTGGGGGAGCAGATAGTCATGGCCGACATGTTCGGCATACGCAGGGGCTGGGTGCTGCTCCGCAACTACATCCAGATGGAGCAGCTGGCCCCGCTGATAGCGGGCACGTCCCTGGAGGGGTTCGAGGCCATAGAGGAGGACTGCGTCAAGATGAGGGAGGCCCTGCTGGACATGGCGCAGGCCGAGGGCAGGAAGGCGGGGGAGGGGTCCTGCGGGTCCTGCCCCGTGGACAGCCACTTCAACGTCAAGGGCGTGGGGACCGTCGTCCTGGGGTCCGTCATAGACGGGCACTTCAGGAAGCACGACAAGATGAGGGCCCTCCCGCTGGGGAGGGAGGTGGTGCTCAAGTCCATCCAGAAGCACGACGTGGACGCGGAGGACGGGGTCCGCGGGGACCACGTGGGCCTCGCCCTCAGGGGCGTGGACTCGGAGGAGCTGGACCGCGGGCACGTGCTGACGACGGACCCGAGCGTCAAGATGTCCAAGAGGATCGAGGGGAGGGCGGAGCTGATAAGGTACTGGCCGTCCCCCCTGAGGGAGGGCATGGTGCTCCATGTGGGGCACTGGATGCAGATGGTGCCGTTCAGGGTGGCCTCCGTGGACGACTCGGGCGGGTTCAGGTCCCCGATCGTGTCCATGGAGGCGGAGGCGGACATGATCTACAAGCCCGGGGACAGGGCGGTCATGATGTACCTCGAGGGCGGGAAGCTGAGGATAGCCGGGTCCATAGGGCTGGTCTGAGGGGCCCGCGCCCGGCTCCCAGCCGAAGTCGCGGATCCCCGATCCTCTCGGCGGAGACGCTCGCAAGATCCTCCCGAGAGGGTGAAAACATCAAGTTCAGTTTGTCGTTTTCACCATAATCGGTTTATGATTTTCACCGCGGCGCACATGGCGCAGGGGCGCGAGCGCGACGCAGGGCACGGCATGCGCCTGTTCGAAACGAGATCTGCGGCCTCCATATCCCGGCGACGCGCGGTCCGTAGAAAAAGAATAAAGACGGGATCCGCCGGAGACCGGCGGATCCGTTTCAGGGTTGCGGGCGCGAAGAAATGGGTTTCACGAGGAAGTCGTCGATGCATGATATAAAAAACCCGTGTGTGTTCAACGGATTGTCCACATAGATGATCATGTCGGATGAGCATTGTGAGAGCGCATAGCTTCCCATATGGAAACTCGTTAGCGAGTCAGTCGGTATGTACACGGAGGAGAGGCTCGTGCACCCCTCGAACGCGTACCATCCGATGAATGTCACGCTCGATGGTATCTCCAGATGCCCAGAGATCCCCACGCACCCCTTGAACGCCCAATGCCCTATGGATTCCACGCCGTGCTGGATGGTCAGGTTTGTGATCCCAATGCATCCCTGGAACGCGCCATTCCCTATGGACGTCACGCTCGACGGGATGGTCAGGCTCGTGATCCCAATGCACCCATAGAACGCGTCACTCCCTATGGACGTCACGCTCGACGGGATGGTCAGGCTCGTGATCCCGCATTTTCCGAACGCGCCATCCCCTATGGACGTCACGCTCGACGGGATGGTCAGGCTCGTGATCCCAATGCACCCATAGAACGTCCCATTCCCTATGGAAGTCACGCTAGACGGTATCTCCCGCTGCCCAGTGATCCCCGGGCAGTCCTGGAACGCGCCATCCCCTATGGACGTCACGCTCGACGGGATGGTCAGCGCCCCTGTGATCCCGATGCAGTAATAGAACGCATCATCCCCAATGGATTCCACGCCTTGCTGGATGGTAAGACTCTCGACTCCCTCGCAATTAGCGAACGCGCCATCCCCTATGGAAGTCACGCTAGACGGTATCTCCAGATGCCCAGTGATCCCCACACACCCCGAGAACGCCCTCTCCCCTATGGATTTCACGCCCGACGGAATGGTCAGCGCCCCGGTGATCCCCCTGCAATCCGTGAACGCATTCTTCCCTATGTACTCCACGCCTTGCTGGATGGTAAGACTCTCTATCCCAAAGCACTCCTGGAACGCGCCATCCCCTATGGATGCCACGCCAGACGGAATCTCCAGATGCCCAGAGATCCCCACGCACCCATAGAACGCGTTATCTCCGATGAAGGTCACGCTAGACGGGATGGTCAGCTCCCCAGTGGCAATATCGCACCATTTGAACGCGCTATCCCTTATGGCCTCAAGGCCATATGGGAGGCTTATATTTTTCAGGTATGGGAGACCATAGAACGCACAAGATCCGATCTCGCGCGTCGCGTCAGGCATGGATATGTGCTCCAGGGCGCTCCAGTCATTGAACCCGTCGTCCATGATCGCGGTCACGGGCTCACCCATGTAGTAGTCCTGTACAGCCACATTGGTCTCGCCGACGTTGGTGCCGTCGCTCCTGGCTCCGCGCTCGCCGCCCGCGATCGAGACGTACTCTATGCCGGGAGTCCCGATCCAGTGCGCGTACAGCGTCACGTCACGGGGTATGTTCCACGCCTCCCCCCCGGATCCGTCGGGGTAGGGGTCGTGGTTGCCGTTGGACGGATCGGCGCCGATCGCGCGGTTCACCCCTCCCTTCATCAGGAACCACCCTCCGAAGGAGTACTGGACGCCGCCGACTACGCGCGAGGGCGTCGCGAGGGAGTATGGGTCGCCGCATGCTACTTCGAACCCCGCTTCGTCCGCGCCCCCCGTGGCTCCCTGGTAGTCGTACGCCACGACGTACTTGCGGAGCCCCCACAGGGCGTACAGGGTCGTGTCGCACGTCACGCGGTCCGTTGCGAAGTCCCATCTCTCGGTCAGCCCCTCGTCCCTGTACCATCCCGCCAGGCGCTGCCCCGCCAATATGGGGTCCGGCGGAGCCACTATGCGCGATCCCGGGATCACTCCCGTCGCGTCCGGCAGGGCGGAGCCCCCGTTCGTGGCGAAGGACACCCTGAAGGTCGGCCCCGAGTAGGCCGCTTCGCTCTCCCACTTGGCGTAGAGGGTCATGTCTCCCGTTACACTGTCGCCAAAGTTCCATGGGACTGACAGGGCGGAATCCCTGTGCCATCCGGCGAAGTCCATCCCCGACTTCGAGGGCGGGGACGGCTCGTGCGCCTTCCCTCCCTCGAAGACGGACTGAGCCTCTACGGGCGTCCCGCCGTCGACGTCAAAATCCACAGAGTACGTCGCTACGGGCGGGAGGCCCTCTCCGCCTCCATTCGCCGCGTCTCCGCCCGGGCCCCCGCCCAGGGCCAGGCACGCGCCCGCCGCGGCTCCGATCAGCAGGGCCAGCAGCAGAAGCGGCATCGCCCTGTTCTTCCTTCCTTCCTTCTCCCCCCCAGTCCCTTCGCGGACCCCCATAGCTTGGGTGTCGTCCATCTTATTCCTCCTGGGTAATCGGTTTGCATGCGCGTTACGCGGTCCGCGCATATAATGGGATCGCGGATCCGACCGAGCGCATGGGGCGGCGCGGCCCGCCGGATCCGCGGGAGAGGGCGCTCCCGGGGCGCGCCCCCCGATCCAGCAACATATAAATCGGATACGCCCATTCC
This sequence comes from Candidatus Methanoplasma sp., assembly GCA_031256955.1. GTDB lineage: Archaea > Thermoplasmatota > Thermoplasmata > Methanomassiliicoccales > Methanomethylophilaceae > Methanoplasma. Next base: position 51,982 of record JAIRPP010000016.1, on the reverse strand, counting down.
CGCATGGGCGTGACAATGAATGGCATGCCCAGAGTGATACGATGGCTTTCAGGGACGAGAAGATCGAGACGATGCCCAGGGAGGACTTGGAGAGGCTCCAAATGGACCTTCTGAAGAGGCAGGTCCGCAGGATGTACGATTCCTCCGAGTTCTTCCGCGGCAGGATGGACGCGGCGGGGGTGCGTCCCGAGGACGTCGTCGACCGCGAATCCTTCCGGAGGGTCCCGTTCATGAGGAAGACGGACCTCAGGGACAACTACCCCGACAAGCTGTTCGTCAGGCCCCGGGAGGAGATCGTCAGGATGCACGTCTCGTCGGGGACCACGGGCCGCCCCACGGTGGTCGGCTACACCGCGAACGACCTGGACGAGTGGTCGGAGTCCATCGCCAGGGGCATGGCCTCCTTCGGCATGACCAGCGCGGACACCCTGCAGAACTACCACGGCTACGGGCTGTTCACGGGGGGCCTCGGGGTGCACCAGGCCGCCGAGAAGATAGGCGCGGCGGTGATCCCCGCCGGCACAGGCAACACCGCCAGGCAGGTGATGCTCATAGAGGACCTGAGGCCCACCGTGTGCGCGGGCACCCCGTCGTACCTGTTCCACATCGCGGACGCGTTCGAGGGCATGGGGAAGAGCATGAGGGGCACCGCGGTGGAGAAGGCCATAGCCGGGGGCGAGCCCTGGTCCGAGAGCATGCGCAGGAAGATAGAGGGGCGCACCGGCATAAAGGCGTACAACTGCTACGGCGCCAGCGAGATGTACGGCCCGCTGTTCCTCGAGTGCTCGGAGCAGCGTGGGGTCCACGTCTGGGCGGACGTGTGCTACATGGAGATACTGGACGAGAGCGGCGAGCCGTGCGCGGAGGGGGAGAGCGGCGAGATGGTCGTCACCATGCTGAACAAGGAGGCGTTCCCGCTGATAAGGTACAGGATAGGGGACGTGTCCTCCCTGGTGTGGGAGAGGTGCGCCTGCGGGCGCACGCACCCCAGGCTCATGAGGATCACCGGGAGGACGGACGACATGCTGGTGGTCAGGGGCATAAACGTGTTCCCGTCGCAGATAGAGAGCGTCATAGGGGAGATGCCCTTCCTCAGCCCGTTCTACCACATAACCCTCAGCAACGAGGGCTACATGGACGAGATGACGGTGGAGGTCGAGATCGACGAGGCCTCCCTGACAGAGGACACGGTGAAGCTCGCGTCCATGGCGCGCGCTGTGGAGTCCCGCATGAAGGACGTGCTGAACCTGAAGGCGGACGTGAGGCTGGCCCTGCCCGGGACCCTCGGGAGGTTCGAGGGCAAGGCGAAGCACGTGACCGACAACAGGAGTTACGACTGAGACAGGACGCGGCCCGCGAAGGCGGCCTCCTCCTCCAGGTACTCCCCGGACGCTATCTTCTCGCGGTCGGCGAACGGCACCGATATGTGGCCGGCGTACTCCATCCCGAAGTACGCGCAGAACTCGCGGAAGCCGGCGATCGCGGCGGACGCGACCGAGGCCTCGTCGCCCATCGTCAGGGCGAGCGCGGCTTTTTTCCCTTTCATGAGGTTGAACCCCGGCTCCCCGTGGCGGCACAGGCAGTGCAGGCGGGTCATGAACGCCAGGGTGCACGGGGTGAAGTTCCACATGTATATCGGCGTGGCGAACACCACCAGGTCGGAATCGAGGAACTTGGGGTAGAGGCAGGACATGTCGTCCGGTATGGAGCACCGGGACGGGAGGTCCTCGCTCTGGCAGCGCCCGCAGTTGTTGCACCCGAGTATGTTCTTGACGAACAGCATCACCTCTTCGGCCTCCGCGCCCCTCCCCGCCATCGTCTCCAGGAGGGACGAGGTGAGCGCGGACGTGTTTCCGTTCCGCCGGGGGGATCCGTTGAAGACGGTCACTCTCATGATGGCTCAATCCAGATGCCACATATATATATTCATTTCGAAGAAAAGGCGATTCCGGGCGGCGGCTGGCGCGCTTATATATATCTATATCGGCGAGCCCGGTGTCAGCCCCTCCTCGAGAACGAGACGCACTGCACCGCCATGACCGACGTGCCTATGTCCAGGGGGTCGTGGATTATGGTCGCCTTGGACCTGGCCTCCGCGTCGAAGGTGTGCGGTATCCCGGGGGACGATATTATGGATCCGGGCCTTATGGCGCTCCCGGGTATGTGCGCGGGGGACGCGTTCAATATGAGGTCGTGGGAGGCCACCGCCTCCATCACCCCGGACACGGACGCGCCCGCCTCGCGGGCGACCCTCTCGGCCCTCTCGGAGTCTATGTCCGCTATGCACACCTCCGCCCCCTGGGCGGACATGATGCGGGCGGCTATGCTCCCGACCCTCCCCGCGCCGATGACCAGGACCCTCTTCCCGCCCAGGCCCCCCGCCGCGCCCTTCAGGGCGCTGGCGTACCCCGCGGCGGTGCAGAACGAGTTGTTCGCGCACCTGCCCGCCCTGACGTTGTACGCCATGAACGTCTCGTCGTCCGCCATGAAGATCACCTCAGACCCGGACGACAGCGCCTCGGAGAACCCGGTCACGTCGGGGGAGCGGGTCACGGACGCGTCCATGCCCAGCTTCCCGGCGACCTCCGCCACCGATTCCGAGAACTTCTTTATGACCCCGAGCCCGGAGGTCACGGGCACGGCGGAGGCCTTCACGCCCCTGGGATCGGCGTCCCCGGGAGCCAGGCCCAGCGCGTCCAGCGCCAGCTCCAGCCTGTTCATGCCGGTGGCGGCGGACAGCATGGAATCCACCGCGTCCGCAGACCCTATCACCCCCCTGACCATCTCGTCGGTGAGGCGCGTCATCAGACCATCCTCGGAGACGCGTCCCAGTACTCCTCCAGATCGCACTCGCTCATGGCGGCGCCTATGAACCTCTTGCGCTTTTCGAGGACCTCCGCAGGGGTCCTCCCGGAGTTTATGACAGTGGCCCTCCAGACGCTCTTTCCGGGGGCGTAGTCCGTTATGGCGACGTCCGCGCCGAAGAAGCGCTCCTCCACCCTCGGGCGGGAGACGTGGGCGAACTTCTTCTCCCCGCACGTGGCGAGGCGCCCGCAGTCCGCCACGTAGTGCTCGTAGGAGGAGCACCCCGGGCCGCCCCTCGCGCCCGCGGCCTTCCCGAGCGCGGACAGCGCCAGCTCCTCCATCAGGTTGATCCCGGTCGCGGCCTCCACCGCCGCCGGGGTCTGGCTCGGTATCCTCGCGTCGATCTCCAGCACGCGCAGGCCCTTCGGCGTGGCTATGGCCTCCACGTCCATCAGCGCCCTGAGGCCTATGGCCTCCGCCACGGACCTGCCCATCTCCGCGAACGCGGCGTTCTCCTCCGCGCCCAGTATGCCCGGCTCGCAGGCCACGCGCTTGCAGTCGTAGCCGCCGTCGAGGATGACCTCCGTGGTGACGTACGGCCTCGCCGACGAGCCGTTCCCTATGACCTCTATGGACACGCTCTTCCCGGACACGAACTCCTGCACCACGGGCTCGTCCCCCAGCTCCTCCACCCTCTTCAGGGCGCGGGCCATCTCCTCCGCGCTCTCCACGGCCGACACCCCCACGCTCCCGCTCTGCGACGACGGCTTGACTATCGCCGGGAACCCGCACTCGGGCCAGGGGCGCGGGAGCGGCACCCCCAGGCCGCCCATTATCCTGTTGGACTCCGCCTTGGAGCACGATATCCTGTACGCGTCCATGTCGAACAGCAGCGGCTTCTCTATCTCCGCCGCGATCCTCGCCAGCGACTCGAGCGCGTCCATCTCCTCCAGCGCGGGGATCACCGCGTCGCAGTCGGAGAACAGCCTCGCGGCCGCCGCCGGGTCCCGGGCTATGTCCGCCGTCCCGCAATGGTCCGCCAGCGACGAGGCGGGCGCGTCGGCCCTCCGATCCACCACCAGCGTCTCGAACCCCGCCTTCCCGGACAGGAAGGCCGCCTCCATGCCCTGCAGGGCCCCTCCCGCTATGCCTATCTTCATGTCAGAGCCTCCCCCTGCGGGACCTGAGCCTCGACAGGGCGGCGCCGTACTCCGCGTCCGTGGCGGCCCTCATCCCCATCTCGTCCAGCATCTCCGCCACATGGCGCACCGAGCGGTTCCCGTTCTCTATGTCCAGCTCGTGCTGCGCCACGCCCGCCAGGTCCATCCTCGGAGGGACTATGGACGTGACGACGTTCGCGCCCGCGTCCAGCCTCGCCCTCAGCCCCGCTATCCCCTCGACGTCCAGGGACGCCGGTATCAGGCGGTCCGGGAACATGATCCTCATCGCGGCGATGGCCAGGAGCTCCGCCCCGAAGCCGGGCGGCGCGGACCCCGCCATGGGGGTGCCCTCCTGCGGTATGAACGTCATTGCGCGTATCTGCTCGCACCCCTGCCCGCCCATCATGCGCAGGGATTCCGCCCTGCCCTCCACGGACTCCCCTATCCCGACCATTATCCCGTCCTCCGCCAGCATGCCGGCCTTCCGCGCCCAGGCGCGCTGGTCCATCCTGTGGTCGAAGCTCTGGCCCAGCCTGAGCCTCGAGAACAGGCCGCGGTCGTAGGTCTCCTGGTAGCAGGCGAACCAGTCAGCGCCCGCCTCCGCCAGATCGGCGAACGATTGCTCGGACATGGCCCCCGGGGAGGCCATCACCGCCGTCCCGACCTCCTCCTTCACCCTGCGGACCAGGCCTATGGCCTCCCTGTGCCCGTCCGCGCACATCACGGGGTCCTCCCCCATGGTCAGGTCCACCAGGTTCACGCCCGCATCCTTCAGGCTGGCGGACAGGGACAGGACCTCGTCCGCGGACTTCCTGTACCTGGGCAGGCCGCTGGACCTCCTGAAGTAGCAGAACGCGCAGTCGTTCCTGCAGTGCGTCGAGAAGTAGACGAAGCCGTACAGGAACGCCCTCCTCCCGAACTCCGCGTCCCTGGCGCGCCTGGCCTCGGAGAACGCCGCCTCCGCGTCGCCGTCCGTCGCGGACAGGATCGATTCGAGGTCCCCGGGGAGCGCCTCCCCCCTGCGAATGCGGCCTATAGCTTCTAGAACGTCCATCAGATCGCCTCAGCTTATCTTCGCCCCGTTGAGGTAGCTCAGGCTCCGCCCGGTCTTCTTGACGCTGCCCCTGCCCGTCATGAGCATCAGCAGGCGCTCGAGGCCGAAGCCCGCGCCGCACCACGGCTCGCTTATGCCGTGCGCCGGGTCCAGGGGGTGCGGGCCAACCGCGCCCGAGGACACCTCCATCCCGCCCACCTCCACGTCCAGGGTCTCCCTGTACACGTCGGACTCCTCCCTCGCCAGGGAGTACTCCAGGCCTGTGACGCCCATCACGCCCGCGATGTGGCCCTTCAGCGCCTCCGTAGCGTCCCCCTCCGGCCCCAGCTCCACCAGGTTGAGCATCGTGAACTCCTCCAGGTGCGCCCCGCTCCTGGACTCCTTCCTGAAGCAGGACCCTATCTCGAATATGCGCACGGGCCCGTCCGTGTAGTCGCGGAGCGACCTCATGGCGTGGTAGAGGTTCATCGCGTGCATGGGCCGGAGGCACCTCTTGGAGTCTATGAAGAACACCTGCCTGTGCAGGGGGTGGTCCTCCGTGACGGTCATCTTGGCGAGAGCGTCCGCGGACACCATGGTGGGCGTGCGGACCTCCACGAACCCCTTGGACACCAGGTGGTCCGCCAGGTCCGCCTCCAGCCGCGCCAGCATGTGGCGGGACGGGGAGGACATCATGGACCGCACCTCGGCGGCGTTGTCGGACATCAGCCCGCCTATGGCGGCGGCGAACGCCCTGTCCCTGTCTTCAGCGCATGAGAACGTCAAGGAGCAGTCGGAGCCGTTCCCGTACTCCCTGAGCTTCTGCACCTGCGAATCTGTAAAGCCTACATTGATGGCATCACCGCCGTTTTCAGATGGCGAGAGACCGGGGAATCGAACCCCGCTGGTTTAGCTTTAGAGGCCTACTGGTCCCAGACCGTCCCCCATCCATCAAGGATGGACATCCCATTATCTAAGGGTTATTTATCTCTTTACGTCATAGCCAGACTCTGCTGGACTCGCCGCGGGGACGGCGCCTGGCATGCCGTTCCGCGTCCCCCGTGTTCCCCGCCCGGACTTATTACGAAAGGAGGAATGAGTAGATATACTCGAGCCGGACGGGGTCTCGATCGGAATCGAGATCACGGTCGATGGCGCGGGAGGGTTCAGCCCTTCCCGCCCGTCGGATTGTCCGCAACGAATGATAAAACTGCTATTATTTAATACTATCTCATTATGAACCCTTGTTTTGAAATTATGTATATAATTGTTTCTATTTATCATGGAGTTGGACCGTCATCCGTGATAAACATGTTGAAATATCCGTAAAAAGCTGGCATCGCGATGTTCAGCGCGTACGCGTATTTCTGGCTGATAGCCGGCGGCCTCCTCGAGCCGACCTGGGTGCTCGCCATGAAGAAGTCCAATGGCTTCAAGGTGCCGTCGTGGGCCGCCGCCGCCGTGATCCTGATCCTGGCCAGCCCGTTCTGCCTCTCCCTGGCCATGACGGAGGTCCCAGTGGGGACCGCGTACGCCGTGTGGACCGGGATAGGCGCCATAGGCACGGTCGTCCTCGGGCTGACCCTCTACAAGGAGAGGGTCGACAGGGCGGGGCTGTTCTTCATATCGCTGATCATCATGGGCGCCGTCGGGCTCGGGGGAGGCCTCTGAGATGAACCCGTGGGCGTGGGTGATGGTCGGAGGGGTCTTCGAGACCGCGTGGGCGGTCACCATGAAGCTATCCGACGGGTTCAGCGACCTCTGGTGGACGGCCGCCACCGTCGCGTTCATAGGCTGCAGCGTGTACCTCCTGGACAGGGGCCTCAGGAAGATACCCGTGGGAGGGGGGTACGCCGTGTGGGTCGGGATAGGCGCCATAGGCAGCATAGTCATGGGCGTCGCCCTCTTCGGGGAGGGCGTGGGGCTCGCCAGGATGGCGTCCGCGGCGGCCATAGTCGCCGGGATAATCGGCCTGGAGCTGACCCACAAGCCCGCCGAGACCTCAGGAGACTGAGAACGGGGATATGTGGAGGACGCTCCCCGGGCAGGCGCGCTCGCACCTCCTGCAGGCGGTGCCGCCGCACAGGTCGGACCTTATCCTCCCGACATGCCTCCCGCCCTCCTCGGACACGGAGAGGGCCCTCTCCGGGCACTCCCTCACGCAGCTCCCGCAGCCCGTGCACCCCTCTATGCCCCCGGACAGCACCGTCCCGGTGTCCTCCAGCATGATCACCGGCATGTTCTCGGTGTCCGGGAGGTCCGTGGCGGACACCCGCTCTATGACGGGGTCGCGCGCCGGGGCCGGAAGGTGCGGTATGCCGTAGATGTCCAGCATGTTGTCGTACTCCGACATGGGCATCCCGCAGCACCACAGGGAGTACTCTATGGAGTAGATGTCCTTGAAGGTCTGGGCTGTGGCGAACATGCAGTGCGTCGCCCTCAGGCGCCTGGCGAAATCCCTCAGCCCCTCCATGTCGACGCGCCCCAGGGCCAGCCTCCTGGCCAGCTCTATGGACGTGTTCCCGAACTGTATTATGCGCTCCGCGCCGGGCACGACCATGCCTATGCGGAGCGCCTTCCTCGCGTCCACGTACAGCCCGGAGGCTCCCGACATGTACGCCAGCTTCACGTCCTCCACCCAGAGCCCCGCCTCCCTCAGGAGGGTCAGGAACCCGGCGCGGAGCGCGCCTATGGCCTTCCCCGCCTCGTCTATGTCCCCCGGCTTGATCGTCACGCCGTCCTGGAGGTGGAGCCTGCCGTCGGCGCTCTTTATGGCGGGCGGGTCCACCAGCCCGCCCTCCATGCCGCAGCATATGGCCGCGACCACGCCGGTGCCGGTTATGCCGACGGCCCTGCCGTGCATCGCGCCCTCCTCCGCGACCCTGCCGTCGGACGGGTCCACCACGTCGCCCTCGGCGTCCTTCATGAACCCGTCCAGGACCGTGCACCTCCACCCGCCCTCGCAGGCGTCCACGTCGGCTATGGCCCCGGGGGCCGCCAGCATCCCGCGCTCGATCTGCTGCCCCTCAAGGGCCGGGCCGGCGGCCGCCGACCCGGTGTAGACCTCGCCCCCGGCTATGAGCGCCATCTCGGCGTTGGTGCCGTAATCGACTATGAGGCACGGCTCCTTCGTCTCCAGCGCGTCGGTTATCATCAGCATGGCGATGGCGTCCGCCCCTATCTCGTGGGTGACCGCCGGCGGTATCATGACCGTCGCGCCCGGCATCCCGGCCAGGCCGAGGTCCGACGCCTTCAGTACGTCGCCGTCCCTGGGCGGGGAGACCACCCCGAGGGACTCCAGCATGTTCTTCCCGGCGTACGCCAGGTCCCTTATCTCTATGTTCTGGAAGAGGGACAGCTGGAACGGGTTGCCGCACACCGCCACCGTCCTGACCTTGGAGAGATCGATCCCCAGGGACGAGAACAGCTTGTTCGCGGCCCCTATGATCAGCCCGTTGGCGGCGTCCTCCCCCGACACTATGGCGAAGTTGACGTGGTCTATCACGTTCATCCCCGGTATGGGGTGGCGCGCGGTGACCGCGGTCGCGACCGTCTCCCCCGTCTCCGCGTCCAGGGCCTGGCATCTCAGCCCGCTCGTGCCTATGTCCAGCGCAATGCAGTATTCCGTCATCTAGATCCCTCCCCGCTCATATGTTCAGGCCGCACTCCCTCAGAGTCTCCATGGCCTTGTCGTAAACCTTCATGTGCTCGTACGTGGGCGTGTTGCTCTTGAGGTCGTAGCAGTCCTGGAACCTCTTGCCCATGGGGGGCTTGGAGTACTGGCCCTTGTAGAGCCCCAGCACCTTGTCCAGGATCTTGTTCACCTCGCTGACCTCCATGCCCGCGGTGGCCTCCGCCACCTCCCCCATGACCCTGGCCTCCATGCCCGTGGTCATGTCCTTGACCACGCCCTTGGAGGACGCGGAGCCGGAGACCAGCTCCCTCCCGGACGCGGTGTCCGTCATGGACTGCGCCGAGACCTCCAGCAGGCACATCTCCGTGCACGGGCCCGCCAGCGTGTAGTACTGGTTCGCCAGCAGCAGGTCGGAGTTCAGGTCTATGGCCGCGGCCGCGTGGGCCGCGATCTGCAGCGTCTCCCTGGTGGTGGTTATCCCCCACCTTATGTGTATGGGGCCGTCCAGGTGTATGTCGCAGTCGAAGAGCGCGAAGGACGCCAGCATGGTGGCGACGTCGCATATCGCGGTCTCCTCCACCCCGCCGCAGTACCCCCCGAATATGGGCATCTGCTCCATCATGATCACGTCGCGGGCGAGGTACCAGCCCGCGATCATGCTCATGCCGCTGTTGTCCATCTTGAGCTCGTTGAGCTGCGAGACCTCGTGCGCGTCGAACGCGCCCAGCCCCGAGCCCGTCAGGTCCGCGGACAGCCTGCCGGCGGCGGACAGGGGGGTCTCCGGGCCCTATATGCCCATGCCGCGCCTGCCGGCGCGGTCGCACGCCTCGCGCACGTACTTTATCTCGGCGAGGGTGGCCTGTATCTCCCACGGGGTGTTGGTGGTGGACGGCCTCCCGGAGACGGTGTTCAGGACCCCGCTGACCAGCGTGTCCACCACCCTCTCCTGGGCGTAGGACTCCATCATCTGGGGGAATATGCCCTCGGACACCGGCGCGCCCGTGGGCCCGCCCTGTATTATCGGCTTCCTGCGGGAGTTCCCGCGCCTGGGCTTGCAGCTGACCCTCTCCCTCCCGCGCCCGAGCTTGACCTTCCTGGGCGCGTTCTCCACCCCCGCCAGTATCTCGTCCTCGGTCACCGACAGGGCTTTTCCGAGGTTCGGGTTGTAGAATCCGCTGATGGCGAGCATCTCCAGCCCCGCCTTGAAGAGGCGGTCCGAGAGGTCGTCGTCCTCTGGGATGACCTCCGGCCCGAAGGAGATGTCGTATTTCTCCTTCATGGCCAGGGCGTTCTTTGGTATGGTCACGTAGTCCCACGTGTCCTCCCTAACCTTCTTCCCCACGGAGAACCTGTCGAACGAATCGAAGACATTGAGAGATCTGGGCATGGTCTTGTACTCCGAGGCATATGATGCCAAAATCAAACGGTTTGCAGATGAAAGGCGTTTTGGAGGCGGGGGGCCGCGCCCCCCGGCCTCATGGTTTTCAGTGCTTTATGGGCAGGCCGGCGTCGCGCAGGACCTGGACCGCGCCGTCGTACACCGCGAGGTATTCGGCGGTCGGCTTGACGGTCTTGACGTCGTAGCACTCCTGGAAGGTCTTGCCCTCGGGAGGCTTCACGAAGCCGCTCTCGTACTTGGAGAGGAGCTTGAGGATTATCCCGTTCAGCTCGGAGACCTTCATGCCGGCGGCGGCTATGGCCGCCTCGCCCATGATCCTGGCCTCCATGCCGGTGGTCTTGTCCTTCACCACTCCCTTGGCCGCCGCGGACCCGGAGAGGAGCTCCCTGCCGGACCCGGTGTCGGTTATGGCCTGGTTCGCGGTCTCCAGCAGGCACATCTCCGTGCACGGGCCGCCCGCCGGGTAGTACTGGTTGGCGAGGAGCAGGTCCGTGTTCGCGTCTATGGCCGCCGCGGCGTGGGCCGCGACCTGGAGGGTCTCCTTGGCGGTGGTGACGTTCCACCTGATGTGGATCGGCCCGTCCAGGTGGAAGTTCCCGCTGAACAGGGCGAAGGACGCGAGCGTGGTCGCGACGTCGCTGATGGCGGTCTCCTCGAGGCCGCCGGTGTATCCGCCGAAGATGGGCATCTGCTCCACCATTATGGTGTCGCCGTTGGTGGTCCATCCGGAGAGCATGTTCAGCCCGGTCATGTCGATCTTCAGCTCGTTGAGCTGGGAGCACTCGTGGGCGTCGGTTATCCTGTGGCCGGCGTTGGTCATGTCGGCCGCGAGCCTTCCTGCCTCGGAGAGAGGCGTCTCGGGTCCCTAGACACCGAGGCCGGGCCTGCCGGCCCTTATGCGGGCCTCCTTCGTGGCGCGGAGCTCGGCCATGGTCGCGAGGATCTCATAGGGAGTCTTCGTCTTGGCGGGGTGGCCCTGGTAGGTGGTCATGACGCCGTTGACGAGGTCGTCGACCACCGCCTCCTGGGCGTAGGACTGCATGACCTGGACGAAGATGTCCTCGGATATGGGGGACCCGGTGGGGCCTCCCTGTATGATCGGCTTGACGGGGCTGTTGCCGCGCCTCGGGTAGAAGCGGGCTATGTCCTTCCCCTCTCCGAGTATGAGCTTGGTGGGGGTCTTCTTTATCCCGTCCCAGACCTCCTCCTCCGTGACCTTCATCACGCGGCCGAGGTCGGTGCAGTAGAACCCGGTCTCGACCAGCATCTCGAGGCCGGCCGCGAACAGGTCGTTCATGGTCTTCTTGTCCTCGGGGATGATCTTGTCGCCGAAGTCGAGCTTGTACTTGTTCTTCAGCTCGGTGAGCTTCTGGGGTATGATGGTGTAGTCCCAGTCGCTCTCGGGGACCTTCTTCCCCTTCACGAACCTGTCGTAGACGTCTGCGATGGTGAGCGCTCTTACGGATGCCATGCGATTCACCTCGACAGGGACTTGACGAGCTCGATGATCTCCGCGCCCGTCGCGGAGTAGCCGTCCGCTCCGATCTCGTCGCACCACTGCTTGCTGCAGGGGGCGCCGCCGAATATGCACTTGTACGACGCGCCTATCTCCTTGACGGCCTCGACGAGCTCCCTCTGGGCCTCGAGCGTGGTCGTCATGAGGGCGGACCCTCCGAGTATGCTCGCGTTGTTCTCCTCCGCGGCGTCCAGGAACGCCTGGGCGGACGCGTCCGGGCCGAGGTCCACGACGCTGTATCCCGCGCCGCGCAGCATGGCGCAGCAGACGTTCTTGCCTATCTCGTGTATGTCTCCCTCGACGGTTCCCATGACGACGGTCCCCCTGAGGGCCCCGTCGCCGGCGGTGAGGACGGGCTCGAGTATCTTTATCGCGGCCTCCATGGTCTTGGACGCGGCCACGACCTGCGGGAGGTATATCTCCGCCTTGTCGAACCTCTCCCCGATGGTCTCCATGCCCTTTCCGAGACCGAACTCTATGATCTCCTTGGGGCTTATGTTCTGCGCCAGCGCCTCCTTGGTCGAGTCCTGGGCGAGCTTGACGTTCCAGGTCTCGACGGCAGTCTTCAGGTCTGCCAGTATCTTGTCGTTTGCCATTCTTCTTCCTCCTTAAGTCATACGTCCGGTAGGCGCATACCTTTCGGCCTGCGCCCGCCGGAAATATTCGATGTTTTTATTATTGCAGGTATGTATTTAATGTTTACGCATGTTTTCATGCGGTCTCTTGATTTCATATTTAACTTTTCCTGTTGCCTCCTTTTCTCCATTATTCTACCTCATTCTCCTTCGCCCGCCCGTCGGCGCACCCGCACCCGCACGGGGGCGAATCCTCGCCCTCCTTGTATTCCCTCGCCTGCGTGACGAGCCATATCGGCACTATGGCCAGGATCACTATGATCCCGACTATGACAGATGTGAGGCCATACGCCTCATAGCTCCAGTACATCAGGCAGGGCAGCAGCACGAACCCCTGGTAGACCGCCATGCACGCGGCCACGTACTTCCATCCCCGCGGGGCCGACCACGGCCTGGGAAGGTCCTTGAAGCGCGGGTTGGTCCGCGACGTGACGTACGCGGCCGAGCATATGGACAGCGCGATGCAGAACCCCATCCCGGACGCGGCGAGGATCGCCACGGGGTTCCCGATGAGGATCAGCACCATCGCGACCACCGCTATGGTGCACAGCCCCACTATGGGCATGCCGTGCTTGTTGGTGCGCGAGAAGAACGTCGGCAGGTTCCCCTCCCTGCCCATGCAGTAGAGGGTCCTGGACGATCCCAGGAAGGCGGTCTGTATGATCAGCAGCATGGCGGACAGCAGCAGGACCAGGGCTATCAGCCCGCCCGCGTCTCCGAACACCAGCTTGGCGATGGGCACCAGCGTGGCGTACCCGTGGCCGAGTATGCCCGAGCCCGAGTCCTCCACGCCCTCGACCGGGGCCTCCCCTATCCCGAGCGCGCCGAACACGGCGACGGAGACGAACAGGTACAGCACCAGGCATATGAGCCCGCAGGAGAACAGCGCCTTGGGCACGTCCCTCGCGGGGTCCTTGTACTCCGGGCCGTAGATGGTGGCGGTCTCCCACGCGCAGGCGCACCATTGCGCCAGCCCGAACAGCCCGAACACGATCACTATGTCCCTCGCGCTCCACGTCCACTCGGGCGGCAGCACGGACGACGTGATGTACTCCGTGTGGAAGTTGCCGGTGGGGAACACTGCGATCAGGATAATCACCATGGGCACCAGCGACACCAGCGCCAGGAGCAGCCCGGTCAGGGCGCCACCCTTCAGGCCGCGGGAGCCTATGAAGACCATCAGCGAGACGATCATCAGCCCGAGGCACAGGTTCAGGGCGGTGGGGTCCACGCCGCTCAGCGGCTCCACGAACGCCCTCAGGTAGTCGCCCATGGTTATGGTGAACACGGGCACCACGGGGGTCCACGTGAACCAGTACGACCAGGCGCAGAACGCGCCTATGAACCTCCCGCGGTCGAACCTCCCCCTCCGGACCTCGGGGCTGTACGCCATCTGCGCGCAGCCCGGTATGCCCGTGGCCCCCGGGAACACGGTGGTCATCTCGCCGAAGGAGATGTTCTGTATGAACCCCTGGATGACGGACATCGTCCAGATGAAGATGGAGAACGCCCAGACGAACTGGGCGACGTCGTATATGGCGGGCAGGATGAGGATCGGCACCCCCAGCGCGATCATCATCCCCTGTTTCCAGTTAATGGATCTGGAAAGGCCGGATCCGAGGCAGCCCTTGGATTCCTCGGACATTCAGGCACCCCCGCCAGACGCCCATGCGGCCTTCGAAGCCGTGCGTTCTACCTCCGCCGCGCCCCCCCGCCCGGGCCCGCCCCGGGCCGCGCGCCTCCGGATGTGATCGGTCTATGATGCCATGTTTTACCTCTCCTCTCGGCGGACGGGAGCCGCTCGCCCTCGTCTGCCCGTGTTGCAAAAACCCTCATGAGAGTATATAACATAGCTGGGCAAAAATAGAAACTGTTATATACTATATGTTGGAACTCCGCTCGCCCGTTATTCATTCTAATATCATGATATTTATAGGTTGTCTATCTGATCCTTCGATGAGCTAGGTCCGCGCATACAAACTGTATATATATTTTTCCATTAATGGATGTAACTTTAGCACATAATATATAAACATTATTGATTAAATGGATGGATGCATAAGTTGCATCCAATTGAAGGCGCCCCGCCGCCCGCTCAGCGGACGGTCACGAGCTCGTACACCGGCGACCCGAGCCCGATCTTCTCGGAGTGCTCGAAGAGGCTCTGCCACCTGGTGCCGGGATGGATGCAGGAGAATATGTCCGCGGGCTTGGACCCGCCGGACTTCTCGTGCAGCCTGCTCCCCTCGACCATGGGCTGCCTCTGCGCCAGGTCCACGCACGCCATGTCCAGGGCCACGGGGTCCATGGAGGCCAGCATCCCCACGTCCGGTATGACGGGCAGGTCGTTGTCGCCGTAGCAGTCGCAGAACGGGGACACGTCCGCTATGACCGATATGTGCAGGCACGGCTTCCCGCGGACCACCGCCAGGGCGTACTCCGCGATCTTGCGGTTTATCCTGTCCAGGCCCTCGTCCATCGCCACGGATATCGCGTCGAACGGGCACGCCGCGATGCACCTCCCGCACCCGGCGCACGCGCCCCCGTCTATGCGGGCGGAGCCCCCGGCCGCCTTCACGGCGGAGTGGGCGCACACCTTCTCGCACTCCCCGCACCCCCTGCACTCGCCCTCGTCTATCTCCGGCTTGCCCGTGGCGTGAAGCTCCATCTTGCCGCGGCGCGAGGCGCACCCCATGCCGAGGTTCTTCACCGCGCCGCCGAAGCCCGTGAGCTCGTGGCATTTGAAGTGGGTGAGTGACACGATGGCGTCCGCGTCGAAGACCGCCCTGCCTATCTTGGCCGTCTCCACGTGCTCCCCGCCGACGCGCACCTCCGCCTCGTCCGTGCCCTTGACTCCGTCGCCGATGATGATCTGGCACCCGGCGGACGTCGGGTTGAACCCGTTGAGGGCGGCGGTGTCCAGGTGCTCGGGCCCGCTCTTCCTGCTCCCGACGTACAGCGTGCTGCAGTCGGTCAGGAAGGGTATCCCGCCCAGGCCGCGGACCCTGTCCGCCACGGCCTTGGCGTAGTTCGGGCGGAGGAAGGCCAGGTTCCCGCGCTCACCGAAGTGCGCCTTTATGGCCACGAACCTCCTCTCCAGCCCCATCTCTCCGATGCCAGCCGCGTCCGCGAGCCTGCCCAGCTTGTCCATGAGGCCGTCCCCGTGCCTCGTGCGCATGTCCGTGAAATAGACCTTGGATGCCGCCATGCGATCGCCTCGCCTCGCCATCATGATCCGTGTATTTAGATGGATCTCCGGCGCGTATCGGACAACGCGGAGAGGCGTTTGTCTCCTCGGAGTCCGCGGCGTTGAAACCATTAAAATAGAGATACGCCTTAGATGCGGCGTCGGGTTCTCCCGACGGTGTGTTACGATGTACGCAATGAGCCCGAATTCCGGAAAGCTCCTCTCCGACGAGGACGCCATGAAGAAATACAACGACGAGAAGCTCTGGGGACTCGCTGTCAGCATAGACCTCGGCGAGTGCGACCACGGCAAGATCTCCTCGAAGGACCACATCTCGCAGTTCGCGGTGGACCTGGCGAAGTTCATAGACATGAAGAGGTACGGGGAGCCCGTCGTCGTGTTCTTCGGCGCGGAGCCGAAGGTCCAGGGGTACTCGCTCGTCCAGCTCATAGAGACGTCGCAGATATCGGGCCATTTCGCGGAGGACACCGACAGGGCGTTCATCGACGTCTTCTCCTGCAAGCAGTTCCCCCCCAAGAAGACGGCGGAGTTCGTCCGGGATTACTTCGGCGCCAAGAAGATGGAGTTCGCGGTCTGCTACCGCAACGTCTGAGCCCCGCCTCCGGCGGGCCTCGGCCCCTTTCCATCCATCCGGGGCGGACGCCCCGGCCCTTATCATATTCTTATATCCCCAAGCGCATCCGACCCCCATGGCGGGAGTGGAAGACGTCCTGTCCGTCCTGCGCTCGATGGACGGCGTCGCGGCGGCGTTCCTCCTCGACGGGGCCGCGCTGGACGCGGCGGTGGCCGAGGAGCGCGTGGCGGGCACGATATCGGGCATGCCGATGGAGAACCGCGCCCTGGACGAGTGCGTGAGGCGCGAGGTCCGCGTGTGCCTCTTCTGCACCGGGGCGTTCGGGGACGCGGAGGGGCGCGTCCTGGTCATGGAGGACGGCGACGGCAACGTCCTGGGGCACGACGTGATCGGCGGGCGCGGGGCGGAGGCGGACTTCGGGGAGGACGCGCTGTGGCTCAGCGACGACTTCGTGGTGTTCCCCGGCAGGAGGTCCGCCGGGGGGGTCAGGATGGTCATGCTCCCCAGGAGGGTCTCGTCCATAGGGAGGGCGGAGGGCGCCGGGGACCCCGTGCTCATGTACCCCTCCACAGGCACCGACCTGCTCCTGAAGAGGCTCTTCCGCGTCCCGGAGGGCTCCAAGGCGTCGTCCGCCATACTGGCGTTCGACAGGGTCTCCTGACGCGCCGCCGGCGTTACGCTGCTAACTGTATCCCCCTCCCTTTATACGCTAGCTCCGCGAAAGCCCGCCCATGAGACGCATAGTATCTCTAAGGAGGGGCATCGGGGGGGACAGGGCGGGCAGCATAGAGGGGCTGCCGCTGCAGCTGATGATAGTGATCATAATCGCCACCATGGGCACCGCCATCCTGGTCGGGTGGATGGGCAGCGTGGAGATGCCCAAGAGCATCGGGTCCGTGGACGTGCTGTCGGGCGAGATAGTCCTCGACGGGGGCAGGACGGACAGCGGGTCGGCGGAGGTGCTGGTGTGCGACCAGAGCGGGAACCCGCTCAGGGGCGCGACGGTGGTGCTCTCCGGCCTCGGCGTCACCGGCAGCGACGGCAGGACGGCGCACTCTCTGACCGATTCGTCGGGCACTGCGCGCTTCGAGGGCCTGCGCATGTCGCTGAGGGGGTCGGAGATAGGGTTCATCACCGTGAACGTGTCCATGTCGGGGTACGGCGAGAACAGCGCCGCGAGGATCGCGGTGATAGCTTGAGGATGGACCGCAGGGGGGTCGTCGGGTTCCCGCTGAGGCTGTCGGTGACGTTCGTCATCCTGGCGGTATCCCTGCCGGCGATGCTCCACGCGCTGGGGTGCCTGGAGGGAGGGGCGGGGGCCGCCGCCGCCGAGGCGGAGGCGGAGAAGGTCAGGGACGCCGCGTCCAGGGCGTACTACTCCGGCGCGGGGTCCGCGTGCTCCGTCGACGTGTCCGTCTCCCGCGACTACAGGCTGGTCATAGGCGGGGAGGGCGCGGACGCGTACTCCATCTCGGTCTGGCGCGGGGGGGAGGAGACCTCCCGCACGTACATGCAGAGGCCCCCCGTGCGCATACTGAACGCGGAGCCCCTGGAGATATCGGGGGACAGGGGGCTGCTGCTGAGGTGCGTCAGCTCCGGCGCGGGGTACGGGGTGGAAGTGAGCGTGGCGGCATGACGCGGGGCGGAGGGAGCGGAGGGGGCGGGCCCTTATGATGGAGTTCGTCACGTCCAGAGCCGTCGCGTTCATATGCGGGGCGGTCCTGCTGGGCGCGGTGGCGGTCCCCGTGGCGGGGTATTACGACGGCAGGGAGGGCGCGGACATGGGGCGGGCGGCGGACGCGGCCGCCCGCGCGCTAGACGCGTTCTGGGATTCGAAGGCGGATTCCATGACCGTAAGGGGATGGGACCTGCTGCCGTTCCCGGACTGCTCAGTCGAGGTGGACGGGCACGCGCTGGCCCTGGTCAGGAACGGGGCGGAGCACAGGTCGGCCATATCGCACCACGCGGGGAGGGCGGCGGTGGGGTACGGGGACGTGGTGGTGGTCACGAGGGACGGGGACGGCATCCGCCTGGAGGTTCAGCGGTCCCCGAACGCCTCGGATATCTTCCTCAGCGCGGACGCGAGCCTGCGCACGTCGCCATGGTCGTTGTAAAGGTACGTCGACGCCCTGGAGCTCCCCTCCAGGCCCCTGGCCGCGTACATGGGGTGGGCGCAGTGCATCCCGGAGCGTATCATTATGCCGTCCATCCTGTCCAGCATGATCGCCACGTCGTGGGGGCTGAGGCCGCCTATGTTGAAGGAGAACGCGCCCAGCCTCTCGTCGGGGTCGGGGGATCCGACGACCTCGAGCCCCCTCACGTCCTCCGTCTCCTTGAAGATCAGGCGCATGAGCTCCCTGTCCCTGGCCTCGACGCCGTCCATGCCGACCCGGGACAGGTACTCCAGCGCCGCCCTGGTCCCCGCTATCCCCGAGTAGTTCTGGAGGCCCGCCTCGAGCCTGTCCGGGAGCGGCGCGGGGTCGGCGCGGCCGTAGGTGGCCATCCCCACCGTCCCTCCCCCCACGCACAGGGGGGACAGCGCCTCCAGGCGCTCCCTCTCGCCGTAAAGGACCCCCATCCCCGAGGGCCCCAGCATCTTGTGCATGGATAGGCAGTAGAAGTCCGCGCCCAGGCGGCCCAGGTCCACCCTCATGTGCGGCGCGGCCTGCGCCCCGTCGACCAGGACCGCGGCCCCCAGGTCGTGGGCCACCTCGGCGATCGCCTTCACGGGCAGGACGCGCCCGGTGACGTTGCTGGCGTGGTGCACGGACACCAGCTTCACGCGCCGGTCCATCGCGGCTTTGAAGCTCTCCATGTCGAACTCCCAGCCCGGCCCAGACTCGGCGTACCTCCTCTCCACGCCCATCGTCTCAGACAGGCGGAGCCACGGCACGTGGTTCGAGTTGTGCTCCATGTCCGTGGTCAGCACGGCGTCGCCCCTGCGCAGGCCGAACCCCGACGCCACCGCGTTGATCCCCTCGGTGGCGTTCCTGGTGAACGCGTAGCAGCACGGGTCGCGGGTGCCGAAGAAGGAGGCCAGCGCCTCGCGCGTCTCGTCCACCTCGGCGGACACCCGCGCGGACATGCCGTGCACGCTCCTGCCGCCGCACCCGGGGAACGACTCGTAGTACTCCACGATCGCCCTTATGACGCTGTCCGGGCGCAGGGACTGGCATGCGCTGTCCAGGTATACGCCGCCCCCCTTCCTCATCGTGGGGAAGTCGGCGCGCACCTCAGAGAAATCCATCGGTCTGCCATGGGCTACAATTATTTAATCGGTTTCCACTACTACGGGTGGATATCATGCTTGAGACATTCGTAGGGAGGCTCGCCCTGGACAGGCCGGGCATGGTCGCGTCGGGCATAATGGACGAGACCGGCGCGTCCATGGCCCGCATGCTGGATTCCGGCGCGGGCGCGGTGGTCACGAAATCCATAGGGCTGGCGCCCAGCCCCGGCCACAGGAACCCGACGTTCACCGAGGTCAAGGGCGGGTTCGTCAACGCCATGGGGCTCCCGAACCCGGGCATAGACCTGTTCGGGGAGGAGATGGAGATCGCCGTGCGCAAGGGGAAGATAGTAGGCTCGGTGTTCGGGAAGGACCCGGCGGAGTTCTCCGAGCTGGCGGGCAGGATGGAGGACTACGGCGCGTGCGCGGTGGAGCTCAACCTGTCGTGCCCCCACGCCAAGGGGTACGGGATGGAGGTGGGGGTGGACCCCGCCCTGGTGAAGTCGATCGTCGCGGCGGCAAAGTCCTCAGTGAGCGTCCCCGTGTGGGCGAAGCTCACCCCGAACACGCACATCCTGGGCGAGATCGCGTCCGCCGTCAGCGACGCGGGGGGGGACGCCATAGTGGCGATAAACACGCTCAAGGCCATGGTCATATCTCCGGAGTTCGCCGCGCCGTTCCTCAGCAACAGGTTCGGGGGGCTCTCCGGGCCCGCCGTGCGGTCGGTGGGGGTCAGGGCGGTGTACGACATAAGGTCCGCCGTCGACCTGCCCATAGTGGGGGTCGGGGGCATATCGGACTGGAGGGACGCGGCGCAGTACATCATGGCGGGCGCGTGCGCCTTCCAGGTGGGGAGCGCGATAGCGTCCAAGGGGGTGAACGTGTTCGAAGCGATCAACAGGGACCTGGAGGACTTCATGAGGTCCTTCGGGTATTCGTCGATAAGGGACATGGAGGGAGCGGCGCATGAGTGACTTCGTCAAGATACTGGGCGCGACCAGGGAGTCGCACGACACGATGACGTTCGAGTTCCGGTGGGACGAGAAGGCGTCCCCCGGGCAGTTCGTGATGGTATGGGTCCCGGGGATGGAGGAGGTGCCGATGTCGCTGTCCCGGACCAACAGGATAAAGAGCATAACCGTGAAGGCCATCGGCGACGACACCAGGCGCCTGCACGAGCTCCGCCTGGGCGATTCCCTCAGGGTGAGGGGGCCGTACGGCAGGGGCTTCTCGCTGAAGAAGGGCGTGGAGACGCTGGCGATCGGGGGCGGCGCGGGGACCGCGGCCATCATGCCCGCCGTGAAGGAGATCGGGGCGGACGTGATCATAGGCGCGCGCACGGAGGCGGACGTGATCATGGACGACCTCGCGTCGAAGTACTCGAAGAACGTTTGGATATCCACCGACGACGGGTCCAGGGGCTTCCGCGGGAACGCCGTCCAGCTCATGAGGGAGAAGGCGGCGGAGAAGAGCTACGGCATGGTGCTGGCATGCGGGCCGGAGGTCATGCTGCGCGGGGTGCTGGGCGCGTGCTCCGAGCTGGGGCTGGACTGCCAGCTCTCCATGGAGAGGCACATGAAGTGCGGCGCGGGCCTCTGCGGGTGCTGCGTCATAGACGGGCAGAGGGTCTGCAAGGACGGCCCCGTGTTCACCGGGGAGCAGGCGGCCCGCATGCCGGAGTTCGGGTCCAAGAGGCGCGACGAGGCCGGGAGGCTCGTCGGCGCGAGGTGACCATGGGCGCACCGGCGGGCTGCTTCCGGATAACCCACGGGAGCCTGACCGTGAGCGTCCCCAGGTCGCTCTTCAGAGGGGCGGGCGCGGAGGCGGACCCCTCCGAGGAGGCGGCGTTCAGGGCGACCCTCTCGTCCAGGTACCCGTGGCTGAAGAAGGGGTCCCTGGACGTGATAATGGAGAACGCGAGGCGGGAGGCGCTCCGCATCATGGACGAGGAGTCGCACGGGAGGCTCTTCAGCGGGCGCCTGGAGGCCTCCGGGATGCGGGACGAGGCCATAGCCCACCTGAAGAGGCGCCTGGAGCGCGACCCCGGCGACGCGGACGCGTGGTACGCCCTGGGAGAGGCCCTGTGCAGGGCGGGCAGGGCGGAGGAGGGGTACGCCGCCTTCGCCAGGGGCAGGAGCTTATTCTGAGAACAGGGCCGCTATGGCCCCCGCCACCTCGGGCACCGTCGCGCCCCAGGGCACCTTCGCCACGTCGCCGCAGATCTCGTGCCCCTCCTTCAGGTCGCAGCACCTGGCGATGGACTTGACCCCGTCGCGCGGGGCCCCGTCGAAGGGGCACATGTTGATCAGCGGGGCGTCGCGGCCGTAGATCGCGCGGAACACCCTCGCGGACAGCTTGCAGCCGACCACCGTCGCGCCACCCGGGTCCGCGGGGGGATCGTCCAGGAACCCCGCCGTCGCTATGTCGGAGAGGCCGGACGCCCTGCACGGCAGCATCGCGCCGCCGCCCGCGCGCGACGCGGCCTCCGCGAAGTCCAGCTCCACGACCTCGTGCACCACCGGGAGGTCGACGAAGCCGGAATCGAGGGCCGCCTTCACGAGCACGGAGAGCTTGGACGGGCGGGGCGGGGCGCAGTCCACCACCCTCAGCCTCAGCGGGGCCAGCCCGCGCACGACGTTTATGTGGGAGAACATTCCCTCGACGACCACCGTCTTCCCGGGATGGGACGCCTGGACCCTGGCCATGGCGGGCGCGTTCAGGACGTCCGCCGAGGGATCCCTGACGTAGACGGTGTCCCCCGGCAGGGACAGTATCTCGAACCCCGAGACCCTGCGGAGCAGCCCGGCCCCCTCGGATCCCGTTATTGAGACCACGGCGCACCCGCCGTTCCTCAGCACGACCAGCTCCGTCTTGGCATACGCCGTCCAATCCGCCATCAGCCGGGACACTCCCTCCTCCGTCAGGGGCGCGGACACGTCGCGGACGGAGACGCTCTTGCAATGCATCGGCGGGACCACGCCCTACGGGAGATATAATCATGACGCGGCGATCATCAGAAACGGTTTAATAGAAGCCCTGAAATGAGGTTACGAAGTCGGGATAACACAGTGGCTATGTGGCGGACTGCAGATCCGCATACGGGGGTTCAATTCCCTCTCCCGACCCACCCATTCTCCATGCCTCCGCGCCCCTCTCCGAGCGCTCTCCGCCGCCCGCCCCGCCCAGCCCCAGAAGCGCGCCCGATCGAGGCCCCGGAGCGCCGTTTTACACAACCTTTATAAATAGGGTTTAAATAGACCTGAACGGTGAATTGATGGCGAAAATGAACATAGAGAACGTCGTTGCATCGACATCTCTCGGACAGGAGCTCAATCTCAAGGTCATCCTGGATTCTCTCAAAGGGGCGGAGTACAACCCGCAGCAGTTCCCCGGTCTCGTCTACAGGCTGCAGGAGCCCAAGACGGCGACTCTCCTGTTCAGGAGCGGGAAGGTGGTCTGCACCGGAGCGAAGAGCCTCTCCGACGTCAAGGTCGCCATAAGCAAGGTGGCGAAGGATCTCGAGAAAGCGAACATAATGATCAGCATCGAGCCCAAGATCGAGGTTCAGAACATAGTGGCGTCCTCCGACCTGGGGCAGGAGATAAACCTGAACACAGTCGCCATAACCCTCGGCCTGGAGAAGGTCGAGTACGAGCCCGAGCAGTTCCCCGGGCTCGTCTACAGGCTCGACGACCCGAAGGTCGTGGTCCTCCTGTTCGGATCGGGCAAGATGGTCTGCACCGGCGCCAAGATCCCCGAGGACGTGGTGCGCGCGGTGGACAAGATCGCCGCAGAGCTCAGAGCCGCCAGCCTGATGTCCTGACGGGCGCATGCGCCCCGCGAGGGGCGCAAAACTTCTTCTAAAAAGCTCTGCCGAGCGCGCCCGCGCGCCTCAGGTTTTGCTGAATCCCCTGCGAATCCACCTGGTTATCGATTTGAACCCGTACTCCAGCGTCTCCAGCGCGCCGCGGCTCTCGCCGCGGAAGGCCGCCTTTCCCGCCATGATGGAAGCGAGGACCTCCTGCCACGTGTCCGCGTCCGGGATATCGACGTAGCACTTCCCGACGCGGTCCGCCCGGTGCGCGTCGCTCCCCGCGCTGACCGGCTTGCCCAGGCGGGCCGCCAGCCCCGCCGCCCTGCGGTTGCCCGAGCGGGTGGAGCGGGCGTTCATGGCCTCTATGCCGTCGAACCCGCTGTTCGCGGCCTTCTCTTCCCCCAGGCCGGACCACCACCTGTACGGGTGGGCGGCGAACGCGACCCCGCCCGCCTCATGGATGGCCGCTATGGTCTCCTCCGCGGACATGCCCCTAGGTATGTCCCCGTCCACGCCGTAGGCGAGGATGTGCCCGTCCCTGGAGGACACCTCTATGCCCGGCACGGCTATCACCCTCGTCTCCCCGCTGAGCTCCCTCCAGGATTCGAAGCTGTTGTGGTCGGTCACCGCGATGCAGCCGAGGCCCGCCCTCAGAGCCGCCTCGACGATATCCCCTATGGGGGATTCGCCGTCGTTGAGGGAGTGGACAGAGTGTATGTGCAGGTCCGCCTTCATCTGATCTTCGCACCGTCCGATATCTCCCCGTCCGCGGTCACCGTGCACCCCTTGCCGTCGGTCAGCGCCATCGCCTTCCCGCCCTCGACGGCCGCCGCCACCCTGCCGGAGACGCCCAGCTCCATCCCGGACGAGGTCTTCCCGTCCTTCGCGTCGAACAGGATCATCTCGGCCTTCTGAAACTCCTCGTACTCTATGCGCTGGGCGGGCGCGCCGACGCCGCTGTCGATGCGGGTCCCGGGGGCGAGGTCCGCGGACGGCCTCAGCAGGAGCACGGACTTCCCGCCCGACCCCTCGTCGTCCGCCGCCAGGAGCATCCCCTCCGACGCGACCCCGCGCAGCTTCGCGGGCTTCAGGTTGGCGACCAGCACCGCCGGGCGCCCCTCGATCTGCTCTTTGGAGTAGTACGCCTTCAGGCCCGCCACCACCTGCCTAGGGCGCTCCTCCCCGACGTCCACCTTCAGCACGAACAGCCTGTCCGCGCTCGGATGGTCCTCCGCGGAGATGATCCTGGCGGCGCGGAGGTCCAGCCTCCTGAACGCCTGGAAGGGCCCCTCCGCCGCGGGCTCCGCCTCCTTCTCGAACTCGATCTTCTTGTATATGGGGGACGGCTCCGGGAGCGCATGCCCCGACGGCATGGGGGACAGCGGGAGGCCCGCCCCGGCGTCGAGCGGGCTCCCGGGGAGCCCGAGGAAGGCCCACGCCTTCTCGGAGGACGACGGGAGGAAAGGCCACGCCATGAACGCCAGCGCGCGGGCTATGCGCAGGCTCTCGCACATGGCCGCCCCGCACGCGGCGCGGTCCGACTTCACGAGCGCCCAGGGCTTGGACGCGTCGAAGTGCCTGTTCCCGAAGCGGGCCAGGTCCATCACCGCCTTGAGCGCCTTCTTGAAGTCGCACGACGACAGGCGGGCGCGGTACTCCTCGAACGCGGAGGATATGGCCTCCGCCACGCCGGCGTCGGGGCCGCCCTCGCCCTGGGGCGGGACGGACCCGAAGTTCTTGTGGGTGAAGCTGAGGCTCCTGTGGTAGAAGTTCCCGAGGACGGAGACCAGCTCCGAGTTCACCCTGGCCTGGAAGTCGTCCCACGAGAACTCCGCGTCGTGCGTGTCCGGCATGTTGGCCGCGAGGTAGTACCTCACCGCGTCGCGGTCGTGCTTCTCCAGCACGGACGGCACGTCCACCGCCCCCCCGCGGCTCTTGGAGAGCTTCTCCCCGTTGAACAGCAGGAACTCGTTGGCGGGTATGTCGTGCGGGAGGCAGAGCCCCCCCACGCCCATCAGGATGGAGGGCCATATTATGGAATGGAATGGGATGTTGTCCTTGCCGATGAAATAGTAGTGCCTGGTCTCGGGGTCCTGCCAGAACCTCTTCCAGAGGTCGGGGTCGCCGACCCGCCTGGAGTACTCTATGGAGTCGCTCAGGTAGCCTATGACGGCGTCGAACCACACGTAGATGACCTTGTCCCCCCATCCCTCCACGGGCACGGGCACCCCCCAGGACATGTCCCTGGTCACGGCGCGGTCCAGCAGCTCCTTCTCCAGCCAGTTCTGCGTGAACGCCTTGACGTTGGGCCTCCAGTGGTCGTTGGCGCGCACAAACTCGATCAGCCTGTCCCTGAACGCGGACAGGCGGAGGAAGTAGTGCTCCGACGGGCGGATCTCGGGCGAGCCCCCGCAGTGTATGCAGCGGGCGCCGAGGACGTCCCCCGGCTCGAAGGCGGCCCCGCACCTGTCGCACTGGTCGCTGCGGACGTTCTCCGCCCCGCACTTGGGGCAGGTCCCCTCCACGTACCTGTCGGGGAGGAAGCGGGCGCACCCGGCGCAGTAGTACTGGTCGGTCTCCCTGACGTACAGGTGCCCCTTCCCCATGAGGTCCCTGAAGATGCCCTGCGTGACCTCGAAGTGCGTGTCGCAGTGCGTCTTGCCGAACAGGGAGTACTCGATGCCCAGGTCCTCTATGGCCTTCTTGTTTATCTCGTGGTACCTCTCGGCCACCGCCTCGGGGGTCACGCCCTCCCTCTCGGCCGTGACGGTTATGGGGGTTCCGTGCTGGTCGGACCCTCCGACCACCAGGACCTCGTTGCCCATGAGGCGGTTGAACCTGGCGAATATGTCGGGCGGGAGCAGGGACCCGGCGACGTGCCCTATGTGTATGGCGCCGTTGGCGTAAGGCCAGGCGATGTTCACGCAGATCTTAGACATTGCGGATGAATACGCCATGCCGATAATAAACTGTCGCAAAAGGAAAACAACGGTATCGATATGCCGGCCCTTTTCCCCTACCCCCACCGACAGACCGATAACCGTCTATGTCTCCTAAATACATCCAAATATTTATATCTATCCAAGCGTATGTTATCAAATTTGATATTTTATACGCCATCATTTCCCAATGGCCCTACGGCGGCCTCTTTTCGAGCGCCCAGACAGCGTCCTGCCGTCCTTCCTGGCGGTGTCCATCAGCACCACGTAGGCCCAATAGCCCATGAGGGCGCCGCCGAACACCTCGCCCGCCACCATCGCCCACCAGAGGGAGGTCTCCGTGCCCGCGAGGTACGCCGCCGAGAAGAAGAGCACGGTGAGGACCCCGTTCCTCAGCGCGGACGATGCGAGGGCGACCTTGGAGCGGTTGAGCGCCTGCAGGAGGGAGGACCCCACGTAGACGGGGGCGAAGAACGGCGCGAGGATCAGCAGGATGCGCAGCATGACGGTCATGTTGTCCCTCAGGTCCGTCATGCCTGACGGCGCGGTGAACGCCTCCGCGATGTAGCCCGCCACCAGCGCGGTGGCGGCGGCGAGGGCGAACAGGACCGCCACGGACGCGCGCGTGGCGTACAGGTAGGCGCGGCGGATCATGTCGTACCTCTTCATCCCGAACTCGGCGGAGCAGGCGGAGACGATGGCCCCGCCCATGGCCTGCGCGGGGATCATGAGCAGCATGAGGATCCTCCACGACACGGTGTACAGCCCCATCAGGTCCGTGGACCCGACCATGATCACGCAGAAGTTGTACCCCACGTTGAACGCGTTCATCACGGAGAACTCGAGGCTCTGCGGGAGGCCGACGGAGAGGATCTCCCTCATGTGCGCGGCGCTGACCCTGAGGTCCCTGCGGGCGATGGCCACGAACGTGCTCTTCCTTATGCAATACCAGTACAGCCCCATGGCCACGGACGCGGCCATGGAGATGGAGGTCACCCAGGCCGCGCCCGCGATCCCCCACCCCAGAGTATATATGAATATGGGGTCCAGGACGAGGTTGATCGCGGCGGCCGCCACTTGGATCTGCATGGAGCGGCGCATGGCGCCCTCCCCGCGGAGCATCCCCGAGACGACCCCGCTCATCAGGATGAGCGCCGTGGACAGGAACAGCGGGAACGCGTACGCCTTCGAGGTCTCCAGCGTCGCCCCCGCGCCTATGAGCCTGAGCAGGGGGTCCTCCGCGGCCAGCAGGAAGGGCGTGGCGGCGACCGACACGATCGCCGCGAGGACCAGGGACTGCCCCGCTATCCTGGAGGCCTCCCCCCGCCTCCCCCCTCCGATCTTCCTAGCTATGGCCGCGGACGCGCCTATGCCGAGGCCGTTGCCGATCCCGATGAGTATGGCGTATATGGGGTACAGCAGGCCTATCGCGGCCATGGCGTCCCCGCCCAGGCTGGTCACCCAGAAGCTGTCGACCAGGACGTTGACCTGCTGGACGAACAGGGCTATGGCGATCGGGATGGAGAAGGCGACGAGGGCCTTCCTGGGGTCTCCGAGCATGGTCTCCACGCCCTTGGACTCCGCCTTCCCGCTCATGCCGATCCATGCCCCTCCCGGCATAAATGCGTTGCTCTAGGCCCGTCCGGCGCGTCGGGCGCGGGGCCGGATCCTCCCCCGCCGGACCTTAAACGTTAAATCGCGCCCGATGTTAAGCCCCCAACATGCGAATAGCCGCCGTGCTGCAGGACAGATGCCAAAACAGGAAGTGCAACAAGGAGTGCGTCAAGTTCTGCCCGCTCATGAGGACCGGCGTCGAATGCATAACGTTCGGCGACAGGGGGAAGCCGATCATCTCCGAGGCGCTCTGCCACGGGTGCGGCATATGCGTGAACAAATGCCAGTTCGACGCGGTGAAGATAATCGGGCTGGCGGACGAGCTGAAGGGCGAGACCGTGCACCAGTACGGCGAGAACTCCTTCCGCCTCTACAGGATCGCCGTCCCCCGGAAGGGGGCGATCACGGGCATACTGGGGCCGAACGGGATCGGGAAGACCACCGCGATCAAGATACTGTCGGGCATGGAGACCCCCAACCTGGGGAGGTTCGAGGACCCCCCGTCCAGGGACGAGGTGCTGAAGCGCTTCGCGGGCACCGAGACGCACGACTACCTGAGCGCCCTGTACGCGGGGAGGACCAGGGTCGCCATGAAGCCGCAGTACGTGGACAGGCTCCCCCAGAGCGTCAAGGGGAGGGTCAGGGACCTCCTGGGCAACGTGCAGGAGAGGCTCACCGTCGGGGAGGCGGCGGAGGAGTTCGACCTGAAGGGCGTGCTGGACCGCGGGCTGTCCGAGCTGTCCGGGGGGGAGCTGCAGAGGCTGGCCATGGCGGCCACGGTCATGCGCGACGCGGACGCGTACTTCTTCGACGAGCCCACGTCGTACCTGGACATCTACCAGAGGGTCAAGATCGCCCGCATAGTGAAGGGCCTGGCGGAGGAGAAGCAGGTCATGGTCATAGAGCACGACCTGGCGGTTCTGGACTACCTGGCGGACAGCGTGAGCATAGTCTACGGGTCCGAGGGCGCCTACGGGGTGTTCACCGCTCCGAGGCAGGTGAGGACCGCCATAAACGTGTACCTGGACGGCTACCTGCCGGAGGAGAACATAAGGTTCAGGGACAGGCAGATCGAGTTCGCGTCGTCTCCGCCGAGGGCGGAATGGAACACGCCCGACCTCATAGAGTTCGACTCGGTCGGAAAGAGGCTGGGAGACTTCAAGCTGGAGATGGGCAGGGGCTCCGTCAAGATGGGGGAGTCCGTGGGCGTGGTGGGCCCGAACGCCACCGGGAAGACGACGTTCGTCAAGATACTGGCGGGCGCGCTGGAGCCGGACGAGGGGGAGGTCCACAAGGCCCTGAAGGTTTCGTACAAGCCGCAGTACATAAGCGCGGACCTGGAGGGCACAGTCAGGGACGCGCTGTACCCGAATTACGACACGGTGTCCTCCGGATTCTTCGAGGGAGAGGTGATGAACCCGCTGGGGATGAAGCAGCTGATGGACAGGGAGGTCAGGAACCTCTCCGGGGGGGAGCTCCAGAGGGTGGCGATAGCCATGTGCCTCGCGGCCGAGGCGGACATGTACCTGTTCGACGAGCCGTCGGCGTACCTAGACTCCGACCAGAGGATGAACGCCGCCAGGACCATAAGGCGGATGATGGAGAAGACCGGGAAGAGCGGGATGATCGTCGACCACGACATCTATTTCCTGGACATGGTGTCGGACTCGATGATGGTGTTCGGGGGCGAGCCCGGGCGCAGGGGGAGGGGCGACGGCCCGTTCGACATGAGGGAGGGCATGAACAGGTTCCTGTCGGCGGTGGACATAACTTTCAGGAGGGACGCGGACACCAGGAGGCCCAGGATCAACAAGCCGGACTCCAGGCTGGACCGGGAGCAGAAGGCCGCCGGGGAGTACTACTACTCCTGAGGGGCTGGGCCCGGATCCGCGCCCAGATCCCCGGGATGCGGCAAACGGGAAGCCCCGGGGCCTCCCGCCTCTCTCAGTCTATCGAAAAGCTATAAATCGGAAAGGGTCAATGCCGAGACATGGGTTGCATAGGCAAAGCGGACACTCATGTCCACACCATATATTCGGGCATGAGCAAGGTTCTGCGCTGTCTCCCCTTCCCGGAATCCGTGTCGCCCCCCGAGGCCCAGGTGGACCGCGCCAAGTCCAACGGCATGGACGTCCTCTGCATAACCGACCACAACGAGACCGAGGGCGCGTTCAAGGCCCGCGCCTACGCCGAGAGGATCGGAGGCATAGAGGTCGTCATAGGGGAGGAGATAAACACCCTGGAAGGGGAGATCATAGGGCTGTTCCTCACCGAGAGGATAGAGAGGGACCTCTCCCTGGACGAGACCATAGACGAGATCCGCTCGCAGGGCGGGCTGACCGTCGCCCCGCACCCGTTCTCCGCGCACGTCCCCGGGATCAAGGAGAGGGTCTCCTCCGCGGACCTGGACGGGATCGAGGTCATAAACGGGGGCCATCCCGACAGGTACGCCAACAAGGCCGCGCGGACCGTGGCCGACGCGTGCCCCGGGCGCTGGGCGCGCATGGCGGGCAGCGACGCGCACTCCACGCGCGCGGCCGGCTACTGCTGGACGGAGTTCGAGGGAGGGACCGCGGACGAGTTCAGGAAGTCGGTGCTGAGGAAGACCACCGCCGCCAGGGGGGTCGCGACCCCGGTCCTGGAGACGGTCAAATGGAGCATGGAGGTCGTCCGCGGGGGGCAGAAGCTCCTATACAGGTCCCTGAAGGGGGGCCTGGGCGACGACAACCCGCTATTCAAGAGGATCAACGGCATAGACGACGGGGCGAAGAAGATCGCGGGCATAATAGGCGGGGCGATATACGTCATGCCGCCCGTGATGATCACCGCGTCGGTCGCCACGAACGCCTACGTCAGCCTGCTGGCGCACCGCAAGCAGAAGGACCTGCCCTGCCTCGTGAGGCGCATAGAGGAGGCGACCGCGCGCGCCCTCGGCGGCGGCGAGGCGCAGCGGCCCCGCTTCGGAGCGAGGCCCGGGGCCGCGGGGACGAACGAATGACCGAGAGGGTATGCAAGATAGCCGTCTGCGCGCCCGCGGAGTTCGCCGAGAGGATAATGGACTCCCTCGCGGACCTGGCGGGGGCGGTCTACCCGGGGTACGACAGGGTGTTCTCCCTGACGGGCGTCAGGGGGACCTGGAGGCCGCTGGAGGGGTCGAACCCGTACATCGGGGCCCCCGGGGAGGTCGCGGTCGCCGACGAGGTCAGGATCGAGTTCGTCGCCAGGGAGGCGGATGCGGGCGAGGCGGTCCGCCGGATACTCGGGATCCACCCGTACGAGGAGCCCGCCATAGACGTGATCCCCATGATCGGGTGGAAGGGCCTCTTATGAATCCCCGTCCTTCGGCCTGAGCGAGTATATGCCGTCGAAGGACCTCTGCAGCCTGTATATCCTGTGGCTGCGCTTGCGGAACTCCGCGTCCTCCGCCGACAGGATCCCCATGGACACGAACCCGTCCAGGGCGGCGTCCCCCCCGTCGTAGTCGTGCATCGCGCCGACCAGCGC
This sequence comes from Candidatus Methanoplasma sp., assembly GCA_031256955.1. Lineage (GTDB taxonomy): Archaea > Thermoplasmatota > Thermoplasmata > Methanomassiliicoccales > Methanomethylophilaceae > Methanoplasma. The sequence goes on along the minus strand of JAIRPP010000016.1, from coordinate 20,918 downwards.
GTTTATCTTGTAGTTCCTGCAGCAGAGCCTCTCGGGCACCTCGCCGCCGCTCTCCGCCTTGAGCTCTCCGAGGACCTCGCCGATCATCTCCAGGCCCGCGTCGCAGGCCTCCAGGCACCCGGCGTAGTCCCCCATGCCGAAGCGGGCGACGACCAGCTCCTCTATCAGCCTGAACCTCTCCATCCCCGCGAGCGCGCCGAGCAGGTGAGAGCCCAGGGACGCGGATATCGAGAAGTTGTGGTCCTCGTTCGCCCTCCTCATGAACGAGACCGCGAACTCGGATCGAGAGGAAGGCCCGCCGCCGGCGTACCTCGCGGCCTTGGCCTTGTCTATGTCGCTCAGGCCCGCGTGCCATGCGGAGAGGCCGAAGCGGGATATCTCCGGGGGGGCGCCCCCCTTCCGGTCGAACAGCATGCCTGCGCATCGCGCACCGAGTATTTCATTCCTGGTTCTCGCGAGGCCTCGCGGGCGGGGCCGAGGGGCCGATCACCACGTAGTTCCCGTAGGCGTGCTGGTGCTCCTGGGAGAGGTTCTCTATGGTCCACCTGACCCTGCCCACGAACCTGGCCCTCCTGGAGCCGCAGTCGCGCCCGCAGTGCACGCACGAGAACTCCTTGCACGGCTCGGGCATGACCAGGAGGTCCACGGAGTCGCCGTAGCGGGACGCCACGGCCTCGTGCAGGTTCCTCTTCTGGGCCTCCTCCTCCTCTATGGTCATGCTGAACGGCATCGTCGCGTGCATCTCGACGTGCATCGAGCTTCCGTACTTTATCACGCGGAGGCTGTGGATGTCTATCCAGTCGTCGGAGCGGTGCTCGTTGAGGCACGCCACGATCTGGGAGAGGATCTCCCTGTCCGCCTTGTCCATTATGTCGTCCACCGCCTTCTTCACGACCTTGGCCCCGGTCCACATGATCAGGGCCCCGAACAGGAGGGCGACCGCGGGGTCCAGCCACTGCATGTCGTAGCCCATGAGGTCGGTGGCGTACACCGCGGACAGCCCTATGACGATGCCTATGGACGAGTACGTGTCCGTGCACAGGTGCCTGCCGCTGGACTCCAGGGCTATGGACCTGGTCTTGCGCCCGCGGGATATGGCTCCCCTGCCCATGAGGTAGTTGGTCAGGGCGGTCATCAGCACGAGCGCGATGCCCACGTCTATGCCTCTGACCCCCTCGGGGCTCACCAGGCGCCTGGAGGCCTCGAACAGTATGACCGCCCCCGCGACGGCTATCATGGAGCCCTCCACGGTGGCGGATATGACCTCGGCCTTCCCGTGGCCGTAGGGGTGGTCCCTGTCCGCGGGCTTGGACGAGAGGTACAGGGCGTAGAGTCCGACCGCCCCCGCGACGACGTTGACTATGCTCTCGAGCGCGTCCGTGAGTATCGCGACGGAGTTCGTGAGGAAATAGGCGAAGAACTTGATCAGCAGGAGCATCGCGCCGACTGCCACTATTATCCGCTGGTACTCGTAGTTCGAGGCCGACGCTTCCGTCATCGGAATTGCCATGGATTATGTCTTATTTAAGAGACTTGTCTTATGGATTTCCTAATTAGGAGGCCCTATATCCACCATATTCGGGGACGGCGAGACGGATGGCGGTCACGCGGGCGAGGAGGCGTCCTTCCCGCGGAACCACGACACCGCCGTCCCTATGACGCACATCGCGAGGCACACCGCGAACGCGGCCCTTATCACGCTTATGAAGTCGCCGAACGTGTCGGGCCCCAGGTCGTCCGTGGACCCCATTATGAAGGATATGCAGAGCATGGCGACGCTCATGCTGACCATCATGCCCGCCTGGCGGACGACGGCCAGCATCGCGGACGCCTCGCCGCGGTTCCTGGGCGGGACGGACGACATGACCGCGTTGCTGTTCGGGGCGGAGAATATGCCGTACCCCACCCCCAGCAGGACCAGCACGACCGCGATGTAGGCGTAGTTCGCCTCCATCCCAAGCATCATTATCATGAAGACGGCGGCGGCGGTGAGCGCCATGCCCGCGGTGGGCAGGATGCGCTTGTCCGATATCCTGTCGGACAGGCTCCCGGAGACCGTGCTGAGCGCCACCTGGAACGCCGGCTGCACGAGCATCACCATGCCCGCCTGCGACGCCGTCAGCGCGCCTATGCTCTGGAGGTACAGCGCCATGAAGAAGGACACGGAGTACGACGAGGCGTAGTTCATGAACGCCACCAGGCACGACCTGGAGAACACCGCGTGCCTGAATATCGACAGGTTCAGGACGGGGGACTCCCTGCCCCGCATCATAAACACGAACGCCGCGAGGGCGACCAGCCCCGCCGCCATGGCTCCGAACGCCCATAGTTCAGGCAGGTTGATCACGCCGTACATGGTCAGGAAGACGGCGGCGCCGTACGCCACCGATCCCGGGAAGTCCATCTTCCCGCGCCCGTCTACGACGACGTCCCCCTTGAACCTGTACAGCAGGAGGAGCGACGCGACCGCGAACGGGACCATGAAGAAGAACAGGCTCCTCCAGCCAACGGTGTCCGACATGACCCCGCCCAGCGTCGGGCCCACGGCTATGCCGAGATATATGAACGTGGTGTACACGCCTATGGCCCACCCGCGCCTCTCCGGCGGGAAGACCTCCGTTATGAACGCCATGGCGGAGACGGATACCGCCGCGGACCCGATCCCCATGACGAACCGCGAGGCGAGCAGGAACTCGAAGGACGGGCAGAACGCCCCGGTGAGCGCGCCCGCCACCGTGACCACCAGCCCGGCCGCCATGGCCTTCTTGCGGCCGTGTATGTCCGAGAGGCGGGCCACGGGGACCATCGCAACCACGGACGAGAGCAGGAAAGCGGTGTTGACCATCGCGAGGGAGTGCGACCCCACCCCGAATTCGCCGCCGATGTGGACCAGCGCGAGGTTCATCATCGTGCTCATTAGGGGCAGCAGGAGTATGCCGGCGCAGCACGCCGCCAGGGCGGTGCGCGTGTCCCTGCCTGCGTGCGACGGGCCCGCGTCCATGCCCCTCCCCATATCCTCCCTTTATAATAACCCATGGCAAAGAACGCGCACGGCCGTAGCCTGCGCCCGGGATCGCCCGCGGCGCGGCCCGAATCGGATTAAATAATTCGTAAATGAATATTTTATGAAATAATATTCGATAGATACATAAATATGGAGAGCGTACATCGAAACCACACTGGAGGAGAGAGAAGTGCCCATAAGAATTCCGGACGACCTTCCGGCGGTGGCCGCGCTGGAATCGGAGAACATATTCGTCATGAGGGAGGAGAGGGCGGTCCATCAGGACATACGCCCCCTGAGGATAGCCATACTGAACCTCATGCCGACCAAGGTGGAGACGGAGATACAGATACTGAGGCTGCTCAGCAACAGCCCCCTGCAGACCGACATAACCTTCCTCCAGATGGCCTCGCACAGGTCCAAGAACACGTCGCAGGAGTACCTGGACAGGTTCTACCGCAGGTTCGACGACATCAGAGGGGAGAAGTTCGACGGGCTGATAGTCACCGGCGCGCCCGTCGAGAACCTGGAGTTCGAGCAGGTGGACTACTGGGACGAGCTGTGCGGCATCATGGACTGGTCCCTGACCAACGCCTGCTCCTCACTGTACATATGCTGGGGCGCGCAGGCGGGGCTTTACCATCACTACGGGATCCCGAAATACCCCTTGGAGAAGAAGATGTCGGGCATATTCGAGCACAGGACCGTGGTCAGGGACGACCCGCTCTTCAGGGGGTTCGACGACGTATTCCACATGCCCCACTCCAGGCACACCGAGATCAGGTCGTCGGACGTGCACCGCAACCCCCATCTGCACGTGATAGCCGAGTCGGAGGCGGCGGGGGCCGGGGTGGTGGTGTCCGAGAGGTCGCAGGTGTTCGTGACCGGGCACTTCGAGTACGACGGGGGCAGGCTCGCCTTCGAGTACGAGAGGGACTCCAAGAAGGGCATGAGCCCGGAGATGCCCGCGAACTACTTCCCAGACGACGACCCGCGCAGGGACCCCGTGGTCAACTGGAGGGCGCACGCCACGCTCCTGTTCACCAACTGGCTGAACTACTTCGTCTATCAGCGCACCCCGTACGACCTGGACGACATAGGCAGGCCCGGGGCGGAGGGATGAGCATGGACCCCATATCGACGGGCGGCGCGCCCCGCGCGATCGGCCCCTACTCCCAGGGGGCGCGGGCAGGATCGATCCTGGCGACGTCGGGCCAGATCCCGATAGACCCCGCCACCGGGGCCATGCCGGATTCCATAGAGGATCAGGCGAGGCTCGCGATATCCAACGCCCTGGCGGTGGTCGCGGCGGGCGGGGAGGGGTGGGAGATAGTGTCGGTGAGGATATTCCTCGCGGACATGGCGGACTTCGCCGCCGTCAACCGCGTGTACGAGGGGATGTTCGCGGAGCCGCATCCCGCCAGGTCGTGCGTGGCTGTGAGCGCCATACCCAAGGGCGCGAAGATAGAGGTGGAGGCGCTGGCGGTCCGCGCCTGACTCAGGCGGGCCTCTCTCCGCCCGGGCCCACCAGCCTGCCTATGACCGCGTCGCGGACGAACCTGTTGCATTCCGAGAGGTCCGATCCGCCCCCCGCGATCCCGTCGATCTCGCCCTTGACGTGGGAGAACACCTCCCTGAAGATCCTGCAGGAGGCGCCCCCGCAGTCCTCCAGGCGCCCCTCGCGGTGAGCGTCCACGCTGCATCCGCCCCCGCAGCTCTCGTAGAGGGGGCACGGCCTGCACTTCTCCCTCCTGGCGACCGTCCCCAGGAGGATCCTCCTGAACGCCTCCGTGGAGAACGCGTCCGACACGCGCGCTATGTCGTCCAGGTTGCACAGCCTGAACTCCGGGATCCCGCCCTTGGCGCACGGGTACAGGTCGCCGTTGGGATACATGCAGATCCACCTGGTCAGGCACGACGAGTGGGCGCAGTCCGACTCCGCCGGCTCCCCCAGCGCGCTGAGCGCGTAGAGGTAGTGCGGGATCAGCGGGGCCTCCGCGGAGGGGTCCCACAGCCATTCGTCGAACGCCTCTATGCTCGACCGTATGTACTCTCCCGGGTCCGGGGCGAGGGACGGGCCCGGGCACCCGCCGCCGCAGGGGGTCACGGGGGAGAGCGACACCGCCACCCCCATCTCCATGAAATGCCTGTAGATCGCCGGCTGCCCGGACGCGGTCTCCGACGAGACCGCCGCGCCGACGGAGAACCTGTTCGACCTCTTCCTCAGGAGGGCTATGCCCTCCTCAGCGCCCCCCTCCTCCCCGCGGAGGGCGCGGCTGAGCGGCCCCTCGCTGGACACGCCTATGTTGATCTCCTTCTCGCGGCAGAAGTCGGCGATCCTCTTGTCCAGGAGGAGCCCGTTCGTCTGTATCGTGTTGCCCACCCTGTGGGAATCCCTCCCGAACCATTTCTCCTGGAGGCGGATCGCGTCGCGGTAGAACCTCAGCGGGAGCAGCAGCGGCTCGCCGCCGTGCCATATGAACCATACGGACTCGTACTCCTCCGACAGGAGCCCGAAAAGCCTGTCGAGCCGATCCATGCCGACCGGGGCGCCGGACCTGTCGTCGCCGGCGTGATAGCAGTGCCTGCAGCTGAGGTTGCAGGCCAGGGTCGGCTTTATCACGACGGAGATCGAGCGCTTCATGCGCGCGTCAGAAGGGCCAGTAGGTCCAGGCGCCGTTGAAGCCGTCGGTGATGTAGCAGCAGCACGCCAGGAGGCCCGCCACGCACCCGCAGGGGCACAGGTACCATCCCGGGGAGGAGCAGCATCCCTTGTCGTTGCAGCACGGGTAGTCGCACTTGGAGTCCCCGCCGTGGATCTCCTCGTCCTCGCGCTTGGAATAGTCCGCAGGCTCCGCGCCGTGGGCGGACATGGCGACGGACAGGAACGCCGCGGGCGACTGGCTCATGTAAAGTGCTGTCAGGTTCTCAACGGTTCTATCATCCTTCGACATCTGTTCACCTGCGTGCTACGAGAATAAACGCGCAATCCAATCCAAATATATTAAAGGTTCGAGCCGTTGGAACAGGCGCCCATGCTAGGATACATAGTGCCGTCCTACGGAAAGCTGTCCGCGTCGGACCTCGGGAGATACCGCAGGTTCTACTGCGAGGGGTGCCACCGCCTGAGGGAGGGCTACGGGCTGGCGTCCACGGTCCTGGTGAGCTTCGACATGACTTTCGCCCACATCGCCCTGGCGGCGGTCGCGGGGGAGCGCCTGGAGAAGGCGGCCGAGAGGCGGGCGCCGCTGTGCGTCTTCGGGAGGTGCGCGCAGGATTCGGAGATATCCGAGAGGGTCGCGGCGTGCACGGTGCTGTCGGCGAAGTGGGAGCTGGAGGACGACCGCGTGGACGGATGGTCGGTCAAGAGCGGGCTCGCCTCGGTGGCGCTCGGGCGCGCCATAGAGAGGGCGGAGCGGGCGCACGGGGATCTGGACGAGGCCATAGGCCGCGGGTTCGCAGCCCTGCGCTCGATGGAGGCGGAGGGCCGCGCGGACGCGGTGGCCATGGGGAGGGCGTTCGGCAGGCCCATGGCGGAGGCGCTGGCGGGATCCGAGGGGAGCCCCGCGGCCCGCCTGCTGGAGGGCATGTCGGCGGCGGTGTACGTCTTGGACGCCATAGACGACCTGGAGGACGATTTCGCCAGCGGGGCGTACAACCCGTACCTGGAGGCCAGCGGGGCGTTCGCGAACAAGAGGGCATACGTCGAGAGGAACGCGAGGGAGCTGGCGGCGGACGTGCGCGAGGCCATGGATGCCGCGCGCTCGGCGTACCTGGAGGTCAGGGGCGCGGCCGGGGACTCGGCGGGCATCCTGGACAACATAATCTACCTGGGCATGCGGGACTCGGCGAAGAGGGTGCTCTCGGGGGAGAGGGTCTCCGCAGGGGATCTGCGCACGCTCCTGTGCCGCAGGGACCGCGTGCCGCCGCCCAGGTGACGCAAACATCATCAACCGGTCAGGGGATGCGGGCATCCGATGATCAGGATAGGGTACATGGGGATACCGTTCTCCAACACGGAGGAGGCCGCGAAGAAGCTGGCGGGGATCATGGGATGGGGATCGTTCGAGCTGGTCCCGCTCATGAGCGCGGCGGGCGTGGCGGAATCCCTCGGGAGCGGGGGATCGGACTACGGCGTGGTCGCGGTCAGGAACGCGGTCGCGGGCCCGGTGGAGGAGACCAGGGCGGCGCTCTCCCGCGGATCGTTCGAGACAGTCGCGGAGGCGTCCATCCCGATACACCACTGCGCATTCGTCAAGAGGGAGGGGATCGCGATCCGCGCGGTCGCCTCACACGTCCAGGCGCTGATGCAGACCGGGCGCAGCCTGGAGAGGCTGTATCCGGGGGCGGAGATGATAGAGGCGGAGGACACGGCGTACGCGGCGGAGATGCTGTCGGAGGGGATCCTGCCGGAGGACGTCGCCGTGGTGTGCAGGCGGGACGCGGGGGAGCGCTACGGCTTGCTCCTGGCGCATGAGAACATAGAGGACGACAGGGACAACATGACTTCTTTCCTGCTCATACGCCCGACGGGGCGAGGGCGCGGGCTCGCGCACCCGGCGTCGGGGGCTGTTTGATAAGAGTTTCTGCATACTTTGCAGAAACTTGTTTTTAAATCTAAGTTTCTGCAATTATTGCACAAATTAGTTTTTACATTAAAGTTTCTGCAATTGATGCATAAACTTATCTATATAAGACTCGTGTCTCCAGTCATGGGAGAGGTGATCCGGAGAGGGTATCTGGAAAGGCTCCTGTCAGGCAGGGACAGGACCGATGCGGTGAAGATAATCACCGGCATGAGGAGATGCGGGAAGACCACCCTGATGAGGCAGTACGCCCGCCATCTCCTCGACTCTGGGGTCGCGGAGGAGAACATGATCTCGATCAACTTCGAATCCAGGGACGCGGCCCACATCGAGGATCACTCCGATCTCCTGAAAGAGATAGACTCCAGGTACTCGGGAGAGAGGACCTACGTCTTCCTGGACGAGGTCCAGCGCGTCAAGGGCTGGGAGAGGGCGGTCAACTCCCTCCAGGTCGACTACGACGCAGACGTGTATGTAACGGGGTCTAACGGGTACCTCCTATCCACGGAGCTCTCCACATACATCTCCGGGAGATACGTGGAGCTCCCTATGCTCCCGCTGTCTTTCGCGGAGTTCCTGGAGCTCCATCCCGGGAACAGGGAGGAGCGCTTCATGCAGTATATCCGCACGGGCTCTCTGCCCGTAGTGGACCCGGATGCGGACGAGGCGTTCGAGCGCGATCATCTGAACGGGATATACGACACCGTGCTGGTCAGGGACGTTCTGGCGCACTCCGGCGCGACGGACGCGGCGATCCTCGGCGACGTCGCTAGGTTCCTGTTCTCCAACGTCGGCAACGTGACGAGCTGCAACAGGATAGCGGACGCCCTGAAGGAGGATAGCCGCAAGGTCAGGAGATACATCGATTCCCTGCAGGAGGCGTATCTGATACGCAAGGCGGAGAGGTTCGACATACGCGGGAAGAAGCTCCTGGACACTTTGGAGAAGTACTATGTGACCGACACAGGGATAAGGAACGCCGTCCTGGGGATATCCTCTAGGGAGGATACGAGCAGGCAGATAGAGAACATAGTCTATCTCGAGCTGGTCAGAAGGGGATACGAGGTCGCCGTCGGGAAATACGGGGACGCGGAGGTGGATTTCACCGCAAGGAGGGGGAGCGACGTGGAGTACTACCAGGTGACGATGTCGATGCTGTCTGACGATGTATACGAGAGGGAGGTGCGCTCGCTGAGGAGGATACGGGACAGCCGCGTCAAGACCGTCCTGTCCATGGACTCCTTCCTCACGGGCCTCCCGGACGGGATAAGGCATGAGAACGTCATATCCTGGCTCCTGAAGGGGCGCTGACGCGGAGACGAGAGGGGCGGGCGGCTGTGCGCCACCCGCGCACGGGAGCGAAGCTCCCGGATAAAGCCCCGCATGCGCGGGATGAGAGTTAGGCGAGCAGGAGGGGATTCGAACCCCCGGCTTGCAGCTTAGGAGGCTGCCGCCATATCCAGACTAGGCCACCTGCCCGTTTTTTTAAATCGTTTGGATGCCGGGCGGATCACTCCGCCGCGGGCTCTCCCTCGGCTTCGTCCTGCTTCGGCTCCTCTTTCCTGGAGACGGACCAGACTTCCACGAATTCGACGGTGTCCACTCCGAAAGCCTCGCGGAGGCTGCGGACCGCCTTGAGCTTCACGGTGTGCCACTCGGGGTTGAACTTGACCGCGTCGGGGAGCGTTACCGAGACCTTCCCCTCGGGGAAGTCGAACGAGAAGCCCTCGCCGTCGCCGAAGCGCGCGGCCATGACCGCCTTGGCCTTCTCGGTCTTGTCCTCGACCACCTCGCGTATGGTGAACCTGTAGAGGAGGTCGTGCCCGGCGAGGGGGCTGTTGAAGTCGACTTTGACCCTGCCGGCGCCCACGGACAGAACGGACCCGGTGCGGCTGCCGAGGGAGACCTGCATCCCGGGGTACGGGTTCATGTCCCTCTTGTGGAACTCCCTTATGGGGTGGGTCTCTATCATGCTCGGGTCCCTGGCGCCCGCGGCGTCCTCCGAAGGTATCACGACCTCGGCCTCCTCGCCGACGGACGCCTTCGAGATCGCCTCCTCGAGGGCGGGGAACAGCTCCCCGGAGCCGACTATGTACGCCATCGGCCCGTAGGTGTAGCTCTCGTTGTATATCCCCGCCTCTTTGGCCACCTCTTCGCTGGTGGTGTCGTAGAGTTTCTCGTTGTCCGCGAAATACGCGCTGTAATCCATGCGGACTATCTTTTTAACGTCAGTCTCCGCCATCATTGTCACCATTGTGATTCGAATGTAACGGGAGCGCGAATACCTCATAAGTAATAAGGCTTTGTATTTCCGAGACGCGCTTGGCTCGTGCCGGGGGGCATATCGGGGCCCGTCGCGGGCCTCTGTTTCAGAAAATAATAAAAGGCTTGCGATCATCCCTCGTGTCAAGCCACCTTTGCATAGCCCGGTAGTGCGGCTGACTTGTAATCAGCAGGTCCGGAGTTCGAATCTCCGAGGTGGCTCCATCCCCATCATTCTGCCTCATCCGCTCTCTCATTACGACATCTATTGCGACATCCGGCCTAACCGGTCCGGACGAGAACCCATGCGCCGCGGGAGGTCGCGAGGCCGCCGCTGAAAAAACGCGCCCGATCGCGGCGGAGCGCCCCTCGCCCATAGACGGCTATTTGGGGTATCTGGAGGAGGCGCCCGCGTTCTACCGCGTGAAGAGGCACAACATAAAGGCGAAGGAGGCGCTCGCGGTCAACGACAAGTTCTACCTCGCCGACCTGGGGATCGGGACGGCGGTCCTCGGGAGGAGGGACGCGGACATGGGCCGTCTGATGGAGAACCTGGTGTTCCTGGAGCTCAGGCGCAGGGGGTTCGCGGTCTACGCGGGGAGGCTGGCCGATGCGGAGGTGGACTTCGTGGCGATGAGCGGTTCGGGGAAGGCGTACGCCCAGGCCTGCTACTCGATGAGGGGCCCCGCGACGGAAGAGAGGGAGACGCGCCCTCTCAGGGCGATAAGGGACGGCCACGGGAAGGTCGTCATAACGATGGAGAAGTCGCTCAACGCGGACAGGGACGGGATCGCGGAGATAGGGCTGAGGGAGTTCCCGACGGGCCGCCCGCTGTGAGCCCGCTCGGAGAGCGCGATGGCGGAAAGAGGCCATTCCAGAGAATCGCGTCAGGATCCGACCGCGGCGCCTGTCGATCCAACCTCCGCCAAAAAACCGAAGCGATAGCCGCGCTCGCGGACGACAGCGGCCCGGCGCCGGAGGTTAGCCCGCCTCTCCGCGCTCGATCCACCCCTTGGTCCCGTTCGCGATCCTCACCAGCGCCAGCATGACCGGGACCTCCACCAGCACCCCCACGGTCGCCGCGAGCGCGGCGGGGCTCTGTGCCCCGAACAGGGCTATCGCCACCGCGACGGCCAGCTCGAAGAAGTTCGACGCGCCGATCATCCCGGCCGGCGCGGCTATGCTGTGCGGGAGCCTCGCGGCCCTGGACGCGGCGTACGCTATGGAGAACACCAGGAACGTCTGGATCACGAGGGGCGCGGCTATGAGGCATATGTGCAGCGGGTTCTCCAGGATCACGTCGCCCTGGAGCGAGAAGATCAGGACCAGGGTCAGCAGGAGGCCCGCTATGGTCGCGTTCCCGAACCTGGGGACGAACCCGTCGCGGAAATACTCCTCCCCCCTGCGCCCGACCACGATCCTCCTGGTGGCCGCCCCGCCGGCGAGCGGGGCCGCCACGAACAGGGCCACGGACAGGACGAGCGTGTCCCACGGGATGGGCACGTCGCCGACGCCCAGCAGGAGCGCGACTATCGGCGCGAACGCGGCCAGGATTATCAGGTCGTTGGTCGCGACCTGCACGACGGTGTACGCCGGGTCGCCGCCGGTGAGGCGGCTCCACACGAAGACCATGGCGGTGCACGGGGCCGCGCCCAGGAGCACCGCCCCCGCCAGATACCCCCTGGCCAGGTCCGGCGGGATCAGGGGCTCGAACAGAACGTAGAAGAAGAGGCAGGCGATCCCGAACATGGTGAAAGGCTTCACCAGCCAGTTCACCGCCCATGTGACGAAGAGCCCCCTAGGGCTCCTCCAGACCCTCGCGACGCTGCCGAAGTCGACCTTCAGCATCATCGGGTATATCATCACCCATATGAGGGCGGCGATCGGGATGGACACGCCGGCGGCCTCCATCCTCCCCAGCGCTTCGGGCACCGCGGGCAGGAGCGCGCCTATCGCCACGCCGGCGGCCATGCAGATGAGGACCCAAAGGGTCAGATAGCGCTCGAACGCCCCCATGCCCGCGCCGGATCCTCCCATGCCCGCGGGATCGCGGTCTAGGGATTTAAACCGAACCCGGCGGGCGGAGTCAGAGGTAGATCACGACCCCGCCGTACTGCTCCGAGTACTCCGACGTCAGAGGGGCCTCGCCCTTGAACTCGGACACGGCGTCCAGGTCGGCTATGCAGAGTGTGTTCCTCACGCAGTAGATGTTCCCGTCCCTGCCGGCGCGGACCAGCAGCCTCTTCCTGTCGCTGCTGGAGTACACGCTGTACCTCCCGTCGCCGAACAGGTCCGACCGGATAGCCGACTTGCCGATCCTGACCACCGCAGGCCCGGCGTCCAGCCTCTCCGCGAACGCCGGCGCCGGCCCGCCCTCCGCGCACGAGCGGCCCTGCGCCCCCCTGTCGCTGAGGGCTCTGATCATCTGCTCGTACTCCAGCTGGGCCCTCTGGTGCTCGGCGATCTCCCGCTTAAGCCCCTCGATCTGCTCGAGGTAGTCCTTGACCCTGGACTCGACCTCCTTCTCGTTGGCCTTCTCGTTGATCTCGCGGAACCTCTCCTCCAGCTCCGGGAGTATAGAGTCCCTGTGATGGCTGAATATGTACTCCGCGATCTCGCCGATCTGGTCCTTCTTGAGCTCGTGGAGGTACGTCGCGTCTATCTTCTCCAGCGGGGACGCGAAGTAGTACCCGTCGGAGGCGTGCCTGGTGTTCAGGGTGCAGATCCACGCCTCCCCGGGCTGTATGGGGTTCTCGCCCTTGTTCTTCTCCTTGTACACGGGCTTGTTGCGGTACGTGGCGACGACCCCTCCCTCCAGCTTGGGGTTGTGGCCGAACACCAGGACCGCCGTGGCCTTCAGGACGTCCCAGTCCTCGTCCATGAGGCCGTAGGCGGCCTTGTTGTCGCTGACCCATTTGTTGAAGTCCTTCCCGGTCACGCCGCTCCCTCCGGGTACGGGTCCGGGCCGCCGTCCGCGGACGCGCAGCCCTCCATCCTCATCAGCGGGATCTCGTCCAGGTCGTAGAACCTGTCGGCGGCGACCTTCATCTCCTTGCCGACGGCGTTCCTGAACGCGGCCACCTCCACCATCTTCCCGGCGGCCTGTATCTGCTGGATGGCCGGGATGAAGTCGCGGTCGCCGCTCACCACTATGGCGACGTCGTAGTTGTCCCTCAGCGCGTGGACCACCATCTCGCACGCCATGGCCACGTCCACCTCCTTCTGCTCGTTGCGGCTCTTGTCGTAGGAGTCCCGGGCCATCACCCTGAACCCCTGCATCTTCAGCTTCTCGTGCAGCCTCTCGCTGGTCCCGGACACGTCGTTGGGGATCTTTGCGTCGAAAACGTACGCGCCGACTATCCTCCTCGAGTTGGCCAGGACCGTCGTTAGGAAGTACTGGTCTATCTTGTAGCTCAGCATGTGGTGCTCCGCGCTCCCGAGTATGTTCCTGAGATCGATGAACACCATCACCCTGCTGTTCGGATCGTTCGATACGAGAGTCAAGGCATAGCCCCCCCTGCGACGCGACCCCCTATAGAGCCTGAACCAGGCCCGCGCCCCATGCGACACATGCTTTGATATGGCCTTCCGGATATATAGGGAACGCCCGGCTACGGCGGATTCACCTGCCGTACGACTCCATCGTCAGGAACTCCGCCAGCGTGACGCACCTTATCCCGTCCGCGTCGTGGTTCAGCGGGCCCTCCTTCAGGGTGACCACGTATTTGGGGAAGTTGTCCCCTATGCCCCTGAGGCTCCCGAACTCCCTCTCCGCCACGCTCTCGCTGGAGAGCTCGGAGGTCGCCTGCACGTAGACCTTCTCGCCCCCCATCTCCCCCACGAAGTCTATCTCCCTCCCGCCGGAATCCCCGATCCATACCCTGTACCCCCTGCTGCGCAGCTCCAGGCATATGATGTTCTCCATGTAGCCGGAGACGTCTTCCGGCCTGAACGAGAGGCGGGCGTTCTTGATGCCTATGTCGGAGAGGTAATACTTGTATTTGGACGTCAGGCGCATCCTGCCTTTGACGTCGTACGCCTCCACCCTGAAGATCAGGCACGCCTCCTCGAGGTGCCCGATGTAGTCGTACACGGCGTTCCTGCGGATGGAGGCGTCGGCGGAATGCAGCGAGGCGTAGATGTTGTTTATGGACATGGGGTTCCCGACGTTGTCGCACACGTAGTCGAGGATCTTTCCCAGGACGGCGGTGTTCCTCACGCCGTGCCTGTCGGCTATGTCCCTGGAGACGACCGCGTCGACGATGTCCCTCACTATCACCATGGCGGTGGATTCCGAGCATCCGCCCCAGACTATCGGGAACCCCCCGAAGCGGAGGAGCTTGCGCAGCGCCTCCTCGGGATCCCCCGAGCCTCCGTTGCGCCTCTCGAACTCGATGCACTCCGAGAGGGTGAGGGTGAACACGTCGATCAGGTTCGCCCTGCCCGTGAGGTGGGTGGCCAGCTCCCCGGACAGCAGGCGGGAGTTGGATCCCGTCAGGTATATGTCGCAGGCCTTCTCGGCTATGAGCGACCTTATGACCGACTCCCATCCCCTGACGTCCTGCACCTCGTCTATGAACAGGCAGTTCTCCGCCCCCTCCGCCAGAGACCCTTTGATCTTGGCGTAGAGCTCCTCCGCCTCCAGGTACCTGCGGTTGGAGAACGCGTCCATGTCCAGCATGACGACGTTCTTGCCGGGGCCCATGCCTTCGGCGATCATCCTCAGCAGGGTGGACTTCCCGCTCCTCCTGATCCCCGTGAGGACCTTGGCGTTCTCCATCCCCGCGAACGGGGCTATGCGGGCCGCGTATCTGGGACGGGGGACGGTGTCTCCGTTCATGTCTGTCGTATCAAAAACTATAGATATAATCTTATCTATTTTTTATCGTATCAAAAATATCATAGAAATCAAGCATATGTTTTTGATACAACAAATATATCGGCGCGCATAGGGGCGCGCCGCCGGATCCGTCTCAGCGAGGCGCGTCCAGGATCTCCCTCGCCCTCCAGACCATGTAGGGGGGGACGAAGCACACCCTCCCCGTCCTGACGTTCTCCATGGAGACTACCAGCGCGCGGTCCGGCTCGAACCTCCTCATGTACTCCTCCATGCTCTTCAGGCGGGGCGCCCTCCCCGATTTCACCTCTATGGGCACGATGCGCCCGCCCATCGCGGCGACGAAGTCGACCTCCGCCGACCCCTTCGGGTTCTTCCAATAGGCTATGCCCGCCCCGTCTCCAAGGAGCGACGCGAGCTCGCACATCACGAAGTTCTCCGTCATGCCCCCCTTGAAATCATTGAAATCGCCGTCGCCCAGGAGTATGGACTGAGCAGGCGCTCCCGCCATCGTCCTCAGCAGCCCCATGTCGGAGGAATAGATCTTGAAGATGCTTTCCGAAGCGTTCGCGGACAGGGGGATCCCCGGCCTCTCCGTCAGCCTGACCCTGTACGCCAGCCCCGCGTCCAGGATCCATTGCAGCGCGTCTTCCAGCTGGCTCGCCCTGGCCCCCTCCACGGCGTGCCCGAAGAAGAACCTCCTGTTCTCCTTGGAGATCTGCCCCGGCACGGACTCCCAGACCCTGTTCAGCTTGGCGGACTCCCCCCTCGGAGCGTACCTGGTGAAATCGGAGCGGTAGCTGTTGGCTATGTTCAGCAGGATGCGCTCCACCGCGCCCATGTCCCTCGATCCCGCCCATGCGAGGACCGCTTCGGGCATCCCCCCGACGGCGCAATGCTCGCGATAGGCCGCCTCCAGCTCGCCCGCCATAGACTCCGGGACCTCCTCCCCCGGCTCCAGGCGCCTGAGCGCGTCAGCATGCATCCCCCTGCCCGTGGCGCGGAGGAACTCCAGATAGCACATCGGGCGCAGCGTGAGCATGTCGACCTTGCCCACGGGGAACGACAGGCTCCCTCCGCCGGCTCCCCTGCCTTCGGGGAGCATGAGCCCCAGCAGGGACCCGGCGCACGCTATATGGTATCCCGGCGCGTCTTCGCAGAAGTATTTGAGGGAGGTCAGCGCGGCGGCGCAGAACTGCACCTCGTCGAAGATGATCAGCGTCTCTGCGGTTATCTCCGAGCCGCGCAGGACGGACAGCTCGCCCACGATGCGGGCGACGTCCATGTTCCTGCGGAACACGGCGGAGAGGTCGCTGTTCCCCTCGAAGTTGAAGTACGCCACGTCGCGGTACTCCCTCTCGCCGAACTCCTTCAACAGATGGGTCTTGCCGCATTGGCGGACCCCGCGCAGGATCAGCGGCTTCCTCCTATCGGACCCCTTCCACCCGAGCAGATCGCCGTATATCAGCCTCTCCATATTGATGTATATATAAATTCCCATATGAATGTTATTGATCTTGCATTTTATAGGGGGTAAAATGTTATTTTAATTGCATTTTATGGGGGTTAGATCGTAGGACGGGAGAGACGGGCCGGTTCCGGGAGGCTCTGCGAGCCTCTCGCGGACGACGGAATACGACCGCCCCCCCTCCGCGGGGTCCGACCTCATGAGGAGGATGGAGCGGACCGCCTCCCCGAACGGCTCGACCGCCCGCGGCGCCATGTCCGAGCGGACCCCCCTCCCTAGCGTGACGTGCGGGGAGTACCTGCGGCCCTCCGCGCCGAAGCCCGCGTCGCGGAGCCTCTCGGAGAGGCGCCGATGCAGGCTCATGAGCGGGGCGTCCTCCCGCAGGCCCGCCCACCACAGGTCGCCGTCCGCGCGCCTGAAGCGCCCTATCCGGTCTATCGCCGCGTAGAAAGGCTCGAAGGCGATCGAGCGCATCGCATCCGCCGCGAGCGCGGCCTCGACTGCGCCGCACTCCCCGAGGAACGCCAGCGTCAGGTGCAGGTTCCCGTCCGGGGCGAACCTTCCGCGCCGGGACGCGGATCGGATCTCGTCGCGCAGCGCGGCCAGCCTGCCTGTGGTCTCCGCGCCGAAGCAGACCGCTATGAACAGCCTCGCCCCGCCCTCCCCGCCTCCGACGCCCGCCCGATCCATGTCAGAACCCTCGGACGGGGATGGCGGAGAGGCCAGATAAGCCCGATCCCCGGGAGAGACGCGGGCTCCGGATCCGCGCCCGCCTTTCCGGCGGCCGCGCGCGGTCATGCCCGCTCGCGGGCTTCGGAAAGCCGACCCCCCTGCTCTTCCGGAGGCCTCCGCTTGCCGGAGACCCTGTCCAGGGAGATCTTCCAGACCGCCGCCGACTCGGCGGCGCCCCGGTCGTAGTCGAACCCCTCGAACCCGCTGTGAGCCAGGATGAGGCCGAGGCCGCGGGCGGCCTCGGCGCCATGGACCCTCTCGCACTCCCCGAACCCGATGACGCTCTCGTATACAGTGGAGACGCCCCTCCTCCCGCCGCCCGCGGTCTCGATGTTGCCGTGGAATATGTCCGCCTCTATGCACACGCGAGGGTCCCTCGCGATCAGGTCGCTCTTGAGCCCCTCCTTCGCGCCGTGCACGTATATCGCTATGCGCCCCCCCGTCGCCTCCATCCCGAAGGACATCGGGACGACGTAGGGGTGCTCGTCCCCGCGGAGCCCGAGCCTGACCGCGTCCGCCCGCCGCAGGATGTCGGCGATCTCCTCCATATTTGAGACTTCGCGGTCCGAGCGGCGCATCGCCCGCGCGGCCTCTCCGATAAGCCCGTCGCTCGCGCAGTTCATCGGAACGACGCATCTCGGAGGCGCGGGATAAAGCCAGCGGCCCCGGAGCCCCCCCGCCGCCGCCCGCAGATGGAAAACGTTTAGAGCATGGAGCGCGAGTCGCATCTCGAAAAGAATGGAGGACATGCGGCGCATCGAAGGCGGGGGCGCCGAGTCGGAGCGGGAGAGCCCCGGCGGCGACGGCTATCTGAGAGAGGCGTCCCCATCGCAGGGCCTCGCCTTCTCCGCAGCGAGAAAAGCGTTCAGCGACGGGAGGGTCAGATTCGGCGCGGGCGAGAAGAGGGCGCTGGGCCCGGTCGATGAGGACGGGCGGTTCACCAATCTCGCGCCGCTCCCGTCAGACCGGTGCGGGCATACCTTGGAGATAGCCTCGTTCGAGGGGTGCACGAAGGTCGTATTCGAGGCGCGCAAGGAGTTCTCAGGGCCCCTCTTCAAACAATTAGACGATTCGCTGGACTATCTGGACATGTTCAACCACATCCGCTCCGAGATCGGCAGGAAGGAGCGCACATAAACGCGCGACTATCCCCCCGAATCCATCCGCGAGGCGATGCTGAGCGCCCTCATCCGCCGCGAGTACGCCATCTCCTCCAGCGTGCTCGTCAACGTATGCGACGACCGCATGGAGTTCCCGATCGCGGGCGCACCCGGCGCTTGCGACGATCTCCTGTCCGGCGCGTTTTGCCGCTTAGGGCTCGCGGAAGCCGATGGCGCGGGCATAGGGCGCATATTCGACGGATGCGCGAAGAGCAAAGCGTCTCCCGGGATAGGCGCCGCGGATTCGGGCTTCATGATCACGTTGCCGAACATGCGCCTGGCAGACTTCGAGGACGAGCGTCGCCACGAGAGGGTGGCGGAAGAGATAGCCAGGCGCGACGGGCGCGCGCTCACAGCTCAGAAGACAGGAACCGCGAGAGGCTCACGCACCTCACGCCCTTCTCCGTGACCCCCGCGTGCGCCCCCGGATCCATCAGGACGACGTACTTGGGGAAGCTGTCGCCTATCGCCTCCAGGCTCCCGAGCTCGCGCTCGGAGGTCTCCTCGGACGCCATGGAGAGGCACGCTTGGACGTACACCCTCTCGTCCCCCCTCTCGGCGACGAAGTCTATCTCCCTCCCGCCGCACTCCCCGACATGCACGCGGTACCCCCTGCCGAGCAGCTCCGTGAATATGGCGTTCTCCATATGCCCCGGCGAATCCTCCGGGCGGTACCCCAGGAGGGCGTGCTTTATGCCCAGGTCCGAGGCGTAATACTTGTACTTGGAGGTCAGGACCCTCTTGCCGCGGACGTCGAACGCGTTCGCGCGGATCAGGATGTTGGCCGATTCCAAATGCCCCAGGTACTCGTACACCGTGTCCGGGGAGACCTTCGCCCCCGATGACTTCAGCGCGTTGTACATGTTGTTCGCGGAGACGTATTTCCCGATGTAGGACAGGGCGCACCTCAGAAGATCCCGGAGCAGGGGCGCGTTCCTCACGTCGTACCTGCGGATGATGTCGCCGGCTATCGAGACCTCCACGAGGTCGCTAACGGTCTGTATGGAGGCCTCCGCACCCATGGGATGGCGCCAGAGCGCAGGGAATCCGCCTATGCGCAGGAACCTCTCCAGGGTAGCCTCCTCCCCTCCGAACTCCCTCTGGAAGTCGGCGCACTCCGAGAGCGACAGGGGGAGCATGCGGATCTCGTTGAACCTGCCCCCGAGATGGGTGGCGTATTCGGAGGACAGGAGGTTGGAGTTGGACCCCGTGATGTACACGTCGCACGCGCCCCTGGCCAGAACGTCCCGTATGGCGAGCTCCCACCCGTCCACGTTCTGGACCTCGTCTATGAACAGCGCGTTGCGGCGGCTCGGATCGATGGATCCGTCGATGCGGGAGAGGAGGTCCCTCCACCCCCGTATGTCGTGGTTCTCCGCCAGCTCCATGTTGATGAAGACCGCGTTGCAATCCCCCTCTATGGATTCGGATACCAGTTTCAGCACGGAGGACTTGCCGCACCTGCGTATGCCCGTCACGATCTTCGCGTTGCCGTTCCACATGAACGGCTTTATCCTGTCCACGCATCTGGGGCGGTCGGCTAGCGCGCGCATGCGGATGCGATCCGCGTCACGGTATTTAATCGTGCTCATATTTCGATTATAAGACTAAATCATCCTTTGTTTTTCCGTATCTTTCGATCACGGAATGAAACGTCATCCGTCTCCGCGTCGCGCGTCCAGGATCCACTGGAGCCTCCTCAGCTCCGACTTGCGCGCGCCGTAGCCGGGGAGCGCGGACGACACTATCGCCCAGAAGCGGGGGGAATGCCCGCTCTCGCGCAGGTGCGCCAGCTCGTGGACGACCACGTACTCCAGGCATTCGCGGGGGCAGAACTCCAATGCGGAATTCAGGCGGATGCGCCCCGTCCCGGGCGTGCAGCTCCCCCAGCGGGAGGACATCCCGCGGATGGAGACGGAGCTCGCCTTCACTCCGAGGCGGGGCTCCCACTCCGCGACGAGGCCGCGCGCGGCGCGCTCGAACCCCCCGGGAGGGTACTCAGTCCGCAGGGGCCCCGCCGGGCGGCTCTCCGCCATGGCGGAGACTTCCGCCAGCTTCCTGTCGATCCAATCCGACTTGGACGAGACGAACCTCTCGATCTCGGACTCCGCGAGCCCGAGCGGGGCGCGGACCTCAACCGAGCCGTCGGATTTTATGTGGATGGCCTGCGTCCTGCGGCCGGAACGGACGATCGTATAGGATATCATGCGCGCGCAACTCATTCTGCGTCCCGCTTTCTTAAAGGTTCCGCTAACGGCATCGAGCGCCCGCCATGCGCATCTCGCGCGAGAGGTCGGACGAACCAGGGTTAGTCCTTGTAGAGGGGCGGGTACTTCTTCAGGAACTCCGCCGCTGTGAGCGGCTTGGTCTCGTTCCCGTCCTCGTCGTAGTACTTCGCTTCAAAGCTCAACGCCATCCTCTCCGCGAACGCGGGGTCGTAGTACGGGGTCTCCGGCTTGTCCGCCCAGGGATCGAACGGAGTTACCAGGATCTCCTCGAAGATCATCTCTTTCTTGTTGCTTTTCTCCGCGATGGTACCGCCTCCGCATAAGCTAGGTACGGCTCCCCGTCCCCAGAGGGCTTGACGACTTTCTTAATATATATCTCTTGATGTGGCAGAAGGAAGATCTCTATCTCATCCTCCCTGTACTCCGTCAGGTGCGATCAGGGAAGGGCGTATGCCCATATAGGAGCGTATGAGCGGATATGAGGTCACGTCTTTCTAAAGGCTGCGCTTTTATAGGATAGGCTGTTTTGAAAAACGATAATCATTACAGAGGCGGACAGACGAGAAGCCGAAGGCTTCGAGGATGTCCGCCTCTGAAAAAATCGGAAATAGGAGGGATCCTTGCGGGAAACGTGTTGAAAT
>JAIRPP010000005.1 GCA_031256955.1 Candidatus Methanoplasma sp. | reverse complement strand
AATGTAGCGTTATTCCCCGGCGGCCCCGCGTAGAAGCCGTTCCCCCCCCCCCGTTTCCATTTCCATTTCCATTTCCATTTCCGTCGCCGCTCCCGCCCGTTAAAAAAAGCGCGGCGCCTGCGACAGCCACGGCGGCGATGATGATCACGGCGACGGCGCCGATCGCGCCAACGCCGGCATGGTCATTTTGGAGGGCTCCTCTCCCCCCCCCCGAATAGCGGAGGGGGCCAGCGAGATCTTTTCGAACATCTCAGATGCCTCGCCTCGGCATCGCCCGGCCGACTTATAAACCCGTATCCTCCGAACCCCGGCCTCTCCGCCGGATGCATGTCCGCGGTTTATCAAAACGCGCCTCCGCCGCATCCCCCGTCGGACGTCCCGGGGCGCCGCCGCGCGGCGGATCCCATCCGCGGTCGCCATGGCTACGCCGGCGGCGTTTGGCTATTGGGAGAGGATCGCTGGAGCAAACCTTTTTCATCCCTCTTTATCATGCGAAAGCATGCAAGCGTCTCGCGCAGAAAGGATCATGTCCAATGCGGAAGGGCTGGACGCCGTGGTCATAGCCAACGGCGAGGCACCGTTCCTGGATTCCACGTTCTGGTACCTCACCGAGCAGGATTCGGGCTCTTTCGAGGGGGCTATCGCCGTCGTCGGGCGCGACGGGTCCCTGGACGTCATCGTCAGCCCGCTGGAGGAGGAGTCCGCACGCCTGGGAAAGGGCGAGATACACGTCTACGAGACCCGCGCCGAGCGGGACTCCCTCATAAGGGAGGCGCTCGGAGGCCTCGAGAGGGTCGGCTTCAACCTGGGCTCCGCCCCGTATTCCGCCGTGGAGTGCGTCAGGAGCGCGGCGGGCCTCTCGGAGGTCGCCGACGCGTCCCGCGCCATAGCGCGCGCCGTGTCCGTCAAGGACGCTAAAGAGATCGAGATGACTCGGAAGGCGTGCAGGATATCGTCCGCGGTGGCGGCGGAGATCCCCGGCATGCTCTCGGAGGGGGTCACCGAGAGGGAGGTCGCGGCCAGGATGGACAACAGGATGAGGGACCTGGGCGGATCCGGGAACGCGTTCGACACCATCGCCGCCTTCGGCGCGCACGCGTCGCAGCCCCACTACGCGCCGGGAGACGGCAGGCTCGGGAAGGGGGACGTGGCCCTGTTCGACTTCGGGTCGAAGTACGGGCGGTACTGCTCCGACATGACCCGCACCGTGTTCTTCGGGAAGCCCCCGGAGATCCTGGAGCGGGCGTACGCGGTGGTGCTGGAGGCGCAGGAGGCCGGCCTGGCGGAGTACCGCGCCGGCGCGGAGGCCAGGGCGGCCGCCATCGCCGCGAGGGACGTCGTCGACTCCTCCGAGTTCGGGGGCCGCTTCATACACTCGTTCGGGCACGGGATAGGCATGGAGGTCCATCAGGCGATCTCGGTGTCGTCCAGGTCGCCGCAGATCCTGGAGGCCGGCAACATAGTGTCGGCGGAGCCCGGGGTGTACCTCCCCGGGATAGGCGGGATAAGGATAGAGGACACCGTCCTCATAACCGAGGACGGGTTCGAGAGGCTGACGGACTTCGACAGGTCCCTGACCGTCGTCTGATCAGAACGCCCTCTCCAGGGTTATCCTCTGGCGGTCCCCCGCGCCCTCCATGGAGGAGCAGTCGCCGACCACCCTGCCGATCTTTACCAGGGGGTACCTGGAGACGGGGCGGCCGTCCTCCCCGCTCAGCGGGGTGGGGCCGAAGAATATGCACAGCGCCCGCGCTCCCGGCCAGTACGCTATGTCCCCCGCGTCGAACACGGTCTCTCCCCCCGAGAGGCCCGCGTCCACGGGCGAATCGAAATAGATCTGGCACCCGAGCATGTTGGAGTACGCCGAGTACGGCAGGGACAGCCATATCGCGTCGGACGCGGCGGAGCCGTCCAGCTCGGCGAGGTGCTCCCCGCACCTGGTCCTGATGCGGATCATGCTCATGGGTCCGCTCACTTCTTCTCGAAGAGCTTCCTGATCTCCCTTCCGACGACCTCCAGCTCCAGCTGCTTCTCGTCGGCCTCCATCTTCTTCAGGTTGGCCAGCCCCGCCCTCCACTCGGCGCGCCAGTCGTCCTTGAACTTGCCGGACTCGATGTCCGCCAGTATGGACCTCATGCCCTCCTCGGACTCGGGGGTGACGACCCTGTCCCTCCTGGTGAGGCCGCCGTACTCGGCGGTGTTGGACACGACGTGCCACATGAGCTCGAAGCCGCCCTTGTTGATGAGGTCGGTTATGAGCTTGACCTCGTGGAGGACCTCGAAGTACGCCATCTCGGGCGGGTACCCGCCGCCTACGAGCGTCTTGAACCCGGACTTTATGAGCGCGGTTATGCCTCCGCAGAGGACCGCCTGCTCCCCGAACAGGTCCGTCTTGGTCTCGTTGTCGAAAGTGGTCTCGAAGACCCCCGCGCGGGTCGCGCCCAGCGCCTTGGAGAGGGCGAGCGCGATGGCCTTGGCGTTGCCGGTGGCGTCCTGGTGGACGCAGACGAGCGCCGGGACCCCGAAGCCCTCGAGGAACATGACCCTCTCCATGTCCCCGGGGGACTTGGGCGCCATCATTATGACGTCGACGTGCTCCGGGGGGGTTATGAGCTTGTACGTTATGGCGAACCCGTGGGCGAACTCGAGGGCGGCCCCCTTCTTGAGGTTCGGCTCCACGTGCTGCTTGTATATGTCGGGCTGTATCTCGTCGGGCAGGAGCATGAGGACGACGTCCGCGCCCTTGACCGCGTCGGAGAACTCGGCGACCTTCAGCCCGTCCTCTTTTGCCTTGTTCCAAGAGGCCCCGTCCCTCCTGAGGCCGACGGTCACGTCCAGGCCGGAGTCGCGGAAGCACAGCGCCTGGGCCCTCCCCTGGGCGCCGTAGCCGAGAACGGAGACTTTCTTTCCTTTGAGGACGCCGAGGTCCACATCCGAGTCGTGGTAAATGCGCATTGGAACACCTTGATTTGAGGGTCCAACTCTTCGATACGCTAAAAAGCTTGCCGCGGATCCCCCCGCATCCGCGGCGGGGGGCGGAGCCCCCCTCCCGCCCCCGGCGGGGCCCGTCCCAGGGGCACCGCAACGTTAAAGACGGATTCCCCCATTCATCTGCGGTAATAGCCCATGAAAGGATCTAGAGCACTACTCAAGGCGCTGGAGGACAAGGGGGTCGAGACGATGTTCGGCTACCCCGGAGGGGTGGTCATCCCCATCTATGACGAGATCATAGATTCGTCCATAAGGCACGTGCTCGTGCGCCACGAGCAGTGCGCCGCGCACATGGCCGACGGGTTCGCCAGGGCCTCCGGGAACCCCGGGGTCTGCCTGGCCACCAGCGGCCCGGGCGCCACCAACCTGGTCACGGGCATAGCCACCGCGTACGCGGATTCCATACCTATGATAGCCCTCACGGGGCAGGTCGGGACGGGGTCCCTGGGCCTCGGCGCGTTCCAGGAGGTCGACGCGTACAGCCTGATGATGCCGATAACGAAGCACAACTTCAGGGTCCTGGACCTGAACACGCTCCCCACCGCCGTCAAGGAGGCCTGGGAGATATGCAGGGCGGGCAGGCCCGGCCCCGTCCACATAGACATACCGGTCGACCAGATCAACGCGGAGATAGAGGAGGGCATGTTCGACGCGGAGCACGCCGTCAAGGCGGTCCCGGAGGACGCGAGCGGCATAGCCGCGGCCGCGAGGTGGATCAGGGACGCGTCGCGCCCGGTCATACTGGCGGGCGGGGGCGCAATAGGCGCGGACGCGAGCCCGGAGATAATCGAGCTGGCCGAGCTGGCGAACATACCCGTCATAACCCCGCTCATGGGGATCGGGATAATCCCGACCTCGCACCCGCTGTGCATGGGGTCCCTCGGGATGCACGGGAGGATGTGCTCCCTGAACGCGTTCAGGGACGCGGACCTCATAATCGCCATAGGGTGCAAGTTCTCGGACCGCACGTACAGCCCGCAGACGTCCCCGAAGGCCGACTGCAGGGTCGTCCACATAGACATAGACTGCACGGAGTTCAACAAGCACAACCACGAGGCGATCAACATCCTCTGCGACGCGAAGAAGGGCGCGCGGATGCTGATAGACGCGCTGGGGGGGCGCTGCGGCCCCCATCCCGAATGGCACGCGAGGGCGCAGGCGCTGAAGAGGCAGTGCAAGTGCGACTACGACTACGGGTCGGAGCCCATAGTCCCGCAGAAGGTCATGTTCGAGCTCAACCGCGTCATGCGCGAGGAGGGCGACGTCATAGTCACCACCGACGTCGGCCAGAACCAGATGTGGGCGATGCACTACCTGGAGATAGAGAGGCCGAGGCAGCTCATAAGCTCCGGCGGGTTCGGGACCATGGGATTCGGCCTCCCGTCCGCCATAGGCGCCAAGGCCGCCCGCCCCGATTCCAAGGTCGTCACCGTCACCGGGGACGGAGGGCTGCAGATGGTCATGCAGGAGATAGCCACGTCCGTGGCGGAGGACTTCCCCGTGACGATCTGCCTGCTGAACAACGGGTGGCTGGGCATGGTCAGGCAGTGGCAGAAGCTGTTCTGGAACAAGAGGTACAGCGCGACCCGGCTCGGCGCGGACCCGGACTTCGTCAAGATCGCCGAGGCGTTCGGCGCCGAGGGGATCCGCGTGGAGAGGCCGGGCGAGATATACGACGCCCTCAAGACGGCGGTCAACAGCGACAAGACGTGCCTGGTGGAGATCATCACGGACTGCGAGGAGGACATAACGCCCATGATCCCCGCGAACCCGTCGGTCCCGCTCATCAAGGGCCGCTGCAAGTTCTGACCTTTTCCGAAACCCCTTCCCGAACCCTCTTCCGCGGCCGCCCGTTTTTCCGGCGCGGCTCCGCGCGCCCCGGGATGCGCCATACGGGGCAAACTAGATGACCCGCGGCGCGGATACGGCCCGCATGAGCCTCTACGATCAGATCTTCGCCCGCCGCAGCGTCCGCAGGTACGACGCCGACCCCCTCTCCGAGCGCGAGCTGGGGGAGGCGGAGGGGCATCTGAAGTCCATAGGCCAGCTCCCCGGCCAGTCCGCCCGCTTCGAGGTCGTCTCCGGGAGCGAGGTCAAGGGGGGGCACGCCCCCCACGCGATCCTGGCCTGCGCCGACGGGGGCGACGCGTCCCTCGCGAACATAGGGTACGCGCTGCAGGAGGCCGACCTGTGGCTCCAGTCCAAGGGGTACGGGAGCCTGTGGTGCGGCATGGCCAGGCCCAGGGCCCCCCGCGACGGCTACAGGGTGATGCTGGAGTTCGGCAGGACCTCCGAGCCCCCCCGCTCCGGGGAGGCGGAGTTCAGGCGCAGGCCCGCGGGGGACGTGTCGAACGAGGACAACGCCGTCGCCCGCGCCGCCAGGCTGGCCCCGTCCGCGCTCAACGCCATGCCGTGGGAGCTGGAGTTCTCCCCCGGGAAGGTGTCGGTCCGCCGCGCCCCCAGGGGCGCGGGAAGGATATTCGCGGCGAATCTCCAGAGGATCGACGTCGGGATCGCCGCCAGGCACGTCGCGCTCGCCCTGGCGCATGAGGGGATCGGCGTCTCGGACATAGGCTTCGCGGGCCCCGGCGGGGGCTTCGCGGTGGAGTTCCATCTTGTCTAAGACGATATGCCTGGCGGGGGGGTGCTTCTGGGGGCTGCAGAAGTACCTGTCCCTGATACCGGGCGTGACCCGCACGGAGGCGGTCTACGCCAACGGGGCGGGGCCCGCGGACTATGGGAGCGTGTGTGCGGGATCAGGCCACGCCGAGGCGGTCCTGGCGGAGTACGACGAGGACATCCTCCCGCTGGAGTCCCTCTTGGACCTCTACGCGGACGCGATAGATCCCACATCCGTCAACCGCCAGGGAGGGGACGAGGGGGTCCAGTACCGCACGGGGATCTATCTCTCGGACGCGTCGGACCGCGAGGCGGCGGAGAGGTGGCTCCGCCGGCTGGGGGAATGCCACATCGCCCCCGTGGCGATAGAGCTGGGGCCTCTGGAATCCTGCGTCCCGGCGGAGGAGTTCCACCAAGGGTACCTGGACAAGAACCCCCGCGGGTACTGCCACATAGGGCCGGAGGCCTTCGCCCGCGCATCGGAGGGGCGCCCCGGGGAGAGGATCCCGCTCAGGGACAGGCTCTCGCCGGCGAGGTACGCCGTCATGGTGGAGGGGGCCACGGAGCCCCCTTTCGACAACGAGCATTTCGACAGGTTCGAGCCCGGCATCTATGTGGACCCCATCGACGGGACCCCCCTGTTCTCGTCGTCGGACAAGTTCGAATCCGGATGCGGATGGCCCGCGTTCTCGAGGCCCGTGAGCCCGTTCTGGGTGGAGGAGTCGGAGGACCGCTCCCATGGCATGGCCCGCACCGAGGTCAGGTCGGCGGGGTCGCGGGCGCACCTGGGCCACGTGTTCGGAGACGGCCCGCCGGAGCTCGGGGGCAGGAGGTATTGCATAAACAGCGCGTCGCTCAGGTTCGTGCCGGCGGCGGAGATGGAGAGGGAGGGTTACGGCGCGTTCCTGCCGCTGGTCGGATGACTCCGGCGCATGGCGGAAAGCCATCCCCCGCCGCCCGCCCGGGCTCTCGAAGCAGATAACGATAAATACGCGCCTGCGCCTAAAATCCGCGTAAACGGTTTCACAGGTCTCCAAGGGGGGGAGCCGGGGGATGGAGACATGAGCGGATCATTGACGAGATCGATTCTGACGGCGGCCGCGCTGATCGCGCTGGTCGCGGTGGCGACGTTCGCGGCGGTGTCCCTCCTGGGAGGGTCGTCCGTGGGGGGCGGCGCAGTCTCGGGGGGAGCGGACGGGGGCGCGGAGGTTTTCAACGTGTACTTCGACGGCAACGGGGGGGACCCCGCGGAGACGAAGGTGCAGGCGGAGAGGGGATCCAGGCTGAGCGAGCCGGTTCAGCCCGTCAGGGTGGGATACCTGTTCGGCGGATGGTACAGGGAGAGCGTCTGCATCACGCCCTGGAACTTCGCCACGGACGCCGTCGGCGGAGACACGGTGCTCTACGCCAAGTGGTCGTTCGCGCCGCTGAGCGGCGCGGAGGCGTGACGGGGGCGCGAGGCGCCCCTCAAACCTCTTACGGGGAGCCGCAGGCGGGCGCGCCCGCCTCGGCAAGTTTATTTTACCATCAGCCCATCATCGCCCCGGTAGGATTCAGATGTCGGTCGCGAAGGTCGGTATAAACGGGTACGGCACGATAGGAAAGCGCGTCGCGGACGCTGTGAGGAGGCAGGGCGACATGGAGGTCGCCGGAGTCACCAAGACCCGCCCGACGTTCGAGGCCAGGGTGGCGGCCGCGAAGGGCTTCGACATATACGTCCCCCCGGAGAGCGTCAAGCCCTTCGCGGACGCGGGGATAGAGATAGCCGGCACCATAGGCGAGCTTTACGGGAAAGTCGACATAATGGTGGACTGCACCCCGGGAGACGTGGGCGAGAGGTACAAGGCGGAGTACTCCGCCGCGGGGATAAAGGCGATATTCCAGGGCGGGGAGGACCACAGCCTGACGGGCGTGTCCTTCAACTCCACCGCCAACTACCGCGAGTCCTGGGGGGCGCAGTTCTCCAGGGTCGTGTCCTGCAACACCACGGGCCTGCTCAGGACCCTCTGCCCCATAGACCGCGCGGCGAAGATAAGGGGCGCCCACGTGACGATAGTCCGCAGGGCGGCGGACCCCGGGGACAGCAAGGGCGGTCCCGTCAACGGGCTGGAGCCGTCCCTCAAGCTCCCCACGCACCACGGGCCGGACGTCCAGAGCGTCATGCCCTGGCTGAACATAACCACGATGGCGGTGAAGGCGTCCACCACGCTCATGCACCTGCACGCCGTGGCGGCGGAGCTGGAGAGGGATATGGACTCGTCCGAGGCGCTGGAGATCCTGAGGGGCGCCCCGCGCGTCAGGATGGTCTCCGGCAAGAGCGGGATAAAGACGACGGCGGAGGCCATGGAGCTGGCGAGGGACCTGGGCAGGGACAGGTCCGACATGTACGAGATAGTGGTCTGGGAGGATGGCGTGAAGGCCGTCGGCAACAGGCTGTACTTCTATCAGGCGGTGCACCAGGAGTCGGACGTGGTCCCGGAGAACGTGGACTGCATCAGGTCCATGTGCAAGCTCGAGGAGGACGCGTCCGCGTCCATGGCCATGACGGACAGGGCGCTCGGGATATCCAAAGGGTGAGCCCCACGAAAGACTTCAACACGCTGGACGATTTCAACTTCAGGGACAAGACGGTCCTGCTCAGGGTGGACGTCAACTGCCCCCTGGACCGCAAGACGCTAGAGATAATCAACGACGCCCGCATCCGCAGCATAGTCCCCACGGTGAGGGAGCTCTCCGGCAAGAGGGCGAAGGTGGTCATCCTGGCGCATCAGAGCCGGAAGGGGAAGTGGGACTTCACCGGCCTGGAGAGGCACGCGAGGCTGCTCTCGAAGAACCTCAACGCGCCGGTCAGGCACGTCGAGGACGTCATGGGGGCGGAGGCCAGGGAGGCCATAGCCTCGCTGGCCCCGGGAGAGGTGCTCCTCCTCGGCAACGTCAGGGAGCTGGACTCCGAGTCCGAGGAGCGCGACATGGACTCCCACTCCGAGTCCGAGATGGTCTCCGCGCTGGCCCCGCTGGCGGACTACTACGTGTGCGACGCGTTCGGGACCGCCCACAGGTCCCAATGCTCCCTCGTCGGGTTCCCGCCCAAGATGCCTTCGGCGTCCGGCAGGCTCATGGCGCGGGAGATATACGCGCTCAGGACGATATTCGACGATCCGAGGAGGCCATCGGTGTTCATAATCGGGGGGGCGAAGTTCGCGGACGTCCCGCACATGATCGAGAGGGTCATGGAGGCGGGGATGGCGGACACGGTGATCCTGGTCGGCCTGGCCGGGAACGCGTTCCTGTCCGCCAGGGGGGTGGACATAGGGGACGCGAGCCGCGCCGCCCTGGCGGACGAGCTCACTCCGGAGAACTTCCGCGCGGCGACCGAGGTCATGTCCCGGTACGGGCAGCGCATACTGCTGCCGGTCGACGCGGCGGTCGAGAGGGACGGGGCGAGGGTCTCCGTCAGCACGGGCGACATGCCCACGGCGGAGCCCGCGCTGGACATCGGAGACGGGTCCATAGAGAAGTTCGAGAAGGTCATAGCCGCCTCCAAGACGGCGTTCATGTCCGGCCCCGCCGGCATGTTCGAGAAGCCCGGCTTCGAGGTCGGGACCAGGCGGCTCATCGCCGCCATGGTGGAGAACGGGGGGCTGTCCGTCATCGGAGGGGGGCACACCGCCGGCGCGGCCGAGAGGTTCGACCTGGCCGACAGGGTGTCCTACGTCAGCACCGGCGGGGGCGCCCTGGAGACGTTCCTCCTGAGGGAGCCCATGCCGGTGGTGGAGGCGCTGAAGCGCTCCAAAGTGGCGTTCGGCCCCTGACGGTCACTTGCCGGGGGCTATCCCGGCCTTCCTTATGCGGTTGAGCGCGTCCTTTATGTGCTCCACCGGCTCCGTGACCGCCATCCTGGCGTACCCCTCCCCGGCCTCCCCGAACCCGGACCCGGGGGTGACCACTATGTTCAGGTCCAGCAGCTTCTCCGTGAACGCCATGGACCCCTCCCCGCAGCGGAACCAGACGTAGAACGTGCCCCTGGGCATGTCCACCTCGAACCCGAGGTCCCTCAGCCCGTTGACCAGCACCTCCCTCCTCTCGGCGAAGACCGCCATGTTGTCCTGGAGGGCCTTGGGCTGCGCGCCGTCCTCCAGGTACGCGTCCAGCCCCACGATCCCGGCCTTCTGTATGAATATGGGCGCGCCGGAATCTATCTGCCCCTTGCACTTCTTGAGCGCGCCTATGAGGTCGGGGTGGCCGACGGCGTACCCCAGCCTGAAGCCGGTCATGTTGAACGTCTTGGAGAACGACCCGAACTCGATGCAGTCGGGCCCCGCCTGCAGCGCGGACGGCGCCCTGTACCCGTCGAAGCACATCTCGGAGTACGCGTTGTCATAGCAGAGGATCGTATCGGTCTCCTGGCACCAGTCGTACACCTTCTTGACGTAGTCGAGGTCGCACGTGGCGCCGGTGGGGTTGTTGGGGTAGTTGACGTAGATCATCTTCGCGTCCCGGGGGCACTCGCCCACGTCCAGGAGCCACCCCTTCTCCGCCCTGAGCGGGACCTTCACGCAGACCGCCTCGTTGAACAGGGAGGACGCTCCGGAGTACACGGGGTACCCGGGGTCTGGGGCTATGATCTTCTCGCCCGGGTTCACGAACGCCTGGGCGATGTTGAAGATCGCCTCCTTGGACCCCAGGGTCACGCAGACCTGGGTGTCCGGGTCGATGTCCAGGCCGAACCTCTTCTTGTACCATCTGGCGATGGAGGCCCTGAGCGCCGCGTCCCCGGCGGAGCTGGAGTACTTCTGGTTCTCGTTCTCCTCCGCCGCGATCTGCATCGCCTTGATTATCTTCACCGGCGCGGGCAGGTCGGGGTCGCCTATCCCGAAATCGATGACGTCGATCCCCGCCTTCTTCTTCGACGCCGCGAGCTCCTCCAGCCTGACGAACAGGTACGGAGGCAGCTTCTTAAGTCTGTCAGCTTGCTCGAATCTTGACATGTCAATACCTCTGAACGTTGATTTCCCCCTCGTACACCAGCTCCGCCGGCCCCTCCATGACCACGCGGTCCAGGCGGCCGCTGGCGGTTATCCTGAGCGATCCGCCCGGCAGGCGGACCTCCACCGGCTCGTCGAACGGCGCGCGCCCGGTGAGCGCGGCGGCCACTGTGGCCGCGCAGGCCCCGGTGCCGCACGCGAGGGTCCAGTCCGCGCCCCGCTCGTACACCCTCACATCTATCCCCCCGCCCCGCGCCTTGCAGAACTCGACGTTGGTCTTGCGGGGGAAGAACGGATGCCTCTCGATGATGGGCCCGAGGCGGGAGACCTCGCCGTCGGACAGGTCGGAGAACGTCACGAAATGCGGGTTCCCCATGGACACCGCGCTCCCGCGGAGCGACACCCCGCCCGCCTCCAGCTCCCCGTCGATGAACCTGCCGTCGCGATCGATGGGCACGCTCCGCCCGTCCAGCACGGGCGCGCCCATGTCGACGGCCACGGAGGACGCCTCCCCGCCGCTCGAGGAGACCTTCACCCCGAGGTCGCCCGCGAGGGTGCGTATGGAGAACTCGCCGCCGGGCGCGATCCCGTTGTCGAACATGTGCTTGGCCACGCACCTTATGCCGTTGCCGCACATCTCCGCCTCCGAGCCGTCGGCGTTTATTATGCGCATCGTCGCATTCGCCCCGCCCTCCCCGGGCAGGACGTACAGCACGCCGTCCGCCCCGATCCCGTAATGGCGGTCGCACAGCCTCTCGCACAGCCCCGCGTCCACGGACAGCCCCCCTTTCGAGCCGTCCAGCAGCACGAAGTCGTTTCCTATGCCCTGGTATTTCCAGAATCTCATCTCGCGAGCCTCTCCGGTATCCTCTGATGCCGCCACATCTCCTCTATGCCCTCGGCCTCGCGCACGAGCTCCGCCTTCCCGCGGCGGACCATCGCCTCGCGGCAGAGGGGCCTGGAGTTGTAGTTGCTGGACATCGAGAACCCGTATGCCCCCGCATTATATATTACGACGAGGTCCCCCTCGCGGGGGTCGGGCAGGGCGCGGTCGTGGGCGAGGGCGTCGCCGGATTCGCATATGGGCCCGACCACGTCGTACTTGGCGGTGCAGGCCTTGCCGAACCTGTTGCCTATCGCCACATGGTGGTACGAATCGTACATCGCCGGGCGTATGAGGGTGTTGAAGCCCGCGTCCACGCCCACGTACCTCTTGGCGCCGGAGTCCTTGACGTCGACGCACCTCGTCAGCAGGACGGAGGCGTCGCAGACTATGTACCTGCCCGGCTCCAGGATCAGGGTCTCCACGTCCGTCTCCTCCCTCATTATGCCAGTGACGCGCTCCGCCAGGTCCTCAAGGTCCATCTCGTCCTCGTTGGGCCTGTACGGCACGCCTATCCCGCCGCCCAGGTCGATGAAGTCCAGGTCGAAGCCGTCCTCCTTCAGCTCGTTGACGATCCCCGCCAGAACCTCCATCTCGTCCTCGAAGGGCTCCGCGCGCTGCCCGCCGGACCCTATGTGGGCGTGTATGCCCGTCGCTTTGAACCCAAGCTCCCTGGCGCGCCTGTAGGCCCCGGCTATCCTGTCCCTGGGTATCCCGAACTTGGACCCGTCGTGGCCCGTGGTGACCTTCGCGCTGTGCCCGGACCCGACGCCCGGGGTCACGCGGAAGGAGATCGGCAGCTCGGTGTTGATCCTGGAGAGCCTCTCCAGCTCGGAGAGGGAGTCCACGTTGACCATGACCCCCAGGTCCGTGACCGCCTTCAGCTCCGCGTCGCTCACGTTGACCCCGGTGTACATCATATCCTCGGGGCGGAACCCCGCCTTCAGGCAGGTCATGACCTCCCCGATCGACACCGCGTCTATGCCGGAGCCCTCCTGCGCCAGCGCCGCCAGGACCGCGAGCCCGGTGTTGGCCTTGCAGGCGTAGTGTATCCTCGTGTCTATGTGCTTGGAGAACGCGTCCCGCACGCCGCGGTAGTTCTCCCTCAGCCTGTCCTCGTCCACGGCGTACAGGGGCGTGCCGAACTCGTCGGCCAGATCCGTCACCCTCGCGCCCCCGAACAGCATGACGCCGTCTTCGCTCTCGAATTCCCTCATTGCTCTCCCCTCACGTACTTCTTGTGCAGGACCGATATCACGTCCGTGACCTTGCTCATGGGCACGACGAAGTTCAGCGACACGTCGGACGCCCCCTCCGAGATCATCTCGACGTTGGCGCGCGCCTCCTTGACCGCGGAGAATATGTCCCCCGAGACCCCGCACCTGCCCAGGAGGTCGTCCCCCACCGCGCATATGAGCGCCACGTTGCTCTTGACCTCGATCATCTCGATGTCCCCGGAGGTGTTTATGCTGTTGAGCTTGTTGAGCGTCGCCTTCACGTCGTTGTTGTGGACCAGGAACGCCACGGACGACAGGGACGTGGATATGGAGTATATCACGACCTCGTTCTCGGCTATCTTCTCGATGATCCTGCCCACTATCGCGGGGTAGAACGCTATCTCCGCGGACTCTATGGATATGATGGACAGATCCGTCTTCATGGCCACGCTCTTCAGCAGCCCGCCCTTGGGCTTGCTGAACTGGTGGATCAGCGTCCCGGGGACCTCCGGCCTGAAGGAGTTCCTCACCTTGAGCGGGATGTGCTTGGTCCTGACGGGCTCGATGGTCCTGGGGTGCAGCACCTTCGCCCCGAAGTACGCCAGCTCCGCCGCCTCCCCGTAGCTCATCTCGTCCATGAGCAGCGCGCCCGGGACTATCCTGGGGTCGGCGGACATGAAGCCGTCGACGTCCGTCCATATCTCCAGGAGGTCCGCGTCCAGCGCGTTGGCGACGACCGCGGCGGAGTAGTCCGAGCCCCCCCTGCCGAACGTGAGCGGCGCCCCGTTCCTGATCCCGTAGAACCCGGTTATGACCGGGATCCCGCCGCCCCTTATGTGGGGCTTGACCTTGATGGCCATGTTGGACGCGGTCCTGGCGAGGTCGGCGCTCCCGGAGAGGGGGCTCCCCTCCGCCACTATCCCGCAGTCCTCCGAGGTGAGCGCGACGGAATCGGCCCCCCTCGCCCTCAGCATGTGGGCCAGTATCAGGGAGGAGAACCTCTCCCCCTGGGACGTGACGTCGTCGCGGTAGTATGGGTCGCTCCGGGACGCCTCGCTCCCGAGGAGGGCCCTGAGCCTCCCCATCCTCTCGTCGAAATCCTTCCTGAAGGCCTTCATCTCGGCCTCCCCCAGGACCTGCGACGCGACCTCCAGGTGCTTGGCCTCGAACTGCCTCGCCACAGCCTCCGCGTCGCAGTCGGGGTTCTCGGACGCCCCGACCAGGAAGTTGGTCACCCCCGACATGGCCGACACCACGACGGCCTTGTCGCTCTCCGTGTTCATAATTATGTCCGCTACCCTCTTCAGGGCCTCCGGGGAGCCTACGCTCGTGCCCCCGAACTTCATGACCGTGATCATATCCCAAGCACCTCGTCCATTCCGTGGACCTTCCCGTCCTTCCTTCCGGCTATCCATCTTATCGATTCCGCGCACCCTCTCGCGAACGTCTCGCGGGAGACCGCCCTGTGGGTGAGCTCCAGGCGCTCCATGTTCTTCGCGAAGATCACCGTGTGGTCCCCGACGACGTCCCCGGCGCGCACCGCGTGCACCCCTATCTCCCTCCCCCTGGCCCCGGTCACGCCGGACCTGCCGTGGACGGCGCGGTCTATCCCGGTGGCGGCCTGCAGGCGCCTGAGCGCCTCGGCGGCGGTCCCCGACGGCGCGTCCCTCTTCGCGCCGTGGTGGATCTCGATTATCTCGACGTCGTATCCCGGCAGGGCGGCCGCCATGTTCTCGCACATCTTCCAGAACACGTTGACCCCCACGGAGAAGTTCGAGGAGGCGACGACCGACGTCCCGAAGCGCCTCGCGTTCTCGGCGAGGGCGGACATGGCCCCCTCGCTCACGCCCGTGGTCCCCAGGACCAGGTTCGCGCCGTACGACGGCACGTCCGGCGCCAGCCTCGACGCCGCCTCCGGCGACGTGAGGTCCACGTAGACGTCCGCATCCCCTATCAGGCGCGGGGCTTCCTCGGGAGGGGACGCGAACACCCCCGGATAGAGCTCCCTGCCGACGCTGCCCCCGTCCCGCGACACGATCGCGCCCGAGAGCCTCATGTCATCGGACGACGCTATTATGTCGCATACCAGCCTCCCGAGCCTCCCCGTGGCCCCTCCCACCGCTACGTCTATCATGTCCCGCCCCTCAGAGAATCCCCAGGCGCTCGAGCGCGGGGTCCAGCCTCTTCCTGCCGGCTTCGGTCAGCGGGGTCAGCGGGAGCCGGGGCACCCCGCTCCCGTACCCCATCCTGCCCATGGCGTATTTGATCGGTATCGGGTTCGTCTCGACGAACAGGGCGTCGAACAGCTCGGAGAGGCGCAGCCCGATCCTGTCCGCGTCGCCGTGCCTGCCCTCGCCGGCGGCCTTCGCCAGCTCGGACATCTCCCTCGGGCAGCAGTTGGACGCGACGGACACGACCCCGTCCGCCCCGCGGCGCATGAGCCTCGCGGCGAGGGCGTCGTCGCCGCTGAGCACCTCGAACCCCTTCGGGCGCCCGTCTATTATCCCCGCTATCTGCTTCAGGTCGCCGCTGGCCTCCTTGACCGCGGCTATGCCGGGGATCCCGGCCATCTTCAGCATGGTCTCGGCGGTTATGTTGGACCCGGTCCTCCCGGGTATGTTGTAGACCACCACCGGCACGTCCACCGATTCCGCTATGGCCTTGAAATGAAGGTATATGCCCTCCTGCGTGGGCTTGACGTAGTACGGGGATATCGAGAGTATCCCGTCCGCGCCGAGGTCCGCGACGCTCTTGCTGAGCGCGACCGCCTCCGACGTGGAGTTGCTCCCGGCCCCGGCCAGGACCTTCGCCCTCTTCGCCTGGTCCACGACCACCTCGATGACCCTCACGTGCTCCGCGTGGCTCAGCATCGCCGATTCGCCCGTGGACCCGCAGGGCACGATGGCGTCCGCCCCGTTCTCCTCCTGGAAGTCGACCAGCCTCCTGAGGGCGTCCTCGTCGACCTCGTTGCCCCTGGTGAACGGGGTTATTATCGCTGTGGAAAGGCCTTTGAACACGCGCTCACTCCCCGTAGTGCTCTTTGAGTATCAGGCGGGTGCGGGTGCTGAGGATGTTGTCGTACCTCCGGACCTTCTCGATTATGTCGTTGAGGTTCTGGGACGTGTCCACGTCCACTATGGCGATTATGTCCTGGTCGCCGGTGACCTCGAAGACCTCCGTCACCCCGTCGTAGCCCGCCAGCTCCCTGGCTATCTCCTCGGTGTCCGTGTTCACGTCTATCCTTATCTCGACCAGGGCCTTGACGTTCCTGGAGCTCGTCTTCACGGTGAACCCGCGGATTATCCCCTCCTCCGTCATCCGGTGCACCCTGCTGCGGATGGTCCCCTCCGAGACTCCGAGCTGCCCCGCGATCTCCACGAAGGGGCACCGGGAGTCTCTCTTCATCATGTCCAGAATGCGTTTGTCAAGGTTGTCGATCATTGAGAATCCCGGTCCGTCAGATTTCGTAATTCGTAAATCTGTTGCGCAATAATTCAGATTAACTATATAAATTGATACCATATCGGCAGACAGGTTGCGAAAACCGACGCGCCGGTCACTCCCTGCCCCTTATGCGCACGTCTAGCTGCGGGAACGGTATCTCTATGCCGTTCTCCCTGAACCCGCGGTATATGTCCTCCCTCAGCTGCCCCTCCGCCCGGGCGTAGTTGTTGTAGTTCTTCACGTGCGCCGCGAGCCTGAGGGTCACGCTGGACGCGTCGAGGGAGGTCAGGCGCGTGGCGGGCATGGGGGAGGTGCCGTCGGTGACGACCAGCGGGCTGGCCATGGCCGCGTCTATCATGATCCGCTTGGCCTTGTCCAGGTCCGTGCCGTACGCCACCCCGAAGTAGACGTAGATCTTGTAGGTCATGTCGTTCTTCGTGATGTTGGTTATCGTGGCGGAGGACACGGCGTTGTTGGGCATGATGACGTCCTCCTCGTTGTCCCAGTTCGCGAACACCGTGTTCATTATGTTGACGCTCTTGACGACGTAGGTGGAGCTCGACGCCCCTATGCGGACCATGTCCCCCGTCTTGAACGGGTGGGTCGCGAGTATCACTATGCCGCTGAAGAACTGGCTCAGGATGTTCTGGGCGCCGAGGGTGATCCCCAGGCTGGCTATGCCCGCGCTGGTCACGACCCAGGTCAGGTTGAACCCCATGGCGGACATGGCCATGGCCACGGCGGAGACGCCTATGGCCAGCTTCCCGAAGAGCCTCATGACGGGCTCCAGGTCCACCTCCCCCAGGCTCTTCTCCCTCTTGCCGATGATATGCGCCACCAGGACCAGGTACAGCCTCCACGCGATGTACGCGCCTATCACGACGTACAGGACGGAGAACCACGTCTCCACGTTCCCGATCACCTCCTCGTCCGCGCCGTAGGCGCGCAGGGCCCTGCTGAGCGAGAACAGGAGCATGGCGATCGCGAGCTTCCTCACTTCGCGCTTCACCCTGCCCCTCTCGTCCTTGTCGCCGCGGATGACCCAAACCATGAACGGCAGGATCATCTCGATGATCACGGTGCAGACCAGCATCCACAGCAGGAACGTTATCAGCGCGGTGGACGCGGGGCCGTCGAAGGGCGCGGGGAGCCTGTTGTCGAACACCCCCATGATCTTGTTGTAGTCCTCCTCGGAGGACAGCCTGGAGGACACGTGCACGCTTATGGACCGCGGCTCCGTGCTCGCCGCGGGCTCGTCGGAGCCCGGTATCTGGATGTTCAGCCAGACCTTCAGAGAGAATGTTCCGGAGGAGGCGTACTTGTCTGCCTTCAGCGTGAGCGTCACTTCGACGATATCTTTTTCCTTCAACAAGAAATCGGGGTCTCTGCTCATCGACTTGGCGATGCCGTCGGGCAGGCCGCCGACGCAGACCGTGATCATGCGCAGCCCGCTCGCCTCATTGACCACGGCGAGCTTTATGCTCGCGGTCCCCCCCGCGCTGATCTCCATGCTTTCGCCGAACGGGGTCACCGTCGCGTCGCTGGACGCGGCGTATGCGTCTTCGGAGGCGGCGCAGAGCGCCAGGGCCCCGGCTACCGCCAGCAGCGCGATCGCGAGAGCAGCAGCCTTCCTCATGACCGCCCTAATCGGGCGCGACAATAAATATCTATTCGGAGGCGCCATCCGGCCGCGTGGACTCATCTTGGGTTTTGGACGCGGCGGGGGCGGCGCTAGCGATGGCCATCCTCGCATCCGCGTCCGTGTGCGACTGGAGGTCCAGGCAGGTCCCCGATTCGCACTGGGCGGCCATGGGGGCCATGGGCGCGGCCCTCATGGTGGCCCGGGCCGCGCTGGGCGGGGGGCTGAGGTGGGAGCACGCGTGCCTGGCGGCCGCGTCCCTCATGATCGTGGCGGACGTCCTGTGGGACAGGGAATCCACCCCCCTCCCGTTCTACCCGGCCATGATCCTCATGTTCGCGGCCCCGCTGATATCCGGCAGGGGCGACGGGTCCGTGTGGGCGCTCGCCTCCGTCCCCGCGTGCTACCTGATATTCGCAGGCATGTATTTCACGGGGCTGATCAAAGGGGGGGCGGACGCGAAGTGCCTGATCGCGCTGGCGATCGCCTTCCCGGAGTACCCCGCGTTCTCCGCCATGGGGGGCCCGCCCGGCATGGAGGGGGTCATCGTCCCCGCGATCTCCGTCCTGTTCGCGGCCCTCCTCATCATAGCCCCCCTGGGGCTCTGGTACGCGGCGGTCAACGTTAGGAGGGGGCACGCCGGCAGGAGGATGTTCTCGGGATACCGCATGGAGATCGGCGAGGCGGAGCGCTCCATGGTGTGGCCCGCGGAGGACGCGGAGGGCGGGAGGGTCTTCGCCACGCCCCCGTCCGAGCGGGGAGGGGGCGCTTACGGCAGGCTCAGGGAGGCGGGGGCGGAGACGGTGTTCGTCGCGCCCATGATCCCGTTCATAATCCCGCTGGCCGCGGCGTTCGCCCTGGTGTCGCTGCTGGGGAGCCCCCTGTGGATCATCTCACTATGTTGAGCCTGTGCTTGCAGTAGGCGCACCTGCGCCCGTCCAGGGCGACCAGGTCCACGGTGTACCCCGTGCGCCTTATCACCAGCCCCCCGCACTCGGGGCAGTACGTGTCCGAGCCGTCGTCGGTGAGGACGTTCCCCACGTAGGCGTACTCCAGCCCGCACTCCGCCGCGGTCTCGCGGCACCTCAGCAGCGTGTCCACCGGGGTCATGGGGACCTGCGTCATCTCGAAGTCGGGGTGGAACCTGGCGAAGTGCACCGGCGTGTCGTCCGAGAGGGCGTCCCTCACCCAGTGGCAGAACTCGCCGATCTCCGCCTCCGAATCGTTGTACCCCGGTATGACCAGGTACGTGAGCTCCAGGTGGACGCCCTGGCCGCGCACGACCTCCGCCGACCTCAGCACGTCCTCCAGGCGGCCCCCGCATATGTCTTTGTAGAACTTCTCCGTGAACCCCTTCACGTCTATGT
Organism: Candidatus Methanoplasma sp.; assembly: GCA_031256955.1. GTDB lineage: Archaea > Thermoplasmatota > Thermoplasmata > Methanomassiliicoccales > Methanomethylophilaceae > Methanoplasma. The sequence continues at coordinate 14,611 of JAIRPP010000005.1, read as the reverse complement.
TCATCGCGTCGGACACCCTGCAGAGCTCCTTCAGGGGCTCCTCCTCCGCCATGCCGTTGCTGACCATCACGTACCTCAGGTCCCTGTCGCAGGCGGCCACGTCCATGATGTACTCCAGCCAGATCACGGGCTCGTTGTACGTGAACGCCATGGAGTCCAGCCTCTCCATCCTGCAGAGGGCGGCGATCTCCTCCGGCGATTCGTATGTGGTCCTCTTCTTCCCGGCGGAGGACATGGATATGGAGTAGTTCTGGCAGTTCTTGCAGGACAGGTTGCACCCGATCCCGCCCACCGAGAATATCTTGCTCTTCGGGTAGTAGTGGTACAGCGGCTTCTTCTCTATCGGGTCGACGGCTATGGACGACACCCTCCCGTAGCTGTACGCCGTGAGCATCGTCTCCTCCCCCTTCCTGGAGCCGCACCTGCCGAACCCGCCCGGCTGGATGGCGCACCTGTGCGGGCACAGCCCGCACACGTACCCCCCGCTCCCGTCCCTGGAGTAGTGGGACGCCTCGACCGTGGGGTTAATAGCGGGCATCGCCGATCCTCGCCCTGTCCCCGCCGTCGCATATGTACGCCCCGTCCCCGTTGGTGACCATCCCGATTATGGAGAAGTCGTCCAGCCCCGAATCGCTCAGCGCGGAGAGGCCCTCCTTCTTGAACGTGAACATGAGCTCGTAGTCTCCGCCCCAGCGGAGCAGCGCCTCCCGGCGGTCCAGCCCGACCTCGGCCATGGCCTCCACGTAGGGGCTCTCGGGTATGAACCCCATCTCTATCTCCATGCCGACGTGGCTCGCCGCGCAGACGCTCTCGGCGGCGTTCGCGAGCCCGTCGGAGAGGTCCATGCAGGAGGTGGCCAGCCCCGAGGCGGACAGGATCTCCCCCTCGCCTATCCTCGGCGACGGGGCGTACAGCGGGCCCATGTCGCACTCGTCCTCGGCGCCCGCCTCGATCGCCGCGAACGCGGCCGCCGCCCCGCCCAGCCTCCCGGTGACCGCCACCATCTCCCCCGGGGACGCCCCGGAGCGCAGGAGCGGGCTCCTGCCCCCCATGGATCCGAGGGCGGTGCAGGTTATGGAGCCGTCCCCGAACTTCGTGTCCCCGCCGAGGATGCGGGCGCCGCAGAGGTTCGCGCACTCGTCCATCCCGGACGCCATGTCGTAAAGGCTCTCCTCGTCCATGTCCCGGGGCATGGCCATGGACGCCAGCAGCCCGAAGGGCCTCGCGCCCATGGCCGCCAGGTCGCTGAAGTTCACGGCCGCGGCGGTCCACCCGAACTGCTCGAAGCTCATGCCCTTCGGGAAGTGCCTGTCGAAGGAGACCCTGTCCGTGCTGGCCGCGACGGCGCCGCCCGCCTCGAACACGGCCGCGTCGTCCCCCGGCCCGATCCCGCCGCAGGGCCTTATCATCCCTATGATCTTCTTCACGAGCGCCCTCTCGCCCACGTCGCCTATGGAGGCCATCGGAGAGCGTTATGCAATGGCGTTTAAATAATCTCCCACGGGCGCCCGCGCTCGCCGCGCCCCGCCAGAAACCGACCCCATGACCGCGTTGGCGACATGCCACGCCAGGACAGGGGGCACGGCGTTCCCGATCTGCCTCTCCGTCTCGCGGAGCCCGCACGGGAACGCGAAGCCGTCCGGGAAGGACTGCAGCCTGGCCGCCTCCCTCATGGAGATCCTCCTCGGGAGGGAGTAGTGGAAATGGATGTTCCCGTGGCATTCCGCCCTGACGGTGTACCCCGGGCGGTCCGCGGCCAGGCGCCTGCCCCCCTGCTCCCCGCTGGCCCCCGCCCTGCTCCAGACGTGCGCGAACCCCCTGTCCTCCGCCATGCCCTCCAGGTCGCCGATGGCCTCCCTCGCGGTGACCCGCGGGGACCCCGGCGGGGCCGGGGGCAGGAACCCCGGCAGGCCGCGCCTGGTGCCGACTATGAACACGCGCTCCCTCGTCTGGGGCACCCCGTAGTCCGCCGCATCGTACAGCGCGTAGCCCACGTCGTACCCCAGCGAGCGGAAGTCCCCCAGCACCCTGGCCAGGGAGGGCTCGTTCCTCTTGAGCAGCAGCCCGCCGACGTTCTCCGCGACGAACGCCTTGGGGGAGGTCCTCTCCACGGCCTCCGCGAGGTACACGTAGAGCCCGCTCCTCTCGCCGTCCACCCCGCGCATCTTGCCGTTCACGGATATGTCCTGGCACGGGAAGCCCCCGATGACCACGTCCGCGCGCCCCGGCAGGCTCCCTATCGCGTCGCGCACGTCCCCCTCGACCACGCGGTCGCCGAGGTTGAGCCTGTAGGTCTCGCACGCCCTCGGGTTTATCTCGTTCGCCCAGACCACTTCGAAGCCCGTTTCAGGGTAGCTCCCGCCGAGGAAGTCGAACCCGCCCTCGAACCCGAGGTCCATCCCGCCGCACCCTGAGAAGAGGGACGCGACCGACAGCCTGGGGCGGGACGAGAGGTTGCGAGCGAGACGGCTCTGGGAGGGGGATGGGACCATGCGCCCGGGATCGCTCGGCCGCATAATAAGCTTCCGGGGCGGGGCAGGCGCCCCTCCCCCGCCTTGTTAATATATATGTTGCCCCTTCACGGAATCGGTCTCCAATGATAGTGGACGTCAAATACGGGAAAGACGGGGTTCAGAGGACAGAGATCCCGGACGAGAGCTACATAGGCACCTTCTATCCGAAAGACGTGGAGTGCGGCGACCCCGACGATGCGATCGGGAGGTCCATAGACGGCCCCATGGGGTTCAAGTCGCTCAGCGACTTCCTCTCCGGAGGCAAGGACGTGGTGTTCATAGTGAACGACGGCACCCGCCCCACGCCGACCGCCAAGGTCCTGAAGTCCCTCTCCAAGAGGATGGACCTGCGGAGCGCGAGGTTCCTCATAGCCACCGGCACGCACAGGGACATGACCCCCGAGGAGTACGGGTTCGTGTTCGGAGACCTGTACGGCGAGCTCAGGGACCGCATAATATGCCACGATTCCAAGAACTCGGAGTGCGTGCGCCTGGGCGTGTCCAAGAACGGGACCCCCATGGAGGTCAACAGGATAGCCGTGGAGGCGGACCGCCTCGTGATCATAACGAGCGTGGAGCCCCATTACTTCGCAGGGTACACCGGCGGCAGGAAGTCCTTCCTCCCCGGGGTGGCGTCCTACGCCACGGTGGAGGCCAACCACAGGCTGGCCATGAGCAGGGACGCCCAGTCCCTCGCGCTCGAGGGGAACCCCGTGCACGAGGACATGATGGACGCCCTCGAGGTCGTGAAGGACAAGAAGATATTCTCCATACAGATGGTGCTGGACAGGCACCAGAACATATACAAGGTGGCGTCCGGCGCCCTGAACCCCGCCTTCGACAGGGCGGTGGAGTGGGCGAACGAGGTCTTCTCGGTGCCGATACCGCAGAAGGCGGACGTGGTCATATCGGTCGCGCCCTACCCCATGGACGTGGACCTGTACCAGTCGCAGAAGGCGCTGGACAACGGCAAGTGGGCCCTGAAGGAGGGCGGCAAGATCATAATGGTGTCCAAGTGCAGGGAGGGCATAGGGCACTCCGCGTTCCTGACGCAGCTTTCCACCTCCCGCGACCCCGCGGAGGTCCTCGAGAACCTGAAGTGCGAGTACAAGCTGGGGTACCACAAGGCGGCGAAGATGGCGGAGATCGCCACATGGGCGGACATATGGGCGGTCACCGACCTCGACCCCGAGACCATACGCTCCGCCAACATAACCCCGTTCCCGTCGGTCGACGACGCGGTGAAGGCCGCGCTCGCATGGAAGGCGGACGCGAAGTTCATAGTGCTGATGGACGGCAGCGTGACGATACCCCGCGTCGGCGGGTTCGACGCGGAGAACACCGCGAAGGTCGGCCGCGCCCTGAACACCTGCACCATGTGCGGGTTCTGCAAGAGCGTCTGCCCGTCCTTCAAGGCTATCGGTTGGGACTCCGCCCTCTCCAGGGGCAGGGTCGCCCTCGCCTACGGGCTGCTCCACGGCGACATACCCGCGGACGATTCCGTGGTGGAGAACATGTACACGTGCACCACCTGCGCGGACTGCGTCAGGAGGTGCCCGTCCAAGGTGGACGTGGTGGAAGTGATAGAGACGTGCAGGTCCGACCTGGTCAGGAACGGCCGCATGCTCCCGAGGCACAGGGCGATGGTGGACAGCGTCAGGAGGAACGGCAACCCCTACGGGGAGGAGGGCCGCGCCGCCGATCAGCTGGGCTCCGCGCCGCGCAAGGCGCCGATAGGGTACTTCGCGGGGTGCACCGCCGCGTACCGCAGCAAGAAGACGGCGTCCTCGACGCTGTCCGTCCTCGGGAAGATGGGCGCGGACTTCACGACCGTGGACGAGGTCTGCTGCGGCTCCGTGATGCAGAGAGTGGGCGTGGACGAGCGCGAGGTCGTCGAGCTCATGAGGAGGAACGTGGCGGCGGTCGCGGCCGCCGGCGTCGAGACGCTGGTGCTGTCCTGCGCCGGGTGCTACAGGATGTTCAAGATAGAGTACCCCAAGCACGTGGAGGTGCCCTTCGAGGTGCTCCACATATCGGAGTTCCTGGCCGGGGCGGACCTGAAGCTGTCGCCCATGGCGGGCAAGGTCACGTACCACGACCCGTGCCACCTGGGGAGGCACTGCGGGGTGTACGACGCGCCGAGGGAGGTCCTCAAGAAGTTCCCCGGCATCGATTTCAAGGAGATGGACTACAGCCGCGCCACCAGCCACTGCTGCGGCGGGGGCGGGGGCGTGAGGTCCGCGTACCCCGAGACCTCGGCCGCGATAGCCCGCTCGAGGCTCGCCGAGGCGGCGTTCGCGGACACCATAGTCACCTCGTGCCCGTTCTGCGTGACGAACCTGGGGTCGTCCAAGGGCGATTCGGCGGTGCGCGTGGTGGACCTGGTGGAGCTGGTGGACGAGCACCTCGCCCCATGAGCGGCTGGCGCAGGCCCCCCGGGGGCAGGCCCCTGATAATGGGGATACTGAACGCCACCCCCGATTCCTTCTCGGACGGCGGCATGTACGAGGACGTCGGCGCGGCCGCCCGGCGCGCGTTCGAGATGGAGGACGAGGGCGCGGACGTGATAGACGTGGGCGGGGAGTCCACCCGCCCCGGCGCGTCCCCCGTGTCCGCGGAGGACGAGATCCGCAGGGTCGCGCCCGTCATCAGGGAGATAGCGGGGTCGCTGAGCGTGCCCGTGTCGATAGACACCATGAAGGCCCGCGTGGCGGAGGCGGCCATAGCCGCCGGCGCGAGCGCCATAAACGACATGGGCGGCCTGTCCGACCCGGCGATGGCCCCGCTGGCCGCCTCCTCCGGGGCGCACCTGGTGGTGGCGCACATGCACGGGTCCCCCCGGACCCTCGCGACCGACCTCATGGGGGGCGGCGCGCTGGGCGAGGTCAGGTCGTTCCTGCGCGGGCGCGCGGACCTGGCCCTGGCGTCCGGAGTGAGGGCGGACAGGCTGGTCATGGACCCGGGGGTGGGGTTCGGCAAGACCCACGCCCAGAGCATGGAGATCGTCATGAGCGCGGGGTCCTTCTCCATGGGGTTCCCGGTCCTCATAGGGCCGTCCCGGAAGAGGTTCCTGTCGCACGCGTTCCCGGGCATGGGCGCGGACGAGGCGACGGCGGAGGCGGCGGCCCTGGCCGCCTCCTCCGGGGCGGACATGGTCAGGGTCCACGACGTGGCGGGGGTCCGCCGCGCCCTGGAGCGCTGACCGCGGTCAGGCCGCGCCCGCCCGCGCGTCCCTGCGCAGGTGCAGCCTCTCCACGGCCATCCTCGCCACAGGCTGCGCCAGGAACAGCTCCACGCACAGGGCTATGGCGAAGTTCCTCGGCCATCTGTACGGGAACGCCTCTATCGCCCCCGGATCGACGCTCCCCATCGCGATCCACGCCCCGATCACCGTCATGGCGATCGAGATCAGGAGGACTGTGCAGGCGGTGTTCTTCGCGATGGCCGCGCGGAACCCGTCCCTCTCGCGCACAGTCTTCCGCGCGAGCCATTCGGCGGGCCTGTGGGTCAGCAGGACCACGGCCACCACGGCCGCCCACACGGCGGGCATGATGGCCAGGGCGCCGAAGTACGTGTCCGCGCTGAGCCCCGCCTCGCAGAAGGATATCGCGGGCGCGATGACGTTAACAGATATCAGCGATATTATGATCAAGAACAGCGCGAACTCCCTCTTGTCCCGAGGCAGCTTCATATAGAATTCCGATGACATGCCGTTGTCTCCGTTTATGCAACGGCACGGCGCAACCCGGTCTTCCCTATATCAAACTATGCGGCGGGGAAGGGTCACGAGAGCAGGATCCCCGCGGCCGCTATGGCCGCGACGGACGCTATGGCCGCCGCCGCGAACAGGATCCCGTTCCGCCTCTCCCTCTTCATGCGCGCCTCGTCGCCGCGGTAGCACTCCATGGAGCAGTATCTCATGTCGAAGGGCACTGCGTCGCCGCAGAACCTGCAGTGGTCGTGTTCGGGGAGCGCGGTCATGGGGACCGCATCTCGCAGGCGGGATAAGATGGTTTTCTATACGGAATCGGACATCCCCGCCCCGTGAGGGCGAGAGAGTACGACGAGGACAGGTTCGACAGGATGCGCAGGATAGGGTGGCTGGACGTGGGCCGCCTCCGCGCGTCCAGGTGCCTCGTGGCGGGCGCCGGCGCCCTCGGCAACGAGGCCGTCAAGTGCCTGGCCCTCGCCGGGGTCGGCAGGATAGACGTCGCCGACGACGATTCGGTCGCCATGTCCAACCTGAGCAGGTGCGCCCTGTTCAGGGAGGGGGACGTGGGCAGGGGCAAGGCGGAGGCCCTGGCCTCCAGGGCGTCGGAGGCGTTCCCGTGGGCCGAGGTGGCCCCCATCGAGTCGAGGGTGCAGGACATAGCGGACTGGGGCTACGGCGCCGTCCTGGGGTGCCTGGACAACGTGTCGGCGAGGCTCTGCGCCAACTCCTGCGCCGCCTGCGCCGGCGTCCCGTACGTGGACGGCGCCACCGACGGGCTCAGGGGGAAGGTGCAGGTCTACCTCCCCGGAGGGCCGTGCATAGAGTGCGCCATGAACGACAGCCACCTGAGGATAGCCGACGCCAGGTTCTCGTGCGCGGGGGGAGGGGTCCCGTTCGCGCCCAAGGCCGCCGCGGAGATAACGACGACGTCGGTCGTCGCCGCCATGCAGGCGAGGGAGGCTATGAAAATATTATCAGGGAGGAGGGACCTATGCGTCAGAGGCGTTTCGTACTACGACGGCGAAGCGGGAACGATGGAGACGCTTGGCCTTCAGATCAGTAGGGGATGCCCCAACCACTGACGGAGGAGAGGGACATGACCGTAAGGGTGACTATAGTCAACACGCTCAGCAGGTCCTCCATAAGGATGGAGCTGGAGCCGTACGATTCCGTGGACGACATAGTGGACACGGCGGCGGAGTACTGGGCGAGGGACGCGGGCGCGTACGTGCTCCGCAAGGGGTCCAGGCTGCTGACCAGGGGCCAGAGGATAGAGGAGCTGAACCTGTCGGACGGGGACGCCATAGAGCTGATCCCGGACCCCGAGGGGGGATGAGCGCGGGGCTCGCGAGGCAGATCCTGGCGAGGAGGGTCGACAACGAGATCCGCGCCCTGAACGAGTATCTCGGCATGAGCATCCCGCCGGCGCCCGAGGGCGCGCAGTTCCCCATGGAGATAAGGATAACCCTCAGCAACGTCCCCGCCAGGATATCGCGGGACGAATCGGGGGACAGGCACGAGTTCGCCCTGTCGATATCCGGGGAGTACCCGTACGAGAGGCCGTCGGCCAGATGGCTCACCCCCATATTCCACCCCAACATAGCGTCCCCCCGGGACGGCGGCTTCGTCTGCGCGAAGATGCTGGAGAGCTGGTCCTTCGGATCGACCCTCCTGTCCTTCGTGAAGGGCGTGGAGCAGCTCCTGGCGGATCCGAACCCCGACAACCCATACGGCACCGAATCGTGCATGGAGGCCGCCAGATGGCATGCGGCGAACCGCCCCAGGTTCGAGGCCAGCGTAAGCTACGGTGGGCGCGATGTCTGACCCCGCCCGCGAGTTCCGCCCGAGGCTCGCGCCGGGGGCGAGGCTGTTCGTGTCCGAGGGCGCGGCCGCCGCGATGATCAGCCACGCGGAGTCGGACGGGGGCGCGGAGGGGCTGATGACGGGCTCCCTCTATAGGGACGACAGGGGAGGGTACGCCGTCGTCACGGGCATAGCCCCGCGGGGGCGGGGCGCAGGGGGCCGCGGCGGCGCGGTGGGATGGTACCGCTCCGTCCCGGGGGGCGGGTGCGAGGCGCCCGGCGGGCCGGCGGACGGGCCGGAGGGCGCGTTCGCGGCCGTCATAGACCCCCTCTCCTCCTCCATGGCATTCTTCGAGCGCGCGGAGGGCGGATACGAGGCCGCGCCCGCGGTCATCATGGAGCCGTGAGCCTCAGACCCAAATGGCGTGGCGGCGGCGCATGTCGTCCTCGGTGACCCCGAGCCTCTTCATGAGCTCGGGGACGAGGCAGTCGAAGAAGAATATGACCGAATCCTCGAAGATGGTGCCCAGCGGGGCCAGCTCCGAAGTGGAGCCGTCCCTCTCGGCCTTCACGATGATGGCCTTGTCCGAGACCATCGCCAGCCTGCTCCTGGGATCCGACGTGACCGCCACCACGCTCGACCCGATGCGCTTGGCTATCTCCGCGGTCGTGAACACGGACATCGTGGCCCCGGTGTTGGATATGAGTATGACCAGGTCGCCCTTCCCGATTATGGGCGTGGCCATGTCGCCTATGAAATGCACGCGCAGCCCCATCTGCACCAGCCTGACCGCGAACAGCTGGCCTATCAGGCCCGACCTGCCGGCCCCGAAGACGAAGACGCGGTCCCTGGAGACTATGAGGTCCACCAGGTCGTCCCAGTCGCTCCCGGGGATGGAGTACACGGCGCGCTTGCAGCACTCCTTGAGGTAGTCCATCGTCTCCTTCAAGTTCATTCCTCCGCCGGAGCGGCGGAAACCTCTGCCTTCTTCTTCTCCTTGAGGACCTTGGCGACCCTCCTGCTGAGGACCCTCTCGTTGATCAGGCGCATGTACATGGCGTCATGCTCCAGGAGCGGGGAGCTGGAGATTATGGTGGCGTCGGGCCTCGTGTCGCAGAGCGCCTCGGCCAGGGGCTCGAACCTCAGGTCCCCCTTCTTTATGGGGGTCAGCCTCTTCTCGTTGCCGTCCGCGTACTCGATGCCGGAGAAGGAGGCGTGCATGTGCCCGCGGCAGTACGGCTCCACCGCGTCCAGCAGGTCCGCGAAGCCGTCGGAGTCCAGCAGGGCCCCGTCCGTGCGCGAGTGGTAGTGCGGGAAGTTCACGACGGGGACGACGCCGTCGACCTCGTCGCACAGCCCGAGGATCTGGTCCAGGGACCCGAACACCGAGCGGTTGCCGGTCACCTCCAGGCCCAGCCTGGGCGTCAGCCCCTCGTCCTTCCACCATTCCGCCAGGAGGGACACGTTCTCCAGTATGTTGGCGTCGATCTCCTCGTCGGGGACCCTGCCGGTGTACAGGCCGAGGCTGGTGACCACGATGCTCCCCTTCAGGGCGTTCATGATCAGCCCCGCGTGCCTGATGCTGCCTATGCAGGACTCGGTCAGGTCGTCGTTCGACCCGAGATCCATGTAATACGGGGTGTGGAGGGACACGCTCACGTCCAGGCGCTTCGCCATGTCGCCGACGGCGTACAGGTCCCCGAAGCAGTCGGTCACGCCGGACGGCATGTAGACCAGCACGTCCTCCTCCTCTATGGGCTCGCCGGGGTCGGTTATGATCTCGTCGTCCCTGACGATCTCGACCACGAAGTCCTCCTCGATCTCCCTTATGCACATGCCGACCTCGTCGTCGTCGGGGTACCTGTTGGACGACCCGGCCCGGACCATCTGGACTTCCAGGGCGGTGAGGCTCATGTTGTGGACATCCTCGATGCCGTCTCTCAGAGTGCGCCCCTTGCAAGACAGGGGTATGCCGGCGGGTCCGAATCTTATCATGGCTTTACCAAGCGCACCCTTAGCGCCGGCACCATATTAAACCTATCTTGGCGATTCGGGGTTTTCGCGCGGGCGCGCCTCCCCGCGAGACGCACATCTTTTTTACCGGCTAGGGTCTTACCCGCCCTGCGATCATGAAACACATCGAGGACGCGGGGCTTCAAGGGCTGGAGAGAGTCGCGGAGCGCGGAGACGCCGACGCGTGCCACTGCCTGGGGCTCATGCACCTTTACGGGGCGGGCGTGCCCATGGACGCGGAGGCGGCGAGGCGCTGGTTCGAGGCCGCGCTCCGCCTCGGCCACGGATCGGCCGCGGCCTCCCTGGAGGCTCTGCCCGCGCCGGGGGAGGATTGCGAGGCGGAGTTCGAGCGCGCGCTCCTGGCGGCGGACGGCGGGGACGCCCGGGCGATGGCGGAGGTGGCCGACGCGCTCTACCGCGGGCGCGGGGTCGCGGAGGACCGCGCCGCGGCCCTGGACTGGTACCTGAGGGCGGCGGTGGAGGGCGATTCCTACGCCCAGACCCGCGCGGGGCTCATGCTCATGAACGGCGACGGGGCGGAGGCGGACTGCGAGGCGGCCGCCGGCCTGTTCAGGATGGCGGCGGACGGCGGGGACCCGGAGGCGCAGCTAAACCTCGGATGCATGCACGTCAGGGGGAGCGGCGCGGAGATGGATTGCGCGGAGGCGGTGAGGCTGTTCGCGCTGTCGGCGGCGCAGGGCAACCGCGAGGCCCAGTACAACCTCGGGCTGATGTACGAGGAGGGCATGGGGGTGGAGGCGGACCCCGCGGAGGCGATGAGGTGGTACGCCGAATCCGCCGCGGGCGGGGACTGCGACGCGAAGCACAGGCTGGCGATGGCGCACGTGAGGGCGGGGGCCGCCGAGGCCATGGCCGGCGACGTGGCGGGATGGCTCAGGGACGCGGCCGCCGCCGGGAACGCGGAGGCGGCGTTCGACCTGGCGTCGCTCCTGGAGGAGGGCGCGATCGAGCCCCTCGACGCGGGAGAGGCCGCCCGCCTGTACGAGATGGCGGCGGGCGAGGTCCCGGAGGCGCGCGACGCCCTCGCGGCGATGCTCGCCGCGGGGGAAGAGCCGGCGGGAAGCGCCGCGCGGGAGCTGCTCGGCGAGGCGGAGCCGGAGCCGGCGCGCGAAGCAGCGCACGCGGAGCGCGAGGACGGCGCCGATCGGGAGGACGGCGACGCGGCCTCGCTGGAGGACGTGGTCGGGGCGCTGATGGACCTGGACGAGGCCATGCGCGCCGACCTGGTGGCCAGGATGGAGGAGGCCGCGGAGGCGGGCGACAGGGACGCGCAGGTCGCCATGGGCTACCTGCGCGAGACCGGGTTCGCCTCGGGCGGGAGCCACGACGAGGCGGCCAGATGGTACTGCGCGGCCGAATCCGCCGGCAGCACCGAGGCCGCGTTCAGGCTGGGCAGGATGCACAGGGAGGGCCGCGGGGTCCCCAGGGACGAGGAGAAGGCCGCGGAGATGTTCGCAAAGGCGGCCGAGAGGGGCCACGCGGGCGCGCAGTACGGCCTGGCGGTCCTCTTCGAGGAGGGGTCCGGGGTCGAGGAGGACGCGGCCGAGGCCGTGAGGTGGTACAGGAGGGCCGCGGAGGGCGGCCACCCGGACGCGCAGTACAGCCTGGCCGTGTCGTGCGAGAGCGGCGTGGGCACCGACGAGGACCACAGGGAGGCGGCGGAATGGTACCGGAGGGCGGCCGAGAGCGGCCACCCGGGCGCGCAGTACAGCCTGGCCGCGATGCTCGCCGCGGGCAAGGGGGTCCCCAGGGACCTGGAGGCGGCGGCCGCGCTGATGGAGTCCGCGTCCCGCCAGGGGCACGCGGCCGCGCAGCACCGCCTGGCGTGCATGTACGAGGCGGGGGACGGCGTGGAGAGGGACGCGCGCAGGGCGGCGGAGCTGCACCTGGAGGCGGCGGAGGGCGGCCACGCGGGGTCTCAGTTCCGCCTGGCCTGCATGTACGAGGCCGGCGAGGGGGTCCCCAGGGACCTGCGCCAGGCCGCGGAGTGGTGCTCGATGGCGGCGGAGCAGGACCATGTGCCGTCCATGGAGAAGCTGGCGGGCATGTTGCGCGCCGGCGCGGGGGCGCCGCGCGACGAGGCGGCGGCGGCCCGCATGTACGGCGAGGCGGCCGCCCGCAGGATGGACGCCAACAGGCACGCCGCGGAGGCCGGGGACCCGGAGGCGCAGTGCGAGATGGGCGCGGCGCTCATGTACGTCCCGGGCGAGCACAACGACCCCGAGGCGGCGGTCGAGTGGTTCGCCAGGGCCGCGGAGGCCGGGAGCGCCAGGGCGATGTTCGAGCTCGGGAGGGCGTACGAGACGGGATCGGGGGTCCCCAGGGACGAGGAGAGGGCCGCAGAGCTGTACTCCGTGTCGGCGGAGCGCGGGTGCATGGACGCCATCAAGGCGGTCAGAAGGATCCTCAGGCGGTCGTGACCCCCATACTTTTATATGGGGGGTCCGCATACGAGCGTTACCCAATGTCGGGAGAGTCAGAAAATGAGTGAAAGCTTCAAGACGAATCCCCAGCTCGTCGCCCTGATCTCGGATCTTAAGGCGAAGACTCGGGAGAACGGAGCTGCCGTCTGGCGAGACATAGCGCTTCGGCTGGAGAAACCCAAGAGGAACTGGGCCGAGGCGAACCTCAGCAAGATCGAGATGCACGCGAAGGACGGGGAGACCATAATAGTCCCCGGAAAGGTCCTCGCGGCAGGCAGCGTGAACAAGAAGGTAACCGTCGCGGCGTACAGCTTCTCGAAAGCGGCCGCGGAAGGCATAAGGACGGCGGGAGGAGAGACGCTGTCGATCTCGGAGCTGATGGTCGCGAACCCGTCCGGCTCCGGCGTCAGGATACTGAGGTGATTCCATGGTCACGATCATAGATGCAAGAAATCTCGTGCACGGGAGGCTGGCGAGCGACGTAGCGAGCCGGATCCTGAGCGGGGAGGAGGTCGTCGTCCTCAATTCCGAGTCGATAGTGATAACCGGGGAGAGGGACATGGTCTTCGCGCAGTTCAAGGCGAAGGTGGACCGCGGGGACGCCACCAAGAGGAAGGGCCCCTTCTACCCCCGCAGGGCGGACCTCATGTTCAAGAGGTGCGTCAGGGGCATGATCCCCTGGCAGACCTCGACCGGGAGGGACGCGTACAGGAGGCTGCACGTGTTCGTGGGCGTGCCGAAGCAGTTCCAGGACTGCGAGAAGGTAAGGCCCGAGGACGCGGTCAGGAAGATCACCGGCAAATACACGACCCTGGGAGCCGTCTCTAAATTCCTGGGATCCAACGTGAGATGATTACATGGCCGATGCAGTGAACACAAGCGGAAAGAGGAAGACTGCGGTCGCGAGGGCGGTCGTGAAGGCCGGCAGCGGCAAGGTCACGATCAACAAGGTCCCGATAGGGATCTACAGCCCCGAGCTCGCCAGGCTGAAGATCGAGGAGCCCCTCGGGCTGGCGCCCGAGAAGGCGGCCGGCGTGGACATAGCCGTCCTGGTGGACGGCGGCGGCGTGATGGGCCAGGCGGCCGCGGCCAGGACCGCGATAGCCCGCGGGCTCGTCGACTACTACAAGGACGAGGAGCTCGAGGCGACCTTCAGGGCGTACGACAGGACGCTCATAATCAACGACGACAGGAGAAAGCTTCCGAAGAACCCGCTCGGGCACGGCGCTCGCGCGAAGAAACAGAAGTCGTACCGTTAAGGTGATATCTTGATAATACCGGTGAGATGCTTCACATGCGGGAAAGTGGTCGGGAGCTCCTATCAGGAGTACGTCAACCGCACCCGCATGGGCGAGGACCCCATGAAGGTCCTCGACAGCCTGGGATTCGAGAGATACTGCTGCCGCAGGATGATCGTCTCCCACGCAGACCTCATCGGGGAGATAGCCCCGCTCGGTTAAATCTATTAACCCAAACCACTTACCCAAACCCGTTAACACACAGGGCCCGTGGGGTAGCTTGGTATCCTTGTAGCTTGGGGTGCTATTGACTCCGGTTCAAATCCGGACGGGCCCACTGAACCTCCCATCCAGCGCTCGTTTTTTCAAACGGAATGAATCCGTGGCTCCGAGCCCGGTAAACCGTTCCGCCCGTCGCCTTCGCCGGCTCGCCAAGGGCCGCCTCGGTCACCGTCCGTTTTGTGTTAACTATGTTAACTTTGTTAACTATCAAAATAATATCGCTATTTAAAACTCGCGCATCCGCTCCGGACGCTGGCTCGGCTCCCACCGTCGGAGTAGTTGGCATATACCTCCTGTTAACTGCATCTTAACTTATCTTAACTCCTCTTAACTATCCTTGAGATAGCGGCCTTATATCCCCGCATCGCGGAACCCCTCCGCCGATCGCGCCGGAGGAGGCCGCCGCACGTGTACGACAAGGACAACCCGATCAAGTTCCATGGGTTCACCTACCGGTGCGCGCAGTGCGAGGCCTCCAAGACGTTCATCTCGATCGGCGCGGACGGCAGATACCATGGATACAAAGTGTTCGACGGAGAGATCAGGGGGATGGGGTGGTCAAAGACCTACCGGGGGTGGATGTGCGCAGGGTGCCTCGAAGCCCGC
>JAIRPP010000008.1 GCA_031256955.1 Candidatus Methanoplasma sp. | reverse complement strand
TACGTCTTCGACGGATGGTTCAGGGAGACCGATCTCGCCAACCGTTGGAATTTCGCGATCGACTGCGTCGAGGGCGACATGACCCTGTACGCCAAATGGATCTCCGAAGGCGAAGCCTCAGGAGGATCCGGGAACGGAGAAGGCTCCGGCAATGGAGGATCCGGATCAGGATCGGGCAACGGAGGCTCCGGCACCGGCGGCGGAAACACCGGCGGCAACGGTGGCAACACTGGCGGAGGCTCCGGTAACGGTGGCGGAAACACCGGCGGAGGCTCCGGTAACGGTGGCAACACTGGCGGTGGCAACACTGGCGGTAATGGCGGAAACACCGGAGGAGGCTCTGGTACCGGCGGTGGCAACACTGGCGGTGGAAGCCAGACTCAGTTCACGGTATCATTTGACACGCAGGGCGGCACCCCGGTCTCGAGCGTGACCGCGCAGAAGGGATCCAAGATCTCCGCGCCGTCGGACCCGACCAAGGCCAACGCCCACTTCCGCGGATGGTTCAAGGAGCCCTCATGCTCCAACGCGTGGGATTTCTCTTCCGACCGCGTGGATAGCGACGTGACCCTGTACGCCAAATGGGCGAACGAGTACACCCTCACCTTCGACTACCAGAGGGCCGCGGTTTCCGGACCGGCGACGATTAAAGTCATCGTGGGAGACCAGTTCCCGCTCCCGGCGCCCGAGAGGTCCCCGTACGTCTTCGGCGGGTGGTACCTAATGGTAGGCGGAGTCAACTTCGCCACCGGAAGCGTGTCTCCCGACAACATCGCGCCGGCGCTCCGGAACGGAGACGCCTGGCCGTACGAGAAGGACATGGTCCTGTACGCCCATTGGCTCGGGACCGGCGGGCTGGAGTACCGCTCGGACAATTTCCCGGCAGGCGAGTGCGGGCTCAAGTCCAAGACGGCCACCCTCTCGGGCGCGGTCGTCATACCGGAATACTATCTGGGCCTGAAGGTCACATCCATCTTGAACAGCGCGTTCTATGGCGAGACAGGGGTCACGGAGGCGCACATCCCGGACACGGTCAGATCCATAGAAACGGGCGCGTTCTACGGATGCACGGGCCTCTCGACAGCGAAGATACCAGATAGCGTCCGCGTCATAAGCGTGTTCGCGTTCCACGGGTGCTCTAAATTGAACGGCATCGATCTGCCCAGGAACCTGGAGGTTCTAGGCACGTATTCGTTCGCTCTATGCGCCAGCATCTCGGCTGTGGACATACCCGGGAGCGTCGAGAAGATAGGGAAAGGTTCGTTCCAGGGATGCACGGGCCTCAAGAGCCTGACCCTGAA
Organism: Candidatus Methanoplasma sp.; assembly: GCA_031256955.1. GTDB lineage: Archaea > Thermoplasmatota > Thermoplasmata > Methanomassiliicoccales > Methanomethylophilaceae > Methanoplasma. The sequence continues at coordinate 334,699 of JAIRPP010000008.1, read as the reverse complement.
CAGCGGCACCAAACAAATAGGGGACAGCGCGTTCGCCGGATGCACGTCTTTGACGGGCGTATCCATACCCGGCACCGTGAAGACCATAGGGGAGCAGGCCTTCATAGACTGTAAGGACATGAAGACCCTGGTCATCGAGAGCGGAGTCGGATCGATCGGAACCTCCGCGTTCTGCAGATGCGCCAGCCTCCCGGCCGTGGACATACCCGGGAGCGTCAAGACTATCGAAGGCTATGCGTTCCAGGGATGCACGGGCCTCAAGAGCCTGACCCTGAACTCGGGGACGGCAGCTATAGGCGCGTCGGCGTTCAAGGAGTGCACGTCCCTATCGGGCGTATCCATACCCGGCACCGTGAAGACCATCGGCTCCAGCGCGTTCGAGGGCTGCGCCCAGATGTCGAGCCTCTCTCTGGCGACCGGCCTGGAGATACTCGGCGGGAAAGCCTTCTACGATTGCGCCTCCCTGACCGGCGTGACCATACCCCGGACCGTGACAATGATCCAATCGGAAGTGTTCATGATATGCACCAGCCTCAAGACCCTGGTCATCGAGGACGGAGTCCCGATGATCGGCATAAGCATGTTCAAGGGCTGCACATCTCTGCCGAGCGTCACCATACCCGGGAGCGTGAAGCTCATAGGCCCGTCGGCGTTCCTCGGCTGCTCCAAGATGGAGACGGTCACTCTGAACAGCGGCGTAGAGACGATAGGCAACGAGGCGTTCCAAACCTGCTCCAAACTGAAGGGCGTGTCCATGCCCGGGAGCGTGAAGTTCATAGGCGCGGATGCGTTCTCGGGTTGCTCCTCGCTCGCGACAGTGTCTCTGAACAGTGGCCTGGAAAGCATAGGCGACAATGCGTTCCAAATGTGCGCCATGGCCAGCGTGGACATACCCGGCACCGTGAAGACCATAGGCAACGCCGCGTTCCGGTACTGCTCCGCGCTCAGCAGCGTGACTCTGAACAGCGGCCTGGAGCGCATAGGCGACCAGGCGTTCCTAGAGTGCGCCATAGCCAGCGTGGACATACCCGGCACCGTGAAGGCCATAGGCGTCAGCGCGTTTAGAAAATGCTTGAACCTGAGGAGCGCGACCATCGGCGACGGCGTGGAGGAGATCGGCACATCCGCGTTCCTGGGATGCACCCGCCTGGCTTCGGTGAACATACCCGGCACCGTGAAGACCATAGGGAACTACGCGTTCCAGAAAACAGGCCTCGTCTCGGTGTTCATACCCGCGAGCGTGGAGAATATGGGGTCGAGCGTGTTCGACGGATGCTGGTCAGGTTTGGTCATCCGGGCGCAGGCTACAGGCCCGCAGCCTGGCTGGAACCAGGACTGGGACCGGGACGCTCACACGGTCGTTTGGAACCAGTCTCCGTGAGGCTTCCGCTCGGGGTCTAAACCTCTTCCCAGGGCCGCCGGGGGAACCCGGCGACCCGTCTTTTTCTCATAGCTATCCGGAGCCATACCCCATCCACCCTCCGGGATCTGGCGCGGGCAAAGCATAATAAGCCGATATGCTGGTGCATATCCGTTCATTTCAAAGGGGGGTTTTTCAATGAGGGGAGAAAAAGGGGGAAACAAGAGGCTGATCGCCGCCCTGTCGCTGCTGCTCGTCGCGGCTGTCGCGTGCGGCGCGTGGATCGCGCTCTCGGGCGGATCCGGCGGAGAGGACGGGCCCATAGGCGGGGGAGACGGCGGAGGCGGATCGGGGGAGAGGTACACCGTCCGTTTCGACAGCCAGGGCGGGACCGCGGTGGGCTCGGAGACCGCCGGGTACAACGAGAAGATCCATGCGCCCAGGCCGCCGGAGAAGGACGGCTACGCCTTCGACGAGTGGCACAGGGAGCCGGAATGCGTCAACGAGTGGGACTTCGCCACGGACGCCGTCGTGGGGGACATGACCCTGTACGCCAAGTGGTGCATAATAGACTCCGGAGGGAACGTCGAGGGGGGAGACCCCTACGAGACGTACGAGGTCGCGTTCGACAGCATGGGCGGATCGCCCGTTCCAAGCGTCGCCGCGACCGAGGGGTCTGCCATATCCGAGCCGGCTCAGCCGACGCGGACGGGTTACGACTTCAAGGGATGGTACAAGGAGAGGGGGTGCAGGAACCCCTGGAGCTTCCAGCTCGACCTCGTGTACAGCAATACTACCCTCTACGCCGGCTGGGACCAGAGGGTCACGGTCGCGTACGACTACCAGTGGGCGGACGGCGGGGACTCCCGCGCGACGGACGGCTTCGAGCAGGGCGACCCGTTCTCGCTCCCGGCCCCGACCAGGTCGGGCTACTCCTTCGGCGGATGGTTCCTGATGCCGGGCGGGGTGAACTCTGCGGCGGGGTCCGCCGCGGCGGACAACGTGACTCCGATCCCGCAGAGCGGGCAGTCCTGGCCCCACTCGGGGAGGGTGAGCCTCTACGCGCTCTGGCTGGGCACCGCGGGTCTGGCCTACGCGGAGACCTCCCCCGGGAAGCTGGAGGTCTCCGTCGGGAGCGCGTCCGGCGAGCCATCGATATCCATACCGGAATACCGTCTTGGGATGGAGGTCGAATCCATAGCGTACAGAGCGTTCTACGACGAGGACACGCTGAAGGAGATCCGCCTGCCCCGCACCCTGCGGATCATAGGCGAAGATGCGTTTTACGCCTGCGAGATACAGGCCGTATCCGTCCCTGACGGCGTGACGCACATAGGGGACAGCGCGTTCTGGGCATGCTTGGAGATGGTCAGCGTAGATCTGCCCGACAGCTTGGTCAGCATCGGGGAGTATGCGTTCAGCATGTGCGAAGAGCTCACGGGCGTATCCATCCCGGACGGCGTGACCGAGATCCCGGAAGGGGCCTTCAAAGACTGCAACGAGCTGAAGAGCGCCGGCTTGGGCGCAGGAATCACGAAGATAGGCGATCTGGCGTTCTCGAATTGCTGGGCTCTCGCCAGCATAGACATACCCGACGGCGTGACCGAGATCGGGCAGGAGGCGTTCAACAGGTGCGAAGAGCTCGTCAGCGCGAAGATCCCCGACACCGTGACGGTCATCGGAAACTCCGCGTTCTACGAATGCCATTCCCTTTCCAACCTGACCCTGGGCCGCGGCCTGGAGGAGATAGGGGAAAACGCGTTCGACAACTGCTGGGCCCTCGACGGCGTGACTCTGCCCGGGTCCCTGAAGCGCATCGGGGACGCCGCGTTCGTGATGTGCACCTCCCTGACATCGATCGACATCCCGGTCGGCGTGGAGGAGATGGGCACCAACGTGTTCTACTGCTGCCAAGAGCTCGTCAGCGCGACCATCCCCTACACCCTGAAGCGCATCGGGGATTGGGCGTTCGAGGAATGCAACAAGCTCGCGACCGTCACCATCGCCGACGGCGTGGAGGAGATCGGGATGATGGCGTTCAGAAACTGCTGGGTCCTCGACGGCGTCTCGATCCCGGACACGGTCAGATCCATAGAGTACCAGGCGTTCGAGGGCTGCTCCGCCTTGACGGACATATACATCCCCGCGGGCGTGACCGTCATGGGCAGGAACGCGTTCCAGTTCTGTCCCAGCCTGTCCATCCGCGCGGGGGCGTCGGGGCCCGCGCCGGGATGGGATCCGGGATGGAACCCGGACCCGTGCCCGGTTAGCTGGGACGAGCCGCGCTGACCGTGCTGGATCCAAACGCCGCCCGTTCGCGGGCGGCCCTTTGTTTTTCTTTCAAAGCGTCGCGTGCGCGATACAGGGCGCAGAGCAAGCTGGGAGAGAGAAAATGAAAAGTGGTTGACAGCGTGCCTGAGTTCCCGTACGCTTGCGCAATACAGTACAGACAGGTACGCGGGCGGACTTTACTGCCGGGTTCGGAATGGGACCGGGTGTTTCCCCGCCGCTATGGCCGTCAGACCAATTCCTGCCATACATACAAAGTATATAAATTTATCTCAAACTTCCCTCGCGGCCCGCCTTGTCGCTGTCGAGGACCTCGTTCCAAAGGCGTATCGTCTCCTCCGCCTCGGCCTCGTCCATGATCTCGATGGCGAACCCGGCGTGCACCACCGCCCAGTCGCCGACCTTCGCCTCGACGAGGGACATGTTCGCCCTGCGGACCACGCCCCCGAAGTCGATCTGCCCGTCGCTGCCGTCGATGCGTATTATCTTCCCGGGAACCGCGAGGCACATGCGATTCACCCCGTCATGATGCTGAGTATGGCTTCCGCGGGCTGGCCGCCGGCCGCGTCCAGCGCCTTCAGCGCCGCGTCCCTGTCGCAGCCCGTCTGCGACATCACCAGGCTCACGTCCTCCTCGGGGAACGCGGGCCCCGCGTCCTGCGGGGCGGACCCCAGCGGGCGCACGTGCTCCGCCCCGGAGATCTGATAGCTCCTGCTGCCCTGCATGTCCACGCACACGACGTCTGCGCCCGGGATCACGATCTCGTTGGACCTCGTCCTTATGACGACCTCGATCACGTCGGCGACGCTGGTCTGCTTGATCCCCATCTTCCGCATAGCCTGTTGCATCTGGCGCGGGTTCACGCCCCTCATGCCTGCCATGGAGCCTCCAATAAGATGATAGTTAATTAACTTAAGGAAGGGGGGCGGATAAAAAGGGAAAGGCGCCGGAAGGCTCCGGCGCCATGGGTTTCAGGCAGCGTCGTATATCGCCCTGGTCGAGTTCCAGTGCTGTCTCGCAGTGGTGACGGATCCGTTCCAGGAGGCGGGCCAAGACCCCCTGCCGTCCCTCTCCGCATATACATGCAACAAGGCGCACCCGGAGAATACGCTTGCGCCCATGTCGGTCACGGAGATCGGTATGAAGATCTTCTTGAGGGCGGCGCAGCCGCTGAATGCGCTGGTTCCGATCGAGGTCAGGCCGTCGGGCAGGGCTATGGCCTCCAGCCCGGTGCAGCCCGCGAACGCGCTAGCCCCGATCGACGCGAGCCCGCTGTGCAGCGTGACGCTAGACAGATGGGTGCACCCGCTGAACGCGAGCATGCCGATGGTGGCGACGCTCCCTGGTATGTCTATCGCGGCCAGGGAGACGCAGTCCTGGAAAGCGTAATCCCCTATGTTTGCCAGATTGGCGGACATGACCACGCTGGCCAGGCTGGCGCAGTTATAGAACGCGGACGCCCCTACGCTGGTCACGCTGTCAGGCAGGGTTATGGAAGCGATGCCGCTGGATTCGAACGCGCGATAGCCTATGGTCTCCACGCCGCCGCCGATGGTCACGCTTTCCAGCGAGGCGCAGTTTCTGAACGCGCCCTCCCCGATGACGGTCACGTTGTCCGGTATGGTTACATGCGTCAGCGATCCGCACCACCCGAACGCCATGTTGCCTATGCTTTCGACGGTGTCGGGCAGCGATATCGAGGTCAGGCCAGTCATGCGGAACGCGCTCGCTCCGATGTACGTGGTCGCGCTGGACAGGGTTATGTTCGTCAGGCTCGTGCAGCCGTTGAACACCGAGTCTGAGATCACGGTCACGCCTTCGGGCATGACGACGTTGTTCAGGATCGTGCAACCGTTGAACGCCTCTTTCCCGATGCTCTCCAGGCTGTCTGGCAAATCTATGCCCGTCAGACTCACGCATCCCGAGAACGCCCTCCGCCCGATGGATGTCAGGTTGGCGGGCAGATCGACGCTGGCGAGGTTGGAGCAATCATGGAACGCCCAGTCGCTGATGCTCGTCACTCCGTCGGGTATGTCTATGCCGCCGAGGCCGGAGCAGTAGATAAACGAACTGTCCCCGATGCTAGTCACGCTGTCCGGCAGATCCACGGCAGTCAGGCCGGTGCAGCTGGCGAACGCCCTCTCCCCGATGGCGGCGATCGTGTCCGGGATGTAGATCCCGGTCATCGCGCCATAGCTGGCGAACGCGCTGTAATTTATCTCGGTCACCATCGTCCCGCGGTACCACTCCTGTATCAGCACCGCGCCCCCGGGCAGGCTGCTGGACAGGCCGTCCAGGGACACCTTGCCCGGATCCGAATAGTAGTTCAGGTACGTGGTGCCCTCCCAGTAAGCGTGCAGCGTGAGGTCCCCGTCGTAACCCCAGTCCCCGGACTGCGCCCACGGGTCCTCCCGGGACGGCAGTATGGAGTTGATCCCTCCGACCTCGTCGTACCATCCGCCGAACGAGTACGACCCTATGGGCCCGACCGAGCGGGACGGGGACGGCAGGGCGTAGGCCTCGCCGACCACGACCTCGATCGATGGGAGCGCGTTCCCTCCGGTGGCTCTCTGATAGTCGAAGGTTATGGTGCGCGTCTCCACCCACATGGCGAACAGGGTCATGTCCGAAGTCACAGGGTTTCCGAAGTTCCATGCGACCGAGTAGGACGAGTCGGCGTACCAGCCTCTGAACGCGTGCCCCGCCCGCGTGGGCTCGGCCGGCTCTGCGACGGGGTCTCCGTGATACACGTGCTGTAAAGGCACCGCGGATCCTCCGCAGGAATCGAACGAGACCTCGTACCTGTTGGCCTCCCACTTGGCGTAGAGTTCCGTGTCGGAGACCACGCGGCTCGCGCCGAAGTCCCACGCGGCGGAATCCGGGTAGGACGGGTCCGAGTACCATCCGACGAGCGCGCATCCATCCAGAGTCGGGTCCAGCGGCTTCGATGCGAGGCCGTTGTATGCGACCCGCTGCGACTCCACGGGGGACCCGCCCGCGCTGTGGAACTCGACGTTATAGTAGAGCACGTCCCACTTGGCGAACAGGGTCATGCTGGACTCCACGGGATCCGAGAAGCTCCATGCGGAGCTGAGCGAGGAGTCCCTGTACCATCCGGCGAACGCGTGCCCCGTCTTGGTCGGCTGGGCGGGCGCGGCTATGGCCGCCCCGTGGGCGATCCCGGCTATCGCGCCGACGGGGGTCCCCCCGTTGCTGTCGAACTCCACGGTGTGCGTCGCGGGGGTCCACTTGGCGTAGAGCGTGACGTCCCCCGTCACGCGGTCGGCGGCGAAGTTCCACGGGCGGAGGCAGGCCTCGTCCCTGTACCATCCGCCGAACACCAGGGATCCGTAGGACGGGGCGGGAGGCTCCACGATGCGGGAGTTGTAGTCCACGCCCGTTATCTGCGGCAGGGGCGACCCGCCCCTGGTGTCGAACGTCACGGTGTACGACTGCTCGTACGGATCCTGTATGGTGTCCCACTTGGCGTACAGCGTGAGGCTCGCGTTCACGACGTCGACGTCGAAATCCCATGCATCGATGCACGCGGGCTGCTTGTACCATCCGCTGAAGGAGTACCCCAGCCTGGTCGGCTGCGAGGGCTGCGGGACCTTCGAGCCCGCATAGACGCTCTGCGAGGGCACGTAGCTCCCGCCCTGGCTGTCGTAGCTCACGGTCACCGCCGCGGGCGGGGCGTAGGGGCTCTCCCCCGAGCACCCGCACCTGCCGCCTTCCGCCTCGGCTATGGCGTACGCGGACACGGCTATGGTCGCAAGCAACAGCAGAATTATGATGATCACAAGGGCGCGCCTGCCGTCCCTCTCGTCTTCGTTTTGATCGTTCTGGATGAAAATCCCCCCGAACCCCGATCCGACGAGAAATATCGCACTATTTAAGCGAGAATCAAACAAGCGGGAGATTGGTTGGGCGAGCGCGTCCATACGCGGTCAAAATCTTCATATCATAGTCGGATAAAGGATCATATTTCTAAAATGACAATCTATATATCATCAATCTAGGGAGCGTTACGGATCGGCTCGCCCGCCCAGGGCGGACGAGACCTCCCTCCTGACCCTCTCCAGCATCTCCCCCGCCATGCCCGGGTCGGAGACCCCTCCCTGGGCGAACTCCCTCTTGCCGCCCCCCTTCCCCCCGAGCTCCCCCAGGACCTTCCCGACGATCCTCCCGCAGTCCACCCTCGCGTCCCCAGACGCGAGGACGATCGACGCCGACCCGCCCGCGGAGGCGTATATCGCCACGCCCCCTCCCGCGCGGACGGCGTCCGCCGCGTCGGACAGCACGTCGCGGTCCACCGCAGGGAGCATGGCGGAGAACACCCTCGCCCCGCCCGCCTCCTCGGGCTCTATGGATCCGAGCCTCTCCCTGGCGAGGATCCTCAGGGCGGACCTGCGCTCCTCCAGGTCCCTCCTCGCGTTGGCCGCCCAGCGGGCGAGGTCCGCGGGCTTGCTCCCCGCCGCGTCCGCGGCGCGGGCGCACTCGCAGGCCATCTCCGCCGCCGCCACGGCCGCCGCCCTGCCCGCCTTGAAGTGCAGCGCGACCCCGGGACCAGCCGACGTCTTGCGGTCCGCCACGATCATCTCCAGCTCCCCCGTCTCCATGACGTGGATCCCGCTGCACGCGGAGTGGTCTATGTCCCCTATGGACACGACCGTTATCTCCTCGCCCTCGGGTATGCGGTCCAGCTTGACCCTCACTCCGCCGATCTCGGGGTCGCCCCTGTCCATCACGGACCTGGTCACCGGGAGGTTGTCCCCTATGGCGGAGTTGGCGAAGCGGACCGCGTCGCGCACCAGGTCCCAAGGCACGTCCCTGTTCAGGACCACGTGGCAGCCCTCGGGGGCGATGGAGATCTTCTCCACCTCCAGCTCGGGGTCCAGGCGCTTGAGCGAGCAGAACAGCAGGTGCTCCCCCGTGTGCCCCTGCATGAGCGCGTACCTCCGGTCCCAGTCCACCGTGCACCACGCCAGGTCGCCCGGCTTCAGGCCGTGCCCCGGGGCGCGGTGCATTATCGCGCCGCCCTCTCCGTAGAACGCCTCCTCCACGCGGACCCCCCGGATGGCGCCGGTGTCGCACGCCTGGCCCCCCCCGCCCGGGTAGAACGCGGTCGAATCGAGCTCCACGAGGTCGCCGTCCACCGAGGCCACGCGCGCCTCGAACTCGAACGCGTAGCCGTCCCTCCTGAAGATCTCGTCCGTCATCGCCGCGGGCTAAGCCGTAAGGAAATATATATTGTGACCCTCTTAACGCACAGGGATCCATAAATGGCCAAGATCGAGGACTACGACGCGCTGGACAGGAGGATAATCGAGCTCCTGTGCAGGTCGAGCCAGGGCTCGTACAGGCAGATCGCCAAGCAGCTCGAGATACACCCGACCACGCTCATACAGCGCGTGAAGGCGCTCGAATCCAAGGGCGTCGTGAACGGGTACCGCGCCAAGACGGACTACATGGCCCTGGGGTTCGAGTACATGGGCATAGTCCACGTGTACGCGGACAGCGTGACGGAGGTCCAGAAGGAGATAGCGGCGATCCCGCAGGTGATCGCGGTGTTCGACGTCACCGGCGACGCGGACTGCATAGCGTGGATATCCTGCCTGGACAGGAGCGAGTTCTCCGACACCGTGAAGGCCATCAGCTCCATAGGCGGGGTCAGGAAGACGAACACGTCCGTCGTGCTGAGCATAGTGAAGGACCCCAACGAGTTCGTGCCGCCCATAATGGGCAGATGAGTCCGCCATGATGGGCGCGCGGGGGCTGGCGAGAAAAGGGATCGCCGGCCGCGAAGCCGCCGGCTCCGATCCCGGCGCGCGCGATTCGTCGCAAACCGATATATACGCGCGCCGCTTAGCCGCGACCATATAAAGAGGGTACTGCGGATGAGAAGGACTGATACTTGCGGCGGCCTCGGGGAGAGCGACATCGGGAGGCGGGTGTGCCTCCAGGGATGGGTCAGGTTTTCCAGGGACCACGGGGGGGTCGCGTTCATCGACCTCGCGGACAGGTACGGGATAACGCAGGTCGTGTTCGACCCCGAGGACGTCCCCGAGGGGTCCGACGCGCCCGCCATAGCGGAGGCGGTCAGGGGCTTCTCCCGCGAATCCGCCGTGTCCGTGGACGGGGTCGTCAGGAGGAGGGTGCCCGGGACGGAGGATCCCAGGAACCCCACCGGCGCCGTCGAGGTCCTGATCCTGAAGGCGGAGGTCCTCAACAGGTCCGCCGCGCCCCCCTTCGAGCTGGGAGACCAGAAGGAGGGGGTCCTGCCCAACGAGGACACCAGGATGAGGTACAGGTACCTGGACCTCAGGAGGACGGAGATGATCCGCGCCCTGGAGTTCCGTTGCAGGTTCACCAGCCTCTGCCGCGGGTACCTGGAGTCGAAGGGGTTCCTCGAGATAGAGACCCCTATACTGGCCAGGTCCACGCCCGAGGGCGCCAGGGACTACATCGTGCCGTCCAGGCTCCACCCGGGCTCTTTCTACGCCCTGCCCCAGTCCCCGCAGCTGTTCAAGCAGCTCCTGATGGTCGGGGGGGCGGACAGGTACTACCAGGTCGCCAGATGCTTCCGCGACGAGGACTCCAGGAAGGACCGCCAGCCCGAGTTCACCCAGCTGGACGTGGAGATGTCCTTCGTCGAGAGCGAGAGGGACATACAGGACCTGTTCGAGGGCCTGGTGTCGCACCTGTGGAGGGGGCTGTACGGCGAGGAGATCGAGACCCCGTTCCCCCGGATAGGCTACAGGGAGGCCATGGAGAGGTTCGGGTCCGACAAGCCGGACATGAGGTACGGGCTCGAGTTCAAGGCGCTGACGGAAGCCGTCCGCGGCGCGGGGTACGAGATATTCAAGAGGATACTTGCCGCCGGCGGCGTGGTCGCCGGCATGAGGATAGAGGCCCCGCTCGCCGAGAGGATAGGCAGGAACGGGGTCGACCGCTACATCGCGTTCGCCAAGAAGGCGGGCCTGGGAGGCCTGACCTGGATGAGGTGCGAGAACGGGAGGCTCGAGAGCAACATCGCCAAGTACTTCTCCCCCGAGACGCTGGACTCCATAAAGTCCGCCCTCGGGGCGGAGGAGGGCGACCTGGTGTTCCTGATCGCCGGCCCGTGGAAATCCACCTACGAGGGCGGGGGCGCGCTCAGGAGGAAGCTGGCGGAGGACCTGGACCTGGTCCCGAGGGACCGCCACCAGTTCTTCTGGCTGGTGGACTGCCCCATGTACGAGGTGGACCCCGTCTCCGGCAAGCGCGACGCGTTCCACCACCCGTTCGTGCTCCCGGTGGAGAACCCCGACGGGTCCGTCGGCGGGGCGTGCTTCGACCTCTGCCTCGACGGGAACGAGCTGGGGTCCGGGTCGCTCAGGATACACAGGCCCGAGGTCCAGAGGGAGGTCTTCAAGAGCCTCGGCATGTCCGACGAGAAGATCGAGAGGGACTTCGGGTTCTTCATGGAGGCGCTGGGGTACGGCGCGCCGCCCCATGGGGGGATGGCCCTGGGGATAGACAGGTTCGTGTCCATCCTGCTGGGCAGGGAGTCCATACGCGACGTGATCGCGTTCCCTAAGAACAAGAAGGCGGTCTCCCTGCTGGACGGGTCCCCCGAGAGGGTGGACGACGCCAAGCTCGAGGAGCTGCAGATCATGTCCCTGTCCATAGAGGGCCTGGGCCCCACGGACGGGGACGGAGAGGCCTGATCAGCCCAGCCTCTCCGCCACTATCCTGCCCACCGCGGAGACGATCTCGGACGACGAGAACGCGCCGCCGGTGGCCTTCACGGCGTGGCCGATGATCCTGTTGGAGGCGCGCCCGTTCTTGCGTATCTCGTCCAGGATCCCCGGGTCGGAATCTATGTATCCCAGGATCACCGCGTCCAGGTCCGGGCGGGCCCCCTCGGCGCATTGGGGCTCCTCCCCGGTCATGTGCGCGCGGAGCGCCATGCGGGCCTCCACGTCGTTCATCCCGCCCGCGGCGGCCTCGGAGACGATCCTGACGATCTCCGCCCTGTCCGCCCCGCGCTCCTCCGCCCTCTTCCAGTGCGACCCTATCTCCCCTATCCAGGATTTCGCCGCCTCCGCGCCGGCCGCCTCCGCCAGCTCCTCGAACAGCGCCGCCAGGCCCACGGACGACGAGACCAGCTGCCTCGCCGCCTTCTCCCCCATCCCGTACTCGGCGGACAGCCTCGCCGCCATGGCCTGGGGGCTCTCGCCCACCGACACGCGCCCCGCCATCTCCTTTATATGGAATATCCCCAGGTCGGGCTCGTCTATGTACCCGTAGTCCGCCTCCATCTCCTTCTTGCGGACGGATATGGTGACGCCCCTCTCCTCGTCGAAGCGGCGCGTCTCCCTGACGACCTTCCCCCCGGACCTCAGGACCTTCGTCTGCCTGACGGCCTCGAACGCCAGGGCCCTCTCCACGTTGCGGAGCCCGGTCACGTTCTTCACCTCGCACCTCTCGGATCCCACGGATATGTTGCAGTCGCAGCGGATGCTGCGCTCGCCGTCGTCCCTCAGGCCAAGGGCGTGGCGTATGTCGCCTATGAGCCTCTTCAGGAACTCCCTCGCCTCCGCGGGGGAGGACAGGTCCGGCTCCGTCACGATCTCCGCCAGGGGTATCCCCGACCTGTTGTAGTCTATGAGGGAGGACTGGTCTCCCACCCTCTTGGTCTTGCCGGGGTCCTCCTCCAGCTGTATGCGGGCTATGCGCACCCTCTTCCCGCCGTCCAGGGCGTACGAGCCGTTCGTCCCGACGGGGTGGTCGTACTGCGTGATCTGCACGCTCTTGCACATGTCGGGGTAGAAGTAGGTCTTCCTGGAGAACCAGGTGGTCTCCGCGACCTCGCACCCCAGGAGCTTGGCCAGGGCTATCCCGCACTCCAGGGCCCTCATGTTCAGCACGGGCCTCGATCCCGGCATCCCCAGGCATACGGGGCACACGTGCGCGTTCGGAGCCTCCGCCTCCTCCGTGGGGCAGGCGCAGAACATCTTGGACCTGGTCGGCAGCTGCACGTGTATCTCCAGCCCTATCTTCACTGCCCCACCCCCGCCCTCTCCGCCTTGAAGGATTCCGACCAGTCCTCCGCGAAGGAGGCCAGCAGGTCCTCCCTCCAGTGGTCCGTCGATACGTGCAGGCCTATGGGCATGCCCTCGGAGTATCCGCACGGGACGGAGAGGTGCGGGATCCCTGCCAGGTTGGGGGGGACCGTCAGGAAGTCGGCGGCGAACGAATCGACGGGGCTCATGGCGGATATCTCGCTGAACCTGGGCGCTATGAACGGCATGGTCGGGGTGGCGACCGCGTCGAAGCGGCCGAACGCCTCCTTATAAGACTCTATTATGTGCGCCCGGACCCTGAGCGCCTTGGCGTAGTACCTGTCCCTGAAGCCCGCCATGCGGGCGTACGTGCCCAGCAGGATCCTCCTCTTGGCCTCGTCCCCGAAGTACTCCGTCCTGAAGGACGCGAAGTAGTCGTCGAACCCCAGGGACAGGTCGCCGTCCTGTCTACCGTACCTCATGCCGACGTACCTGGCCAGGTTGGTGGACGCCTCGCAGGTCGCTATGACGTAGTACGCGGGGATGGCGTACCTCAGCGACGGCATGCTTATGGTCTCGACGTCCGCCCCGGACTCCCTGATCCTGTCGAGAGAGGCCTTGAACGCCTCCCCCACCGCGCCGGAGACCCCGCGCAGCGCCTCTTCGGGCGCCGCCACCGACGAGATCCTCTTCCCGGACAGGGAAAGCTCGGGCTGGGCGCAGGACGTGGGGTCCCTAGGGTCCCTCCCGGATATCTCGGCGAGGCGCCTTCCCAGGACGGGCGCGTCCGCGGACAGCAGCCCCACCTTGTCGAGCGAGTTGCCGTAGTCGATGAGCCCGTGCCTGGACACGCGCCCGTACGTGGGCGTGAGCCCGTACACCCCGCAGAAGCTGGCTGGGCAGGAGACGGACCCCCCAGTGGACACCCCCAGGGACACGTGCCCCTCCAAGACGGCGGCGGCGCACGCGCTCCCTCCGGAGGACCCCCCGCACGACCTCTCCGGGTCGAACGGGTTGAGGGGGACCCCGAACGCGGAGTTCACCGAGAACGTCCCGAACCCGAACTCGTCCATGTTGGTCTTCCCGACCAGAGCGCCCCCCGCCGCCTTCATCCTCTCGATGGCGGCCGCGTCGAACACGGGCACGTATCCCTCCAGTATCCTGGACCCGCACTTGGTCTCCATCCCCGCGGACGTGAGGTTGTCCTTGGCGGAGAACAGGAACCCCGCATCCTCGGGGATCTCCGGGGATATCGCGCTGAACATATGGTATCTGGCGTTGATCTCCGCCAGGCGGTCGGGGCTCATGAGAGCCTGGGCCCCCTTACGTACCCGTCGTAGGTCTTCATGCCGGACAGCATGGCGTACGCGTCCGCGCATACGCGGGGCTCGTCGTCCCTCAGGGCGTCGGCCACCTCCACCGGGTTGACCCCCGCGGACGATCCGTCCGGGGCCTCGTCAAGCACCTTGAAGTAGTCCAGGATGTCCGTCAGGTCCCTCCTGTATCTCTCCGCCTCCTCCTCCGTGAGCGATATGCGCGCGGCTCTGGCGACTCTTGCGACGGTCTCGAGGTCCATGTTCTGATCGCGACTCGATCGGGCGATTCGGATTTATATTTGACCCCTTCCCCGCACGGGCCGGGGCGCTCGGGGCCGCGCCCGCCGCATGAGAAAGTGTTATATCCCGCGCCTACTCTGATAGCATGATACATTATGGCGACCGACGCGCAGGATAAGAAATTTCAGGCGGCTATGAACGCCATGGACGACGGGGACTTCAAGAAGGCGTACCCCATGTTCAAGAAGCTCACCGAGGACGACCCCAAGACCGCCGAGTACTGGTATTACCGCGCCGAATGCGGGAACTACGCGTCGGGGATGTTCGGCGCGAAAGTCTCCCCGGAGGAGATCATGGAATCCTACCGCAAGGCGATAGAGCTGGACGGGGACGTGGTGGACTACTACCAGTCCTACGGCCTATTCTGCATCTCCGTCAACAAGTACGACGAGGCGGAGAAGGCGTACAACGAGGCGGCGCAGACCGACGAATCGATGGAGTCCACCCTCTTCGCGGAGTTCGCTATAGAATATTACAACAACGTCATGGCGACGTACGGCGAGATAATGGAGGACCCGAAGGCCCGCGCCCCGTACGCCAAGAAGGCCCTGTCGTACATGCTCAAGGCCCTGGAGATGGATCCGGAAGAGGCCAAGAGCCTGCTCTGAGCGCATCGGCCGCCATCATGCGCCCGCGAGGGCGGCGGGTTCCCCGCCACTCTCGCGACGAGGCGGCGCGCTCGGAGAAGATCGGAATGAGAAGTGGTAGCGAGGGATCGATTTGAACGATCGGTCTCCGGGTTATGAGCCCGACGGGATATCCTGGCTACCCTACCTCGCTATAGCATGCGCTTAATCATATATGGTATAAAAACTTTACATACGTTCCCGCGGTCCCGCCGTTTTCGCATTCGTCTCTAAGATATACAAAACTTTAAGTAGTATGTCTTCTTATTTGGTCTAGGTTTCGTAAATGCGAAACGAAAGCCCCTTTATATCCTAGATGAAAGGGGTCGTCGCCCGGCGGCTTAGCCGGACGGGCGTATTACAGTCAGAGAGACCGGATCGCCTTGGTCTTCCCCCCCCCCCCCCCCAACGCGATCCGTCTCCTGGCAATCTTCCGATAGGGAGATGCCCTCTCCGAGAGGCTCGGGGAGCTCACACGCCTGCCATGCAGGTTCACAGTCAGCGGGTCTATGGCATAACCCCCCCCCCCCCAAATGCCATAGGCCTCGCTGGCAATCTCACGATTGCCGGCGAGATGAGAGAACCGGGGGGCGGGTTCAGAAGAACTTTTTGAGGAACAGGAGGTCCTGTATCTTTCCTTCGACGGAGATCTTCTTCGTTATGTACGCCTTCATGGGCCTCAGCGTACCGTCCATGAGCGCCTGCAGCGAGGCGGGGGTCGTGCGTATGGTCACGTCCGCGCCGTCAGCCAGGACGGGCGCGAAGCCGCGTATGCCGCCCTCTTCCAGCCTCATGGAGTAATGCTCCGTCCCCAGGTCCATGTTGAACGTCTTCTTCAGGGGCATGAGCTCCTTCCTGAGGGCCTCGTCCGAGTCCACCTTGCTCTGAAACCTGTCTATCCAGACCTGGATCGAATCCTGCATGCTCATTTTATCACCAGTCGCTCAGCCTGGAAGCCTTGGAGAGCGTCGTGAGGCGCCTCACGGGCTCCCAGGAGCGGCGCGCATGCTCTGGCGCACTCCCGTGCTCTCTTATCCATTTTTCTATGAACCCCATGGTGCGCGCGTCTCCGGGATACCCGCTGCCGGCGTCCGCCCCCAGCTCCTCCCAGATCTCCGCCATCATGCGGTCCCTGGTGACCTTGGCCACGATGGACGCGGCGGACACTATGGGGCGGGAGTCGTCCGCGCCGTGCTCCGCCACCGTCCTGACCCCGAGCCTGGCCGTCATGGCCCTGGAGAACCTGTCCTCGTTCACGTCCGGGCAGTCCGCGTACACGACGTCCGCGCCGGACCCCGAGGCGGCCTCGGCGAACATGTCCGCCTCTATGTCGTTCAGGGACGCGAGCCCCATCCTCGCGTCTATCTCGGCCGCGGAGGCGACCACCACCCTCCATTCGTATCCGGAGGTGATCTCGCCGTAGAGCCTGGCGCGCGCCTTCGGGGTCAGCTTCTTGGAGTCCCTCGCGCCCATCTCCCTGAGCCCGTCGTCGGATTCCGCGAACACGGCCCCGACCACCAGCGGCCCCATGACGGATCCCCTGCCCGCCTCGTCCAGCCCGCACATCATCGGCCATCCCATCGCCGGCGCGGTTAATAGGTTTGCGCGGCCCCGAAGGGGCCATCCCCCGCCCCGGGGCCCTCTCTTTTAAACAATGAGAGCATTGACGAGCCATCATGACGCTCAAGTGCGACGTCCAATACAAAAAAGGCGAGACCGGCTTCAAGCTGACCAAGGTCGGCGTGAAAGGCGTCCGCAAGCCGATCCTGGTCAGGAGGGACGGGGTCAACGGCGCGCTCAACGGCGCGCTGAACTGCACCATCGACCTGTCGGTGGACCTGCCGGCGGCCCAGAAGGGGTCGCACCTGTCTCGCAACGTGGAGGTCCTCACCGCGGTCCTGGAGGAGAGCCTCTCCCGCCCGGTGTCCGGGCTGGAGAACGTCGCGGCGGACATATGCGGGAAGCTCCTGGAGCACCACGAGTACGCCCTGACCGCCGACGTCGACATAAGGGCCGACTACTTCAAGCAGAGCAGGACCCCTTTCGGCCGCGAGACCCTGGAGGCGTACGTCCTCCGCGGGGCGGGGCGCGTCGCCAGGGGATCCCCCGTCAGGAAGTCCATAGGGGTGGACGCCATAGGGATGACCGCCTGCCCGTGCGCCCAGCAGACCGTGAGGGAGATGCTGTCGTGCGCCGCGGACCCGCCGGTGATGTCGCACAACCAGAGGAACGTCTGCAGGCTGACGCTGTCCATGGACGAGTCCGTGGACGTGGAGGCGGACGACCTGATAGACCTGGTGGAGAGGTCGTTCTCGTCCCCCACCTACGAGCTCCTGAAGAGGGACGACGAGGGCAAGGTCGTCATAAACGCCCACTCCAACCCCAAGTTCGTGGAGGACGTGGTGCGCCATGTGCTGAAGTCGCTCGCGTCGGAGTGCCCGGGCCTGCCGGACGACGTGGAGGTCAGGGTGGAGAGCGAGTCCGAGGAATCCATCCACAAGCACAACGCGTTCGCGGAGAGGACCGCCACCATGGGCGAGATCCGCAGAGAGGCCGGGTCGGGCTGACCCGGCCGGGCGCGCGCGGGGGCCCGCGCCGCCCGCTCACTCGATCTTCCCGAGCCTCTTGTCCAGTATGGACATGTCCGCCACGTATACGCCCTCCGGGGTCTCCAGGTCCTCCAGGCACCCGGTCCAGTAGACGACCACGCCCGGGCCGAACAGCTTGGTGTACGGGATCAGCTGCTTCCTGCTGTTGAACCTGAACTCGACGTTGTCCCCGAACGACGCCTTGCTCTCGACCCAGCAGATCTTCCTGCCGTCGTAGGCCATCGGCTCGTCCAGGAGGCAGTCGGGGGTCTTCTGCCCCTCCCCGCCGCGGAGGTCCTTCTCCGTCTTGTATCCTATCCCCTGGGAGTCCAGCCACCCCTGGAGCAGCTCCTCCCCCCAGATCCCCCGCTCCTTCTGCAGGTCGTTGGCCCACGGGGAGTAGACGTAGTCGTTCTTCACGACGTCCCTCACCTCGTCCGCCGTCTCGGCGCTCTCCAGCAGCTCCGGCTCCCTTATGTACTCCCAGAACTGCTTCCTGGTGGTCCCGTCCTCCTGGAAGATGAACATGGCCGTCAGGATCGGCGGGAAGGCGTAGTGGTTCGCTATCTCCATGAGGGTCTTGCCCTTCCTCCATTCCCTCAGCATCTTCCCCGTATGGTTCTTGACGGCGTGGTACCTCTTCTTGACGTCCCTGCTCATCTTCTGCGTGAACAGCGTCTCCACCAGCCTCCTGTCGTACCCGTCGCCCACGAGGCGGTCTATGTCCCCGGGCTGCCTCAGCCCGTCGTATATCCTCCTGTATTCCTGGAAGTTCATCCTATCACGCGCCCAGGTTCGCGACGAGGTCCTCCACGGCGGACACGACCACGTCCCTGACCATGGAGGTCGGGGGGCAGTACGCGTTCTCCGAGCGCGCCAGGAACCCGTCCGCGGACGCCCCCGCCGCTATGGCGGACGCCAGCCAGTCTATGCGCCCCGTGGCGTCCTCGTCCGCCAGTATCTGCGCCCCTATTATCCTGCGGGACGAGCGCTCCGCCAGCACCTTGACCGTGAGCTCGCCAGCCCCCGGGTAGTACCTCGCCCTGGTCAGCCCCGTCGCCTTGCCCGAGACGACGTCGACCCCGTACCAGGACGCCAGGCCGGTGGAGATCCCCGCGCCCGCGATGTGCTTCCCGCCTATGACGCTCACCCATGGGCTGGCGACGGGCCCGAACGTCTCCCGCCCGCCCGCGGCGTTCCTGCCGGCCACCGCCCCCTGCCTCACCGCGGTGGACCCGAGCTGGCTCATGGTAGGCCCGGGGACGGCGGCCGACTCGCACTGGACGAGGTCCCCCGCCAGGTAGACCCCGGGCACCAGGCGCCCCTTCTTATACGGCTGCAGGGTCGGCGACACCGCCACCCCGCCCAGGATCCCTATGTCGAGCCCCATCGCCTTCGGTATGTCCAGGCACGCCCTGACGCCGGTCGCGAATATGACCGCCCCGCACGGGTATTCACGCCCGCCCGCGACGATCCCGGAGACCGAGCCCTCCCCCGACACGCTCTGCACCGGGGCGCTCATCGCGAACTCCACGCCCATCTCCTCCAGGCGCCTCTGCACCGGGTCGGCCATGTCCCTGTCGGCTATGCGCGGTATCGCCTGGTCCATCATCTCGATGACGGTGACCTTCTTGCCCATCCCCGCGAGCCCGGCGGCGATCTCCAGCCCTATGACCCCGGCGCCGGCTATGGCGACGCGGTCGGTGGAGCCGACGGCCTTCTGGATGCGCTTCCCGTCGCCGACGGTCTTGACGGTGAACACGCCGTCCAGGCCCGCCCCGGGTATCGGGGGCAGGAACGGCTTGCTCCCCGCGGCTATGACGAGGGAGTCGTACTCGTATTCCCTCCCGCCGGCGGACACCTTCTTCGCGTCGCCGTCCACGGTCGCGGCCGTCTTCGTGAATATCTTTATGTTCCTCTCCCTGGCGTAGTATTCGGGGGCGTGCATGACCATGCCCTCCCAAGAGACTTTGCCCTCTATAGCCCACGGTATGACGCAGGGGGAGTACGAGACGTGCTCGTCCTCGGTGAACAGCGTTATCTCGGCCGCGGGGTCCGCGCTCCTGGCGGCGGACGCGGCGGTCATCCCGGCCGCGCCGGACCCGATCACAATTATTCTGAGAGCCATGATATGCCCGCAGTCTCCATTGGACAGTACTTTATTAATATTTCTTAAATATCTGGAAGGGGGCGTGCTTGGCGCCGGAGCTCATGCTATGATGAAAAACGATCGCGACACGGGGGCCCGCGGCCCCACCCGCCGGGGCGTGAGCCGGCGATGAGGGAGGCGCCGTCGCCGGACAGGCCGGAGGCCGTCTGGAAGGAGAGGGACATGTCCGGAGGGGCCCCCGTCGACGCCATGGTCGCCATACTCAGGACGGACGGGTGCGCCTGGGCGAAGAAGGGGGGCTGCTCCATGTGCGGATACGGCAGGGCGTCGGTCCGCGGGGTGACCGAGGGCGACCTGAGCGCGCAGATCGGCGAGGTCCTGTCCCGGTACGCCGGCGAGCCGTTCGTCAAGATATACACGTCCGGGAGCTTCCTGGACGAGGCGGAGATACCCCTCGCGGTGCGCGAGAGGATATTCTCCGAGTTCGCGGGGTGCGAGCGCCTGCTGTTCGAGAGCCGCCCCGAGTTCGTGACGGCCGAGGCGGTCGCGTCCCTCCCCCGCAACGCCACCGTGGCGTTCGGGCTGGAGAGCTCCGACCCGGAGGTCCTGGAGAGGTCCATAGGGAAGGGCTTCGGGCCCGGGGACTGCCGCCGCGCGGCCCTGGCGGTCAAGGGCGCGGGCCTCTCGGTCCGCACCTACGTGATGCTGAAGCCCCCGTTCATGACGGAATCGCGGGCGATAGAGGACGCGGTCTCGTCGGCCGCGTTCGCGGACGAGTTCTCCGACGAGATATCCGTCAACCCGCTCAACGTGCAGAGGGCCACCAGGGCGGAGAGGCTCTGGTCCCAGGGCGAGCTGAGGCCGCCGTGGATATGGTCCCTGATCGAGGCCATGAGGAGGATGTCGGGGACGGTGCGCGCCAGGGTGATGTCGTCCCCGTCCGGCGGAGGGTCCGCCAGGGGGGCCCACAACTGCGGCGCGTGCGACGCGGCCGCGCTGGCCGCGGTGGAGAGGTTCTCGTTCACGCAGGACCCGCGCGACCTGGACGCGCCCGCGCCGTGCGGGTGCAGGGCGGCGTGGGAATCGTACATGAGGGCGGAGTCCCTGTTGGGGACGCCGTCCGACCTGGACCGCGGGATGTTCAACGATCTTATGATGAGGATGTGATAGGATGGACTACGACATAAAGAAGGGCTGGTTCAAGAACATAGACGGCGACCTGCTGGAGAAGCTGATGGCGGAGACCTTCGGCAACGTCTCCAGGGAGGGCGAGGCGCTGGTCTCGTCCTACGGGGTGCTGGCGAGGATAGAGGTGAGGGTGGCGTCCAAGGACAGGATGGAGATCTCCACCGCCAACAGGCAGGGGGAGATGGGGGACGACGAGATCCTCGACAGCAAGAGGAGGCTCAACGCGTTCGCGGAGAAGGCGACGGGCTTCGACGCGAAGGCCCGCATGAAGAGGGCGCAGGACAAGGCGAAGAAGGGGCTCTGACCCGATGGGGGGGGGGGAGGGCGCGTCGCGCCCGGGCGCGCGATTCGACATCTTTTAACGGGGCCCGCCCCCCTCCGCGGCGCGGAGCCGCCCCGGAAAAACGCATCTTTAAATACCTGTCCATTATACGAGACCTAAGATTGGACTGCTGTATGTCCGACCAGACGCACGGGCAATGCCTAGGCAACCCATATTCACTCATGTCGAAGTTTTCGAGATGAATCGGCGTCACGGTAGGAGCATAAGACGCGTTCGTCTATAATGCGCGAGGTTAGCGAAGAGACCCTCGCAGGAATGTGAGCATATGCCACAAAGGAGACGTCCAAAGAGAGGATCCAAAGGCTTCGGCCCGAGGAAGAGAGCACAGTCGCAGACCCCGAGGCTCGATTCATGGCCCGACATCAGCGGAGCCCCTAAGATACAGGGGTTCGCGGGATACAAGGTCGGCATGACGCATGCGTTCATAGTCGACAAGAGGCCCAAGAGCACCACCTCTGGGATGGAGGTCCAGGTGCCGGTCACGGTGGTCGAGGTGCCGCCGATGAAAGTCGCCGCGGTCAGATTCTACGAGAGCACGGTGATAGGGCTCAAGACCGCCGGCGAGGTGTGGGCGCAGGACCTAGACCCCCTGCTGTCCAAGAGGATAAGCTCCCCGGCGGGCCACGGGCCCGCGGGGTTCGACAAGTATTCCGGAGCCGACTTCGAGGACGTCCGCGTCCTCGCCTACACGCAGCCCAAGAAGATCACCGGGGTCCCCAAGAAGGTCCCCGACCTCATGGAGCTCAGGATCGGCGGAGGGACCGTCAAGGACAGGATGGAGTACGCCAAGGGCCTGCTCGGACAGGAGGTCCCCGTGACCGCGTTCGCGGCCGACGGCGCCTTCGTCGACGTCATAGCGGTCACCAAGGGCAAGGGCTTCCAGGGCGTCACCAAGCGCTGGGGGGTCAAGCTGCTCTCCCACAGGAACAGCAAGCACCGCCGCGGGATAGGCAACCTCGGGCCCAAGAGGCCCGGGTACGTCAGGGGCACCGTCCCCCAGGCGGGCCAGCTCGGATACCACCAGAGGACCGAGTTCAACAAGAAGATAGTCAAGGTCGGAGCCGACGGCGAGGAGGTCAACCCGAAGGGCGGCTTCCTCAACTACGGCGAGGTGAGGAACACCTACGTCCTCATCCACGGGTCCGTCCCCGGCCCGACCAAGAGGCTCATAAGGCTCAGAGACGCGGCGAGGGCCCCCAAGAAGGCGGACGTCGCGGCGCCGGAGATAACCTACGTCTCCACCGAATCGAAGCAGGGAGCGTGAGAAAGATGACACAGACCAACGTTTACTCGATGAAGGGAGAGGTCTCAGGCACCATCGACGTACCCGCGGCGTTCTCGGCGCAGTACAGGCCGGACATAATAAAGAAGGCCGTCCTCGCGGCCGCCGCCAACGCCAGGCAGCCGTACGGGTCCGCGCCCCGCGCGGGCATGAGGCACTCCGTCAGCACCTGGGGCAAGGGGCGCGGCGTGTCCCGCGTCCAGAGGCTCAAGGACGGGAGGAAGGCCACCCAGTCGCCCAACAACGTGAGCGGCAGGAGGGCGCACCCCCCGAAGGTTGAGAAGATATGGGCCCAGAAGGTCAACAGGAAGGAGCTCGCCATAGCCCGCGCGTCCGCGCTGGCCGCGACCGGCAGCGCCGATTCCGTCAAGGCCCGCGGGCACAGGTTCGACGACTCCCTGTCCTTCCCCATAGTGGTGGAGGACGAGTTCCAGAACCTCTCGGCCACGTCCGAGATAAGCGGCGTCCTCGACGTCATAGGCGTCGGATACGACCTGGAGAGGGCCAAGGACGGCCGCAAGATCCGCGCCGGCCGCGGAAAGATGAGGAACAGGAGGTACAGGACCCCCGTTTCCGTGCTGATCGTCGTCTCGGAGAGGGACGCGCCCGTGTTCAAGGGCGCGGCCAACCTCCCGGGCGTGGAGGTCGAGGCGGTCGGGTCCCTCAGCGCGGGGCTGCTCGCGCCCGGAGGGGACGCGGGGAGGCTCGCGGTGTACACCAGGTCCGCCATGGCGAAGATAGGGGAGTGGACGCAATGAAGCAGAGCGACATACTCATCAGACCGTACGTGACCGAGAAGTCCCTCAACTACATGTCCGGGACCCCCAGGCAGAAGTACAAGGACGGCAACAAGATCGAGTTCATCGTGCACAGGCAGGCCAGCAAGTCCGACGTGAAGGACGCCTTCGAGGAGCGCTTCGAGGTCAAGGTCGAGCGCGTCTGGACCAAGATACAGAAGGACGGCAAGCACGCCATAATCAAGCTGGAGGAAGGCTACTCCGCCGAAGACGTCGGCATGAGGGTCGGAGTGTTCTGAGGTGATCTTATGGGAAAGAGACTTATAACGCAGAGGAGGGGCCGCGGAGGCTCCCACTACCGCTCCCCCAGCCACAGGCACGTCGACGACGTCCGCCTGCCCCAGTTCAACGAGGGCGCGGGGACCATAAAGGACCTGATCCAGGCGCCGGGGAGGACGAGCCCGCTGGCCGTCGTCGACTTCGGCGGGGTCACGGACTACCAGCTGGCGGTCCAGGGGACGAAGGTCGGGCAGAGGCTCGCCGTCGGCGGCACCGAGGTCGCCGCGGGCAACATAACCTCCCTGTCCAACATACCCGAGGGGACCGCGGTGCACAACATCGAGGCCAAGCCGGGGGACGGCGGCAAGTTCGTCAAGACCGCCGGGTCCTCGGCGACGGTGGTCAGCAGGGGCGAGAAGGTCGTCGTGCTGATGCCGTCCGGGGCCATGAAGGAGCTGAACCCCGGGTGCCGCGCCGCCATAGGCGTGGTCGCCGGGGGCGGCAGGGGCGACAAGCCCCTGGCCAAGGCGGGGAAGAACTACCTCACCCTGAGGTCCAGGTCCACCGCGAACAAGAAGGTCAAGGGCGTGGCGATGAACGCCGTCGATCACCCGCACGGTGGAGGAAGCCACCCGCACGTGGGCGGACCGAACTGCCAGAAGAGAACCGCGTCGCCGGGACAGAAGGTCGGGTTCCTGGCGCCCAAGAAGAGGAAGTGATGCTTGATGGCTAAAAGCAAGATAATGGGGTCGGCGAAGGCCACCCGCAGGAAGTCGAGGAAGAAGGCGTCGGCGATCCAGGCCCGGAGGAAGAAGGAGTTCCTGTACCGCGGCTTCACCATGGAGGAGCTCCTGGCGATGTCCACGGAAGAGGTCCTGGAGCTGCTGCCGTCGAGGGCGAGGAGGACCTACCTCCGCGACCTCAACTACGAGCAGCAGCTGCTCGTGGACAAGCTCAAGTCGGCGGAGGGCCCGGTCAGGACCCACCGCAGGGACATACCCGTCCTCCCCCAGTTCGTCGGCAAGACCGTCAGCGTTTACAACGGGAAGGAGTTCAAGGACATAGAGATCAAGGCGGAGATGATCGGCCACTACATCGGCGAGTTCGTGCTCACGAGAAGGGCGCCGCAGCACTCCGGGCCCGGAGTGGGCGCGACGAGGTCGTCGAGGTTCATGCCGCTGAAGTGAGGTGCTAGACATGATCAACAAAGGCTACACAGCAGTATCGGACCCCGACGTATCGGCCAAGGCCCGCGCCAAGGACCAGCCCGTGTCCCCGAAGTTCGCCCGCGAGGTCGCGGGCATGATCCGCGGGATGAAGGTGGAGTCCGCGGTCCGCGCCCTCGAGGAGGTCATCGCCGAGGAGAGGCCCGTGCCCCTCAAGAGGTACAACAAGCGCGTGTCCCACAAGAAGGGCGTCGGCCCGGGGAGATACCCCGTCAAGGCGTCCAAGGCGATACTGGGGGTCGTGCTGAGCGCGTCCTCCAACGCGGAGTACAAGGGCCTGGACGTCTCCAACATGGCGATCTCCACGATCACCGTCGCGAGGGGCCAGACCATCCCCGGGCACATGCCCAGGGCCCAGGGCAGGGCGACCCAGTGGAACCAGGAGACGGCCAACATAGAAGTGATAATCGAGGAGGTCGAGTAAATGGCATCAGAGAGGAAATTCGTCACCGAGAACATCCGCAGGGTCCTTCTGAAGGAGTACCTCATGAAGGAGGTCAGCCGCGCGGGCTTCGGTGGCCTCGACGTCCAGAGGACGCCGATGGGGACCCGCGTGCTCCTCACCACCGAGAGGCCCGGCCTGGTCATAGGCAGGCGCGGGCAGACCATAAAGAACCTGACGCAGGCGATAAGCGAGAAGTACGGCTTCGAGAACCCCCAGATCGAGGTGAGCGAGGTCGTGGACGCGAACCTCAACGCCCAGATCATGGCGGAGAAGCTGGCCTTCTCCCTCGAGAGGGGATGGCACTTCCGCAGGGCGGGGCACTCCACCGTCCGCAGGGTCATGGACTCCGGCGCCCGCGGGTGCCACGTCATACTGGCGGGCAAGCTCACCGGGCAGAGGCACAGGACCGAGAAGTTCAAGGAGGGCTACATCAAGTTCTGCGGCGAGCCCAGGATCAACTTCATCGAGCGCGGCTACGCCGTCGCGAAGCTGAAGATGGGAGTCATCGGCGTGACCGTCGAGATAATGAGGCCCGACGCGAGGCTGCCTGCGGACACGACCGTCCTCAGCAAGACCGACGCCGCCGCCAAGTTCCCCGAGCTGTTCGCCGAGCCCGCCCCGCAGGCGGAGCCCGTCATAGAGGAGGCGGAGTGAGATGGCCTCCCTCAAGACAGCCGACATAAGGGGCATGAGCGACGAGGAGCGCAACGAGAAGCTGAAGGAGCTGCGCAACGAGCTCATGCACGAGAGGGGCGTCTCCGCGATGGGAGGGGCTCCCTCCAACCCGGGGATAATACGCGCCCTCAGGACGAACATAGCGCGCATCCTGACCGTTCAGAACCAGAAGGGGGAGGAAGAACACTAATGGTCGACATATGTCCGGTATGCGGATTGCCAAAAGAGCTCTGCATGTGCGAGGAGATCGCGCGCGAGCAACAGACCGTCAGGATATCCGTCGACAGCCGCAGGTACGGCAAGATGGTGACGGTCATAGACGGCATCGACGAGAACGACATCGACATCGCAGACCTGGCTAAACAGCTAAAGAACAAGTGCGCGGCCGGCGGGACCTGCAAGGACGGGCGCATCGAGCTTCAGGGAGACCACAAGAAGAAGGTCAAGGCCGTCCTGGAAGAGATCGGGTTCCGCACGGAAGTCAGGTAAAATGAACAGGAGCGATTTCATGAGGTCGGAGCTCATAGGCAGGGAAGTGGAGGTCTTGTCGAGGCCCTACTCGGGGATATCCGGGAAGATAGTCGACGAGACCAGGAACACGTTCACCGTCAGGTCCGCCGGGACGGACAGGATGGTGCCCAAGCAGGGCGGCGAGTTCAGATTCGCGTGCGGCAAAGGATACCTGGACATCAAAGGCGAAGAGATTCAGCACCGGCCGGAAGACAGGATAAAAAAGGTTAGGTGAGAGATTAATGGCATCGAAAGTCAGAGACATAGGATTGGATGTGACCCCTCCCTCCTCAGAGTGCGGCGACCCCAACTGCCCGTTCCACGGCAGTCTGTCGGTCAGAGGGCAGATCATAGACGGCGTAGTAGCGACCGTCAAGATGAACAAGACCGTGATAGTTGAGCGCAACTATCTGAAATACCAGAAGAAATACGAGAGATACGAGAAGAGGTCCAGCAGGTACCCGTCCCACGCGGCGCCCTGCCTCGGCCTCAAGGTGGGCGACCGCGTGAGGATATCCGAGTGCCGCCCCATCTCCAAGACCGTGTCCTTCGTAGTGATCGAGAAGAGGGAGTGAGTCCATGAAGGGAATCGCAGGGACTCAGATAAGGGGGCTACAGAACGGGTCCCGCCTCGACGTGATCGACAACACCGGGGCCAAAGTGATAGAGATCATAACCGTCCCCGGCTACCACGGGGTGGCCCGGAGGGTGCCCTGCGCCGGAGTCGGCGACGTGGTCATAGCGTCCGTCAAGAAGGGGACCCCCGCAATGAGGAGGCAGATCGTGCAGGCGGTCATAGTCCGCCAGAGGCGCCCGACCAGGCGCCCCGACGGCACGATGGTCTACTTCGAGGACAACGCGGCCGTGATCGTGACAGAGACCGGCGAGACCAAAGGGACCGACATAAAGGGGCCGGTGGCCAAAGAGGCCGCCGAGAGGTGGCCCCGCATAGCGGCGACCGCAGGGTCCATAGTGTGAGGTGTCCGCATGACAAGCAGCAAGGCAAGGATACAGAGGAAGGCGCAGGCCAACGCGCCGGCCCACGTGAAGCGCAAGGCCCTCGCGGCCCCCCTCAGCCACGAGCTGAGGGAGCAGTACGGGGTCCGCTCGGCCAGGGTTTGCAAGGGAGACACCGTGGCGGTCCTCCGCGGCGACGAGGACGTGCGCGGGACCGAGGGGAAGGTCATAGAGGTCTTCACCAAGACCGGCAGGGTCTCGGTGGAGGGAGTGACCATAAACCAGGCCGACGGGACGGCGGTGGCGCGCGCTGTGCACGCCTCCAACCTGGTGATCACGAAGCTGAACGCCGAGGACCCCTGGAGGGTGGACTCGATATCGAAGAACAAGGAGGGTAGGCAATGAGCGACCACATGAAGAGGCTGACGGCGCCCAGGACCTGGCCGATAAAGAGGAAGGCGGCGGTCTGGGTGACCAAACAGTCCCCCGGGGCGCACTCCATAGAGAGCAGCCTTCCCGCGGCCGTGGTCCTCAGGGACATGATCGGCGCGTGCGACACCGCCAAGGAGGCGAAGAGGATCATAGGGAACCGCGAGCTCATGGTGGACGGGAAGCCCGTCAAGAGCCCGAAGGCGCCCATAGGCGTGATGGACACGGTGTCCCTGCCCAAGACCGGGCAGAGCTTCCGCGTCCTCCTCACCGACAAGGGCAAGATAACCCTGGTCCCCATAAGCGCCGACGAGGCCGGATGGAAGCTCGTCCGCGTCGAGGGCAAGACCAAGGTGAGGGGCGGCAAGATCCAGCTCAACCTCAGCGGGGGCAGGAACCTGCTCCTGGACGAGAACGACTACGAGTCCGGGGACACCCTGAAGATAGACGTGTCCACCCAGGCGGTGCTCGCGCGCTACTCCCTCGTCAAGGGGGCGTCCGCGCTCATCGTCCACGGCGCGCTGGCCGGCAAGGTCTTCACGATATCCGAGAAGGTCAAGGTCAGCGGGTCGGCGGCCAACGTCGTCAGGTTCGAGAGCGGCCTGGAGACCGTCCTCAGGAACGTGTTCATCATCGGCTCGTCGAAGCCGGAGATAAAGCTGCCGGAGGCGTCCGAATGAGCTCCCCCAGAGACATACGCATAGACAAGGTGACCGTCAACATAGGCGTCGGAGAGGCCGGCGAGAGGCTCGTCAAGGCCCAGAAGGTGCTGGAGATGGTCACGGGCCAGAAGTCCGTGCAGACCATCTCCAAGACGGTCAACAGGGACCTGGGCATCAGGGTCGGCATGCCGCTCGGGTGCAAGGTCACCCTCAGGGGAGAGGCCGCCGAGGGCTTCCTCGGCAGGGCGCTCCCGATCAGGGAGAGGAGGGTCTACGCCTACTCGTTCGACAGGGAGGGCAACATGTCCTTCGGCATATCCGACTACACCGACTTCGAGGGGATGAAATACGACCCCGAGATCGGCATATTCGGGATGGACGTCAGCGTGGTGCTCAGGAGGGCCGGGAACAGGATAACCAAGAGGTCCCTGCTCAGGCGCAAGATCCCCAAGAGCCACCGCGTGGACCGCGACGAGGCCATAAGATACATGAAGGAAAACTATGAAGTAGAGGTGGTCGAGTGAAGCCAAAGAAGAAGTTCGGAAGGGTAGACGGTTGCACTCGCTGCGGACGCAGGAGGGGCATCATCAGGAGATACGGGATGCACCTCTGTCGCCAGTGCTTCAGGGACAAGGCCCCGGAGCTGGGCTTCAAGAAGTATTCGTGAGGTGACAAAATGCAGAGCGATCCACTCAACGACGCGATGTGCGTCATGAAAAATGCGGCGACCGAAGGAAAGAGCGAATGCACCATCCAGCCGTCCTCCAAACTCATCGGCCGCGTGCTGAAGGTCATGCAGGACCACGGGTATATATATCAGTTCGAGTACGTCGACGACGGCAAGGCGGGCAAGTTCCGCGTGGTCCTCAAAGGGGCCATAAACAACTGCGGCGTGATAAAGCCGAGATACTCGGTCAGAGCGAGCGAGATAGAGGGGTTCGAGGCGAGGTTCCTCCCCGCCCAGGACTTCGGAGTGCTCATACTGACCACCACGGCGGGCGTCATAACCCAGGACGACGCCAAGGAGAAGGGCATCGGCGGCAAGCTGCTGGCATACGTGTACTGAGGAATAGAGATGACAATAGCAGGGAAGATCGAAAGCACCATCGCCATCCCCGGCGGGGTGTCCGTCACGATGAATGACGGTACCGTTACGGTCAAAGGGCCCAGGGGAGAATTGAGCAGAAACTTCGCGTACCCTCGCGTCAGCATCTCCATAGCGGAAGGGGAGGTCGCCGTAAGCAGCGAATACCCCAGGACGGAAGACAAGGCCATGGTGGGAACCTACGTCGCGCACATCAATAACATGATAAAGGGCGTGACCGTCGGGTTCACATACACGCTGAAGGTCGTCTTCTCCCACTTCCCGATGAAGGTGGCCGTCAAGGACGGCCGCGTGGAGATAAGCAACTACATGGGAGGCCACGCGCCCCGCTACGCCAACATAGCCGGCGCGTGCAAGGTCAAGGTCAGCGGGACCGACGTGACCGTCGAGGGCAACAGCATCGAGGACTGCGGGCAGACCGCGGCGAACCTCGAGAAGGCCACCTCGAGGGTCGGATTCGACAAGAGGACCTTCCAGGACGGGATATACATCGTCCACAAATCGCACAAGGTGAGAGAATGAGCATCAAGACGCTTACGGACCTCCCCGGCCTGAAAGAGGGGAACATAGCCGAGCTTAAACAGATCGGCATAGCCTCCGTGCCGGAGCTCAGGGACGCGGTCCGCGACCCCGAGGGGGCCAAGAAGGTCATAATGAGCCTCTCCGGCGTCGGCCCGAAGACGGTCGAACGCTGGAAGGAGCTCCTCGCGGACGAGCCCGAGGCGAAAGCCGAGCCCAAGGCCGAGGCCAAGGAAGCCAAGGCGGAGGCGAAAGCCGAGCCCGAGACGGAGATCGTGGACGAGGGCGGCTACGCCGTCAAGATCAAGCCCGAGCTCGACGGCGAGACCGCCGACGCGCTCGCCAAGAGGGCGCTGATTTCCGGGAGGAGGCCCGCGTTCAAGAGGCAGGAGTGGTTCAGATACTCCAAGCTGGGCGAGAAGTGGAGGAAGCCCAAGGGCATACACTCCAAGATGAAGAGGCAGCTGAAGAGGCGTCCGCCCATGGTGGACGTCGGATACGGCGGCCCCGCCGAGGCCAGGGGCCTCCACCCGTCCGGGTTCAGGGAGGTCCTGGTATACAACGTGGACGGGCTCGAGGGCATAGACCCCAAGTCCCAGGCGGTCCGCATAGGCAGGACGGTCGGCACCAGGAAGAGGATCGTCATACAGGAGAGGGCGGCCGAGCTCGGCATAAGGGTCCTCAACAGGATGGTGTGACCATGACCGACCTCAGCAACCAGAGAAGGATGGCCGCGGAGATCCTCAAATGCGGCGCCAACAGGGTATGGATAAACCCGGACAAGACGGAAGAGGTGGAGGAGTGCATAACCCGCGCCGACATCCGCATGGCCATCGGCTCCGGCCTGATAAAGGCGAAGCCCAAGAACGGCACGTCCAGGGGCAGGATAAGGCACGTCGCGGGCCAGAAGGCCGCGGGCAAGAGGAAGGGCCCCGGCAGCAGGAAGGGATCCGCCAACGCCCGCGTGTCCGAGAAGAGCAGGTGGATGGCCACCATCCGCCCGATCCGCGAGGAGCTCAAGTCGCTCCGCGCCGACGGGAAGATAACGCCCTCGGTGTACAGGCTGTACTACAGGAGGGCCAAGGGAGGGGTTTACAAATCCCGCAGGAACCTCAAGCAGCACATGGCGGCCGCGGGGCACCTTAAAGAGGAGGAGATCTGATGGCAACAGGACCGAGATACAGGGTCGCCTTCCGCAGGAGGAGGGAGAACCGCACAGACTACTACGCCCGCCGCAAGCTCCTCGCGAGCCAGGAGCCGAGGGCGGTCGTCAGGCGGTCGAACAAGAACGTCGCAGTCCAGTTCATCGGATTCGACATGGCGGGCGACGTGGTGGAGGCCTCGGCCACCACCAGGGAGCTCAAGAAGTACGGCTGGGAGCACTCGTGCTCCTCCATACCCGCCGCATACCTCGTCGGATACCTGGCGGGCAGGCGCGCGGCCAAGGCCGGCATAGAGTACGCCGTGCTGGACATAGGGATGCAGGCGCCCAAGCACGGCGGGGTTCTCTTCTCCGCCGTGAAGGGGATGGCCGACGCGGGGCTGGAGGTCCCGCACAGCGAGGCCGTCCTCCCCTCCGAGGACCGCATCCTCGGGAAGCACATAGACGCCGCCATCGAGGCGGCCGTGAACAGCGTGAAGAAGAAAGTGGAGGCAGAGTGACATGGAATGGACTCCTAAGACAAGGCTGGGCCGCATGGTCCTCAATGGCGAGATAACGACCATGAGCGACGCGCTGGCCACCAGGCTCCCCCTCCGCGAGGCGGAGATAGTGGACATACTCATCCCCGACCTCCAGGACGAGGTCATCGACATGAACATGGTTCAGAGGATGACCGACTCCGGGAGGAGGGTCAGGTTCGCCGCGACGTGCATCGTCGGGAACGGCGACGGCTTCATCGGCATAGGCCGCGCCAAGGGGAAGGAGGTGGGCCTCTCCATCAAGAAGGCCATCGACAACGCGAAGCTGAACATCATCGAGATAAAGAGGGGCTGCGGGTCCTGGGAGTGCGGGTGCGGAGAGCCCCACACGATGCCTTTCGAGGTCATAGGCAGGACCGGCTCCGTCACAGTCTACATCAGGCCCGCCCCGCGCGGCGTGTCCCTGGCGGTGGGCGACGTGGCCAAGAGCCTGCTCACCATGGCCGGGGTCCGCGACGCATGGGGCTTCGCCACCGGCAACACCAAGACCAAGGTCAACTACGCCACGGCGACCTTCGAGGCGCTGAAGCAGACCGCCCGCATGAGGGTCACCGACGAGCAGGCCCAGAGGCTGAACATCGTCCCGGGGCCGATCGGGCCCATGCCCTCGGCAGAATACCAGGAGGACTGAGCATGGCATACGCCGTGATACGCGTCCGCGGTAGGCCCGAGGTCAACGGGGACATAGAGCACACGATGGCCCTCCTCGGCCTGACGAGGGTCAACCACTGCACCGTGGTCCCGGAGGACCCGTGCACCAAGGGCATGCTCCAGAAGGTGAAGGACTTCTGCACCTGGGGAGAGGTCAGCGCGGACACCCTGGCCGACATGATCAGGGTCCGCGGGAGGCTCTCCGGGGACAGGGAGGTCACCGACGAGTACCTGAGGGAGAACAGCGGGTTCGCCACCGTGGGCGACCTCGCCAAGGCGATATCGGAGAGCGAATGCAGAATGAGGGATGTGGCGGATGCCAAGCCCGTGTTCCGCCTGCACCCGCCCGTGAAGGGATACGAGGGCAACAAGCGCTCGTACCAGAACGGCGGCGCGCTGGGATACAGGGGAGAGGCCATCAACGACCTCATCGCCAGGATGCTGTGAGGTGGTGCTATGCCAAGCAGAACTAAGAAGATGAGAGGCTCCAGGACCCACGGCCGCGGGAAGAAGTCCGGCCGCGGCGCCGGCATAATCGGCGGCCGCGGGCAGGCGGGCCTGGGCAAGACCGGCAAGATACACATGCTGAAATACGACAGGGACCACTTCGGGAGGCACGGCTTCAAGAGGCCGCAGTGCATGGTGACGGCCAACGCCACCATCAACGTGGCGGAGCTCGAAGAGGGCATCGAGAGGTTCGTCTCCCTCGGGTTCGCGGCCAAAACAGGGGATACGTATAATATCAACCTAACAGATGCGGGGATAGACAAGTTGCTCGGTAACGGGAACATAGGCGTCCCCGTGAACGTGACCGTCGCCCAGGCGTCTGAGAAGGCCCGCGAGAAGATCGCGGCCGCTGGCGGCAGCATCGTCGAGTGACGTCCCTGTGAGGTAGATCCGGATGGAAGAGCAGCTCAGCCTGTTGTACAAGTTCAAGCCCGTGAGCGACAAGCTCCCCGCCGTCAAGCGCCCGGAAGGCCATGTGCACTTCCGGACCAAGATGATGTGGGTCGTCGTCATCGTGGTCCTGTACTTCGTGATGACGAACGTGTACCTGTACGGCCTGGACCAGTCGAAGTCGCTCGACCTGTTCGCGCAGTACAGGACGATAATGGCCGGCGCGTCCGGCACGATAATGCAGCTGGGGATCGGCCCGATCGTCACGGCGTCGATCATAATGCAGCTCTTCGTCGGAGCCAAGATCATAAAGCTGGACCTGACGAACCGCAACGACAAGGCGTGCTACCAGTCGGTGCTCAAGCTCCTGGTCATAGTGATGATAGTGATCGAGGCGGTGCCCCAGGTGTTCGGATACCTGGTCCCGTCCTCCTCGCTGGAATCCGCGTGGGGCTCGGGCGGGGCGAGGCTGCTGATAATACTGCAGCTCTGCGTCGGGTCGTACCTGGTGTTCCTGTTCGACGAGGTGGTCTCCAAGTGGGGCATCGGGAGCGGGATATCCCTGTTCATAGCGGCCGGGGTGGCGCAGTCCGTGTTCACGGGCGCGCTGAACTGGTACCCTGTGAGCGCGGGCGCCGAGATGTCGCTCAGCAACCCGCCGGCGGGAACCATACCGAAGGCGATATACGTGCTCACGCACACGTCGTCCGGCGAGATGGCGAACGGCGGGTACGAGCTGATATTCCTGGGGGAGCCCAACCCGATGATAGCGTTGGTGGGCACCCTGGCGATATTCCTGCTGGTGGTGTACCTGGAATCCAGCCGCATAGAGCTGCCGCTCTCCCATGGCAACGCCAGGGGGGCCAGGGGCAGGTACCCGCTCAAGCTGATGTACGCCAGCAACATACCGGTCATCCTGATGAGCGCGCTGCTGGCCAACGTCAGCATGGTGGCGCTCCTGCTGTACAGCAACAGCTTCCTGGGGAGCATACCCTTCATCGGGGGGAACAGCTCCATAGGGATGTTCGAATCAGGGTCCACCACCGCCTCGGGCGGGCTGGCGTGGTACCTGTCGTCGCCGATGGGGGTGTCCAGCTGGCTGATGCCGATACTGGATCCGTCCGGGTACGGCAACGGGCACACCGTGCTGCAGAACGTGGGCCACGTGGCGATATTCGGGTCCGTGATGATCATGGGATCCATAATGTTCGCCAAGTTCTGGGTCCAGACCACCAACCTCGGCCCCGAGGCCGTGGCCAAGCAGATCCAGAAGAGCGGCATGCAGATCCCAGGGTTCCGCCGGGACCCCCGCGTCCTGAAGAGGGTGCTGGAGAGGTACATCCCGGCCATCACCGTGCTGTCGGGAGCCATGATAGGCGCCCTGGCCACGGGGGCGGACATGATCGGGACCACGGGGAACGCCACCGGGACGGGCCTGCTGCTGGCAGTGGGGATACTGATCCACTTCTACGAGGCCATGGGCCGCGAGCAGATGATGGAGATGAACCCGGTGCTGAGAGGCTTCTTCGGCGGAGATGAGTGAGATGCCCAACCCCGGCAGCCCCCAGAGCATGAAGCAGCAGCCTATGCCCGCCATGCCCAAGGGCACCATGATCGGCATGATGTTCGCGATGATGATCATGCTGGCCATAACCCAGTTCTGGGAGCCTGTCGGGATGGCCCTCAACACCGTGTTCCAGGTCATGGCCTTCGACGGGAGGTACCCCGTCCTGACCCTGATACTGGCCGGCCTGACGATGATAACGATCAGCACCGTCATAAGGAGCTACATGACCGACTTCGTCGCCCAGGCCCGGAACCAGCACATGAGCAGCGAGCTCAACAAGGAGATGCGCAAGGCCAGGATCGAGAACAACCTCTACAAGCTGAAGAAGCTGGAGGAGCAGCGCCCGGTCGTGATGGCCAAGAGCATGGAGGCGCAGGGCCAGATGATGAAGGTCATGCCCATAACCATGATCGTCATAATCCCCATCTACGCCTGGGTCAGGTACTTCCTGGGGACTACGGTCATGGCCGCGTCCCCGGAGCTGCTCGTCATAAACATCCCCTGGGGCCCCGTCAACCTCATGGAAAGCCTCTGGATCATGCCCATCTGGATCGTGGTGTACACCATGATAAGCCTGCCCATAGGGCAGCTCGAGAACAGGCTGATCAGATACATCCTGATCAAGAAGCGCCTCGGAGAGGAGCCGGTCGAAAAGGTCTGAGCATGAGGATAACCATAAGCGGGCCCCCCGGGTCCGGGAAGACCACGGTCTGCAGGATGCTGTCGGACCGCCTGGGGATCAGGGCCGCCGTGTTCGGGGAGATGTTCCGGGCGATGGCCGCCGAGAGGGGCCTCACCCTGGCGGAGCTGGGCGCCCTGGCGGAGAGGGATCCCGGCATAGACCGCGACATAGACGCGAAGATAGTCGAGGTGGCCAAGGCCAACCCGGACATGATCTTCGAATCCAGGCTGTCGGCGTACATGCTGTCCGGCAACGGGATACCCGCCTTCAAGATATACTTAGACGCGTCCCCCGACGTCCGCATAGCCCGCATAGGCCTGCGCGAGGGGGAGAGCGCGGAGGATGCGCGACGCGAGACCGTGGAGCGGCAGAGGTCCGAGGCCCTGCGCTACATGAGATATTATGGGATCGATATAGGCGACAAGAGCGTCTACGACATGGTGATCGACACCGACGAGCTCAGCCCCGGCGAGGTCGCCGACGCGATAATCGAGGGGATGGGGGGCGCGGCTTGCTGATAAAGGACCCGTCGGCCATAAAGGACAGATGGGGCAAGCGCCCCTCGGACCGCACCATGGGGGAGCTGATGCAGGCGGGGGTCATAGCCCTGGACAAGCCCAAGGGGCCGACGTCGCATCAGGCGACGGCGTGGGCCAGGGATTCGCTCAAAGTGGAGAAGATAAGCCACGGCGGGACGCTGGACCCCCACGTGAGCGGGGTCCTGCCCATATGCCTGGGCAAGGCGGTGCGGCTCACCGACATCGTCCTGTCGTCGGACAAGGAGTACGTGTGCCTGATGAGGCTGCACGGGGACGTGCCGGAGGAGAAGATAAGGAAGGTTTTGGGCAGGTTCCGCGGGAAGATATACCAGACGCCCCCCGCCAGGTCCGCCGTGAAGAGGCAGATGCGCATAAGGACGGTCGGCGAGCTGGAGATCCTTGAGATAAGGGACAGGGACGTGCTGTTCAGGGTCTCGTGCGACGCGGGCACGTACATAAGGACCATATGCACCGACGCGGGCGAGGCCATGGGGTGCGGGGCCAGCATGGCGGAGCTCAGGAGGACCCGCTCGGGAGTGATGGGGGAGGGCCGCGCCGCCACGCTGCACGACGCGACGGACGCGTACGTGTTCTGGCAGCGCATGGGCAGGGAGGCGTGGCTCAGGGGCATGGTGATGCCCATGGAGGCCCTGTTGGAGCCTCTGCCGAAGATCATAGTCAAGGCGACCGCGGTGGACGCCATATGCCACGGGGCGGACCTGAGCGTCCGCGGGGTCCACATGCTGGACGAGGAGATCAGGAAGAACGCCCTGGTGGCGCTCATGACCGCCCGCGGGGAGCTGATAGCCCTCGCCAAGGCGGCGATGTCGTCGCAGAAGATAATGGCCTCGGACAGCGGGGTCGCCGCGGTCGCGGAGAGGGTGCTGATGGAGCGGGGCCACTATCCCAGGATGTGGAAGTACTCCACGGACCTGGACCTCCCCGAGGCAGAGGGCCCGCCCGAGTGACGGGCCCCGCGGCCGCGAAATATCTATCTACATACTCGCGGATGGGGAAGGGACGGTGAATCCGTGCCGCTGTTTAAGAAAAGGACTCTCGTCTTGGAACTGAAAGGGAGGCTCATCGGGGAGTTCGACCCCTCCGCCGACGGCTTCTACAGGAACGTGGCCCCGTTCGTGCTGAGCGTCAGGAAGAAGTCCGTCCTGCACGTGCGCGTCCGCTCCGACGCCCCCGTCGACGTGGCGGTGACCGGCGGATCGGGAGCCCCTCTGGCGCACAGGGGCCGCGTCACGGACGCGTCCTTCGAGGTCGAGACAGGGGGGGACTCCGAGATGAGCGCCATATTCGGCGTGTTCGCGGGGGAGAAGGCGACGATAGACGCCGAGATATGGATGGAGAAGAGATGAGGCCGCGCATAGAGAAGGGAGCGAAGAGGGAGTTCTGGGCAACCGAGCCCGAGGGGCTGTCGCTGGCGCGCCCGTGCGACAGGCTGTCCGCGGCCGCCGCGACGGTCGCGCTCATCGCCACGGTGGCGTTCCTCCTGTACTCCTCCGCGTCGTCGTCCATGTCCGTCCGCGACGCGGCCCCGTGGCTATCGTCCCCGTTCATAGCGAGCGGGGTCACGTACTACCTCAGGAAGAGGTTCTGGCTGCTGGCGGCCCCTGCCGCGATCGCGGCCGCCCTGTGGCTCCTGGGAGTCCCCCCCAACCTCGTCGTGCTGGCGCTGGTGGTCATGGTGGGCGCCCCCGGGATGGCCTCCCTGGTGGAGGCCATGCAGAGGTGGATGTTCTACCGCGTCCTGAGGTCCATAGAATACTACAACGTGAAAGAGTCCCACACCATGTTCGAAAGGGCGGTCGCGTTCGTGTTCAAGATACCCGAGGACCTCGACACCAGGAACATAACCATAGACTGCGAGGCCCGCAGGCGCAGGATCCCCTGGAGGGACATGGGGGGGACCATATCCCTCGGGCTGGTGGTCGGCATGTTCGTGTGGATATACATATCCATGAACCCCGCCATAATGGACCTGAGCGGGGAGATGGACGCCGACAACATCCTCTCGGTCCACTTCCTGATATTCTCCCTGATCCTGTACATCCCGGTGATGGTGCTGCCGTGGTCTGTGTTCAGGTCCCTGAACGCGAGGGTGGAGACCCATCACCGCGACTACAGGGTGTACAACGGGGTCGTCTCCACCGTGAAGACGATGGCCGTGCCCATAGTGGCCGCGTTCCTGCTGGTGTTCTCCGCCATAGGGTCGTCGGGGTACCTGTCCGTGCTGTACTACCTGGGCCTCTCCGCCGCGATGGTGGCGGCGATAGTGGCGTCATCGTCCCTGCTGTACTACCTCGCGTTCGAGTCCGCCATCATAAGCGACATAGCGTCGAGATGGGCGGAGTTCCGCCCGGTGCCCGTGTTCGCCAGGCTCGACAGGGCGGGGGAGCCGCAGGCCCCGGTGCCCGGGACCCCGAAGAGGGACGAGAGCGACTTCGGCGGGATGCGCCTCGGCGGGTGAGTTCAGAGGTCGAAGCGGCTGTTCATGCGCCCGGGCGAGTCCAGGGCGCGGAAGATGGGCTTGAAGACCTCCGCGGAGGACATCCCGGGAGTCTTGTTCAGCCCCACGAGCTCGGGCTCCCTCTGGTTGTTGATTATGACCTTGAACCTCTGCTCCGCCCCGCCTGCGGCCACGAACGGGAGCTCCGACGACCTGGCTATATCCAGTATCGCGTCCGCCATCAGCTGTATGTCCTCCGGGCCGAGCTCGTCAGGGACGGTTATGAAGAAAGAGCACTCCTCCGTCTCGCCGTTCAGGAGGAACATGACCTCCGACGAGCCCAGGAACCCCCTGAACCTCTCCCCCGCATCGCCCTCGCCGGACAGCTCCGCCAACCTGGATTTCAGCACATGGGGGATGTCAAGGTACAGCGCGTCCGCGCCGAGTATGCTCCACATGCCCCGCGCAACGCCGTCATCGTAGTTAAGCGATTCCCAAGGAGCCTCCGCGTCCAATGAGGGGGCGGGCCGCTCCCCGATCGGGCTCGGATCCGCACGCCAGCATCAAATCCTTTTTAAATCCGCTATGCCATGTTCCATATAGTCCTTAAGGGGGATTAGTTTTGAAAGATGAAGAAAAGAAGGAAGACAAGAGGTGGCCGCTGCTGCTGGCGGTTCTGATAATAATACTGCTCTTGGCGCTCCTCATGGCGGCGTACGCCGCCTATGCGGCGCACAACGACAGATGCACCTGCACGATCGTCGACAGCCCCTTGGGGGCGCCGTATGCGGAAGAGGCAGCGGATTCCGTCTCGCCCGCTCCCGCGGCGGTCCTCTCCGCGCCGTCCGCCCCGTGCGGGCACGGCTACTGCGCCGACTACTACGCCCAGACCGGGTACTGCGCGTACCAGTCCCACGGATGCGGCGGGTGCGGCCCGTCGCCGTCGGGCTGACACAAACGCCAATGCGCGGGGCTCCGCCCCGCGCCCGATTTTCTCCAAGCCCCTTCCGGCCTCGAAAGTTTAAAAGCGATGGTGCCGCTGTCGGTACCGCATGGCGGACGATTTCACTGTGACACCCTGGGAGGTCAGCGGGGACATTGACTACGGCCTCCTCATGGAGAGGTTCGGCACGGCCCCCGTGGACGACGCGCTCCTCAGGAGGATCGGGAGGCACGGGGAGATACACCCGATGCTCAGGAGGGGCGTGTTCTACACCCACAGGGACATGGGGTGGCTCCTCGACGAGTATGAGAAGGGGAACAGGTTCGTCCTGTACACGGGGAGGGGCCCGTCCGGGCAGACCCACCTCGGGCACATGATGCCGTGGATCTTCAACAAGTGGGTGCAGGACGTGTTCGACGTCCCGATGCTGTTCCAGATGACGGACGACGAGAAGTTCCTGTTTAAGGACCTCACGCTGAGGGACACCAAGAGCCTGGCGTACCAGAACGCGCTGGACTTCGTCGCGCTGGGGTTCGACCCCGCCAAGACCAGGATCATCCTGGACACGGAGAACATCTCCACGCTGTACCCCATAGCCCTCAAGGTGGCCAAGAAGGTCACGTTCTCCACCGCGAAGGCGGTGTTCGGATTCGACAACTCCACCAACATAGGCTCCATATTCTTCACCACGATACAGGCCGCCCCCGCGTTCCTCCCGTCGGAGCAGCAGGGGAGGCAGGTCCCCTGCCTGATACCGTGCGGCATAGACCAGGACCCGCACTTCAGGGTCGCCAGGGACGCAGCGCCCGGGCTGGGGTACCCCAAGCCCGTCATGCTGTACTGCAAGATGTTCCCGGGCCTCGGCGGCGGCGACAAGATGTCGTCCACGGACGAGATGGGCACAATATACACCACCGACGGCCCGAAAGACGTCAAGAAGAAGGTCGGCAGGGCATTCACCGGGGGCAGGGTTTCCGTGGAGGAGCAGAGGAGGTGCGGCGGGAACCCGGACGTCTGCGCCGTCCACAAGTACAACTACTGCCTGTTCGAGAGCGACGACTCCAAGCTGAGCGAGACCGCCGACAGGTGCAGGAAGGGGGAGATCCTCTGCGGCGAGTGCAAGTCCATCCTGACGGACAGGATAAACGCGTTCCTGGAGTCCCATCAGGAGAAGAGGGAGAAGGCCAGGGACGTGATCGACGGGATGGCGTTCGACGGGTTCGAGTGGGTGAAAGGATGAGCGACCCCATCATAGAAGGCCTGAGCCACAACGAGAAGAGGCTGCTGCTGGCGCTGGACGCGTCCGGCGGGAGGAGCTCCCCGAAGGGGCTGGTGTCCGGAGGGAGCTTCGAGGCGGAGGTGGAGGTCATGCGCGCGGCCATGTCCCTGGAATCCAAGGGGCTGGCGATCGTCGAGGGAACCTCCTCCAAGCTGTACGAGGTCGCCGACCGCGAGGCGGCGTCCCCCCTGCCCGAGAGGGCGGCGCTGGAGATCGTATCCCGCGCCGGCGGGAGGATGAGCCTGGCGGCCCTGGCCGAGGCCATGCCCGGG
The DNA here is from genome assembly GCA_031256955.1 of Candidatus Methanoplasma sp. Lineage (GTDB taxonomy): Archaea > Thermoplasmatota > Thermoplasmata > Methanomassiliicoccales > Methanomethylophilaceae > Methanoplasma. Next base: position 293,717 of record JAIRPP010000008.1, on the reverse strand, counting down.
GGCAGGGACAAGATAGCGGTCGGCTGGCTCAAGAGGAAGGGGCTGGCGGACATATCCCGCGAGGGGGATTCCACCATTCTGTCGCTGACGGACGCGGGCGTGGCGGCCCTGGGGGCCAAGGGCCCCGACGAGATCCTCATAGAGAGGATGATGTCCGGCCCCGTGCCCGAGGCGGAGGCGGACGCGAAGGCCCTGAGGGACCTGAAGGGCCGCCAGGGGCTCGTGAGGGAGATCGCGGAATCCCGCAGGGAGGTCTCGCTGACCCCCGCCGGGGAATCGGCCGCCCGCTCGGGGCTGAGCCTCAGGAAGCAGGTCACCGACATAACCGACCGCCTGATACAGAGCGGCGAGTGGAGGGGCGCGGAGTTCAGGAGGTACGACGTGAGCGTGCCCGCCCAGGCGGTGCACCCGGCCAAGAAGCACCCCCTGTCCAGGCTGGGGGCGGAGGTCCGCAGGATGTTCACGGACATGGGGTTCACCGAGATGTCGTCGGAGTACGTCCAGCCCGCGTTCTGGAACCTCGACGCGCTGTACACGCCGCAGGACCATCCCGCCAGGGACCTGCAGGACACGTTCTACCTCTCCGACCCGCCCCGCATAAGGATAGAGGACGAGGCCCTGGTCTCCAGGGTGAGGGAGATCCACGAGAGCGGCGGGGGCACGGGCTCCACCGGCTGGGGCGGGACATGGTCGAGGGAGAAGGCCGAGGCGGCCCTTCTCCGGACCCACAGCACCGTCAGCAGCATAAGGTACATCGCCGAGCACCCCGACGCGCCTCAGAAGGCGTTCTCCATATCCCGCATATTCCGCAACGAGTCCATCGACGCCACCCACCTGCCGGAGTTCACGCAGATCGAGGGGATCGTCATAGACGAGAACGGCAGCTTCGACATGCTGGTCTCCATAATCAGGGAGTTCTACTCCCGCATGGGGTTCGACCAGATACGCATAAGGCCCGCCTACTTCCCGTACACCGAGCCGTCCCTGGAGCTGGAGGTCTTCTTCAACGGCAGGTGGATGGAGCTGGGGGGCGCGGGCATATTCAGGCCGGAGGTGGTGGCCCCGTTCGGCGTGAGGCACCCCGTCCTGGCGTGGGGGTTCGGGTTCGAGAGGCTGGCCATGCTCAAGTGGGGCATAAAGGACATCCGGGACCTGTACATCTCCGACCTGGACTCCCTCAAGGCCAACAGGTCCGCGTGATCAGAAGCGGGGCTCGCGCCCGTCGCGGAGCGCCTCCGAGGCGGACTCTATGCGCCCCCTGAGGCGCCCTCTCCCGCATGCGCGGAGCGCCTTCGACAGGTATCCGGCGCACTCGCTCTTCTTCCCGCGCCCGTAGGCTCCCGCGGCCCTCAGGAAGAGGGCCTCTCCGACGCCCGTCGCGTCCCCCTCCCTCTCCATCGCCTCGCAGGCGGACGCTAGGAAGGAGTCCGCCTCCGCCAGCCTGCCCGCGCGCAGGAGCGCCCCCGCGGCGGCCAGGGCCGCCCTGGTCCACCCCCTCTCCGCGAATATGGCGGAGGCCTTCTCGAACGCGCCGTCGAGGTCGCCCGACGCCAGGGCGGCCTCCGCCCTGACCATGTCGCCCTCTCCCGCGCCGTACTCGTCCAGCGCATCGGCGCATGCGAGCGCGTCGCGGACGTCCCCGCACGACAGGGCTATCTTCGACCTCATGCCGTACATGGACTCCCTGTGCCTGGGGGGCGGGGCCAGCCCCTTCATGGATTCCAGTATGTCCTCGCAGGCGCCGTCCAGGAACTCGTCGGAGCACTTCAGCGCGAGCCTGCACGCCTCCCCGTGCCTCCCGGCGCGGACCAGGTGGTGCAGCCTCTCCGCATGGTCGTCCCCGTTCTCCATCCACCAGTCCGCGGCAGCGCTGTGCCACGTCCTCACCTTCTCCGGGTCCACCACCGAGAGGTAGTTCTCGCGGACGCGGTCCCCTATGCACACCGTGCCGTAGAAGTCGGTGGGGATCACCCCGGTGGCGGTGTCGGGCAGGGTCTTCCTCTGTATGGGCGCCCTGATCACGCACGCAAGGCCGAACGTTTCCCTGTCGCCGGGGCTGAGGCTCATCCACATGACCTTCGGGTCGCAGCGCTTCATGTCCAGGAGCGAGTCTATGACGACTCCGGACGCCTCTATGCGCTCCTTTATCGCCCTCGCCTCGGCGAACCCGTCCGGCAGGAGGTAGTACGCCCTGCGCTTGTTGCCGGATCCGCGTATGCGGGCGACCCAGTCGTCGGCCTTGCCGGACGCCTTGAGCTTCTTCAGCTCCAGCGACGCGTGCGCCCTGGATATCCCCAGGACCGTGGCGATGCCGTCCTGGGTGAGGTCGAACGGGACGTTGAACTCCTCCTTGGGGTGCATGTCGGGGAAGCGGCTCAGATGGAGCATAGCCTTCTCCCTCAATGTGACGTTTTCCATCGGGATCGCGGAAGGGATCGCGTGATCCGTTTAAATCCTCTTCGAGGCGATACGCCCCCCATGAGAAGGCTGCTCGTGTGCAGCGAGGGCGACGCCCCGTCGGTCAACATGAGGGACTCCCTGCTCTCGCTCGCGAAGTGGGAGGACCTGGGGGGATCCGGAGGGGACAGGTTCTTCGCCCGCGGGGACTCGGCGATCATGTCCTCCCCCGACCTGCACATATACATGGACGACCCGGACGCGAGGGCGGAGGCCATGGGGCTCCGGGTGGACGAGGTCGTGTTCATGTCGAGGCACTCGTCCGCCAGCGGGGAGCCGTCGCTCACCGTGCACCCCATAGGCAACTACGGCGAGAACAGGTTCGGGGGGAGGGCGGGGGAGCTGGTCCCGGCGGCGCCGTCCCCCATGACGTCCGCCCTGCGCTCGATCGCGAGGAGGGCCCCGCCCGGGTTCAGGGTGTGCTTCGAGGCGACTCACCACGGCCCGTCGCTGTCCAAGCCGACGTATTTCATAGAGATAGGGAGCGACGAGCGGACCTGGGGGGACAAGATCGCGGCGGAGGCGCTGGCGAGGGTCCTCCTGGAAGACGCGGACGAGGGATACCCCGCCGTGATAGGGGTGGGCGGGGGGCATTACGCCCCGAGGTTCACGGAGATAGCCCTGGGGTTCGGGGCCAGCTTCGGCCACATGGTCCCGGGATATCAGATGGAGGGCAGGCAGGACGGGGAGATAGAGGCGATGATAAGGTCCGCGATGGCCGCGTCCGGGACCCGCCTCGCGTACATCCACCGCGGATCCATGGGCAGGCGGGAGGAGGAGAGGCTGGCCGGGATAGCCGAGTCGGCTGGCGCGGAGGCGGTCACGTCGTCCGATCTGGAGCCGCTGCCCGGGAATCCACGTAGGTCCCCCTGATCCCCGTCCCGAGGACGGCGCCCCTTATCTCGGAATCGTCGCGCCCGTCCACTATGGCTATGTCGATGCCGCAGTCCTTAGCTATCCTCACCCCCAGCGGGTCGAAGACGCCGGACCTCCCGGCCCCGTGCTCGCTGTACACAAGGGCCCCCAGCTCGTCTATGGTCAGGCGGGGGAGGCGCCTCGCCCCCGGGTCCGCCCTGGGGTCCGCGGAGTACACGGAGTCCACCGAGGTGGCGTTGACTATGAGCCTCGCCCCCGCCTCCCTGGCGACCATCGCCGCCACGGCGTCCGTGGTGTGCCCGGGCTCCGTGCCGCCCATGACCACGATCCTCCTGCGCTGCGACTCGGCCACCGCCTCGGCGGGGGTCGCGGGCACTCCGGCCGCCCCGTCGCCCAGCGCGATGGACAGGAGGGCCGCGTTCAACCTGGTGACCCCGATGCCCAGCTCGTCCAGCTGGAACTCGCTCCCTCCCAGCGCCTTCCCGGTCTCAGAATAATACCTGGACACCCTGCCGCCCCCGCACACGACTATCAGCGGCGCGCTCTCTGAGAGCTCCCTCAGCAACCCGGCCAGGCGGCGGATGTACGACGCGTCGTCGATTCCCGGCACCAGGACGGACCCCCCGATGGATATGATTACTTTTTTCTCGCTCATTCGGATACTTTTAATACGAATGCGCAATAGAGATAAATATTGAGAGGGTCCCATGGGCGAGAATTCCGTTGACAGGGCGAGGTACGATTTCAAGAAGGCCATGCAGGAGATAACCGCATACAAGGGCCGCGGGACCGAGCTCATCTCCGTGTACATACCCTTCGGGAGGCTCATCTCCGACGTGATGGCGTACCTGAGGGAGGAGCAGTCTCAGGCGACCAACATCAAGTCCAAGACCACGATGAAGAACGTCACCAGCGCGATCGACTCCATAATGTCCAGGCTGAAGACGTACAGGACGGTCCCGGAGAAGGGCATCGTCGTGTTCTGCGGGGAGGTCCCCCGCGCGGGCGACCAGACCAAGATGGTCCAGTACACCCTGGAGCCCCCCGAGGCCATATCCACCTTCTATTATCGATGCGACTCGTCCTTCTTCACCGAGCCCCTGGACGCCATGCTCCTGGAGAAGAAGTCGTACGGCCTGATAACCATAGACAGGAAGGAGGCGACCCTGGGGATGCTCTCCGGCAGCAAGATAACCGTGCTGAAGCACTTCGACTCCCTGGTCCCCAGCAAGCACCACCAGGGGGGGCAGTCGTCGGTCCGTTTCGAGAGGCTGATCGAGATCGCGGCGCACGAGTTCTACAAGAAGGTGGCGGACAACGCCACCGAGGTCTTCCTCAACCGAGAGGGGCTGCAGGGCATACTCGTCGGAGGCCCGGGATCCACGAAGGACTTCTTCGTCAAGGAGGAGTACCTGCACCACGAGCTCAGGAAGAAGGTCGTCACCCCGTACTTCGACACCGGGTACACGGACGAGTCCGGCCTGCGCGAGCTGGTGGACGCCGCCAAGGACACGCTGGTGGACATCCAGCTGACCGTGGAGAAGGAGTACATGCAGAGGCTGTTCAGGGAGATCAGGAAGCCCGACGGGGGCCTCTCCGCCTACGGGGAGGGAGACGTCAGGGCGGCCCTGGACGTGGGCGCGGTGGACGTGCTGCTGGTGTCGGAGACCCTGGACAGGTCCAGGGTCACCCTGGAGTGCGCGTCGGGGCACTCGTCCGGCGCGACCGTGGACGACCCGGACGCGAAGATGGCCTGCCCCGTGTGCGGGGCGCAGGCGAAGGTGACCTCCAGCGAGGACCTGATAGACGGCCTGTTCGAGGCGGCCGACAAGTTCAGCACCCATGTGCAGCTGATCTCCGGGGACTCGGAGGAGGGGGACATGCTCCTGAAGGCGTTCGGGGGCATGGCGGCGATACTGAGATACAGGACGGCGTGACTATGAAGGTCAGAGAGAGATTCGCGAGGGAGGCGGCGGAGGCCGTGTCGGCGGCGCTGTCCCGCATGGGGGTCGAGGCGGCGCAGGTCGCGACGGAGGTCTCGGACAGGGCGGACCTGTCCGTGCCGTGCTTCTCCATGTCGAAGGCGGCCGGGATGGCCCCGAAGGAGCTGGCGGAGAGGATCGCGGGGGAGATATCCCCGTCCGGGCTGATAGCGGGCGCGAGCCCCCTGAACGGCTACGTGAACTTCGCGATAGACGCGGAGGCGCTGGCCAGGGAGACCCTGGAAGACATACTCAGGGAGGGGGACGGGTACGGGTCCGCCCCGCCCAGCGGGCTGAGGGTCAACGTGGAGCACACCTCCACCAACCCGACGGGCCCCATACACGTGGGGCGCGCCAGGAACCCCATCATAGGGGACACGCTGGCCAGGTGCCTCTCCAGGTGCGGCCACGACGTGACCACCGAGTACTACGTGAACGACGTGGGGAAGCAGGTGGTCGTCCTGACGTGGGGGGTCGAGAACGTCCCGGAGGCGGACGCCGGCGGGGCGGACCGCGACAAGACGGATCACAGGCTGGTGCCCTACTACAGGGAGGCCAACAGGAGGATGGAGGGCGAGCCGGAGGTGCAGGAGCGGATAGCCGAGATGCTCCGGAGGTTCGAGGCGGGCGACGCGGAGGTCATAGGCAAGGTCAGGGAGACCGCCGAGGCCATGCTGGGCGGCCTGAGGGCCACGCTCTCCGCCATAGGCGTGGAGCTGGACAGGTACACCTGGGAGTCGGACTTCATAGCGGACGGGTCGGCCGCGAGGATAGTCTCCGAGCTGAAGGCGTCGGAGCACGCGGAGCAGACGGAGGACGGATCCTGGAACCTGGACCTCAAGGACTTCGGGATCCAGGGGAAGAACACCAGGTTCACGTTCACCAGGTCCGACGGGACGACGCTGTACACCACCAGGGACCTGGCCTACCACATGGACAAGTTCTCCAGGTCCGACAGGGTCATAGACGTGCTCGGGGAGGACCAGAAGCTGGGGTCCAAGCAGCTGTGCTCCGCGTTGAGGATACTCGGGAGCGACAGGCTCCCGGAGCCCATGTTCTATTCGTTCGTGTCCCTCCCGGAGGGCAAGATGTCCACCAGGAAGGGCGTGGTGGTCTATCTGGACGACCTCATCGACGAGGCGGTGGACCGCGCCCGCGCCGAGGTGCTGTCGCGCCGCCCGGACATCCCCGCGGAGAAGGCGGACGAGATCGCCGAGGCGGTGGGGGTGGGAGCCATAAGGTACAACATAGTCAGGGTGCAGCCGGAGAAGCAGCTGGTCTTCAGATGGGAGGACGCGCTGAACTTCGACGGCAACAGCGGGCCGTACATACAGTACGTGCACGCCAGGGCGTGCAGCATGCTCAGGAAGGCGGGGGCGTACTCCCCCGACCCGGACCCGTCCAAGCTCACCGACGAGCTGGAGGCCAGGCTGATAAGGAGCCTGTCCAGGTTCGGGGAGGTCGTCCGCTCGGCGGGGGAGCTGAGGCGCGTGCACCTGCTCCCCGCGTACGCCCACGAGGTGGCGTCCGCGTTCAACCAGTTCTACGCCGCGGTGCCGGTCATATCCTCGGGGGAGCTGCGCGATGCGAGGCTCACCCTGGTGGAGTGCGCCAGGACGGTCCTGCGCAACGCGCTGGACTGCATGGGCATGAAGGCCCCGGAGGAGATGTGACATGGAGATACGCCCGCTGAAGCTGAAGGACGCCGAGAAGGTCAGGGAGCTGGAGATAAAGCTCATACGCGAGTACTTCGCGACCGCCATAAAGAACAAGTGGGAGGAGCTGCCCCAGGAGTGGAGGGACGGGCTGGGCGCGAGCAGCCGGGGCCGCTTCAAGGCGTACCTCGACGGGGGGCTGTGCTTCGTGGCGGAGGAGGACGGCGAGATCTACGGGTTCATATTCGCCCAGATGCTCCACCATGTGGCCGATTCGGACAACATGCTGTGGATAGAGAACATGGGGGTGCACCCGTACGCCCGCCGCAACGCCATAGGCTACAGGCTCCTGAGGGAGGCCCTCAGGAAGGGCAGGGAGATGGGCGCGGACGTGGCCCACAGCATGATCCAGCCGGACAACGCCCCGTCCATAATGCTCCATAAGAAGATAGGGTTCTTCATGGACCGCAGGGAAGTGGCCCTGATGGACCTGAAGGATCCCAAGCTCAGGCTCTGATCCCGGATTCGCGCATCTCGCGCTCGGTCGGTTCGCCCGGGACGGCGTCCATGCCGAGCCTCCGGGAGATCCCGCGGGCGACGGCCGATGCGATCTCCCGCCTGGGCGGGGCCCGCCCGAGGATCTCCGCGACGGAGGCCAGGTCGTAGTCCGCCTTACGCCCGAGTATCTCCCACGTGCGGGGATCCTTCTCCACGATCACCGTGGCGTGGTGGATCATGCAGCCCTCGGTCCTGTATTGCGCCCCCCCGGAGATCTTGCCGCCGCCCGCGAACACGTCGTTGGGCGCTTTCGGCTCCGCGTCGATCCCCAGGGACCGGAGCGCGTCGGCGATCCCGCCACAGATCATCTCGAACGATTCGGCCCTGGGCGGGATATCCCCTCCGAGCGCGACCGACGCGATGAGGGTCCCGGGCCCGGTGAGGACGGTACCCCCGCCGCTCATCCTCCTGACGACGGCCGCCTCGGGCGATCCCGGGAGCACGTCGCCCTCGCTCCCGAACCTCCCCAGCGACACGGTGCGCCTGTCCCTCGAATAGAAGAATATCGTGTCCGGGACGAGGCCCAGGCGCCTGGATTCGAAGACGGCGCGGTCAAGGGCGACGCTTCGCCCGGGGTCCAGGGCGCCCGCGTCGAAGACCCTGCACCGCCCGCCCCCTCCCGGGCGGAGAGGGGGCGGGCGGCTGGGAGAGCTCATTTTCTCCTGGCGCTCTTGTATTTGATCTTGCCGCCGTCCGCCGCCTTCTCCCTCTTGGGAGCGGGCTCTTCCTTCCTGGGGGCGGGGGCGTCCTTTTTCTTCGGGGCCTCGGGGGCCTTCTCCGCCTTGCGCTTCTCCAGCTCGGTGAAGGACTCGGCCTTCTTCTCCGGAGGGGCGGGCTCCTCCTTCCTGGGGGCGGGGGCGTCCTTCTTCTTAGGGGGCTCCGCCGCCTTCTCCGCCTTGTACCTCTTCCTCTCGGTCGCCGGCGCGGGCGAGGGCTCCTCCTTCTTGGGGGCCGCCTTCTGCCTCTCCAGCTCGGTGAACGTGACGTCCGCCTTCTTGGACGGGGCGCCGCGCATGGCGAGGTACGCGCCTATGAGGATTATCGCGGCCACTATGATTATGGCGACGTAGGTGGTCCACTTGGACCATATGGACTCGGTGACCTCTATGGTCGCGGTCAGCTCGCTTATATCTCCCAAGAAGGCCGCCTGGGATTCGCAGGACACGGTCAGCTCGTGGGCCCCGATCCCGGAGATCCTGAGCGATATGTCCGCCCGGTAGCTCTGCTCCCCGGCGGGGACGGTGAACGCCACGCGATCGGCGAGGACCCTGCCCCCCTCTTTTATGGTCACCGTGATCACTGCCTCGGTCTGCTCGGCGTTGTGCAGGATGACGTGCATCGTCCCGCTCCCGTTGGTGGTGAATCCGTCGCCGTACGCGTCTGTTATCTCCACGTATCCGTACGCGTCCTCCGACGCGATGGCCAGCGCGGGGGCGGCGAAGACCGCCACCGCTGCGACCAGGGCCAGCAAGATGCTCTTTCTGATCATGTGTTACACCTCATGTGACGATCTCATCCACGCGCTCCTGCGCTATCGCCCTCTTGATCTCCATGGCGAGCCTCCTGCCCGTGCTCATCTCCCTCCTCCAGAGGGCGTTGCCGTACGGGTGCCCGACGGACATGTGCACGTTCGTGCCGCCGCCTATGCGGGGGGCCACGTCGTAGATGTAGAAGTTGAGGTCCTTGTCCACGCAGGTCTGGAGGCAGAACGGGCCGATGACTCCCGGGTCGTAATACTTCTTGGCGGCCGCCACGTACTTCTCGGCCATGTCGAACGCCTTGTCCAGCAGGGACTCCCTCAGCGTGGCGGAGTTGTGCCCGCATACGGTGTACTCGGGGATGATCCCGTCGTTTTCGAGCTCCACCTGCTGCTTGCCGGGGAGCCTGCAGTAGCCGTCCAGGGAGGTCTCGAACCTCCAGTCCACGCCGAGAAGCTCTATCTGCTCGCCCTTCTCCTCGAGGGGGGAGCGGAAGAAGTCCAGGTTGAAGACGGGGCCTATGACGTACTGCTCCATCCGCGCGCTCTTGAGGAAGTCCTCCTCGATCACGCCCTGCCTGACGAGCTCGGCGGACTTCTCCTCGAACTGGGCTGGGTCCTTGGCGGTGAAGAACCCGCGCTCCAGCTTCTTGACTTTATGATGAACCTTCACGATGGTCAGGGAGTCTATGTCCTCGGGCCTCTCGACCTTCTTGGGGAACGGGAGCCCCGCCCGCTCGAGTATCCAGTAGTAGTCCCTGTCGCCCCCGCGCTCCTCGGACCTGAGCAGGTTCCTGCTCCCGACTATCGGGACCCTGAAGGAGTCCTCGACCGCGTCTATGCCCGCATAGGACACGAAGGACCTGTTGGGGACGAACAGGACGCTGTCCCTTATGAGGGAGGCCTGCACCTCGGGCTTGACCACGTCCGCGAACCTGTCCACGGGGACAATCTCGTCGACCACGCCCCTGACCGCCTCCCCGCTCTCGTCGCGGAAGGCCCTGAAGTACCTAGAGAACGCCGCGTCCCTGCCCTTCTGGGCGACGGCGACCGTGCGGAACCCCTCGGACACGGCGCCGTCGCACGTGTCGAGCGCGGAGTGCGAGGCGACGACGCCGACCTTCGCCCTTCCCAGATCGTATTTCCCGAGGGTCTCCAGGACCTCGCTTCTGTCAATCATGTTGCACCTGCCTCCTCATGCCGTTCATTCTATAAAGGTTGCTTGTCGCGCATGCGGGCGGCGCGCGTCAGACCGGGGCTCACGCAGTCATCCATCCCTTCGGCGGGTCCAGGTGCCTCGTGCGCAGGTACCTGTGCGTCGCGAGCGCCATGGCGGCGGTCCACATGCCCCCGACGATGGCGTACTGCCACGGATCGACCATGCCTCCCGTGCAGGCGATCCCCGCTATGACTGCCATTATTATCAGATAGCACGCGGCGGTTATCGAGAAATACATCAGGTGGAACCTGGAGCGTATCGTTCCTCCCTCGTACATCTCGTTACACAGCCTTTCCGCGTCCACGACCGACATGAAATATGCTCCCAGGGCCATCGCCGCAAAGTTGGACAGGAGGAGAAGGTCGTCGTCGGACACGGCGAACAGCAGAAGCGACGTGAGCACCAGGGAGTCCATGGCGAAGAACAGCATCGCCCTCCTCCTCATGCCGACGTAGATGTGGCCCAGGCCCGGGAACCGGGCAATATACGAGGCGGTGAGCACGTTCTTCCTGACGTACGTGTCGGGCTCCAGGATGGGCACCATCGCGGCGCAATAGGCCGCGAATATGAATCCGATGCAATACGGCGCGTAGAGGATCACGGACAGCGCGGATATCATGACCGCGGCGAGGGTGGCTCCGCCGCCCGCGCCTTCGCCTTCCCCGCGAGAGTCACGCCGATCCGCCTCCGCGATCGCATCCTAGCTTCGGAAGGGGGCTGTCGCGCTTCCTCGCGTAATCCGCCGCCATGGCGACGGCGAGAGCTATCGTCGATGCGACTATGGACGCGTGCAACCACAGGTTGTTGCCGTGTCCCGGGCCGGAGAGGACGCATGCGGAGGACGCGGACGTCAGTATCGCCATCGCCATCGCCAAGGCGAGGAGACACAGGCGCCCACGCCTGAGATTCAGCCCGCACCCCCCTGCGGTGCGCGGGAACCCCATCCTGTCGCAGACCATCTCCGCATCGATCATAGACGCGAAGAATACGAAGAACATCATCTCGAACAGTAGGAAGAACACGAATTCCGAATCCGCGGGGAACATGGCCATAAGCGCGAACGTGGATGCGCATGCCACGTCGCCGATGAAGAAGGGTATGCTCCTGCGCCCGCATCCCAGATAAACGTGCCCCAGCCCAGGGACACGAGACAGATACATCGCTGTGTTCCTGCACCTGCCCTCTCCGTCGTCGACGGAGTACAGCATGGCGAGAGACGAGAACAGGGCCACTATGGCGGACCCCAGGAGGTAGTACTCCTCCATGGCGACCGCGGCTACGCAAATCGCCAGGCAGAAAGATGCGGATGCGACGGCGAGCTTCGTTTTCGTCTTCATGTGACCGGAGAGAGACCTGGCTATTTCGAAATCCCGATCAGGGGCCAAAGGTTCTGCGCAATCGCGGATGTGTGCGCGGGGAGCGCGTAGGCGGCGGATGATCATAAGGTCATCCATCCCTTCGGCGGGTCCAGGTGCCTGGTGCGCAGGTACCGGTGCGTCGCGAGCGTCATGGCCATAGTCCACATGCCCCCGACGGCGATGTACTGCCGGGGATCGACCATCCCTCCCGTACAGATGATCCCCGCTATCGCAACCATTATGAAGAGATAGCAGGCGGCGATTATCGAGAAATACGCCAGGCGGAACCTGCCGCGGGCGCCTCCCTCGTACATCTCCTCGCACAGCCTGCCTGCGTCCACCATGGATATGAACAAGAGTCCAAAGAGCATCGCTATGGAGTTCGACACCAATAGAAGATCGTCCTCCGACACGGCGCACAGGAGCATGGACGCGACGAATAGAGCATCCATGACGAAGAAAGGGATGGATCTCATGTATCTTCCAACATAAATGTGACCCAGACCTGGGAATTTGCCGTACCTTTCCGCTGAAAGAACGTTCTTCTCCGTCGGTCTGTCGGGCCCGATTATGCGCACCAAAGCTGCGAAGCAGACAAGGATCACGATGCAGGAAAAAACAGGCGCGCCAATGTAAACGAACAGCGCTATCATCAATGCGGCGCCCAGCGTGACCAGGGTGGCCTCGATCTTCATCTGCTTCCTGAGATTCATTGCGCCCCGCCCCCTTCACAGCCTGTGGCTCTCTCCAGCGGGGCGTCTCCATTCCCCGCATAATCCGCCGCCAGCGCCGCCGTCAACGCGATCAGGACGCCTGATACGGATAGATGGAGCCACATGTTGTTCCCGGGCGTGGGATATGCCAGAAAGATCAGCAAGGACACGGCGACAGTGGAAACGGTCAGCGCGACGGTCAGCACCAGGAGGCCGAGGCGCCCGCGCCTCACGTTCAGCTCGTACCCGCACATCATGCGCGGGAACCCCATCCTGTCGCAGACCATCTCGACATCCACCACGGATGCGAATGCTATGTAAAACAAGATCGCGACGAATAAGAACGCTCCGAATAGAACGTCCGCTGGAAACAGAGCCATGAGAGCAAACGTAGACACAGACGCCACGTCGCCGATGAAGAAAGGTATGCTCCTGCGCCCGCACCCCAGATAAACGTGCCCGAGGCCCGGCACGCGAGACAGATACATGGCGGTGTGCCTGCACTTCCCCTCTCCGCCGCCGACGGCGTACAGCATGGCGAGAGACGAGAACAGGGCCACTATGGCGGACCCCAGGATGTAATACGCCTCCATGGCGACAGCCGCTACGCACATCGCCAGGCAGAGTGATGCGGATGCTATGGCCAGCTTAGTATTGGTCTTCATATGATGTCGGTAAGAGGTTTGGTTCTTTCGAAATCCCGATTCCTGGAATCACAGGTTCCACGCGATTGCGGACGCGCCGGACGGGACCCGCATTCCGCAGCCTTTCTTCACCCATATTTCTTTCGCGCATCCAGAGGTCACAGATCCCCCGCCCGTGCGTCTCTTTTCATCGCGTCTCCCTGCCGCTATCCAGAATCCGCGACGGGACCTCACCGCGCCCTGCCGCCTTTCCGATCGACCTCCCTCCTCTTCCGTCTGAGAGCCAAGCTGGCGGGGAGCCATAGGGACAGAGCCATGGCGATCGCGCTTAGCTCGGGGTATGGAAACCCGGCGTACAGCATCGCGATCGATGAAGCCATCGCCAGCGCAAATGCCGATAGGAGCAGGGCCGCGATCACGGGCCCCGTCCTCTCGAGATCAATCTCGAGTTTCAGATCGGCGCGGCGATATGGAAGCCCCATCTCGTTGCATATCTCGGTGACCCTCACGGGAGACCAGATCCAAAGCGTGAACAGAGAGATGCCGCCGTACACGAACGCCATGTCCGCGACGTTTTGCCGACACTCGAAGTATTCCGTGACCGTCTCTCCGCAGTACATGGCGATCAGAGAGGCGATGAAAGCGACGAAAATCGCGATGCCAGCCTTCTTTTTGCCAAGGTATGCGTGCGCCGCTCCGGGGGCGAGGGACAGCACAGTAGCCGTCGAGCGGATCATTTCCTCCGATTTCGATTTCTCGCCGCCTCTATGCATCTCTATCCCGTATGCGAGGATCACCAGAGGCATGATCATGGAACTCAGCTTCATAGTCCTTCCGAACCCCGAAGACAACATCGCCAGGATCCCATAGAGCGCGAGGAGGGAAGCCCCTATGGCGATGCATGATGCCGAAAGGCTGATCCCGGACGGGTGAAAAACGGGATTTTGGGTTCTTTCGGACACGAGATCCCTCCGTTTCATTACGCCAGGGATTTTGCGAGATCGATCGATCCCTTGACCGGGGCGACGGTGTACTCGCAGACCGCATCCGCCGCCACCGCCGCCCTCAATATGGAATCGGCGCCGCTGACTGCGAAAGATATCGCGGATGCGCCCGACACCGCCCCTATGGCGATCGAAGCCACTCCAAGCGTGAGCCCGGCGCCCTTCAGATAAGGATTGTTGGATTTTGCGAGCCTGTTCGCAACGGCAGAGGCCGCCTGTTGAGCTAGAAAGCCTGCGACTATGTGGGGGAATCCTCCCTCATACTCCCATTCTTCGCCCCTCAGCTCTCTGTGCCTCACAGGCATGACCAGTTCTCGTCTCTTCCGTTTCATATCTTCCCCCTTTCTTTCGTTTGTCTATGCGCCCTCCCAACTGCATAGCGATATCCGGATCATTCCATCATTTTTAAAGCATTTTATATGAAATTCTCATTTTCCGATAGATTTTTTAACATCCTCTCGCTAGCCTTCCGCGATGTCAATCGCCTGTCGAAGTAATTTACAGGAGAGACCCATATGGATATGAAAAGACTCGGAAGGATCGCGGCGATGCTCGCCTTGATTCCGGCGATCGCGCAGGCAATGGCCCATGGCGCGCCGTATTTCGTCTTCAGCCTGATCTTCGTCGCCTATTTCGCCGCGATGGCGCTCCTCGCGAAGCCCTACGTTCGCATCGAGAAGGACACGGACCTGGCATCGGTAATATCCAGGATCCCGGGGCTGGGGCACTACTACCTTAGAATGAAGAGGAGGGCGATGCTGTTCTTCTCCATGGGTGCGCTGACGGTCACGTCCCTGACCCTGTGCGCCGCGACGGAGGACGTTCTCCTCCTGATATCCAACTTCGTGGCGATGCTTTTCGGGCTGATGTTCATGTCCGGGGTGGATGTGGAGGTCATGATCGAAAACGTGTTCGAGGGAGGCGCCCGCGGCAGGTTCCGCCTGGCGTATTTCTCGGTGACCGCCACGGGCTATCTGTTCATGATGGTCGCGATAGCTGGGATCGTCTGCGCGGGAGGGATGGTCAACCCATGGCAGTACGCCGCCGTCGGGGGTATTTGGACGGTAGCCATGGCGTTCGCGACGCATCGGTACCTGCGCACGAGGCACCTGGACCCGCCGAAGGGATGGATGACCGCGCCCGGGAAGGATTGACGTAGGCGCCGCGGGCGCAGGCCCCCATATGCGTCGCCTCGAATACGCGGTCATCATGGGCGCGCTCCCGGGGGAGCGCCCGGCGGCCGCCGGACACATCTCGCGATCCTCATGCGAGGCTCTCGCCGCTCGCGGCGTCACCGCCCGAAGTGGGCGATCTGCTTCCTGAGGTCCGCTATGGGGTCCCCGGACTCCGACCCCATCATCTCGTGGGTCAGGAACTCCGGCGATATCGCCTCCGCCAGCTCCACGCAGCGCGGGCTCGAGAACGGGCGGTGCTGGTCTATCCTGGTTATGTGCGGGTAGACCCTCGACATTGTCTCCGGGACGGTCTCCCCCTCGGGCCTCGGCTCCTCTTTGAAAGACCTGCGGTATTCTGCGCTGGCGCTCAGGTGGAAGTGCATGGCGCATATGCGCTCCCTCGTCCCCGAATCGTACCCGTCTATGACCTCGAGCGCGCCGTCTATGGCGCTCTCCTCGTCGTCCGCGCCCGGGAGCGTGTTCATGAGGTGCCCCGTGTCCAGGCAGAGCCCCCAGTTCTCGAACTCCAGCCTGTCCTCCAGGAGCCTCCTCTCCCAGTTCTCCCTCAGCCTCAGGCCCGGCCACCACAGGTTCTCGAACGCGAGCCTCGCCGGGGGCTCCCCCCCTTTGAACGACGCCGCGACCTCGTTCATCATCTCCGCCAGCGCGGACAGCACGCCCCTGCTGTCGTCCGTCTGCCTCCTGAGCGTCACCTCGCCCAGGTTCGCGCTCCCGGCGTGGACGACGCAGTACGCCGGATCGATCTCCGCCGCGCGCTCTATGGACAGGGCCACGTTGCGGACCATCTCGCCCCTGTCCCTGCCGAAGTAGACGTATCTCGCCCAGCCCTCGTCCATCCCCCTCAGGTCGGCCCTGCCGGCCCACCCGCTGTACCAGTCCGCCGCGAACGGCAGGTGCGCCGCGACGGACGCGCCGATGAAATGCCCCGGGACATTCCCGTAGGGGGTCAGGAGCTCCAGGCCGTCGCAGCCCAGCCCCGCGGCCCTCTCGGCCGCCGTCCCCTCGCCGGGCAGCCCCGACAGGGGCTGATATGAAGAATAGCTGTAAAGGTGTTTCATCCCGCCGCCGTCTCCCGCCGGGTCATATGTCCGGTATGAGCTCGAAGGCCGCGTTCAGGGCGGCCTCTATCGCCAGGGCCTGGGTCTGCCCGCTGCCGACTATGAGCACGTCGTTCTGGGTCAGCCATGTGTCCTTCCGTATCTTGTAGGCCAGGTCGGGGTTCTCCCTGTCGATGTTCCAGTCCGGGGGGATCATGAGGGCGCCGTCCCTTATGACGACGGTGGTGCAGCCGGACGCGCCCGCCTTTATCCCCGCGTCGCGCTGCTGCATCCCGTTCTGTATCTTCCCGGCCACCCCGAGCACCACCACGCCCTGGGAGTGCTCGCCGACGGCCGAGTCCCCCAGGCGCACGTCCACGACCTTGACGGGGATCTTGTTCATGTAGGCGATCCCCGCCTTGGTTATGGTCATGCCGGTCTGCTTGATGGTGACGAGGCTCCGCTCCTTCAGCGTGTCCACTATCCTGCGCATGCTCCCTTCGCCTATCCCTATGGAATCTGCGAGCTTTTTGCGCCCCACCCTCTTCCCGTCGGATAGGAGGTATAGCGCCCAGTATATGTTCGCGTCGCTGAAGCGGAACATCGGGCCGAACTGCGGAACCTCGATTATCTTCATTTTTTCACCCTTGGCGCGGTCAGAACGTCCTGACCTTGCCGTTGATGATAAGATTCGTCACTTTATCAATATTATCCAGCCAGCCCTCCGCGACCGACTCGGCCTCCGTCTTCCATTTCTTGAAGTTCGGGTCCTTCTCGATCCCGGGGTGGCGGATCTCTATGGCGGCGTTGAGGGGCTCGGACACGGGCTTCCCTATCTGCGAGAGGATCCTCACGTGGACCTCCGCCTCGGAGACGACCTTCTCCGCAACCTCGTCCGCTATGAGCTTGGACATGACGTTGTACAGCTTGCCGATGTGCGTTATGGGGTTCTTCCCGGACGTGGCCTCCATGGACATGGGCCTGTACGGGGTTATGAGCCCGTTGCACCTGTTGCCCCTGCCGACGGACCCGTCGTCGCCCATCTCCTGCGACATGCCGGTGACGGTGAGGTAGTAGACCTTCTTCTTGTAGTCGTCGGCGGTGTTGACGTCCAGGTGGACGCTCACGTCCTCCTGGCCGACGATCTTCAGGGCGTTGTCCATCACCGCGTTGTGCAGCTGCTCTATGGACGACTTGTACGCCGCCTCGTCGTCTATGTGCCTGTCGACCATGGCGCAGGCCACGGTGAGGTTGATCTTCTTGCCGACCCTGGACGCCATGACCTTGACGTCCTGCCCGGTCTCGGGGAGCTTCTTCTTGAGCGGGCCGTTGATGAACTCCTCGGTCTCCAGGACCACCCTGTCCGTTATGGAGTACGGGGCGTACCCCACGCCGAAGGAGGTGTCGTTGGCCCTGTGCCCGGACGCCTTGTACACGCCGGTGAGGTCGTCGGACCCCATGCCGATCTTGGCGTCGAGTATGACCCCGGAATCGGAGTTCAGGTTGGGGAAGGTCTTCCTGAGGTACTTCCTGGCGGCCTCCAGCGCGGTGGGCTTGCAGGGGAGGGACTTGAGGTCCTTGCCCTCGCCGACGTGGGTGGTGGCGCGCCCGACCAGCAGTATGAAGGACGGGTCTATGACCGTCCCGCCGCCGAACCTGGGGGCGGAGGATCCCGCCGCGATCTGGGTCTCGTCGGTGTTGTGGTGGAGCACGTGCCCGATCTCCTTCACGTAGAGCTTGCAGAGCGCCTTGCTGACCTCCTCGGACAGCGCGTCGGCGACGCTGTCGGGGTGGCCTATGCCTTTCCTCTCGACGATCTCTATCTTCCTGAGGGGGAGGGGGAGCTCGTCGAGCCCGTTCACGTATATGTTCTTTTTAGCTGCCATCTATATTACCTCGCTGCGCTTCGCGCGCATCCAATGCATAACGCATCGTCGCTGTTCGTTTAAAAAAAGAATTGATAGAAATAATCATATATGAATATTTTATCTCATGCAAGCATGAAGTTCCCCCCCGCGTCGGACATAAGGAAGATGAGGAAGTCCCTGGACATAACCCAGACGGAGCTGGCTCGCGACTCGGGGGTCAGCCAGAGCACGATAGCCAAGATCGAGAGGGGGAGGATCTCCGCCAGCTACGACACCGTGGTCGCGCTGTTCGAGACGCTGGAGCGCATACACAATGACAGCCGCAGGGACGCCACCGCGGCGGACGTCTCGTCCAAGAGCATAGTGACCATACAATGCAACGAGAGGGTCCACACCGCGTCCGAGCTGATGATGTCCACCGGCTTCTCGCAGCTCCCCGTTCTGTCCGGGGACGCGCCCGTCGGGAGCATCTCGGAGAAGAAGATCTTCGACCTCATGAGGAAGGGCAAGACCATGGAGGAGCTGAAGGACACGGTGATCTCCAGCATCATGGACGAGTCCTTCCCGGTGGTGAGCGAGAACACGCCAATATCGTCCGTCACAACCATGATGAGCGACTGCGACGCGGTCCTGGTCTCCAAGAAGGGGAAGCTGGTCGGGATGATAACCAACGCCGACATGCTCAAGCTGATCTGAGCCCGTCCGCCGACACCGCGAACAGGTCCATGTCCCTCGCGGCGCGGGACTCCGGGAAGACCCTCCGCGCCTCCTCCTCTATCTCCGACCTGTCGTCGTAGCGGTTGCTGACGTGGGTCAGCAGGAGCGCCCCGCACCCGCACCCCCTGGCGATCTCCGCCGCCTGCTCGGCGGTGGAGTGCCCGTGGCTCGCGGCGAGGCCCGCGTCGCGCGCCGAGTAAGTGGCCTCGTGTATGAGCACGTCCGCGCCCATCGCGGCGGACCTCACCCCGTCGCAGGGCAGGGTGTCCCCGGAGTAGACCACCGAGAGCCCCGGCTGGGGCTCCCCCATCACGTCCGCGGGGGAGACGGAGCCGACGCTCTCCCCGTTCTGGAGCCTGGAGAAGTCAGGGCCTGGTCTCACGCCCAGCGCCACCGCCCTGGCCCTGTCGAACCTCCCCCTGCGGGGATGCTCCCTCAGCGCGAACCCGAGGGAGCGCACCCCGTGGTCCGTCTCGAACGCGGACACGGAGAAGCCCTCGAAGCGCGCTTCGAAGCCCGGCTCGGCCTCGATTATCTCGAGGGGGTAGGACGCCCTCCCCTCGCACGCGTCGGAGACCGCGTCCAGGAAGCCCCTGATCCCGGGGGGCCCGCACACGGTGAGCGGCTCCGACCTCCCGGACATGGACATGGTCTGGACGAGGCCCGGGAGGCCCAGGACGTGGTCCCCGTGCATGTGGGTTATGAATATGCAGGAGATCTTCATGAACGAGAACGGGGAGACCATCAGCTGCCTCTGGGACCCCTCCCCGCAGTCGAAGAGGGCGATCTCCCTCCCGCACCTGACGGCGATGCAGGAGGGCGCGCTCTCGCGGGAGGGGACGCTGGCGCCGGTCCCCAGGAAAAGTATCTCCAGCATCTCGCGCGCCGGCCCCGGTTCAATAGACCCTGTCGAGGTCCCTGCTGGACTTGGTCTCCTTCTTGAACTCCCTGTAGTGCGCCTTGCACAGGCGCACGTTCTTCGCGTCGGGGTTCTTCAGCGTCAGATCCGATTTGGAGACCTGCTTGAGGCTTATGGACCGTTCGGAATCCTTGTCGCAGCCCGCCACGTCGCAGGGTTTGGCGGCGTCGCCGCCTCTGGAAGCGTTCATGAGCCCGTATCCGTTTGTTTTGTTATATGGGTTTGCCCCGCCCGCGGCCGCGCGGCGGGCAGGGAGGGGAGCCTCCCGTCGGAACCTAGAAAGTATTAAGAACGGCAAGCGGATACGAGTGGCACCGGGCTCGTGGTCTAGGGGTTATGACGTCGCCTTGACATGGCGGAGGTCGCCGGTTCAAATCCGGCCGAGCCCACCATAAACCACGTCTGGCGTTCGTTTTTTCTAACTGTATCCGATTCCATGGGCGCGGGCCTGCGCATGCGTCTCGGAGATTCTCCGCTACGGCTTCGAGAGGTCCCCATGCGCCCGGATGAAGAAAGAAGCGGGGTATTCCCCGCGCTTGATCGTCTCACTTCGCGGGCGAGAGTTCCAGCCAGAACGTCGCGGCCCACGCCAGCGCCCCCGCCGCCAACAGGATGGCGCACATCTCCGGGGCATGCGCCATCGCGGCGTATCTGCTGGACTCTGGTTCGAACAGCCCCATCTCGCCGGAGGAGTCCAGCATCCGATATATCGCCGAGCCGACGTACGCGACCACGCCTCCCAGGACGAGCGCCGAGCCGACGACGGCGAGCATCAGGGGCAGCCTTTCCCGGCTCGCATTCATATCCACACCATGTACAGAGTCATGTCGCAGGTCGCCACGAAGGTCGAATACGGGGCGTACTGCGCGGCCGTCGCGTTCGGATCCGTGGAGTATCCCGCGAAAACGGATCCGGTTTTCCAGTAGTTGTGGTTGCTGTGCGCGACCGTGGTCCCTCTGCTATACGTCGCCGAATACGCGGGGCTGAAGGATCCGATCGGATATATGGCTCCCTCCGGTCCGAAATACTCGTCCGCGCCGTTGGTGTCGTACGTTATCTCGCACGGCAGGCCGATGATCGTCACGTTCAGCCTCTCGCTGTATTTCTTCATGGCTCCGTTCTTCTGGAACTGGATGGAATAGTTTTCGTAGCAGCGGTACGCGCCATCCCTCGCCCCAGACTGGCAGTCCACCTTCGTGACCTTCCCGGGCTCGATGACGTATGTGGCGGAGCCGACGGATTTCGTCTCATCCACGTTATGCCATGTGCTGAAGGAGTTCGTGCCGAAGTTGGACTGGTCTATGACCATGACGTCGCTCACGCTGTACTGCCAGCTGCCGGTCAGGCTGATCGAGCCTGTGCCGCCCGTAGCCACGCTGGCGCCCACGGACACGCCCACGGTGGAGGATCCGGACGAGGTGGTGGGCGAATAATCGACCAAGGCCATGTTGTTTTGGTTATGCTGGGACGATATGTACATGTCCGCCGTCCTGGCGCCGGACTCGGGGACGGACTGCAGCCTGTAATGGGTCTGGTAATAATTGTACCTGGCATTGGATTCCTCCACTACCGTGTACATGGTCATGACGTTCAGCCACCCGTATCCGGAGTAATGGCGGATCAGGGTGCTCTGATACTCCTGGCCCCAGGAGATCCCGGAGCCGGACGCCAGGACGGCGCCCTTCGATGCGCGCGCGGCATCCGTCGCCCGGAAGCACGCCTCGTCCAGAGACTCCGCAGCATCGCCGCAGTCCACGCTCAGGCACGCGTATCTGTTCTCCGCGAAATCGAAATACGCGCCGTATACGTCCGCGTCGTCCGAGAAGGCGGAGAACGCCAGGCTCCCGTTCTTCGAGAAGATGCCGGGGTCGCCTATCGCGAGGATCGCGCCCCCCTTGCCTATGAAGTCCCTGACGAGGCCGTCGACGCGCCCCTTGTCTTGCTTCTGATGCCACTTCTGATCTATGAGCGCGATCTCTCCGGGCTTCACCGACTCCAGATCCCTCACGGCGCGGGAGTCCAGGGATTCCGACCGAATCAGGCTCGCGAACCCAGTCGCGCCAAGGTCGTCGGTAACCACCGCGACGGACGCGCCTGTGGCCTTCGGGCGACAATCGTCCCGACCGCCGTAGCTCTCCCGGCCGCCTGTGTCGGGAGATGATGCGGCAGATATGGTTATTGTTACTAAAATAATTGAAATTAACACGACATTCATTTTTATTTTATTCATAACAATATTTAGTATTACTTTTTTAATATATAGTGTTATCCAACCGATGGGCGCGGCCCGCCGAGCGCCGGCGGACGGATCGGGCGATGCGAGGCCTCGCGGCATGCCGGGGGGAGGTTCCGTCACATCGGCGACAGGAGAAGTATCACGTTGATCAGCACTATGGCGCTGATGAGGTCCATGGAGGACGACGTTATGGGTATGCTGTGGTCGTCCGGGTCCAGGCTGAACCTGACCGCGGCCACGGCCACGTAGTACGACAGGAAGTTCAGGATCGTCGTCGTTATCATGCCTGCGACCAGGACTATGAGCATCACGCGCCCGAACCCGATCCCCAGGTCCCCGTACACCAGCATGGTCGCGGCGGACGCGATCGCGCCTATGAACGCGAACGTGGCGGCGGCCATTATGTACGTGACCGCGAAGTTCTCGTCCGCGTCCCTCCCGGGGAAGCGCCCCGTCCTGAGCGTCCCCAGGTGGATCATGGACGACAGGCGGGAGGTCAGCATCCCCGACAGGGCGTTGCCCTCGTTGAGGAACGCCGGCATGAGGATCAGCAGGACCGCCAGCTCCACCAGGGACTCCTTCTCGCCCTCTATCGCCAGCCCCGCGAAGATGTCCAGGAGCAGGCACATCACCAGCACGGGCGTGGACTGCGCCACTATCCTGCGCGCCTCGTCCATGCGGCCGGAGGACCTGCGCCGGGCGATCAGAGCCACCAGCGCGACGGTGAACGCGATCATGCACAGCGTCAGGATCACGACCGGGAGGCCCGCCGACCCGTCCTCCCCCTCGCACCCCTTCACGAACATGGCGGACAGGAACAGCATGGGCATGGTGACTATGTCCCCCGCGGCCGCGATCAGGGGCGCGGTCATGTTGTCCACGTCCCAGTCCCTCTTGTGCCCCTCCCTGGCGATGATGACGTTGAACGCCAGCAGGATCAGCCCCGCCAGCAGCCCCCCGGACATGGATATGAACGTGAAGCTCCATATGTCCGTGGACCCCATGCCCATGGCCCCCACCACCGCCCACCCCATGATCCCCATGGCCAGGGATATCAGGAACGTGAGCGCGATGGACGACTCCATGTTCGAGCGGAGTATGCCGCCCTTCCTGAAGGACATCTCGAACGTCCCCATGTGCATGGACGTGCCCAGGCGGGACCCCACCGCCCCGAAGATGTTCCCGCGCATGCCTATGGCGGAGTAGACCAGGACCATCATGCCCGGGATCATCACGATGTATTCCTCCATCCCGCCCAGGAACAGCCCCGCGACCAGGTCGGCGGCGGCGGCTATGGCCAGGGCGGCGAGCCCCATCTTGAACACAGACTTGTTCCGGATCAGAAAACCCTTGAAGCCTGTAACGAAAACCATGGGGACCTCCTCTCAGCTCATCTTAGATTCCAAACACGATAATCCGGCGACACTATATAAACGGGACAGATGCGCGCACGCGCCCGCCGGGCCGCTCCAAAACTTAAATACGGAACACGCGTTGATACGCCCGTTAAGGATGTCGGGAAATATGGCATATCGTCAGCGGCGCCAGGGGCGGGCGCGCCCCGCGGGGGCGCGGGCATGAGCGACCAGGAAGACCGCGCGAGCCTGGATCACATAGACATGAGCGTCCGCGAGATACTCACGGAGATGAAGGACACCTCCGAGGTCATGGTGGACCTGGCGTACGCCTCGCTCATGTACAACAGCGAGGACATGGCGGTGAAGGTGCGCGAGCTGGAGACCAAGATGGACGAGCTGAAGTTCGCCATACGGTTCAAGGCGCTGATGTCGTCCAGGACCAGGTCCGACGCGAGGCAGCTCTCGGGGCTCCTCCAGGTGGCGTCGTCCGCGGACTGCATATCCGACGCGGCGGGGGACATAGTCGAGCTCCTGGAAGTCTCGCCGGAGAAGCGCCCGTTCATATCCGACCTGCTCTACGAGTCGGACGAGAAGATCCGCGCGACCCGCGTCAGCGAGTCCTCCGACATGGTCGGGCACACCATAGGCAACCTCGCCGTGGAGGCGTGCACCGGGTGCAGGATAATCGCGCTCAAGAACCGCCAGGGGTGGATCTACGACCCCGAGGGCGACGTCAAGATAAGGGCCGGGGACGACGTCATCGTCAGGGGGACCGAGGACGGCTACGGCCGCCTGATCGAGTTCGCCACCGGCGCCAGGCCGTGGGAGTTCCCGGACGACCCGGAGGACGGGGACGAGCCCCCGTCCGTCGAAGAGGAGGCCGCCAGCATCAACCCGGAGGAGGAGGGCGAATGAACAGGCTGGAATCGATGCTGCTGGAGCTGAAGGACACGTCCGAGTTCATGGTGGACCTGGCGTACTCGTCCCTCCTGTACAACAACGCCGAGATCGCCGAGGAGGTCGTCTTCATGTACGGCGCCGTGGGCGAACTGTCCTCCAAGATCCAGGACACGATAATGGAGATCGGGGCGGAGAAGCCCGAGGACATAGGCAGGATAGTGGTGGCGGTCAAGCTCCAGACGTCCATAAAGGCGATAGCGGAGGCCGCCAGGTCCATCGCGGACGTGGTCATCCGCGGCCTGGGCGAGCACCCTGTATTGGCGATGTCCATAAGGGAGTCGGAGACCACCATAACCCTGGCGAAGGTGAGCGAGGGCTCGTCGCTGGCGGGGAAGAGGTTCGGGGACCTCAGGCTCAGCACGAACTGCGGCATGTTCGTCATAGCGATAAAGAGGGACCGCACGTACGTCTTCGGCCCCGGGAGGGACACCGGCATAGAGGCCGGCGACATACTCATAGCGAAGGGGCCCGTCGAGGGCGCGTCCTACTTCAGGGACCTGGCGGACGGGACCGAGAGCCTCTGAGCGCGGCCCGTCACTCGGGCGCGCCCGGCTCGAAGGAGACCTCGTTGCGCCCGGCTTTCGCGCAGAGGCTCTTCGACAGCATCCCCGCCTCCATCCAGGCGGCGCTCATGACCCCGCTGTGCGTCAGGCACGTCGCCGACAGGGGCGCGGACGCCTCGGGGTCGAGGATCCTGCTCCCGCGCCTGTCCATGATGTCGGACATGCTTATCCGGGTCAGGGCCTTGGCGTACTCGCGCACGTTCGCGCAGTCGGACTCTATGCTCACGTCCATGTCCCCGTCGTCCCTCATGCTGACGGTTATCCTGTGGGATTTCCCGCAGGTCCTCATGTTGACCGCGACGGTGGAAGCCATGCGTTTGCGACGCCGTGCCCGCTTATATTTGTTCGTCCGCCGGGGCGCATAGCCATCCCTACATTGTCCATATGCATTATAGAGAATTCTAAATCAATATAATATTTTAAATAAAATAATATAAAATTTTATTTATATAATACTTTTATTATAATATCCAACAATTTTATTAGTTATATCGTTAAAATTGTGGTTTATTTAAATATAAAGCGAACGAATTGATAACATATATTCAAAGCATATCGCGATTTGTGCATCTATTTGTACGAAATACATATATACTGTTGGTTAAATCGTATTCCAGCCTTGGAAAAGGCGAGGGAGGAAGGAGATGTCAAAAGAGGAGATAATGGACAGGCTGAGCGACGCGGTCGTCGGCTGCAAGCTGGATCTGGCGAAGGCCGCGGCGCAGGAGGCGCTGGACACGGGGGTGAGCCCCATCGACGCGATCAACGTCGGGCTGGTCAAGGGCATGAACATCGTGGGGGAGAGGTACGCGGCGCACACCGTGTACCTGCCCCAGGTGCTGGTGTCCGCCAGGTGCATGTACGCCGCGCTGGACATACTGCTGCCGGCCGTGCCCAAGGACCAGCTGAAGGACGCCAAGAGGTGCGCCGCAGCGGTTGTGGAGGGCGACGTGCACGACATAGGCAAGAACATAGTCAAGACCATGCTCACGGCGGGAGGGTGCATAGTGAGCGACTTCGGCAAGGACGTGAACCCGGAGAAGCTGGTCAAGATGGCGGAGGAGGCGGGCGTGGACTGCATCTGCCTGAGCACGCTCATGACCCCCACCATGGACAGCATGAAGAAGACGCTGGACGTGCTCAGGGAGACGGGGTACCGCTCCAAGTGCACCGTGACCATAGGGGGCCCGCCCACGTCCCCCGAGTTCGCGTCCGAGATCGGGGCGGACCACAGGGACCTCAACGCCCAGGACTGCATAGGGTGGCTGAAGGGGGCGGTCTGGCATGCGTGAGATGGGGCACAAGGAGAGGGCGATGGCCGCCCTGAGCGACGAGAAGGTGGACACGCTCGCCGCGTACCCGATAGCGTGCGGGGTCTGCAGGAAGCTCATCGGCGACGGGGGGGTGTCGTACCGCGAATGGTGCGGCGACCCGGAGACGTACGCGAAGGCGTTCCTGGCGGGCCAGAGGAGGTTCGGGCTGGACTTCGCCATCGGCCTGATGGACCTGTCCGTCATGGCCGGGGACCTGGGCGCGCACGTGAGGATGGACGAGCAGAACACGCCGTTCGTGGACAAGCACATAGTGAGCGACATGGAGGACTACGAGAAGCTGGCCGTCCCGGACGTGAGGAAGGGGAGGACGGGCGTCCTGATAGAGGGGGCCAGGCTCCTGGCCGAGAAGCTCGGGGACGAGGTCGTCGCGTCCACGTTCATAGAGGGCCCGCTGCTGGCGCTGTCGCAGAGCGCGGGCGCGGAGAGGCTGTTCATGGACATGTTCACCGACCCCGCCCCGGTGCACAAGGCGCTGAAGACCATGACCGAGTACGACTCGGAGATAGTCAAGGCCATGTCGCAGACCGGGATAGAGGCCATCTGCTGGGACTACCTGTGGGGCAACTACTCCTGCCTGGGGGACGCGGAGTACGGGGAGTTCGAGGGGAACGAGTACGCCAAGAGGCTGAACAGGGAGACCGTCGAAGGAGGCATGGCGGTGGCGATACACAACTGCGCCGACCTCCCGCACCTGGACACGCAGATCAAGAAGTTCAAGCCGTCCGTGTACTCCATGGCGTACTACCCCCTGATCGAGGGGTCCCCGTCCGCCGGCAAGGTCATAGCGGACGGGTATGCGGACGAGTGCGTGGTCGCGGGCAACCTGGACCCCCAGCTGTTCATCAGGGGGTCTGTGGGGGACGTGACGAGCGCCACGAAGAGCCTCTGCCAGGAGGTGAAGACCGCCCTGTGCAAGCGCGGGCTCAACTCCAGGTACTGCATCGCGAGCGGCTGCGAGGTCCCCCCGGACATAAACTGCAAGCTCGAGAACATAGACGCGATGGTGGAGGCCAGCAGGAAGTACGGCAGGATGGACGGCTGCTGAGCCCCGGGGGCGGGCTTCGCCCGCCCCGCAAACCGTTTCCATCCACGGAGGGATATGCGATGAACGGATACTACGAGGCGATGAGGGCGAAGGGCTTCTCGTACGAGACGACCGCGTCCGTCAGGAAGTTCGCGTGCCCGGGATGCGGGTTCATGTTCTCGCTGGTGTACGCGAGGGCGTTCGCGTGCCAGGGGTGCTCGGAGGCGGCCCGGGGATGCCCCAAGGTCAGATGCGGGAGGTGCGACATGGAGTTCTTCATGTCGCAGGCGCCGGACATCGGGGGGAAGGGGGCGCAGAGGGCCGTGTCGGACCACATATGCAGGATAGTGAACAGGCGCAACGAGGACCTCGGCGTCAGCGGGCGCACCAGGTGAGGACATGGCTCTGGGGCTCGGCATAGACACCGGCGGGACGTACACGGACGCAGCGATAGTGGACATGGGCTCGGGGCGCCCCCTGCGCAGGGCGAAGGCGCCCACCACGAGGGAGGACCTGGCCGTCGGCGTGGAGGGCGCCATGAGGGGGCTGGGGCCCGACCTCCTGGGGGAGGTGTCGCTGGTGTCCCTGTCGTCGACCCTCGCGACCAACTCCATCGTGGAGGGCAGGGGGTGCAGGGTCGGGCTCGTGTGCATCGGCCGCGCCTTCGACGGCTCGGTGCCGGTGGAGGGGCACGCGAGGGTGGCCGGGGGCCACGACGTCTGCGGGAACGAGGCCGAGGCTCTGGACCTCGGCGCCGTGGAGGCGTTCATGGAGGCGCACGCCGACAGGGTGGACTGCGTGGCCGTCACGGGGTACATGAGCGTCAGGAACCCGGCGCACGAGATCGCGGCGGGGGAGATCGCGGCGAGGTACGGGAAGCCCGTGGTGTGCGGGCATCAGCTGTCGTCCATGCTGGGGTTCGGCGAGAGGACGGTCACGGCGGTGATGAACGCCAGGCTCATACCCGTGATAAGGGACCTGATGGGGTCGGTGGAGAGGGCGATGTCCTCCATGGGGATAGACGCGCCGCTCATGGTGGTCAAGGGGGACGGGTCGGTGATGAGCGCGAAGGCGGCGGGGGAGCGCCCGGTGGAGACGATACTCTCCGGCCCGGCGGCCAGCCTGACCGGGGCCCTGGCGCTCACGGGCGAGGGCGACGCCATAGTGGTCGACGTGGGGGGCACCACGACGGACATAGGCGTGCTCAGGGGAGGGCGCCCCGACCTGAGCGCGGAGGGGGCGACCATAGGCGGCCGCAGGACCCACGTAATGGCGGCGGAGATATCCACTTCTGGGATAGGAGGGGACAGCCGCATATCCGTGAGCGGGTCCAAGGCGTCTCTGTCGCCGTCCCGCGTCATACCCCTGTGCATGGCCGCGTCGATGTGGCCCGGGATCATGGGGGACCTGGAGGCCATGGCGGGGGAGGCGAGGGACATGGAGATGCTGGCGGCGTCCAAGCCGGCGGACGGCCCGCTCCCCGCGCTGGACGAGGCGCTGATCGCCCTGCTGAGGGAGAGGCCGATGCCTCTGAGGAAGGCGGCCTCCGCGCTGGGGGTCCACCCGCTGAGGCTGGGTGTGGACAGGATGGAGGAGCGCGGGCTGATACAGAGGATAGGGCTCACGCCCACGGACATCCTCCACGCCGAGGGGAGCTATTCGGAGCACGACGCGAGGGCGTCGGAGCTGGGGGTGGCGTCCGCGTGCAGGAGGGCGGGCATGGAGAGGGGCGAGTTCATACGCTCGATGAAGGAGGCCGTCGTCGATAAGATAGCGGCGGAGATCCTCAGGAAGGTGATCCTGGACGAGACGGGCGCATATCCGGCGGACGCGGTCTCGGCGGACCTCGTGCGCAAGGCGGCCACCGGATCCCCCGGGCGCGACTATTCCTGCTCCATAAGGCTGAGCAAGCCCATAGTGGGGATGGGGGCGCCTGCGGACGCGTGGATCCCGCAGGCGGCGCGGAGGCTGGGCGCGAGGTACGTGTCGTCGGAGGACTCCCGCGTGGGGAACGCCATAGGCGCGATATCCGGGTGCATATCGGAGTCGGTGGACGTGCTGATAGAGCCGGACGGGATGATGTCGGGCGCGGGCGGGCCGTGCACGGCGTACTCCAAGATGGGCAGGGCCCGCTTCGAATCGGTGGCGGAGGCGATAGGGTACGCCGTGCGCGAGGGCGGGAGGCGCGCCGCGGAGGCCGCCGCCGCGGCGGGGGCGGAGTCCGTGGAGGTGACGCACCGCGTGAGGGAGAGGGCGTTCGACGCGGACGGGGCCAGGACCGTCATAGACACGACGGTCACGGTGACGGCGTCCGGGAAGCCGGCGATGGCCGAGAAGGCGCCCCGCGGGCGATGCGACCCATGACTCGCTTCGATATCATCGATCGCATACCCAGCGCGCGAAATACATAGCCACGCGCGCGCCGCGCCCCCGTTCCCTTACAGATCTAAGTCCATGGTGGACCCAGTGGGGAGCACGTAGACCACGCCGTCGCTCATGACGGTCTTGACCTCTATGTCGAAGACCTCCCTGATGGATTCCTCCGTGACCACCTCCGCGGGCGGGCCGTACCCCACTATCCTCCCCCTGGACAGCAGCATGACGCGGTCGCAGAAGCGCGTCAGGAGGTTGATGTCGTGGGAGGCTATCACTATGCTAAGCCCCTTCCGCGACAGCTTCTTCAGGATCTCCATCACCTGGATCTTGTACTTTATGTCGAGATGCGCGCTGGGCTCGTCCACCAGCATGACCTTCGGAGTCTGAACCACGCCCTTCGCCAGCAGGACCCTCGCCCGCTCCCCGCTGCTGACCTCGCTCAGCCTCCTCCCCGCGTATCCGGCTATGCCGAAGTCGCGCAGCGCCCTGTCCACCATCTCCTCGTCCTCCCTGCTGTCCCACCATATGTTGGTGACGTACGGGGACCTGCCCAGGGAGACGAAGTCCCTCACAGTCAGCACGAAGTCCAGGGACGCGTCCGCGGGCACGGTCGCGCACACCTTCGCCAGATCCTCCAAGGACAGCGAGAGTACGTCGTCCCCTCCGATCTCTATGGATCCGCCCCTGACCTTCAGCACCCTGTTTATGCACCTCATCATAGTTGTCTTGCCGGACCCGTTGGGCCCCATCAGGGCCACGAACTCCCCCGGCCCGACCGCGAACCCTATGGACTTCAGCGTGTCCTCGCCCGAGTATCCGAACCTCATCTCGGAGACGGACAGCATCCCATCTCCCTCCGCGTCACATCGCATACTTTCTGCCCTCCTTCGCCATTATGTATATGAACAGGGGCACGCCCACCACCGATATGATCGCGCCTATAGGCAGCTCCACGTAGCTCAGCGCGCTCTTGCAGAATATGTCCGCGGCCAGCAGGATGTTCGCCCCGACTATCATCGCCGTCGGCAGCAGCATCCTGTGGTCCCCCCCGACGATCATCCTGGTCAGGTGCGGGACTATCAGCCCCACGAACCCGATGACCCCGCAGAACGCCACGCACAGCGCCGTGAGCGCGGCCACCACGATCATCATGTTCCTCTTGTACGTGCGCGCGTTCATGCCCAGGCTGTGCGCCTGCTCCTCCCCCAGGAGCATCTTGTTCAGGCTCCGGGCGTTGCATAGCAGGAACAGCAGGACCAGCAGTATCGGGAAGAAGATTATGCCCGCCTGCTCCCACCTCAGGTCCGCGAAGGACCCGAACAGCCATATTGATACCGAATGCAGCTCGTCTATGTTGAACGATGTGATCAGGGTGGTCCCGGCGGACAGCCCCATGGTGATCACCGCCCCGCCGAGGACGTAGCTCATCGCCCTCCCCCCGGAGATCTCCGCCACGGTCATGGTGAGCATGAACGCGGCTATCGCGCCGATCACGGCGACCACCGGGATCACGTAGTTGGCGTTGACCAGAGCCCCCAGGGACGCGCCGCCTATGGTGAACAGAAGGACCCCGAACGACGCCCCGGAGGAGATGCCCGTGATGTACGGGTCCACCAGCGGGTTCCGTATCAGCGCCTGCATCACCGCCCCCGCGGCGGCCAGCCCCGCCCCCACCATGATCACGCACAGCGACCTGGGCATCCTGGAGAAGAACAAGACCTTCGCGTCCGTGGACTGCGGGCCCCCGTTCTTGATTATCTCGACCATCGCGTCCCACGCGCCCGCGAAGGACAGGCTGTAAGCGCCCATGGTCAGCGAGAACACGTACAGGAGCAGCATGGACGCCATGCCGAGGGCGATGGCGGCGGCCATCCTCCTCTTCAGGTGAGCCGTGCCCCTTATGACGGTGTTCCCCGCCAGCATCTCCGCGTCCGCGGGGCCGCCTTCCGCATTCGTCATCCTATCCCCTCAGTCCCTGCGGTTTATCCAGGAGACGTAGCCCAGGTACTTCTCGCCCTCGACCAGCTGGGGCACGTCCACCCCCAGCTCGTCGAAGACGATGGCGGCCATCAGGGCTATGCCGTGGACGAAGTGGTGGGTCGTGTACCCGGTGGCCTGGAACGGGGCGTACTCCAGATAGTATATCTCGCCGCCGCGGAGCGCCTTCACGTCGGCCCACAGCGGATCCGATTCGAACTGCCTCTTGAGGGCGGACATGTCCGTGGTCTTGCCCATGGGGTCCAGGATGATCACGTCCGGCTGGTACTCCAGGACGTTCTCCACCGTCACTATCCCGGTGGCGTCGCCCGCCATCCTCGTGGTGCACCCGAGGGACCTGAGCACGACGTGCTTGAGGTTGCTTGAGCCATAGGCGTACAGGGTTCCGCCGGGAGCCGAGATCATGACCACGTCCCTGCCTTCGAAGCCCTTGCATCTGCCGTAGATGTACTCCACCGCCTCCGCCATGCCGTCGTTGAACATCTTGGCCCGATCGGACCTGCCCAGGGCCTTCCCGAGGAGCTCCATGTTGTCGTAGATGACCCCGACGCGGTCGTAGGTGTTGCTGGCCACCAGGCAGGTTATGCCCATGTCCTGCAGCATCTTCATCTTGTTCAGGTTGTTGGCGCTGTTCTCGAACACGACCAGGTCCGGGTCCGCCTTTATGACCTGGTCCGTGGTCCAGTTGGTGACCCCGCCTATGAGCGCGGTCTTCCCGCTCCTTATCTGCTCCTTGAGCTGGGTCGGGTAGCCTATGTCGAAGTCCAGCCCGTAGATGAAGTCGGAGACGTCGTGCACCCCGTCGTCGGAGGTGACCCCGACGACGTTCGACGTGAGCCCCAGCTCGCATACCATCTCGGTCATCTTCGCATCGAGCGTGACGATCCTCTTCGGGGCCTCTTCGAGCTTTATCCTGTTCCCCGCATAGTCCACGACCTCGTACAGGGAGCCGTCCCCTCCGCCCCCCCTGGCGGCCAGGAACGCCGCCGCTCCGGCCAGCATGACTATCGCGACTGCGAGCAATGCGACCGCTTTCGTGCTTTTCGACCTCAAGCGCAATTCACCCGCCTAGTGAGCGCGACGGATGGATATAATATGTTGGATGATTAATCCAACTGTATGCGGCGGGGGAGAGGCCGGAAACGCGCCGAGGACCCAGCCTTCGTAGGAGATGTGGAGAGAAATGGTAGCCCCATGCAGATTCGAACTGCAGTCGCAGGATCCAGAGTCCCGCATGATTGACCACTACACTATGGGGCTGCGACCCCTCCATTACGGCGGGCCTTTAATAATTTTCTATGGGCCTCGCGGGATATGCGCGATTCTAGCGCGCTCGAGAGCCGCGCCGGGGGGTAAAGCCCCTCCCCCGCGTCATCCCGACGCCTTCCGGGCGAGGTCCTTCGCGCGCCCGAGCGCCTCCCTTATGCGCTCCAGCCCGCAGGAGCAGCGCTCCAGCCTCATCCCCAGCTCCGCGGCCAGCTCCCCCGACTTCTCGCAGTAGCGCTCCTCCATCCCTATGCCGGGGTCTATGAACAGGCACCTGCCGTAGGATTCGAACAGCCTGTCCAGCAGGTCCCTCGGATCGTGCCCCTCCACCGTATCCAGGCGGAGCTCCTTTATCAGCCCCTCCGCCCCCACCTCCGCCCAGCCGGGCGTGGAGAACCAGGTCCCGGCGCACGCCTTCTTCTCCGCCTCGTACCTCTCGGCCCCCAGGAGCGCGCCTATGCAGTCGTCCTCCGCGAGCATCGCGGTGGGCACCCTCGCGACGGACGGCACCCCCGCCAGGGACTGGCACGCCCCGTACCCCAGGAACACCGAGTCGACCGCGCCCTCCAGCGCGTCGATCCTCTCCAGGACCCTCTCCCTCATCAATTCGGGCTCCACGTGGAGGGCGAACTCCAGGTACTCCCTGTGGGCGATGTCGGGGTCCCCGCGGGTGGCGTATTCGATCTCGCCCTTCAGAATGTCGCACGCCACTATGCCTACCCTCATGCAGATCCCTCGCCCGAGCGGGCGCATCGAGCCTAGGGGTCGCGCGGATATATCAGTTGCGCATCCTCCCGGGGCGAGGGACATGCCATAAAAACGCTCGCGGCGCGCGTTGCGGGAGGCATCTCGCCCCGCGCGCCGTTCTTGATATCCATGGTTACGCGGACACGGCCAGCTTCGTCAGCGGGAACCCCGCGTCGTACTTCCGGAGGAAGACGTCGCGGCACTTCCTGTACTTGGAGAAGGTCTTCGCGGCGCTCTCCTCGTCGCCGTAGACCTTCCAGCACCCTATCGCCTTGCACCGCCTCCCCTTGTTCTCCATGAACCCCCTCACGTCCTCGAGGGGGTATCCGAGGAAGATGCCCACCTCGGGGGGCATCTCCCCGCGGGACATCCTCTCGGACAGGGTTGTCAGGCATGATGGAACGCTGCTGCAGTCATACCCTATCTCCTTCAGCAGCTCGGGCACTCCCGGCGAGGAAAGCCGTTCTCCGAGCATGCCCTCCCGATAGACGAGGACGAGATCCCTGCTGGCGCACGAGAACATTATTCTGACCGAGACCCCTCTCGGCCCAAGGTGATCGTTCATCCTCGCGACTTCCATATCCGCCCTCTCCCTATCGGTAACCTTGAACATATTGCCGCATTTCAACCCCGCTAGAGTGGGTGCGCAGTGCTCTATGATCTTCCGTTCCATCATGCGATGACCTTTATGCCTTAGCGAGCGCGGCCCCAAGGCTCCTGCACTCGGACTCTTCCCCCCCGTCGGGGTATTCGTTCGCTATGGCGCTGGACACGACGCTCGCGCCCGCTCCCTTGCACCTCTCCAGCCAGGACCTCATCCACTCGCCGTCGCCCCAGCCGTAGGACCCGAAGAGCGCTA
The DNA here is from genome assembly GCA_031256955.1 of Candidatus Methanoplasma sp. GTDB lineage: Archaea > Thermoplasmatota > Thermoplasmata > Methanomassiliicoccales > Methanomethylophilaceae > Methanoplasma. Next base: position 259,316 of record JAIRPP010000008.1, on the reverse strand, counting down.
TCTTCTTGCCGGCCAGCCCCGATTCGACGGACGAGAACATGGGCTCGAAGACGTCCTCCTCGAGCACCTCGTCGCCCATGGACGGGCATCCGAACGCTATCTTCGAGTAGGAGGACATCTCCCCGCTGCCGAAGCTGTCGGCGGAGTACACGACCGCCTCCGCCCCGGCGGACGATATGCCCTCCCTGACCAGCTCCGACATCCTCTCCGTGTTCCCGGTGCCGCTCCAATACACTATCGCGATCTTCTCCATCTGTTCGCCCTCTTTCGGTTTCTGAATTTAGGATAGCCTAAAGATTATTTAAATTTTGGTATTCCTAAATTTCATTCAGCCGCCTCTCCCCCGCCCCCGCGCACCCCCCCGCCTCAATTGGATATATATTCCAATATGTTATCCGTGAGCCGGGGCCGGACGCATGAGGAGATACTGCAACGGGATCGATTCGGAGAAGGGCATAGAGATAACGTATCTGAACGTCGGCGGCACGGACCATTCCGCGGAGCTCGGGCGCATGTGCGCGGAGGCGGAGGGGCTGTCGGTAGGGTTCGAGGCCTTCGATTCCGAGGAAACGGTCAGGGACGCGGCGGAGTTCAGGGAGCTCCAGAGGTCCGCCAGGGGCTGCGACATAATGCTGATGATAATGCACGGGGACGTGTCGGGGTACAGGAGGTTCGACGCGCTGAGGTCCGTCCTGTCCGGGGAGGGTGTCAACGCGTTCCTCCTATGCCAGATAGAGGAGTCGGTGATGGAGAACCGCCCCCTGTTCAAAGGGACCGACGCCGACTTCATGGCGCTCAGGAGGTACGTCCAGCTGGGCGGGTCGGAGAACCGCAGGGGGATGCTGGCGTGGATCTTCAGGAACATAGGCGGGGCGGATATGAGCGCCCCCGAGCCCGTCAGGAGCCGCGCCCAGGGCATATACCACCCCGACTTCCCGCGCGACGTGGCCCCGGAGGAATACTATCCCTCCCTGGACCCGGGCAAGCCCACCGTCGGCCTGCTGTTCTCCCACGGCGCATGGCTCGACGGGGCGCTGGAGCCCTACGATCTCCTGATAAGGGAGGTCGAGGGCATGGGCGCCAACGTCATACCCGTGTTCCACATGGCGACCCCCAGCGAGGTCACTGGGTCCATAGGCGCGGCCAGGGCGGTGGAGACGTACTTCAAGAGGGACGGGAAGAGCATCGTGGGGTCCCTGATATCCCCGGCGGGATTCTCGCAGATCGCCCTGGCGAACCCGACCGACGGCTCGGGGCCCAGGGGGGGCTTCAACTTCTACATGGGCCTGGACGCCCCCTCGCTGCAGGCCATCCCCCTGTTCAGGCCGCAGAGCGAGTGGGAGGCGGACGGCATAGGGATGGAGGGAGGGGAGCTGGCGATATGCGTCGCGCTCCCCGAGCTGGACGGGCTGATCACGACGGTGCCGTTCGTGTTCTGCGAGAGGGACGCGGACGGGAGCCGGCATCACTCCTGGCGCATGGACAGGATCCGCCGCATAGCGGGCATGGCGGTCATGTGGGCGCGCGTCGGCATGGTCCCCGCGAGCGAGAGGAAGGTGTCCATACTGGTCAACGGGAGCGGGGCGGGCCTGGGGACGGCAGGGGGGCTGGACTCCTTCGAGAGCATAAGGAACATCCTCGAGGCGATGTCCGCCGCGGGGTACGCGATCGACCGCGTCCCCTCCAGCGGGCAGGAGATCATAGACGAGATGGCCGCCTCGCTGACCAACGACCTCGAGTGGAAGGATGACCGCGACATAGAGGAGCAGGCCGAGGACATGGTGGGCATGGACAGGTACCGGGGCTGGCTGGGATCCGTCCCCGCCGCCACCCGGGAGTCCATGTGCCGCTGCTGGGGGGACCCCCCGGGGCAGGTGATGAGCCACAAGGGGGCCCTCATAATACCGGGGGTCAGGAACGGCAACGTCTATCTGGGCATGGAGCCGGTCCGCGGGAAGCACGAGAAGGCGGAGGAGATGATACACGACCCCCACGTCGCGATGCCCCACCAGTACCTGGCGTACTACAGGTGGATGGCGGAGGAGTTCGGATCCGACATACACGTGCACGTGGGCACCCACGGGTCGGCGGAGTGGCTCCCGGGCAAGGGCAACGCCCTGTCGGAGGAGTGCTCCCCCGACGTGGTGATGGGGCACATCCCAAACCTGTACGTCTACGTGATAGACGACCCGTCGGAGGGCATAGTGGCCAAGAGGCGCAAGAACTCGGTCCTCGTGGACCACATGATGCCGTCCATGACGCGGGCGGGGGTCTACGACGACCTGGCGGGGCTGGAGGCGTCCATACACGACTACCTGTTCTGCAGGAGCACCTTCCAGAGGGACAAGCTGCCCGGCATAGCCGCGGACGTGCGCGAGCGCATAGGGGCGCTGGGCATGTGGAAGGAGGTCGGGCTGGAGGAGGGCGCGCCCGCGGAGGATGTGACGGAGAGGATCGAGACCGTGTACGACTACGTCTCGGACCTCAAGGACGCCCTCATAACCGACGGCCTCCACGTGCTCGGGAGGGTCCCCGAGGGCAGGCACATGGAGGAGATGGTGTACTGCCTGACCAGGCTGAGGAACGGGGGGGTGCCGTCGCTCAGGGGGGCCGTGGCGGAGAGCATGGGGTTCGATCTGGACGCGCTGCTGGACGCGCCGTCGCAGACGGACGGGGCGACGGGGGAGGTCAACGGAGCCATAATCGATAGGATAGACGGGAAGGCGTGGGAGCTGATCCGCGCCATGCAGGAGAGGGGGTACGATCCGGGGGAACGCATGCGCATAGCGGGCGAGATCTGCCCCGGCGGGGGCGGCGGGATAAGCCTCGCGACGGAGTTCATATGCGGGTCGGTCCACCCGGGCATACGGGGGATGACGCAGGAGACGTCCAACCTGATCGCGGGCATGAGGGGGGATACGTCCCCCCGGGCCCGTCGGGGGCGCCCACGCGCGGGAACGCGCACCTCCTGCCCACGGGCAGGAACTACTACTCCCTGGACCCGGAGACGGTGCCCAGCCCCACCAGCTGGAAGGGGGGAGTCAAGATGGCCGACATCATGATAGAGAGGTACGTGGCGCAGGAGGGGTCCTACCCCGAGAGCGTAGGGATCGTCATATGGTCGGTGGACACAATGAAGACGGGAGGGGACGACGTGGCGTACATCCTGTACCTGATGGGCGTGCGCCCGGTGTGGGCGTCCTCCGGGGGGAAGATAGCGGGCCTGGAGGTCATGCCCCTGGAGGAGCTGGGCAGGCCCAGGATAGACGTGACGGTCAGGATAAGCAGCCTGTTCAGGGACACGTTCCCCAACCTGTTCCAGATGATAGACGAGGCGGTGGGGATGGTGGCGGGGCTGGACGAGGGGGAGGAGGGCAACTTCATCAGGAAGCACCTCAGGGAGGACGTGGCGGAGATGATAAAGGGGGGCATGTCCCCCGCCGACGCCGAGGCGGGGGCCATGATCAGGGTGTTCGGGGAGCCCCCGGGGACGCACGGGGCGGGAGTCGACGTGCTCATAGAATCGAAGAAGTGGAAGGACATAGGGGATCTGGCGCAGATATACGTCACGTGCGGGTGCAGCGCGTACGGCAGGAGATGGAGGGGGGAGGCGAAGCCCGAGCTGTTCAGGCGCAGACTGGGCAGGCTGGACGTGGCGGTGAAGAACCAGCCGGACAGGGAGATCGACCTGATCGACATGGACGACGGCTACGCGTACTTCGGGGGGATGAACGCGGTGGCCAGGTGCGACGGGAAGAAGAAGCCCATGAACGTCATAGGGGACGCGTCGGACCCGGACCGCCTCAAGGCGAGGGACCTGGACGGGGAGATGGCGCGCATAATGAGGTCGAGGATCCTGAACCCCAAGTGGATAGAGGGGCTGAAGGACCACGGCTTCGTCGGCGCGAACCTGATAGCGGACAACGTCAACCACGCGCTGGGATGGGACGCGACCTCGGACGTGATCGCGGACTGGATGTACGAGTCCATGGCGAACCACTTCCTGTTTAACGAGGAGAACCGCAAGTGGATCGAGGAGAGCAACCCGCTGGCCCTGAGGGGGGTGCTGGAGGACCTGCTGGAGGCCATATCGAGGGGGATGTGGGAGGCCTCCGGGGACATGGAGGCGAGGCTCAGGGACCTGTACCTGGAGACGGAGGCGGTGCTGGAGGAGGTCTGCTCGGGGAAGAACGGACGGTGATTTCATCCCGGATCGGCACGGCGAGCGCGCGCCTCGCCCCGCCGATCCTTTTCACAACTAGACTATAAAGAATATTTTTGTTTCTATTTCAAAAATATTATTCTTATTTTATTAAAAATACTCTTTAATTGCCATTAATTGTAATTAAAATTATTATAAGAATAAATTTGTCAATCGTTCACAAATACCCGGAGGGGGATGTTAATCCGCCTATGCAGAAGAACAGCGAGGAATCGGTATGAGCATTGAATACGGCGGCGACGGCGCGGGGGGCGCGTCGCCGCAGGCGTTCGCCTTCAGCCAGGATTGCGAGGCGGGCGGAGACTACAAGATCAGGGCGGTCGGGGTCGGGAAGACGTTCTCCGTCCGCGGGAAGAGGGGGAAGGGGGTCACGCAGACGGAGGCGCTGGACGGCCTCACCCTGTCCATACCCCGCGGCGAGTTCCACGTGATCCTCGGGCCCAGCGGATGCGGCAAGTCCACGTTCCTGGACCTGGTGGCGGGCCTGGCGAAGGCCACCGCCGGGGAGATACTGATAGACGGCAAGCCCGTGGCGGGCCCCGGAACCGACAGGGCGATGGTGTTCCAGCAGTACGCCCTCCTGCCCTGGAAGACCGCCCTGGGCAACGTCGAGTTCGCCCTGGAGGGCCTGGAGAGGGACCGCCGCAGGCGCAGGGAGACGGCGACGAAATATCTGGAGCTGGTCGGGCTGGGGGAGTTCCTGGGACACCACCCCTTCGAGCTATCCGGGGGCATGAAGCAGAGGGTGGCCATAGCCCGCGCCCTGGCGATAGGGTCGGACGTGCTCCTCATGGACGAGCCGTTCGCGGCGGTGGACGCGCTGACCAGGGAGGTCCTGCAGCGCGACCTGCTCCGCATCGCCCGCGAGGCCGGGAAGACGGTGCTGTTCATAACGCACAGCATAGACGAGGCCGTGTTCCTGGCGGACCGCGTGTCAGTCATGTCTCCCCGCCCCGGGAGGATAAAGGAGATCGTGCCCGTCCCCATATCCAGGGGGGACCGCATGCGCGGGGACGTGAAGGCGTCGGAGCCCTACGCCCGCGTCAGGCACCGCCTGTGGGAGCTGATGAGGGAAGACGCGGCGCAGATAGCGGCGAGTGGTTGACATGGAGCTTTCCGCGAGGATAGAATCGAAGATCTCGGGCATGGGCGCGCTCGGGATCCCGGTCAGGCTCGGGCTGAGGTTCGCGCACATGTTCGGGGCGATAATCGCGTTCCTGACGCTGTGGGAGTTCGCGCCCGCCCTGGGGCTGATAGACCCCGTGATAATACCGGTTCCCAGCGTCATCTTCGACAAGTTCGTCGAGCTGTCCCTCAACGGCGTGCTGCTCAACAACGTCGCCGTCAGCATGAGGAGGGTGGCGGCGGGGTTCGGCCTCGCCGTGTGCGTCGCCCTGCCCCTGGGGTTCCTGCTGGGCGGATGGTTCAAGGCGCTGGAGACGGCGGTGAACCCGCTGCTCCAGCTGGTGAGCCAAGCCAACCCGTTCACCCTCTTCCCGGTGTTCATAACCCTGCTGGGGATAGGGGAGATATCGAAGGTCAGCATAATATTCTGGGTCTGCCAGTGGCCGGTCCTGTTCAACACGGTCACGGGCATAAGGAACGCGGACCCCGTGCTGGTCAAGATGTCCAGGTCGCTGGGCATGGGCAGGTTCCAGATGTTCTACAAGGTGATGCTGCGCGGGGCCCTCCCGTCGGTGTTCACCGGGATAAGGATGAGCGCGGTGTTCGCGTTCTTCATGCTGATAGGGGCGGAGATGATAGGGGCCAGCTCCGGGCTGGGATACATGATACTTCAGGCGCAGGCCACCTTCCAGATGCCCAGGATGTGGGTGGGGATCGTGACCGTCGCGCTGCTGGGGATGGCCGTCAACCTGGCCATCCTGCTCCTGGAGAGGAAGGTCTCCGGGAGGAAGGAGGAGATATCGATCTGACCGAGGGGGCGGATCGGCCGGTTGAGAAAGGAAAGCGAAGGAGAATAGACATGGCAGAGAAGAAGACAATAGCGATAGCCCTGGCGCTCGTCGCCGTCCTGGCGATAGCGTCGATAGCGGCGGTCTCGCTGCGCGGCGACGGGGGGTCGTCGGGCTACGTGATCAAGGCCAACATAAACAAGGACTGCACCGGGACCCCCTTCTACGTGGGGACGGACATAGGGTACTTCGAAGCGTACGGCATCGATTTCAGGGACCAGGGTGCCCTGGACTACGGCCTCCAGCCCGCGGCGCTGATCAGCGGGCAGGACGACATCTACGACGGGCACCCCATAACCATAATCAACCTGCTCAAGGCGGGGGCGAAGGTCAAGGGGGTCGTCATGAGCGGGTACGAGCCCGACGACGAGGCCCTGGACAAGCAGCACATGCACTGGCTGGTGGACGCGACCCGCAAGGACGGCAAGGTCATCAACACCATAGACGACCTGCTGGCGCTGGGGCACAAGCCGAAGGTGGCCGTGCTGGCGGAGGGCGTGTGCGCCGACCTTGAGACCCTGGTGTGGCTGGACAAGAACGGGTACGACTCGAGCCGGTTCGAGATAGTGGTCCTGTCCGACCCGTACCAGGAGGCGGCGCTGCAGAACGGGAGCATAGACGTGGCCGTCCTGCACCCGCCGTTCTATGCGGCGGCGGAGGAGCACGGCGACGTGAAGGTGATCGCAACCAGCATGGACACCCTCGGGAAGTACGCGGGCGCGTCCCTCCTGGTGTTCACGGAGAAGTTCATCAGGGAGAACCCCGAATCCGTGAGGCAGTTCATCAAGGCGTACAAGGACTCCGAGAGGTGGTCCAACGATCACAACGACGAGGCGGGAAGGCTCACGGCGGACACTATAGGGCTGAGCAGCGCGGTCCCGCACTGGTTCAGCTACAGCGGAGCCATAGCGGATTCGGACCTCCAGCCGTGGATAGACGCGATGGTCAAGTTCGGCCTCCTGCAGCCGGGGGAGTTCAAGGCGTCCGACCTGTACACCACCGAGTTCAGCGACCTGTGGGCGGAGCCGAGCGCGCCGCAGCCGCTGAACCCGTTCGGATCGGAGACGAACAAGAGATACGGATGGTACGACGGGGGCGCGACCCCCGTCGGCGATCCCGTGAGCGGGGCCTGCGGGGAGGCGGCGGACGCGGACAGGGAGCTGGCGGCGATCAGGTACCTGTAACTGTAGGCAGCCTCGGCGGACGAAACGCGCGGGGAGCGCAGAGGGATCTCGCGGATCCCCCCGCCCCCGCCACTTTACCTCGTTTCCGCGATCGCGGATCGGATCCAGGCTCCGCGTCGCGCCCCCATCTCCGGGGATGGGCCTGCGGCTCCCGACATGCGCGGCCGGATAGGCGCGGCGGACGGGACCGCACATCTGGGAGCCATACTGATTTTAATAGCGAAGCGCATGCGAAAGCGCGGCCGCATCATCCGTGGCCGCGATCGAGGCGCCTGAAATCCGAGGGGGAGGATCGAAGGAGGCGGCCGCCGGCAGACGGCGGGCGTCTAGAGGGAGGACGGGGATATGAGCGCAGTTCTAATAATCGATGGCGTAGCGGGCGGGAGCCCGGAGCGGAGGGAGTGACGTGGACAAATTCTGTCGCAGCTGCGGCATGGGGCTTGACGGCAACGGGAAGTGCTGGTCGTGCGGCCTGAAGGCCAACGCGCCGGCCCCTGCGCCCGCCCCCAGGTTCGTCCCCCCCCCCCCCACAGTATGCGCCTCCATACGGCCCGCCTGGCTGGTATGAGCCCCGCGGGGTGAGGGGGAGCTCGGCCTTCGTATTGTTCGGCCTCGTGTACATCGTCGCGGGCATAGTCGTAGGGCTCGCCATACTCGGATCGGTCAACAGCCTGGAGAGCGGGGAGGTCGTCACGGTCATGGGCAAGACCGCATACGTGATAGACGCAGGGGCGATGGACGGCTTGAGGCAAACGATGCTGTTCATCCTGCTGGGGCTTCCTCTGACCGGGTTCGTGATGATTCTCTCGGCGGTCGCCATAAAGAGATGGTGACGCTGGATCGGATAGGCTAGAATGAGATGAATGCAGGGGGGAGGTTGGCTGTTCGCTCCCTTCGCCATCTGGCCCGGTCATGCCGGACGAGCACTCATGCGCATCCATCGCAAAGGAGCTATTTAATCATTGTCTGCCTTATTTCGATCTGTGTTTTTCGATACCGGCTTTCATCGGACGCTTGCCACCGTGCGCGTCGAAGAGATCGCGAGGGTCGTCAGGCATGTGGGCATGGTCGACGGATCAGCGAAATGGAACAGGCGCGAGAAGAACAGGCGGCTGTCAGATATGCTTCCAGAGACGAAACATAGCGAGTGCGGGTTCACTGAAAATAGGTCGAGGCGAGGGCGGCGCAGAGGGCACTAGACGGAGAAATGGAGAGACCGGCCGTCTGGAGAGGTCAGAAAGCGTCTTTGCCAGCAGTCTTACGTTCTAACCAAAAAGACGCGAGTCGCGCATCCAAAGGCTAGCTAGCCTAGGAGGGTTGTTTCGAAAAGAGCCCGTTTATTTGAAAAACGATGAAAAATGAGGTAAAAATAAATAGCTCCATTGCGATGAACACACACGGGTGCCGCCTGGCAGGACATGGGCGGACGGCTAAGGGAGCGAGAAGCCAGCCTCCCCCCCGTATCGCCCTGGGGCGATGAAAACCGCAGGTGCCGCCTGGCAGGACATGGGCGGACGGCTAAGGGAGCGAGAAGCCAGCCTCCCCCCTGCATTCATCTCATTCTAGCCCATCCGTTCCGCGAACGGGATCCCCATCTGTGCGTCGATTCGGAAAAGGCGTCGATCCGATGAAATCCGATTAGCGCGCGATGGCGGGGGAAGCCCGCGCCCCGATGTTCAGAAATCCGTACGCGCGGGTGATGGTGGTCCCCACCCCCTGATTTGAACAGGGGACCTGCTGATTTCAGCGGCTGTATCGGATCTCTCCGAGAACACTCTACAGTCAGCCGCTCTAGCCAGTCTGAGCTAGGTGGGGTAGAACATGATTAAAGATACCATATTTAAATGTAATCGTCCCCGATCGCAGAGGCGCCGGACGGGTCACCCGATGTAGTTCAGGTCCTCTTCGGGGCGGATCCTGCTGTATTCCTCTATCTGCGCCGTGAGCGCGTCCAGGTCCCTCGCCCTCTCCTCGAGGTCGCTGAAGTCGGGGTCCGTCCCGAACTTCTTCGCGAGCACCCTCGCCACCGCGAGCGCGCTCCTGTAGTCTGCGACGTGCCCGGCGGTCTCCCCCATCAGGCACGCGGACGGGATCCCGTACATCTTCCCGAACCCCAGCATGACCCCGCTCGCCCCGACTATGCCCGCCCTGGGCTCCCCCGGGACGAAGTCCACGCCCCATTTCTTGTATTGTCTCTTCATCTTCGGGTCGGACACGGCTCCCAGCACGCGGGGCTCGCGCACGATGTACCCCGTGCCGTACCCGCCCAGCGTCGTTATGTCGGACACCCCGAGCCTCAGCAGGACGTCCATGACGTCCCTGGCGAGGTCGAACTGCCCCTCGGACGTGTTGCCCTGGTAGTCCCCGATCAGGAACACCATGTCCCCCCCGTCGCCCCTCTTGGAGTGCCAGAGCTCGTTGCAGGGCATGTGGGCGACGCTGTCGCCGTCGAGGGCGACGTACGAGGGGAAATGCCTGGAATATATGGATGCGAACTTCTTCGCGCCCACGGACGCGGCGAAGAAGTCGCCGCCGATCTTGCCAACCCCGCCTATGCCGGGCAGGCACTCCACGAACGCGGGGGAGTCCAGGTCTGGCTTGAAGTCATAGCGGACGATGCTTTCCATTCTCCCCATGCTCCTCTAATACGGCCTTCCTGCGGTACTCCCCGTACCTGTCCTCCGGGGAGAACTTCGCGGGGGCGGGCTCCACGGCCCGCGACCCGCAGAGGGGGCACGCCTCCCCGAGGGTGTACCTCGAGCACGAGCAGCACCTCCTCATGCGGTTCATTTGCTCTCGCGCTTCAGGGACGCCGACCCTCCGGCTGACGCGAGCTTCTCGATGGCCGCCACGGAGACCCTGCGCATGATCTCCTCGGCCTCTTTGTATTCCCCTGCCTTGATGACGATGCGGTACTTCGGGGATCCGACGCAGGTTATCTCCACGTCGTCCTCGCCCGCGGCCTCCAGGCCCGCCATGAGCGCCTTCTTGATGGCCTCTATGCCGTTGGGCGCGAACGACGTCATCTCCAGGATGCCGTCGATCTGGACGAAAGGCGCGGCCACGTTCTCCTTCGCGACCTCTATGAACGTCTCCACCCAGGCCCCGTCGAACTCCTCGGCGAACTCCTCGGGGGACAGCACGACGGATTCGAACGCGCCGTACAGCGTCTCGTACTCTTCCAGCATGGCGTTCCCGAAGGCCTCGTACGCCTCGTCCACGGACACGCCCATGCGCTCCGCGACGATCTCCACGAGCTTCTCCGCCTTCTTCTCGTTCTTCCACTGCTGGATCTTCTCTCTCTTCTGGTGGTCGTTGACCGATTTGAGGGAAAGGTCGATGTGTCCCTTGGCAGAGTCCACGCCCAGGACCTTGCAGACGATCTTCTGCCCTTCCCTGATGAAGTCCCTGATGTACTTTACCCAGCCCGTGGCGACGTCCCGAACGTGCACGAACCCCTCTTTGTCGTTGTACTCGTCGAGGGTGACGAACGCCCCGAAGTTCTTGACGTTGGTCACCGTGCAGACGACGAGCTCGCCGTGCTCGGGGAAGCCCTTGGCCCTCGACATCAGCCGACTACCTCTAATATCTCGCCCCTGATCTCCCCCACGCCGCCCTTGGGCGATATGAGGAGGGACCCGCACACGTTGCAGGCCACTTTGGTGGCCGCCTTTCTGAACACCGTCTGCTCGTTGGCGCAGTCGGGGCACTTGACCTTTATGAAATCGTTGACCATGCTGATCACTCCGTGAGCTCGAACTTCTTCGCCCTTATGCAGGCGGTGAGGTGCGCCTTCTTGCAGGTCTCGCACCTGTATCTGATGTTGACCCTCTTGGTGGGCTTCTCCCTCCCCTCGGGCTTCGGCCTGGGGAACCCGCCGTATCCCGCGGTCACTCTTCTGAATCTCCTCTGTCCCCACTTGAGCTCGCTGGCTTTCTTCTTCTTGACCCTCTCCACGTCGTGCGCGCTGTGGGTTTTGCAGAAGGGGCAGTAGGTCTTGATCGTCCTGGGCATCTTCATATGATATCACCTGAAGTGAAACGAATCGTGCTAATATCGAGGACATATTAAACATTAACTGAAATGCGGGTTAAAAGCGGAGCCTCCGAGGCGCGCCGCCGCCGCTTTCGGAGCCTGTACGTAGTATAACCGTAGCATCCTCCTTATAGATACCCGTTCGCCGAAGCGGAGCCATGGAACCCTATACCGCCGCCCTGATCCTGGCGGCATGCGCCGCGGGCTCCGCCGCGGGGTGCCTCACCGGGCTGTTCCCCGGCATACACGTGAACACGCTCGCGTCCCTCGCGCTGGCGGCGTATCCCGCGGCGGAGCCCCTCCTATCGTCGCTCGGGGGGCCGCAGTGCGCGCCCCTGGCCGCGTCGTCCTTCCTAGTGTCCGCCGCCGTCACCCACTCGTTCCTGGACTTCGTGCCGTCCGTGTTCCTGGGGGCTCCGGGCCCGGACGAGGCCATGTCCGTCCTGCCGGGCCACAGGCTACTGATGGAGGGCAGGGGGATGGCGGCGGTGCGGGCCGCCGCCGCCGGGAGCCTCATAGGCTCCGCCGCGGCAGTCGCGCTGGCGGTCCCGTTCAGGCTCCTGATGGCCGGCGGGATGGAGGGCGTGGTGTCGAGCCTCACCGCGTCCGTCGTCCTGTTCACCGTCCTGGCGACGCTGATCTGCGGGCGCGGCCTCCGGAGGGCGGCGTGGGCCGCCGCCCTGATGGGGACGTCGGGCCTGCTGGGGATCGCGTGCATGAGCGGGGGGATACCGTCGGGGGGCGCCCTGGGGGAGGGGACGCTCCTGTTCCCGCTCCTGTCCGGCCTGTTCGGGATGCCGGCGCTGCTTTCTCCGAAGAAGGGGGCCAGGACCCCCCCGCAGCGCGACGAGCCCGGCGGCCCCTCCGCAGCCGCCCCCGGGCTCAAGGGGGTGCTGGTGGGATGCGTGGCGGGATGGTATCCCGGGGTCACGGCGACCTCCGGGGCCGCCCTGGCCTCCACGGTCTCTCCCGAGAGGTCCCCGGAGGGCTTCATCGCGCTCACCGCGTCCATCGGGACGGTCACGGCGGTCTTCTCGCTGGTCGCCCTGTCCGTGTCGGGGAGCGGGAGGTCCGGCGTGGCCATGGCGGTCCGCGACATAGCCGGGGCGGAGGCGCTGTCGTCGGACGCGGGATGGCTCTGCGCCATGCTGGCGTGCGTGGCGGTCTCGTCCGCCATAGGGTACGCCGCGACCATTGCGGCGGGCCGCGCCATGTCCCGCATGGCCTCCGGGGCGGACGCGTCCAAGGCGAACAGGTGCGCGGCCGCCATCGTGGCCTCCCTCGTCCTCCTCCTGACGGGCCCGTGGGGGCTGGCGGTCCTCGCGGTCGCGACGGTGGTGGGATCGGTCCCGCAGGCGGCGGGCGTGGACAGGGTGCCCCTGGCGGGGTGCCTCCTGGTCCCCGTGCTGCTCTCGTGCCTGGGCGCATCCGTCTGAGCGGCGCGACGGCTGTATAATATATCGATATGGGCATGAGAGCCGCCTATGTCGGGAGCGAGCGGCGTCGGTTCGGCGAGGATTCTGGCGGTCATAGCCCTGGTGGCCCTCATAGACGGCATAGACGGCAGCATCGTCAACGTCGCGCTGCCGTCCCTGGCGGACTGGTTCGGCACCGACGCGGGGACTATAGCCTGGGTGACCGTGTCGTACTTCCTGATGATGGCGGGCCTCCTCATGCTGTTCGCGAGGATAGCCAAGAACGGGGCCATACGCAAGGTCATGGTCGGCGGGGTGGCCGTGTTCACCGCCGCGTCGCTGGCGTGCGCCCTGTCCCCCAGCCTGGAGGCGCTCCTGGCCGCCAGGACCGTCCAGGGCGTCGGCGCGGCCATGATGGGCGCGGCCGCCCCCATGGCGTGCGTGAGGTACCTCCCCGAGGGCAAGATCGGGCTCGGGATGGGCGTGATAACGCTCGGATGCTCCACCGGCTTCGCCGTCGGCCCCGCCGTGGGCGGGCTCATGGTGGACGCGCTGTCCTGGCACTGGATATTCTTCATCAATCTCCCGCTGGGCGCGGCCATAACCATGATGATCCTGGGGATCGTGCCCCGCGACGGGAGGTACGACAGGAGGCGCCTGGACGCCCCCGGGGCGGCCCTCCTGTTCGCCGCCACGGCGGCGGGGACGTACGCGCTGGAGCGCCTGCCCTATCCGTCGGAGGGCCCGCTCGTGGCCGCCGCGGCGGTCGCGTGCCTGGCGTGCCTGGCCGCGTTCGTCAGGGTCGAGCTCGGGAGGGAGGAGCCCCTCCTCAACGTGCGCGTGTTCAGGCACGCGAGGTTCGACGCGGCGTTCCTGGCGTTCATGATCGTGAACATGGTGTACATAGGCATGCTGTACCTCATGCCGTTCTATCTGGAGATGCGCATGGGCATGGACCCGTCCGTGAGCGGGATGTTCCTGTTCATACCCCCGGCGGTCACCCTGGCGCTGTGCATACCTATATCTAAGAGGTCGGACCGCACCGGGAGGAGGAGGTACTCCGTGCTGTCGTGCCTGTTCCTGCTCGCGGGGGCGGCGGCGATGGCCCTGTGGGCGGGAGATGGGAGCATGTGGCCCCTGCTGGCCGCCCTGGCCTGCATGGGCCTGACATGGGCGTTCGCGGGCGGGCCCATGGCCAGCAGGATAGTGGAGAGCACAGCCGACGAGAGCAGGGAGATAGGCTCGTCGCTGATGAACGAGTCCGTCTACCTCGGCATAACCGCGGGGACCGCGCTCTTCGCGATGCTGTTCACGCTGGGGTCCGGGTCCGGCGGCGCGGAGATCGGCGGGCTGTCCCGGGACGCGTTCATGGACGGGTTCGTGTTCTCCATGGCGTTCTGCGCGATCCTGGCCGCGCTGGCGGCCCTCATATCGCATGCGATGAGGGACGGCCCCCCCGCCTCCGGATGAGCCTCACGGGCGCGGCCGCGCGGCCCTCTCCATCGCCTTCGACATGAACCTCTCGCCGTCCACGACGAACCTCTCGTGCGTCCCCGAGCCCACCGCCCCCGCCTCGTCCCTCACCTCGACCTCGAACGCCAGCCTGCGCCCGTCTACCTCGGCGAGCCTCGTCCTGCATTCGACCTCCGCCCCCTCCACCGACGGGGCCGAGTGCCTCACGTCCAAGCGCGCCCCCACGGTGCTCTGCCCCTCGCCGAGGAGGGGCGCGACGGATTCCGACGCGGTCATCTCGATCAGGAGGATCATCTCGGGGGTGGCGAACACGGGCAGCATGCCGCTGCCCACGGCCGAGGCCAGCATGCCCCCCGTCACGCGCACCTTTTTCACACCCTCTACGCCAGTCTCTAGCATGGGGCGGGCATCGCGGCGATGGTATTAATACGCCCCGCGGCGGCGGGCCCCCGCCCGCCGGGAGCCTTCCCCATGCAGAGATTTTAATTGATGAACCCGATTCCGTCACGATGGGACTAGAAGAGGATCTTTACGTCGAGCTGCTCGAACTCAGGGACCGCATAAGGGAGGAGCGGACGCTGTCCAACGGCCGCGCCCCGGCGGTGTGCTCGGACGAGGCCTTGAGGGAGATGGCCCAGCGCATACCCACCAAGGTCGAGGACTTCTCGGCCATAATGGGGGTCGGCCAGAAGTTCGTGGAGATCTACGGGGAGGAGTTCCTGGCGGTCACCAAGAAATACGCCATGACCGCCGCGAAGGGGTCCAACATGGACGGGGAGCTGGCGCAGACCCTCCGCGAGCTCCAGAAGAAGCTCATAAACATAAGCAGGAGCAACCGCCTCCTCTTCCAGGCCAAGATATACAAGAAGAACGCGTTCGACATGACCTCCATACCGAGGCTGGACCCCATGTCGCTCCTGTTCGGCAGGAAGTCCACCCTGAAGCTATGCGACTCCACCAAGAGCCAGGAGGACCTGAGGATATTCAGGCACCTGACGGAGATAGTCAGGGAGGTCAACAGGGACCTCAGGGACAAGGGGCAGTACGACCTATACATAGCGTACCCGTTCGTCGAGGGCAGGCTCCCCGGAGAGGACTTCGACGTCCGCGCCCCGCTCGCGCTCTTCCCGGTGATCCTGGAGAAGGACTCCAAGAGCATAAGCGTGAGGCTGGACGACTCCAGGGACGTGGTCTACAACAACTCGCTGATACTGGCGTTCATAAAGTTCGGCGGGAAGAACCGCCCCCTGCCCAACAACGTCATAGACGACTACACCGCCGAGAGCTTCATAACGGACCTAGCCGCGTTCTACGAGGACCAGGGCTTCCCGCTGAAATGCTCCTGCGGCCTGCCCGTGCCGTTCCGCGACTACAGGGCGGGCGAGTTCCCCAAATACCTGCCGGGGGACCTGCACGTGGTGAACAACGTCGTCCTGGGGAAGTACCCCACGTACTCCAGCTACATACAGAGGGACTTCGACCAGCTCCTGGCGGGCATGGAGATAAACGCCATCCTGTCCGACCTGCTCAAAGACCTGAACCGCGGGGACTTCTACTCCGAGACCCCGGACCCCCTGTCCCTGCCCGACCTCAGGAAGAAGGGGCTGGAGGCGTCGGAGGTCGACATATCGTACATCAACTCGCTCAACAGCGCGCAGGAGAACGTCATAACCGCCATGAACAAGGGGGACGAGCTGGTGGTGCAGGGCCCGCCCGGCACGGGCAAGTCCCAGGTCATAACGGGCCTCATAACGTCCGCGGTCAACAGCGGGAAGACCGTCCTGATGGTCTCCGAGAAGAAGACCGCGCTGGACGTGGTCTACTCCAGGCTGGGCAGCCTGTCCAAATACTGCCTGATGATAGACGACGTGGGGAACAAGGAGCAGTTCTACCAGCAGCTCGCCCTCATGCTGGAATCGGGCCTGCCGAAGACCGGGTCCGACATAGTCCCCATATCCGAGAGCATAGACCGGGACGTGGCCGTCCTGTCGGGCATAGCCGAGACGGTGTACCGCCCCGGCGAGTTCGGCATAGAGCCGTACAAGCTCTACTCCATGGAGCGGTGGCTGGATCCAGAGGACAAGGCGCAGATGGAGTCCTACAGGCAGATCAGGGGGGCGGTGTCCTCCAAGATCCTGTCGCTGAAGTACGGGGAGGTGAGGGAGCTCCACCGCAGGTACGGCGACAGGGCGCTGAACAGCAACTTCACGGAGTACTGCTCCTGCGTGGACGAGGCGCCGTGGCTGCCCCTCATGAAGCCCGACCTGTCGGAGTACGGGGTGGGGGAGATGAAGGCGGACCTGATGAACATCGAGGCCCAGATGATAGACTGGAGGAGCAAGGGCTTCGTGTCCAGGCTGTTCTCCAAGGGCAAGGTCACCAGGGAGGCCACCGCGCTCCTGGACAAGTACTTCAAGTCCTACAACGAGCACACCATCCGCACCGTCATGGACGACCCGTCGAAGATGGTCGCCGACATGGACCTGTACGAGACCTACGCCTCCAGGGCCACCGTCTACGACAGGCTGACCGAGAACGAGAGGATATACGGGCGCGACGTCCTGAGGCTGTCCAAGGAGAGCGGGTCCGGGTTCGAGCCGTGCAACGACCTGATATTCAAGTTCATACTGAACGACCACCTCCAGAGGTTCGACGCGTCCAACAAGGCCGTGCTCCAGACCATACAGGACTTCGACGGAATAGTGGCGGACATGGACCGCAAGATACAGGAGAAGAAGAGGATCACCCGCGACAGGGTGGAGGAGATCCTCCAGGAGAACCTGCGCTACATCTCCGAGTCCAAGAGGCGCGGCGACATATCCAGGATAATAGAGAACAAGAGGAAGTGGAGCCTGAACAAGTTCATAAACCGCTACAGCTACGAGCTGTTCAAAGGGGTCAAGATCTGGCTGCTGACCCCCGAGGTGGTCTCGGAGATAATGCCTCTGGAAATGGGGCTCTTCGACCTGCTCATATTCGACGAGGCGTCGCAGATGTACGTGGAGAAGGGGATCCCGTCCATCTACCGCGCCAAGAAGGTCATGGTGGCGGGGGACCACAAGCAGCTCCGCCCGTCCAGCCTCGGCGCGGGGCGCCTGGAGTACGGCACCGACGAGGACTACGAGGACGAGGACTACGAGGAATCCGCCGTGCTGGAGGAGGAGAGCCTGCTGGACCTGGCCAGGTCCAGGTACGACAGCATCCTGCTGAACTTCCACTACCGCTCCAAGTACGAGGAGCTGATCGCGTTCTCCAACTACGCGTTCTACGGCGGCAAGCTGTACGTCTCCCCCAACGTGATCCAGCCCGAGAGGCCCCCCATAGAGGTGCACAAGGTCGGCGGGCTGTGGGAGAACAAGTCCAACGAGAGGGAGGCCGCGAAGATCGTCGAGCTCCTGAAGGAGTTCTTCGCCACCCGGAGGGAGAACGAGACCATAGGGGTGATAACGTTCAACGTGTCCCAGAGGGACCTCATCAACGACTACATAGACGAGGAGGCGTCCAGGGACGCCTCCTTCGGTAAGGCGGTGAACGACGAGATGCGCCGCTTCGACAACGGAGAGGACGTGGGCCTGTTCATAAAGAACATAGAGAGCGTCCAGGGCGACGAGCGCGACGTGATCATGTTCTCGGTGGGGTACGCCAAGAACAGGGAGGGCAGGCTGATGCAGAGGTTCGGCTGGCTCAACAACCGCGGGGGGGAGAACAGGCTCAACGTGGCGATAAGCCGCGCGAAGAAGAAGATCCACATAGTGTCCTCCTTCGAGCCGGAGGAGCTCCAGGTGGAGGCGTCCAAGAACGACGGCCCGAAGATACTGAAGAGGTACCTCCAGTACGCGGACGCCGTCAGCTCGGGCCGCAAGGACCTGGCGGAGAGCATCCTGTCGTCGTTCGGCGACAACAAATGGAAGTCCACCCACGTGGTGGGGGAGGCGCCGGTCGCCGAGCGCGTGTACAGCGCGCTCGTCCGCAAGGGGTACACCGTGGAGAGGAACGTCGGCATAGGCGGGTACCAGATAGACCTGGCCATAAAGCAGGACGACAGGTTCATACTGGGGATAGAGTGCGACAGCCACATCTACGAGATGTCGGACTCCACCCGCGAGAGGGACTACCACCGCCTGAAATACCTCGAGTCCAGGGGATGGCACATACACCGCGTGTGGACCCCGGGCATGTGGAAGGACCCCCAGCGCGAGATAAACAACATCGTCAAGGCGATCGAGCGCACCCAGGCCCGAGCCGCGCCCCCGTCACTCTGAGGGTCCCGCTCCTCCCGTTCCACTCGATCTCCGAGGACTCTATCTCCAGGGGGCGGCCGTGAAGCGGCGAGTCCAGGGTGAGGGACTCGTATTCGCCCCCCTCCCCGATGACGCTTATGCCGCGGGAGCGGCTCAGCGCGCCCAGGTCGGCGGCGGCGCCCGGATCCAGGCGCCTGCCCAGCCACTCCGCGCCCATGCCGTCCGCGTAGCATCCGACGACGATCGCCTCGACCCCCGCGTCTATGAGCTCGCGGAGCAGCGTCGCCTGGTCCTTCCTCCACATGGGGGCGATGAGCCTCAGGCCCAGGTCCCCGCACACCCTGTTCATGCGGTCCCATTGGTAGTCGGACCACGCCGCGCCGGCGACGACTCCGTCGACGCCGAGGCCGGACAGGGCCTCCGCCAGCGCCCTCATGTCCCCCTCCTCCGTGCCGTCGCTCCTCGCGGTCGCGAGCGGGAGGCCCATGGATTCGGCCATGAGCGGCACTGCGCCGAGGTTCGGGGTGTGGAATATCCAGGAATCGTCCCCGTCGGGGACTATGTTGACCATGGCGCAGATCTCGTGCCCCATCTGCGCGGCAAGGTACATCGCGAAGGTCGAATCCTTTCCGCCGGAATACAACGCGGCTAGGCGCATGCGGGAGTCAGCGCGGCGGGGGATTTAACGTTTCCCGGCGGATCATGCGTTAAATGGTTATATTGAAAGCGAGTTAGTCTGGGCGATCCACGATGAGCGCGACAGGTAAGCCCAATCTCAAGAAGATCGTTGCGGAGAAGGCCGTCGAAGACTACGTGAGGGACGGCATGACCGTGGGGCTGGGTACCGGGACCACGGCGGACTTCGCCATAAGGAAGATCGCCGAGCTCGCGGCGGGCGGCGCCGACCTGGCGTGCGTCGCCACGTCCCTCGCGTCGGAGCGGCTCGCGTCGAGCCTGGGCTTGAAGGTGTCCCCGCTCTCCGACGTGGAGTGCGTGGACGTCACCATAGACGGCGCGGACGAGGTGGATCCGAGCCTGCAGCTGATCAAGGGGCTGGGAGGTGCGCTCCTGAGGGAGAAGATAGTGGCGGCCGCCACCGTGCAGGAGATAATAATAGTCGACGAGTCCAAGCTCGTCGGGAAGCTGGGGTCCAGATGCCCCCTCCCTGTGGAAGTGGTCGCGTTCGGGCATTCCAAGACGAAGTACGCCCTGGAGAGGCAGGGTTGCTCCGCAGAGCTCAGGATGGCCGGCGGGGAGCCGTTCGTCACGGACGGGGGGAACTACGTCTACGACTGCAGGTTCCCGCCCATAGACAGCCCGTTCTTTCTGGAATCGAGGATAGACGTGATCCCCGGGGTGGTGGAGAACGGACTGTTCCTGAACATGGCCGCCGCCGCCCTGGTGTCCCACGCCGACGGCAGGATAACCAGGATGTCGAAGGGCTCGGAGCCCGAGACCGTCTCCCTCTGACCGCCGCCGCTCCGCGCGCGCCGAGGCGCTTTTCGCAAGGGTTATAATGAAACGGAGGCATGGAGGCCCGATTCAAATGGATCTCGAACAGAGGATGGCCCTGGTGACCAGGAACACGGTGGAGGTGGTGGACGAGAAGGAGCTCGAAGAGCTCCTCAGGACTAAGGAGCGCCCCCGCGCTTACATCGGGTTCGAGCCCTCCGGGCTCGTGCACCTGGGATGGGCGCTGGTCACGTCCAAGATAAGGGACCTCTGCGACGCGGGGTTCGAAGTCACGGTGTTCTGGGCGGACTGGCACGCCTGCATCAACGACAAGCTGGGCGGGGACCTGGAGAACATAAGGGCGTGCGCCAGGTACATGGAGGACTGCTTCATAGCCCTGGGGGTGCCCAGGGACAGGGTCTCCTTCGTGTACGCCAGCGAGCTGCTCGACGGGATCGCGTACTGGGAGAAGGTCATAAAGGTCGCAAAGGTCACCTCCCTCCAGAGGGTGAAGCGCGCCATGACCATCCTGGGGCGGTCGGAAGACGAGGCGGAGGTGGATTCGTCGAAGACCCTCTACCCCCTGCTCCAGGTGGCGGACATATTCTACCTCGACGTGGACCTGGCCTACGCCGGCCTGGACCAGAGGAGGGCGCACATGCTCGCCAGGGACGCGGCCGAGAAGCTGAAGTGGAGGAAGCCCGTCGCCGTCCACACCCCGCTGGTGCCCGGGCTCAAGGGAGGGAACAGGATGGACCCCGCCGCGTTCAAGATGTCCAAGAGCGACCCCAGCGGCAGCATCAACATACACGACGGGGACGACGCGATCAGGGCGAAGATGAAGGGCGCGTTCTGCCCCCCTGAAAAAGACAGGGAGGACGAGAACCCCGTGCTCATGCTATGCAGGCACGTCATATTCCCCCGCATCGGGAGGATGGACATAGCCCGGCCGGAGAAGTTCGGGGGCGACGTGGCCTTCGACAGCTACGAGGATCTGGCGTCCGCGTACTTCTCGGGATCCCTGTTCCCGCTGGACCTCAAGAACGGCGTCGCGGATTCGCTGTCGAAGATACTGGCGCCGGTCAGGGAGCACTTCGCCGCCAATCCCGGGAGCTACGAGGAGATGAAGAGGATATTCGGGGAGCAGACCAAGCTCCGCTGAATGCCGCGGGATCGATGGGCGCCAGCCTCATCTCTCCGCGTCGGGCCCCTTCGCGGCGCGGATCTCCCTGAACTTCTCCATCGTGCGCATGACGCACATGTGCAGCACGGCCTCCGCGTCGCCTATCCCGGACATCCCCGCGGCTCCCCCGTGCCCCCCGCCCTCCGAGAGGGTCTCCGATCCGAGGCCTCCCAGCAGCTCCCCGAGGTGGATCCCGCTCCGCACCGCGTCCTGGGTGGCCCTCGCGCTGATCCTGAACTCCTCGTCCCTCTGAGATCCGACGAACGCCACGTCCGCCCCGGACGAGAGGAGCGCCTTGCAGGAGGACGCCTCGAAGCTCCCCCCAGCGGCCGCCGCCACGACCAGGTCCCCTATGCGCTCGAACCTGGACCTGCCCAGGGCCTTGAGCACCGCCACGCGCTCCGAGGGCCCCGTCGCCGCGCGGGTGAGCCCCACGGCCTCGTCCATGTGTATGCCCGCCCTCTCCATCAGGCTCGAGAAGGACCTGAGCAGGGCGGGGTCCGCATACTGGAAGTGGCCGCTGTCCGTCAGCATCCCGCCAAGCAGCGCGAACGCCGCGCCCCTATCGATCTCCGCGCCCCGCTCGTCTATGAGGTCCAGCACGATCTCGCAGCACGACGTCCTGCCCTGGTCGCACAGGAAATGCATCTTGTCCCACTTCCCCGAAGGGGCGTGATGGTCTATGACGACGCTCCCCTCGGGTATCTCCACCGCAGCGGGCCTGAACTGGTCCGGAGACGACGTGTCCACCACCACCACCGAATCGTAGGACGAGAGGTCGCACTCCTCCAGAATCTCGATCCCCAGCTTCTCCACGGCGATGGCCGCGACCCTGTCCACCCCGTTCGGCGCGTATATGTCCGCCGGGGGGAAGCACTTCGATATGGCGTACGCGGACCCGATGGCGTCCATGTCCGCGTTCCCGTGGACCACGACGATCTTCCTCCCTCCGCGGGCGAGCCTCTCGGCGGTCTCCGCGAGCATCACCCGCGCCTCCATTTAGAGAGGCTCCTGGCCAGCTTGGTCTGGCCGAGCCCGGTCAGGAGTATGTCCGAATTGTATATCCTCACAGTGGCGGCGATGGATATGGCCGCGAACAGGGCGAGGTACGCCACGCCCGCCAGGACGAACCCCTCGTTGCCGAAATAGAGGTTGTTCATAGCGGTCATGGGGTGAGTGAACGGGAGCAGGAACAGCGGGACCTGGGCGGCCATGGGCAGGCTCCCGAAGTCGAAGAACATGCTCACCAGCGCGGGAACGACCGCCAGCACGCTTATGGGCATGGTCAGCGTCTGCGCCGTCTTGTAGTTCTTCGCGAACGCGCCCAGGATCATGCAGAGCCCAAGGGCGCAGAATATGGCCAGGAACACGGTGGCTCCCAGCAGGATCCAGTCCGCCAGGTCGAGGGAGAGGCCATAGGCGGCGGGGCTGGCGGACCCGCCCATGCCGGTGAGTCCGTTCATGTAGAAGACCATCCCGACCATATAGAGCAGGCCGAACACCAGCCCCATGACCGCGGCCGCGAGGATCTTGCCGCTCACGATGGACGACCTCCTCACGGGCAGGGTGAGCAGGGTCTCCAGCGTCTTGTTCTCCTTCTCGTTGCCCATGGACGATATGACTATGCCCCCGATCATGATCATCACGAACATGATGGCCATGGGCATCATGAGCGTCTGGTTCATGACGCTCATGGATATGTCCAGGGGAGTGGCGCCGTCGATGACCCTGTCGTTGAGGTACGTGTGGGAGCTGCCTATCTTTATAGGAGAGACGACGAACTCGGAGCCCTCGCCGCCGAACGCGCCGGAGGCGACCTCCTTGGATATGGAGCGGGATATGCTCTCGACCATCAGCCTCGCCAGGGACGACCCCGCGGATCCCAGCGCGCCCCCGCCGCCGAAGACGTAGTATTCGGATATGGGGGCCTGCTCGCGCGAAGACAGCTTGTCGGAATACCCCGGCCCTATGCCCAGAGCCGATTCCAGCCCCTTAGCCCTCATCTCCGCCAGGATCCCGCCGGTGTCGCCATACGGCGCGTCCAGCGCGACTATCCAATCTTTGCGGGCCTCCTCGGCGGACATGCCGTACTCGCCGGAGTATATGTCTTCCAGGATGCGCGCGGTGCGCTCGGACCATTCCCCGCCGGGATCCCCGTTGACGAACCCTATCTTCGAGGGCTCCGACAGGCCCTTGGTCTGCTCCCCCGCGAAAGTGCCTATGCTGGAGAAGACTATGACCATGATGAGCACGGACGCCATCGACCCGACGGTTACGAGCTCCCTCATCTCCTTCTTCACGATGTTGAACAGGTGGCTCATCCCTTCACCGCCCTGACGAAGACCTCTTCGAGGCTCTCTGCGCCGAACCTCTCCTTAAGCTCCCTAGGGGTCCCGGACAGCACGATGCGGCCGTCGTTGATCATCGCGACCCTGTCGCAGAGGAGATCTACCTCGAACATGTTGTGGGACGACACGAGCACGGTGATCCCCTCGCCGGCGATGCGCCGGATTATGTCCCTTATCTCGAACGCGTTGACTACGTCGAGCCCGGACGTGACCTCGTCCATTATGGCGACCCTGGGGGACGGCATGATGGCCCTGGCGATCAGGAGGCGCCTGGCCATTCCCTTGCTGTAGGTGTCGACCTTGGAGTCTATCCTGTCGCCTAGGCCTGCGATCTCCACCCCTCTGGCGATCATCTCGTCCCGGGCCCTCCCGTCTGCGAAGAATCCGGCTATGAACGCGAGGTACCCGCGCCCGGTCATGTTCTTGTACGCGCCCGCGTCCTCGGGCAGGTAGCTGATTATCTTGCGGACCTCGTCGGGCTCGCTCCCGACGTCCCTGCCGTAGACGGAGATCCTCCCGGAGGTTATGCGCAACAGGGTGGATATCATGCGGAGGGTCGTCGTCTTCCCGGCCCCGTTGGGGCCGATGAGGCCGAAGATCTCCCCCTGCCGGACATGGAAGCCCACCCCCTTGACCGCCTCCCTGTCCCCGTACGCCTTGCGGACGTCCTCTAGCTCCAGCGCGTGTGCGCCCCTGTCCCGCGTGTCCGTCCCGGTCATGTTTCCACGACGGGGGGAGAGCGACTGACAATAAAAGATTATTCGGGAGTCCCCATGGCCTTGTTGATGGCCTCGTGGAGGGCCTCGTATCTCTCGCGCAGGCTCTTCTCCTGCTTCTCGAGCCCTTTGATCCTGATCCCGACGGTCTCCGCGGACTCCTCGAGCTCCGCCTTGAGCGCGTCCTTGTCCCCTACCTTCACGAGTATGGCGCCTGCGCTGCGGTAGACGTCGCCCGTCGATTTGGAAAGCTCCTCGACGGTCCTCTCCATCTCCCTCCTCTGGGCCTCCATCTGCACCCTCTGGGTGGATGCGGCCTGCAGCTGCTGCTGCGTCTGCTGGTACTGGGCTATCTGGTTCTGTAGCTGGGGGCTGATTCCGTTCATGTTAATCACCTAGTTATCCTGCCTATGTCTTCGACTATCCTGACGCACTCCAGGCACGAGTTGACCGCCGCCCGGAGGGCGGACGAGTCCGCCGCGAGCGTCTCCACGACGCAGTCGCCCCCGTCCATGCGGACGGAGGACGAGGTGCGCGGGAGGTCCCGCCCCGCCTCCGGGCCGAGCGCCGCGGCCGCGTCCGCCGCGGACGGGCCCGATATGGTCAGCACGGCTCTGTGCATCAGTCGGATTTCAGGATCTTCTTCACGTTCGGCCGCTCTTTGAAGAAGATCTTGGACCCGCACTTCTCGCACTGGAGCCCCAGGGCGTTGACGTTGCGGATCGGCTCGTTGCATTTGGCGCATCTGTACATGTGTCCTCACTCGGCGACCTGGGACAGCTCCCCCTTCGTCTTGGGGCTGTACGCCTCCGCGGCGAACTTGGTGCCGCAGTGCGCGCATCCCCAGATGCCGGAGCTGACCCTCTTGACGGACACGTGGTGGCACGAGGGGCACTCGTGCTTCGCCTTCTGGTGCGCCTCTATGTTCCTGACCCTGTTCCTCACGACGACTCCGTACCTCGCGCCGAATCTGCCGGACGTCCCTGCTTTGGTGGTTCTTTTTGCCATATGTATCACCCGATGATTCTCCTGATCTCCTTGCCCTTCTCAACCGCCCGGTCGAGGCAGAGGCTCAGCTCCGCGCGGGTTATGGATCCCCTCCCGCCTTTCTGCATGGCTCTGAAGTTGCCGTTGTCGTCAGTCGTGACGGTCAGGCGGGCCGAAGATATGACTTCTTCGTCGAAATTTGGGTCAAGTATTAAATCATTTCCTATTTTGGCGGACGTCACGGACACCGGGACGCACGTGACGGGCAGAGGCACGTCCTCGTCCCCCTTCCCGTACTGTTTCATGGGTATGACCGCCGTCTTGAGCGCCGCGACCGCCGCGAGGCTGGACGCGTCGAAGAGGTTGCCGTCGTGGTCGAGGGCGTAGATGTCTATGAAGCACATCCAGACCTCTTCGCCCGGCCTTATGCAGAGCTTCTTTACGTCGACCATCCCCGATTCGCGTATGCCCCTGTCCACGACGCGGGCCAGCTCTATCGCGTCCTCCCCGGGGGGGCCGGACTCGAATGTGGCGTGGGCCATGGGTATGAGCTCCGCGCCCGTGGTCAGGACGCCGCTCTCCGGGGTGTCCGGGAAGGGCGTGCCCGGGACGATCTTGACGCCCGCTATGACCTCGGTCTTCCCGAGCTTCACCCTGGCGGACCCGTCGGCGCTCTCGATGCACCCTGTGTCTATGGAGATGGCCCTGACCTCGTCCAGCGAGCGGCCGTCCTCCCTCTTCCCGTCCCTTATCAGCTTGAGGATGTGGTCCCTCTTTATCTCGGCTACTATAGGGTTACTCATCCGAATCACCCCCCTTCCCGGGAGAGTACCTCTTCTTGAGCGCCTCCTTCTGGAGCTCGTAGACCTCGTGGCAGGCGCCGAACGCCATGTCCACGGCATGGTCGAACTCCTCGCGGGTCATGTTCCCGTCCATCTGCAGGAGCACTATCTCGTCCGTGGACGGCATTATCGCGAGGGGCACGTCCGCCTGGCCGTAGTTGTCCTCCTCCTTGTTCAGATCGAGGAGGACGTGGCCGTCCGCCTTGCCCGCGGCTATGGCGGGCACGATGTCCCTCATGGGTATCCCCGCGTCCGCCAGCGCGACCGACGCGGCCGTGAGCCCGGCGCACCTGGTCCCGGCGTTGGCCTGGAGGATCTCTATGTACACGTCGATGGACGCGCGGGGGTACAGCTCGGTGAGCACGACCCTCTCGAGGGCCTCGGCGATGATCTTGGAGATCTCTATGGACCTCCTGTCGGGGCCCGGCCTCTTCCTGTCGCTGACGGAGAACGCCTCCATGTTGTACTTGCACTGTATTATCGCCTTGTTGGAGTCCTGCAGGTGCCTGGGGTGGCACTCCCTCGGGCCGTACACGGCCGCCAGGACCTTGTTCTTCCCTATCTCGACGTATGCGGACCCGTCCGCGTTGTTCAGGACCCCGGCCTCTATGTGGACGCGCCTGTGCTCGTCCGCCCTCCTTCCGTCTATCCTCATGCCGGCGTCGTCCACCAGCACCATGTCAGTGTGCCCGCTCATTGTAATCCCTCTTCATCGCTGGCGCCGCCATCCCGCGGCGGGAGCTTCTCCTCTATAAGGCGTTTGACTTTCTCGGTGAGGTTTTCGGACTGGGCCTCCCTGTCGATGAGCCCTATCGCGGCGGTGGCCGCGGCGATGTTGTCCTCGTCGCCGTCCACCCATATCCTCCCGTTCTGGCCGACGAAGACGCGGCAGTCCGTCATGTTCTTGATCATCTGGATCATGGACCCGCTCTTCCCGATCACCCTGGGGACTTTGGTGTGCTGTATCTCCACCAGGCGCCCGCCCTCTATCTTGCGGAGCCCCGCGTCCTTCATGGTGACCTGTATCTTCCTGCTCTCGTCGACCATGAGGATCTTCAGGAGCACGACGTTGCCCAGGTTCAGATACCTGGACGTGTCCCCGAACTCGACCTTCCACGGCACCTCGTTGACGTGCAGCGGGGCCGGGTAGGGCGCGGCGATGTCCACCATCCAGTTGGAGGACCCCAGGTCCTCCACGATCCCTATGACCATGTCCCCCGTGACGGGCATGTACCTGCCCCTCAGCGGTATGACGCTCACGGTGTCCTGGTAGACGTTCTTTATCCCCATGACTCCGGCGTATATCCTGCCGTCGCGCGCGTATGTGCAATTGCCCGAGCGCATCCCCCCGTCATCCAGGAGGTCCCCGGGCACCACTATCTCGCGCGCCGGCCTGGCGCTTCTTCTCTCCATATTATCACTTCTCACGAATGTCACTTCACTAGCTTGACCGAGGCCCCGCCCTTGGTCTTGTTCCTGAGCTTCTCGGTCAGCTCCGGCACGAGCCCCGCCGGGATCTCCACGACCCCTATCCACGACCCGTCCTGGGTCCACTCCTCCCTGGTCACCGTCCCCTTCCCGGATATGTCCTCGAAGCAGCGGCCGTAGTCCTCGCCTTTCAGCTTGACCGCGACGGTGCTCTTCTCGAACTTGATCGGGATCAGGGGCCTGAGGAGCTTCATCGCCTCCTCCACCTCCTTCTCGAACGGCTTGAACGGGTCCGCGTGGAACTTCGCCTCGTCCAGGGCGAGCCCGATCCTGACCGCAGGGTGCGGCAGCTTGGTCTGGGGGTTGATCGCGTTGGCGGATATGTACGCGATCACCCGGTTGCGCTTGGCCTCGAGCATCTCCCTGCGCTGCTCGGCGGTCATCTGGACCTCGCCCCTCTCGAGTATGGCCAGGGCGATCTCGCGCACGTCCCCGGTGCCGAAGGCCTCCCTCAGCTTCTCCTCGGCGGGGCGCGTGCCCTTGCCGGCGTTCTTGAATATCTCCTCGACGGCCATGTACTCCGCGGGATCGACCTTCTTCCCTTGCTTCACGAGGTCGGTGACGGCGGGATCCAGGAGGATCTCGAACGTCTCGCCGTGGCTCTCCAGCCTGGCGATTATGGCTTTCTCGAGGTCGACCATGTCCTCTCACTGGAGCTTGCCGATGAGCTTGGAGACCTCCGCGTCGGAGAGCCTCCTGAACTTCTTGCCGCGCTCCGCCAGCCCGATCTCGACCGAGTCGGTGGAGAGCGTCTCCTCTATCGCCGCCCCGAGGGCCTTCAGGCCCAGGCGGGCGGCCGCCTCGAAGGTCATCTTGTCCTTGAACTCCTTCTCGAAGGTGTCCATCACGACCTGCCTCCCGGAGCCGATGCTGGTCGCCTTGTAGGCCACGAGCGCCCCGGACGGGTCGGTCTCGAACAGGTGCACGCCCAGGTCGTCCACGCCGGCGACCAGGAGGGCCATGCCGAAGGGCCTGACGCCGCCGTACTGGGTGTAGTTCTGCTTGTAGTCGCATATCCTCTTGACCAGCAGCTCGACGGGCATGCTCTCCCCATAAGTTATCCTGTGGATCTGCGCGACCTTCCTCGATTCCTCGATGAGGATCCTCGCGTCCGCCACGAGGCCGGACGTGGCGCATCCGATGTGCTCGTCGACGTCGTAGATCTTCTCTATGGATTCAGGCTCCATCAGCTTGCTGGGCACCCTCTTGTCCACGACCAGTATGACCCCGTCCTTGTACTTCAGACCGATCGTGGTGTTTCCCTTCTTCACCGCTTCGCGCGCATATTCCACCTGGAACAGCCTTCCGTCAGGGGAGAAAACGGTTATCCCCCTGTCATACGCCATCTGACCCGGTTGCATGTTTGTAGCTCCTGTATCCCCGGCTACAATCACGCAGGACTATATATGGGTTGTTTATCGCCCCGGCTCCCGCCCGCGGCGGGGGGCGCCGCCCCCCCGGGTCAGGGGCCGTAGAGCCCCTTGCTGAAGTACCTGTCCCCCCTGTCCGGGAACAGGGTCACTATGTCCCCCGAATCCAGCGTCTCCGCCAGCTTCATGCACGCGCACAGCGCCGCCCCGGACGAGGTCCCCGCGAAGATCCCCTCCCTCCTCGCCAGGATCCTGGACCACTCCGCGGCCTCCGCGTCGCCCACCTTTATGACCTCGTCCACCAGGGACATGTCCATGGTGTCCGCTATGAAGTCGTTGCCTATGCCCTCGATCTGGTACGGCCCCTTCTCGCCGCCGCCGATTATGGACCCGACCGGGTCCGCCAGGACGCCCCGTATCCCGGGGTCCCTCTCCTTCAGATGCCTCACGACCCCCGTGAACGTGCCCCCGCTCCCGGCCCCCGCCACGAAGTGGGTGATCCTCCCGCCCAGGTCGGAGTATATCTCGGGCCCGGTCGTCTCGTAGTGCGCCAGGGGGTTGCTGGGGTTGCGGAACTGCCTCAGGCTCACGGAGCCCGGGATCTCCGCCAGCAGCTCCTCAGCCCTCTCCTCGGCCCCCAGCATCCCCAGCTCGTACGGCGTGCTGACGATCTCCGCCCCCAGCGCGGCCATGAGCGCCAGCTTCTCCCTGGAGAACTTGGTGGGGACTGTGAACACCGTCCTGTAGCCGCGGGACAGGGCGGCGAACGCGATCCCCATGCCCGTGTTGCCCGCGGTGGCCTCCACGATCGTGGACCCCGGCCCCAGGGTCCCGTCGCGCTCGGCCGCCCTGATCATGTACTCCCCGACCCTGTCCTTCACGCTCCCGGACGGGTTCCACAGCTCCAGCTTGGCGTATATCCTCACGCCCTCCTTGGCGCCTATGCCCCCGAGCCTCACGACGGGCGTGTTCCCCACAAGCTCCCGCATCGATCCGTACAGCAAGCCGGTCACGCCCCGGACGCGGCGAAGGCCGCCTCTAGGTCGCCTATTATGTCGTCGGCGTGCTCTATCCCGACGGACAGGCGGACGAGCCTGTCCGATATGCCCATCTCCCTCCGCACGCCGGGGGGTATGGACGCGTGGGTCATTCCGGCCGGGTAGCACATCAGGGACTCCACCCCGCCCAGGCTCTCGGCCAGGGCTATGAGCCGGGTGGACGACAGGAACCTCCTCAGGTCCCACCCCTCCCCGAGCTCGAACGAGAGCATGCCGCCGGCGCCGGAGGCCTGCCTCCGGTTGAGCTCGTACCCCGGGTCGCCCTCCAGCCCGGGGTAGCGGACGGAGGCCGCCGCGGGGTGGCCGGAGAGGAACCCGGCGACGCGCAGGGCGTTCTCCGAGTGGCGGTCCATCCTCACGCCGAGGGTCTTGATCCCCCTGGCCAGGAGGAAGGAGTCGAAGGGCTGGAGTATCCCGCCCGTCGCGTTCTGTATGAAGCGAAGCTTTTCCGCGGTCTCCTCGTCGCCGGCCACCGCCAGCCCCGCGACTATGTCGCTGTGGCCACCCAGGTACTTGGTAGCGCTGTGGACGACGATGTCCGCCCCCAGCTCGAGGGGCCTCTGCAGGTACGGGGTCATGAAGGTGTTGTCGACTATCGTCTGCGCGCCCCTGGCCCGTGCCTCCTCGGATATGGCCCTTATGTCCGCGACGGTCATGAGGGGGTTGGCCGGGCTCTCCAGGATGACCGCCTTCACGTCGGGGGAGATCGCCCTGCCGACGGACGCGGGGTCGGAGGAGTCCACGACGCCGTATCTCATCCCGAACCTGGAGAACACCTTGTCCAGTATCCTGAACGTCCCGCCGTAGACGTTGCCCGCGATGAGTATCTTATCCCCCGCGCCGTAGAGCCTGAGGACCGCGTCTATGGCGGCCATCCCCGAGGCGAAGCCGAAGCCGGCGGCCCCGCCCTCCAGCTCGGCTATGAGCTTCTCCGCGGCCTCCCTGGTGGGGTTGCCCGTCCTCGAGTACTCGTACCCGCTGTTCTCCCCCAGGCCCGACTGCCTGTATGTGGAGGTCAGGTACACGGGGACGTTGACCGCCCCCGTCCTCTCGTCCCCGTCCGCGCCCCCGTGTATGAGCTTCGTCTCTATCCTCTGCATGATCGTCACTGTCTCCGCCGGGGCTCCGCCCGAGCGCGGGCGACCCATGTGCGGGAGGGTATTTTAACTTAATCCCATAGGTAAAGTATGAAATAGGTTTCTAAGGCTTGCGCACCCTCCGGATTTTTCATATTTATTAAGTATGAATTAACTTTCAAGTGCGGAAAATCGAATTAAAAAATATTCATATATTGCTATTATTGCATTAAATTGAATTAATTTTTTTTGAAATTATTCATATAATCCATAAAAAAGTAATGAAATAATTTCATAGTAAAAAGGTTATAAATAGGGGTCCCGCACTCTCATCGGATGAGGATGCGGATAATGTCCAACAAGAAGATAATCGCAATCGCGGCCGTAGTCGTTCTCGTCGCGGCCGGGGCGGGGGCGTTCCTCCTGCTCAACAAGTCCGAGAAGAGGACGGAGGAGATCAACATCGTGACCGGCCTCGAGGGCGTCGGGTCAGGGTTCTACTACAAGCCCGGATCGATCGACGCGAGCAAGCTGTTCGTCACCGATCAGAGCGGCGCGGTCGCCGTCGACGGCAACGGCGAGGTCAAATACCGCGCGGAGGGGTGGAACAGGCTGGTGATAGGGTCGCCCGGGGTGGTCTCGATACAGCACATCCAGCTCAAGACCATAGTGGAGATCTATCTGAAGGATCAGAGCAGGGTCGACGGCCCCACGAAGTCCTACAAGCTCGTGGCGTGGCGCGAGGGCGAGGCGCTGAGGGACGGCGAGGTCGGCTACGTGGTCACCGGCGGCGCGGCGTCCGCCATAGAGGGGTACAAGCTGGACATCGGCCTGACCTGGCAGCCCCAGCTGGCCAAGCTGGACGCGGGCTCCTACGACGTCCTGGTCAGGACCAACGAGCTGTTCCCGCACCAGACGTGCTGCCTGACCATAGCCAACCAGTCGTTCCTGCAGGACAACCCCGGCGTGTCCGAGAGGGTCGTGTGGGCGATAGTCCAGGCGACCGAGTGGCTCAACGCCGCGAAGGAGAAGGGCAAGTCGAACCCGAGCGACCCCGACTACCTCAGGCTCCTGGAGATAGGCAGGGGCATCGCGGGCCCGAACTTCACTACGGAGGACCTGATAGCGGCCATAGAGGACGTGGAGTACGCCTGGGGCGACATAGGGTACAGCGCGTCGGACCCGCTCAGCAAGATCAAGTCGGACATCGCGCTGCAGACCGAGGACCTCTCCAAGACCGGGGACCTCCGCAACACCCTGGGCGACCTGGGATTCTCCAGCTACGCCCAGTACGCGGACGCGCTGGTGGACGACTCCGTGCTGAAGAGGGTGCTGGCGAACGGGATCGATTCCAAGCCGCCCTACGACAGCTGGTCCGAGGTCAGGTTCGTGCTCATAGCGGGCGACATACACCAGCTGCCCGTCCACATAGCCAACGCCCTGCTCCCCGGGCAGTCGCAGAGCCTCTATTCCCAGGTCGGGATAACCTTCAAGCGCATCGATGTCTCGATCGGCGCGGCGGTCATATCCGGGCTGAAGGCGAACGAGGCCGACTTCGGGGTCACGGGGCAGCCGTCCCTCATAGTGGACAACGTGAACAACAAGCTGTCGGCCCCCGGGGCGGCTCGCGTAGCCGCCCCCGTCGCCGCAGAGGCGCAGGCAAAGGTGTGATCGGGGATGGGCTGCAAGGCGATCGGCGGGAGGTACGACCCGGGCAACAGGGCCCACAGGCTGGCCAGGTCGGCGTGCGTGACGACAGTCTCGCTCGCCGGCCTGGTGCTGGTCTGGTGGTTCCTGTCCGTCGCGATCGATAGGCAGATGCTGCCCTCGCCCCCCGAGGTGTGGGACGCCCTGGCGGACCTGTTCGCGAACGGGGACTCCATGACAGGGAGGAGCGCGTGGACCTACATCGGGTCCAGCTTCTCCACGTTCATCAAGGGGTTCCTGCTGGCGTTCGCCGTGGCGTTCCCGCTGGGCCTGGCGCTCGGGTACTTCAACCTGCTGAGGGAGTTCGCATCCCCCGCGTTCGAGGTCCTGAGGCCCATAGCCCCGGTGGCGTGGGCGCCGGTGTTCGTCATACTGTTCGGGTATCAGATAGGCCCGATGATGGTGGTCTTCGTGGGGATATTCTTCCCCCTGATGACCAGCGTCATCTTCGGCGTGCGCAAGATAGAGCCGAACTGGACGGACGCGGCCAAGACGCTGGGGGCGTCCCCCCTGCAGATCTTCTGCAAGGTGGTCGTCCCCGCGTCCATCCCGTACCTGATGAACGGGGTGAAGGTCGGCCTGGGGATCGGGTGGATGTGCATAGTGTCCGCCGAGCTCTACGCCTCCCCGGTGGGCGGCATAGGGTTCTACATAAGCAACCAGGCGTCGGCGGGATACTGGCCGGGGGTGTTCTCGGGCATATTCCTGGTCGGCGTGCTGGGGATAGCCACGGTGGGCGCGGCGGACTACCTGCACAGGTCGCTGTCCAAGAGGATGGGGGTCGACGCCTCATGAAGAGGGCGGCTCCAGTCGCAAAGGCCCCCCGCTTCGGAGAGGAGCGGGGCGTGCAGATCGTCATAGACGGCCTGGGCAAGACGTACCGCCGCGAGGACCGCGAGACCGAGGTGATCGAGGGCTTCTCCCTGGAGATAAGGAGGGGGGAGCTGATCTCCTTCGTCGGCCCGTCAGGGTGCGGCAAGACCACCCTGCTCAAGCTCATCGCGGGCCTGATCCCGCCGTCCAGCGGGGCGGTGTACATAGACGGCAGGCTGTGCGCCGAGCCCGGCGCGGACCGCGGCATGGTCTTCCAGGACTTCGCCCTGTTCCCGTGGAGGTCGGTGAGGAAGAACGTCGAGTTCGGCCTGGAGGTGGCGGGGGTCCCCAGGGCGGACCGCCGCGAGAGGGCGGAGCGCTACCTCAGGCTGGTGGGCCTGGAGAAGTTCGCGGACTCGAGGGTCTCCGAGCTGTCCGGGGGCATGAAGCAGAGGGTCGCCATAGCGAGGGCGCTGGTGGTGGGGCCGGACGTCATACTGATGGACGAGCCCTTCGGGGCGCTGGACGCCCAGACCCGCAACATCATGCAGAACCAGCTGACGGACATCCTGGCGTCCACCGACCAGACGATCATCTTCATCACCCACTCCGTGGACGAGGCGATCTTCCTGTCGGACAGGGTGGTGGTGCAGACCAAGCGCCCGATGAGGATCAAGGAGATCGTGGAGATCCCGTGGGAGAGGCCCAGGGACCGCTCCTCGATGGAGTTCGTGGAGCTCAGGAAGAGGATACTGTCCGAGCTCGAGAAGGAGAACGTGATGGACGTCTGACGCGGGCGGGGCTCCCCCCCCCCCCGCCCCAATCTATTTTACGCGGGCCCCCGGAGGGCGGGCCCGCGCCTCAAACCCGTTCGGCGCGCTCTCGCGCCTCCAAGGTGATGACACATGGGCAAGAAAATCAAGCAGATAGCGATATACGGCAAGGGCGGGATCGGGAAATCCACGACCACGTCCAACCTGTCCGCCGCGCTCGGCGAGGCGGGGTACAGGGTGATGCAGTTCGGATGCGACCCCAAGAGCGACTCGACCAACACGCTGCGCGGCGGGACGTACATCCCGACGGTCCTGGACACGCTCAGGGAGAAGACCAAGGTCGACGCACACGAGGTGGTGCACGAGGGCTTCGCGGGAGTCTACTGCGTGGAGGCGGGCGGGCCCGCCCCCGGCGTGGGCTGCGCGGGCAGGGGGATAATAACCGCCGTCCAGCTGTTCAGGCAGCAGAGGGTCTTCGAGGAGCTCGACTTGGACATAATCCTCTACGACGTCCTGGGGGACGTCGTGTGCGGCGGGTTCGCGGTCCCGGTCAGGGAGGGGATAGCGCAGCACGTGTTCACGGTGTCGTCCTCCGACTTCATGTCGATATACGCGTCCAACAACCTCTTCAAGGGGATAAGCGGCTACTCCAAGTCCGGCGGGGCCCTGCTGGGCGGGGT
Source organism: Candidatus Methanoplasma sp. (assembly GCA_031256955.1). GTDB lineage: Archaea > Thermoplasmatota > Thermoplasmata > Methanomassiliicoccales > Methanomethylophilaceae > Methanoplasma. Next base: position 224,280 of record JAIRPP010000008.1, on the reverse strand, counting down.
GATAGCCAACTCGATAAACCAGGACTACTCCAGGCGCGTGGTGGACGACTTCGTCGCCAGGACGAAGACCAGGGTGGTGGAGTACGTCCCGAGGTCGGTCACCGTGACGCAGAGCGAGCTCCAGGGCAAGACGGTCATCGAGGCGGCCCCGGACTCGGCCCAGGCCGACGTCTACAGGAGCCTGGCGAAGAAGATAGCCGCGCACGAGGAGTCCGCGGTCCCGTCCCCCATGGACGTGACGGAGCTGAGGGAGTGGGCGGGCGAATGGGGCAGGCGCCTCCTGGAGATCGAGCGGCGCGCAGGGTCGGGCAACGCCATAGGGGTGTGAGGCGCCCCATGGCCAGGATAAACCTAGACAACAGCGCGGCGGAGAGCCGCGAGCAGCGCCTCGGGACGATCGTCTACTGGGACGGGACCGCCAGCGAGCTCTCGGAGCTCTCCGGGTACTCCAAGAAGAGGTGCGGCGACGGGAGGGGGTGCCCGCTCAAGGAGAGGAAGGGCCCCTTCACGCAGCCGTCGGTGTGCAGCGAGCAGATGGTGGAGTGCCAGGCGGGCAACGTGAGGGAGGCGGTGCTCATACAGCACGCGCCCATCGGGTGCAGCGCGTCCCAGATCATATACAACATGATCTTCAGGATAGGCCTGGAGTCCAGGGGGCACAAGGTGGAGAACATAAAGATAGCCTCCACCAACCTCACGGAGAGCGACATGGTGTTCGGAGGCCTGGAGAAGCTGAGGCTGACCATAGAGGACGTTTGGGAGCACTACCGCCCCAAGGCCATATTCGTGGGCACGTCCTGCGCCACGGGCATCATAGGGGACGACGTGGACAGCGTAGCGGAGGAGTACTCGGGCAAGCTGGGCATACCCGTCGTGCCGCTATCGTGCGAGGGCTTCAGGAGCAAGCACTGGAGCACCGGGTTCGACCAGAGCCAGCACGGCATACTGAAGCACATAGTCAAGAAGAACCCGGAGAAGAGGCAGGAGGACCTGGTCAACGTGATCAACCTCTGGGGGTCGGACGTGTTCGCGCCGATGCTGAAGAACCTGAACCTCAGGGTGAACTACGTGGTGGACATGGCCACGGTGGACGAGCTGGCGCAGATGTCCGAGGCGGCCGCCACCGTCGCGTTCTGCAACACCCTCGGCACGTACCTGTCCGAGGGGCTGGAGCAGCACTTCGGGGTCCCGCAGGTCAGGGCCCCGCAGCCCTACGGCATAAGGGGCACCGACGAGTGGCTGAGGGAGCTGGCCCGCGTGACGCACCGCGAGGAGCTGGCGGAGGAGTTCATAGCCAGGGAGCACGCCAGGATCGGGCCCGAGCTGGAGAGGCTGAGGGAGAGGCTGAGCGGGCTCCAGGGCCTGATAGCCACCGGGTCCGCGTACGCGCACGGGCTCATAGAGGTGCTGAGGGAGCTGGGGATCGCCGTGAACGGGTCGATCGTGTTCCACCACGACCCCGTCTACGACAGCGGGGACCCCAGGCAGGACACGCTGGCGCACCTGGTCGACAACTACGGGGACGTGGGCGACTTCGTGGTCAGCATAAGGCAGCCGTTCCAGTTCCTGATATCCCTCCAGAACCACAACCCGGACTTCATACTGATAAGGCACAACGGCCTCGCCCCGCTTGCGTCCCGCCTGGGGATCCCGGCGGCGCCGCTGGGCGACGAGCACCTGGCCATAGGGTACGACGGCCCCGTAAACCTGGGCAACCTGATCCTGGAGATCCTGGAGCGCGGCAAGTTCTGCAAGGACCTGTCGAGGCACGTCACCCACCAGTACACGGACTGGTGGGCGTCGCAGACCGATCCCGGGGTCCTCGCGAAGAACCCCGGCCTGATATGGGAGGACTGATCCCGTGACCAAGCAGGAGTCGATGAAGTCGGAATCCATATGCAGGGTGAGGTACGGGTGCGCGGTCGGGGCCATGCACAGCGCGGTCGCCATCCCCGGGACGATACCCATAGCGGACTGCGGCCCCGGATGCGCTGACAAGCAGTACGCCGGCCTGGTGTTCTACAACGGGTTCCAGGGCTCGGGGTACGGGGGAGGCGCCAGCCTGCCCAGCGTGAACTCCACCGAGAAGGAGGTGGTGTTCGGGGGCAACGAGCGCCTGAGGGAGCTTATACAGGCTTCCCTAAAGGTCATGAAGGCGGACCTGTTCGTAGTGACCACAGGGTGCATATCCGACATCGTGGGCGACGACGTGGAGTCCGTTGTCGGGGAGTTCCAGGCCAGGGGCGCGCCCGTGGTCTACGCGGAGACCGGCGGGTTCAAAGGCAACAACTTCATCGGGCACGAGGCGATCGCCAAGGCGATCGTGGACCAGCACGTCGGCGACTACGCCGGCCCGAGGGACGAGGGGCTGGTGAACGTGTGGACCGAGCTCCCGTACCAGAACACGTTCTGGAGGGGCGACCTCCAGGAGATCAAGAGGATCCTCGAGGGCATAGGCCTGAGGGTGAACATACTGTTCGGGCACGGCTCCGGGGGCGTGGAGGAATGGAAGACCATCCCCCGGGCGGGGTTCAACCTCGTGCTGCACAGCTGGCTGGGCCTCTCCATAGCGGAGCACCTGAGGGAAAAGTACGGGCAGCCGTACCTCCACGTCCCGATGATCCCCATAGGGTCCATCGAGACCGGCGGGTTCCTCAGGAAGGTCGCCGCATACGCCAAGACGGACCCCGAGCGGGCGGAGGCGTTCATACGGGAGGAGGAGAGGGACTACTACAGGTACCTGGAGGAGTTCTCGGAGTTCTACGCCGAGTACTTCTTCGGGGTCCCGTCCAAGCTCGCCGTCGTGTCAGACAGCGCGTACGCCGCCGCGATAACCAACTTCGCCTCCAACCAGCTGGGCCTGATACCCGTCAAGATAATAGCCACGGAGGACCCTCCCGAGGAGCACAGGGAGGGCATACGCGGGCTGTTCCGCGGGATATCCCCCGACATCCCCGAGGTGCAGTTCATAGAGGACGGCTTCGTGATCGAGGAGGAGATAAGGAACAGCCCGAGGCGCCCCGCCATAATCTTCGGCACGACCTGGGAGAGGGACGTGGCCAAGGAGATAAGGGCGGGGATAGTCGAGGTGAGCTTCCCGGCGTCCTACGAGGTGGTCCTGTCGAGGGGCTACGTGGGGTACAGGGGCGCCCTGTCGCTGATAGAGAAGATATTCACGGCGACGATAAGCGCGAGCGCGTGAGGTGGACGAGATGAAGGCGAGGGTCGCGGTGGCGAGCACGGACGGGAAAGCGGTGAACCAGCACTTCGGGCGCGCCGACTCCTTCCTGATATTCGACGTCGGGGACGGCGGGTTCGCGTACGTTGAGAGGAGGCGGGTCCCGCCGTTCTGCGCCGGGGGCGACCACGAAGGGAGGAGCGGGGGCGAGGTCTCCGCCCTCCTGGGCGCGCTCGCGGACTGCCGCGCCGTCGTGGCCGCCAGGATCGGGGCGGGCGCGGCGGGCCTCCTGGACGAGCACGGGATAGACTCCATCGAGTCCAGGGGGGCGATCGAGGACGTGCTCGCGCGCATCATCGAGAGCAAAGCCCTCGGCTGATCCCCCGGATGGCAATGCGGATATAGTTGATTATTCATAGAGGAAAAATAGATAATGCCTGGAGGGCGTCGCATGGACGTTGTTTGGATCGGCAGAGGAGGACAGGGCGCGTTCACCGCGGCGAAGGTGCTCGGGGCGGCGTATTCGATGAGGGAGGGCGGCGGATACGCCCTCGCGTTCCCGTCGTTCGGCCCGGAGCGCCGCGGCGCGCCCGTCAGGGCTTTCACCAAGCTGTCCGAGAAGCCCGTGTCTAACCGCTGCGAGGTCTCCCGCGGGGACTACGCGGTGTATCTCGACGAGACCCTGTTCCCGGGCGGATCTGCGGCAGGCGCCCCGATCGTCAGCTCGCGCGAGGCCGTAGAGGGCGCGATCGCCATCGATGCGCGGGGGATAGGGGAGGGGATATTCGGGTCGCCGATCGTCAACACGGCGATGCTGGGCGCCCTGGCGAGGGTCTGGGGGGGAGTGTCCCTGGACGACGTCTGCGAGGGCATAGAGCGCGTCATGGCGGAGAGGCACTGGGAGAGGAACAAGGAGGCGGCCGGGGCCGCCTACGACGCGGCGGGGGATTCCCTCTGAGCCCTCGGATCCGCCCCGCCCCCAGGCTCGCAGAGGCGGCCGACTACCCCGAGCGCCCGTCCTTCGAGGCGGGCTTCCTGGTATCCGGCAACGCCGGATGGCGCATCCGCAGGCCGTCCATCGATCCGGGCCTGTGCGTCGGATGCGGCGCGTGCGCCCTCCACTGCCCCGACGGCGCGCTCTCGGCGGCCGGCGGGGCAGTGGAGACAGATTACGATTTCTGCAAGGGCTGCGGCATATGCGCGAGGGTCTGCGGGCGCGGGGCCATATCCATGGAGGCGGAGAGGTGACGCGCGCGTTCGTCTCCGGCAACGAGGCGCTCGCCCTGGGGGTGAGGCTGGCCGCCCCCAAGGTGGTCTGCGCATACCCCATAACGCCGCAGACCACCGTCGTAGAGCGCCTGTCGGAGATGGTGGCGGACGGGAGCCTCAACGCGGAGTTCATATACGCGGAGTCGGAGCACTCGGCGATGTCCTGCGCCATAGGCGCGTCCGCGGCCGGGGCCAGGGCGTTCACGGCCACGTCGTCCCAGGGCCTCCTCTACATGGCGGAGTGCCTCCCGTACGCCGCCGGGGGCAGGTTCCCCATAGTCATGATGAACGCGAACCGCTCGGTCGCGCTCCCGTGGAACATATACGGGGACCAGCGCGACTCGATCTCCCAGCTGGACTGCGGGTGGATACAGGCGTACGCCCAGGACGCGCAGGAGGCCCTGGACCTGGCCCTCATGAGCTACAGGATAGCGGAGCGCCCGGACGTGTCCACGCCGTTCATGATCAACCTGGACGGGTTCTCCCTCACCCACGCCTGCGAGGCGGTGGACGTCCCGTCGCCGGAGCAGGCCCGCGGGTTCCTCCCCCCGTACGAGCCAGAGGACGCGATGGACTTCGGGCGCCCCAGGAACATGGGCTTCTCCGCCGGCCCGGAGCACAACGCCTTCTTCAAGTACAGGGAGCATCTCGGGATCCTCCGCGCTAGGGACGCGGCCGCGGAGGCCGAGGAGGAGTTCGGCCGCGCCTTCGGGAGGAGGTACACCGGGCTCGTGGAGGAGTACATGTGCGGCGACGCGGATTTCGTGCTCATAACGCTGGGGAGCGTCGCGGGCGCGTGCAGGGACGCGGCGGACCGCATGCGCGGGGAGGGGGTCAGGGCGGGGGTCCTCCGCATAAGGTACATGCGCCCGTTCCCGTCCGCCGAGATAGCGGAGGCGGTCTCGGGCGCGGAGGCGGTCGCGGTCCTGGAGAAGGACGTGTCCTTCGGGGGGACGGGCACGGTGTTCGCCAACGTGAACTCCGCCCTCTACTCCGCCGGCGCCCGGATCCCGTCCTCCAACTACATAGGGGGCCTCGGAGGGGCCCCCGTATCCGAGGGGGACGCGTGCGAGATATTCCGCCGGATGGCCTCCGGCGCGACAGGGGTTCGTTTCATAGGGATGGGTGGAGCCTGATGGACGGGGGCGAGCCGTTCATGGGACACAGGGCGTGCGCCGGGTGCGGGGGGGCGCTGGCGGTGAGGATAGCCCTCAAGGCCCTCGGGAGGCGCGCGGTCGCCGTCCTGCCCGCGGGCTGCATGTCCGCGGTCGGGTTCAACTTCCCGCAGCTGTGCTTCTCCAACAACGCGATCATATCGACGTTCGCGGGGACGGCGTCCATGATGACGGGAATAGCCGCGGGCCTCCGCGCCAGGGGGGAGCGCGACTTCAAGGTGGTCGGGTTCGCCGGCGACGGCGGGACGGCGGACATAGGGATACAGGCGCTCTCCGGCGCGATAGACCGGGGGGACGACATGATCTACATCTGCTACGACAACGAGGGGTACATGAACACCGGCACCCAGAGGAGCTCGCTCACTCCCTACGGCGCCCGCACGACCACCACCCCCGCCGCCGGCGGCGCCCGCGGGAACAGGCTCGAGAAGAAGAACATGCTCGAGATAGTCGCGGCCCACGGGATACCGTACGCCGCCACCGCAAGCGTGGGGTACCTGAGGGACTACGCCCGGAAGGTGGAGAAGGCGGCCGCGATAGAGGGGCCGAGCTACATCCAGGTCCTGGCGCCGTGCCCGACTGGATGGGGGGCGGACCCGAGCGAGACGATAGACCTGGCCAGGGAGGCGGTGGACTGCGGCCTCTGGCCCCTGGCGGAGTTCGAGGGCGGGAGGCTCTCGCTGGGCGCGGAGCCGAGGGACCCGTCCCTCCTGCGCGCCCATCTGGCGAGGCAGGCGAGGTTCGCCCACCTGACGGACGGCGACCTCAGGCGCATAGAGGAGGGGAGGGACCGCAGGCTGGATCGCATGCGCGGCCGGGCCGCGAAGGAGGAATGCTGATGGAAGGCAGATACTGGAACGAAGAGATAGAGACGATGCCCCGCGCGGAGCTGGAGGAGTACCAGCTGCGGGCGCTCAGGGAGGAGCTGGAGTTCGCGTACGAGAACTCGCCATACTATAGGAGGTCCTTCGACGCGGCCGGGGTGAAGCCGGGCGACCTCAGGGAGCTGGGCGACATAAGCCGGTTCCCGTTCATAGACAAGAAGACGCAGAGGGACGCTCAGGGCGTGGGCTCGTTCCTGGGCGAGCTGTGCGCGGTGCCCGAGGAGGACGTGGTGTTCATATCCACTTCGTCGGGGTCTACGGGGGTCCCCACCATGAGCCCCTTCACGCAGAGGGACTTCGACGAGTGGCAGGACGTGGAGAGCCGCATCTTCTACCAGGCGGGGATGAGGAGGGCTGACCGCTACCTGCACGCGCTGAACTTCTCGCTCTACGTCGGCGGCCCCGACGTCATAGGGGCGCAGAGGCTGGGCGCGCTGTGCATATGGGGCGGGACCATCCCGTCGGACCGGCTGATATACATCCTCCAGACTTACAGGCCCACCTGCATGTGGACCAGCCCGTCCTACGCGTGGCACCTCGGGGAGACGTGCATGAAGAACGGGATAGACCCCGCGAAGGACCTGGCGGTCCGCAGGATCTTCGTGGCCGGGGAGATGGGGGGGTCCATAGACGGCACGAGGAAGGCGATAGAGGAGCTGTGGGGCGCGGAGCTCTACGACTTCTACGGCCTCTCCGACATCTTCGGGGCGTGCGCGGGCATGTGCGGGGAGAAGGACGGCCTGCACATAGCGGAGGACCACATACTCGTCGAGACGGTGGACGTGGAGACGGGCGAGCCCCTCGCGCCGGGGGAGACCGGGGAGCTGGTGTACACCACGCTCAGGAAGCGCGCCAGGCCGATGATCCGCTTCCGCACCGGGGACATAGGGCGCATAGACAAGGGGGCGTGCAGATGCGGGAGGACACACGGGCGCATACACGTGATGGGCAGGAAGGACGACATGTTCATCGTGTCCGCGGTCAACGTGTTCCCGAGCGACATAGAGGCGGTAGTGCGCGGGCAGAAGGGGATAACCGGGGAGTACCTCATCAGGGTGACGGAGAAGAGCTACACCTGCCAGTACGAGGTCACGGTGGAGAGGTCCGAGTCCAACTCGTCCGAGACGGACGAGGAGGTGGCGGACCGCATCCAGAGGGCGCTGAAGGCCCGCATAGGCGTGAAGCCGGCCAGAGTCGTGGTGGAGAGGGAGGGGGCGCTGGAGCGCTCCCTGCACAAGGCCAGGCGCATAATCGACGAGAGGAAGCTGACGTACAGCATCTGAGGGATGGGGATGAGGAGCCTATCAGCGAGGACGGGGTCGTTCACCGATTCGGTCATAAGGCGCATGACGCGCGTGTCTCAGCAGTTCGGGGCGGTGAACCTCTCGCAGGGGTTCCCGGACTTCGATCCGCCGAAGGAGATCCTGGACCGCCTGGCGGAGGTCGCCCGCGAGGGCCCCCACCAGTACTCGGTCACGTGGGGGGCCGCGAACTTCCGCGAGGCGCTCGCGGCGAAGCAGTCCAGGCTCATGGGGCGGGAGATAGACCCCGAGAGGGAGGTCGTGGCAACCTGCGGGAGCACGGAGGCGATGATGGCCGCGGTGATGGCGGTCGCGGACCCCGGGGACAAGGTGGTCATATTCTCGCCGTTCTACGAGAACTACGGCGCGGACGCCATCCTGTCCGGCGCGGTCCCGATATACGTCTCCCTGCGCCCGCCCGACTTCTCTTTCGACCCCGAGGAGCTGGAGGAGGCGTTCAGGCAGAGGCCGAAGGCGCTCATCCTGTGCAACCCCTCCAACCCGACCGGCAAGGTGTTCTCCAGGGACGAGCTGCTGTTCATATCCAAGCTCGCGAGGGAGTACGACGCGTACGTGATAACCGACGAGGTCTACGAGCACATAGTGTACGAGCCGCGCAGGCACACGTACATGTCATCGCTCCCGGGGATGTTCGAGCGCACCATATCCTGCTCGTCCCTGTCGAAGACGTATTCGATAACGGGGTGGAGGCTGGGGTACGTTATCGCGCCGGAGGAGGCGGCGGACGCGGTGAAGAAGGTCCACGACTTCCTCACGGTGGGGGCGCCCGCCCCCCTCCAGGAGGCGGCGGCGACGGGCCTGCGCTTCGGGGACGGCTACTACAGGGACCTCCTGTCGGAGTACGCCGGCAAGCGCCGCCTGTTCATGAAGGGGCTGGACGAGGCTGGGCTGGCGCACACGGTCCCGGAGGGGGCGTACTACGTCCTGCTGGACATATCGGAGTTCGGATACGCCAGCGACCTGGAGTTCTGCGAGAGGCTGGCGGAGAGGGCGGGCGTCGGGGCCGTCCCCGGGTCGGTGTTCTTCCACGGGGAGGAGAACCGCTACGCGCGCCTGCACTTCGCGAAGAGGGACGAGACCCTGATAGAGGCGCTGGACCGCCTCTCAAGGGCCAGGGGCCTGATGTGACCGCTTCTTCCCCTGCTCCAGCTCGGGGTACCTGTCCCTGAGCGACCTCAGGGTCCCCGAGGTCCTCAGCGACTCGGACCCCGCGTCGGCGGCGGCCATTATCTCCGCCACGCGATCCCTCTCGCCGGGGGCGCACCTCACCACGGCCATCCCGCCGCCCGCCTGGACGACGTAGGGGCCGCTCCCCCCGCGACACGCCTCCCTCACGCGGGATATCAGGGCGGGCTTGGTCAGGCCCGGGCTGACCCTGAACGCGACGTACCTGTACCTGCCCCTCTTCGATTTGACCGTCATCGCGCCCGCCCCCAGGCCGCGGAGGCGCGCACCGCTATGCGCTCGTACGCCGCGCCGCACATGCGGCAGACGGGCCTAGACGGGTCCACGCGCCCCCCGCACGCGCACAGTATGAAACCGTCCCTCCGGGGGTACGCCGCGCCGCACGGGCACACGCTCCCCTCCACGTCCCCCCCGCAAACGGGGCACGGCGGCGCGGACGGGTCCCTGGACTCCATGGCCTCGAAGGGCGCCCCGCAGTACGGGCACCGCCCCGTGGGGCCGGCGCAGGAGGCGTGGAAGACCCTGCCGCACGGGCACTCCGAGAGGCGCTCGCCGCCGATCTCCCCGCAGCATATCCCGCACGATTTCTCGCAGTCCCCCTCGTCCAAGAAATAGGTAGGAGGATCCCTGTCTCTGTTCGCAACGGCTCTCAGGAACGCCTCCCTGGAGCGGCGGTATGCGGGCACCATGAACGCAATGGCTGTTAAGGCAGCCATGACGGTCAAGATAGCCAGGATCAGGAACAGCTTGTTTTCCTCCATAGGCCGATTAATAAATCTTATCATTTTAATACCTTTTGAGCGGACGCTCAAACATCTATTTTTATGGCATAAGAAACAAATGGATTTTATGCGCACAACATACTTGATATATGGTAGGATTGCATCGCAGGGCAATACTACGCGCATGGCGATGCAAATGCGTCTGGGTATGCTGAAAAGCGAGCCGACGCATCCACAGCTTGACGATATCAGGGGGCGCATCGGTTTCTCCCATGCCCAAACATTCATCGCATATATTGATTTCGTAATAAGGGTTTTTAATAATGGGGATCATGCCGTTTTCATTCCAATGCGCAATTGGTATAATAGGAGGCAAAGATTTGACTAAATCGGCACTGGTTATCGGCGGAGGCATCGCGGGTATTCAGGCTTCGTTGGACCTGGCGGACAGGGACATCCACGTCTACCTGGTGGAGAGGCTCCCCACCATAGGTGGCACGATGTGCCGTCTCGACAAGACATTCCCGACGAACGACTGTTCCGCGTGCATACTGTCGCCCAAGATGGCGGACTGCATAGGGCATCCCAACATAGACACCCTCACGCACCACGAGGTCGTGAAGGTCGAGGGGAAAGAGGGGGACTTCAAGGTAACGCTCAAGAAGAAGGCTAGGTACGTCGACCCTGACTCGTGCACCGCATGCGGGGACTGCATCGCCAAATGCCCGTCCAAGGGCATACCCGACCAGTTCGAGTACGGCCTCGCCACGAGGAAGGCCATATACATACCCCACGCGCAGGCCGTGCCGAGGGTGGCCATCATAGACGCCGAGAACTGCCGCATGATTCAGAACGGCAAGTGCGGCGTCTGCGCCAAGATCTGCGGGAAGAAGGCCATCAACTACGAGGACAAGGACGTCGAGGTCGTGGTCGAGGTCGGATCCGTCATAGCCGCCGCCGGGTTCCAGCCCTGGGAGGCGACCGTCGCCACCGAGTACGGGTACGGCAGGTTCAAGAACGTCGTCACCGCGCTGGAGTTCGAGAGGATGATGTGCGCGTCCGGGCCCGACAGGGGGCACATAAAGGTGCCCTCCTCCGGAGAGGACCCCAAGAAGATAGCGTTCATACAGTGCTGCGGCTCCAGGTCCGAGAAGGACGGCTGGAAGAAGTACTGCTCCTCCGTCTGTTGCATGTACGCGACCAAGCAGGCGATGATCACGAAGGAGCACGCGGACGTCCAGGAGGACATATTCTTCATGGACATCAGGTCCTACGGCAAGGAGTTCGAGGCCTACATCAACAGGGGCCAGAAAGAGTACGGCATAAACATGCACAGGGCCGCCCGCGTCTCCAACGTCGAGGAGGACCCCGAGACCAAGAAGCTCACCGTCAACTACACCGACGCCGACGGCAACGGGGCCAGCGCGGAGTACGACATCGTCGTGCTCTCCATAGGCCTGAACCCCCCGAACGGCGCGGAGGAGCTCTCCAAGACGCTCGGGATAGAGCTCAACCAGTACGGGTTCTGCAAGACCACCGTCTTCAACCCGCTCGGGACCACCAGGAAGGGAGTGTTCGTCACCGGCGCCTTCGCCGCGCCCAAGGACATCCCCACCTCCGTGGCCGAGGCCAGCGGGTCCGCCGCCAAGGCGGGCGCGTACATAGTGGACGCCAACTTCGAGCCCTGCAAGCCCAAGCAGTACCCGCCCGAGAAGGACGTGGAGGGCAAGGAGCCCCGCGTCGGGGTCTGGGTGTGCCACTGCGGCATAAACATCGGATCCGTCGTGGACGTGCCGGCCGTCGCGGAGTACGCGAAGGGCCTCCCGCACGTCGTCCTCTCCGAGCAGTCGCAGTACGCCTGCGCCCAGGACTGCCTCGAGGCCATATCCGCGGCCATCCGCGAGAAGGACCTCAACAGGGTCGTCGTCGCGTCTTGCACGCCGAGGACCCACGAGCCCCTCTTCAGAGAGGCGTGCCGCGACGGCGGCCTGAACAAGTACCTGTTCAACATGGCGAACATACGCGACCAGTGCTCGTGGATCCACATGCACGCGGCGGCCGCGGCCACCGAGAAGGCGAAGGACCTCCTCAGGATGGCGATCGCCAAGGCCGTCCTGCTCGAGCCGCTCGTAGGCTCCGAGATACCCGTGACCAACTCGGCCGCGGTGGTGGGCGGAGGCATAACCGGCATGAACGCGGCCCTGGACATAGCCGCGCAGGGATTCGAGGTCCACATCATAGAGCGCGAGAAGGAGCTCGGAGGCTTCGCCCGCAACTTCCACCACAGGGAGGACGGGAAGGAGGTGTCCGCGTACCTGAAGGAGCTCGTCGAGAAGGTCGAGAAGTGCCCCAAGATAAAGGTCCACAAGGGAGCCCACATAAAGGACATCCCCGGTTTCGTCGGCAACTTCAAGGTCCAGCTCTCGGACGGGAAGGAGCTCCCCGTGGGAGCGGTCCTGTTCGCGGTCGGCGCGGCCCAGTACAAGCCCGTCGAGTACGGGTACGGCAAGGACGGTAAGGTCCTCACCCTGCTGGAGGCCGAGAAGAAGATCGCGGAGGGCAAGCTCTCCGCGAAGAACGTGGCCTTCGTGCAGTGCGTCGGCTCCAGGAGCGACGACGTGAAGTACTGCTCCCGCGTCTGCTGCGCGGGAGCCCTCCGCAACGCAATACAGCTGAAGATGAACGACCCCACGGTCAGCGTCTCCATACTGCACAAGGACGTCAGGACGTACGGGTTCCGCGAGGAGCTCTACAACAAGGCGTCCAGCCTCGGGGTCAAGTTCCTGCGCTACAGGGACGGCGACAAGCTCCCCGCCTACGACGGGTCCGTCGTGAAGGCATACGACACCACCCTGGGCAGGGACGTGGAGATACCCGTGGATGCGCTGGTGCTGTCCGCGGGCATGGCCCCCGTCCGCGAGGAGAAGGAGGAGCTCGCCAAGATGGTCAAGGTCCCCATAAGCAAGGACGGGTTCTTCTTCGAGGCCCACCAGAAGCTGAGGCCCGTGGACTTCGCCACCGAGGGAGTCTACGTCGCAGGGTCGGCCCACTGGCCCAAGTTCATGGACGAGTGCATAGCGCAGGCGTCCGGGGCGGCCGCCAGGATGCTCACGATCATCTCCAAGAAGAAGCTCGTGTCCGAAGGCATAGTCGCCGTGTCCAACCCGGACCTGTGCGACGGATGCGGCGTCTGCGAGGGATGCTGCGACTACAACGCGATCAACATCGTCGTCGGCCCCGACGGCAGGCTCAAGAGCGACGTCAACCCCGGCCTGTGCAAGGGCTGCGGGAGCTGCGTGGCGTCCTGCCCCGCGGGCGCGATGGAACAGAGAGGATTCAGGAACAAACAGATAATAGCCGAGATAGACGCGCTTCTCGACTACCCCGGAGTGTGAGCTAGATGTCAGAAGAATTCGAACCGAAGATAGTGGCGTTCTGCTGCAACTGGTGCTCCTACGCGGGGGCAGACGGCGCAGGGGTCGCGAGGCTCCAGATGCCGACCAACTTCCGCATAATCAGGACCATGTGCTCCGCCAGGGTCGACCCCGAGTTCGTCCTCAGGGCGCTCTCCAAGGGCGCGGACGGAGTGATAGTGCTGGGCTGCCACCCGGCGGACTGCCACTACATAGGCGGCAACTACAGGGCCAGGAGGAGGATCGCCCTCCTCAGGCTCGTGCTCGAGCAGTACGGGTTCGACCCCAAGAGGCTGAAGCTCGAATGGGTCTCTGCCTCGGAGGGGGAGAAGTTCCAGACCACGCTCACGGGATTCGTGGACACGATCAAGAAGCTCGGTCCCACCCCGCTCGTTCAGGAGGAGAAGTAAATGAGCTTCCTAGACAGATTCAGATCCAAGAAGGCAAAGCCCAAGGAAGAGAAGAAGGCCGCCCCCGCCCCCAAGGCGGAGGCGCCCAAGTCCCACAAGGCCGAGGCCGCCTCGTGCGCAGGCAAGACGGCCGCCAGCGTCGAGGCGTCTCAGCTCGCGTTCTCCGACCTCGTCGAGTCCGGGCAGCCGCTCGTCTCGTACAAGTTCGGCCTGGGCGCGCCGCCCGGCGGGAAGATAAACCTCGCCATATACTGGGCGGCGGCCTGCGGCGGGTGCGACGTGTCCATACTCGACATCAACAACGGCGTCCTGACCGTCGGCGACATGGCGAACATAGTCATGTGGCCCGTGGCCGCCGACGGCAAGGAGAAGGACATCGCCGCGATGGAGGACGGGTCCATAACCGTGTCCATCATCTCCGGCGCGGTCAGGAACTCCGAGAACGAGCACATGGTCAAGCTCCTCAGGAAGAAGTCGGCCATCGTGGTGTCCTACGGGACCTGCGCGTGCTTCGGCGGGTCCCCCGCCCTCGCCAACCTCGTGAAGGGCGGCAAGGACGAGATCCTGGACTACGTGTACACGAAGGTGCCGTCCACGGCCAACTTCCAGGCGGACTACCACAAGGGCTCCCCCGTCGTCCCGCAGAGCCACGTCAAGGCGCCCGAGGGGGACCTCGAGCTGCCCGTCCTGTACGACACCGTCAAGACGCTCGACCAGGTCATCGACGTGGACTACTACGTCCCCGGCTGCCCCCCGCTCCAGGAGTCCATCTCCCACCTGCTGAAGGCCGTCGCGGACCTGCTCTACAACGGCGTGGCGCTCCCCCCCAAGGGGACCACGGTCGGAGTGGTCACCAAGACCCTCTGCGACCAGTGCCACAGGCGCAAGGAGTTCAGGAGGGTCTCCAAGATCGTGGAGCCCCACGAGATAGACGTGGACCCGGAGCTGTGCCTCATGGACCAGGGGATACTCTGCCTGGGCCCGGCGACGGTCGGCGGATGCAACGCGAGGTGCACCTCGGCGGGCCAGCCCTGCAGGGGATGCTACGGGCCCACCGTCGCCGTGCAGGAGCACGGCGCGAGCGCCCTCACGGCGATCGCGTCCCTGTTCCCGGTGCTCGACGAGGACCCGACGTGCGGGGAGGACCAGATCATAGACGTGATGTCGACGATCAGGGACCCGCTCGGGTACTTCTACGCCTACACCATGGGAAAATCGCTGATCAAGAGGTCAGTCACCGAGAAAGGAGGGAACTGAATGTCCGGACCTATAATATGGGATGAGAAGAAGAAGGTCAGCACCGACAGGGTGACCATCGACCCGATAACCCGTCTCGAGGGCCACGGGAAGATAGAGATATTCCTCGACAAGAAGGGCAACGTCAGCAACGCGTACTGGCAGGTCCCCGAGGTCAGGGGCTTCGAGAGGTTCTGCATAGGCAGGAAGGTGACCGAGCTCAACCAGATAACCGCCAGGCTCTGCGGGGTCTGTCCCGGCGCACACCACCTCGCCTCCACCAAGGCGATCGACGGGTGCTACGGGGCCAAGCCCACCGAGGCGGCGTTCCTGCTCAGGGACACCTTCTATCACGCGCACTTCGTCCACAGCCACATAGCGCACTTCTACGCGCTGGCGGCCCCGGACTTCGTGTGCGGGCCGGCCGCGCCCGCGGCCGAGCGCAACGTCCTCGGGGTCGTCGCCCGCGTCGGGCTGGAGCTCGGCGCGGCGGTGCTCAAGGCGCGCGCCCAGGCCCAGAAGATCCAGGCCATAATCGGCGGGAAGCCCACGCACCCCCTCATGGGGGTCCCCGGCGGAGTCAGCAAGGCCGTCAACAAGGAGGAGGCCAAGGAGATCCAGGGATACTCCGACGAGCTCGTGAAGTTCGCCGAGACGTCCCTGGGGGTGTTCAAGAGCGTGGTCCTCGAGAACAAGGAGTACGTGGACATCATAACCAACAAGGACCTCTTCTACAACGAGACCTACCACATGGGGCTCGTCAACGGCAAGAACCAGCTCGAGTTCCACGACGGCCCCGTGAGGGTCGTGGGCCAGGACGGCAAGGAGCACGACAAGTACGACCCGAAGGACTACCTCGACCACATAGGCGAGGCGGTCGAGCCGTGGTCGTACGAGAAGTTCCCCTACCTGAGGAAGCCCGGGTACAAGGGCCTCGTCGACGGGAAGGACAGCGGCATGTACCGCGCCACCCCGCTCTCCAGGCTCAACGTCTCGGACAGCATATCCACGCCCAAGGCGCAGGCCGCCTTCGAGGAGTACAAGGCGCTCTTCAAGAGCCTCGGCGTAGAGGGGCCGGTCCAGTTCACGCTGGCCACCCACTGGGCCAGGATCATAGAGCTGCTGTTCGCCGCGGAGAAGCTCCAGCAGGACGCCTACAGCCCCGACCTGACGGACGCCAACATAAAGCAGAAGGACCTGAAGGCCGGAGGGCGCGGCGTGGGCTGCGTGGAGGCGCCGAGAGGCACCCTGACGCACGACTACACCTGCGACGAGAACGGCATCGTGACCGCGTGCAACCTCGTGGTCGGGACGACCAACAACAACGGCCCGATCAACATGGACACCGTCAAGGCGGCGAAGGGGCTGATCAAGAACTTCGAGGTCTCCCCCGGGCTGCTCAACATGGTCGAGATGGCGTTCAGGGCCTACGACCCCTGCAACTCGTGCGCCACCCACAGCCTGCCCGGGCAGATGCCCCTGAGGGCCGTGATAAGGTACGAGGACGGAGAGGTCTTCGACACCGTCGCCCGCAACTGAGCTCAAACGGGAGGGCGACCTCCCACTTTTTCATTTTTTCACTCTGCGCCTGCGGAACCCGCTCTCCGGCGCGCCTATCCGTATGTCGGACACCCTTCCGAGGTCTATCCCGTCCAGCAGGTGGACCCTGGACCCATCGATGTCCAGCAGATCGCCGCCCATCACGGGCCCCAGGAGCGGCTCCCCCTCCACGTTCACGGGGGACCCTCCGAGCATCCTGTTGAACGCGGGGACGATCACGAAGCCCTTCGGCAGCCTCTCGTACCTGTCCGAGGACTCCCTCGCGAACCTCCCCCTGACCCAGCACGGCTCGGTGGACCTCCCCCCCGCGCCGTCCGTCAGCATGACCGCCGGATGGTCGTGCCCCATCACCAGCGTCTCCGAGGACATCACGCGCGCGGACGGCCAGGTGTGGCCGTGGGCGAGCCCGACGTCCCCGATCCTTATGCCCGTCGCGGGATGGACGCGGACGTCGTCCGGGAGGAAGTCCTCTATCATGGTGTCGTGGTTCCCGCGGACCACCCCCACCTCGTCGAAGCGGTTCAGGAGGCGCTCGAAGAACACCGGGATCTCCCCGTACTCCTGCTTGGTGGATCCGGGCACGGAGTCCTTCACGTCTCCCAAGACGATCAGGCTCCTGGCCTCCGAGCCCGCCGCCCCGATGAGGGATTCCAGCATGTCCTCCGTCCTGGAGGCTATATGGAACCCCTTGGATCTGAGATGGGATTCGAGCCCTATGTGCAGGTCGGTGACTATCAGGCAGTCCCCAGCCATCAGCGCGGGCACGCCGTGGATCGGCTGCAGGTCCATGTCATCTCCCGATCCCGTCGCGCAGGACCGCGGGTATGCGCGAGATCACGTCGGTCGCGATCAGGCCGTAGGAGAGCTCTCCGAACGCCATCTCCCCCGCCTTGCCTGAGATGTATGCGCCTAGCGCGGCCGCGTCCATCCCGCTCAGCCCCTTCGATAAAAGGCACCCGACTATCCCGGACAGCACGTCGCCGGTCCCGGCCCCCGTCATGGCAGGCGTGCCCGATGCGTTGATCCTCGTCCCGCCTCCGCCGGCTATGACGTCTTCCGGCCCCTTGAGCAGCACCGTCGCCCCGGTTCTCGCGGCGAGATCCGACGCGCCCGCCATGCGCCCCTCCGACAGGTCCCCGCCCAGGCGGGAGAATTCGCCGGAGTGCGGCGTGAGCACCACGGTCCCATGCGCCTTGAAATCCCTTCCGAGCGCGGTCAGGCCGTCGGCGTCCACCGCCACGGGGATGCCGCACCCGGATACGAACTCCCTGACAGCCTCCATGGTCTCCGGGGACGTGCCCAGCCCGGGCCCTATGACGGCCGCGTCGTGCGACTTGGACGCCTCCAGAAGGCGGCCCACGTGCGCGGGGGACAGCCTGTCCCCCTCCAGCTCTTCCACTACGAACACCGGGGAGAAGGAGGCGGTCAGCCCGGCGCTGCTCTCCGGGACCGCGATGCGCACGAGGTCCGCCCCCGTCCTGAGGGCGGCCATGGCGGCCATGGCGGGCGCGCCGTAGAACGCGCCGCCCCCGATCACCAGGACCCTCCCGTTGTCCCCCTTGTGGCTCTCCCTGCCCGGGATCGGGTATCTGAGCATGTCCCCCCTCCCTACGACGCGCCACGCGTCCTCCGGGATCCCTATGTCCCTCACGATGATCTCGCCGCAATCGTCTTCGGTCATCCCTGTTTTGACGTCGTGGAGGGCTACGGTCACGTGGGGGGAGACGGCATCGCCCGAGCCGAAGCCGGACGGGACGTCCACGGACACGATCTTCCCGCCGAAGGACGAGGAATCAGATATGTACGACAGGTACGGCTCCCTCACGCTCCCCTTGAACCCCGTCCCGAGCGCGCAATCCACCAGGACCCCGAACCCGTCCAAAACGCCCCTCTCGTACATGCGAACCGGGCACTCGAGCCTGGACAGGGCCTCTCTGGCGACAGTCGAGCGGATCTCGCCCGCCGGCTTCAAAAGGAACACGGCCGTCAGGCTCGGGTCGGTCATTCCGGCGGCGACTATGCCGTCGCCCCCGTTGTTGCCGCTCCCGCAGACGAAGGCGATCCTCTCGCCCGCGAACCTCTCCCTCAAAACACCTGCGACGGCCGCCGCCGCGTTCCTCATGAGGTCGCCGACGCAGACCCCCAGCTCTTCGGAGTTGGCGTCCAGGACTGCCGCGTCGAGTGGGGAGATCATGTTCATCTCTTCTGGTTCTTTACGAGCACTTCTCCGATCAGGGGGAGGATCGCCGTCTTGGGCATCTTCCCGCGCTCTATGCGCACGCACCCGCGCTTGGCCGCCCAGTCGGCGGGATAGGCCTTGCCCTCGAGGACCTCGTACTCCAGATCGAGAGACATGGCTCCCTTGGCGATGATGTCCAGGCTGGGCTCGGCGACGCACAGCTTTTTGGGAAGGCGCCTGCCCTCGCTCCGGGTGCGGCCCGCGTCGAAGTATTCGGGCCAGACGACTATCGCGGTGTCCTTATCATATGCCATGGTAACGACTCCGTATATGTGAAAAGAGGTTAAGAATGTCGCGGAAGGACATGGTTGCCCGGGGGCAGGCCCGGGATGGGTCTCACTGGACCAGCACAGCGTTGATCGCGCCGTCCTGTCCCGGCCTGGAGGTGACGATGGCGTCCCCGAGCTCCGTTGTTATCTGCGCTCCCCTGTTGATTATGTTGCGCTGAACGTAGTTGGGGTCCGCGGGGTTGTGCGTGACGTTGAGGATCTTGACCTTCTTCACGGCGTTGGTCTTCTTGTCGACCACGTTGGCGTACTCCGCCACGAGGACTCCGACCTTGACATCGCCGCCGACAGTGCGGTACTGCTTCAGGGACTGCGTGCCGAGCTTGGTGTACTGCTTCTCCCTGCCGATCTCGAATCTCCTCTTGCCCCTGCTGGAGACGAGCCTCCCGCCAGTGGGCTTCCTTCTAGACTTTCCCTGCCAAAGAGCCATTTTAATCGACCCGACTATTGCAGAGGCATATTTAAAGATTATTCAGATCCGCATCCGAATCCCGACCGCAGAGCGCGTCTGCGAGGCGGCATCCCCCGCGCGGAGCGTCAATCGTCTTCCTTAGATGTCTCGAAGAAGTTCGCCGCCTTCCTGACCTGTGATTTGGTGGGCTCGTCCGCCACTTCGCCCAGCCTACGGATCATCGCTTCCCTCGGGACCGTCCTCCTGCGGCCGGTGCGGATAATGGAGTCCTTCTCGAGCCCCGTGTCCACCGTCCCCGGGACCTCCACGTCCGCGAACGTGCGGCGGATGGGCTGGCTGGTGATCTCCATCAGCTCGATGCCGCCCGCTTTCGCTCCGAGGACCAGCACGGGCCTCTTCTTGTGCCCGGGCGCGCCCTCGAACTCCACGTCCGCCAGCCATATCTCCCACATCCTGGGCTTGTCGCTCGACTTCATAGGGTTCTTGATTCTCAGCGCCGTCCCCTCCAGCTCATGCCGGGGGCATCCGCATGGCGCTTATTATTCTTGTCCCGAGCTCCCAATCGGGCCGGATCCGTCGCGGACCTACCAAAAAGTATTTACCCCCCCCCCCCCCAGATACACGGATCCATGTCTGAAATCAGATTCTGTCCCAGATGTGGCAAGAACGTGCTCGACAAGGCGAAGATAAACTGGGTGATCTTCATCGTGCTGCTGATCCTCACCGTCATAGTGGGCCTGGTCTACCTAGTCTACTGCGTATGGGCCAAGGAGAAGGTGTGCTCCGTCTGCGGGTTCAAGCCGCTGGAGCCCGCCCGCCAGAACGCGATTCAGGACTTCAGGTGAGCCGCCTTCTCAAACGGGGAGCGGGGCCCCGTGCGCGGTCGGCCCCCTCCCGCCCATCTCGCTCGCGTTTTCTCGCAACTCCCATTCCGCCCGAGCGTCGGGCGCCAGATCGCCCATTGAAAACTTAGGGGCCCCTAAATATTTATACGCAACAAAGGTTGACCCCGCAGGAGCACAGAGCCTGAGCATCGTCGAGCGATGCAGGGCGGGTTTTTTTGAGGCCCGCCTGTTGGCAGCGGATCTCGCCCTGTGACCCGGCAACGGAGGAAGAAGATGATAACTTTCCTAAATGCGATGGCGGTAGCGCTGGCCCTGACGGCCGCGTTCCTGCTGCTGAAGAAGCAGGTGCATAAGAGGTCCTGGATAGTCTACATAGCTTTCGCGGCGCTGACCGCGTTCATAGTCGGCGCGGGAATGCACGGAGTCCAGGTGGATTGGCCGCAATGGTTCAGGACGTATTTCGCCCGGCCGCTGACGCAGGGGGCGCTGTCCGTCGCGGTGTTCGTGATCGTGATGTATGTGGGCGTGCTGCCTAGGAAATGGCGCCTGACCCGCGCCCTGCGCTACGTCAGGGCGGAGCTGTCGGTGGTGGGGTGCATATTCTCGCTCGGGCACAACGCGCAGTACGCCAACCTCTTCGTGAACCTGTTCACTAACCCCATGGGCATGAGGGGCAACGGGCTGTACGCGGTCGCGTCCATAGACTCGCTGATACTCATAGCCCTGATGATCCCGCTGCTGATCACGTCGTTCTACTCCGTCAGGAGGCTGTTCTCCGCCAAGAGGTGGAAGGCGCTGCAGAAGTGGTCCTACCTGTTCTACGTGGGGCTGTACGTGCATGTAGTGGTGATATTCTACGTGGCGATGTCCGGAGGGCACCACGCCGCCAGCGCGGCGGAGAGCCTGTGGGCGTACTCGCTGTTCTTCATACCGTACTTCGTCCTGAGGCCGCTCAAGTTCGTCTTGGACCGCAGGGCGGGGGAGAAGGAGACCGCGGAGGAGGATCTGATATGAGCATGGATGCGAAGACTAGGACGAAGGTGCTGGCGATAGCGCTGGCGGTGATCATCGTGGCGGTCCTGGCGTACGCGGCGGTCGCGCCGCGCGCCGGGGGCGGGCACGGCGGAGGCGGAGGCCGCGGGGGCGGCGACAGGGGGGGAGCGGCCGTAACAGACGAAGGGGCAGCAGAGGGGGCGGACGCGGCCGGCGCGACCGAAGGCTCATCCGACGCGAGCGCATCGGACGGAAGCTCCGCCGGCGGCGGCAGGAACAGGCCCAGCGCGTCGTTCTCCGGAGAGGCGGCGGCCCAATGGGCTCCGCCGGCGCATGGGAATAGCCCGAGCTGACGGGCCCTCAAACCCCTTCCCTTATTTTTTCGATCCCGTCAGGAGCGACGTGCGCTCCGGGCCGATGAGCTCCGCGTCCGCGCGCCCCTCCCTCAGGTCCACGATGGCGCAGCATCCGTCCCTGGCGGGGCCCGGGTTCACGTACAGCGTCCCGCCCTCCCTGACGATCCCGCGGTCCTCGTGCACGTGGCCCGACAGCGCGGCTATCGGCCTGAACCTGTCCACTATCCCCCTCACGGCATGGCTCCCCACGCTGATCCCGCCGGGGATATGGTCCAGCGCCCCGAACGCGGGGACGTGGGTGGCGAGCACCATGCCCTCCGCGGATATGGGCTCCAGCGCGTCCGAGATGTCTTCCTCGTCCATCTCGAACGGCGTGCCGAATATGGTCCTGTTGGACCCTCCCAGGAACGCCACGTGGAATCCCCCCACGTCGTACGACCTGGCGTGCGCGCTTATGGCCGCGCCCCCGATCTTCTCCGGGAAGTCCAGGGGGTCGCAGTTGCCGGGTATGGCGTAAACGCGGCGGCGGATCGACCCCAGTATCCTCGCAGCGTCCTCCCCGGTGCCGAGGTCGGTCACGTCGCCGAGGACGAACACCTCGTCCGGCTCCTCCTCTGCTATCACGCCGTTGATCCATTCGGCCGCGGAGGCCTTCTGATGTATGTCGCTGACGATCAGGACTCTCATGCGGGCGCGATCGGAGAGCGCGTTAATAATGCTCTGCGTGGGGGGATAGCAACAATAATCAAGCATGAGGCCGTTGCGCACATATGGGATCGGCACAGAGCCTAGACGCATATTCGATGGAGACTCGCGCAGCACCAGAGTCCAGGCGTGCGGACGCCGAGCTGGTCGAGGGCTATCTGTCCGGCTCGTCGGTTTCCCCGCTCCTCCTGTGCGGGGACGCTCTGGAGATCCTAAGGTCGGTTCCCGACGAATCCATCGATTGCTGCATGACCAGCCCCCCCTATTGGAAGAAGAGGCAGTACGCCTGCGAGGGGATCGGGCAGGAATCCACGGCGGCGGAATACGTGCGCAACCTGCTGGAGATTACGGGCGAGATAAAGAGGGCCCTAAAGCCCGCGGGGTCGTTCTGGCTCAACGTCGGAGACACGTACCAGGACAAATCGCTTCAGAGCATCCCGTGGAGGATAGCCATAGAGATGACCGACAGCCAGGGGTGGATCCTGAGGAACACCGTGGTTTGGAACAAAGTCAAGGGCAACCCCGACAACTCTGCGGACAAGCTCAGGAACATGTACGAGCCCGTGTTCCACTTCGTCAAGTGCAAGAAATACTATTACGACGTCGATTCCGCGAGGAACCCCCCTTCCAAGGCGGAGGTCCGCGACGGAAGGGCGGTGTCGTCGACGGGGGTGTCCGGAGTCAGGTACAGGAAGCAGATCGAGGGGTCGAGCGTCCTGAGCGCCGAACAGAAGGAGAGCGCCGTCAGAGAGCTGGACAGGGCGCTGGAAGACATGAGGGAGGGCAGGCTCTTCGATTTCAGGATGATCATAAAGGGCCAGCAGCGGGCGACGCACTCGGATTCGGAGAGCGTCTCGGGGAGGGCGAAGGAGCTGAACCGGAACGGGTTCTACATATTGAGGAACAACCCGTCGGGGAGCAAGCCGGGAGACGTATGGAACATAGTCCCCGAAGACACTCAGAACAGGGGAGGCCACTACGCGGCGTACCCCGAGGAGCTCTGCCTGAACCCAATAAAGATGACATGCCCGAAGGAAGGAGTGGTGCTGGATCCGTTCTGCGGCACGGGGACCACGATGAAGGCGGCCATGGGGCTGGGCAGGAAATCCATAGGCATAGACGTTTCCAGCGAATACATACGGCTTTCAGAGGGCAGAGTCGATGGAAAGCAAAGTGTCTGAGTTCTTCGGCGTGTGCGTCGCGGACGGGCGCGCGGAATGGAGGGAGGTCTCTAGAAGGCAGATGTGCCCGTTCAGCGGCAGGAAATGCACGAAGGTCAGGAAAAGCGATCCGGGAACGTCGATCGGCACATGCGTTCTGGAATACCGCGGGGAGAGCGTCATAGTATGCCCCGTCAGGCTATCGGAGGGCGGGAGGGCGTTTGCGGACTGCGTGCCGCTGCTGTCCATGCACGAGCCCGGAAACGATCTGCACGCAGTCCCGGAGATGAGCGTGCCCGGAGGATCGGTGGACTATTTCCTGGTCTCCGTCAAAGATGGAAGGGTCGCCGATTTCCTGGGGGTGGAGTTCCAGACGATGGACACCACGGGAACCGTCTGGCCGGAGCGCCAGAGGCTGATGATAGAACTGGGCGTCATAGAAAGGGATCCCGATTCGGGCAGCAGGAAGTCGTTTGGGATGAACTGGAAGATGACCGCCAAGACGACTTTGATGCAGATGCATCACAAGGCGGAGACCTTCGAGCGCCTCGGCAAGCGCCTGGTCCTGGTGATCCAAAAGCCGTTCCTGGAGTACATGCGGAGGGAGTTCAGCTTCGCGCACATCTCCGAGGCGAGCGCGACGGACGCGATCCGGATCCACTCTTACGACGTCGAGAGGTCCGGGGGCTCCCTGAGGCTGCGCCTGGACGAGGCGCTGGGCACGGACTCTTCGGGGATCGCCAAAGCCATGGGGCTGAAGGCGGAGCAGGACATGGACCCGAGAGAAGTCGCCGAAGCGCTGGAGTCCAGGATGTCTCCCGAGACTCTCCTGCGCATCCGATGAGATCGAGGGACGCCCCCGCGAGGGTGTCGGAGCCAAATCTGGGCGGAGCAAAAGATGGCGTGAGGGGAGGGATTCGAACCCTCGGGTCATTTCTGACATTGGATTAGCAATCCAACGCCTTGCCAGGCTGGGCCACCCCCACACGCTTGCAACCCCAATACCGTCTCCGTATTAAAAGTTTGGACGGATGGGTCCGGGATCAGCCCCGCTCATCCCCCCTCCCCGCATCGCCCGCGCCGCGCCTGAGATCCGCCCATCCGAACCTCTCCATGGATCGTATGAACGACGCGGCGAACAGGGGGTAGTGCTCCACGCCGGCGTCGTCCACGCTCACGTTGGAGTTCTCGAGGATCATCCCCCTCTCCACCCCGTATTTCTCGGACATGGCGATAGGGATCGCCTTCGCCTTGGTGTTGTTCCCCGATTTGACCTCGATCACCGCCGCTCCGCGGTCCATCGGCACCACGAAGTCCGTCTCGAAGGCCTTCTTGGTGAAATGGTACGCCTCGACCCCGTTCTTGGCCAGCGCCTCCGACACGGCGTTCTCCGCGAGCGCCCCTTTGTTCGCGCGCACGTCCCCCATGAGCACGGACCATGCGGTCTGCGGCTCCATCATGCTCATGAGCAGCCCCGTGTCGTGATAGAAGAGCTTGAAGGAAGACCTTTCGGCGTTCATGGCCAGGGGCGGGCGCGGCTCTCTGAGGTTGTAGCACGGAACGACCAGATGGGCGTCTATGAGCCAGTCTATGCCCGCACCGTATGTCCTGCCGTTGGCGTTCGTGCCGCCGTCCAGCTCCGAGTACATGAACTTCTTGTTGTCCTTCGAAAGCTGGACCGGGATGGATCTGAAGCATTTCGCGGCCTTGGACTTGTCCGCGACCGAGGCGTATTTCCCGATGTCCTCCAGATACATCCTGTTTATCGCTTCCTGTATCTCCCTCGCGCGCCTGTAGTCGCCGTTCCTAGCGAACGAGGCGACGCACTCGGGCATCCCGCCCACGATCATGTGGTCTCTGAACCTCTCGTTGAGAACGGAGAGCGCGAACTCGTCGATGGGGGCCACATCCCTCAGGCACCTTTTGACCGCATCGATCTGCGCCTCCTCCGTCCTCATGGCCCATAGGTACTCTTCGAAATCCATGGAGCGCATGGTCATGATGTCGGCGTACCCGACGGGGTACGAGGTCTCGCGGCGGTATTTGGAGCCGAGGCCGGACCCAGACGCGACGACGTGGTACCTGCCGTCGTCGGTGAACGGCTTCAGGGACGAGAACGCCCTCGGGCACAGCTGTATCTCGTCCAGGAAGATCAGGGTCTCCCCCGGCTCTATCGGTTTGTCCGAGTATTTCAGCCTGAGCCTGGAGACCAGGGCGTCGGTTCCGAGGTCGCCTTCGAACGCGTCCATGGCGGCGCCGTCCGTCTCAAAGTTTATCTCGAGGAAGTGATTGTAGCTCTTGGCGAAGTCCCTCACGGAATACGTCTTCCCCACCTGCCTGGCCCCGAATATGACCAGGCTCTTCCTGTCGGGAGAAGCCTTCCAGTCCCTCAGCGCCTCATCGATCTTCCGCCTCATCCAGGCTAGATGCGCCTATATGTATATCAATATTTTTACATGGAATAAAGATGCATAAATCAATATTTTTACAGCGAATATTAGAGTAAAAAACAATATTTTTATAGCGAATAATTGTATTAAAAACAATATTTTTCCAAAACAGACGCTATGCGGGAAGAGAGGCGCACGGGCGCCTCTGCGCCGGCGGCCAGAGCGCCGCGCGACACAGTTAAGACGTAGTCGGCATATGCGTCCTGAAAGGTGAAGCCGCATGGATGGATCGAAGCCGGGCGCCGCCCGCGAGAGGCTCGTTGCGCAGAGGACGCGGGAGGCGGTCTCCCCCTCAAGGGAGGGGCGAGGGGGATGCGCATGTTGCTTCCGTACGAGATACGCCTGTACCACGGATCGCTCAGCAGCGTCAAGAAGCCGCTCGCCTCCAAAGGAAGCCCGTTCAGGGACTTCGGGCGCGGATTCTACGCCGCGTGGGATCCAGACCAGGCGATAGCCATGGCCAAGCGCGGCGGAGGCGGCGCCGAATAGGTCATATACCTCTACGAGTACGTCCTCCACGACACCGCTCTCCGCGACCTGTCCGTGAGGGAGTTCGAATCGCCCACGGTGGAATGGGCGTCTTTCGTGAACGCGAACCGCGCCAGCGAACAGTCGTGGCACGAATTCGAGATGGTGATGGGCCCCATCGCGGACGATGAGGCCGATTCGGCCATCGGGGCGTATTTCTCCGGGGCCTACGGGGAGGTAGGGAGCAGGCGCGCCATGGGCGTCCTTCAGGAAAGGATAGGGTCCAGGGAGCTGCCGATGCAGGTCTTCTTCGGCACTGACAGGGCGACGGGATATCTGATGGAGATAGGGCGGGACACGGTGTATGGATGACGAGCAGCTGGCGCAGGCAATGGAGTTCCTCGCGGACATGACCGCGGCGGAGGTCGCCAGGCGCTACGCCAGGCAGAAGGGGATCTCTGTGACCGAAGGGCTGCGGAGGTTCATGGCCACGAGGACCTACGCCCTGCTGATGGACCCGGAGTCGTATCTGGCTCTAGAGAGCACGGAGTACACGCAGGACATGCTGGACGTCGAGGAGAAGGGCGACACCGAGCGCTGGATGGCGATCTGAGAGGGGGATGGCGCACGTGTGGAGCGAGATAGACCCGGTGGCGTACATGCAGGCGCAGATCGCCCGCCTCTATCGCGAGAGGCACGGGCTCACCATCGAAGAGTTCCTGGAGCTCGACCGCGAGGCGGACATACTGGGGCTCATAGAGATCGCCTACGAGCCGTTCCATCTGATGGGCGACGAGGGGATCCTGAGGGAGATCGACGGCCATTGCGAGGCCCGTCTGGGGCGGAAGGCGCCGCGCAGGCCGCGAATCAATTAATGCAGTTACATAAGGATAGCTATTTATTATATAGGCGAGCCCCCATCTGAACGCATGGCCAGAGGAACCATGGGCATCATCGGGTGCCCCGTGCTCGAGGACGAGATCGTCTACGCCCTGGAGAGCGATCCGGACGAGAAGAGGATATATCTGGTGGAATCCGCCCCCGCGCGCACGCTGGCGGCGAAGCTGGACCGCCGCGGGATAGCCTACGAGCCGGTGGGGGAGTGGGAGTTCGGCAAGGGGTACGCCCCGCAGGGCATGGGCGACGGGTTCAACGTGGTCGTGATGATGAACAAGCTGGGCCTGCATTCGAGGCCGGCGTTCCTGAAGGAGACCATAGAGGAGCAGCTGAGGTTCCACCATGGGAGGTTCGGGTCCATAGCGCTGTACTACGGGATGTGCGGCAACGCGGGATGGGACGTGTCCGAATGGGCCTCCAGGGAGCTTGGGGCCAGGGTGTCGGTGTTCAGAGGGGAGGACGGCTCGGTGTGCGACGACTGCATAGGGGTGGCGGTGGGGAGCCATCCGAGGTACTGCGAGTTCGTGAAGAAGCACCCCGGGATGTTCTACGTCACCCCGTGCATAGCCGGGAACTGGAAGGAGTACTCCGAGGAGCTGGACTTCTGCAAGGGCTTCGAGATCATGGGCATAAACACGGTGAAGGAGGTCTTCCAGGTCTACGGGTACAAGAAGGCGGTCAAGATAGACACGGGCCTGGGCGTGAAGGGGGAGGAGCTCGACAGGGGGTGCAGGCTGTTCTCGGAGGAGACGGGCCTGGAGATGACGGAGGCGGAGCCCGGGTCGGTCATGAGGTATCCGGCGGACAGGATATACGCGGAGGCCAAGGCGGCGCTTGGGGGATAACCTCCCCTCCCCCCCAGAGCGCACAACCGCTGGCTTCATCTCACACGACATCGCATCTTTCTTTTGTCAGTGTCCCATCGCGACATGCTCTAGATCTGGATAGATATCCGCCATCACGCCGTTCACGCTTTCGAGACCCGACCTCGGTCATCCACTGAGTCTCCTCTTCTTTCTGCTTCTCCTCCAAAAGAACAAGATCAAAATCAATGGGACCATAATCATCGCCTTCGCCACTCTCATGTTCTCCCTAGCCTCGCTCTGAGTTTTTGTGGGCGCGACTGTTCCAGTAACCCCATAGGTCACCTTGACTCCAGAATCGAATGCGCTCTCGCTTATTTCGCCAGAAAGCATTGCTCCGAGGGGAATCTTGACTTCAGTGAGCCTCGTGTTCGCAAAAGCGCCAGTTCCTATTTTTTGAACACTCTTGCCTAGATTTACGCTTTTCAGCTGTGTGTTCGCAAACGCCCTAGCGCCGATGGTAGTTACAGAGTCCGGTATCGATACTTCTGCGAGCGATGTTCCGTAGAACGCTTCTGTCCCGATTGAAGTCAGACCGTCGCCCAAAGGCACTTTTGATATGTTCGAGCGCGCGAATGCGCTGTCTCCAACAGAGATCACGGGACCGAGGAACGTTGCATTGACGAAGGTGGCTCCGTAGAACGCCTCCTTATCCACAGAGAGGTTTCCTTTGAAAACGACATTGACCATAGTGGATCTCTTGAACGCTCCCGTTCCGATTTTTACGTATAGGGTGTTAATCGTCAGGTTGGTGAAGCTGCAGTCCTGAAACGCATAGTTTCCTATCCCCGTCACCGTGTATGTCCTTCCAGAATACGTCAACAGATTCGGGATCTCGACATTAACCATAGACTGACGGGACGCGCCAGTCACTGTCGCGGTTGTGCCCGATGTAGTATAATAAAAACCATCCTCATCGACGAGGCTATATCCATAGGCGTCATCGGACACAAGAGACGTCATTGCGCATCCGGATGCCACAAAGATCATCAATACCGCTATCGTCAGATATGGGCACGAACTCGCCTCTACTTCATCCTTCTTTATCTTCTTTGATACCATCGCGCTATCTCCCATAGATCATATCGAATAGACCGTTGCGCTGATCCCGCGATACTCGGGCGGGTAATCTCCAAGCTTCCATCCTGTGCCAGTCGTCTCGCAGTAGTAGTACCTCTTGCCGTCTTTCAGATAGTAGGTACCGATCGTCGTCTCGGGCATCGCGATCCCGGTCGCTTCGTGTCCCGGGAGGTTGATGAGGGCGACGTCGTACCCTGCCGCTTTCATAAGGGCGGCGTACAGTATCGCGGTGTCCTCACAGTCCCCCCTTTTCTCATACAGCGTTTCTACGGGATACTTCCAATATTCGTCATAATCGGTCCCGTCCGAGTCATATTCGTATTCCAGGGACTGTACGAACGCGAGTATGAAGTTCGCCCTTCTGAGCTTCGACATATCCCTGGTCCCGTCTAAGATCGCGTCCGTTATCTCCTGTATCAAAGAATCCGTGGCGGTCACGAACGCGGCGTCTCCGGCCTTATTGGTGTGGTGCCTGACAGTTTCGAGCTCCTTGTAATACGCATAGTCGAGATAGTCCGCCTCCCACCAAAGATACCAGGGCCGGTTCTCGAACGTGAAATCATATGTGACCCTCACGGCTCCCTGCCTGTACCACGCATCCTCGTAGGAGTACGCTTTCCCATCTGCGGTGGTAGCCGTGAGTTTGAAATTGTACGCCCCTATCGAAGGCATGTCCCACACTGTCGGAGAGCCGTACACGGTCGTTATGTATTTTCCGCTGTATCTGTCTTCGACTACCCATCTGGCGTCATACACTTCGACGGGCGGCTTCAGGACAGCTTCTCCCACGCAGATGGCATAAACGTCTAAGTCGCAGTCTATGGAATAAATCGTCAGGTCTTCGGTTTCATCGAAATACCTGTCCGCGGATTCGTACGAGTACCATCCTTCAAAAACGAATCCCGTTTTCACAGTAGCGGTTAGGGTGACATCTGCGCCTCTGGCGTATTCTCCGCCGCCATAGACATTCGAAACACCCTTTCCATGGTAGACGTTTACAGTGAAATGGCTTTTCTGTGGAGCATCCCCCGCATCATCGGTTCCCCACCCCCCCCCCAAACGCAATGCACGCGATGGAGATCGCTATCGCCGCTACCGAGAGTAGCGTCAGCATCTTCTTCATATCAATGTAATTTTGGAGCATGCTAATATAGTTTGGGTAATCGAAACGCGCTTTACAATCACATCTGCGCCCGCATCGTCGCCCATAGGGTCTGTTCATTTAGCGAATCAGTGCAAAAAGCAATGTGCGACCCCGTCCGCGCATCTTCTCCGAGAAGTTGCAGTCCTCGTTCGATATGGTCTTTTTCTCCAGGATGCGCAGCCCGGAATAGATCATTGCAAGTCTAGCGACTCTTAGCCCTTCTTCCGTCTCCGTCATCTTCGGTTTTTCATTTAATTTTGAGTTTCACACGATCTTTCTTTATCTCTCAATACGCTCTTTCCTCCACGTATTCAAATTTGGTCCATGCTCAAATGATATGTATGAAGTCGTGTTCTTTAGTAGTTGAAAACATCAAAAAGTCACGTCCTTTAGTAGTAAACATGATGTAAAAGTCATGTTCTTTAGTAGTTGAAACATGTAAAAAGTCGCGTCATCTGGTAGTAATAAATAATAGCCTGGCGATATATCTCCCATGCTGAGGAGAAAGGTGGAGGCGGACCTGCTGAGATGGAAGCGGAACCCCAGGAGGCATCCGCTCCTAGTCAGGGGCGCCAGGCAGGTGGGGAAGACCTTCAGCATCGATCGCTTCGCCAGGGCCAACTACGAGAACTACGTCTACATCAACTTCGAGCGCGACGTATCCCATAGGGAGATCTTCAGGGGCGACCTCGACGTGGACACTCTGATCAGGGAGATAAGCTCCCGCTTCATCGGCAAGAGGCTGGAGCCCGGGAGCACCGTCATCGTCCTGGACGAGATACAGAGCTGCCCCGGGGCCAGGACTTCTCTGAAGTCCTTCTCCGAAGACGGCAGGTTCGACGTGATCGCCACCGGATCCCTCCTGGGCGTAAACTTCAGGGAGGTGTCGTCGTACCCCGTCGGCCACGAGGAGTACCTGGACATGTACCCTCTGGACTTCGAGGAGTTCCTATGGGCCCTGGGCGCGGGCGACGCCGCGATCTCCCGCATCTCCCGCGACCTGAACGCGAGGGAGCCCCTCGACCCGCACGTCCTGAGCGCGTTCGAGGGATACCATTCGTGGCATTCTATCGTCGGGGGGATGCCGGAGGCTGTGGCCGAGTTCGTCGCGTCCAACAACTTCGGGAACGTGCTCAGGATACAGAGGAGGATCATGGCCGGATACCTCGCGGACATAGCCAAGTACGCGGAGGCCCCGGACAAGAGCAGGGCGCAGGCGTGCCTCAGGTCCATCCCCGAGCAGATGGGCGCGAGGTTCAGGTACTCGGACGTGGAATCCCGAAAGAACGCGGGCGCGAGGACATACGAGCGCGGGATAGACTGGATAGTGGACGCGGGGATGGCGCACCGCTGCCGCAACGTCACGGAGCCCTCCCTCCCGCTGGAGTTCAACGCAAGATACGACGCGTTCAAGCTGTACTTGAGGGACACCGGCCTGCTGGTGTCCATGATGGAGGAGGACTCGATCCCGGAGCTCCTCAAGGGGAACGCGCTGGTCAACGGCGGCAGGGTGGCGGAGAACCTCGTCGCGGGCGAGATCGGGAGCAAGGGGATCCCGCTGATGTATTTCGAGAAGAAGGGGCGTTTGGAAGTGGACTTCGTCGCGAACATAGGCGGGCAGGTCGCCGCCATAGAGGTGAAGTCGGGCAACAACAGGCAGTCCAAGTCGCTCGCGTCGGTAATGTCCGAGAGATACGGGGTGCCCAGGGGGATAAAGCTGGAGAGGACGAACGTCTACGTGGACGACAAGGGGGTGGAGCACTACCCCCTGTTCGCGGCATCGTTCATCTTCCCCGACCGCTCCCCGTTCAGGGAGGCGTCGGAGGTCCGCAGGCTGCCGTTCCCGAGCGACGGCGATCCCGGGGCGGGCTGAGGCGCTCTCCCGTCCCGCCCCGCGGCGCGGCGACACGCGTCAGACGTACAGCGTCACGCCGGTGGTGCCGTCCCCTGAACCTTCACCGTCTTCGCGGCCGTGACGGGGCCCAGATGCCCTCCCGTGGACACGGCCTTCACCGTCACGGTCCTGGAGTCCCCCAGGGCCTTGATCCAGGAGCAATCGTGCCTCTTCTGTATCTTGGCCAGGTTCTCCAGGCGCCATTTCCCTATCTTCTCCCCGTCGACGTAGATCGTCACCTCCGTGTCCGCCAGGATGTGCGTGGACCTCACGTTTATCTCCAGCGTCCCATGGACCTCCTGGACCCTGTCCAGCTTCTTAGACGCGAGGTCCAGCTTCACCGCGCCGAGGACCACGATCAGGACGATGACGATCGCTATGCACGCGGCCGCCCCCGCTCCGCCGGACCTGTCTGTAGACAGCCAGCCGCGCGTCATGGCGGATCAGCCTCCGCCCCATGGGATCTAGCCCGATTCTCGCCTCTCAAATCTCTCATGATATCCGCATTGCCAGATGCGCATTTAATCCTGATTCTCCGGGCGGATGTCCGCCTCTGGGCAGGGTCCCGATTGAAAACCGCGCGCACCGTCGAAACCCGCTATGCGATGCGTCCGCGCGGTCTGCGCACGGCCGCCCTCTCAACCGACTCCATGTGCCCCGCGCATTCGATCGGCGCTTCGCCATCTATCGAAAGTCGTGCGCTTCAGTAGCGTATTTCATAAAAAAGTCACGTCATTTAGTAGTTGATTTATTGAAAAAGTCGTGCGCTTTAGTAGTATATTATTCTAAAAAGTCCCGTTCTTTAGTAGTAAAAATCAAGAGTGCCAGATAATAAAAACAAATATGGCGGGGATCTTTCCCCGCCTTTTGGTCAAACGAGCAGCGTCGCGCTAGCCGTCCCGCCCTTATGGACGGTCACGGTCACAGAACTCCCTTGAGCCCCCAGATACCCTCCCGTGGAGACAGCCTTTACCTCTATGATCTTCGAATCCCCGTCCAGGACGGACCACGAATAGTCGTAGGTTATCCGCACCCCGCCCAGTTTGTCCACGCGCCAGGTCCCTATCCTGTCGCCGTCGACGTAGACCGTGACGTCCGTGTCCGCCACTATGTGGGTGGACTGGACCTTTATGTCCACGGTCGCATGGTTCCCGTTGAGCACGAAGAACCACCCCGCCGCCGCGATGATGACCACCAGGATCACCACGGCCACCGCCACGCCAGCCCCTCCGGACCTGTCCGAGGACAGCCTGCGCCACACCCTCGCCGTTCTCTCCATTTCATGCGTCATATCTTTCCCTCCATAGTCTCCCAGACCCCCTTGCAGGGCGGCAGGCGCGCATCCCCCATCGATCGCCGCGGGCATCCGCTTCGAGGCATCCAACAGCGTCAACGTTCTTTAAGCGATGCGACGGATCTTGGCAGCCGCTCGCCGTCATCTCTCCCCGCGGGGCGACATCGACAGGTCGGGGGCCTCGAACATCGAGTCCAGGAACGCGGCGCAGAACATGGGGTAATGCTCGACCCCGTCGCCGTCGACCGAGATGTTGGACTTCTCGAACGCGATCCTCCTGTCGATCCTCCACCCCGAATCCATCAGGGCCTCCATGGACCTCGACCTCCTGTCGGATCCGGACTTGACCTCTGCGACCGCGATCTCCCCCCCGAGGTCCAGGACGAAGTCTGTCTCCATCTTCCCTTTCCTCTCATAGTACAGCAGGGGCGCCCCGTTCTTGGACAGCATCTCCCCCACCGCGTTCTCCGCTATCGCCCCCTCGCTGACGGATCTGTCCCCGTTGAGCACGCCTATGGCCGTCCCCTGCCCCATCATGCACATCAGGAGGCCCGTGTCCTTCATGTACACCTTGAACGCGCCGTCAGATACGTTGTGCTCAAGCGGGCGCACAGGCTGCGTCAGACAGCGACAGAACTCCGCTATGCCCGCATCGTAGAGCCATTCCAGGGCATCTTCGTACTCCCTGATCCCGACGTTCTTCTTCCCCTCCACGTCCGAGAACCTGAACTTCTTGCTCCTCCTGCCCAGCTGGGCGGGGATGGAATCGAAGCACTTGGCGACCTTCGTCTTCATATGGTCCGGCGCATGCAGCGTCACGTCCCCCCTGTATCCGCTGATCACGTCCGTCTGCGCCTCCCTCACGGCCCCCAGGTTGTTGGTGGAGGCCAGGGCGGCCACGGCCCTCGGCATGCCGC
The DNA here is from genome assembly GCA_031256955.1 of Candidatus Methanoplasma sp. Taxonomy (GTDB): domain Archaea; phylum Thermoplasmatota; class Thermoplasmata; order Methanomassiliicoccales; family Methanomethylophilaceae; genus Methanoplasma. The sequence continues at coordinate 189,922 of JAIRPP010000008.1, read as the reverse complement.
CCGTCAGCACGTACTGGGTGAAGAAGTGCTCCATCCTGCTCAGGACCGACTCCTCCAGCGGCCTCCTCTCCCTCACGCACCCCCTCACTCCCTCTATGTACCCGTCGGGCACCCCCAGCGCCCAGAGGAACTCCTCGAAGTCCATGGACCTCATGCCGACCCTGCGCTCGTACCCCACGGGGAGCGTCAGGCGGCCGCCGTAGCTGAGCCCGAGGAGCGATCCCGACGCCACCACGTCGACGGTCCCGTCGACGGCCAGGGGCTTCAGCGCGGTCCTCGCCTCGGGGCAGGCCTGTATCTCGTCCAGGAAGAGGATGGACTCCCCCTTCTCCGCCCTGAACGACGGGAAGTACCCGCTTATCTTGTTCAGCAGGTCCCTCGCCTCGAGGCTTCCCTTGAAGATGGACGCGTATTCCGGGTTCGCGACGAAGTCCAGATGCGCATAGTGCCTGTAGCCGGAGCGAGCGAACTCATCGATGGTGTACGTCTTCCCCACCTGCCTCGCGCCCTCCACGAGCAGGCACACCCTGTTCGGATCGCTCCTCCACCCGTTCAAGACGTCCGTCATCTTCCTTTTCATCGCGAAAACCATCTATTTTTAAATATAACTACTTTTTTAGAGCTAAAAGTAGATGCAATACTACTTTTAATAAATGAAAAGTAGATTTCAAACTACTTTTTCTAAAAAGACCGAAGCTAGGGCGGACCCGTCGGAAAGGCTCCGCCGGGAGGGGCGGCGACGGGCGGACCGCGCAGAGGCGCACCCGCCCCAATATCGTTAAATCCGGGCCATGCGCTAGCCGGCGGCGGTACAATGGACCCGAACTCAGACGTCAGGATCGCGGTGCTGGTGGACGCCGAGAACATCTCCAGCAGGCACGTCAAATCCATATTCGAGAAGATATCGAACCACGGGACCGCCACCTACCGCAGGGCGTACGGCAACTGGACCTCCCCTGACATGAGGCCCTGGAAGGAGGCTCTCCAGGAGTACTCCCTCACGCCGATGCAGCAGTTCAGCAACGTCTCCGGCAAGAACTCCACCGACTCCGCCATGATCATAGACGCCATGGACATATACTACTCTCAGAGGGTGAACGGGTTCGCCATCGTGTCCAGCGACTCCGACTTCACCAAGCTCGCGTCCAACCTGAGGGAGAAGGGCATGTTCGTCATAGGGGTGGGCGAGGAGAAGACCCCCAAGTCCATGAGAGCCGCGTGCACCGAGTTCATAGAGCTGAAGGACAGGTCCCCCGCCGCCGCGCCGGGGGCCAGGGCCGCGGCGGAGAAGCCCGCAGAGAACCCCGAGAAGGAGGACATCCGGCGCAGGATCGAGGAGCTCATAGAGTCCTCCGAGGGAGACCGCGTCCTCCTCAGCGACGTGGGCACGATCTTCATCCGCACGGTCCCGCCCGTGGACTGGACCAAATGGGGCGCGAAGAAGCTGTCGGGCTTCGTGGAGGAGCTGGGGTTCAAGGTGGAGAAGGAGGGCGAGAACGTCCTCTGGATAACCTCGAAGCCCGCTCCCCCTGTCAAGCGCGGGCGGAAGGCGTGATCGGCGCGCATATTCGCCGAGTCAACGCTTTTCTCTCAACACGTAGTGCGCGTAGCGCCCCCCGCCCACCTTCTCTATGGACCCCTCGGAGGCCATGTCCCTGAGGAGCGACCTGACGCGCCCATCGCTGAGGCCCAGGATCGGGCGCAGCTCGGCCGCGGTAGCCTTCCCGCGGTCCGACAGGAAGGCTTCGACCGCCGCCCTCCTGTCCGCCGGGGGGGCCCCCGCCCCGTCGCCGGCGGACGGCCGATTGGCGGCCGATTGGCGACCGATTGGCGACCGATTGGCGACCGATTGCCCCCTCACGGCGAGCACGTAGTGCGCGTAGCGCCCCCCGCCCACCTTCTCTATGGACCCCTCGGAGGCCATGTCCCTGAGGAGCGACCTGACGCGCCCGTCGCTGATGCCGAGGAGAGATGCGAATTCAGTGGATGTGGCCCTGACTTGCTTTTCCAGATGCGACAGCACCTTCAGTTTCCTCTCCCCCATAGAGATCGGAGACCTATTGGCCGCCGATTGGCGACCTATCGGCTCGCCATCGGCCCCGGTCCTGCGGAATGTCGTCTTGAAGAATCCCGTGAGCTCGAATTCCGGTTCCGCCACTCCCGCGGCCCTCGCGGTGTCTCTGATGCGCCTGATCCCCGTCCCCATCTTCTCTATGTAGCTTATGCGGTGCAGCATCGCCGCCACGACCGGGTTCCGGGCGATGCTGATCGATCCGAAGTTTTCCGCGGTGATCCCCTTGCACGCCCCTCCCGGGTTCGTTATCTCCACGCGGTCGTCGAACACCTCCACCATGACGTTCGCGCCCCTCTCGAAGTAGTCCCTGTGGCATGCGGCGTTCACGACCGCCTCCCTGAGCGCGTCCTCCGGGAGCTCCAGGATCTCCTCGCGCCTCAGCGTCTTTATCACGAACCTCAGGCGCAGATGCTTCTTCAGGAAGATCACCGCGTCATCGATGTTGCTGACGACGTCGCCGTCCAGGACCTTCGCGTCCAATATGTGCACCTTGTCCGTCCCCTTGTACAGCGCGCAGACCACGTTCGCATGGCGGAGCGCCATGTCTTCGCCGTTCTTCCTGAAGAACAGCGCGCCCGCGTTAGTAAAGAACAGTTCGCCCCCCGCGCGCTCCGCTGCGCCGAGATTCACCAGTATGGGCTCCCTCCCGAGGCTCTCGTCTATGTCTGCCAGCTTCAGATATCTCTTATATGCGGCCTCGTCGAACCTATCTGAAACGGGCAGGTCCCTGCGGACTATGTCGTCGTAGTGGGTGAGCCCCTCGTCGTTGAGGAAGCTGAAGATCGCGTTCCTGTCGAGCTTCTGCGAGTTGGGGCCGAAGCGCATGTAGAACCCGCTCGGGCAGCAGTACGGCTTGTCCCTGCCCTCGGGCACCGTCAACACGATCATATTCCCGCACACGTCCATCCTTATGTCCAGAGGGGGATCGATCTTGTTGACCGTGTCCTGTATCTTGGAGCGGGCGGCGTTCCCCGTGTCCGTCCCGACGATCTCGCCCCCGTCGCCGACTCCTATGAATATCCTGCCGCCCGACGCGTTGGCGAAGGCGCACGCCTCCGATGCGAGCGACTTGTCCGGCGACCTCTTGAACTCCGCGGTATGGCTTTCGCCCTCGCTGAGAACGACCTCTAGATCCCTTATCATGCATCCCTCTCCTTTCCGCCAGGCATATGGCGCGAGGGGATATAACCCCTTCTTCGATCCGCGCCGCGGCTCCGCGGCTCCGCTCGGAGCCTCGCGCTCCGAAGGCGGGGGAGCCCCGCCGGACCGCGCATTTCAATGGGCGAAACGCGTCCGCGGGGGCGGAATCGGGTTAAAATGAGCGCTCCGAGACGATCGCTCCGATTCGATGTGCGCAACGATTATATACCACTCCCACATCAAGGGGGATGCGAGGCTCAACCACAGCATCCTGGCAACAGGGTGGGTTTGACACTGGCCCCGTCGCCTTGGAAGAAAAATCCCGGGTGAAAAGGCTTAAATATTCCCCCGAAATACAGGGAATACCGGGTCCGCGAGGCGGGCTTGGAAATATGGAGAATCGAGATCTCCGCCGGAAACGGCGTGCCCTCTTGAATTCTGACGTTCGATGCTACGAATGTTCCGTTAGACGGACATTCGATTGAGTGAGCCGTCCGACGGAGCAGCGGTGAAATATGGTAAACTGCCAGTTTCTTAAGACATCCAAAGACGTGATAAAGTCAAGGATTTGACTCCGGTTGATCCTGCCGGCGGCCACCGCTATAGGAATTCGATTAAGACATGCGAGTCGAGAGTCGTAATGGACTCGGCGGACTGCTCAGTAACACGTGGACAACGTGCCCTTAGGTGGAGGATAACCTCGGGAAATTGAGGATAATACTCCATAGGTCATGAGATCTGGAATGACTCATGGTCGAAAGTTCCGGCGCCTAAGGATCGGTCTGCGGCCTATCAGGTAGTAGCAGGTGTAACGTACCTGCTAGCCTACGACGGGTATGGGCCTTGAGAGAGGGAGCCCAGAGTTGGATTCTGAGACACGAATCCAGGCCCTACGGGGCGCAGCAGTCGCGAAAACTTCACAATGGGGGCAACCCCGATGAGGGAATTCCTAGTGCTAGCACTTTTGTGTTAGCTTTTCTTTAGCGTAGATAACTAGAGGAATAAGGGCTGGGTAAGACGGGTGCCAGCCGCCGCGGTAATACCTGCAGCCCAAGTGGTGGTCGATTTTATTGAGTCTAAAACGTTCGTAGCCGGTTTAATAAATCCTTGGGTAAATCGGGGGGCTTAACCTTCCGAATTCCGAGGAGACTGTTAAACTTGGGACCGGGAGAGGCTAGAGGTACTTCTGGGGTAGGGGTAAAATCCTGTAATCCTAGAAGGACCACCGGTGGCGAAGGCGTCTAGCTAGAACGGATCCGACGGTGAGGGACGAAGCCCTGGGGCGCAAACGGGATTAGATACCCCGGTAGTCCAGGGTGTAAACGCTGCAGACTTGGTGTTGGAGGCCCTTCGCGGGCATTCAGTGCCGGAGAGAAGTTGTTAAGTCTGCTACTTGGGGAGTACGTCCGCAAGGATGAAACTTAAAGGAATTGGCGGGGGAGCACCGCAACGGGAGGAGCGTGCGGTTTAATTGGATTCAACACCGGAAAACTCACCAGGGGAGACTGTTACATGAAGGCCAGGCTAATGACCTTGCCAGATTTTCAGAGAGGTGGTGCATGGCCGTCGTCAGTTCGTACCGTAAGGCGTTCTCTTAAGTGAGATAACGAACGAGACCCTCACCAATAGTTGCTACTTCATCCTCCGGGGTGGAGGCACACTATTGGGACCGCTGGCGCTAAGTCAGAGGAAGGAGAGGTCAACGGTAGGTCAGTATGCCCCGAATCTCCTGGGCTACACGCGCGCTACAAAGGGCGGGACAATGGGTTCCGACACCGAAAGGTGAAGGTAATCCCGAAACCCGTCCGTAGTTCGGATTGAGGGTTGTAACTCACCCTCATGAAGCTGGATTCCGTAGTAATCGCGAATCAACAATTCGCGGTGAATATGCCCCTGCTCCTTGCACACACCGCCCGTCAAACCATCCGAGTTGGGTTTCAGTGAGGCTGCCTCTAATTAGGGTTGTCGAACTGAGATTTAGCAAGGAAGGTTAAGTCGTAACAAGGTATCTGTAGGGGAACCTGCAGATGGATCACCTCCTACGCAGGGCGGGGCTTCGGCCCCGCCCTCAAAACAAGCGTAACTTTTTGCAAGGAAGTCCTTTAGTGGATTTCCCGCAATTCCTTGGCAGCTTACCATACACTAAACGTAGCATCGAACGCCATTTCCAACTTTTATTTCTATATCTTCTGTTTCGCATCGTCTCCGCCTCGATCTCGCCCCCGTTCCTCATCTCCCGCCGCGGGCGGCTCTGGCGCGGGCGGCGGAATCCGCCTTGCCGACCATCCACGCCACGGCGGTCAGGATCGCGGCCCCCGCCAGCACCGGCGCGAGCACGAAGCTCGCGTCGACGGAGTACAGCACGCATATCAGCGCCGTCGCCCCGCCCGGGGGATGCGTCGTCCCCGTCGCGCTCATGAGCGTTATCGACAGCGTAACCGCTATCGCCATGGCGTACCACTCGCTCCCCATGGCGGTCGAGCACGCCACCCCTGCCATAGCCGATATCAGATGTCCCAGGAGGACGTTCTTGGGTCTGGCCAGCGGCGATTCCGGCACCGAGCACACTAGCACGGCGGTGGCGCCGAAGGACGCGGCCAGCAGGGGCAGCCCCCGCTCCACGGACAGGAACGCGAGGAGCCCGATGCCGATCATCGAGCCCATCGCCGACGCCATGAGCCTGCGCGGATCCGCATTCCCGCTGAAGATGCGCCTCGCGAAACCCATCTCCCCACCGCCTCACGCTATCTTCAGGGCGCGCATGTCCTCTCCGACGCCCGATATGCCCCTGACGCCGAACCTCTCCGACAGGACCTTCAGGACCCCGGGGGAGACGAACCTCGGCAGGGTGGGCCCCAGAGCTATGTCCTTCACTCCGAGAGACAGCAGGGACAGCAGCACGAGGCACGCCTTCTGCTCGTACCAGGATATGTTGAACGACAGGGGCAGGTCCCCTATGCCGACCCCCGCCGCCTCCGCCAGCCCCATGGCCACCCTTATGAGGGAGTAGCAGTCGTTGCACTGGCCCGCGTCTATGACCCTGGGCACGCCGCAGACCTCCCCCAGCCCGAGCTTGTTGTACCTGTACTTGGCGCACCCGGCGGTCAGTATGACCGCGTTATCCGGCAGCGCCTCGGCGAACTCGCTGTAATACGACCTCTCCGCCCTGCGCCCGTCGCACCCCGCCATCACGACCAGCCTCCCGATCGCGCCGGACCCGATGGCCTCCAGCAGCCTGTCCGCCATGCCCAGGGCGGCCCCGTGCGCGAACCCTATGGTTATCTCCATGTCGTCTATCGGCTCCGGAGGCCGGCACCCCTTCGCCATCTCCACGATCTCGGAGAAGTCCTTGCGCCCGCCCCTCTCCGATATGTGCCTCGCGCCCCCGAGCCCGGCGGGCCCCGTCGTGAACAGCCTGCCCGAATAAGACTCCCTCGGGGGGACTATGCAGTTCGTGGTCGCCAGGATCGGCCCGTTGAACGATTCGAACTCCTCCCTCTGCATGTGCCAGGCGCCGCCATAGTTCCCGACGAGGTTGCCGTACGCCTTGAGCTTCGGATACGCGTTCGCAGGCAGCATCTCCCCGTGCGTGTACACGTCGACCCCGCTCCCGCGGGTCTGCTCCAGCAGCGCCTCCAGATCCCTCAGGTCGTGGCCCGTGACAAGGATCCCCGGCCTGTCCCCGGCTCTGAGGCTGACCCTCGTGACCTCCGGAGAGCCATAGGCCCCGGTGTTCGCGGTGTCCAGGAGGGCCAGGCAGGATATCCCCGCCCTCCCGCACTCCATGGCCTCCTCCAGCGCCTCCCCCGCGGACGCGTCCTCGGAGAGGAAGGCCAGCCCCTTGAGCATGAACCCCTCCACCTCCTCGTCGCGCCGCCCCAGCGCGCGGGCGTGGTGATAGTACGCGGCCAGCCCCTTCAGGCCGTACAGCAGGATCTCCTTCAGGGAGCGGACGTCCTCGTCCGGGGACAGCGAGTCCAAGCCGAACCCCCCGCTCCCGCAGGCGCGGCACCCTCCCGCCGCGCCCATGAGCTCTTCCGACCTCTCGATCAGGGCGGCGATCCTCTCGCCGTCGAAGTTGGCGTTCGTCAGCGTCGCGAACAGGGATTCCGCGATGTGGCCCACCGCCTCGCCGACGTCCCCGCCCCTCTCTCTAGCCTCCATGGCCGCCGCGGCCAGCCCGATCAGCGAATGGATCAGCCGATCCTGCAGATCCGCGGTCTCCGGGGCCTTGCCGCATGCCCCCCGCTTCTCGCACCCGTTCTCCCCAACCGTCTCCTCGCATTGCCTGCACTTCAAATCCGATCACTCCGTTTATTTTTGATACTAGATATCAAATGTATACCAAATTATATATAACGAAAAGTTTCTGAAACCATACCATGAACCACGAGTGCACCATGTACCTGACGATGGACTACCTGGCGAAGAAATGGACGATGCTGATCCTATTGGAGCTGGGGAAGGGGGAGCATCGGTGGAAGAGGTTCTCGGAGCTGAAGGATTCCATGGGGGACGTGACCCCCAAGATGCTGTCCGAGAGGCTGAGGGACCTGGAGCGGGAGGGGCTCGTAGCCCACAGGGTCGACGCGTCGTCCTTCCCCGCGAGGAGCGAGTACGGGCTGACGGAGCCCGGGCGGGAGCTGGTGGACGCGGTCAGGCAGATCAAGGCCTGGGCGCTCAAGTGGAAGGTCTCCAACGAGGCGTGCAGGGCGCAGGATTGCAGCAGGTGCCTGCTCTGACGGCGCCCCCCAGGGCCGGGATGCCCCGGGAGGCCCGCCCAGTCACTTCCTGGCCTCCGAGAAGGTCATCCTCAGCAGCCACAGGTCCGATTCCAGCGTCTTGTCCGCCTTGAACATGGGCGGTATCGCCGCCGCGGGGCAGCCCATGATCAGCACCCCCGCCTCGACCTCCCACTTGCCGGTGTCCTTCCCGGCCAGCCTCGTCAGCCCCGCGACGTTCGAATCCACGCGGACCCCGATCTTCGCCTTCGGATGGGATTCCAGGCTCTTCAGGAACTTCGGCGAGGTCATCCCCGCATACACCGTCACCCCCAGGCGGAGGTTCTCGGCCAGGACCTCCTTCGGCTTCAGGCCGTACGGGTTCTCCATGCTGAACAGCAGCGCCTCTATCTCCCCGATCAGGTACTTCAGCCCCTCGTCGACCATGCCCGAATCGATGGACAGGGCGGCCCTCATGCCCGCGCACGCGGTGGATGTGGCGTCGGTTATGTCTATGGATATGAATATCGCGGCCTCCACCAGCATCCCCGCCAGCCTCTCTATCGCGGTCGATATGGCGTCCTGTATGGCGATCTTGAAGAACTCCGACACGTCCGGGATGCTCTTCAGCGACCCGAATTTTCCCATGGTCTTGACCGCGGACTCCTTCAATATGCTCAGGACCTGCGCCCTGATCATCTCCCCCCCGACCAGCCCCCCGCAGTTCGCGGTCCCGGGGGTGCTGGGTGCGAACACCCACTCCGTCGCGCCGTCCGCCGCCCTCTGCCAGCTGCGCTCGTCGTTGGCGGTGTCCTTCTTGGCGGGGGTCTTGTCGACGACTTCCCCGCTCGGGTCCTTCAGCGTCACGTACTCCCCCGACTTGGACGCCGCCGAGCCCTCGTTGTTCAGGAACGACCCCGGCAGCGTTATGACCACCCTCTGCCCCGGCGAGATGGACATCCCCGTTATGACGTGCGTCTTCTTCCCCACCCCGGAGGATATGGCGTACCCCTCCAGGTCTATGGGCGAGCGCGTGGCGTTGTACAGCTCCACCCACTCGCGCCCCGAATCGGGCCCGGGCGGGTTGGATTCGAACTCGTTGATGAGCAGCCCCGTCTTGAACGGCGCGTTGTACTTCAGGCTGACCCCCGCGTCTATGGACGCCTTCATGCCGGGGATGGGCACGGGGATGTTGGACAGTATCGTGGCCAGCGCGGGGACGTCGCAGAGGGTGAACTCCGTCTGCCTGTACTGGACCAGGTGGGGGAGCGCCGCGTCGAACTTCACGCCCCTGGCCACCCCGGACAGGGTCAGCATGTGCTTGGACGACTTCATCGCGGGATCCAGCGCGCCCTTCACGGACCAGTCCCTGCCCTTTATCTCCAGGTCCCCGGCCATCATCAGCTCTTTGCCGGACCCGGCCCCCTTCTGCTTCACGGTGAGCGACCCGGAGACCGACACCTTGTCGAAGACGCACCCTATGCCGACGGTCAGCAGCGTCTTGGTCTCGTTGACCCACGTGTTCATCTTCGTGGTGAAGGTCACAGTGAACCCCATGAACGAGAACCCGACGGTCTGCTTCGACAGGTCTATCCCCACTATCGTCTGAACCTTCTCCACCGCCTTCTCCATGATCGGATCGAAGATCTTCCCGAGCTTCTCCTCTATGAACCTGCCCAGGGACTCCAGCGGCTCCATCATGGCGGAGTAGAGCCTCTCCACGATCTTGGCGACGTACTTGGAGATCTCCATGATGGCGGATCCCAGAATGGACAGCGCGTCCATTATGATGGACACGACCTTCCTCAGGGGCTCCAGCACGGGCTCCAGCAGCTTTATCAGGACGTTCCACGCGTCGCTGAAGAAAGTGTTGCTGGCCCTGTACTGCCCCGCGCCCGCCAGCCCCCACCCGCTCGCCACCGTTATCTTCAGATCGAGGTCCACGCCCACCGTCCCCCTCATCGCGGAGTCGCGGGTGCCCATGGCCTCCTCCAGGGCCCCGGAGCCCTCGGCCGCGTACGTCAGGGAGTCCGTCAGCCTGACCGAGAACGCGGTGCTGTAGGACGCGCCCGTCTTGTCGTTGAACCCCACGTAGTGCACGTTGTCCCCCGCGTTCTCCCTCGGCCCGCCCACGCGGACCCTGGGGTCCGACGCGTACGTCACCTTCAGCCTCTCGACGCTGCGCTCGCCGCCCGCCCCGACCAGGCGGAAGGCGTCGTCGCCCGGGAGCTCAGTCACGCCGTACCACGCGTTGGTCCGCGCGTTCTCCGCCGCCTCGGCGCACAGCCCGGAGATCCTCATGGGCACGTCCACGAACGGGTCCATCGCGCCCAGGCCCCCGCGGACGACGGCGGCGCACACCTTTTTTATTATCCCGCTCTGGCCTCCCGGCACCCTGTTCAGCGCGTCGAACCCCCTGACTATGTCGTCGATCTCCGCCCTGTACCCCGACAGCGCGCCCCTGACCGCCTGCGACTTCATGGCCTCCTCCGCCAGCCCCGCCGCCGCGGAGGGGTCCAGCACGGTCCCGTGCCTCGCGTCGAGCTCGTCGGATATCGCCCTTTTCAGGAACTCGCGCACCTTGGATTCGAAGGAGTCGACCCCGTAGATCGCGTAGGCGTCGCGGGACACGACCCCGTAGATCGCGGCGTAGAACGGGTCTATGATGGTCTGCGAGGATATGGCGGACGTCATGATCCTCTCGACCGCCGCGTCCCCCCCTTTCAGGTGCTCGGACACGCTCCGCGCCATCGAATCGAGGAAGGCCTCCCCTCCGTAGGGGTCGACCCTGAACCTCATGGTGCCCAGGGCCTTGGAGGCGCCCACCTCCGCGGCCGCGCTCGCGATGACGCTCCTGAACCACTCCCTCAGCTCGTTGGTTTCCGCGCGGTACGCGCTCTTGAACTTCGATATCGCGCCCCACGACATGAGGTCCGCGTCGGGGTACGGCACGCTCACGGAGAACCCCTCCACGTCCAGCGCGTGCGACGCCCCGTTGACCGTCACCGCCACCCTCCCCGCGGGCACGCTCACCGCGAAGCTCTTCCCGCTCATCGCGTGCCTGTAGCGCGACTGGTCCATCCCAGAGTCCCTCATCGCCTGGTCGATGTACGGCGCGGCGGAGAACTCGTTGCTCCCCTTCAGGAACCCCCTGAGGGAGTCCAGCGCGTTGGACACGCCGTCCAGGATCCTGTCCGCGGCGTCGCAGACGACGCCTCCGTAGAAGTAGTCCGCCCATTTTAGGGCCAGGTCGTCCGCTATGGAGACCAGCGCCTGGGCGTAGGCGGCGGAGAGGTCCAGCTCCGCGTACCCGTCCCTCGAGGCCAGGAGGCCCGCCATGTCCGCCCCCGCGCGCCCCGCCAATCCGCCGTCGCCGGAGGTCCTGAAGGTCAGGGCCCCCAGCATCTCCAGGGACGAGCGGTACGCCTCAAGGACGTCGTCCGCCGTCAGGATGGACATGGTGCCCATGCTCCCGCGCTCCGCAAGCGCCCCGTACCCGTTCAGCACCCTGTACTGGGCGAGCGCGGTGAGCTGGTACGACATGGACTGCGCGAGCACGGACCCGTCCCCGGACGCCATGCCCTCGAACAGCGACCCCATCTCCGCCACCAGGGGCAGGGCGCAGCTGCCGTCGGTGGATATGGCGACGGTCCTCTCCGAGACCCCGGTCTCCGATTCGTAGGCCGCGCTGAAGTGCCCCTCCGCCTTGAGGTACGCGGGGGAGAAGCCGTCGGACACGCTGTCCGATCCCGAGAGCCTCATGGGCTTCGCCCTCATCTCCGCCGAATACCCGCTGACGGTGATCCTCACGCCCGCGTCGGTGCGGGGGAACGCGGACGACATCCACTCCCCGGCCCTCCTCTCGAACTCCGCCCCCCTCTCCGCCAGGGTCCCCCCGCCCTCGTCGGCGGAGATCTCGTATATTATCTCTCCCAGCCCCCTCTCCACCAGCACCCGCGAGCCCTCTATGGCCCTGTCTATGGAGCCCAGCTCCTCGACTATGTTCTCCGCCCTCTTCTCCCCGTCCCTGATCTGGGACGACACCGCGCCGTACGCCGAAGCCATGACCAGGAGGGTCACCGCGATGACCGCGAAGGGCATCTGCCCGCCGCGGGACCCGCGCAGCCTCCCGGTCCCTTGTGATCTAGACATGGGCCCCCCGTCGCGGAGCCATCGGATAAAGGCCTGCGGCTACAGTTAGCCGATTAGCCCCCCCGGGCATGTCCCACGCATCCGCCTCGGGCCCCCGCGCGCCGCGCCCGCCGCGCAGGCAGCGAACATTATATAAGCGGCCAGCAAATCTACGGCTCGTTATCATGGCTTCGACGATTCGGGAATATGCAGTGGAAAAGGGTCTTCCCAAACGCACGCGCTCGGTGTGCCCGGACTGCGGGAAGGTCCTCGACGCCGAGCTGTTCGAGAGGGACGGGAAGGTGTACATGGAGAAGGCCTGTCCCGAGCACGGGAGCTTCTGCGACGTGTACTGGTCGGATGTGGACATGTTCCTGAAAGCCGAGAGGTACGCCCACGACGGCGTGGGGCTGAGGAACCCCTATGACAAGAGGCTCAGGGACGGCGAGAACGTCCACGTGCTCATCGGCGGGGAGAGGGTGGACATGCTCACGTGCACCGCCCTGGCCAACGTGGACCTCACGAACAGGTGCAACATGAACTGCCCGATCTGCTTCGCCAACGCCAACCAGCAGGGGTACGTGTACGAGCCCGACTTCGAGACCGTCTGCAGGATGCTCGACGCGCTCAGGGCGGAGGAGCCGATAAAATGCACCGCCGTGCAGTTCTCCGGCGGGGAGCCCACGATACACCCGAGGTTCGTGGACATAGTCAAGGCGGCGAAGGCCAGGGGCTTCGCGCAGGTCCAGGTGGCCACGAACGGGATAGAGTTCGCGAAGAAGTACGACCTCCTGAAGGCGGCGTCCGACGCGGGCATGAACACCATATACCTTTCTTTCGACGGCGTCAGCGACGACATATACCTGCAGGCGAGGGACCGCAGGATGTTCAAGGTCAAGACGGACGTCATAGCCAACTGCAGGAGGCTCAAGGAGGAGGGCGGCAGATGCCCCTCGATCGTCCTGGTCCCGACCCTGGTGAGGGGGCTCAACGACCATCAGATAGGGGACATGGTCAAGTTCGCGTTCGACAACTCCGACATAGTCAGGGGCATAAACTTCCAGCCCGTGGCGTTCACGGGGAGGGTGGAGCGCGAGGAGGTCAGCAAGGGCAGGTTCACCCTGCCGGACCTGGTCAGGGAGTTCGAATCGCAGACGGGCATAGCGTCTAGAGACGACTGGTTCCCGGTCCCGGTGGTGGCCCCGATATCCGACTTCGCGTCCATAATACTGGGAGAGAACAAGGTCACGTTCACCACTCACCCGCACTGCGGGGTCGCCACCTACGTGTTCATGGACCCCGACGGCAAGGCGGTGCCGTTCCCGAGGTTCGTCGACGTGGACAGGTTCCACAAGGGCCTCATGGAGATATCCGCGAAGGCGATGTCCGCCACGTTCAAGAAGCTGTACGCGATCAAGCTGCTCAAGCTGCTGAACGCCTCTATAATAGAGGAGAACCTCCCTGGCGGGATCAGCAAGGGGAAGTTCGTCCGCATGATAAGGGACGTCATGAGCGACAAGTCCAAGGACACCCTGGCTGGCTTCTCCTGGAAGATGATGTTCTTCGGGGGGATGCATTTCCAGGACCATCACAATTACGACATCGAGAGGGTGAGGCGCTGCGGCGTCCACTACGTCACGCCGGACTGCCGCGTCATCCCGTTCTGCGCCTACAACGGCGGGCCGGAATACCGCGCGGAGGTCGAGCGCGAGTTCTCGATACCGCTCGACGAGTGGAAGAAGAAGAACAGGAAAGAGGCGGCCGAGCTAGAGGCCGCGCTCATAGTGCCCGAGGACCAGAGGGCTTGAGGAGGCAGTTTCCATGAAAGTCAACGTTGACAGATGCCTGCATTGCGGAGGTTGCGTCGGGTCGTGCCCGTTCAACGCGATATTCCTCAATGACTACGTTTTGGAGTTCGACAGCAGGTGCACCGGGTGCGGGAGATGCGTCAATCTCTGCCCCGTGCACGCGCTCGCCCTGGAGGGAAAGCCGTGAAGGCCTACGAGTGCGACGTGGTTGTGGTCGGGGGAGGCCCCGGCGGGAGCATGGCCGCGAGGTACTGCGCCGAGGGCGGCCTCAAGACCATCATGCTGGAGAAGAAGGCCGAGATCGGCGCGCCCCTGAGATGCGCCGAGGGCGTGTCCAAGAAGTGGCTCCAGGAGGTCGGCATAGAGCCGGACCCCGCATGGATCTGCGCGGACATGGTCGGCGCGGTGATACGGTCCCCCAGCGGGCACACGTTCAAGCTCGACGAGAGCAAGGCGGGGTCCGAGGTGGGATACGTGCTGGAGAGGCACCTCTTCGACAAGGCCCTGGCCCGCCGGGCGGCGGAGGCTGGGGCGCAGATACTCATGCGCACGTCCGCCACCGGAGTGATCATCGAGGACGGGAGGCTCGCCGGCGTGAAGGCCAAGAGCATGGGCGAGGAGATAGAGATCCGCGCCAAGGCCGTCGTCGCCGCGGACGGGTTCGAGTCGCAGGTGGCCAGATGGGCCGGCGTGGACACGAGCTTGAAGCTGAACGACATATGCTCGTGCATCCAGTACAGGATGGTCAACCTGGACATCGATCCAGAGTACTGCGAGTTCGTGATAGGCGGCTCCATAGCCCCCGGCGGATACCTATGGATATTCCCCAAGGGCGAGGGGATCGCCAACGTGGGCATAGGGGTCATGGGGACGCGCTGCAAGAACGCTGACCCGAAGGTCTACCTGGACAAGTTCATAGCGAGCGACCCCCGCTTCAAGAGGGCCCAGAGCCTGGAGGTCGTCGGGGGCATGGTGTCCACATGCCCTGGCCTGGACTGCGCCGTGGCAGACAACCTCGTGATCGTCGGGGACGCGGCGAGGATCATCGATCCCGTGACCGGCGGGGGCATCTGCCACGCGTGCAGGACCGGCATGTACGCCGGCAAGGTCCTCGTGGAGGCCTCCAAGAAGGGTGACTTCTCCAAATCCGCGCTCATGCCCTATGAGAAGATGTGGCGCGACAGGATGGAGGACAAGCTCTACAGGAACTGGATGGCCAAGGAGAGGCTCGCGGAGCTCGACGACGAGACCATAGACGAGCTCGTGAAGCTGGTATCCGGGTCCGACATAGGCGAGGTCAACGTGTACAACCTCCTGAAGGTCATAAAGGAGAAGTTCCCGAAAGTGGTCGAGGGCTTCGAACACCTCATCTGACCGGCGGGCCGGCGGAGACGCCGCGCTCGCCCGTCCTCACCACGAACGGGGCCCCGCCCCTGGCGGATATGGCGCGGCAGACGCCCTCTGGATCGTCCGTCAGGGCGACCATGCTCCCGCCCCCGCCGGAGCCGGTGAGCTTCGCCCCGTAGGAGTGGGGCAGGGACGCCTCCACCAGCTTGTCCAGCTCCCTGCACGAGACCCCTAGGATGGCCAGCAGCCGGTGGTTCCTGGTCATGAGGGGCCCGAGGCCGGCCACGTCGTTCTTGAGGACGCGGCTCATCCCGTCGAGGGTCAGGCTCCCGATCTCGTCGATCACGTCGGCGGCGAAGCCGTTGCCCTCCTTGTACCTGCGGACCCTCTCCACCATCGGGCCCGTCGCGGCCCTTATGCCGGTGTATCCGACGACGAACGTCATCTCGGGGGCCTCTATCCCGGTGACCCTCCAGGAGCGCCCGTCCCTGTCTATGTCCCAGAGGGCGTCCCCGCCCGGGATGTTCAGGGCGACGCCCTTCCCGTGGACCGATGCGGACGTGTCCATGGGGCTGCCGCGCCCCTGGGCGTAATGCTCCGCCTCGAAGGCCTCCCTCGCGATCTCGGACGGGTCCTGCGACATGCCGTTCAGCCCGCGCACCGCGGACGAGAACGCGGCGGACAGGGCCGCGGACGATCCCAGGCCGGATCCCGGGGGTATCCTGCTGTCCGTGCGTACGGCGGCGCCCGCCATGCCGTGCCTGTCCAGGATGTGCTTCATGTGCGGGTTGGACCCGGGGTCCGCCGCCTCCCCGTTGACGCGCAGGTCCCCGCACCGCCTGACGGAGACGGATATGCGGCGGTCTATCGCCAGCGCTATGGCGGGCTTCCCGTAGACCACGGCGTGCTCCCCCAGGATGACGAACTTCCCGGGGGCGGATGCCGAATATTCGGTCATTCCGTCAGCCCGTACCTGCTAAGGGTCTCGCGTATCGCCTCGTTGGGCGTGCGCTTGTCCAGGCGCGGCTGGGGCATCTCCCACCACCGCTCCTCCGCCTCCGCGAGCGTCTTGAGATAGACCTCCTCGTCGTCGAAGTCGGACGGCCTGATCCCCGCCAGGGCCTTGCCGTGCTCCTTGAAGAGGTCCACGCTGAACCTTTTGTTCGCCAGGGACACGCCCATGTACATGTCCAGGCAGTACGAGACCTCCATGGCCGTTTCCGCGTCGAGGGAGTCGGCGATCAGGTCCAGGACGCCGTTGACCGTCATGGCGAACAGCATCCTGCGCTTGGCCTCCTCGTCGAGGTCCATGCCGCCCAGGGCGGACTCCAGGTCCGCATAGCAGAGGTCCGCCAGCGCAGACGCCCTCTTCGGGTTCTTCTCGTATATCTGCTTGGACGCGAACTCCTCCTCGGAGATCTCAGGCTCGTCCCGCCCGAACAGGCCCGCGTTGGGGTCGCCGTCTTTTTCCATCATCATCCTCTCCTGATCTTCTTGACCGTAGCTTCCAATATGTCCATGCCCGCGTTGATCTTGTCCTCGTCCGCCGCGTAGGAGAACCTGAGGTGACCCTCCCCCCGGCTCCCGAATGCGGTCCCGGGGGTGCACACGAGCCCGTTCTTGAGAAGCTCCCCCGCCAGCTCGACGGACGTCACGTCCATGTCGAACGAGGGGAACGCGTAGAACGCGCCCTTCGGGGGGTCCATCTCCATCCCCTTGATCTCCGCTATCCTCGCGGATATCAGGTCCCTCCTCTTCCTGAAGATCCCGCGGGCCTCTTCCAGGTACCCGTCTATCCCGGGGAGCGCGCTCAGGACGCCGTATTCGGACGGCATGTTGACGCTGGCGCACATGTGATACTGCATCTTGACCAGGTCGGGCATGAGCGCCTCGTCCGCGCAGACGAACCCCAGCCTCCACCCCGTGACCGCCATCATCTTGGAGAAGCTGTTCACGACGACGGCCCTGTCTAGCTTGGACATGAAAGACCTGTGCCTCCCCTCGTAGACGTAGCAGAAGTAGACCTCGTCGGAGACGATCGTCGCCCCGCTGTCCGCGGCTATGTCGCACAGCGCGCCGTAGGCCTCCTCCCCCAGGACCCCGCCGGTCGGGTTGGACGGGCTGTTGACCACGATGATCTTCGTCTTGTCGGTCATCTTGGACTTTATGTCCTCTATGTCCGGCTGGAATCCCCCGTCCAGGCGGTATCCGACGGGCCTGCCGCCCGCCAGCCTGGCCAGCGGGTCGTACATCACGAATCCCGGGTCCGGCACCAGCGCCTCGTCGCCCTCGTCTATGAACGCCTGCGCGATCTCCATCAGGGCGGACGACCCGCTGGGGGTTATCATGACGTTCCCCGGGCGCAGGTCGCCGAAGCGGGAGAACGCCTCGGCCACCGCCTCCCTGAGGGCGGGCGACCCCGCGGTGGGGCCGTACCTGTTCCTGCCCTCCATCGCCGCCCTGGCCATGCCCTCCACGGCCTCCCGCGGCGGGGCCAGGTCCGGCTCACCCAGGCCCAGGTTGATCGAGTCGGGGCGGGCTAGGTCGAACATCTTCCTTATGCCCGATACGGGTATGGAATCCAGGCGGCGGGATGCCTTCATGCCGGGTCATAGCCCAGCTTCGTTATATTGTTTGCCCGGGCGGCGGCTCGCTACCATTATTAAATGCGTAGCCCATAGCGCCGGGCATGGGCAGGGCAGAGAGGAGGATATGGCTGGCCGCGGACGCGGCGGGCATGCTGGCCGCGGCGATCGGCGCGGCTTCTTACGTCGGGGCGCTACCCATGGGCCTGGGGGAGGCGGCGAGCCTGGTCGTCCTGGGCATAGGCGCGATCCTGATCCTCGAATCGCTCATATTCGTCGGCATCGAAGGGGCCAGGGTGGACAGGGAGGTCGAGGAGCACAACAGGCTGGACGCGATAAGGGCGGATTCGTACAACGTCCCCGACGACCTCCACGGCGGGTACCTCATAGACTACACGGCGGAGCCGAGCCGCGCCGTGCGCTACGAGAACGACCCCGAGCCGGAGCGGGAGCCCCCCGCGGTCGCGGGCGGGGATCCGCTCCCCGAGCCCGATCCGGAACCCGGATACCTTTCGGAAGAGTGGTACGACGACGAGCCTGCGCTCGACGGCTGGCTCGGAGAGGACGCCCCCGAGCCGGAGCCCGCGGAGGCCCAGGCCCCCGCAGAGGCGGTGGCGCGCATAGGCGGCGGGAGACCATGAGCAGAGCGCTCAGCGCCAGGCTGCTCTACTGCCTCTTCGATTCCGCCAACATGCACAGGTGGAACGACCACCTGCGCACCGTGGACCTGACGGAGCTCGACAAGCAGGCGCACAAGGCCGCCATCGCCTGGTTCCTGGGGAAGTACGAGGAGTCGGAGCGCGGGGCCCGCATGGACTGGACGAAGATCATAGAGCACTCCCTGTTCTCGTTCATAATGCGCCTGGTCATGACAGACCTCAAGCCCCAGGTGTTCCACAGGATAATCTCCGAGAAGAGGGGCGAGGTCAACAGGTACGTCCTCAGCTACTTCGACGACAGCGTCCCCGATTCGGACCCCGGGTTCAGGCGCCGCCTGGAAGAGTACCTCCGGAGCGAGAGCCGGTCCAGGGAGGACGACGTCGTGAGCGCTGCGCACTATCTCGCCACCAGGTGGGAGTTCGACACGATATACGACGCGAACAGGTCGATGTACGGCATAGAGCAGACCCGCGCCGAGATACGGGGGCAGATAGACCAGCACAAGGACCTGGCGGGGGTCGGGAAGATACTCGAGAACGAGAGGACCTTCGACTTCGTGGACCTGATAGGCCAGCTGAGGTTCCAGCGCAGATGGGCGAGGACCCCGAGGGTGCCCAGGACCACCGTGCTGGGCCACTCCCTCCTGGTGGCGGACATGATATTCCTCAACGACCTGGACCGCGGCGCGGATCCGAGGCAGATATACAACGACTTCTACACCGCGCTGTTCCACGATCTGCCGGAGGTGCTGACCAAGGACGTCATATCCCCCGTCAAGCAGAACGTCGGGGGCCTGGCGGACCTCCTGGAGTCCTACGAGCGCGAGCTGGTGGAGATGAAGATAATGCCCCTGATCCCGGAGAGCTGGCGGGCGGACCTGAAGTCGATGGTCCACGACCCGTTCTCCGACTACGACGGCGAGAGGGGGAAGAGGGCCGGCAGGGACATAAAGGCCTGCGACCTCATGGCCGCGTACATGGAGGCCAGCGCGTCCATAAGGCACGGCATATCCTCCAGGGCGCTGGAGGACGGCCGCAGGGAGCTGAGGGAGAGGCTGCGCCAGACGGGCGGCGGGATAGGCGCGTCCGCCCTGATAGACGAGTTCGAGGGGATACAGGTCTGATCAGCCGATCAGGTCCTTGCCCCTCATGTACCCGCGGAGGGCCTCTGGCACCGTCACGGTGCCGTCCTCGTTCTGGTAGTTCTCCAGTATCGCCGCCATCGTCCTGGGGAGGGCGAGCCCGGACCCGTTGAGGGTGTGGACGAACTCGCTCTTCAGGTGGGGCTCGGGTCTGAACTTGATCCGGGCCCTGCGCGCCTGGAAGTCCGTGAAGTTGGAGCACGACGACGCCTCCAGCCATGCGCCCTTCCCGGGCGCGTAGATCTCCAGGTCGTAGCACTTGGAGCACGAGAAGCTCATGTCCCCGGTGCACAGCAGCAGGACCCTGTACGGGAGCCCCAGCCCCGATATGAGGGCCTCGGCGTCCCCGCGGAGCTCCTCCAGCGCGCCGTAGGACGAGTCCGGGTGCACGAACCTGACCATCTCCACCTTGTTGAACTCGTGGACGCGGATTATGCCCCTGGTGTCGGAGTGCTTCCCCACCTCCCTCCTGAAGGAGGGCAGGTACGCCGTGTACATGATCGGCAGCGCGTCCCTCTCCAGGATCTCGTCCATCAGGAGGTTCGTCACGGGGACCTCCGCCGTCGGGTTCAGGAACAGGCCGTCCTTCTCGATGCAGTACATGTCGTCCTTGAGGTTGGGGTACTGCCCCGTGCCCGTGAGCGCGGCCTTGTTCACCACCACCGGGGGGAACACCTCCGTGTACCCCTGGTCCTGGTGCATGTCCAGGAAGTAGTTGATCAGGGCCCTCTCGAGCCTCGCGCCGTCCCCCTTGAGGCAGTAGAACCCGCTGCCGGCGACCTTGACCGCCCGCTCGAAGTCTATTATGCCGAGCGCCTCGGCTATCTCCCAGTGCTCCCTGGGCTTGAAGCCGAACTTCCTGACTTCGCCCCTCTCGTACACCACGACGTTCTCCGAGCTGTCCTTTCCGACGGGGACGGACGCGTGGGGGATGTTGGGGATGTTCAGGACGCAGTCCTCCCTGACCGCGTCCAGCTCGGCGAGGCGGGCGTCGTTCCTCCCGATCCTGTCGCCGACCTCGCGCATCTCCCTGATCTTCGATTCCTTCTCCGCCCCGCTGAGCTTGGGTATCGTGGCGGACACCTCGTTCCTGATCCTGCGCAGCCCGTTGTTCTCCTCGGTCAGGCTCCTCCACTCGGAGTCCGCGGAGAGGAAGCGGTCCAGCGCCCCGGCGTCCCTGTTCCTGTCCGCCAGCATCCTCCTGATCCCCTCGGGATCGGACCTTATAGCGTTGACGTCTAGCATGCGATGCGCCTCTCAGAACTTCTTCTGGCAGAGGGAGGTCCACGTCCTCGAATCCGCGAGGACGATCACTCCCCCGCGGACGTCGACCGCCACGGAATCCGTCTGCGACGATATCTCCTCGGCCGCGCCCTTCGCGTCGCCGTCGCTGTTGCCGAGCACCTTTATCTTGATTATGCGCGCGTTCTTGAGCTGAGCCGCGACCTCCGCCAGCAGCCCCTCGTCCACCCCGCCCTTGCCGACGTGCACTGTCGGCCCGAGGTCCTTCGCGCGCCTCATTATCTCCTTCCTGGCTTCCTTTTCCGTCATACCTTCCTCTCCTTGATGTAAGGCATGCGCCACACGCGGCCGCATCCGCACGCCGAGACTATCTTCCCGCCCGTGAGCCTCACGGAGCAGTTCACCCCAGGGACCAGGGGCGCGAGGCAACCCTTGCAGTACCTGAACCCCTCGGGCATCCCGGACCTGGTCTTCATGCATATCCGCAGGGACAGATCCACGTATCTCCTGGCGCGGTCCGCCTCCCCGGCCCTCGCGGCCTCCAGGGACATGGCCGTCAGCGACGCCACCCTCTCCCTGCCTATCGCGGACGCGGAGCCCTTGGAGATACGCCTCTTGGACATCTTGCATCCCCCACTCCCCCTGGCGTTATATAGTTTGTCCGATCGCGCCGCACGGCGCATAGCCATCCCGTTCGAGAGGCGGGATCCGCGGCGGGGCGGCTCCCGCGCTGGATCCGCGCTACGCGACGCGGGGGATCGCTTGCGATCCGGATGCGCACGAGATGGCATAAAATACTTAATATAGAGAATTCACTATACAAACTATAGAACTTTCACTATAGTTAGTTTCAAAACCGATTATGAGGAGACGGTGTGGAAATGACGCTGACCCCCGAGGGATACGTGCCGAGGCTGGTGGACCGCGAGATAGACATGGCTCTGAGGGCGTTCGGGGCCGTGTGCATAGAGGGGCCCAAATGGTGCGGCAAGACCTGGGCGGCCCTCAACCACTCCAACAGCGCGATTATGATAGGGGATCCGAACAACGGCTTCCAGAACAGGGCGCTGGTGAGCGCGAACCTGGGATACGCGATGGAGGGGGACGCGCCGCACCTGATAGACGAATGGCAGGATGTCCCGTCCATCTGGGACGGCGTCCGCTTCGAGGTCGACAGGGTCCCGGGGGAGGGGAGGTTCATACTGACGGGGTCCTCCACGCCCAGCTTCAAGGGGGTGGCGCACGGCGGGGCGGGGCGCATAGGAGCCATACGGATGCGCACCATGTCCCTGTTCGAGTCTGGCGATTCCAGCGGCTCGGTCTCCCTCGGGGGCCTGTTCGGATCCGGCCTGCCCCCGCAGGCCCCGAGAGCCGAATCCATCGAGAACCTGATCAGGCTGACGCTCCGCGGCGGATGGCCCCGGGCCCTCCGCGTAGACGAAGCGGCCGCGGCCATGACGGTGTCCGGATATCTGGACGCGTCCAGGAGGGACGCGGCGAGGCTGGACGGCAAGGCCCGCGATTCGGAGAAGATGCTGATGATGATAAGGTCCCTCGCCCGCAACGAAAGCACGGTGGCCAGCGACCAGGCGATCAAGAGGGACATGAAGGCCTACGAGGAGGAGACGATATCGGACGTCACCCTGGCCGAATACAGGGACGCCCTCTCCAGGATCTTCCTGATAGAGGACCAGCCGCCCTTCGACCCGAACCTGCGCTCGTCGGTGCGCGTCGGGAAGTCCCCGAAGCGCCACCTCTCCGACCCCGCGATCGCGGCCGCCGCGCTGGGGCTGACCGGGAAGATGCTCCTGGGGGACCTGAGGACCTACGGGTTCCTGTTCGAGGCAATGTGCGAGCGCGACCTCCAGATATACGCCGGGTCGAACGGGGGGAGGCTGTATCACTACCGCGACGCCAAGGGCCGCGAGATCGACGCGGTGGTGGAGATGCCCGACGGCAGATGGGGGGCGTTCGAGATCAAGCTGGGGATGGACGGGGTGGACGCGGCGGCGGAGAGCCTGCTCGGGATGAGGGAGATGATAGAGTCGGATCCGAACGCCAGGCCGCCGTCGGTGCTGTGCGTGGTGTCCGGGCTGGCCCCGTGCGCGTACCTGCGCCCGGACGGGGTGTACGTGGTCCCCATAACGTCGATGAGGGAGTGAGGCGGGGCCGCGGGAGCGGCGGCTCGCCCCCGCTGGTGCCTTTCGCGCCTATTTGTCTCACGATATCGCAGGGTTGCCTTGGATGTAGCCCGCGAACCCCCACGAGCTCGCTGAGAAATAGTTCTCCGTGTAGTCATACCCGCCTATCCCCAGGATCCCGCTTTTCTTTAGCGTGATCCTGAGGTCTTTTACGCAGCCGCTCATCCCCACGCTCTTGACGGTGCCTCCGATCAAGTGGCCTACGATATATCCCTGGCAGGGCTTCAGGCTGTTGGTGCCATCTACCACGTACCTCACGAAGTACACGTTGCAGTATTCGATGATAGATCCGTTCGCGTTGCCAGCGATCCCGCCCGTGCTCCTCTGAGTGTTGACAGCGAAGTAATATATCTCGCCCCCTGTCATCGTGCACCAGCTGGCCTTGCCGCGGAGCGTGCCCGCCATTCCTCCGAGGTCCCCGTTGGAGAACATCTTGCAATCATCCACACGGGAATCATAGATGGTTCCGTAGAATGCGCCCGCAATCCCCCCGGTTGAAGATTTATCCAAGTGGATCGTTGCGCTTGAAGCGGAAACTCTCACGTTGGACACGTTCCCGCTCCCAGAGGCGCACAGGAACCCGGCGTAAGCCATGTGGTACGCGTCGTTTCCCGTGGCGAGGGTTATGTTGAACTTCGACAGGTTCAGGTTCTTGACGGTCCCGTCTATGCCCAGGAAAAGGCCCAGGTGGAGATCGCTCCCTCTGTGAGAGTTCGCCTCGCCTGAAGGCACGCTGATGGTTAGGCCTATGATGGTGTGCCCGTTGCCGTTCAGAGATCCCTTGAGAGTGGGCAATGGAACCCAGCTCTTCTGACCAGACAGATCTATGTCCCTTTCCAGCACATAATGCAACTGAGGGTATTTCCTCACGACCTCTAGGTCGCGGTACATGTTCGTTTCCGTGTCTCCGATGCGTATGGGGTCGGTAGAGGTCCCGGATCCGCCCGCCGATCTCGAATCATTCACGACTCTTTCCTGTGGCGTCTTGTCTGGGTTCACGAACTTTCTGGCATAGTCTTCCGCAGTGGGCGCAGTCAGCCATTCTGCTCTAGAGTTGCATGTGTTGTACGTGTATTCTGTACGCAGGTATTCCCCATTAAGGTCATAGATTTCGATCTGAAGGTACTCCACAGTCGATAGGATGCCATAGCACACCCAGTCTCCAGCGTTGGAATATTTCAGATTGTTGGTGATAGAGAAGATTTC
Organism: Candidatus Methanoplasma sp.; assembly: GCA_031256955.1. Classification (GTDB taxonomy): domain Archaea; phylum Thermoplasmatota; class Thermoplasmata; order Methanomassiliicoccales; family Methanomethylophilaceae; genus Methanoplasma. The sequence goes on along the minus strand of JAIRPP010000008.1, from coordinate 165,666 downwards.
TGTATCGGTGCGCGATTCGAATTCTCTCTGAACGCTGGTCCATCCGCTGTATTCAGTTGTCCATGTCTCTATCGACTCCTCATTTTCAGATGCGAGAGATATTAGGGAGGTGACTAGCGTCCCAGCTTTGCCCACGATCTCAATAAATGCTCCTATGGCCGGGACATAGGGGATGGGGATTCTTTTCATGACCATGCCCACTAATGAGGCTGCTTTGAAGTATGTGCCTATCGTATCTGCTGTCTTCTTCCCGTCATTAACGATGACCGTGTTTTTGCTGGATATGGTCTTGTTAGCCCATTTGGTGACTTCATTCTCTTTTGTCGTGGTATGTACGCTCTTATTCACCACCTCTATATTCGTGGCATCGCCGAAGCTCATCACGGGGCTGAAGTAGCTCTCTGTGAGGACTCCGTCCAACGTAGCCATATGATATATGTGGCTGACGCTCTTGCCGTCGCTGTTCGGCATGCTGAACAAGAAAACCTTCTCGTCGCTGATCACGGTCGGTGCGTACTTCCGATACAGATTGGAATCCCATTTGGCGTATAGATTGACCCATGCTGTGCCTGTCGTCGACTTCACGGAACCGTCCCACTTGTCTGCAGTTTTCGAGTCCGTATACCAGCCCACGAAGTCGAAGTTGCTCCTGGTGGGCAGGGGCACAATCTGGACTGTCTCCCCGCTTTTGATGAACATGCTCCATTTCCCCTTTCCGTCTTCGAAGTCGCCTCCGTTTGCGTTGAACACGATGACCGTCCCATCCCCGTCCAATGTGCCCCGTATTGCGTTACGCTCGGTATCTATGAGAATCCTGACCTCTCCTGTGATCAGCTCTCCAGGTATGTACAGGGTTCCGTCGCTGTCGTATGTGTAGCTAGACGTCGGGCGGGCGGAGTGTCCCGAGGTTTGTCCATCCAGAGCCTTTCCGCCCACAATGACCTTTACGTCTTTGATATCGTACAGCTCGCTCACGGAGTTTCCGCTGCGCTCTATGTGTGGGTCTATGGTTGCGGTGTAGGGAGATCCGTGAGCGACAGTCGCGTCTCCATGAAAGTCGGCTTTCCCGATGATGTCCAGGGAGACCCCGTAGTTTCTCGTAGATATCGATGCCGAGATCGAAATGTCTCCGAATATGACAGATCCGTTGATGACGATGGCTCCGCCTTCTGTTCTAGCGAAGACTTTCTCGCCCCTTATAAAGACTTCGAAAGAATCGATGGATTTCCCATCGTCACTGGGCGAGGCGACGTAGTCTACGCCCCAGTACGCCCACGTCTCCCCCTCAAGCCCTGCTGGCAGGGACACGGCATACTTCGCCTCCACAGTGGAAACCAAGATGGTGATGTTGCCTACGACATCCTCCCCAGGTATCGTGATGGAACGCGAGTCAGAGAGGCGCACTTCTATCGGCTCGTTGCGCCCTATGGAGACCTTAATCGGTTGGTCGTCTGCGAATCTGTATCCTATGGCGGGCTTGACCAGCGCGACATAGTCGGTGCCGTAGCTGGCTGTGGGTTCTCCCACGAACAGCGCAGACCCGTCGACGATCACGTCGACCACATAGTCGGTGTGCTCTGTCACTGTGGCGATGGATATTTCTCCTTTTACAAGGTATCCTGGGATGGTCAGTTGATCATGCTCATCGAGTTGCATCGCGCCATACGATAATATGCCAGAAACGGTTACGTAGTATGACATCACCTTTCTGCCAGGCTCGCTCAGAGGTACAGAGTATTCCCTTCCTTCGAATGCGGGAGGCATGTCCCTGCCATTGAGGGTTACCCTCAGCGGTGTTTCCGTCAATGGGACGATGAGTATGTTTCCAGTGACGCGCTCTCCCTCGATGATCAGCACTCCGTTCGAAGGAGCGAAAGTGTATCCCGACGACAGTTGCCTATCGCTGATGTACACGTAGCACGCGGTGACGCTCCCATAGACGGACTTTATCTCTGTCAGATACGTCTCGCCTTTCGTAGCTTTGGCGGGACCGCTCCATTGGAAATCGCTTCCATGGACGCTCACCGTCAATTCGAGAGGCTCCGATATAGAGCCTTGCTGGTCTTCGCCGTTATCTATTGCTAGAAATATGACGACTGCCACTAGCGCGATTATCGCTATGCATGCTACCCCCCCCCCCCCCGAGCGCTTTTCAGAATCCCGTATAAGGTCCATACCCCCACTGGAGATTCGATTGCGCTTTTTAGATATAAATCGAGTCATACGGCGCCAGCATTTGGATCCACGCCCCCCTCCACATCGATGTCAGCGAGGCTCGCTTCTGAAACCTGCGGAAAGTCCCGAAACAGGAGGCAGACGGCAACAGCCTTTAAATAGAGATTCGGGATTGTCGCTCCGTTATATTACGCACAGGTGGCGCAAATGGTAAGAAAGCCCGCATCGATGTACAGAAGGATCACAGGACAGGCGTACACGCGCCGCGAATACATGGGGGGAGTCCCCGCCAGCAGGATCAGCCAGTTCGACATGGGCAACCTTCAGTCAGACTTCCAGGTCACCCTCACGCTCAAGGTGAAGAACCGCGTCCAGGTCAGGCACACCGCCATAGAGGCGGGCCGCATAGCCGCCAACAAGCTCCTCTCCGGAGAGGCGGGCGTGGCGAACTACCACCTCAAGGTGAGGGCGTACCCCCACGTGGTTCTCAGGGAGAACAAGCTCGCGACCGGCGCGGGAGCGGACCGTGTGTCCAGCGGGATGCGCCGCGCCTTCGGCAAGACCGTAGGCACCGCGGCGAGGCTCGAGCGCAACCAGGCGATATACACCGTGTACGTCCCCGCGGACAAGGTCACGGTCGCCAAGACTGCGCTCTGGAAGGCCGCGATGAAGCTCCCGTCCCCCTGCTACGTCGACGTGGAGTGCGGACAGGAATTCGTAAAGTGAGATGTTCGACCTCGAGACCGATCGCGCGGTCCGGTGGATCCTCGACAGAGGCTTCAAGTCGGTGGCGATACAGCTGCCCGAAGGCCTGAAGGCCCGCGCCGTCGAGATCTCCGACGCCATAAGGAGCGGGTCCGGGGCGTCCGTCGTCATCTCCGGCGATCCGTGCTACGGGGCCTGCGATCTCCTCAGGGGCTACAAGAGCCACGCCGAGGCGCTCGTGCACTTCGGCCACTCCCCGATCCCCTCCATGGGCGCGGACGGGGACGTCCTTTTCATAGAGGCCCGCGCCGCCCCAGACATTTCTTCCGCGGTCTAGCGCGCCGCGCCGTCCCTCCCCGACAGGGTCGGTCTCCTGGCCACCGTGCAGTACGTCGGGCTCATCCCCGACGCCGAGAGGATCCTCAGGGCCTGCGGGAAGGAAGTGGCGGTCGGCCGCGGCGACGGCAGGATATGCCATCCCGGGCAGGTCCTGGGATGCAACTTCAGCTCCGCCTCGTCCGTGGAATCCGAAGTCGACGCGTTCCTTTTCCTCGGGGAGGGGGACTTCCATCCGCTGGCCGCAGCGTTCGGCTCCAAGAAGAAGGTGCTAGTCCTCAACCCGCTCACGGGGGCGTTCGGGTCGGTGGACGAGGCCAGGGACAGGATCCTGCGCAGGCGCTTCGCCATGATCGAATCCGCCAGGCCCGCGGAGAGCTTCCTGGTGATAATGTGCGACAAGCCGGGGCAGAGCAGGCGCGCGGAGGCCGAGAGGATCGCGGCGGCGCTGGAGGCGGCCGGCAGGAGGGCGTACCTCATGGCCGCGTCCGAGATAACGCCCGAAGCCCTGATCCCGTACGCGGTGGATGCATACGTGAACGCGGCGTGCCCGAGGATAGCCATGGACGACTCCGCCAGATACCCCAAGCCCATGCTCACCATACCTGAGGCGGAGATCGTGGCCGGCCTGAGGGAATGGGGCGGATACGAGTTCGACTCGATATGAGCCAGGCGTGAAAAAATCGAAAGGGGTTTAGACTTGTCCCGATCCGGCGAGAGAGGCTCTCACTTCTTCTTGCTTCCGCAGCATTTGGATTCGGTCTTCTTGTCTTCTTCTTTAGCGGCGGGTTTGGCCTTCGCATCTTTCTTCGCGCAGCATGCCATATTCATCACCCCCTTCGGATGATGAATCCAGCTCCGATTCTAAATAGCTTCCTGTTCGAAAGGGAATCGCGTCCCGAGCGGAGAGGCGCGCCGGGAGAATGTTGTGCGTATGCGGGGTCAATTCGATAGGCCCTCACCAATATCTCGGAGGATGAACGTGAGATATAAACGTGCCAAACGCATACTGGAACTGAGGACAAAATGGGCGAATTTGATGAATATAAGCGGGTGGGCGAACCAGATAAAAGAGAGCGGGGCGAGGTCTGGCGGACTGCTATCGGTCTTCAGCAGGTGGATGGGTTGACCCCCTCCGCTTATCTCATAGACGCGGCCAGGAGGAACATCGAGGGGGACATAACCATAGGAGAGGTAAAGGACCTTTTGAACGGGTATTACGATTCCAAGCCCGAAAAGGCGTCCGGTGACCGCACGGAGGAGGCGGACAAGGTTTCCGCGCGCATAGCCGAGATCCTCTCTGAGAAGTCGTTCAGCTTTAGCCCGGAGGAGTATGTCGCGATACATAGGCGCCTGTTCACGGGGATATACAGCCATGCCGGAAAGATCCGAGATTACGATATCTCGAAAAGGGAATGGGTCCTGAACGGCGAATCCGTATATTATGCGAGCGCGGACAGCATCAGAGCGACGCTAGATTATGATTTTAAACAGGAGAGGGCGGTCAGCTACAAAGGGGCTTCCAAAGACCAGATGATCGATCGCATCTCAAAGTTCATATCTGGCATATGGCAGATACACCCGTTCGGGGAGGGAAACACTCGATCTACCGCTGTGTTTGCCATAAAATATCTCCGCACTATTGGATTCCATGCAACTAACGATCTGTTTGCAGATAATTCGTGGTATTTCAGAAACGCCCTAGTTAGAGCTAACTACAATGACTATAGAAACGGCGTCTATGCGACGACGGAATACCTGAACCGCTTTTTCCGCAACCTCATTTTCGGAGAGGACAACATCCTCAAAAACCGTGAGCTAAGGGTTGAGCTAGACAAAGATAAAAAGCATGAGCCTGTAAATGAGCCTGTAAATGAGCCTGTAAACGGAGTCGTGCTGTCCTTGTTGAGGAGCGATCCCAAAATAACGAGAAGCCAGATCGCAGAAAGAGCGAATATGAGTCTCGCTACGGTCAAACGCGAGATAAAAAAGTTGAAGGACCAGAAGATAGTGGAGCGTGTAGGCTCAGATAAGTCGGGTTATTGGAGAGTGATGGAATCAGGGAGAAAACCTCCCAAATAAAGAGCAAGTGGATGCCATTGCAAGTGGGACCACCATCAAAACACGACTTTGATGCCAGGTTCGATCTTTGCGAGAAAGAGTCAAATGGCGCCGAGGGGGAGATTTGAACTCCCGAGGGGAGGTCCCCACGAGCTTTCCAGGCTCGCGCCTTACCGGGCTGGACTACCTCGGCCGTGCGCCTACAAACTGGTTCTCAGATTAATACTTTCGGATTATTCGACGGCCGGGCGGGTCACAGGCTGAACACGTCGCGGCGCATGTCGGAGAGGTGCCTCCTCTCCGACCTGGCTCTGGAGACCACTTCCCCGTCCACGTAGACGCAAACCACCTCGTCCCCCCCTCCCGCCTCGGCGAGGGTGTCCCCGAGCGGGCCCACCAGGCGGGACCCGCCGTAGAAGTCGACGTCCCCCCCGTTGGGGGCGTTGTTCACGAACACGGTGTACGCCACGTTCTCCAGGGACCTGGCGGGCAGCGCCCTCTCCAGGTACTTCCTGGACGGCGAGGCGGACGCGGATATGCAGACGTTCGCGTCCGCCCCGAGGGACGCGTAGCGCCTGTACAGCTCCGGGAAGAACAGGTCGTAGCATATCGAGAGCCCGAACCTCATCCCCCCGAAGTCCACCGCCACGGGCTCGCCTCCTGCGGCGAAGCCGCCCTCCGAATAGACCCCGAAGTTCGCCAGGTGCATCTTGTCGTACCTCTCCTCCGCCGACGGGGATAGGAAATAGAGCGAGTTGCGGATCCCGCCCGGGAGATGGCAGGGCCCCCCGATCAATATGGCGGACCCCGTCTCCAGGCAGATCGAGCGCAAGCGGTTCAGAGCCGCCTCCACGTCGTCGCGCAGGCCCGAGCAGTCCGCTCCGTACCCCGCTAGGAACATCTCCGGGAACACGTACATGTCCGCCCTCGTCTGCGACACTATGCTGGAGGCCCTGCACAGGTTGGCCCCCACGTCTCCGCGAACCGCCGCCGCCTGGCAGACGGCTATCCTCAAGCCCATGCCCGGCGCATGGCGCGGCCGGCGGATTAACCTATCCTCGCGCCCGCCCCTGCGAATGGTTAATACGGGCGCGGGGGATACGAAGCAGCATGACGGGAAACGGTCTCGCGGAGGCGACCCCAGAGCTGGCTGGAGAGATAAGGGAGTACATATCGTCGGCCGTCGCGGCCGCGGGATGCAAGGGCGCGGTCGTGGGGATCAGCGGAGGCCTGGACTCCGCCGCGGTCACGAAGCTGTGCGCGGACGCGCTCGGCCCCAAGAGGGTCCTGAACGTGTTCATGCCGACCTCCGTAACCCCGGCGGACGATTACAGGCTCACGAAGGAGCTCAGCCGCATGTGGGGCACGGAGTACAAGATAACGGACATACAGCCCGCCGTGGACGCGTTCACGGGGATGCTGTTCTCAAAGGTCCCCGCCCCGCTCGAGAAGGGAAACATATCCGCCAGATGCAGGATGGTCGTCCTGTACAACAGGGCCAAGAAGGCGAACTACCTCGTCGCGGGCACGTCCAACAGGAGCGAGCTCATGACGGGGTACTTCACCAAGCACGGGGACGGCGCGTCCGACCTCGCCCCCATAGCGGGCCTCTACAAGACTCAGGTCAGGCAGCTGGCCGCGCACATAGGCGTGCCGAGGGAGGTCATAGACAAGGTCCCCACGGCGGGCCTGTGGGAGGGGCAGACGGACGAGGGGGAGATGGGCATAACGTACCGCGAGCTGGACCTGATCCTGGACGGGCTGGACAGATCCATGGGCGACGGCGAGATATCCGCCCGCTCGGGCGCGCCGGAGGCCAAGGTCGCGGAGTTCAGGGCGCGGGTCGCGAAGATGGAGCACAAGAGGGTCCTTCCCCCCGCGCCGCCCTGTCCGAGGGGCTGACGGGGGGGTTCGGCCCCCGACGACGCTCGCGGAGAGCGGCCGGGCCTGCGAAAGTTTTATTAGCATCCCTGTAATCAACCGTGACAAGCTCCTATAGTGTAGCGGCCAATCATGAAGCCCTCTCGAGGCTTCGACACGGGTTCAAATCCCGTTGGGAGCACTATCGGGGGCGGTCTCCGACCGCCCCTTTACCATTCTACCTCTCTTCCAGGCGGGCGTTTCCAGATCTCCCTGGCTCTTTGAACGGGTATCGAGGATTCCGCGATCACGCCCCATTGCCTCGCGACGGCCTCCTCCGAATCGCTTCGCCCCCCGTCAGCGGGTCGCGGCCGCAAAGCCCATAGCGCCCTCCCGCAGTCGATGGAGGGTCTGGCCGCTATCGATCGCAGCCTTTGAGGCCGCTTCGCATAGAGAGGCTCCTTTCGACCGCAAATCTCTTGCAGGAAATGCCACAAATCTCTTGCAAAAAAATAAGTACGCTACGACAGATGGGTATCAGAATCGCAATGACGGAATACCTCAGGAGAATCGCAGATGACGAGTTGGATCTGTATCTGGAGACTTTCGGCGCGGTACTTCTGAAAGGGCCGAGGTGGTGCGGAAAGACCACCACTGCGATGAATCACGCAAAGAGCGTCATAAAGATGCAGAGCGTGGGAAAATCCCAAGAGAACCTAGCGGCCGCCAGATCGCAACCCTCGATGATACTCAGAGGGGAGAAGCCCAGGCTCATCGACGAGTGGCAAGTGGTTCCCTCGATATGGGACGCGATCCGCACAGATGTGGACGAGACCGGTCGCGCGGGATCGTACATACTCACGGGCTCCAGAGATCTCTTCGGAGAGGGATACATGCACAGCGGCGCGGGAAGGATAGGAGTCCTGTTCATGCGCACGATGAGCCTGTTCGAATCCGGGGATTCCAACGGATCGGTGTCCCTGGGAGGCATGTTCTCCGGGTCCGGGGATTCGGGCTGGAAGCCGTCCCCCCTGTCCATGGACGATATCGCTTATTGCCTATGCCGCGGGGGATGGCCGGACAACATGGGCCTGGACTATCGCAGGTGCGCTCTGAAGATAAGGAGCTACATGGATCTGACGTACGCGAGCGACGACGTGTCTCTGGGAAAATACATCAAAGACTCGAGCGCGGCAAGGGATATCGTGCGCTCGTACTCTAGGAACATATCGTCCACGGCGAGCATGAAGACGATATTGGACGACGTTTTGAAGGAAGACATATCGATGCCTGAATCAAGGTTCTATGATTACGTGGGCGCGTTGAAGGGCGCGTACATAATAGACGACGTGCCCGCATGGAACCCGTCCGTGAGGTCGAGGACGGCGATGAGGGCGAGCCCTAAGAGAGACCTCGCCGATCCCTCCATCGCCGCGCTATACCTCGGAGTAACCCCAGACAGCTTCGCCGGCGATCTCAAGACGTTCGGCCTTTTGTTCGAAAGCATGTGCCTCAGGGACCTGAAGGTTTACGCCCAAGGGCTGGGAGGCAAGATGAGCTATTATCGCGACAGGTACGGGCTGGAGGCGGACGCCGTCATAACCCTGGACGACGGGAGGTACGGGCTGGTGGAGGTCAAGCTGTGGGAAGACGGCGTGAGAGAGGGCGCGGACAACCTGCTCGCCCTGGAGGGGCTGTTGCGCGACGCGGGCTTCAGACCGCCGTCTTTCAAGATGGTCGTCACCGCGGGAGGCATCGCATATTCGAGGCCCGACGGCGTATCGGTCGTCCCGATAGGATGTCTGAGGAATTGAGATCAAAAGATCATCGAGAAAAACCTCAGGTCCGCGTCGCCCTCTTTGGATCGGTGCGGAGTACGCAGGCCGGAGTCCTCTGCCGACTGGGATTTAAACGGTCAGATCTAGATTTATGAAAAAACCATAGTGAGGAACCTGAAAAAACCATAGCGGGCGAAAGAGGCGCATGGGGATTCGACGGGATCAGGGAAGAAGAGAGCAAGCTCATGAAGATGTGGCGGATGTGCGAGTTCACGCTTGAGCCGTATATCCGGTAGTTTGTAGGAGGTATGCGGGGACAGAGGGCCTGCGAGCCGAGGCGTCCCGGCGATCGGAGCGGCGCGGATACATGTCTGAGCGGATAACCAGGTTGCTGTCAGAGGGCGAGGGCATCGCCGTAGAGTTCAAGGAGTGCGTCAACGAGCTCAGCAAGAGCGTCTTCGAGACGGTGTGCGCCTTCTCCAACCGCTACGGGGGGCACATCCTGCTGGGCGCAACGCGCCCGTGTCGATAACGGGAAAAGCTGCCGATATCCTTGGAAAAGCCGCCGATATCCTTGGAAAAGCCGCCGATAAAGTTACCGATAAAATCACGCTGGGTGAGAAGGGCTTCATAGACGTCCTCCTACGCGTGTTCGGCACTAGGGAACGGTAACAAACGCGGGGGCGAGAGAAGCCACCGGAAATCGGCGGAGAGCGTGAAGAAGATCATGCGCGGCCTCGCAGACAAAGGCGTGCTGGAGATGCGCGGAGAAAACAAGAACAGGCAGTACAGGATCAAAAAGCGGTGATCGTTTGCATGTGCGCTTCGGCAGGCGGGATATTTATTTCATACATTCCCATAGGGATTAAGGATAAATAGGGCGCACGCGCATGGATCTAGATACATGGACGAGACCCCCGAGCCGCACCCAAGTTCAGAGCAGGAGCGCGAGCCCCCGTCCCGCGAGCCGTCTCGGAGGGCCGTCGCGATCGCGGTCGCGGCGATAGCCGTCCTCGCCGCCGCCGGGGGAGCGGCCTTCCTCATCGTGCCCGAGGGGAGCCATGCCACGCTGGAGATCGAGGTCAGGTCGGACCTCCTGGTCGAGACGGAGGTCACCCTGTACTTGGACGGGAGGGACATGGGGTCCCTGAGGCTCGGCGAGATGGGCGCGGCCTCATTGACGTGCGACTTCTCCTGGAGCCTATTCGAAGACTCCAAGGCGGTGGAGGTCAGGGCGAGGTCCACGGGGGGCTACCTGGGGACCCAGCCCGATGCGGAGACGGTATGCCTCGAGAAAGGCGGGTTCGGGAAGGTCGCGCTGGTCATGAGGTACCCCAGCTGCCACTCGCGGCACGGCTCTGCGCCGGAATGACGCCTCTTGTAGCGGGCGCGGCTCGCGCAAGGAAGATTAAGCAAGACATCTATCTGTACGCATCATGAATCGCGACATCGCCGGCTGGCGCGACGCGTGCGCGTCGCCCGTCGCTAGAAGACCGCAGGTCCAGTCCGGATCACATCCGCACAAATAATGTGCAGTCAGGAGGCGCTAGTCTTGATATTCGGTCGGGAATCTGAGACGATGGAGTTCAAGAAGACCACCGCGGAGGCCAGAGAGGCGGTCGCTGACGCAGCCGCAATCCTCAATATGCACGGTCGCGGCGAGATCTACTTCGGCATAAAAGACGACGGCACCGTCGTCGGACAGACGGTCTCCGCGTCATCTCTCCGCGACGTCGCCCGCGCCGTCACGGATAACCTGAAGCCTCAGATATATCCCGAGATAGATGTCGTGGTCATAGACAGCAAGCAGTGCGTCCGCATGCGCTTCGAGGGATCCGATCAGCCTTACTTCGCATACGGGTGCGCCTACATGCGCGTGGCGGACGAGAGCAAGAAGCTCTCCCCCGCGGAGATAGGGAGGCTATTCGAGCGCAAGCGCGGCCAGGCGTCGACGTGGGATTCGGCCCCGTCGGGAAAGACTCCGGAAGACGTGAGCGCGAACGCCCTGAGGTCGTACACGAAGAAGGCGAACGAGAGCGGCAGGCTCGAGTACCGCTTCACCAACCGCGACGACATCCTGCGGAGGCTCGACCTCATGGAGGGAGGGGAGATCAGGAACGCGGCGCTGGCGATGTTCGGCAAGAGCGCGCCGGCGGAGATACAGATGGCGATATTCGCTACGGACGTCAAACACACGTTCATAGACATAGATCGCAAGAGAGGGACGATCGCGGAGATGGTGGACGCGGGGACGCAGTACATCCGGCGCAACATACGTTGGCGCGTGGTGCGCGACGGGTCCCCGTCCCGCACGGAGGTTCCCGAAGTGCCCATCGAGGCTGTGCGCGAGGCACTCTTGAACAGCTACGCGCACAGGGACTGGCGCATTCCCCAGACCAACGAGATCGCCATATTCTCGGACCGCATCGAGATCTACAACCCTGGGACCTTCCCGGAAGGCCTGACCCCGCAGGACTTCATAGACGGGTCAGGCAGATCCGTGCGCAGGAACCCCCTGCTCTCGCAGATCCTGTATTATTCCAAGGACATCGAGAGCTTCGGCACGGGGCTCCGCAAGATCGCCACGGAATGCGAGGGGGCGGGGGTCCGCTATGGGTTCGAGACGGGGAAGATGGGATTCTCCGCGATATTCTACCGCCCCGATCCCAGCGGGGCACCGGAGGGGTCGCCTCGCGCCGACTTGCGTGGCGACTTGCGTGGTAGCTTGCGCGGCGGCCCGGGCGCGAGGGCCCCCGACGGGGATCGCGCGGCCGCGCTCCTGGAGTACTGCTCAGTGCCCCGGTCCCGCGAGGAGATGCAGATCCGCCTCGGCATGGCGAACAGGGAGCATTTTCGCAAGGGCGTGCTGAAGCCCCTCCTGATCTCGGGCGCGCTGGAGATGACGATCCCCGACAAGCCGAACAGCAGCGCACAGAGGTACGTCTCCGCCGCTATCGGGCGGTCTCCGGAACAGATGCGGAGATCCGAGAGGCTCGCGTCGAGCGGCGCCGCGAAGCGTTAATGGGCTATGCGGAGATACGCGACCGTGAAGCAGATCCCGATCGGCATCCAGGATTTCAAGGTCATCCGCGAAGGGGACAAATACTTCGTGGACAAGAGCATGCTCATAGGCCGGATCCTGAAAAGCAACGATCGCGGGGTCTATTTATACACAAGGCCGCGTCGCTTCGGAAAGTCGGTCAACCTCAGCATGATCGACGCGTTCCTGAACCTCGAATACAAGGGGAACAGGTGGTTCGACGGCCTGGAGATCTCGAGCCACAGCGAGTTCGACGGATACAGGAACGCGTTTCCCGTGATATCAATCGATTTCAAAGACCTCAATCTCGGCTGCCGCGAGAACTTCCTCGCGTCCATGGGGGAGAGGATCAGGCGCGCGTACAGGCCGTTCTCGTATCTCGAAGGCAGCGAGAAGACGGACAGGAGGGACAGGGAGATCTATGCGAGCATCGCAGGGTCAGAAGCGGGGGAGGTCGATCTGGAGAACTCCCTGGCTATGTTGAGCGATATGCTCCGCGCGCATCACGGCGCCCCCGCGGTCATACTCGTCGACGAATACGACAGCCCCATGCAGGGCGCATACGGCACGGAGGTCCAGGGAGACGTGACGAGGTTCATGAGGACGCTCCTGTCGTCCGCCCTCAAAGGGAGCGGGTCCCTCCAGCTGGCGGTGGTCACGGGGGTCCTGCAGATGGCGAAGGAGAGCATATTCAGCGGGCTCAACAATCTGAAAGTCAACAACATCCTCAGCGCGGACTTCGACGAGATGTACGGCTTCACCGAGCCGGAGGTCAGGAGGATCTGCGACGAATACGGCCGCCCGGACAAGTTCGAAGAGGCGAGGGAATGGTATGACGGATACCGGTTCGGCAACGCGGAGATATACAACCCCTGGAGCATCCTCAGCTATGCGGACAGCGGGTTCAGGCCCGCGCCGTACTGGGCGAACACTAGCGGGAACTCGATAATAGCGGACCTTCTATCCAGGTCGGATCAGGAGACTCTGGACAACCTCGGGCTTCTGGGCTCCGGAGAGAGCTTCGCCACAGGGGTGAAGGCGCACGTGACCTATTCCGACCTGGGCGACGACGCGGGAGCGATATACTCCATGATGGCCGTGTCCGGCTACCTCAAAGCGGTCCCGGAAGGAGCGCTGCACAGGCTGTCCATCCCTAACGCGGAGCTGTACTCCGTGTTCGCGGACCTCGTCTCGAGGCACGCGGCCAGCGACGCGGTGGCGGACGGCCTCAGGGCTCTGGCGTACGCCGTGTCCGAGGGCGATCAGGATTCCATGTGCGAATGCATCGGGTCCCTACTGTCCAGGGTCGTGAGCTCCCGCGTGCTGGACAGCGAGCACGCGTACCAGGCGTTCCTGGTCGGCGCATTGATGCACCTATCTGGCAGATACGAGGTGAAGGCGGACTACGAGAACGGCGACGGGTACTACGATATAATGCTCCGGCGCAAGAGGGGGAGCGGCCCGAACATAGTCATAGAGATCAAAAGGTCCGCCGGGAGGGGCGCAGAATCGCTCCGCGAAGCGGCGGAGGCCGCGCTCAGGCAGATAAAGGACAAGCGCTACGCCCACGGGCTGGATGGCCCGACGCTCGCGTACGGGGTCGCGTTCCACGGGAAGACCCCGTGCATCGCGTCGGAGAGGCTCGACGCGCCCGGGAGCGGCCTCCGAGGCGTCAGTCTCTGAGGCACCCTATCGGGACCGACAGGACCCCGTCCGCGCGCCTGTACGCGCGGTCCTCCGCGGTCAGAACCATCAGGAAGGACGGCGCCCCGGACCTCTCCGCATCGACCATGTCCCTCAGCTTTATCAGGTTCGCCGCGGCCTCCTCTATCTCCCTCGACCCCATCTTGACCTCTATCGCCCCCCATCTGCCGTCCCTCAGGTGCACCACCGCGTCCGCCTCCAGGCCGTTGCGGTCGCGATAGTGGTACACGTCTCCGTCCAGGGCTTGGGCGTACACCCTCAGGTCCCTCACGCAGAGGGATTCGAACATCAGCCCGAACGTGTCGAAGTCCTGCATCAGCCCCTTGTCGGATATGCGCAGGGAAGCGGCCGCTATGGAGGGGTCCACGAAGTGCCTCTTGGGCGAGGAGCGCACGGCGGTCTTCGAGCGCAGGCTGGGGTTCCACGCGGGGAGGTCTTCGACCACGTAGATGCGCCTGAGGGCGTTCATATACGCCGAGACGGTCTTATCGGACACGGCGCCGCCGTCTCCCGACATGTCGCCCCTTATCGTGGACATGTTGGCGGGAGAGGATACGTTCCTAGATATGGACCTCATGAGCTCGCGCACGGCGGCGGGGTTCCTCCTGACCCCGTCCACTTCGGAAACGTCTGCGTTGACCGTCGCCTCGACATAGTTCCTGATCTGCCCGAGCGCGTCGTCCCCGCTCATGCCGACCGCTCCAGGCCATCCCCCGCGGACCAGCGCGAAGGCGAGGTCTCTGATGGACAGGCTCGATTCGCCGCGCACGTCGGCTGCGCCGTCGAACAGAGACCTCAGCGAAACGCATCCGTTGGACTCCATGGACTCGAACAGGCTCATGGGCCTCATGAGCGCGCGAGAGATCCTGCCGGTGCCCGAATGGCGGGCTTTGTCGTCGCCCGGAACGGCGGACCCCGTCAATATGAACTGCCCCATTTCTCCGCGCTCGTCGACTTCGAACCTGACGGCGTCCCACAGCACGGGCGCGATCTGCCACTCGTCGATGAGCCTGGGGGTCGGGCCTTCCAGAAGGCTCGACGGCATAACTTCCGCGGATTTCCGGTAGGCTGGCCCCTTTTGCGGATCCTGCATGAAAACGGCGCTGGCGGCGATCTCTCTGGCGGTGCGGGTCTTGCCGCACCATTTGGGTCCCTCAATCAGTACGGCTCCAGACGATCTGAGGAGCTTTTTGATATGGCTGTCTATGACCCTTTTGAAATAAGTTTTGCCCATATGTTCCAGATGTTTTGAAATATATTATTAATTTCCGACTTTGGCAATGTTTCACTTCCGACTTTGGCAATGTTTCACTCCTTACCGTGATGTTGATTCAGTAGACGGCATCGTGTTCGCGGGGTGAAGACGATCCATCGCTCTTCCTTTGCAAAACGCTCCGCGACGCGTGTGCGAACACGGGAACTAGAGATGAAGTAAGGTAAAAAGATCAAATTATACTTTGATTAAATATGATTTATTTATATACTATATCAACTATACTTTAGAATATAATGAAAGATGTACGAATCCCGAGAGACCACTACCTGGACATGCTCCGATCTGCCCGTGAGATTCCCGTTATAAAAGCGATAACGGGCATGAGGAGATGCGGGAAATCAACGCTCATGGAGATGTTCAGAGACGAGGTCGCGTCTTCCGGCGTACCTCCGGAAAAGATATTCTACGCCAATCTGGACGACGAAACCGAAAAGGCGATAGAGACGAGCCCCCAGCTGATGGAGGCGGTGAAAAGCCATATGAGACCCGAGAAGGGGACGTACGTCTTCATAGACGAGGTTCAGAACGTCCCCGAATGGGAGAGGGCGATAGAATCGCTCCGCATCTCCGGCGCGGACGTGTACGTCACGGGATCCAATTCGAAGATGCTCTCGTCGGAGATAGCGACCAGGCTCTCGGGCAGGTGCATCGAGATCCCAGTCTATCCCCTGACTTTCGGAGAGTACCTCCTGTTCAGGGAGACGTACGGGCCGGAGGCGGGCGTGGAGTCCAAGTTCGACGAGTACGTCAGATACGGGGGGCTCCCGGCGATAGCGGTCATGGCGGGGGAGAGGAGGGACCTGGCGTCGATGGTGCTGTCGGGGACGTACGCCACGGTGTACGAGAAGGACGTGATCGAGAGGAGCGAAGTCAGGAACGCCGCGCTCCTGTCGAACGTGTCGCGCTTCCTCATGAAGAACATAGGTGACAGAACCTCGGTGAAGAACATCGTGGGGTATCTGGGGAGCAAGGGGATCAAGACCTCCGCGGAGACGGTGGACGGATACATCGGGCTCCTGGAGTCGGCGTTCCTTTTCTACAGGGCGAAGAGGTTCGACGCAGAGGCGAAGGAGTACCTCCGCACATCGGACAAATACTACGCGAGCGACATAGGGGTCAGGAACGAGAGGATAGGCCTCCGCGACGGGGACATGGACGGGATCCTGGAGAACATAGTGTTCATGGAGCTGATGCACAGGCACGGGAACGCGTCCGTGCTGTCCGTCGGAGGGAGGGAGGTGGACTTCATGTCGGTCGACGGAGACGACATAAGGTACTTCCAGGTCGCCGTGAGCATCGCGGACGCGAAGACGAGGGAGAGGGAGCTGGGGGCGCTGAGGGCGATAAGGGACAACCATCCGAAGACGGTCGTGACGCTGGACAGGTATCCGGTCAAGAACATCGACGGGATCAGGATCGCGAACGTCATAGATTTCCTGACGGAGCGGCGGCGAGGTCGGGTTTCATAAATCCAATCCCGCTGAGACTCTTCCTGCTTTCAGCATGGTGCGATCCGCCCCTACAAAAACCCGATTAACTATCGAGGTCAGGATCAAAATCCAACCTCGGCATATTTTTCACGATCTCCATCGTCTTCACGCTCACTCCGATAACCGACAGGGCGAGCTTCAGCACGTACCTTCCGCCAGCGTATTCGTTCGGGTCGTTCACGATCCCTGAGTACTTGTCCGTGGAGCATTGGTACTGGTCAACGATCCATCCGAGCGCCGCGCGCCCGTTGACCTTGTACTCGAACGCCTCCTCCGGTATGTTCTCGATCGTTATGTGCTGGTTGTATACGAGACTCCTCTCTTCCGGGGACAGCTTCATCTTGGTCACGCGGCAGAATCCCTTCCCATCGTCTCCCAGCGCGTCCTCTATCCCGACGCTCCCCGAGAAGACCAGGCTCTCCGGGGGATCGACCCTTTCATAGTTCAGGTGCAGGTCGGCGAGAGCCCTCCCCGCCCTGGAGAACGCCCAGAAGTCCTCCCCCGATCCGACCAGCCCGATCCTGGGGAGGGACAGCTTCAGGTCTTCCGCGTACGCCTCCCTGTATTCGGGGGAATGGAGGTATCCGTAGACGTAGAAGAAGACGTCCTCCTTCGCAACGTCTCCGCCGTACCTCTCGCGGAACAGCCTCAGGGCGTAGTCGCTGATCCCGTCGTGCCTCACTATGGACTCGGAATCGTCGAGGCTCTTCTGCTTCCGCTTGGCGCGAAGCTCGCCCAGGTTGTCGTACCAATAGAGCGGAAGACACTGTGTGGATCCAGTTATGTGTAGATCGGCCACCAGATCTACTATTAGGCAGGAGAAATCCTTCTTGTCTCCGATGCTGGAGATACAGATGACCAGATTCTCAGCGTCTGGCGTGGGGAACAGGCGAGGCATCTGGTACGATCTCTCATTCAGATTCGGATCGTTGTCGAAAAACATTTTTGTGAACGGTCTGTATGCTGCGATGCAGAGGGTGGAGGAGTCCAGAGACAGGGTCTTCTTTCCGTCGAATGTTTTCCTCAGCGGCGCGGTCCATTTAACTCTAGAGTCTCCGAAATCCATCTTGCCCGATTTTATCTGCTCGTTAAATCCTTCCACTAATCCCAATTTGATGTTGTTGAGATTCATTTTGGAGAAATTGTATGCCCAGGAATCTCTAGACGTACAATATCCGCGCGTATATCCTGAGAACAGAGTGTTTTCCACATGCTTGTCGAATCTCTTGCCGCTGTCTCCAGCGAGGGGAATGAGCTTTTGAAATCCTTCTTTCCTCTGGATGATCCAGTCTCCGTTCTCTTTCGGATCTAGAGCCTCCATCAGCCCGCTCTTCTCCATGTCGCCGAACGTGTCCAGCCGTCCGAGGAGATCCAGCTTCTGCCCCCTCTTCATGCGGTCTGCGACCTTGTAGTATCTGATCTTGGCTTTGCCTTTGAAGCCTTTCCTTTTGATCAAGAGCGTTATGGTGATGGCTGTCCTAGAGCCGTCTCCAAATACGCCATCTCCCTCTTTCCTCCTCGCTTCCCCTTGCGTAGTCGCATCTCCCCTGAGGTCCAAGATATAGATCTTAGAGAACTCCGACTCGATGCACTTGCGGAACCCTATGAACGCGCTTCCGCTGAGCCATCCGCTGGGGGTGACGAACGCGATCGCCCCGTCGCTGTCTCCTATGCGGTCAGTGGACCATCTGAAGGCGCGGACATAGCCGTCGTGCGTGGAGTTGACATTTTTCACGGTCTCTGTGAACAGATCCTTATCGAGATAAGTCTCCCTTATCCTCCCGTCGACTCCGTTCTCATATCTTTTTCTCTTTGCGTCATCGTTTGCGGACTTCTGATTGGCGCCATACGGCGGATTCCCGACGATCAGCGTGATGGGCTTCTTGCGCCCTCTCACGATCTTGTCCCTGTTGATCTTGAACGGGACCTCGTCGTCGCTCAGGAGGCTGGCCTGGCTCGTCTTCTGCCTGCATATCTCCTCTATGTTGAACGTGTCCGTCAGCACTATGTTCTCGAACGGAACGTACTCCCCCTGCCCGAGCCCCATCGCGCCCGCGTAGGCGTTCTCTATGTTCACCGCGGCTATGTAGTACGCCAGCAGGGTGATCTCGTTGGCGAACAGCTCCTCCCTGTACTTCCTCTCCAGGCTCTCCTTGGATATCGCCCCCGACTCTATGAGCCTGGCTATGAACGTCCCCGTCCCCGTGAACGGGTCGAGCACGTTCACCCCCGCGTCGTTCACGTCTATGCCGAACTCCCTCCTCAGCGCGTCTGACGCGGACCTGATTATGAAGTCGACTATCTCCTGCGGGGTGTACACCACGCCGTTGATCTGCTGGTCCTTCCCGAAGGCCTTCTTGAAGAACCCCTCGTACAGCTCCGTCACGACCTTCTGCTTGCCCTGGGCGGTGTCTATCCTGCCCAGCGTGTCCTCCACGCTCCTGTGGAAGCTCTCCAGCGCCTTCTCTATCTCCCCCAGGCTCTCCCCGCCCAGGCCGTCCAGCATGGCCTTGATCGTCCTGGACACCGGGTTCTGCGCCGAGAACCCGTCGGACCCGAACAGCCTGTCGAATATGGGCTCGGTGACTATCTGCTGGGCCAGCATGTTTATCCCGTCTTTCTCGGACACGCCGTAGTTGACGCACGACCTGAGCCCGGCCATGTACTCCTTGAACGCTGCCCCCTTCGCCCCCTTGCACAGCCCCTCCAGCTTTTCGATCAGGGACGGCATGACCTCGGAGATCTGGCTCATCCAGCTCCTTATGTACTCCCTGTCCCCGACCTTCAGGACCAGCTTCGCGTACAGCTTCCCGGAGAAGTCGTCCAGCGTCCACTGCCCGTCCCGCGCCCATGGGCGGTCTCCCCCCCACTCCCCGCCCCCGCCGGCCCTGCCTATGCGTATGCGCCCGCCCGCGTTGTCCGTCCTGTACTGGATCGCGTTGATCTCCGCCTCGATCCTCTCGTCGTGGGACCTGAGCGCGCGCAGGACCTGCCAGACCTCCTTGTACATCTTGTTGTCGTCCAGGGCCTCCTCCGCGTCCCGCCCCTCCTCCACGACTATGGGTATCACCACGTATCCGAACCTCTTCCCTTCCGATCTCCTCATGACCCTGCCCACAGACTGGACCACGTCCACCAGCGAGCCCTTGGAGCTCATGAAGACCACCGCGTCCAGGGCGGGCACGTCCACGCCCTCGCTCAGGCACCTCACGTTCGTCAGCGCGCGGCACCCCTCGCCGCCCCCTTTGAGCCAGCCCATGAGCCCGTCGCGCGCCATCGCGTTCATCCCGCCGTCTATGTGCCTCATCTCCAGCGCGATGGGGCTCCCGCTCGCCTTCGCGATCTCGTTGAACCTCTCCGCGTACCTCTTCGAATCGCTGATGGTGCGGCAGAACGACACCGCGGACCTCATCGGCCCCGGGTCCTCCGCTCTTACCGAGTCGTCGTTGGCTATGATCTTCGCCAGCGCGCTGAGGGTCCCCCAGATCTTGCAGCCCGAATCCACGTCTATGTCCTTGCCGCCGCCCCATTGCCTCCTTATGGGCTCGGGCACGTCCGTGTCCATGGCGGTCAGGATCAGCACCTTGTAGTCGGACAGCAGCCCCATCTCCACCGCCTTCCCGAAGGACAGGTTGTAGAACTCCCCCCCGTAGATCTCCTCGTCGTCCATGGAGCAGAGGGCGACCGTGACGGACTTGCTCGCGGAGGCCTTCCTAGCGTCCTCCTTCCCCTTGACCCCGTATATCCTCGGGGTGGCGGTCATGTACAGCCTCTTCCGGGCGCGGACGGATGAGTCGCTGTGGATCTTCGTGAAGCTGCTCTCGTCCTCGCCCTCGATTATCTTGCCGGTGGTCCTGTGGGCCTCGTCGCACACCGCCAGGCTGAATTCGGGGAGCCCCATCGCCTGCGCCGCGGCCACCGCGTCCAGGGACTGGTACGTGGAGAACACCACGGTCAGCCCCTCCCCGCGCCCGTGCTGCTCCGCGATCCTCTTCGGATCGGTGGTGGCGGGCATCCCGAGGTCCTCTATCCTCTCGCCGAAGTCCGTTTCCGTGCGCTTCTTGGACACTCCGGGGTCCGAGCAGACGCATATGGGGTTCAAAACGAAGTCGGAGTTAGAGGCCCACTCCCTCAGCGTCTGCCCGACGAGGGATATGGACGGGGCCAGGAACAGGACGCACCCGCCCCTCGGGCCCGAGTCCCCTCCGCCCCCCCCCCCTCCGGCGAGGGCTTCGGCTATCTTCAGCGATGCGAACGTCTTCCCGGTCCCGCAGGCCATGACCATGGTCCCCCTGTCGCGAATCGAGTAGTGTGCGAGCGCCCTGTCCACCGCCTCCCTCTGGTGCGGGCGGAGCTCGTGCTTCGCGGTCCTCGCCTCGCGCCCGTGGACCCCCTCCTCCATCAGCCCCCAGTCGACCTGCGCCCCCTCCAGTATGCTCCTGCCTATGAATTGGACGGGCACGGAGCGGTTCTCGGAGACCTCCCTCGCGTTCGCGCTCCAGGAATCGGTGGTGGCCACTATGAGGCAGTGCGAGAACCCCGTCTCCCTTCCGCCCTCGTCGCGGAACCTCTTTCCCGAGGTGGCCAGGAACGTGTCCACGTCCGCCTTGGACACCGTGTGCCCCTCGGCGTACAGCTTGCATTGGATCGCCCAGTACTCCCCGTCCCTGGTCTTGGCGACGAGGTCTATGCCTATGTCGCGCCCTCCGAACTCGCCGCGGGCGTGGAAGCCCATCCACGTCCAGCAATGCTCTATGCGGGAGGAGTACGCGGGATCGGTCATGAAATACCTGGCCATCAGCTCCTCGAACCTCGCCCCCTTGTCCCTCTCGGAGCGGGACTCGATGCGGTACTTCTCCAAAACGTCTGCGAACTCCATGTCCCTGCCCTCTCCCGCCGGGCTGCGCCCGGCACGCGCCTGGATCGCCCCATGCCTATAATTCAATTGTGCCAAGGCCCGCGAGGCGCCGCCTGGATCCGCTTCTTACGATTTCAGCGCCGTCGGCTCGCCGCGGGCACGCGCTGGGTCCATGCGATGGGTCTCTACAGACGCCAATATAATGAAAATTATAATAAGAAAACTTATAATAATTAAGATAATATTTATTAATTATTTAGATAATAATTAAATAGCCACGCCTCATCTGAAGCGCATGGCTCCCGGATTCATAGGCAGGTCTTTCGAGATGAAGGCCCTTAACCGGGAGTATTCTAAGAAGAGCTCCCTCGTCCTGATCACGGGCAGGCGCGGGGTCGGCAAGACGAGGCTCATCACGGAATTCATAGCCGACAAGGACGCGCTGTACTTCTACGCCTCCGAGCACACCGAGCCGATGCTGCTCTCCCGCTTCTCCGAAGCGGTGTCCAGGTACGCAGGCAGGGAGGGGGCCAGATTCGACGGCTGGAAGAGGGCCTTCTCCGCCTTCTGCGATTCCAGAGAGGGGAAGAAAGTCCTGGTCATCGACGAGTTCCAGAACATGTTCCGCTCGAGCAGATCCTTCCTCTCGCGGCTCCAGGGCATATGGGACGGATCCCTGTCTTCCGAAAACGTCATGCTGATCCTGTGCGGGTCCGACGTGTCTGGGATGGATTCCGTGGACAAGAGGCACGACAGCCCCATGTGCGGCAGGTTCGACAAGCGCATCGAGCTGCGCCCGCTCTCCTTCGAGGAGGCCCGCAGGGGCAGGGGCTATGCGGACGCCGTGGAGGAGTACTCGGTCCACGGAGGGGTCCCGGGGCGCATGGCCCGCTTCGACCGCGCCACGCTGAGGGAGAACGTGGAGGCGAACGTCATGGATCCCGGATCGATCCTGTTCGACGCGTCCGTGTCCCTCCTGAGGGGCGAGGTCAGGGAGCCGGCGGCGTACATGTCCATATTGGGCGCGATGGCGGGGGGCCGCGACAGGATATCCTCCATATCGTCCGCCGCCGGGATCCCGGCCACCACAGTCACCCCGTACCTCAAGAGGCTCGCGGACATGCGCCTCGTGAACAGGGAGGTCCCCGTCACGGAGAGGCTCCCCGAGAAGAGCAAGACAGGGTCGTACGAGATAATCGACGCGTTCTCCCTCTTCTGGCTCCGCTTCGCCTCCCCGCACCTGTCCGAGCTCTCCCTGGGGGACGCGGGCGGGGCGATGGCCCGGTTCGACGAGCGCTTCGCGGAGGATCACGTCCAGCCG
This sequence comes from Candidatus Methanoplasma sp., assembly GCA_031256955.1. GTDB lineage: Archaea > Thermoplasmatota > Thermoplasmata > Methanomassiliicoccales > Methanomethylophilaceae > Methanoplasma. Next base: position 143,062 of record JAIRPP010000008.1, on the reverse strand, counting down.
GCGTTCGAATCGATCTGCAGGGATCTGGCCGGGCGCATGGGCGAGCGCATCGGGTTCGCACCGGAGAGGGTCGGGAGATATTGGAACAGGGATATGGAGATAGGCGTGGTCGCGCTGAATATGGAGGAGAGGAAGGCGTTCGTCGCCGAGTGCGCGTACCATAGGGACAGGCCCGTGGGCCGCCGCGCCCTCGACGATCTCAGGAGGAAGGCGGCGTCGGTCGGGGAGCTAGACGGGTACGACGTGAGGTTCGGGCTGTTCTCCGTCTCCGGGTTCGACGACAGCCTCTCGGGAGACGGGAGCGTCGTCCTCGTGGACAAGGGGGAGGTCCTGGAGAGGGGCCTCGCGGCCCCCCGCCCCCCCTGATCGCGGCCGCGCCATCGGGCGGGACGATGCATTAAATACTGATGATTCGTTTTCAATCCGAGACTGGTCGGGGGCGCCGTCCGCAGAGGGCGGCGCAGAGGTCCTGCGCTCATCAGGGGGGAATCATTCGTGGTAGGTCGCTCCATCAGGGGGAGGAGGGACGCGGAAAGCAGGCTGGGCCCGCTCTCCGCTCTTTCTAAAGGCAACGTGCTGATAATAGCCATGGCTCTGCTCGCGGTATCCGCGCTGGGGCTCGCGCTCTCGGCGGGCGCGGGCGATGCGACCGATCCGCCGGGCCAGGGCTCTCCGTCAGCCGGCGCCGCGGGCCTGTCAGATTTCATAGGCGCCGCGTCCGAAAAAAGGACGCTGAAGATAATCGCCGTCCCCGAGGGCTCGGGATCGTTCGAATACTCCGTCGCGGGCGTAGCGGGGGCCTTCGCATACGAGGGCCCCGTAGAGCTGCCGAGAGGCTCCAAGGTAACCATAGCGGCATCCTCCGCCGAATCATACTCCTTCTCCTTGTGGGCCACGGGGCTCGGATGGGCGCAGTCGCCCGTTTCCGGAGAGCTCATCCTGGACGACGACTCCACCGTGTGCGCGGTGTTCTCCGACCAGTCTTCTCACCGCTTGAAGCTCACCGAGTCCCCCGCGGGCTCGGGGGCGTTCCTTCTAGACATCGCAGTGACCAACGGCGCGTGGATCGCCAAGGGCGTCCCGTACGCGCCGTCCGACCCGTCCGCGGGGATCCTGCTCCCGGGCGGGATATACGCCCGCGCCACCCCCGCCGCGGACGAGGAGTCCGGGTATCTCTTCGATTCCTGGGCCGCCAGATACGACAATTCTCAGGACTCCCGCGCCACCTTCAAGATGGACGCGGACAGGGAGGCGGCCGCGAGCTTCGTCAAGGGCTCCCGCATAACCGCCGCGTCCCATCCCGCCTCGGGAGGATCCTTCGAGTTCTCCACCGACGGGGGGTACAGCTACTCCCCCGCATCAGGCATAACCGTCCTGGACGGGACCCGCGTCCACGTCAGGGCGGTCGCGAGCCAGGGGTACGCGTTCAGCCTGTGGCTCGGGATAGGGGACTACGAGGACGTCGCCGTGACCGCCGGCGGCGACACGGAGATGGAGGCGTATTTCGCAAAGGCCTCCGAATCGCACACGGTGACGGTCGCCGCCACGGTCGGCGGCCGCGTGGACATCTCGATCAACGACCTCCCCACCGCCACTCCAGTCATCCCCGGGTCGGTCGACAAGGTGCTTCTCACGAGGGGCGATTCCATAACCCTCTCGGCCGTCGACCTCTCCGGCAGGTACTCCATGTTCGCGGGCACGGAGAACGTCTTCGACCCCGTCAGGGAGATATCGATCCAAGGCATAGACCGGGATTGGGACGAGGCGGCGTACTTCTCCTCGGCCGCGGACACCTACGAGCTCTCCGTGAAGGTCGAGGGCGGCGGCCGCGCCGGAGTGAGCGTGCCCGGATGGGGGGTCCTGTACGCGACCCCGTCCAAGGAGGTGAGGCTGCGCGTCGACAGGGATTCCCCCGCCTCGGTGGAGGCGGCGGACGCGGCGGGCCTCTTCCAGAACATGAAGGCGGTGCACGGCTCGGCGTCGTACGTGCACGAGAGGTCCTATTCGATCGCGCCCGGCGCGTCGGGGTCGTACGAGCTGACGGTCAGGTTCACGCAGGGGCGCGACGTATACACGGTGGATATGCAGACCACCGAGAGCGGCTTCGCCACGTACTCCCTGGGCGGCTCCGAGGCGTTCGAGGTCACCGGCGAGTACGCCCTGAAGGTGGACAGGGGCGTGGCGACGGTCCTCTCGCAGCGCGAGAACGCGGGATACTTCCGCCAGTTCGTCCTGGACGACGCCGAGTCCTTCCCGGGGCCGTCCCTGACCCTGGACGACGACGCGGACCACTTCGTGCAGGCCCTGTTCACCGCCAACAAGGTCGACGTGTACGCCGTCAAGGTCAGGATCCACGGGACGGGGGTCGCGCGCCTCTCCACGTCCAGCTACCCGGACGAGAGTGTGGAGGGGCCCAGGGACCTGTACGTCAACCTGAACTCTTCATTCAGCGTCGCCTACGAGAGCATACTGCACAAGTTCCAATACGCCTCCCTGACCGCGGACGGGGGGCAGCCCGAGAACGACTTCATGGGAGACGGGTTCAGCAGGGGGGCTTCGGCCGCGGGGACCGAATACGTCTTGGACATATATTACGCCGACCAGGCCGACGGGTTCCTGTACCTCTCCGCGACGGGCGCCGGATACATCACTCTGAGCCTCAACGGCGGCGACCCCGTGAGGTACGGGGGGCAGGTCCCCCGCGCCATGCCCATGGACGATGACGACGTCGCGGTCATAGGCCGCTACGGCGGCAACTTCAAGTACTTCTCCGTTTCCGACGGCGTCTCGGAGCCGTCGGTCGTGCTGAGCGACACGGTGCCCGTGTCGTCGCTGTCGGGATACCTCTCGATAGACGCGGCGTTCGCCATAGCCGCCAGCCCCAACTACCTGACCCTGGCCACGGAGGGGGCGGGGCAGATAACGTTCAGATTCGGGGACGGCCCGGTCGGGGCGTATTCCAGCCCGTCTCCCGGGGCCTCCCGCGCCATACCGATGGACGCGGACGAGTCCGTGGAGATGGGCTACGTCGAGGACGGCTGCCGCTTCCAGTACCTGGTCTTAGACGGCGAGTTCGCGTTCGACTTCCCGGGGGCCCCGTCCGCCAGGGTGAGCGGGTCCGGGAGCCATTCCGCAAAGGCGTACTTCACCGAGACCGCCGACACGTATTCAATATACATCAGCTCCGCCGGCAGCGGGCAGATCGTCGTCACGGACCAGTGGGGCAACAGGCTGTCGCACTCCGGGTACGCGGCCGAGATCGAGATCTGCGCCGATTCCGACAAGCCCATGGCGGTGGACGCGCTGGAGGCGGGCGGGTACTTCCAATATTTCCGCCTCGATTGGGCGGAGGGGCAGAGCGAGAGGAGCGCGGTGGCCAAGGGAGACGCGTCCTCGCCCCCCGGCGTGACCGGGTTCGCGACAGGCCCGAGCTATGACGGCAAGCGCGTCCGCGCCCTGTTCACCGACACGTTCGACGAGGTGTACCTCGTGGACATGTCCGTGGAGGGTTCGGGGGCGCTGAGGTTCCAGATAGGGGGGGACCCGTGGGCCGAGATGGACCGCGGCTCCCCGTGGAGCCTATACATCGATCCGCACGAATCCATACACTTCGACTACGACGAGTCCGGGCCTTCGGACGGATACTTCCAGACCTACAGGCTGAAGTCGGCGGGGACCGACATCCTCGCCATATCCCCGCAGAGGCTCTCGGACCAGATAAGGGACTCCGTCGAGGCGGGCGCGTCCTCCTTCGAGGTGAAGGCGCACTTCACCGCGGCGAAGGATCCCGCGTCTGTTCACAGGGTGGACGTGTCCACCGAGGGGATAGGCAGCGTGGAGTTCAGCTTCGGAGGCCTCATAGGCTACGCGGCGGGCCAGTACAGCGGGCCTCCGCGCGCGTTCTGGCTGGACGACGGGAGCGGCTTCTCCGCGGGAGAAAGCTACGGAAACCTCGTCCTGTTCCGCCTGGACGGCTCGGACGTGCACGATGCGACCGTCTCCATCGCAGGCGACGGCGACCACGAGCTGGTCGCCGTGTTCGAGGAGGAGTACGCGGGAGACATATTCACGCTCCATGTCAAGATCTACGGCGACGGGGAGGCGGCGTTCTCCAATGGCACCCTCTCCAGCCCCATCGGCGCGGGAAGGGCGTCCGGGATCAGCGAGTACACCCTGCAGGCGCACGCCGGGTCCAACGCGACCATAACCGCCGTCGCGCACGCCGACGGGCGGTTCCAGGGGATCGTCGACAGGAACGGCAGCTGGATGGACGGCTACGCCACGGGAGGGGCGGGGACGTACGCGATGCCCGCGGGCACGGTGGCGCCCGGATCGGACGTCTACGTGGAGATATACTTCACCAGCGGCCCGTCCGTCTATTACATAGACCTCAACGTCTCCGGGGGCGGGTTCATACACTTCAGCATGGACGGCGACCCCGACAGGGTGTTCGTGGCCCCCCGCTACATGGGCCGCATACCGATCGACGTCGGCAAGGGGGTCCTGCTCTATCCCTCCGAATCCACCGGGAAGCTCCAGTACCTCATAGACAACGACGCCTATTCCCCGTTCGTCGACGGGAAGCACCTCATAAAGGAGAGCGTCGCCGGCGCGGACCACGACGTCTACGCCAGCTTCACGTACACCAAGAACACGTACTCCGTCGCGCTCGGGTTCGCGGGCGACGGCTCGGTGCGCCTGGTGTCGGCCCCGTGGAGGCCGCTGATGGACGGATCCCGCGGGGACGTCCCGCCCATGCCATTCGACGCCGGGACCTCGGTCAGGATCGAGCCGGTGGAGACGGGATCGGGGCTGTTCCAGTTCCTCCTGCCGTCCAGGACCGACGGGTCCGTGACGTATTCCGACCCCTCCACCCAATGGGTGGAGGTCTCCGGGGCGGCGGGGGAGTCCCGCCGCGTGGATGCGCACTTCACGGCGGGCGAGAGCTACGACCTCTATCTGAGCGTCGCCGGGTCCGTCATGACCGACGGGAGGATCGGGGTGACCTTCGGGGCCTACCCCAACCCGACGATATGGTACAAGGGGTCCACCGAGCGCCCGATCCACCTCAACCGCGCGGATTCCGCGACGGTCAGGGCGGAGGGGGCGCAGCTCCGGTTCCTGATAAGGGACTACGTCCCCGTCCCGGGCGCGGGCGAGATAGCCCTCGCCCCCGGGAACGCCTACGACGTCCGCGTCAGCGCGTACTTCGCGGACCCCTCGACCTCCTATTCCGCGGACCTGTCCACCATCGGCCCCGGCATCATAGAGTACAAGATAGGCAACTACGAGTGGGCCGAGTACTCCAGCGCCGGCGACGGGGAATCCCGGAGCAGGCTCGATCTGGTCCTGGACGTGAACACCGGCCTGAAGGTCGGGGCGATGTCCTGCGACGGGCATTTCATGTACTTCATCTACAACGGCGGGCTGGCGGACGGTTCGTCCCTGACGGTGTCCACCTCGTCCTCGCAGGTGGCGGCAGGCACGTCCCATAGCGCGACCGCGCGCTTCTCGGGGCGCGACGCCTACGCGGTGGAGCTGAGCTCCACGCTCGGCGGGTCCATAACGTACAGGGTGGACGGCGACCCCGAGGGGGAGGCGTCCGGGTTCCACTCCAAGACCCTGTTCGTGGACAGGGGCTCCGACATAGCCATAGGGCAGAGGGCCATGCGCGACGGCACGTTCGTATGGTACCAGTTCTTCGGAGAGGGGGTCCGCCTGGAGAGCGACGTCTCGGGCCCGCTCAGCCATCAGAGCCACAGGATAGAGGCGGTCTTCTCGCCGTCCGAGACGTTCGACGTCGTCCTGGGGACCTCCGGCTCCGGGAGCATAACCCTGACGCTGGGCGAGTACGGGACGCTGGCGTACAAGAGCCAGTCCCCGGGCGACCGCCTCACGGTGCCCGTATCCCGGGAATGGGCCTCCCGCATAGGCTACGCCGAGGACGGCGGCGGGTTCCGCTACTTCGACGTATCCGTCGACGGATCGGCGCAGGAGCCCAGGGCCTCCGGGTTCAGGATAGACCCGCCCGCGGCGGGATCCGAGTACCTGGCGGCGGCCTCCTTCTCGGAGCCGGGCGGCGGGTACAGCCTCAGCCTCTCGAGGGAGGGCCTGGGCCGCCTGACGTTCAGGATAGGGTCCGGGAGCGAGGTCTCCGTGGAGAGCGCCGGGGATTCGCCGTACCTCCTGCGCCTGAGCGCGGGCGAATCGGTGGAGATAGCCCAGTCCGGGCGCTTCCAGTACTTCGAGGTCGACGGGGACCCCGTCGCCATGGAGTCCCTGTCTTTCAGCGGCGCGACGACGGGCGGCCATTCCGTAGCCGCCTCCTTCTCCAAGACCGCCGGCACGCACGCCCTTGCGCTGAGGACGGTCGGGTCCGGCTACGTCACGCTCCGCCTGGACTCCATGGGCACGGGCAAATCCCTCGCGTTCTCCTCCGGGGAGCGCGCGGAGTACGTCGTCCAGATCGATACGCACGAGAAGGTGGTCCTGGGCGGGGAGGGGGACGGCGAGGGCCGCTTCGTCGGGATCGAGACGAGCCTCGACCGCTACTTCTACCTGTCGGACTCCGTATCCATGCGGCTGGGGTCGCCCTGCGAGGCCACCGCTTACTTCACCGACGGCTCGTCCGCGGAGCGCGTGGAGGTCTCCACCATAGGGGACGGGGACGCCATCATAGAGATATCCGGGATCCCCGGGTCCGCCAGGTTCCGCTCGTCGGAATCGGAGCCGTCCCGCGCGATCTACATGGACTCCGACACCGTGGTCACCGTCGGCAGGGCCAACGGGTGGTTCAACGCGTTCGTGTCGGGAGGCGCCGTCGAGGCCGTGCAGTCCAAGACCTACGACGCGAACGGAGGCAGCCATTCGGTCGCCGTATGGTTCTCCGGGGCGGACCCGTACGAGGCGCTCCTGTCGACCTCCGGCGGGGAGATAGAGTACAGCCTCGGCAACGGGGTCAGCGGGAAGTACTCCGGAGACGGATGGTCGCTGGAGATCGGGTCGGGCGAGGCGCTGTCCCTGAAGGGCGCGCCCGGCGGCCAGCGCCTGCTGTTCTTCTCCGTCACGAGCGCGGACGGGCAGGCCGTCTCGTTCGGGGATTCCATGGAGCTCGCCGGGGCATCCGGGGATTCGTACGCGGTGCGCGCCGTCTTCGCGCAGGGCTCGGACCTCAAGAAGGTCGCGGTGTCCCATACGGGGCAGGGCTACGTGGCCGCGGGCCCGGAGGGCTTCTCGCCCTCCCCGGTCGACGGGGAGATATGGGTGGAGGCGGGGGCGACGGTCTGCTTCGAGGCGGTCGCGGCCGCCGGGAGCCGCTTCGAGGGATGGGCGGGGGACGCGGCCGGCAAGCCGGCGTCGTTCTCCGTCGCCATAGAGTCCGATTATGCGCTGTCCGCGTCGTTCGGCGCGGAGTCCACGTACACCCCGCCGCCCGTGGGGCCGTCGGATCCCGTGGTCACGTACACCATAACGGCCTCGTCCGACCAGGGGTCGACGATATCGCCGTCCGGCTCCGTGTCCGTCAGGGCGGGCAGGGACGCGACGTTCGAGTTCTCGCCCCGCGAGGGATGGGAGCTGCGCGACGTGATAGTGGACGGGGCGAGCATCGTCCCGTCGGAAAGCGGGACGTACACGTTCAGCAACGTCCGCGGCGACCATTCCATAGAGGTGCTGTCGATCATGACGTACTCGTCGTTCATGGTGATACACACCAACCCCGACGAGAAGGGGTCGATAGAGTACCGCATAGGCGGCGGGGCGTACGTCAAGTACGTCTACGGCGAGCGCGTGCCGATGAGCAGGGGGGACACCGTATCGGTCCGCGTGACCCCCGACAGCGGATACAGGTTCCTCGAGTGGAGGGGGACGGTGGAATCGGAGAGCGCCGAGATCCAGTTCACCGTGTCCGAATCGGGCAGCGTGGGGCTCATAGCCGAGCTGGAGGAGGTAGGCATGGGCCACCCCGCCTGGCGCGGGCTGGCGGCGGCCGCGCTGATCGCGCTCGCCGTGATCGCGCTGGCGGTCCTCTCCATAGCCATGTGGAAGAGGAGAGAGGCGGCCATGCGCGCGAAGTGACGCTTACGCCGGATCCCTTCCTCCCGGAATCCGGAACAAACCCCTTACCTTTTTTTTTCACGCGCCCTTGACGCCGACGACCATGTGGCACTCCTCGTCGCTGCGGCTGAACGAGGGGCGGACCCCGCACGCCTCCATCATGGCGGATATCTCCCCTATGGACGGGACCATGTCGCGGCGGATCACCGATCCGTGGCAGGAGTGAGCGCGGTTGATGCACTCCATGGAGCACGAGTGGGAGATCGCCAGCCTCCCCCCGTCGCGCAGGCATCCCGAGACTATCCTCACCGCCAGGGGCTTGTCGTAGAGGTGCGGGAGGCACGAGTGGCAGACCGCCGCGTCGAAGCCGCCCCCCGGCTCGAGGTCGTACGCGTCCATCGCGAGCAGCGTCACGTTGGGGTTCTCCCCCGGCGGGAACTTCCGCCTGGCGACGGATATCATCCTCTCGGAGGCGTCTATCGACGTTATGGAGCCCGACGCCCCTATGCGGCTCAGGCAGGGGGCGATCATCGCCCCCGTGCCCGCGCCCACGTCCAGGACCCTGTCGCCCTCCCTCAGCCCGAGCGCCTCCGCCACGTACTCCGCCTTGCGCGCGTCCCCGGCGTACATCTCGTCCCATCCGTCCGCCAGCCCGTCGAAGAACTCCCTCTCCATCCTCGCATGCTCTCTCCTATCCATGTCGGCCACCTCACTTCGGTATCACGGTGGGTATCCCCCTCACCGTCTCCACGTACGCGTCGATGCCGTACGTCTCCTTTATGCTCTCGGGCGTGACCGCCTCGGCCCCCCCGGCCGCCAGGACGCGCCCGGAGCGCATCATGACGAACCTGTCCGCATGCCTCACCGCTAGGCTGAGGTCGTGCATGGTGACCACGGCGGCCATGCCGTTCCTGGCTATCACGCCCCTCACCAGGCGCATGACGCGGTGCTGGTTGGCCATGTCCAGGCTCCCAGTGGGCTCGTCCATGAGCAGGACCTCGGGCCTCTGCGCCAGGGCCCTGGCCACGTGCACCAGCTGCCTCTCCCCCCCGCTCAGCTCGTCCGCGCGCCTGAGCGCCATCTCGCTCAGGCCCGCCACCTCCAGCGCGCGCTCCGCTATCCTGCGGTCGGCCTCGCCCTCCGTCCAGCCCATGTGCGGCTTCCTGCCCAGCAGGACGGCGTCGAACACGGTGGAGCCGGGCGCGTCGCCGTGCTGCGGGACGTATCCCATGCGCGTCGCCGCCTCCGCCCTGCCCATGCCCAGGAGGTCCGCCCCGTTGACGGATACCGCCCCGCCGCTGGGCTCCAGGATCCCGCAGAGGCACCTGAGCAGGGTGGTCTTCCCGGACCCGTTGGGGCCCAGCACGGCCAGCATCTCCCCCGCGCCGACCTCCAGGGACGCGCCGTCAAGCGCGGGGGACCCGCGGTACGAGAACGACACTCCGCCCACCTTCAGAAGCGTCAGCCCCGCCTCCTTACGAGCAGATATATGAAAAGCGGCCCACCCAGCGCGGACGTTATTATCCCCACCGGGACCACCGCGGGGGACAGGACGGCCATCCCGACCTTGTCCGACGCCAGGAGCATCGCCGCGCCGAAGATCATCGCGCCGGGGATGAGGAACCTGTGGTCGCTCCCCAGGATCATCCTGGCGATGTGGGGCCCCAGGAGGCCGATGAACGCGACTATGCCGAAGAAGGATACGATGACGGAGGACGCGAGGGACGCCAGGACCATGCCTATCATGCGCTCCCTGCCCGTGTTCACCCCGAGCCCCTTCGCGGTCTCCTCGCCGGAGTCCATGGCGTTGTAGTCCCACCTGCGGTACGCGAAGTACAGCGCGGACGGCGCCAGGACCGCCAGGACCATCAGGTTCCAGCGCCACGTCGCCCTCCCCATGTCCCCGAAAGACCACGACACGATGTTGGCCAGCTGCGAGTCGGTGGCTATGTACTGCATGAACGAGAGCCCGGCGGCGGCCATCGCGCTTATGGCGATCCCGGCGAGCACCATCGCCTCGGCCGACGCCCCCGCGACCCGCGCCAGCAGGAGCACCGCGCCCGTCGCCGCCAGGCTGAACGCGAACGCGCACAGGGTGACGACGTAGGGGTTGGACACCGACACGGACGACGAGGCCCCGGACCCCGCCTGGAGGAATATGATGGCGAACGACGCGCCGAACGCGGCCGCCCCGGATATGCCCAGGGTGTACGGGGACGCGAGGTGGTTCCGGAGGACGCACTGCATGACGGCCCCCGACACCGCCAGCCCCGCGCCGACCAGGACGCAGGCGATTATCCGGGGGAGCCTCACGCCCCACACGATGCGCCCCATCCCGCCGTCGTCGAACAGGATAATGTATCTGAACACGTCCGCCGCGGGGATGCGTATCGCCCCCATGCAGGAGGCCGCCAGGACCATCGCCGCGAGCAGCGCGAACCCGGCTATGAGGATCAGCTTCTTGCGGCGCACGTGCTCCGAGTACCGCGCGCCCGCGTCCCCCGCGGAGTCCGCCGCGCCGTAGAGGTCGTAGGGGTCGCGCCCCTCCGGGAGGGCATCCCCGGCTGGGCCGGTCATACCCCGACCTTCGCGCAGCCCCCGCCGGACTGCGCCGCCGCGAGGTCCGCGTAGGTGACGCTCGTCGAAGGGTAGAACGCCTGTATGACCTCGTTCGCCTTGTCCTCGAAGTCCCAAAGGAGCTTGGCCCCGTTGACCACGTGGGCGACGTAATACACGTTTATCATCTGGTTGACCCAATTGGTGCCCCACGACTTGTAGACCATCACGCTGTAGACGTCCCCCGTCGCCACCGCCGAGAGCCCCATCACCCTCTCGTTATCGCGCATGAACTTCAGGGTCTCGTCCAGCCCGGAGCCGTCTATGAATATGTATCTGGGGTTGCCGCCGATGACCTGCTCGATGTCTATGTTGTAAGGCTGCTTCCCGACCCCCGCGACGCTGGACGGGGAGATGTTCTGCACGAAGGAGTACGTGAACGGGAGGTAGTCGCCGGAGGTCTTCAGGAACCCGCCCGCGCCGTAGAAGCTCATCCCGCAGGCGTAGGCCGTGACGAAGCCCCTGGCGGGGGTGTCGCTGCTGGGGGCGACCTTGCCGACCCTCACGTCGGAGATGAACCCGTTGATGGAGGCGACGAGCTCCTCCGCCCTCTCCCTCTCGCCGAACAGCGCGCCCACCGCCCTGAGCTGCCTGTCGAACTCCTCGCCGAACTCCAGGTCCGCGTTGATGGCGAACACCGGTATGCCGTACCTCTCCTGGTCCTCGTCCAGCTTGGAGACGCTGACGGTCGACGATATGATTATGTCCGGCGCGGCGAGTATGACCCCCTCCGCGTCGCTGGGATCGACCCTCGGCAGATCCCTGAGCTTCTCCTTGTTGACGAAGGTGTGCGTGCGGTCGTCGTCGTCGAAGCTCTCGTTCACGTCCAGGTACTTGACCAGGTCCAGCGCGGCGAAGAATGACACCAGCTCCAGAGAGCACGACTTTATCGCCAGCACGGACTCTATCTTGTCGGGCAGGGGCACGTCCCTCCCGCGCATGTCCTTTATCGTGGCGCGGGCCTCTTCGACGGGCTCCGCGCCATGGGCGACGGCGATCGCCGCGATTCCGGAACCCGCCACCGCGATCAGGGAGATGACGATCAATACGGACATCATTGACGCTTTCTGCTGGTTCATTTCGCGGTCTCCGCCCTCCCAGGGACAGTGTCGCATACGTTGCAAGAGATATTTATGTTGTCGCACGCCGCCCGCGCGCGTCACCCGCGGGCCCAGAGGATCGCCTCGCTTTAATGGGGTTTTCCAGCGTCTTGTTCAGCGTCACCCGCGGGCCCAGAGGATCGCCCCTCCGCCCCCCCTCCGCGGAGATGCGCGCGCCACGGGCCCCCGCGACCCGCCCCTGTGGCCCCGGGCAGGCATGGGGGCCTCCGCATCGGCATCGCGCGGATCGAGCGGCGCGACGGGCTCGCGCGAATCCCTCCTGAAGATCGTCACCAGGAAATCGTCCCCGTCCTCCTCGAAGGACGGGGCCCTGAGCCCGGACCTCTCGCACTTGGAGATCATGCCCCCTATCCCGAGGCCGAACCCCTCGGACACGTGGATCGCGGCGAACGCCTTGGCTAGGATGGGGTTCCTGCGCCCAGTGCGCCCGTCTATGACCTCTTCCACCCTCAGATCCCCGTACAGCTTGCCAGGCGATCTTATCTCTACCCTGTCGTCGTAGACGGACACGTAAGTCGGCAGGTCGCCGCGCAGATAGCTCCTGTGGAGGACGGCGTTCGTCACGGCCTCTCTGATCACGTCCGCGGGGATCTCGGGCACGTCCTTCCTGGTGATCGTGCCGTCCAGATACGACGCGAGCCTGATGTTCCTCATCACGAACGCGTGTGCCTCCTCTATCTGCCTGTACACCGGGCCTTCGCACTCCCTCTGATCTATGAACAGCTCCCTGTCAGTCGGCTTCGACGTCCCTCTGAAGCAGGCGCACCTGACGGTGGCGGCGACGAACACGGACCCATCCAGGAGGGCGTAGGCGTTCGTAGGCACGGATTCGCCCTCCCCGCTCACTATCAGCCTCATGTTCCTCAGGTCCTTCGGCGAGAATCTGCGCCCGCCTATCTCCGACAGGTCGGAGCACACTTTTTCCATGGATTCGTCGGTCAGGGCCAGGCCGAAGTTGACCTGGGCGTCGAAAGACGTCCCCGCGCCCTCCATCGTCAGCTCTCTGTATCTAGACGCGTCCGCCAGCCTGGTGATCTTGTCTTTGCGGACGAAGCACGTCTTCTCCGGAGGCGTGTTCCTGAAATGATACGGGCGGTCCTCCCCGGGATAGACGGTCACCGCCAAGACGGTCTTGCCATCGATGGAGTACGTCTTTATGTTGAACAGGGGGACGGGCTCGCACGCGGACGATATCGAATCGGCTATGGAGTCCCTGATCCTCTGGACGCGATCCTCCGGGACCCCGCAGACGGCGCCGTCGCCGCTCACCCCGATCAAGAGGGACCCGCCGGCCGTGTTGCTGAACGCGATTATCGTTTTCAGATATCCGCGGCTGTCCGAGGGCAGCTCTCGTTTGAACTCCACCAGGTTCGATTCTCCGCCCGCTATGGTCTCTCTCATTCCAGGCACGTCATCGCCTCCGCATCAATCCGCGCGCCTATTTATTTTATCAATTGTCGCCCTTTCCGCGACTTCACCCGCGGACCAGCCTCACGTACTCCGCCTTCCCTTCGGAGTGTATCGCCCTGATCATCTCCGCCAGGTCCTCCGCCCTGCTGGAGATCACCATGACCTCCAGGCATTTGTGGTCCTTTAGATGGGAGTGGAGCTGAGTCTTTATGTCCTTCTCGTGCTTGGCCTGTATGAGGCTCATCCACGGGTCCGCATGGTCCTTCTTGATCACCACAAGCACCCCCTCCACGTCGCCCTCCATGTCCGTGAGGTCCTGCGCCTCCGCCCTGGCGGCGCATATCGCCCTGCGGACCGCCTCGCTCCTCCCGCCGAGGCCGTACGTCGCCTTTATGTCGTCGAGGGCCGCCAGGCTCTCGTCGTCCAGTGACACGCTTATTATCGCCATTCCATCGCCTTATTAATCTAGATGCGCCGGGAGTATTAAAATTATTAACATGCGAACAATATTCTAATACGGAATCGCCGTCGGGCGCCCATGGGCGAAGATCTCTGGTTCATCACATGCATGGCCGCGGTCCTCGCGGTCTCGGCCGCGGGGGCCAAGATACCCGCGCTGATCGGCGCGACGGACAGGCGCATCCATCTGATGATCTCCTTCAGCGCGGGGATCTTCCTGGGCGTGCTGTTCCTGGTGCTGATCCCGGAGGCCTTCGAGGAGGCGGAATCGTCCGGGCGCGACGCGCACGAGGTCATGTACGTCATGCTGGCCGGGTTCCTGGGGATCCTGCTGTTCGACTTCGCTTACAAGCACCGCGGGGGCCAGGGGTGCGGCTGCTCCCAGTGCGCCGATGCGCGCTCCCACGACGTCGCATCGCTGTCCGCGTTCGCGGGCCTCGCCATACACGCCTGCTTCGACGGCGTGGCCCTGGCGGCGGCGTTCTCCGTGGGCGGGGAGGCGGGGGCCGCGGTGATCGCCGCCGTGTGCGTGCACAAGCTGGTGGAGGCGTTCGCGCTCTCGTCCGCGTTCATGCTGTCCAGCCGGAAGAAGAGGTCGGCGAGGTACCTGGCGGCGTTCTGCCTGGCTACCCCCCTCGCCGGGGCGGCGGCGTACATGTTCATGAGGGGGGCGGAGGCCGAGGCGACCTGGATCGCGTTCGCCGCGTCCGCGGGCATATTCGCGTTCGTGACGCTGATGGACATGCTCCCGGAGGCGTTCCACCGGAGGGAGACCGACGTGAGGTCCCTCCTGCTCCTGCTGGCCGGGCTGGCGGCCGTCGTCGCGATGGCCCTCATGGCGGCCGCCGCGGGCGGCCACGCCCACTGACGGCCTCGGCTGGGGCCGGTCCGGCGCGTTTCCGAAGGCTCGCATCATACGTCGATCGACGTATGCGTCGGTGTACACATTTATAAATGATAAGTCGATCGGACCGCCATGACTGACGAGTGCGGCGCAAGCCCGCATACAGTTGCAGACCCCGCGCCGCTGGGGCTGCTCGCGTTCGGCATGACGACCGCGATCCTGTCGCTCCACAACCTGGGCGCATACGGCCTGGACTCCGCCGTGCTGTCGATGGGGCTGCTGTACGGCGGGATGGCGCAGATAGTCGCGGGGATATTCGAGTTCAAGAGGGGGAACACGTTCGGGGCGACCGCGTTCACGTCGTACGGGTTCTTCTGGCTGTCCTTCGTCGCGATCGAGGCGGGCGCGATGCCCGGGGCGCAGGCGGACGCCGCGTCCATGGGGGCGTACTTCGCCGTGTGGGGGGTCATGACGCTGTTCATGTTCGCGGGCACCCTGAAGGGGGCGGCGTCGCTGAAGATAGTGTTCCTGTCCCTGACCGCCCTGTTCTTCGTCGTCGCGGCCAAGGACCTGAGCGGCGCCTCGGGCCTGGCGCACGCGGCCGGCGCGATAGGCCTGTTCTGCGGGGCGGCCGCGATGTATTCCGGGCTCGGGGCGGTCGTGAACGCCCAGATGGGCAGGGCGGTCATGCCCCTCTAAACCCCGTCCGCGCCCCGCCGGCGGAGCGGTCCGCCGCCGCGGGCGCGCGACGGTTTCTTTCCGCCCCGGTCAAGCCATTATATACTCTTTCGGCCATACCCTCTTCGGGATGCATGATGAGCGGAGACTCACGGAAAACCGGGGCAGGTTTTCAGAAGATATTTAACGCGGTTAACGCGGTGAGGTTAGACGGCCTGAGCAGGGACCCCAAGGAGTCCTTCGTGAGGCAGAGGCACCCCGCGTTCGGCGCTGGACCGCAGGCAGAGAGGGGAGTGGAATCGTCCCCCGCGGTCCGCAGGCTGAACAGGGAGGGGTACGCCACATACAACGTCAACGAGAAGGACGAGGTGTACGTGTACGTGGAGCCGGACAGCGCCTATTTCGACGACGATGCGCCGGCGCCCGTGAAGGCGGAGCCGGGCGCGTTCGTCGGGGGGCACAGCTCCCCCGCCCCCGTCGCCCGCGCCCCGCCGGCGGAGGCGGCCGGCGCGGCGCTCGACGGCGAGCCCGCGGTCAGGTTCTCCAACGCGCTCCCGAGGCCCCGCTTCGAGGAGATAGATTTCAGCGAGATCAAGGTCAAGAAGTCGGCCCCCGCCAGGGCGGAGGGCATACGCGGCCAGATGGACGTCTCCGGGCAGGGCGGGAGGGCCGCCTTCACGGAGGAGGTCAGGATCGTCGACGAGGCGGAGGGCTTCGGGGAGATCCTGGGCGTCAACAGGGGCGCCATCAACTCCAGGAACGAGCCGGCGATGACTTCGTCTTCCGCGGCGCCCGCCCCGCCCAGGGCCGCCCCCGCGTTCGAGTACACGGGCGGCGCGGGATACGACGTGGTCGAGATAGGGGGGGAGAAGCCCCCCGCGCCCGCGAAGAGGAAGGCGCAGAGCTACAGCGACCTGATAGAGGAGATCAAGCGCATCTCCGGGAAGATGCCGTCCAGGGCCCAGGCCCGCGCGGCGGAGAGGGATGCGGCGCCCGCGCTGGTCAAGAGGGACCTGCCCCCGTTCGCGCCCCGCCGCCCCGCGCCCGAGCAGGCGCCCGCTCCCGCAGAGGAGCCGGCGCTCTCCGGCGGGGAGCCGAAGATCGAGATCCACCCCCTGGCGGGGGGCGCGCCGATGGAGGCCGCGCCCACGTCCTCGGAGGCCGTCGCGCCCGCCGCCCCGCTCATAACGGAGCCGGAGACGATCGCGGTCCCGGAGGCGCCCGTCAGCCCGC
The DNA here is from genome assembly GCA_031256955.1 of Candidatus Methanoplasma sp. Classification (GTDB taxonomy): domain Archaea; phylum Thermoplasmatota; class Thermoplasmata; order Methanomassiliicoccales; family Methanomethylophilaceae; genus Methanoplasma. Next base: position 126,646 of record JAIRPP010000008.1, on the reverse strand, counting down.
GCCCCGCCTCTTTCAGAGAGGCGGCGCCGGAGGCCCCGCCCGCGGACCCCGTCCCGTCCGCGGCCGAGACCGTCACAGGCCTGGACGCGCCCATCGAGGTGTCGGACCCGGTCGGCGAGATACTGAAGCTGACGATGCCGGAGCTGCGCATAGCCGAGGAGATGCTCGAATCGCCCGCTCCGGACGCGCCCGCGGACGACATGCAGGATCTGCACGCGTCCATGTTCCGGATCTGACGGATCGCGCTCAAACCCCTTACCAACGCTTTTAATTATCGCTCGCCCTCCCATGGCGCATGGAGATAGGGTCTGTAATCATATTCCTAGCAGTGATCCTAGCGCTGGCGCGCCTGGGGTCCCTTCTGTTCCAGCGCTTCGGCCTCTCCGGCCTCATAGGCGAGATCCTGGTGGGCGTGGTCGCGGCCAACCTGGTCATAGGCGACTGGTCCTTCACGGGCTCGCTCGGCCTGTCCTCCGAGGGCGGCCACATCAGCTTCAACCGCGAGCTCCTGGAGGCGTTCTCCGAGCTGGGAGCGATATTCCTGCTCTTCGCGGTCGGCCTGGAGACCAGGGTCAAGAGCCTCATGTCGGTCGGCCGCGCGGCCATGATGGTCGCCCTCCTCGGAGTGGCCCTCCCGTTCGTCATGGGCTTCGCCTTCGTGCAGGCCTACGACGGGGACGCGCACCACGCCATGTTCATGGGGGCGGCGATGGTGGCCACCAGCGTCGGGATCACCGCCCGCGTCATCAAGGACATGAAGGTCCTGCACACGGTCGAATCCAAGATAATCATAGCCGCGGCGGTCATAGACGACGTCCTCGGCCTGATAATCCTCGCGCTGGTCGTCGGTGCGGCCTCCTCCGGGGACATGTCCCCCGCCAGCATAGCCCTGGTGGCCGGCAAGGCCGCCGCGTTCGTCCTGGCGGCCATAGCCGTCGCCCTGTGGGTGACGCCCTGGGCGTACTCGCGCGTCCGCCGCCGCCGCGCGGCAGAGGCGGGCGGGGCGGAGGGGGACCAGACCGAGAGCCACGTGAGCAAGCTGGTGTTCTCCATAGCCCTGTGCCTGGCCATGGCGTGGCTCGCGGACGCGATGGGCCTGGCGGCCATAGTGGGGGCGTTCCTCGCGGGGATGCTCCTGGCGGACTACGCCGTGGAGTGGAACCTCAAGGACAGCGTAGAGCCCATAACCGCGCTGTTCCTGTCGTTCTTCTTCGTGAACGTCGGGATGCAGGTCAGCGTCGGCGACTTCCTCGACCCCGCGGTCGTGGCCGTATCCGCCGCGGTGATAGCCATCGCCGTGTTCTCCAAGTTCGTCGGATGCGGGTTCGGGGCGCGCATCGGCGACAGGAGCCTGGACAAGAGCTCCGCCAACATAATCGGCGCGGGCATGATCCCGAGGGGGGAGGTCGGCATGATCGTGGCGGCGATAGGCCTAGCCTCGGGCGCGATGTCCTCCGAGCTCTACGCCGTCGTGGTCATAATGGCCGTCGCGACCACCATAATCGCCCCGCCGCTCCTGGCGAGGGGCTTCCGCAAGAGGTACCCGTGCGGATGCCCGGAGCACGAGGAGTGCAGGCCGGGCGAGTGATCCCCGCGATCCGCGGGGGGAGGCGCGCCGCGACGACGGCGCGCCTCGAACATCTTTCAAATCAAAACCAACGGAGCGGCCGCGGCGCGCGCGGGCGTTTCGAAATCAAAATAAAACTGGCTGTAGCGGCGCGCATGCTGGCGATGCGCCCCGCCCCGCCGCCGAGATCCGCCCGCCCGAAATCAGACTGGGACGAAAACCGGCAGGACGAGTATCAGCACGGTGAACGCGATGGCGACGCCTATCACCGTCTTCGGGCTCAGCTTCAGCCCCCTGTCGTCCTCAGTGTCGAAATACCTCATGAGGCCCGCGGACGATGCGAACGTGTTGTTGTCTTTCTTGGCCATCAGAGCCACAACCGGAGATCCGTATAAAAAAGTTCACTCTCCTTAGATGCCTCCGGCCCCCATACAACCGAAAACATCATTTATAGACGCACGCTACGGCAGATGCGTTACAATGCATTGGGCAGACGTCATAGCGGATGAGCTGATAAAGTCGTGCGACAAGCCCCTCATAGCGACCGGCATAAGCCCGACGGGGATAATCCACGTGGGGAGCCTGAGAGAGGCCATAACCGGGGAGTCGGTGCGCAGCGCGGTAGAGGCGAAGGGCGCATCGGCCAGGCTGATCTATCTGATAGACTCCTACGACCCGCTCAGGAGGCGCTACGAGTTCCTGCCGGAGAGCTTCGAGGAGTACCCCGGCATGCCCATATCGGACATACCCTGCCCGTGCGGGAAGCACGACAACTACGCCCACCATTTCATCCAGCCGTTCCTCGACGCGGCGGAGTCGCTGAACGTCAAGTGCGAGATAATCTGGACGCACGAGCTGTACAGGCAGGGCAAGTTCGAGAAGGCCGTCGACCTGTGCCTCAGGAACCACGAGGAGATCGCAAGGATCCTCCGCGAAGTGTCCGGGAAGGACGAGGGCAAGGGGAGCCCCCCGTACAATCCCCGCTGCGAGAGATGCGGCCGCTTCGCCGCCCCCGTCCTGGAGACGTACTCTTACCCGACCGTGGAGTACCGCTGCAAGTGCGGGCACCGCGGGGTCGACGACATAAGGGAGGGCAAGGGGAAGCTGCAGTGGAGGCTGGAATGGCCCGCGAAGTGGCTCATATTCGGCACATCCGCCGAGCCGTTCGGCAAGGATCACGCGTCCGCCGGCGGCTCGTACGATTCCGGGAAGAGGATCGCCAGGGAGATCTACGGCATAGAGCCCCCGTATCCGATACCCTACGAGTTCGTCCAGCTCAAGGAGGGCAAGTCGCGCAAGCAGATGCACAAGTCCGCCGGCGGCTCGGTCTCCGGGGTGGAGGCGCTCGGCATGCTGCCTCCCGAGGTCCTCAACTACTTCTTCCTCAGGGTCAACCCCGGCAGGGCGATAGACTTCGATTCGGAGCTGGGCGTGCTCGACCTGGCGGACGAGTACGACAGGATGGAGAGGGCGTATTTCTCCGGCGATTTCACGGAGGCGGAGGAGGGAGGGGTGCGGGCGTACGAGATAGCGCAGCACAACCGCGTCCCCGCGTCGCTCCCGTTCCAGGTGCCGTGCAGGCACCTCGTCAACGTCGTCCAGATGTCCGACTCCTTCGAGGGCGCCATGGAGGTCATAGGCCGCACGGAGGACCTGTCGAAGGCGTCCCCGGAGGACCTGGAGAGGCTCAGGCGCAGGATGGACTGCGTCAGGTACTGGCTCGACGGGTTCGCGCCGGAGTCCGTGAAGTTCAAGGTGCACCCTCAGATGCCGGAGGGGCTGTCCCTGTCCGCGGAGGAGAAGGCGTTCTTCAAGGACCTCTCCGGGCGCGTCGGAGGGATGGAGTGGAACCCCGAATCCATCGGGTCCGCCATATCCGAGGCGGGGAAGGCGTCGCCCATCGGGAGCAAGGGCGCGTACAAGGCGATATACTCCGTCCTGATAGGAAAGGCGTCCGGGCCCAGGCTGGGGCCGTTCCTCGCCGGGATGGACAGGGCGTTCGTCGAGGAGCGCCTCAGACGGGCGTCGGAGTGACCGATCCCCCGCAGGATCGGATCCGGCCGCCCGCGGAGCGATGGCAACAGATATAGGTCGCTTCAGAGATGCGACTCCCATGGATGCGGCAGCCGATGCGGCCAGGGATTTCTCATTCGAGGAGATATGCGAGATATTCGCGCCCATAGCTCGGAAGCATGGGATCAGGCGCGCGCACCTGTTCGGATCTAGGGCGCGCGGAGACAACAGGGCGGACAGCGACTACGACTTCATGGTTTCCACGCCCGCCGGCATGGGTCTGATCCGCCTGGGCTCTTTCCTGTGCGACCTCGAAGACGCCTTCGGCCCGAATGTGGACCTGGCGACCGAGGGGGCTATGTACAGGCTGGCATTCATAAGGGAGTTCCTGCGCGACGGCAGGCTCGTCTTCGAAGAATGACCGGGGCGCTCCCGGAGAGGCGATTTAGCCACGCGGCGAAGCGGGGGCCTTCATAGGCGCCGGAGCCCATCCCGCCAAGGCGCCGACGGGTTCCTCCGCCTCGCTCTGCGCCGCGCGGCGCGCCACGCGACCGGGGACGCCGCGAACGCCAGGGCCAGCAGCATGAGCCCTGAATCGGGCCATTCTGCGAAAGCGACGATCATCGCGACCACCGCCGCTATGGCGATCAGAGACAGCGCCATCGCGAGCGCGCCGTTCGGGTTGTTCTCAAAGAGCGCCGTGACATCCCCCTCCCCGCCCATGCAGCGCCGTGCGCATATATCGCCGTTGCGGCCCGCGATAGCCCCTTTCGTCACAGCACGCCCATGTCGGTCAGCTTCTCCGGCAGGTACGTGTCCGTCACATAGTCCAGGCCGTACTTCGCCAGCGCCTGCTGCTCGGACTTCTTCTTCATGTCCAGCATCGCCTGTATCTCGCTGATCCAGAACGCGTCCGCGAACCTCGGGTCGGACAGCTCCGCGTTCAGCGCGCCCACGTCCTGGTCGGACAGCTTGTCCGTCGGGAGCTTGTAGTTCAGGATGTCCGACGGGGTTATGCCTATGAACTGCGCCGTCGGGGTCGCGAGGTACTCCGATATGTGCGCCGTCTTGATCGCGCCGTACGCTATGGACCCGAATATCCTGAAGGACCACGGGTCCCCGTCGGTGAACACGGTGATCGGCAGCCCCATCTCCTCGTTGAGCCTCTTGATGAGGCGCCTGGTGCTCCTCCCCGGCTGCCCGCTGAGGTGTATCAGTATCGCGCCGTGCTTCTCCGGGAACCCGTTCTCCACCAGCCTGGCGTACATACCGCCCGTCTCTATCGCCATAACGAACTTCGCGTCCGTCTTCCTGATCTCGAATATCTCTCTCTCCACGTTGTACGGCACCGCGAAGCCGGTCTCGGCCACGTCGTCGATGCAGTTGAAGTCCTTCATGCCCTTCTTGGTCATGGTCCTTATGTCGAGGTTCCCGTAGAGGTGCGCCCCGCTCTCCTCGGGCCTGAGCTTGAAGTCCTCCCTCATGCACCCCGCGATTATCTCCAGGTCCTCCGCCAGGAGGTTGCTCTCGTCCTGCGAATCGAATTTGGCGTGGCTCCAGCCCTCCGAGATGTAGTACATCTCCCTGAGCGTGGACGACTTGTTCTCGCGGATCATGGCGTTTATGAAGTCCGCCGTGTACACCGTGCGCAGCATCATCTGCGCCCCCTGCACGGTCTTCGCAGTGCGGTTGGTCTGCAGCGAGCCGTACTTCCACACGCTGTGCCTCGAGTCGAACTCTATGTTCTTCTTGGACCTGAGCGGGAGGCTCATCAGGGGTATGTCCCCGTCCCTCATCTGGTCGTACACCCTGCCCACGACGGTCGTGAGCTGATCCATCGCGGCCTTCTGCCTCTCATTCGTCGCCAAGGTCTTCAGCCTCCGCCGCCTCTTCCTCTTCCTCTGCGAGATCGGACTCGTCCGTCTCGGTTATCTCCAGCCCCTTTATGCCCCAGTCCCCTGGCAGGGCCTCCGCGCCCATCACGTGCACAGGGTTGATGCCGGAGACGTAGACGTCGTCGATGTCGAACGTGTCCGCCAGCTCCCCCTCCAGCTCGAAGGAGACCCTGGCGGAGGTGGACGGGGCCAGCCCGCAGACCTCCCAGTTGGCCTTGCCCTCGTCGTTCATGTCCAGGAAGCGCGGGTTCTTGAACATGGCCAGGGTGACGCACTCCCTGGGGAGCCTCATGTGCAGCCTGAGGGTGCGCTCCTGCGCCGTGTAGTTGTATATCTCGTAGGAGACCTCGCGGCGCCTCTTGTCGACCCTCTTGGACGACGGCTCTATCCAGACGACGTTCATGATCTTCGTGATCGTCCTGCTGAGGTCCGGGACCGGGCGCCCCAGCATCTCGGCGGATTTCTTGGCCAGGTCCGGCAGGATCTCCTGCACGATCTCGAACTTGGCGTGGGTCTTCTGCTTCCTCTCCATCTTGTTCAGATGGCTCTTGAGGCTCCTGGCGCACAGCTTCAGCGCCTGCGATATCTCCGCCTGGAGCTCGGGGTACGAGGCCACGGCCTCCTTCCCCTCGGACGTGAACGGCACCTTGGTGGAAGCCACGTGGACCAGGATGATGGCGGGGCCGAACGGTATGCCCTTGCCCCCCCTCTGCTCCAGCCCGTACCTCCTCCAGTCGATCTCCATTATGGACTTCGTCACGGCGCACGCCCCCTGCTGGTACAGCAGCGGGACGCGGTTGGCGAACCTGAGTATCGTGACCTGGCCCTCCGACGGGATCTCCCCGCCGTACACTATGCCCGCCTCCACCGTGAACGGGTTGCCGTTGACGGACTTGGGGGGGCGGGTTACGGGAGTGGCGTAGTACTCCGGGCGCATCCCCTCCAGGACGTGCATGAGCCCCTTCTTGATCAGCGTGTCCCCTATGGGGGACAGGCAGTCCGTGGGCGGGGCCATGATCTTCACCTTCGCTATCGCCTCTATGATCCTGACGCTCTGGTCCCTGTCAAGGCCGGAGGGCTTCGCGTCGGGGCTCACCCCGGACAGCTCGAGGATCTCCGTGGCTATGCGGTCCGTGATCCTGGAGAAGTCGCTCTTGAGGAACGCCTTCATGGTCTTCTGGGCGGTGTTGTGCGCGTACTTGAGCAGGTCCCCGATCTCCATGCCCTCGGGATGGGGCTTGATCTCCTTCGACTTCGGGGGCATCTGCTCGGTGGCCCTCTCGAAGACGGTCACCTTGCCCTCCGGGTCGCGGAACTCGATGCGGGCGTGGGGGTTGACTATGGCGGTGTTCCTGAGGTACTCGTATATGGACTGCCTGCCCGTGATGTACCTCCCCTTGGTGACGTACTCCACGCTGGTGCCGTGCTCCTTGCCGTCCCAGGTGAACGCCTTGTCGTTGGTCACCACCGGGCGGTTGATCTTGGTGTCTATGACGATGTCCATCTGCCACGCGACCTCGTCCTCCCCCTCTATCCTCGACCGTATGTGCGCGGGCTTGCCCGTGGTGATGTTCCCGTACATGACGGTGGCCGAGATCCCGATACCCTGCTGCCCCCTGGACTGCCTGAGGGCGTGGAACCTGGAGCCGTACAGGAGGCGGCCGAAGACGTTCGGCATCATCTTGTGCACGATGCCGGGCCCGTTGTCCTCTATGTAGACCTTGTAATCCTCTTCCGCCAGGCGGTCTATCCTGACGATCACGTCGGGCAGGAAGCCCGACTCCTCGCACGCGTCGAGGGAGTTGTCGACGGCCTCCTTGACCCCCATGAGCAGGGACTTGGACCTGGAATCGAACCCCAGTATCTGCTTGTTCTTCTCGAAGAACTCCGTGACGGAGATCTCCTGCTGCTTGGCCGCCAGCCTGTGTGCGGTGGCCGTGCCTTCCCCCTTGGGGGCCGCGGTGTCTTTCTCGTCCGAGCGCATCCGGAGATACATCCTATAAGTGGTATTTTATGTTCACCTGGGATGGCGCCGCTCTCCGGCGAGGCCCGCGCGGGCAGGCCTCCCGCGACAGGTTTATTACGGGCGCGGATCATCGAGACGGCATGATTCAGTGTCCGAGAGGCACGAGGGACTTCCTTCCAGACGAGATGGAGAGGAGGAGGCTCTACGAGGGCGCCCTGAGGGGCGTGGCGCGCAGGTTCGGGTTCAGGGAGGCGGCCACGCCGATGTTCGAGGAGGCGGAGCTCTTCGTCCTCAGGTCCGGGGAGAACATACTGAACGAGCTTTACTCTTTCAAGGACAAGGGCGGCAGGGACATGGCCCTCAGGCCCGAGATGACGGCGCCCGCGATAAGGATGTTCGTCAACGGCATGAGCAACGACCCCAAGCCCATCAAGCTGTTCTACTTCGGCCAGTGCTTCAGGTACGAGAGGCCGCAGAGCGGGAGGTACCGCGAGTTCTTCCAGTTCGGGGCGGAGATCATAGGGTCCGCCGCGCCCGAGACCGACGCGGAGGCGATAGCCGCCGCGGCGGCCATGATAAGGGAGCTCGGGCTGAAGGAGTACAGGATCAGGATCGGGCACATAGGCGTGCTCAGGCAGGCGATATCGGACGCGGGGATCCCCCCCGAGTCGCAGGCGAGGGTCCTCCAGCTGCTGGACAAGAAGAGGCTGGACGAGGCGAGGGAGGCCATGGCGGCCGCGGGCGCGGACCCGGATGCGGCGGAGGCCGCCGTCCGCCTGGCGTGCACGGTCGGGGGCAGGGAGGTCCTGGACGCAGTCGGCGGGGGCGCGAGGGAATACCTCGGGGCGGTCCTGGACGTCCTGGACGCCATGGGCGTGGGCGGCGTGGAGGTGGACCTCGGGGTGGTCAGGGGGCTGGACTACTACACGGGGATGGTCTTCGAGGCGGAGGCCCCCGCGCTGGGGGCGGAGAAGCAGATCTGCGGCGGGGGGTCGTACTCCCTGTCGGAGCTGTTCGGGGGGGAGAAGGTGTTCTCCACTGGGTTCGCGATAGGGTTCGACAGGATCCTCCTGGCTCTGGAGAGGGAGGGCGCACCGTTCTCGCCCGCGGGCATCGACGCGTACGTGGTGTGCGCATCCGACGATGCCAAGGCCAAGGCGTTCGAGATAGTCGCCGCGCTGAGGGCGGGGGGCGCGTCCGCGGACGTCGACACCATGGGCAGGAAGATGGCGAAGGCGCTCAGGCACGCGGACGCGGTCCGCGCGAGGTTCGCGGTCATAGTCGGGCCGAAGGAGCTGGAGGAGGGGTCCGCCACGGTCAGGGACATGGCGACCGGGGAGCAGTCGCTGGTGAAGATAGGGGATCTGGCGGCGGCGGTCCGGCGCGCGGGATGACCCCGCGGTCAGAAGCCCTCGGATAGCAGGAACCCGTCCACGACGTTCAGATGGATCACGTTGCCTCAGGCGGTCGATCCTCTTGCTCCGGCATACGATGCGGTGCGCAGCAGAGGGATCGTTAAAGATCGAAAGATTTCTCTCCGATGAAAAATTCCGTATTTTTTTTCAAAAATTTTTCATCCTATTGAAAAGTTTTCAAGAATGTAGCGCATTTCACCACCCAGTCCTGCACGTCTTTAAATATAAACTACTTTTTCACACGTTTTCGGCTCATTTTCAACTACTTTTTAGCAGGTTTTTTGAGAGATTCCCACTACTTTTTCGCAAGCGCCCAAGCTTGCCCGTCCATAGCGGCGGAGGATTTAGCTTCATTGCCGCACATAGTTCGATATTAAATGAGATATTCTACGCAAAATCCGCGTAGAGCGCGTCTATGCTCTCATCGAATCTGCGCATCATGTATCCCTACGAGCGTCTGAGGTGGATCGATTTCAAGCGCGACGGCGATGTCATAGTCCTCCTCCCATCCTAGGTCGGATATGCTCAGGGCGCACTCATGGGCGGGGTGCGGAGCATGGGGGCGGGCGCGATGGAGGAGGGGGGAGTAGAGCGCGGCGCGCGATGTGCGATGAGGCTATGCCCTTCCCCAAAAGACAGTATTTGGGACTTATTGTAATTTTATGCATCAAGTTCTCGGGACTCATTGTAGATTTTTACAAAAAGTCCCGCTGTAGGATCTCATTTATATAGATAAATGATAATCCAAATTATGATAATCTAAATTATCATTGTTGGGAGGCACAGGGATGAGGTTCGTCGGCAGGGAGGAGGAGATGAGGCTGCTCGAGAGGGAATACGCCCGCGAGAGCGGGAGCTTCGTCGTGATCTACGGGAGGCGCCGCATAGGGAAGACGGCCCTCATCTCCGAGTTCATAAGGGGGAGAGACAGCGTCTACTTCCTCGCGGGGGACCTCCCTGACAGCGAGAACAGGAAGAGGTTCTCTGAGGCGGTCGGCGCGGCCATAGGCGCGCCCGGGGCGTCCTTCGACAGCTGGGAGTCCGCGTTCGGGAGCCTGATCGGGCGCAGGGGGAAGACGATCGTGGTCCTGGACGAGTTCCAGTATCTGGCGCGGTCCAACCCGGGGTTCCCGTCGATCCTGCAGGGGATATGGGACGGGGCGATGAAGGACAGCGGCCTGATGCTCGTGCTGTGCGGGTCGTTCATGGGCATGATGGAGCGCTACGCGCTGAGCCATTCGAGCCCGCTGTACGGGAGGAGGACCGCCAACGTGAAGCTCGGCCCCCTGTCCCTGTGCGACGCGTCCGAGGCATTCCCCGATCTATGCCCTAGAGACCTCGTGACGCTCTACGCCGTCACCGGGGGGGTGCCGAGATACCTCGAGCTGTTCCACGGGGAGCCGTCCGTGAGGGAGGGCATCAGGCGCGTCGTGCTGGAGAGGACGGGCGCGCTGCACGACGAGCCCCTGTTCCTCCTGGGGTCGGAGGCGAAGGAGCCGACGAACTACATCGCGATACTGGAGGCGATAGCCGCCGGGAACTCGAAGCTGGGGGACATAACGGGCAGGCTGGAGGTCGGATCGGGCGCAGTCACCCCGTACCTGAAGGCGCTGGAGGACATGATGCTCGTCAGGAGGACGGTGCCGGTGACCGAGAACCCGCTCAGGAGCAAGAGCGGGCTGTACGCGATATGCGACGGGTTCACGGCGTTCTGGTTCAAGTTCGTGTTTCCGAACAAGAGGTTCCTGGAGCTCGGGGAGACGGGAGAGGCGGAGCGCATGCTGGACGAGCACCTGGGCGACGGGTTCGCCAGCTTCGCGTTCGAGGACATATGCAGGTCGGCGACGTTCCGCATGCGCGAGAGGATAGGGTTCCCGTTCACGAAGGTCGGGAGGCTATGGGGGAAGGGCGCGGAGATAGACGTGGTCGCGCTGGACCCGTCGTCCCGCAGGGCGTTCGCGGCCGAATGCAAATACTCTGCGAACAGGGTCTCCCTGTCCGTATACCAGGGTCTGAAAAGGAAGTGCGCGGAGGATGCCAGGCTAAGAGAGTATGAGGTCACCTACGGGATATTCTCGCTGTCGGGGTTCGACGAGAACCTAGTCCGGGAGGCGGAGAGGGACGGAGCGGTACTGATCTCGATGGAGGACATCCTGGAGGCGGGACGGGGCGCCCGCTCCGGCTGAAGGATCGATGAGATCCCGCCTAGCGCAGTCACTCTCTCAGGCATCCGAGCGGTATGACGAACACCCCGTCGCTCCTTCTGTATGCGTGCTCTGCGCCCGTGATGACCGCTAGGAAAGAGGGCGGATGCTCGCGATCGGGGTCCACCTTGTCGCGGAGCCTCTTCAGGCTCTCCGCGGCCGCATCCGTCGAATGCTGCCCGAGCTTGACTTCGAACGCCCCCCACTTCCCATTGCGGAGGTGGACGATCGCGTCGGCTTCCAACCCGTCCCCGTCGCGGTAGTGGCGCACGATGCCCCCGATGGCCTGTGCGTACGCCCTGAGGTCCCTCACCGCCATGGATTCGAACAGCAATCCGAATGTGCGCGGGTCGCGTTCCAGATCCTCGGGAGACGCCTCCAGGAAATGCGCCGCTATGGCGGGGTCGGCCAGATGCCTGACGCGGCCTGCCCTCACGGCCGCCTTGGATCTGAGGTTGGGCTGCCATGCGGGGAGGTCGTCCACGACGCATATCGCCTCCAGCGCGGATATGTATCCTGAGACCGTGTTCCTGTGCGGGCCGTCGGGATCGCTCGACACGTCTTTCCAGACGGATGAGTCGTTGACGGGCGACGATACGCCTCTGGACAGAGATCTGAGGATCGATTCCGCTCTGACTCCGTCGCGCTGTCTCCCGTCGGCCATGGATATGTCGGATTCGACTATCGCTCCGCAGTATCCAGTTATCATTTTGCGGGCATGGTCCACCGTCTTACCCACAGATTCGGGCCATCCTCCGCGCACGATCGCCTCCGCGATGTCTGAATAGCTCAGGTTCGATGTTCCAGAAACATCGGTCTGTCCAGCGAAAAGCCCTCCCAGACTGACCTCTCCTGTGGAGAGCCCCTGCTCATATAGGCTCATGGTGCCCATCTTCAGGCGGGCGATGCGGCCTGCGCCGGAATGTGAGATGCGGCTGTTGTCGACCGTGACGGAGCCCGTTAGAATGAAGAGCCCCGTTTCTCCCCTGTTATCCACTTCGAACCTCACCGCGTCCCAAAGCCTCGGTATCGCCTGCCATTCGTCGAGGAGGCGCGGGTTCTCCCCCTTCAGGAGAATCGATATCTTGAATTCTGCGATCTCTCTGTTGTTCTTCAGCTGATCTTCGTCCTGGAGGCTAAGCACGCTTTTCGCGAGGCGTTTAGCCGTGGTAGTCTTTCCGCACCATTTGGGACCAACGATCAGAACTGCTCCGAAGACTTCCAAGAACTCCTCGAGCTCTCTGTCAATCATCCGCGGCATATACTCTGAAGGAGGCATCGTTAGATCGGATGAGTTTCAGCGATTTAAACCATTGTGCAAATTGAGGGTGTTTTCATTGTGCAAATTGAGGGTGTTTCCGTTGTGCAAATCGAGGAACTGCTCCGCGCCGCTCTGGCTAGAAGGCCCCGGCCGCCATCACAGGCGCCGCCGCCCCATGCGCCTGTCCAGCTCCATGTTCAGGAGCGCGTCCGCCCGCGGGATCAGCTCCTCCTCCCGCCTCACGTTCCTGAACGACACCTTCGGGATCAGGGACGCCAGCGCCTTCGCGTTCTCATGCAGCTCCCTGAGCTTGGGGCTCTTGACCCTGTAGATCCCGTTCATCTGCCTCGCCATGAGCTCCGAATCGGTCACGAACTCCGCCTCTCCGGCGCCGAGCTCGACCGCCTTCGCGATCCCGGCTATGAGCCCCCTGTACTCGGCGCAGTTGTTCGTCTCCACCCCTATGAACTCGGAGAGCTCGAAGACGACCCTCCCGCCCTCGGAAGCCACCACGGCGAACGCGGCCGGCCCCGGGTTCCCGCGGGACCCCCCGTCGGAATACACCCGCAGCATCAGTACTCGATCTCTCTGACCGCGCGGTTGCAGTCGTCCACGAGCACCGCCCTGGCGCGCACAGGCTCGTCGGTGAGCTCGTAGCCCATGATGATTATCTTGTCGCCCTTGGAGCAGAGGCGCGCCGCGGCCCCGTTGACCGCGACCTCCCCGCTCTCCCGGGACCCCTCGAAAACGTAGGTCTCGAAGCGCTCGCCGTTGTTGACGTTCGCTATGGTCACCCTCTCCCCCACCCATATGCCCGCCTTCTCCAGCAGGGCCGCGTCTATGGTGATGCTTCCCTCGTAGTCGAGCCTGGTCTCTGTGACCGTGGCCCGGTGTATCTTGCCTCTGAGCATCCAACGCATGCTATCTCCCATTAAGGCCCCTCTGTTAAAAGGGTTTTGGTCCCTCATCTCCTCTTGTAAGCCTTCAGGTACTTGAGCACGTCCGCGTCCCTGTCCGTCCACTCGGGGGTGTAGCCGTTCTTCATGTATTCCCTGTACCACGCCTCCGCCTCCCTCATGTACGGCTCCATCTCCAGCTTGTCCTTCACGATCAGCGCGGTGTTCTCCGCGCAGGGGCGCCAGAGGAAGGCGCGGTCGTAGTCCTGCTCCTCCAGGAACCCCACCAGGAAGACTATCCTGTCCAGGCCGGAGAGCTCGGCGTACAGGGACGCCTGGAGCATGTACTCCATGGGCACGTTGGCGTCCCCTCCGCTCCCGTCGTCCCACTTGGCCCTGGCGCCGGAGGTCTTGATCTCCAGTATGGAATCCCTCTTCCCGTTGACGGATATGTATCCGTCGACCAGCCCGCCGAAGACCTTGTTGTCGTGGAAGTGGTCGTAACCGCACCTCTCCTTCTCCACGGGCTCGTCCACGGAAAGGGGCGTCCCGGCGGGGATTCCCAGCGCATCGTACAGGACCCCCTTGTTGGATGCCAGGTGGTCCCTGAGCACGGGCTCGAGGAGGTTCCCCGCGTCTATGTATTTGTTGGCCTTGTCCCCGGGGTACAGCCCGGCGAGCTCGCACGCGGCCTTGAACGGGGTGGAGAACGAGCTCATCCCGAGTATGGGGGCGAGCCTGGTCCCGGAGATCTTCTTGAGCTTGTACGCGTCGAAGACGACCGTCTTGTTCTCCTCGTCTATCTCGACTATCCCGCATCTTCCGTCGAACGCCATATGTGGCTGGAAAGCCTTTCAGGGATATGATCGTGACGGTCGGGGAGGTCCTGTTCCAGACCTCTGAAAAGCCCCCCGCCCCCGAGAATGCCGAACGCCATGAAATGGGATGGCGCCCTGGACGGAATTCGAATCCGTGTCGGGGCCTCGACAGGGCCCCATGATAGGCCGCTACACTACCAGGGCAGTAAGCCACGATAAAGAGCGGTAATATTTAATGGTATTTCTTTTGAAACGGCCGCTCCGCGCCAGCGCGCGGTCCAAGCGCCCCCACACGGAGGCGAGATCGCCGGCATCGCGCGATCCGGGCGCGGCGCGGGGCGATCGGGCGATGACGCCCTGCGGTCATACTTTGTACGTGCTTTTTATCACAAAGCCCGTTGGCTTGTAGCCTATGCTCGCATAGTCCCGCCACCCTGCGGATTGCGTCGCGGTCGCCTCGCAGTAAAAATACCTGACGCCGTCCACCGTAGTGTACTCGCCGCCGCCTCCGGAAACGTCAACTCCCGCGGCTATGTGTGCGTTGGTAAGGTTCCCCCGCGAATCATAGCAATAAATGTAGTGGAGGATGACTCTGTATCCCATGGCCTTCATGAGCGCCGCGAATAGGAACGCGTGGTCCTCGCAGTCGCCCCTCTGCTCCCACAGGGTCTCCGCGGGGAGCTTCCAGTAGTCGGGCGTACCCTTCTCGTAGTCGTCATACGGTATGCTCTGGACGAACTTCAGCACGAAATTGGCCCTGTCTATGCTGCTCATGCCTGAAGAATAGCTGTACAATGCGTCTGCCATGGATTTTATGACGGGATCGGAGTGAGTGACGTAGCTGGAGATGACGCTGTACCCGTTGGATCTGGGCAGGCTAGACGACAGCGCGCTGTAGTACCAGCTGAATTTCATAGGCACGTCCCATTTGGCGGATTTGTTGTTGAGGTTTATCAGATCGGTTATGATGGAGTACCATGCGTCGCTCTGATACCTCCACGAGTACGTCTTGGTCACCGTGGCGTCGACGACCGCTACGCTCGAGCTGGTCGAAGTCTGGCCGTCGGAGTACCTCACCGTCTGCGTCACCTTGACGGCTTTGCCTCCAGAGGCGGAGACTGTCATGGAATAGCTGGGCTGACCGCCGCCGAAATAGGTTCCGCCACCCATCGTAGCGCCAGATATGGCGTCCGAGAAAGCCCACGTCCTGCTGGACACATCTACATTGTACTTCGAGTCCGAGGTTATCACGGAAGGCGACGCGGAAGACTGCTGGAAGACGGAGAAAGACGCGTCATGGATTATGGAGAACGCGGCGACCACGGTCGCGTCGCCCGTCGCGACATGGCGGTACCCGCTGGACGAGGACACGGTGACTCCTCCTATCTGCCACCCAGAGAACTGGTACCCGTAGGCGGGGGAGGCGTTTAGATAGACCGCGCTTCCATACTGCACTGCGGCTCCGCCCCCGGAGACGAACCCCCTGTTCGGATCGCCGGCCCTCGCTTCGATGACGCACGTGGCCTTTTCGAATTTGGCGGTTATCTTTTGGTCCGACTTGACGATGAGCTTGTATGTGGCGTCGGATCCCACCAGCGAGCCGCCGCTGTACCATCCGACGAAGCGGTATCCCTCGCTCGGAGTCGCTACGAGGGACGCGCTCGCCCCGGACCTGTAGGTCCCCGATCCATATACTAGCCCGTCGCCCTCCTTGTACAGGGTCACGGAGTACGTGGGAAGCCGTCCGCCCGCGGCATCGGAGCCCGATGCGTCGGGATCTGACGCAGACGACGCGAATGCGGCAACGGCTACCAGTGCGACGATGAACCCGATCGCGGCCAGGATCTTGACGCTCGGCGACGAAGTCATTTTGTCTTCCCCGCGAGAGGATAGGCTGACCAGAGCATATAAGCGTATTATAGGGTTCAGCGAATCCTGGGCGCGTCAGCGGGGGATCCGTCCCCCCTCTCCGGCAGAACGTACCTCGGGCGCCTGTCGGATCCCGCGTTATATATTTCGCCTCTGCGAACCAGGGACCTGATTATGTTGCTGACCTTCACGTACCTCTTCTCCTCCGGAAGATCCGAGAACGCGCATCCGGGCAGGGAGCCTATCTCGCGCCTGGTGGCGCCTCCGTTCTCGGCGATGTACCTCACTATCGCCGAGCGGCAGCCCTCATGGATCTCGCGCGCGCCGGCGGCTCCCCCCCGGCCTTGGCGAGCGGGCCTGAACAGGGTGACCACGAAGCTCGACGACCTCTCCTCGAACAGCGGCTCCCTCAGCCCCTGTTCCATGCACAGCGACCTGATCCTGATTATACCGTTCCCCCAGCCCTCCGAGATCCCAGCGGACCTGAACATTTCGGCTATGGCGCGGTTCCTGACAGCCGATTCGCCGGACATCGCCGATTTCAGAGTCATCCCCACGGGCACGGTCCCGGGAGACCTGACCTCGACGCGGTCGTCGAACACGGATACGTATATGCGGGCGTTGTTTACCGCATAGTTGCGGTGAGTGACGGCGTTGACTATCGCCTCCCTCACGGCCGCGTCGGGTATCTCGTACGTCTCGGTCCTCGATATGCTCCTCTCGGAAACCGTCACGGCGTTGTCCAGACGATCTAGGACGAACTCGTGCGCCTTCTCCAGCTGCTCGTATATCGGGCCGCCGAAGGACTTCATGCTGGTGAACTCCCCCTTCTCGACTCCCCTGAACCTGGCGCACTCGATCGTGCTCATGGGCACGGGCGCGCCGGTCAGCAGCGCGTAGGCGAGCGTGGGATACTCTCCCCCCGCGTCTCTCCTGATCACCCTCTTGTTGACCAGGTCCATCCTGGAGAACGCCCTCTTGCCGTAGATGCTGAGGTCGGAGCAGAGCTTTGCGATGGCGTCTTCGTCCAGTTCGGCGTCGCAGTATCTGGATTCGTCGTGGTATGTTCCTCTAGATGCCGATTCCAAGTCTTTGATCTCAAACGGAGTGGCTTCGCGGTTGCTGCTTCCGATGCGTATGAAAGTCCCTTTTCTTTTGCTAGTGTTCGCGAGATGGTATGGCTTGCGGTCTCCAGAATATATCGTGACAATCAGCAGCACCTTGCCATCTTCAGTGGCTTTAGAGAAGCGGGGCTTTATGCGAGGGACACAGAGATCAGCTATGCTATTGTTTACGGATTCCTCTATTGCCCTCAGGTCCTCCGGCGGGAGACCGACGATTTCTCCCCCGTCTCCGATTCCGAAGATTATCCTTCCGCCAGACCCGTTGCTGAAGGCTATGGCAGCATTGACGTAATGCGTCGCATCTCTAGGGAGCTCGCGTTTGAATTCCATCTCCTCTCCTTCGCCCTGAAGTATGTCGTCGCATAGCGCCATAGTTCCCGATGCACATGCATATTAATCAATTCTGCGTTGAATTTTTCAGCGCAGACTCGTGTGCTCGCAGATCATATTCGTATGCTGGCTATTTTCTAATTATTTTCTGATAAGTATTAGTATTACTAATATCATGTATTAGTATTACAGATTATTTTCTAATAAGTATTAGTATTACTAATAACATGTATTAGTATTACTGATTAATCCCGATCATCTTCGGCGACACGGGGCGGTATCGGGCGATCAGAGCGAGAATCTTCAGTTTTTTGATATTGTATCATCAAAAGTATCAGATAAAATGGTTTTTTGATAATGTAGTATCAAAAATAAATACATAGAGCGCGTCACATCCCCTATGAGAGAGGTGCTGAGGGCGAAAGACCTGGAGAGGCTGGACGCCGGGAGGGACAGGACGGACGTCGCCAAGATAATCACGGGGATCAGGAGGTGCGGAAAGTCCACCCTCATGAGGCAGTTCATGAGGCGCCTCGCGGACTCGGGCGTCCGCGAGTCCGACATATTCTACCTCAACCTGGAATCCGGCGCGGCCGACGACATATCGGACTTCCGCGACCTCAACCGCAGGATATCGGAATCGCTGCCCGAGAGCGGGCGCGTATACGTGTTCTTAGACGAGGTGCAGAGGGTGGAGGGATGGGAGCGCACCCTCAACTCCCTGATGGTGGATTACGATGCGGATGTGTACGTTACGGGGTCGAACGCGTACCTCCTGTCGTCCGAGCTGTCGACCTACATATCCGGGCGCTACGTCGAGATAGATCTGCTGCCCCTGTCGTTCAGGGAATACCTGGAGCTATACCCCCCCGGCCCCTCGCAGACCGTGGACGACAGGTTCGGCGACTATGTTTGGAAGGGGTCCATGCCTATGATAGATCCAGATGCGGACGAGAGGTTCAGGAGGGACCACCTCGCGGGGATATGCGACACGATCCTCAATAAAGACGTGATAGCCAGGAACGGCGTCAGAGACGCTGCGTCGATAGACTCGGTAATGAGGTTCCTTTTCTCCAACATAGGCAACGTGACCAGCAGGAGCTCCATATCGAAGCATCTCCGCCAGAACCATTCCACCGTCGGCAGCTACCTGAGATACCTGGAGGAGGCGTACATCCTCTACGACGCCGGGAGGTTCGACATCGTCGGCAACAGGCACCTGCAGTCGCTCGAGAAGTACTACGCGGCGGACACCGGCATGAGGAACGCGGTCCTGGGGTCGTCGAAGGGCGACGACCTGGGCAGGCAGATGGAGAACATAGTGTACCTGGAGCTCCGCAGGAGGGGGTACTCCGTGTCAGTGGGGAGCTATCTGGACCGGGAGGTGGATTTCACCGCCGAGAGGGGCTCGGGGCGCGAGTATTTCCAAGTGGCCCTCACGATGGCGCCCGACGACGCCTACGAGCGGGAGACGAGGTCCCTCTCGCAGATAGGGGACAGCTTCCCTAAGACCATACTCACCGCGGACCGCGTGAGGAGGGCCGCCCCCGGGGGGATAAGGCACCTGAACATCGTAGACTGGCTCCTGTCCGACTGGTGATCTCGGGCGCGCCCCCCGCGTCAGAGGTCCAGGCTCCCATCGTCCAGGAGGAAGTCCAGGATGTTCAGGGTCAGGATCCCGTTCTCGTCCCTATGGGGCGGCGCGCGGTCCCCTGTGACCACGATCTTCTTGAACGAATCCCCCGTCTTCAGGAACGGCCTGATCTCCCTCTCCCTCTTTTCCGCGTCCGGGAGGCTGTACGCGGACTGGACGTAGTATCTCCTGCTCCCCATGTTGGCTACGAAATCGATCTCCAGCTGCGCGTACTCGGAAGACCCTCCCGCCCTGTCCCTGGACTCTATGACCCCTACGTCCACGCCGAACCCCCTGGACCTGAGCTCGTTGTAGACTATGTTCTCCATGATGCGGGCGTGCTCCTGCCGCCTGAAGTCTAGCCTCGCGTTCCTCAGGCCCACGTCGGCGGCGTAGTATTTGTACGGAGTGTCGAAGTACCTCCTGCCTTTGACATCGTATCTCCTGGACCTCTCGAAGAGGAACGAATCCGCGAGGTGCCCGATGTATCTGGACACGGTCTCGTTGTCCGCCCCCCTGTATCCGAGGGTGCCCAGGGTGTTGCAGATCCTCAGCGGGTTCGTCAGAGAGCCTATGGCGGAGCACAGCGAATCGGTTATCAGCCCCAGCATCTCCTCCATCTCGACGCCGTTCCTCTCGATTATGTCCTTCAGATAGACCCCGTCCACGAGCCTCTGCAGGTATGAGACCTTCTCCTCCTCGGTCTTCTTGGACAGGATCTCAGGCATCCCGCCGTAGGTAAGGTACTCGCCCCAGGCCGCCTCCCTGTCCCCCGGGTATGCGGACGCGAACTCGGAGAAGGACAGTGGCCTGATCTCGACCTCGTCCCCCCTCCCCCTGAACTCGGTCAGTATGTCTTTCGATAGGAACTTGGAGTTGCTGCCGGTTACGTATATGTCCAGGTTCTCTATGTGGTGCAGGCTGTTGATCACGTCCTCGAACTCGTCCGCATACTGCACCTCGTCGAGGAAAGCGTAGTGCTGGCCCGCGCCCACGGAGCCTGACACGAACCTGTAAAGCTCGTCAGGGTCGCGGAGGCTCTTGTTCCTCCTGTCGTCCAGCGCGACCTCGATGATGCGGTCCCTGGGAACGCCCCTGTTCAGCAGGAGGTCTCTGAAGAGGTGGAATAGGAGGTAGGACTTCCCGCACCTCCTGATGCCGGTGATCACCTTGACTGCGCCGTTCAGCTCTCTGGACGCCAGCCTGTTGAGATATCTGTCCCTCCTGATCTCCATGTTCAATCCTCATACGTAATTTACTGTACATTTACAGTATTTTACGACTATATGGTTTTTCCGCAGAGACGCCGGGACGATCGGGCCATGTCCGCCGAGGGCAGGGGGCGCGTCCCGTTGCCTGTGGGATTGGGGGGAGGGGGTCGCGCATCCGCATCGCGCGCTCACACCACGTACGTCTTCTTGACCACGTACCCTCCCGGGACGTCCCCCACCCCGTACGAGCCCAGCCATCCGGCCGAGCCCGTGTCGGTGGTCTCGCAGTAGTAGTACCTCGCCCCGTCGACCTCCGCGAACGACCCCGAGCCGCCCGGGACGTCCACGCCGACCGCCATGTGCGCGGTCTTGAACCCGCCGTCCGACCCGTAGCAGAACACGTAGTGGACCACCACCCCGTACCCCATCTCCCTCATGAGCGCGGCGAACAGGAACGCGTGGTCCTCGCAGTCGCCCCTCTGCTCCCACAGGGTCTCCGCAGGGAGCTTCCAGTAGTCGGACGCGCCCTTCTCCCAGTCGTCGGCGTACGGGACGCTCTGCACGAGCCTCAGCGCGAACCCGACCCTCTCCAGGTCGCTCATCCCCGACGAGCGGGCCGACAGCTCGCGGGCCAGGGCCGCGACCGCGGGGCCGCCGTCCACGTAGCCGGAGATCTCGCCGTACCCCTCGGACCTGGCCACGCCGGACGCGAGCGCGCCGTAGTACCATCCGAACTCCATCTTGAGGTCCAGCGAGGCGGATTTGTTGTTGATGCGCAGGAAGTCCGTCACGGCGGAGTACCACGCGCCCTCCCGGTACCTCCAGGAGAACCGCTTGACCTCCTCCGAGTCTATCACGGCGGTCTTGGAGCGCTCCTCCGTCGCGCCGCCAGGGGGGGTCACCGCGTACGTGACCGCCACCGCGGCGCCGCCCGGCACCGACACGCTCGCGCCAGGCTCCTCGTCCGAGGCCTGCGCCCTGAGGATCTCCTCCCCCGTCGCGAAGTCTCGGAACGCCCACTCCCCGCGCGCCCCGCCCAGGGCGTGGGCGGGGACCGCGCTCACGACGGCCCCGCCACCGTCCCGGGAGAGGACGAGCAGGAACGCCGCCGCCCCGTCGGGGCCGAACGTCCCCGTTATCTCCGCGTCCCCCGTCACGGCGTGGGAGTAGTCCGCGCTTATGGACACGGTGGCCCCGCCGATCTTCCAGCCCTCGAACAGGTATCCGGGGGCGGGGACCGCGCTCAGCGCGACCTCCTCCCCGTACCTGGCGTCTATCCCGCCCCCGGACACGCCGCCCATGGACGGGTCGGCGGAGAGCGCCTCGATGCGGTACGACGCCTCCTCGAACCTGGCCGTCAGATGCACGTCCGACGAGGCCTCGAACTCGCACAGCGGGTCCATGGACAGGAGGGAATCCCCCTCGTACCATCCCGCGAACAGGCGCCCCTCGCCCGGGACCGCGGACAGGCGGACCGTGTCCCCCGCCCTGTAGGCCCCCTCGCCAGTCACCTCCCCCTCTCCCGCTTTGTAGACCGCCACGGAGCACTCCTCCCCCCGCCCATCGCCCGCCCCCGCGGACAGGCAGGCGAAGGCCATGGCGGCCACAGCGACAATGCCAGCTAACGCAAGTGTCTTCGATCTAGATGATAGCGTCATCTAACGCCCCCTTGAAATCAACACGGAGGTGCGGCGTTATAGCTTTTTTGTAGAATTTGCTAAGTTATGCCTCTATAATTTTAGGCACAATCAAAACCGTGCGAGCCTGCGGTCAATCCCTGCAGGCCCCGAAGAGCCTCACAGTCTTGCGCCCGCCGCGGGGGTCGTCCTCGAGCTCCGCGTCCACCTTGAACACCTTCCGCATGTTCTCCGCTGTGAGGACCTCCTCCGGGGGCCCCGCGGCCAGGACCCTGTGGCCGTGGATGAGGACCACCCTGTCGCAGTACCTCGCCGCCATGGGCAGGTCGTGGGACACGATCACGACCGTCAGGGACCTCTCCCTGGACAGGTCGCGGATGAGGTCCAGCACCTCGAACTGCATGTTCACGTCCAGGTGCAGGGTGGGCTCGTCCATGAGTATGACCTCCGGGGACTGGGCGAGCGCCCTCGCCAGGATCGCCCTCTGCCTCTCGCCCCCGCTCATGGTGTTTATGTAGCGCTTCGCCAGAGGGGTGAGCCCGGTCCTCTCCATGGCGTCCCTGACTATCCTCATGTCCTCGGAGGATTCCCCGCGGAAGGACTCCTGGAAGGGCATCCTGCCCATCTTGACTATGTCCTCCACCGTGAACGAGAACCTTATCTCGTTGGTCTGAGGGACCACCGCGATCTTCCTGGCGATCTCCCTCTTGGACATCGCCTCCAGGTCGGATCCGTCCGCGAGGACGCACCCGCCGTGGGGGCTGAGGTTGCGGTTCAGGTTCTTCAGGAGCGTCGTCTTCCCGCAGCCGTTGGGCCCGAGGACCCCGACGATCTCCCCCTTCCCGACGCTCAGGGACACCGCGTCCAGAACCGCCCTGGAATCGTAGTTGTACGTGAGGGAGTCCACCTCGATGGTCACCATCCTATCTCCCTCCTCCTGCTGGCCAGCAGGTATATGAAGAAAGGCGCGCCGACGAACGCGGTGACCACCCCTATGGGCAGCACGCCGTAGAAGGACGACGCGGTGTGGGCGACGTAGTCGCACAGCAGGATGAACGCGGCGCCGCCGAACGCGCTGAGCGGGAGCACGACGCGGTTGTCGGGCCCCAGCATGAGCCTGAAGATATGGGGGACCACGAGCCCTATGAACCCTATGGACCCGACGAACGCCACGGCGGCGGCGACGACCAGGGACGAGATCACCAGGAGGAATATCCTGGTCCCCCTCACGTCGATGCCCAGGTCCATGGCGTGCGCGTCGCCCAGCATCATGACGTTGAGCTTTTTGGACGAGGCGATCATGACGACGATCCCGATCATCATCAGGGGGACCGAGAAAGACGCGTTGCTCCATCTGACGCTGTCGAGGCTCCCCATGGACCAGAACACTATGCTCTGCATCTTCTCGCTGGGGGCTATGTACGTGAACAGGGAGACCGCCGCGGACATCAGCGACGAGACCGCCACCCCCGCGAGGATCAGGGTCTCCGTCCTGACCCCGCCGGACGCGCGGGACAGGGAGTACACCAGGAGCATCGTCCCGAAGCAGAACGCGAACGCCAGCGCGGGCTGGGCTATCGCGAGTGGTATGAGCGGGATGGAGAAGAGTATCGCCACCGTCGCGCCCAGGGACGCGCCGGAGGACAGCCCGAGGAGGTACGGCGACGCCAGCGGGTTCCTGAAGAGGGCCTGCATGACCCCCCCGGTGACCCCGAGGGCCGCGCCCACGAAGACGCCGAAGAAGACCCTGGGCGCGTTGAACCCGTTGACGATTATGTCGTTCGCCCACGTCCCCCTGCCGCAGAGCGCGGCCCACACCTCGCCGAGGCTGAGCGGCCGCGGGGCCCATGAGAGGTCCAGGAGCACGGACGCGGCCAGCATCGCGGCCAGGGCGACGATTATGGCCAGTGTCTTCGGGATCTTTCTCATGTGCGCACCCGCGGTGTTATATCTGCCGGAGGCGGGCTCCGGCATAATAGGTTTACGGGCGCCTGAGGAACCACACGGCGCCGCCCGCGACGATTATCGCGACGACCGCGCCCGCCACCGCGTACGTCAGCGGATTCTCGCCGGGAGCCTCGGAGCGCGGCTTGTCCATCCCGCCGAACACGTCGGGGTACAGGGCCTGGGCGATCGCCCACAGCCCGTCGGCGGATTCGGGGCAGTAGTTGTTCCACGTCTGCTCCAGCGCGAGTATCCTTATGTCCGCCTTCCCTCCGAGGAAGTCCTGCCTGAACTGCTCCACCCCGTGCGCCCTGACGTAGCTGCTGTCCAGCAGCAGGAGCGCGCCCGGGTTGGCCTCTAGTATCTGGAGCATGGTGTTCTTGTCGCCGTAGGTCCCGCTGGCCTGGGGGTTGTACCCCGCGTTCTCGCCGCCGGCGGCCATTATGAGGGAGACCGCCAGGGACCCGCCGCTGCCGACCTTCACGTCGCTGGGGGAGCTCGCGGTCCACCATACGAACAGGGCCTTGCTTTTCTCGCCGATCCCGGCGACCTTGGACGCGACCTCGCGCTGCACCGCGCGCATGTCCTCCGCCACGGTCGACTTCTTCCCGGTCATCGCCATGGACAGCGTGTCCACCATGTCGGCTATGTCGCCGTACTCGGAGATGGTCCCCCATATGAGCACGTGGGTGAACCCCCTCTCTTCAAGAAGCCCGCGGAGGACCTTCCCGTTCGTTATGTACGTGGTGAAGATAACCGTGTCGTCGAGGCTCATCCTGCCCTCCTCGACCCACTGCGCGAGGGTCGCGACGACGTTGCTGTTGTTGCCCGCGGTCCCGATGCTGCCTATGCTCGGCCTGTCCTTCAAGACTTCCAGCTTCGCGTTCTTGTAGTAGTCGTACGCGCCGTAGGTGTCGGTGCCCACAATCTTCGAGGCGAGGCCGAGGTCGACCAGGGTCAGAGCCGCGGCGAACCCTGCGACGACGACGTGGTCGGACGGGCGGTCGTATCTGAACACCTGCCCGGTGCCGTCCGTGATCTCGTAGGGGGACGACGATGCCGCGCTGGCGTCGTCGGACGAGAGCACGACGAACGACGCCATAGCCAATGCGGCGACTAGGGATATTGTTATTAGCTTCATTCGATCCGATCATCTTATAACACATATATTAAACATCGTAACACTGAAAAACAATGCGGAAACACGCGCATCCGATCTGGGGCGCGCTTTGCACGCATCCTTTAGTACGCGTAGAGCGTTTGGAAGAGACGCACAGGCCATGCGTCGAACGCATTGGGAAGAGAGGAGGGTGGATGAACGAGAAAGCGCCGGCCGGAAGGGAAGATGATACGGTGGAGAGACAGAATCTCGAATGGAAGGAGTCCTGGCGCGAAGAACACATGGAGACGATATGCGCGTTCGCGAACGCGTCCGGCGGCGTCATGGAGATAGGTCGCAGCGACGATGGGCGCATCGTCGGGCTCCGGAACGCCAAGAAGCTCTTGGAAGACATCCCTAACAAGATAAGGAGCGTCACGGGAATAGTCCCTGCGGTGGATCTGCTGGAATCCGACGGCATGCAATATATCTCGATCTCCGTAGGGCCGCACGTTTTCCCAGTGAGCTGTCGCGGAAGGTATTATGTCCGCTCGGGCAGCACCACGCAGGAGCTGTCCGGGATCGCTTTGGACGAGTTCATGCTCAGGATACTCGGGAAGACGTGGGACGGAGTCCCGCTGCCACACGCTAAGTTCGCAGATTTCGAGAGCGACGGATTCAAGTATTTCCGCCGGATGGCCGTCGGCAGCGGCAGGTTGACCGCAGAGGATCTGGCGATAACAGACGAGGTCCTTCTGGACAACCTGATGCTCACCGAAGGGGAATACATGAAGCGCGCGGCCCCGCTCCTCTTCCATCAGGTCCCTGACAGATGGGCGTTCGGGGCGCATGTGAAGATAGGCATGTTCGAGAACGCCCACGAGATCCTGTATCAGGACGAGGTCCGCGGCCCGCTCATATCCATAGCGGACCGGGTGGTGGACCTGGTCTATCTGAAGTACTTCAAGGGGCTCATAAGCTATAGGGGGATCCAGAGGATAGAGGACTATCCCGTGCCCAAATACGCTTTCAGAGAAGCCGTGCAGAACGCAGTGATCCATAGAGACTACAGCACCGGGAATCCGATCCACATACACATCTATCCGAACGAAGTGCTGATCTACAACGACGGCGGCTTGCCAGAAGGCTGGACGGTCGACAAGCTGTTCTCCCCCCACACGTCCAAGCCCCGCAACCCGCTGATCGCGAACGCGTTCTCCCGCTCCGGTCAGATCGAGGCGTGGGGCCGCGGGATAGAAAAGATGGTCGAGGACTGCAGGGAATGGAACAAGCCCGATCCGTTCTATAGGATCTCTCCGAACGAAGTCATGATCGGTTTCAAGATCGATCCTGGCATCGGTAATAGCATCGGTAATAGCATCGGTGAAAGCGATGGTCTAAACCAGACTCAATCCAAGATAGTTCAGATGATGATCGCAAACCCGACCATCAGTGCAAAAAATATAGGCAGAGAGATCGGCATCGCTTTGAGGAACGTAGAACTCAATATCAGCGATCTTAAAGAAAGGGGCATGATAGATCGTGTAGGCTCTAGAAGAGGCGGTAGCTGGATCGTGAAGATTCAAAATGTGCCTGGAGATATAGGTGGTCGGAAAAGCTGATTCCAAAGTAGCCTGGGGCTGATCGATGATTGCAAAAGCTTTTCACGCCGGGACGGCATGGAGCGGCGATAACATGGCACGCACAGTCGGAGACTTCATGATAAGCGACGTGCAATTCGTCACGCCGGAGATGACCGTCAGCCAGGTCAGGGACCAGATCGTCAGGTCGAACTTCCATGGATTCCCGATAGTGGAGAACAACTACCTCCTGGGGTACGTGACCGCGAAGGAGCTCCTGAGCCACATGGACAGGCCCGGCGCGAAGATGAGGGAGGTCATGAGCCGGGGGACCATCTGCGTCATCCCGTCCATGTCCATAGAGGACGCCACCCGCGTCCTGTTCCGCTACGGCCTCCGCAACCTCCCGGTGGTGGACGACGAGAGGAAGATCGTCGGGATAATCTCCAACATAGACATAGTCCGCTCGCAGATAGACAAGGCGAGGCCGGACAGGGTCGCCAGCGTCAAGAGGTTCATGGAGAACCAGAACGGCATCAGGCTGAGGGTGCGCGAAGAGGTCATACCGATAGACATGGTGATGCCCACCCAGAAGGAGGTCTACATGGACGAGCTGGTCGGGAGGCAGTACGAGATAAAGAGGGGCCTGCTGGAGCCGCTCATAGTGATAAAGCGCATGAGCGGGTACCTTTTGGTGGACGGCCACCACCGCGCGCTGGCGGCCAAGCGCATGGGCCTGACGGAGTTCAAGGCGGTCGTCCTGGAGCCCAACAACCTGGACGTGACGCTGGGGCTGGAGAGGACCTCGGAGAAATGGGGCCTCAGGACCCTCGACGACGTGAACATCATCGAGGGCTCCAAGCACCCCTTCATGGAGATAACCACCATGCTCCTGCCGAAGGAGAAGGCGGCGGGCCTCAACGAGAGGCTGATGGAGAGCTCGAAGGCCGACGGCCCGAGGCCGTGACCCCGCCCCCCGCCGGGCGCGTCAGAGCCTTCCCCTGAGCTCCCTCAGCCCTCTGAGGAGGACCCTCTGCTCCGCCGCCGCTATGCTGGCCTTCGTCTTGAAGAACGTGTCGGGGTTGAGGGAGATGCTGTCTATGCCCTCCTCCACAAGGAACTCCGCGAACTCGGGGTACACCGACGGGCCCTGGCCGCATATGCCGACCGCCTTGCCGTTCTTGTGGGCCACCCTTATGAGCTGTGAGATCGCGGCCTTCACGCCCGCGTTCCTCTCGTCGAAATACCCCATCTTGCCGAGCACGTCGGAGTCCCTGTCGCAGCCCATGACCAGCTGGGTGAGGTCGTTGGACCCGATGGAGAAGGCGTCGCAGTGCTTGCAGAACTCCTCCGCCATGAATATGTTGACCGGCACCTCCGCCATGAGGTACAGCTTCAGGTCGGGGCCCCTGCGGAGGCCGGCGGACGCCATCATGGCGGTTATGCTCTCGACCTCGGACACGGTCCTGACGAAGGGCAGCATTATGTGGACGTTCCTGAGCCCCAGCCCCTCCCTGACCTTCCTGATGGCCGCCAGCTCGCACATGAACGCCTCGCGGTAGCTTTCGGATATGTACCTGGAGCACCCCCTCCACCCGATCATGGGGTTGTCCTCGCTGGGCTCGTAGGGCGCCCCGCCCTTCATGTCCCTGTACTCGTTGGTCTTGAAGTCGGAGGTCCTGAGAACCACGGGCCTGGGGTAGAACGCCCTGGCGACCTTGGATATGCCGTCCGCCAGCTTTTCGACCAGCTCCGCGGCGCGCCCCTCCTCGATCACGGCGCACGGGTGCTCGCCGATGTAGTTGGTGAACAGGAACTCGCTCCTCATCAGCCCGACCCCGTCGCACGGGAGCGCGGCGACCTCCTCGGCCTTGGTGGGCATGCTCATGTTGACCATGACCCTGGTCCCGGTGACCGGCGCGCACTCGCAGGCGGCGGGCATCGACGCCTTCTCGCGGGAGTCCTCCCTCTTCTTTATCTCGCCCTTGTAGACGGTCCCGGTGGTGCCGTCCACGGTCACCACGTCCCCGTCCTTCAGGACCTCGGTCGCGTTCCCGGTGCCCACTATGCACGGGGTGCCCAGCTCCCTGGAGATGATGGCCGCGTGGCACGTCATCCCGCCCTCGTCGGTGAGTATGGCCACGGACCTGCTCATGGCGGGCACCATGTCCGGCATGGTCATCTTGGTGACCAGCACGTCCCCGTCCTTTATGACGTCGAGGCTCATGGCCTCGTCGTAGATGCGGACCGTGCCTGACGCCAGCCCCGGGCTGGCGCCCAGCCCGGTCAGGACCACGTCGCCGCCGATCTCGCGGGGGCCCTGGGACCCGTTGCCGGACGCGTCGCCGACGGCGGTGATGGGCCTGGCCTGGACCAGGTAGACCTTGCCGCCCTCGACGCACCACTCGATGTCCATGGGCTTCTGATAGTGTATCTCGACCTGCCTTCCGATCTCGGCGACCTCCATTATCGTGGAATCGTCGATCTTCTGCCTCTTCTCGGCGTCGGCGGGTATGTCCGCCCTCTCGCATCCGCCGTCCGCGCCGCGGACGTACTTCCACTTCTGGGTGGAGATGCGCTTCTTGGCGATGTCCATCCTGGACTTGTCCACGACGTACATGTCCGGGGTGACCTCCCCGCCGACTATGGCCTCCCCCAGCCCGTACCCCGCCTCTACGATTATGTTCTTGGCGCCGCTGTGCGGGTCCACGGTGAACATTATGCCGGACACCTCGGAGTCCACCATCCTCTGGACCACGACCGCCAGCTTCACGTCGCCGTGGGCGTAGCCCTGCTTCTCGCGGTACGCTATCGCCCTCGCGGTGAACAGGGACGACCAGCACTTCCTTATCTTGTCCATCAGGTCGGCCTCGCCCCTGACGTTGAGGTACGTCTCCTGCTGCCCGGCGAAGCTTGCGTCCGGCAGGTCCTCCGCCGTCGCGCTGGACCTGACCGCCACGAAGCCCCTCTTCTCCTTCGGGGCGAGCGCGTTGTAGGCGTCCAGGATCTCCTTCTTCAGCTTCTTCGGCACCTCTATCGTCTCGAAGAGCCTCCTGATCCTGTCCGACGCGTCGGCGAGGCTCTGGTCCGAGCCCCTGTCGATGCCCTTGAGCTCCCCCTCGATGCGCTTCAGGATGCCGCTGTCCCCGAGGAAGCCGTCGTAAGCCGCGGTGGTGAGGACGAACGCCTCGGGCACCGGGAACCCGGCGGAGGTCAGCTCCCCCAGGTTCGCTCCCTTCCCTCCGACAAAAGGCACGTCGTCCACGCGCAGTTCGCTGACACTGACAATGTTTTTCTCCATATGATTACGCTCGCGTAACTAGTTGGCGGGATGCATGCATCGCGTGCCTCCTCCCGAATCACAGAGCCCGTTATAATAGATTCGCCCGCGCCGGCACCGGGCCCCGGCGGGGCGATACCCAGCCCCGCGCGGGCGCCCGCTCCCGCAAATATGAATATATCTCCAGGCCATGGGAGGCCATGGGATTCTCCGTGACGTTCCTGGGCACCGGCGGCGGCAGGCACACCACCATGTATCAGACCAGGTCCACGGGGGGCATGCTGATGAGGCACGCCGGCGGGCGCATCCACATGGACCCCGGCCCGGGGGCCCTGGTCCAGATGAGGCGGATCCACTACGACCCCGCCCTCACGGACTCCGTCATAGTCTCCCACGCGCACCCAGACCACTACTCGGACGCGGAGTGCGTCATAGAGGGCATGACCCTGGGGGGATGGAAGAAGAGGGGGAGCCTGTACGGCAGCCCCACCGTGATAGAGGGGGAGGGCTCGCTGGGCCCGTGCATATCGAGGTACCACCTGAACGTCGTCGGGAGGGCCGCCGTGATCAGGCCGGGGGACGAGCTGGACGTGGACGGCCTGCCCGTGGGGATATGCAGGGCGGACCACAGCGACCCGACCAACGTGGGGTTCAAGATGAGGACGGACGCGGGGATAGTGTCCTATGTGAGCGACACGTCGTATTCCGAGGAGATAGCCCGGCAGTACGAGGGCTCCAGGGTCCTGATACTCCCGGTCACCACGCCGTGGGGCCTCAGGATACCGTACCACATGTGCTCGGAGGACGCGGCCATGTTCGCGGCCGCCGTGAAGCCGGAGGCGGTGGTCATGACCCATTTCGGGATAGTCATGATAAAGCGCGGCCCGGCCCGCGAGGCGGCCGAGGCGGAGGCCGCGTCCGGGGTCAGGACGATCGCGGCGGAGGACCTCTCGACCCTGGACGTGGGCGATTCGGTGAGCGTCGGGCGCGCCCGGGCTTACGACGACGACTGGATACCGCCGTCGTCCATATGACCGTCAGAGCCACGCGTCCAGCGACCTCTGCTTCCTCTTGTCGGACGCGGCCTTCCTGGAATCCTCCATCTTGTCCAGGGTGCCCTCGACCCTGTCCCGCGAGAACCCGTACTCCGAGAGCATCTCGACGACCCCGCCCCTGTCTATCTTCCCCGGCCTCACGTCGTAGCCGTCCGTGCTGTGCCCCCCTCCGAGGAATATGTCCCTCACCTCGGGGTACTCCGGGATCTCTTTCCCCATGTGCGCCAGGGCGTGCTCTATGTCCCCGTGGTCCCTGACCAGCTTCAGCCCCTTCTTGGGGCCTATGCCCGATATGCCCGGGTTGAAGTCGGTGCCCATGAGGATGCACGCGTCCACCAGCTGCTCCCTGGTGACCCCCAGGCGCTCCAGGAACGCCTTCGAGTCGATGATCTCCGTCTTCACGTCCCTGTACTGGTCCCTCCCCGGCATCTTCCTGCGCCCGTTCATGGTGAGGTTCCTGACCAGGATCGGGGTTCCGAACAGGATCGAGTCGAAGTCCTGCGACGCGGAGGCCCACACGTCCCCCCTCATGCACATGTGCGCCGCCTGCGCCTCCCCGTCGGACGGGGCGTCCACGACGGGCATGCCCAGGAGCCCTATGAGCTCCCTGGCGGACTCCCTGATCTCCGGGGTCATCCTGGAGGTCTGCTGCGCCTTGGAGAACGCGCGCTTCATGTCCCCAGACTCCAGCGCCTCCTCCCACTCGCCCTCCGCCTTCTCCCGCCTCTCCCTGCGGGCGTCCAGGGTGGCCCTCTTGAGCGCATGGGGCTTGCCGTCGAAGACGAACGAGGGCTCTATGCCCTGGCCTATGAGGTTTGTCGTCCGGTAGAGTATCCCGGACAGGTGGGACGTGACCCTCCCGCGGCCGTCGCAGAGGGGGGACCCGTCCGGCTGCCTGATCATGGATAGGAACTGATAGATGGTGTTGTACGCGTCGATCGCCACGCTCTTCCCGCTTAGGGCGGGGAGGTCCGCGGTCTCGAACTCCATGAGCCCGGAGAGGTTGACTCCCACGGCTCATCCCCCGCCGAAGCCCTTCCAGAGGGCTATCTCGGGCGCCATGTCGCCCAGCTTGAAGAGGTAGCTCCCGGCGACCAGCACGCTGGCCCCGGCGTCCGCGCACATCCTGCCGGTCTCCCTGTTGATCCCCCCGTCCACCGAGACCTCCATCCCCGGGCTGTGGGCCTCCGCGTACTCCCGGGCGTAGGCTATCTTGGGCAGGCACTCGCTCCTGAACGACTGCCCGCCGAACCCGGCCTGGACGGACATCACCAGGACCAGGTCGACCCTGTCCAGGTACCTGTCCAGGCTGGATACCGGGGTGCCGGGGTTGAGGGTTATGCCCGCCTTCAGCCCCCTGTCCGATATGTCCCTTATGGCCGCGTCCGCGTCGTCCCCCGCCTCGGCGTGGACGGTGATCATGTCCGCACCCGCGTCCGCGAACGCGCCCACGTACCTGGACGGCCTCTCTATCATGAGGTGCACGTCGAACGGCGCAGACGCGAACCCGCGTATGGCGGAGACCACGGCGGGGCCTATGGTTATGTTGGGCACGAAGACCCCGTCCATGACGTCTATGTGTATCCAGTCCGCACCGGCCTTCTCGGCGGAGGACACCTCCTCGCCCAGCCTGGAGAAGTCGGAGGACAGGATCGAAGGCGCGACCTTTGTCATCGATCGCCCGTATGGCCTCATGGGATTTAACACTGAATGCTCCCCCCGGACGGGCCCCGCGGGAGGCCCCGCGGGGGCATGGATGGGCGCGCCTCCGCATACGCTCGGGATACGATCCGGCTCATGGCGCATTTGGAGCCAGATAGTTTTTATGACATACGAATTATTTATGAAATGCATACTAAATACGTTTAATAAATTTTACAAATATGCGCTAAAGGCGCTTTTTCAAGCGTAGAAATATACATATAGTTGGATCATATACCCAATTGCATCCAACGTTTTTAAAGGTGGTCGAAACGATGAATCAGAAGATACTGGCGGCCGCGATCGTCGCCCTGCTGGCGGTCGCGGCGGTGGGCGCGCTGGCCCTGTCCGGCGGCGACGGCGGCGACGGCGCCGAGCAGAAGAAGGGCTTGTACAGGCTGGACGCCCGCGTGAGCATGGTGGACATGGGCAGGTGCTCGGCCACCCCCGGGGTCGTGGCAACGATAGAGCAGATATACGAGGACTATTACGGCGAGATAGGCCATGGGAGCCTGACTCTGTCCGACGCCAAGGGGGATTCGGAATTCTGGAACCAGTACTGCGTCTGGGACCCGATAGTGTCCAAGAGGGCGGACGGCGCCCTCGACGTGAAGTCGACCACCAAAGCCAAGGGGACGGAGACGGTCGTCGTGCCCGTTGCGGACAACGTGCTGGTCATGGGGACCATGTTCGTGGAGTGCATGTACTTCCTAGCCTGCACCGAGGCGGGCGTCGAGCCCTATTCGGAGGAGAGCTTCCTGGACGAGAGGGTGTCGGGATACCTGAAGTCGGTCATAGCCGGCGGGCTCAAGTACTCCTACTACGAGGACAACGACACCGTGTTTCTGACATACGCCGTGGACAAGTCGTCCTATCTGGACCTGGGCGTCACGTCCGTGCAGAGCATGGACCCGGAGAAGCTCGCGGACGCGCTCAAGACCGCGTCCGCGGGGGGAAAGAGCGCGCTGTACCTGGCGTCCGGGCTGAGGATAGTCTCGCAGGACCACTACGACAACAACACCGGGCCCGCCAGGAAGACGGGGTCGAGCTTCGCCTTCTTCTCGCCGTCGGACATACCCGGGGTGTTCCAGGCCATAGAGTGCATCGGCGCGCTGCTGGGCTTCGACGACTCCGTCGTGAGCGACATGATAGAGAGCCTCCAGCTCAGGCTGTACAGGGTGTACGCCGCGGTCCAGGAGGAGACCGGGGGGAAGGCCCCGGTGAAGGCGTACTTCGAGAACACGTCCGGGAGCGCCCTGAGCTCCGAGATGCCCAAGATCATCCTGAGGTTCCTGGGCTTCGACACGTCCCTGCTGGACGGCGCCGAGCACGACCTGGAGTCGCTGCTGGCGCAGAAGCCGGGCCTGATCCTGTTCTACACCAACGACAAGCGCCCCGAGTCCGAGAGGATGAGGACCGATACCTGAGCGCGGAGCGGGAGCCGATGGAAGGGATAGAGAGCCTGGAGGACATGAGGAGGTACCAGCGCGGCGCGGGCAGGCGCGCGGCCACGACAGTGGCCGCGTCCGCCGCGTTCCTAGCCGCCCTGTTCTTCGTCACGCTCACCATCGGCAACTACGGCATCTCCCTGGGGGACGTGTTCGGGATCCTGCTGGGGTCCGTGAGGGACGACACCGCCGAGTACGTGCTCAAGGACGTGAGGATACCCCGCCTGCTGTGCGCGGTCATCGTCGGGTCCGCCCTGTCCACGTCGGGCCTGGCGATGCAGAGCATGTTCAAGAACCCGATGGCCTCCCCGTCGGTGCTGGGGATATCCTCCGGGGCCGCGTTCGGCGCGTCGCTGGCGCTGGCGTTCGGAGCGGGGAGCTTCCTGGGGTCCTTCGCGGTCCCGGGGATGGCGTTCATATTCTGCTTCCTGACCATGGGCGCGGTGTACCTGATCGCGCACACCAAGTACGGGGTCGCGTCCGTGACCCTGCTCCTGGCGGGGATAGCCATGGGCGCGTTCTTCGGGGGGCTGACATCGCTGATGCAGTACATGGTCCGCGACGACGTGCTGGCGAGCATAGTCTACTGGACCATGGGGAGCTTCAACAACTGCGGGTGGACGTCGTTCAAGCTCGCCATCCTGCCCATCGCGGCGGGGATAGCGATAATGATGCTGTCCGTCAGGGAGCTGAACCTGATCTCCTCCGGGGAGGACCAGGCGTCCAACATGGGCGTGAACGTGAAGAGGCTCAGGATCATGATGATAGTCGCGGCCTCCCTGTCCGTGGGGGGGTCCGTCGCCATATCGGGGGTCATAGGGTTCGTGGGGCTGATAGTGCCGCACATCTTCAGGATGATCGCGGGGCCCAACCACGCCGTCCTGATGCCCCTGTGCGTGTTCGGGGGCGGCGCGTTCATGCTGCTGATGGACACCGTGGCGAAGTCCGCGTTCGAGATGATACTGCCCGTGGGCGTGCTGACGTCGCTCGTGGGCGCGCCCTTCTTCATATACGTGATGAGGGCCAGGAAGAAGGAGCTGTGGGGATGAAGCTGGAAGTAGAGGGCCTCTGTTTCTCCTATTCCGGGAAGCCGGTGCTGGAAGGGATAACGTTCTCCGCCGGCGTGGGGGAGGTGGTCGGGATAATAGGGCAGAACGGGTGCGGGAAGACCACGCTCCTGAGCTGCATAAACGCGCTGTACGCCCCGTCCTCCGGGGAGGCCAGGATAGACGGGGTTTCCATAAGGGGGATGCCCAAGAGGGACGTGGCGAAGAAGATAGCCTTCGTGACGCAGTCCGCGAACATAACCTTCCCGTTCACGGTGTTCGACACGGTGATGATGGGGCGCTACCCGTGGGTGGGGTTCGAGGGGAACTCCCGCGAGCGCGACCTGGAGGCCGTCTACCGCGCCATGAGGGACACCGGGGTCCTGGACTTCGCGGACCGCCCCGTGAACGAGCTGAGCGGGGGGGAGAGGCGCAGGGTGATGATCGCGAGGGCGCTGGCGCAGGAGCCGGAGGTGCTGCTGCTGGACGAGCCCACGCTGCACCTGGACATAAGCCACCAGTTCGACCTCATGGAGCTGGTCCGCGGCCTGGCCGCCGAGAAGGGGATAACCGTGCTGATAGTGACGCACGACATAGTCCTCGCGGCCAGGTACTGCGGCAGGGTGATGATACTCAAGGACCGCGGCATATACCGCATCGGGGACACGGAGAAGATAATGCTGTCGGACAACCTCAGGGACGCGTTCTTCATAGACGCGGACGTGTCCAGGGACGAGAGGTTCGGGATCAGCGTGCTGATCGTCGGCAGGGACAAGCGGGGGGAGGGGGACCCCCCCGGCGGCGGATGCGGGGGCGGATGACATGATGGACGAATACAGGGACGGCGGCGGCGAGCTGGGCGAGGCGCGGAGGCGCGCCGAGTCCGGCGACGCGGGCGGGGCGATGGAGATATTGGAGAGGCTGGCGGCCGCGGGCGACCCCCGGGCCATGGTGAACCTGGGCGCGATGCTCGCGTCCATGCCGGGCGGGGACCCCGGGAGGCCCCGGGAGCTGTTCAGGGCGGCGGCGGAGCTGGGGGACCTGTCGGGCATGCGCAACCTCGCCTACGCCCACGCGGTGGGCAGGGGCGCGCCCAAGGACAAGGAGCTGGCGGTCAAATGGTACTGGGAGGCGGCCCGCAGGGGCCATGCGAAGGCCCAATGCAACCTGGCGGTCATGCTCAGGCACGGGAAGGGCGCGCCGAGGGACCCCGCCGAGGCGGCGAGATGGTACGCCATGTCCGCGGAGCAGGGCTACTTCAGGGCCCAGGCGTCGCTGGCGGCGATGCTGCTGGCGGGGGAGGGGGCGGAGCGGGACCCGGAGGCGGCCGCGGCGTGGTATTCGAAGGCCGCGGCGCAGGGGTCGCCCAGGGGGATGCACCGCCTCGCGCTGATGCTCGCGGACGGGTCGGCGGGCGCAAAGGACGAGGCCCGCGCGGAATCGCTGCTGAGGGCGGCCGCGGAGAAGGGCTACGCCAAGGCGATGTTCGACCTCGGGGAGATCCTGGAGCGCCGCGGCCTCTCCGGGGAGGCGCTCGCGCTCTACAGGGCGGGGTCGGAGAAAAGGGAGCCGAGGTGCATGCGCAGGCTCGGCTCCGAGTGAGCCCCCGCTCAGATCTCGTAGCCCCTCGGCGTGACCATCCTGCCGCCGCGGGCGTAGGTCTGGCTGTTCCCGACTATGACCGTGCAGGACATGTCCACGCGGTCGAAGTCGATGCCCCCGAGAGTGGTTATCTCGGACGAGCATTCCGGCCTGCCGGCGTTCCTGACGATCCCCACCGGGGTGTCGGGGGAGCGGTGCCTCAGCAGGATCCCGACGGCCTCGGAGAGGCTGTCCACCCTGACGGAGCTCCGGGGGTTGTAGAGGGCGACTATCATGTCCCCCGCCCCGGCGCAGTCCACCCTCTTCATGATGAGGTCCCTGGGGGTCAGGAGGTCGGACAGGCTGATGAGGGCGGTGTCGTGCACCAGCGGCGCGCCCAGGATCGCCGCCGACGAGAACGCGGCGGACACCCCCGGCACCACGTCTATGGCTATGTCCGCGCCCATGTCCTCCGCCAGCTGGTAGACTATCCCGGCCATGCCGTACAGCCCGGAGTCCCCGCTGCTGACCACCGCGACGGACTTGCCGGAGGACGCCTCCGTGATCGCGGCCCTGCACCTCTCGATCTCCCCGGTCATCCCCGTGGACTTGTATCTCTTATTGGGGAAGAGCGGGCGCAGGATCTCCACGTAGGTGGTGTACCCCACCACCAGGTCCGCGGAGCGGATGGCCTCCGCGGCGCGGTGCGTCATGTCCTCCATGTTGCCGGGGCCGAACCCCACCACCGAGAGCCTGCCCTTCAAGCCGATCCCTCCCCTTTCCTGTACCCGGTGGTGAAATTCCTGTCGTACAGCTTGGAGAGGTCGTACTCGTCCCCTAGGAACCCGCCCACGACGGTCAGCGCGGTCTTCTCTATGTTCTCCGCCTTGACCTTCGCGGCTATGTCCGAGAGGCTTCCCGCGACGATCTTCTGTTCCGGCCAGGTCGCCTTGTACACCACCGCCACCGGGGTGTCGGGGGGGTACCCCCCGGCTATGAGCGTCTCGCACATCTCCTCCATGAACCCGACGCTGAGGAATATGGCCATGGACGCGTTGTGCCTGGCCAGGTCCAGCAGCTTCTCCTTCTCCGGCACGGGGGTGCGCCCCTCCATCCTGGTGACTATGACCGTCTGGCTGACCCCGGGCAGGGTGTACTCCTTCTTCAGGACCGCGGCGGTCGCAAGGAACGAGCTGACCCCGGGCACCACCTCGCACTCGATCCCGGCCTCCTCCAGCCTGTCGATCTGCTCCCTTATGGCCCCGTATATGGCGGGGTCGCCGGTGTGGACGCGGGCCACGCGCAGCCCCTTCCTAGCCGCCCCGACCATGACCTCCATGACCTCGTCGAGGTTCATGTACGCGCTGTCGCGTATCTCCGCCCCGGGCTTGGCGCCCTTCAGCACCTCCGGGTTCACCAGGGAGCCGGCGTAGATTATCACGTCCGCCTCGTCGATCAGCCTCCTGCCCTTCATCGTCATCAGCTCCGGGTCTCCCGGCCCCGCTCCTATGAAATGTATCATCTCCTCATCCTCCTCTCTTCACTATTATGGTTGTAAAATACCCGTATCTCCCGCCGGGCTCCACGGGGCCTATGCTCTGCCCCTCCATGCCGGCGTTGCAGACCGCGACCGCGCGGCCCGTCAGCCCCGCCTCCTCCAGCGCCCGCTCCACGTCGCCCATGTGCCCCCCCGCCTTCATGATCACGACGTTGTCGAACGCCTCCAGGGCGGCGGCCACCCCCTCCCTGCCCCCGCCCGCGGACACTATGGCCAGGCTCTCCTCCCCTATGGTGAGGGGGAGGCGGGCCTCGGCGGCCCCGAGGCAGAACGACGTGACCCCCGGGATCACGCGGGTCTCGTAGCCGCGGGCCTCCATGTCCGCGCTCAGGCGCATGTACGTGCTGTACACAGATATGTCCCCCAGGGCGACCGCGGCCACGTCGGACCCGCCGTCCAGCGCCTCCGCCAGAGCGTCGGCGGCCGCGGCGTAGTTGGACTTCCTGACCGAAGGGTCCGAGCTCATCTCGAAGACGAGCTCGATCATCCTCTTCCCGGACAGGTCCGCCCTCTCCCCCGCGATGTCGAGGGCGACCCCCCTCTCGCCCCTGGCCTTCACGGGGTACGCCACCGCGCCCGCGGACTCTATGCATTTGACCGCCTTGAGCGTCATGAGGTCCGGGTCCCCGGGCCCCACGCTGACTCCGTATAGAACGCCAGCCATCTTATCGTGACCCGGTAACCTGTTCAAACTATTTATTGGATCATCTATCCAACGCGCCTGACGGCGGGTCTGCGCAGAGCGGCCAGTACATCTCGGGCCGGCGCAGGGAGAAGAAGTCCGCATCCGCCATGCGCCCCCCGCCCCTTCCGGGAGCCCCGCGGGCCGGGAGGTCCAGGTCGACGACGGCAGAGAAGTCGCCCGGGCCGGAATGCTCCATGACGACCCTCCCCTTCGGATCGGCGACCAGGATCCCCCCGCCGGGGGCGGAGTTGCAGGCGGCGGCGAAGACCCCGTTGTCATAGGCTCTGGCGGGGACGTACCTCTTCCACAGATCGACCCTCCTGGCGGCCTCTATGGGCGAGGCGTGCGGGTACAGGATCAGGTCGGCGGACATGCCCCTCAGCATGGAGGAGACTTCGGGGACGTGGCTCTCTATGCAGAGCGCGATCCCCGCCCGGGCGCCCCCGGCGGGCGCGACGAGGAGGGAGTCCCCCCTCTCGTACGCGGACTCGGACGCGCCGAGGTGCGTCTTGTCGTATATGAGGAGGGAGCCGTCCGCGCCCGCGACAGCGTGCGACACGCGGGCGGACGCGCCCGCCCTGCGGACGAACCCGAAGGCCATGGCGCAACCCGTCTCGCGAGCGCGAGAACGCATCTCCATTA
Organism: Candidatus Methanoplasma sp.; assembly: GCA_031256955.1. Lineage (GTDB taxonomy): Archaea > Thermoplasmatota > Thermoplasmata > Methanomassiliicoccales > Methanomethylophilaceae > Methanoplasma. Next base: position 87,188 of record JAIRPP010000008.1, on the reverse strand, counting down.
TCCTGGGGTCGCCCGCGCCCAGGGGCGAGGCCCTCTCGGGGTCCAGGCTGTACCCCGTGAGCGACGCCTCCGGGAAGCAGACGAGGTCCGACCCCCTGCAATCGTCCGCCATCTCCAGCATCCTCCGGAGGTTGCGGTCCGCGTCGCCGATGCGGGACCCCATCTGCGCCATCGCCAGCCTGAACACGCGCCGCAATCGCCCCGCGCCGTATAATACGATGGCGGATCCCCCGCGCATGACGGGGCGTGCGATCCCATTATATCCGCAGAGCGCATGGCGCACACCCAAACTTATTACCCAGGAGGAATCAGATGGACGAAACCCGATCAAAAGGGGTCCGAAAAGGGACTGGGGAGGGGAACGACACAGGAAAGAAGAACAAGATCATGATTATATCGGTCGCGCTGGCGGCGGCTATAGTCTGCGTCGCCGCCGTCGCGCTCATCGCCTCCGGCGGCGGGTCCGCCGGAAACGAGAACGGCGCGCCCGGGGGCGCGGGCGGAGGCTCGGACGGCGGAGCGGGGAGGGGAGGGGGCCTCCCGCCCGTAGCGACGTACTCTGTGGATTTCGACGTCGGCGGCGGGACGCCCGTGGCCTCTCAGGACGTCTTCGAGGGAGGGAGGGCTCACAAGCCCTCCGACCCCGCCAAGGCGGGGATGGATTTTGCAGGATGGTACAGGGACCCGTCCCTGTCCGTTCCATGGGACTTTGACGACAAAGTCACCGGGAACATGACCCTGTACGCCAAGTGGGGGGGCGAATCCGGCGAGGCGGGGCCGACCTTCAAAGTCTCCTTCGACACCACCGGGGGATCCGCCCTGCCGGATGCGACGGGGATCGCTCCGGGATCCCGCATAGTCGCCCCGCCCAAGCCCGCGAGGGACGGATACCGCCTCGACGGATGGTACAGGGACGGCGCCCTGTCCGAGAGATGGGATTTCTCCGCGGACCGCGTGACCGGCGACATGGTTCTGTACGCAGGGTGGGTGGAGGTGTACGCGCTGAGGTACCACTTCCCTGTCGCTGGGGTCGCGGAATCGGATTGGAGGATCGAGACCGCGCATTTCGCCGTAGGGGACGTGGTGGACCTCATGAGGCCCGAGAGGGACCCGTATGCCTTCGGCGGATGGTTCATGATGCCGGGAGGGGTGAACTATGTGCCGGGCGATTCCGCCCAGTACAACATCGACCGGTGCCCCGACACCGCCCTGTGGAACCAGACGGCGGAGCTGGACCTCTACGCGCACTGGCTCGGGACTCCCGGCCTCGACTACCCCGAATCCCCGTCCTCAGCCGGCGAGCGCGCCGTGGCCAGGGGCTCGGCGTTCGCGGCGCACGTGGTCATCCAAGACTATTATCTCGGCGAGCCCGTCACCAGCGTCTCGCCGAGCGCGTTCAAAAACATGCCCTTCCTGAAGTCCATAACCCTGCCGGGCGCGGTTCGGGACATAGGCTCATCTGCATTCGCAGGGTCGGGTCTCAGTGGCAAGCTGACGATCCCGGCGGGCGTGGAGACCATAAGAGACGGCGCGTTCAAAGAATGCTACTGGATCAGCGAGATCGCGTTCGCATCGGGGAGCGGCCTGAGGGAGATAGGGGATCGTGCGTTCTTTGAAGGCAACGGGCTCAATGCGGCTCTGAACCTCCCCCACGGTCTGGAAAAGATAGGAAACGGGGCGTTCCAGAGCTGCGAGGGCATCTCCGGCCTGATCATCCCGGCGAGCGTGACGCTCATAGGTGATTACGCGTTCTTCGGATGCTTGGAGATCAGCGGGGCGCTGACCATACCGTCCGGCGCGGCGAACATAGGGGATTACGCGTTCGCAGGGTGCATCGGCGTCTCCGATCTGACGATCTCGCTCGGAGTGGAATCCATAGGGCAGGGCGCGTTCAACGGCTGCGAGGGCATCTCCGGCCTGGCCATCCCGGCGAGCGTGACGTCCATAGGGCCCAACGCGTTCGAAGGCTGCACCGGGATCCAGGGTCGCCTGGACATCCCGTCCGGCATGGAGAGCATAGGGAGTCGCGCGTTCGCCGGGTGCACCGGCCTCTCGTCCGTATATATGCCGACGGGCTCGCTGGCGCAGGGATTCACGATCGGATCCGGCCTGTTCGACATGTGCTCCCCGAGCCTAGCCGTATACGTGGACGATCCGGCGCACGTATCCTCATGGCTCGCGGGATGGAGCGGCGTCGCGGGGGATCCAGTCTCTCAGCTCCCGCGGCCTTGAAACGGATCCGCCGAGAATCGGCGGATCCATTCTTTTTATTTTTACCCGCGAACGCGGGCATCGGCCAGCGATCCATTCCCGCAGGCTTCATCCGTCACATCTCGGCTGGAAGGCGGGCCGCGGAGCTCCCCGCGCGGCGACGGATCCCGACGCATACAGCCAGGCGCGCGATTCCATTATATCTGTGAAACGCGTGACTTACATGCAAACCGATTACCCAGGAGGAATGAAATGGACGAAACCCGATCAAAAGGGGTCCGCACAGGGACTGGGGGAGGGGGAAAAGGAAACAAGAACAAGGCCGCGGCGGTCTCGATCGCATTGGCGGCGGCGATATTATGCGTCGCCGCCGTCGCGCTCATCGCCTACGACGGCGGGTCCGGCGGAGGCTCCGGCGGCGCGCCCGGAGGCTCGGGCGGAGCGGGGGGAGGCTCCGGCGGAGAGGATCTCTCCGCCGCCACGCACTCTCTGATCTTCGACGTCGACGGCGGGACGCCTATAGCCCCGCAGGCGGTTTTCAAGGGAGAGACGGCTCACAAGCCCTCCGACCCCGCCAAGGCTGGGATGGAGTTCGCCGGATGGTACAGGGACGCGTCCCTGTCCGTTCCGTGGAGCTTCGACGACAAAGTGACCGGCGACACGGTTCTGTACGCCAAGTGGGCGAGCGAATCCCGCGAGACCGGCCCGACCTTCAAGGTGTCCTTCGACACGGGCATAGCCCCCGCGCTTCCGGATGTCACCGGCATAGCGCCCGGCTCGCGCATGGTCGCGCCTGCCACGGCCATGGACGGGTACCGCCTCAACGGATGGTACAAGGACGAGGCCCTGACCGAGAGATGGGACTTCTCTACCGACCGCGTGACCTGCGATTCCACCCTGTACGCCGGGTGGGAGAGGGTGTACACCGTGAGGTACCACTTCCCGGACGCGGCGGTCGACGAATCGAAGTGGCGGGTGGCGACGGCGCAGATCGCCATGGGCGAGACGCACAGCCTGCCAGACCCCGGGACGAGGGACCCGTACGCGTTCGGCGGGTGGTTCAAGATGGTCGGAGGGGTGAACTACTCCGCAGGCTACGGCGGCCCCTCGGACAACCTCGACCCATACCCCGACGGCGAGGCGTGGAGCCTCGACGGCGACATGGACCTCTACGCGTACTGGAAGGGGAGCGAGGGCATGGGCTTCAACCCCTCGTATCTCGGAGGCGGGTTCGCGGCGATGCCTTACTCCACGGACACGGGGGCTCCCGTGGTGATCCAGGAATACTACCTGGGCCTCCCGGTGATCACAATAGATAGTGCTGCGTTCCGCGGGTGTGCCAACCTGCCGTCCGTATCGCTGCCACACACGCTGATCAGGATCGATACTGAAGCCTTCAAGGACTGTAGCTCTCTTACGAGTATAGACGTCCCGTCTAGCGTCACGGCCATCGGGTATAGCGCTTTCCAGTACTCGGGCCTGAAGAGCGTGACCATCCCGTCCGGCGTTGCGATTGGGAACTACGCCTTCCATGCCTGTGCGGCCCTTGAGAGCGCGAGCCTGTCGGCCGGCGTTGCGATCGGGAAATACGCTTTCCAAAACTCAGGTTTGAAGAGCGTGACCATCCCGTCCGGCGCCGAGACCGAGTTTGGTGCGTTCATGACTTGCAGGAGCATGACGAGCGTGACCATCTCGCCCGGCGTCAAGACCATAGGGGAACAAGCATTCTATGACTGCAATCTCCTGAACAGCATAAGCCTCCCGTCCGGCCTCGAGACCATAGAGGCCCGCGCGTTCTCTGGCTCAGGCGTGAATGCCACTGCCAAAAACGTCCTGGAGATCCCGTCGAGCGTGAAGCGCATCGGAAACAGCGCGTTCGTCAGTAGCCCTTGGATCGAAGAGATTAAGTTCGCCCCGCGGCAGACCGCGGCGGAGGGCTTGGTGATAGAGGATGGCGCATTTGCTAATTGCCGGGGTATCGAAAAAGCAGTGATCCTGCCTTCGGGTCTGAAAAAGATAGGGGGCGGCGCATTTGCCAATTGCATAAACATCCCGTCTGTGTTCATACCGGACACCGTGGAGGAGATAGCGGCGAACTCGTTCCCGCCCGCCTCGAGCATGACTAGCCCCATGACCATATACGTGCAGGCTAGCTCCATACCTCAGGGATGGGCCGTCGGATGGGACGGCGGCAACGTGTACCGTCTTGGCTCCGCTCGCCCTCAGTGACCATAAACGGATCCGTCGAGAATCGGCGGATCCCGTCTTCCTTATTTTTTCAAAAATAGGCATCGGCTGGAGATCTCTTCCCGAAGCCATCATGCGCCGCGCCTCGGCTGGAAGGCGGGGCCTCGGAGCTCCCCGCGCGGCGACGGATCCCCATGCGCACAGCCAGGCGCGCGATCATCTTATATGCGCGGACCGCGCTATATGTGGTAAAACCGATTACCCAGGAGGAATGAAATGGACGATACCCGAGCTAGGGGGGTCCGCACAGGGACTGGGGAGGGGGAGAAGGAAGGAAAGAAGAAGAGGAAGGCGTTGATTCTGCTGCTGCTGCTCCTGCTTGGAGCGACGGGGGCCGCCTGCGTCGCCGCGGCCGGAGGCTTCGGAGGCGCGAGCGACGCGCCAGGGGGCGCGGGCGGCGACGCAGGGAGGGGGGGGGCGGAGAGGACCTCTCTGCCGTCACGTACTCCCTGAGTTTTGATACCGATGGCGGGACGCCTATAGCCCCGCAGGCGGTTTTCAAGGGAGAGAAGGCTCACAAGCCGTCCGAGCCCGCCAAGGCGGGGATGGAGTTCGCGGGATGGTACCGTGACTCTGCGTTGACCGTGCCCTGGAGCTTCGGCGACAATGTGACTGGCGACATGACCCTCTACGCCCAGTGGGCGAGCGAATCGCGCGAGACGGGCCCGACCTACAGGGTGTCCTTCGTCACTGGGATAACCCCCGCGCTTCCGGACGTCACCGGGATATCTCCCGGTTCGCGCATGGTCGCGCCGCCGGCCCCCGTCATGGACGGATGCCGCCTGAACGGATGGTACAAGGACGAGGCCCTGTCCGAGAGATGGGACTTCTCTACCGACCGCGTGACCTGCGATTTCACCCTGTACGCCGGATGGGCGGCACTGCACGAAGTCAGATACTACTTCCCAGTCGCGGGGGTCGCGGAATCAGATTGGGAGATGGAGACCGCGCACTTCGCCATAGGGGATGTGGTGGACCTCATGAAGCCTTCGAGGGCCCCGTATACCTTCGGCGGGTGGTTCAAGATGATCGGAGGGGTGAACCACGTGCCAGGCGATTCCGACCCGGATAACCTCGCCCCGTATCCCGATGGAAGCCTGTGGAGCCTCGACGGCGACATGGACCTCTACGCCCATTGGGAGGGGACGGAGGGCCTCAACTATGAAAGATCCGCCCCTGGGCACGTAACCATAGGGTCGGTCTCGGATACAACGGCGACCAGCGTGGCGGTTCCGGAGTACTATAGGGGCGAGCCCGTGCTTACTGTCAAGTCCTATGCGTTCTCGTCCTGTGCGCTCCTGCGGTCCGTGCACCTGCCGGATACCCTGGAGTACATAGGCAGCAATGCATTCATAGACCTAACCAGCCTGACGGACGTGAACCTCCCGTCCAGCCTCGACACTATAGAATACTATGCGTTCTCAGGCTGCACCGGGCTATCCTGGAATGACCCCGTACTTCCCTCCAAGCTGAGGATGCTGAACGAATTCGCGTTCTCAGGCTGCATCGGGATCACAGGGGAATTGACCCTGCCTCCCACGCTGAGGTACCTGGGGGGTTACGCGTTCAAAGATTGCCCAGGCATCTCCTCCGTGCGCATACCCTATGAGATGGCGGCGCAGTGCGCCATATACAATTACGCGTTCGGCGGGACCACGAATGCGACGATATACGTGGACGCGGAGTCCGACGGTCCGGGCTGGATACAGCAGTATCCGTGGAACGGCACCTGCCGGGTGGTCTACCTGCGCCCGTGAGCCCATAAACGGATCCGCCGAGGATCGGCGGATCCCGTCTTCCTTATTTTTAAGAGGGGCTCGCCACCGATCCCGGGCACGCCAACGGTTATAACTTTGGATAATATATCCGGGTGTGCGAGCGGAATGATCGGATGAGAGAGGAGATGTACGTCACGGTCGATGGCAAGAGGCTCCGCTGCGGCTACACCACGGGCACGTGCGCGGCCGCCGCGGCCAGGGCCGCCGCGGGCCTCCTCCTGTCGGGCGAGGAGCCCCGGTCGGTGAGGATGGCGGTCCCCGCCGGGAACGTCCTGGAGATACCCGTGGAGGATCTGCGCCTCGAGGGCGGGTCCGCCTCGTGCTCCGTCCGCAAGGACGGCGGCGACGACGCCGACGCCACCCACGGGCTCATGGTGGAGGCGAGGGTCTCCCTCAGGCCTGACGGCGCGATATCGGTCGACGGCGGAGAGGGCGTGGGCAGGGTCACAAAGGGCGGCCTGGACCAGCCCGTCGGGAGCGCGGCGATCAACAGCACCCCCCGGCGCATGATCGCGGAGGCCCTGGAGGACGCCCGCAGGGCCGCCGGGTCCGCCTCCGGGCTGGAGGCGGTCATATCCGTGCCGGGAGGCGCGGAGGCGTCCAAGAGGACTTTCAACTCCCGCCTTGGGATAGTCGGGGGGATATCCATACTCGGGACGAGCGGGATAGTGGAGCCCATGAGCGACGCGGGGCTCATCGGGGCGATAAGGGCGGAGATGGGCGTGCGCCTGGCGGAGGGCAGGAGGATACTGTTGCTGGTCCCCGGGAACATGGGCAGGGACTTCTCCCGCGGGATGGGGGGCGACTCCGAGGCCGTGAAGTGCAGCAACTTCATAGGCGAGGCCATAGACTGCGCCGCCGAGAAGGGCGCGGAGGGGATCCTGGTCGTCGGCAACCTGGGCAAGATGGTCAAGGTGGCCGGCGGGGTCATGAACACCCATTCCAGGCAGGGGGACTGCAGGATGGAGATAATGTGCGCGGCCGCCCTGGAGGCGGGCGCGTCAGCGGAGGAGGCCAGGAGGGTCCTGGGGTGCGCGTCCACGGACGACGCCCTGGACGCCATGGGCCCGGACCTGGCCCGCAGGGCCTCCGGGATACTCATGGACAAGATAGCCTTCCACCTGAGGTCCCGCGCCGGGGGCATGAGGGCTGAGGCGGTGGTCTTCTCGTCCAAATACGGGGAGCTGGGGGAGACCGGCGGCGCGAGGGGCATGATCGCGGAGATCGAAAGGCAGGCGAGGAAATGAAGATAGGGATAATATGCTTCAGCGCGAGGGGATGCGAGCTGGCGAAGAGGATAGCCGGGGCCCTGGAGGGCGACGAGTGCGAGCTGTTCTCGAAGACCTCCGCCCCCACCCCGGGGGTGGAGGCCCTCGGGATCAAGGCGGGCGAATGGGTGGCGGGCGCGTTCCGCAGGTACCGCGGGATAGTGTTCGTGGGGGCCGCCGGCATAGCCGTCAGGTACATAGCCCCCTGCGTCGCGTCCAAGACCTCCGATCCCGCCGTGGTGTGCGTGGACGAGAGGGGGAGGCACTCCATAGCCCTCCTCTCGGGGCACATAGGCGGGGGCAACGGCCTGGCCTCCCGCATAGCGGAGGGCATAGGGGCGGAGCCAGTCATAACCACCGCCACCGACATAGGCGGCCTGTTCTCCGTGGACTCCTACGCGGCGGAGCGCGGGATGCACATCGGGAGCATGAGGCTGGCCAAGGAGGTGTCCTCCAGGATAGTGGACGGGGGGAAGGTGGGGTTCAAGTCGGACGTGCCCGTCAGGGGGAGCCCCCCTCCCGAGCTGGAGCCGTCCGATTCCGGGAGCCTCGGCGTGTACATATCCTACGGCCGCTCCGAAGGGCCGTTCGGCGAGACTCTGAAGCTCACCCCCAGGTGCCACGTCCTGGGCATAGGGTGCCGCAGGGGCGCGCCGAGGGAGGCGATAGAGGAGCTGGCGGGGCGCGCCCTGGAGTCCGCGGGCGCGTCCATGGACAGCGTCAGGCTCGTCGCCAGCATAGACGTCAAGAGCGACGAGGCGGGGCTCCTGGAGTTCTGCTCCGCCCACGGCTTGGAGGCGCGCTTCTTCTCGGCGGGGGAGCTGCGCTCGGTCCCCGGCGGCTTCTCGTCGTCCGAGAGGGTGCGGAGGGCGGTGGGCGTGGACAACGTGTGCGAGCGGGCGGCGGTCGCCGCGTCCGACGGGGGGGAGATAGTAGTCAAGAAGATCACGGCCGGCGGTGTCGCCGCCGCCCTGGCGCGGGAGCCCGCGTCCGCGGATTTCGGTGATCCCGATGGATGAGCATGTGGCGCTGTTCGCCGGCACGACGGAGGGCCGCGAGCTGGCGGCGCTCCTCAGGGAGTGGGGGGTCCCGACGGTCGCGTGCGTCGCGACCGGGTTCGGGGAGGGGCTGATAGAGGCGGGCGGGTCCCTCCGCGTGTCGTCGGAGAGGCTGGGCCCGGAGGGGCTCGCCAGGGTGATAGGGGGGTGCTCCGTGGCCGTGGACGCGACCCATCCCTACTCCGCGGGCATGACCGCCAAGATCGAGGCCGCCTGCAGGGCCCTCGGGAAGGAGTACGTGCGCGTGGAGCGCCCGGCGGGCATGACCGCCGCGGACGGCGTGGTGGAGGTCCCCAGCGTGGCCGCCGCCGCCGATTTCATACGCGGGGTCGAGGGGAACGTCCTGGTCGCCACGGGCAGCCGCGACCTCAGGGAGTTCACCAGGGTCGAGGGGTACAGGGACAGGATATTCGCGAGGGTGCTGTCGTCGCCGTCCGTGGCCGCGGCGTGCGCCGAGATGGGGTTCGAGGGGAGGAACGTCTTCCTGATGCAGGGGCCGTTCTGCGAGGAGCTGAACTACGGGATGCTGGTGCAGACGGGGGCGAGGTACCTGGTCACGAAGGATTCGGGGGACGCGGGCGGGTTCAGGGAGAAGATGGACGCGGCCAGGCGCGCCGGGGCGACGGTGGTGCTGGTCGGGAGGCCGGAGAAGCCGCCCGGCGCGTCCCTCGGCGACGCGGCCGACATGCTGGCGGACAGGTTCGGGAAGCCCCGCCCCGCGCGCGCCCCGCGCCGCAGGGTGACGGTCGTCGGGATAGGCGTGGGGCCCGGCACCCTCACCAGGGACGGGGCGGCCGCCGTGGCGCGGGCGGACGCCCTCATAGGCGCCCCCAGGATGATAGAGGCGGCCGGGGGCGGGAGGGAATCCTTCCCGGAGTACAGGGTCGACAGGATCCTGGAGTACCTGGACGCGAACCCGAGGATCGGGAGCGCGGCCGTCCTTGCGTCCGGGGACACGGGCTTCTTCAGCGTGGCGAAGGAGCTGCTGTCGAAGATAGACCGCTCGCGCTACGACGTCGACGTCGCGTGCGGGGTGTCGTCCGTGGCGTACCTGTGCTCGAAGACGGGGGAATCGTGGGACGACGCCGTCCTGATGAGCTCCCACGCCAGAGAGTCCAACGTGGTCGGGGCGGCCGCGGCCAGCGGCAAGGTCATAGCCCTCCTGGACGGCCCGGGCGGCGCGTCCCGCCTGTGCTCCGCCCTGTCCGAGTACGGCCTCGGGGAGGCGGAGGTCATAATAGGCCAGGACCTCGGCGGGGAGGCGGAGTCGATCGCCCGCGGGCGGCCCGCCGACCTGGCGGGCATGGAGTTCGGGAGGCTCTGCATAGCCATGGTGAAGAACGGCTCGCCGAGGGAGGCCCGCTCGTGCATACCCGACGGCGAGTTCGCGAGGGGGGACGCGCCCATGACCAAGAGCGAGGTCCGCGCGCTCTCCGTGGCCAAGCTCCGCCTGCGCAGGGACTCGGTCGTCTACGACGTGGGCGCGGGCACGGGGTCCGTCTCCGTGGAGGCCGCCCTCGCCGCGCCGGAGGGCGCGGTGTACTCCGTGGAGAGGGAGGAGGAGGCGGCGTCCCTCATAGAGGAGAACGCCAGGAGGTTCTCCGCCCCCAACGTGCATGCGGTGAGGGGGGAGGCCCCCGCGGCCCTGGAGGGGCTGCCCGCGCCGACCCACGCGTTCATAGGCGGGTCGTCGGGGAACATGAGGGAGATACTGGAGGACGTGACTTCCAAGAACCCCCGCGCGAGGATAGTCATCAACTCGGTCACGCTGGAGACGCTGTCCGAGGCGATCTCGTGCATAAGGGAGATGGGGCTCTCGGAGGAGGAGACGATATCCGTGTCCGTGTCCAGGTCCAAGCGCGTGGGCAGGTACCACTTCATGAACGCCCAGAACACCGTCTACATAACCGTGTGCGACGGGATCGCCCCCCGCGGGTGAGGGGTCAGGCGGCCCGCGGCCCGCCGCAGTACGCCACCACCGCCTCGTAGCCCATGCGGCTGACCCTCCCGCACAGGTCGGGCCAGTCCCACCCGTCCGGCATGATCACGGCCACGTCGGACCCCGCGTCCAGCATCCTCGCCAGCGCATGGGCCGCGTCGCGGGAGGGGTCCCCGCGGAAGAGCTCCACCAGCCTCTTGCCGCGGAGGTCCAGGCCGCGCCTGACCTCGTCCAGGCCCTCGCACCTCTCCCCCGGGACGGCCACGAAGTACGCTATCGCATCCGATCCCCGTATGAATTCTTCCGCATGCCCGCCAGAGACCCCGGCCCTTCCGGGGCGGGCGATGCCGTAGAGCGTCCCTTTAGCTTTCATCGACCGCCGGTATGCGGTACTAGTATTTATTGGATTATACATCCAACCATTATCGGCGTCGCGACTGGATATGCGAGGCCCGCGGACCATTGGATGCGCGCCTCAAAACAATCATATATTGGTGCATACATCCGAAGCCCCAAGTGGGATAATACATCCATTTGCAAGGGGGGGACAGAACACAGGAGGTATGAGATGATCTCGAAAACTAAGCTGGCGGTCATAGCCGTGGTCGCCATAGTCGCGGTAGCCGCGATCGGAATCGCCGTGTTGGTGAACGGCGACAAGGAGCGCGTCACGATAGACGCCCAGCTGGAAGTCTATGGGAACGCGAACAACGACGACAGGATCGATGACGGCGACATAGCCGTCATCGAGAAGATAATCGCCGGGGACCTGTCCTTCGACGACCACCCCCTGGCGGACGCCAACTACGACGGGAAGGTCGATCAGGCGGACATAGACATGGTCAGGCAGATCATCGATGCGGACTCCTCGCACAAGGTGCGCATATACCACGTCAACCACTTCGACGGGAAGAGCGTCGTAGCCGACACCCTCTACCCCATAACCTCCGCCGTGTCCACAGGCGCGGCGAACAGCATCCTGATCTACAAATACCTCGGGATCGTGAGCGAGATAAAGGGCCTGTCGTACTCCGTGGTGCCGGATTCGGTCCTGTTCTCGGAGTACCAGGGCATAGTCAACGAGTCGAAGAGGCTCGAGACTTCGTCCACCAGGATAAACGTGGACAAGGTGTCCAACCTCGTGACCGGCGAAGGGGTCACCGCGGCCATAACCGCGGACAACCGCTCGTACCTCGCGAACGAGGAGAAGCAGCTGGAGGCCATGGGGGTCGACGTGGTCAGGGTGCAGCCCGCCTCCGTGGACAGCGGCGAGTACATGTCCACCATACTCATGATCGCCTTCCTGTTCGACACCGACGGCAAGGGCTACATGGAGAGGTGCGGGGAGCTGACGAAGTGGTACGAGGACTTCCTCACCGACCTGGGCGGCAAGCTGTCCAAGGTCAAGGACAGGGTCTCCGCCGTAGCGTCCTCGTCCAACACGTCCGTGTCCACGTCCAGCTCGGACTACACCGAGGCGCTCATAGCCGCCGGGGCTACGTTCCCGCTGGCCGACAGAAACGCAGCGTCCGCGTCCGACAACTACAACGGCGCCAGCGACACCTGGCTCAACAAGTACGAGCTGGACTATGTGGTGTGCATCAGGACCAGCGCCGCTGGGTTCAGCTGGTACGGCGGGACCGCCGACACCGCCGGGAAGGCGACGCTGACGGGGTACATCAACAACTTCAAGACCCTGAAGTGCTACCAGGAGGGCAAGAACGTCTACGTCCTATGCGGCGACATGCCCGTCATGCTCCGCATAGCCTACGCGGCGCAGATCTTCTATCCCGGCGAGTTCGGGAGCGGCTACGCAGAGGGCCTGCACATAGACTTCGCGGAGAAGTTCTTCGGGTGGGACGAGAGCATGGTCAAGGGCAAGGCGTTCTACGTCTCGATGGACGGCCTGGGGATAGCCCCCTGAGGGCATGGGCCGGGCCCCGGCCCGGCCTTTTTATTCATCAAGCTGATCCCACATGAGCGATCCCGCGCCCGCCGACGGCATGAAGGACGGATACAGGAGGTACACCAAGAGGAAGATCCTCTTCATAGCCGCCTGCCTGTCCGTGGCCGCGGCCTCGGTCGGGCTCTCGGTGTCGGTCGGCGGGAGGACCGTCGAGTTCCTGGACGTCTACTCCTCCATATGGGGCCATATCATAGGCGACAGGCCCGCGGCGGGGACGAGCGCGTGGATGGACGACTTCATAATCTGGAACGTCCGCCTCCCCAGGGCGGTCTTCGCCGCCGTGGCGGGGGCGGGCCTCGCCGTGGGCGGGGCGGTCATGCAGAGCGTCATGAAGAACCCCCTGGCGGACCCGTACACCACCGGCATATCCTCCGGGGCGATGTTCGGGGTCGCGGTCGGGATGGTCCTGGGCCTGACCGTGGCGGGCGGCTCGGGGCAGTACGGGCTCGTCATGAACGCGTTCCTGTTCGCCCTCGTGCCCATGGCGATGATAACCGCCCTCTCCCCCCTGAGCAACTCGTCCCCCGCGACGCTCATACTGGCGGGGGTGGCGGTGTCCTACCTCTTCAACGCGCTGACCACCCTGCTGCTGGTGACCACCGACGCCGAGACCCTCGCGGCGGTGTACCGCTGGCAGATCGGATCGCTCACCGACATAACCTGGGACAGCGTGCCCGTGATGGCCGGGATAACCATAGCGGGGACCGTCGCGATATCGATCGCGTCCCGCAAGCTGAACGTGCTCTCGCTGGGGGACGCCCAGGCCAGGGCCCTGGGGCTGGACGTCTCCGGCCTGAGGATCCTGTGCCTCCTCGCCCTGTCCCTCATGACCGCGTCCGTCGTGGCATACGCCGGGATACTGGGGTTCATAGGGCTGGTCTCCCCCCACATCGTGCGCATGGTCATAGACGCGGACAACCGCTTCGTGATACCCGCGGCCGCCGCCTTCGGGGCGGCGTTCCTGATGGCCTCCGACATACTGGCCAGGGCGATCTCCGACATAGGCGCGGTCCCGGCGGGGGTCGTCGTGTCGTTCATGGGCGCGCCGGTGTTCCTCTATCTGATAATGAGGCAGAGGGGGCGGGCGTTCTGAGGTCCCCGGAAGCCTCCGAGTACAGGAGGTCCGCCAGGAGGCGCATCCTCCTGACGCTGGCGATAGCGGCCGCCGCGGCCGCCGTGTTCGCGATATCCATATCCGTCTCCCAGTACCCCGTGGGGCTCTCCGAGGCGTACGGGATCCTCTTCGGCCATCTGGGCGGATACGAGCCGCGCGGGTACGAGGAGGCGCTCAAGGACCGCATAGTCTGGGAGATGAACATGCCACGCGCCCTGGGCGGGATAATGATCGGCGCGATCCTGGCCATAGGCGGGGCGGTCATGCAGAGCGCGCTCAGGAACCCCCTGGCGGACCCGTACACCACGGGCATATCCTCCGGGGCGATGTTCGGGGTCGCCCTGTACGTGGTCATGGGGGTCACCATACTCCCGTTCGCGTCCCCGGGCGCGTCGCAGATGGCGAACGCGTTCGCGTTCGCGCTGATCCCGGCGGCCATAATGCTGTTCCTGTCCGCGTTCAGGAACACCAGCTCCACCATGATGATCCTGATAGGCATAGGGGTCATGTACATATTCTCCGCGTCCGTGTCGCTCATGAAGTTCACGGCGGACCCCAGGGCCCTGGAGGAGGTCTACGTCTGGGGGGTCGGCTCCATCGGAAAGGTGGGATGGGGGGACGTGGCGCCACTGGCCGCCGCGCTGATGGCGATATCCGCGGCCATGGCGTACCTGTCCAAGAGCATCAACGTGCTGTCCTCGGGCGACAAGCTGTCGTCCAGCCTCGGCGTGAGGCCGGTCCGCCTGAGGATGATCTGCCTCGCGTTCGTGTCCGTGTCGGTCGCGGCGGCGGTCTGCTTCTCCGGGACCATCGGCTTCGTGGGGCTCGTGGCCCCTCATGTGTCCCGCATCCTCGTGGGGTCGGACGCGAGGCGCCTGATCCCGTGCTCCGCCGCCGTCGGCGCGCTCCTGCTCCTGGCGGCGGACTGCATAGCCAGGAACGCCGGGACCACGGGGCTCCCGGTCGGCGTGGTGACCGCGCTGATCGGCGGCCCGCTGTTCCTGTATTTCCTGATAAGGCAGAAGAAAGGGGTTTGGTGACCGCCGGGGCCGCCCGGCGGTCAGGACTTCTTCGACCTGACCAGGTGCACGTCCAGGATGAAGAACGCCGCGCAGAACGCGCACAGCGCCAGGAGGGAGAGCCATGGGAACTCCCACCCCAGCGCCGCCGCCCTGGCCGCCTCCGTCGAGTGCGACAGCGGGAAGACGAAGAGCGCCGCCTTTATCGCCGGGGCCATGGAGGACACGGAGAAGAACGTCCCGCAAAGGAACGTCATGGGCAGTATCACGAGGTTGTTGATGGTGGTCATGCCCTGGTGGCTCTTGGAGATCAGGGCGGTCGCTATCCCCAGGAACGAGAACGTCAGGCACGACAGCAGCATGCATGCCACCAGCAGCGGCGACAGGATCAGCCCGGGGGACAGGGCTAGCCCTATGCAGAGTATGGCCATGCTCCCCAGCATGCCCCTGATCACCCCCATTACCGCCTTGCCGAGCACCATCGCGGGCGTGCTTATGGGGCAGAGCATCATCTCGTCGAAGCAGCTGTAGAACAGCCTCTGGACCTGCAGCCTGGCCGCGGTGGACGAGAACGACGACGACAGGGTGGTCATGGCCGCTATGCCCGGTATGACTATGGCCAGGTACGGGGTCCCGTCCCCCGTCATGTACGACGCCAGCCCGTACCCGAAGACGAGCACGTACAGCAGGGGGCTCATGAGGGTGGACACGGCTATGTCCGGGAGGTGGTGCCTCATGAAGCGGAGATCCGCCCACGCCACGGCGTAGGTCTCTCTGAGCAGGCTCACGCCCCCCCCTCCACGGTCTTCCCGGTGAGCGCCACGAAGCAGTCCTCCAGGCTGGTGTCCCTTATCGTCACAGCGGCCCCGCGGGTCTCGGACGCGAAGCGGTTGGCCTCCTCCCTGGACGAGAAGTGCCTGTACACCGTCTTGTGGTCCTCCCCCGGGTACTCCACCGTGGACGACCCCACCCTCTCCCTCAGCTCCCGCGGGGTCCCGAAGGCTATGAGGTTGCCCTTGTCTATTATGCCGACGGTCTCGCACAGCGCCTCCACCTCCTCTATGTAGTGGGAGGTCAGGAACACGGTGGTCCCGCCGCGGTTCAGCTTGCGGATCAGGTCCCATATGAGGCGCCTGGTCTGTATGTCCAGGCCCACGGTGGGCTCGTCCAGGAACAGGATCTTGGGCTCGTGCACCAGCGCGCACACTATCGCGACGCGCTTCTTCCACCCGCCGGAGAGGGAGTTGATCATGGAGCCCATGTACTCCCCCAGCCCTATGAACTTGGAGAGCCTCTCGATCCTCTCCCTGCGCTCGGCGGCGGGGATGCCGTGCATTATCGCGTGCTGCATCATGTTCTCCCTGACGGTCAGGTCCTTGTCCAGGCTGATCTGCTGCTGTATCAGCCCGATGATCGCCTTGGCCTCCTTGGGCTCCCTGGCCACGTCGTGCCCCCCCACGGACACGGTCCCCTCGGAGAAGTCCGTGAGGGTGGTCAGGACCCTGAGCGTCGTCGTCTTCCCGGCGCCGTTGGGCCCCAGGAAGCCGAAGATCTCCCCCTCGCGCACGCTCATGGTCAGCCCGTTGACGACCGTCTTGCTCCCATACCTCTTAACGAGCCCCTTTATCTCTATCACGTTCTCGCAACTCAAATGAATCCCTTCTCGTCGGGCGGCAGGACCGCCCGTGAAAACCCGGGGCGGATCACCTTCCGCCGTAGTACAGCATCGCGTTGCAGATGGTGGCCGCGATGTTGCTCCCGCCCTTCCTGCCCCTGGCGACGATGTAGGGCAGCCCCAGCTTCATTATCTCCTCCTTCGACTCTATGATGTTGACGAACCCCACGGGCGCGCCTATCACGAGCGAGGGCCTCGCCCTCCCGCTCCTGACCAGGTCGCACAGGGAGAACAGCGCGGTGGGCGCGTTCCCTATGGCGTACACCACGTCCCCCTCCAGCGCGGACGCCTTCTCCATGGCGACCGCGGCCCTGGTGACCCCCCTCCTCCTGGCCTCCTCTATTACGTCGTCGTCGCTGATGTAGCAGTGGACCTCGCCGCCGAAGGACTTCAGCCTGTTCTTGTTGATCCCGGCGGCCGCCATCTTCGTGTCGGTGACTATGTGCGCCCCGCCGCGCAGGAGCCTCACGCCTATGTTCTCCGCATCGTCGGAGAACGCCAGGCTGTCCGCGTACTCGAAGTCGGCGGACGTGTGTATGCACCTCTTTATTATGGAGAACCTAGGCTCCTCCCAGGTCCTCCCGCCGAGCTCCGAGGCTATGATCTCCATGCTCCTCTTCTCTATCTCTTCAGGCTTCACGATTTCCAAAACCATTTCGATTCCTCTATATTCCCTATATCTCTCCCGCGGATGCGCCTGTGCGGCGAGCCGCGGGCTATGCCACATGGCCGTGCGATTATATAATTGGATCATACGTCCCATTCGATCCAGGGCGCGGGAGGGGCATGCCCGGGCGCGCCCGCGCCGCCCCGGAAACGGACAAAGCATAATAAGGCGGGGGCGCGATATGATCGATATTCCATTCAAGGGGGGCTTTTGGAATGGGGAGAGGGGGACGGAGACACACATCGAAGGCGGCGCTCGCGCCGCTGATAATCCTGGCGCTGCTCGCGCTGGGGCTGTCCGCGCTCGCGGCGATATCCGCCGCGGGCGGCGGATGCAGGTGCGGGGACGGATCCGGGGGCGGGGACGGATCCGGGGGCGGAGGGGACATAGGCGCCCCGCTGGACATGCTCGTGGTGACATTCGACAGCCAGGGGGGGTCGGACATCCCCACCGAACACGTGGAGCACGGCGGGAAGGCGCACGCGCCGAACCCCCCGACCAAGGCCGGCTACGCCTTCGACGAGTGGTTCAGAGAGCCGGAGTGCGTCAACGAGTGGGACTTCGACGAGCATGCAGTATACAGAGACGTGACCCTGTACGCCAAGTGGTGCCCTGTGGACGAGAACGGGAACGCGATCGGCGGGGACGTCGACGAGGAGTATACGGTCGCCTTCGACACCCATGGCGGGTCGAGCGTCCCGAGCCAGAGGGTCAGGGAGGGGTTCAAGGCGATGGAGCCCGCCCAGCCTGTAAAGGCGGGCAGCATATTCGACGGCTGGTTCAAGGAGGCGGAATGCAGGAACGAGTGGGACTTCTCCAGGGACCGCGTCTACAGCGACGCGACCCTGCACGCCAAGTGGCTCCAGGGATACGTCGTGACGCTCGACTACCAGAGGGCCGACGACACGAACTGGACAGGCGACGCGGCCACGGTCTTCCTGGGCGACCCGTTCATCCTCCCCGTCCCGGACAGGTGGCCGTACACGTTCGGCGGGTGGTACGACCAGGTCGGGGGGGTGAACGCCCTCCCGGGAAGCCCAGCCAGGGAATCCAGGTGGGAGGACGAGCCCGTCTGGACCTATCCCGGGGATGTGACCCTGCACGCGTACTGGCTCGGGACCCCCGGGCTGGACTACACGGACCCGGGCACGGGGGAGTGCGAGGCGTCCAAGGGGACCGCGAACACCGCGGCCGTCACGGCAGTGCAGGAGTGGTTCCGCGGGAAGAGGGTGACGTCGATCGCGGACAGGGCGTTCTCTGGCGAGAACTGGGTGTCGGAGGCGTACATACCGGACACGATAGAGCGCATAGGGGAGCACGCGTTCAGCCATCTCGCCAACCTCCGGGGCATATCCATCCCGGACAGCGTGACGGAGCTCGGGAGATGGGCGTTCTACAACAGCCCCGTCATCGCGTCCGCGACGCTGTCCAAGAACCTGAGCGGGATAAGGGTGGGGACGTTCGAGCTGTGCGCGGGCCTCAAGAGCGTATCGATCCCGGACGGCGTCGGATACATAGACGAGTGGGCGTTCTTCAGATGCGCCGGGCTGACGAGCCTGTCCATACCGGGGAGCGTCGCCTTCACAGGCAAGGGGGCGTTCCAGGAGTGCACGGGGCTGGCGAATCTCTCCCTGGGCCAAGGCATAGGGGAGATCCGCGAGGCGGCGTTCAAACACTGCTACCTCATCGGGGCGCTGGCCGTGCCCGGGAGCGTCAAGGCCATCGGGAAGGACGCGTTCTACAACTGCCCCAGCATGTCGAGCCTCGTCATAGAGGGCGGCGTCGAGTCCATAGGGTACGGCGCGTTCGTGGGTATGGGCGCGGCGAGCCCCGTCGTGCCCGGGACCGTGAAGTCGATCGGTCCCTACGCGTTCGCATACTCTTCCATAAAGAGCCTGGCGCTGGAGAGCGGCGTGGAATCCATCGGGGACAACGCGTTCTACAAGTGCCCCGCGCTGGAATACGCGTCCGTGCCGGGGACGGTCGCATCCATACCGCCGTTCGCGTTCTCCGAATGCGCGGCTCTGAAGACGGTCGCGATCGGGGACGGCGTCGCGAACATAGCGGCCGCCTCGTTCTATAAATGCGCCGCGCTGGAGACCATGTCCATACCCGGGAGCGTCAAGGCCATATGGGGGAGCGCGTTCGGAGACTGCGCCGCGCTGAAGGCGATCGACCTGCGCAGCGGCCTGGAGACCCTGGGCCCGTCGGTTTTCACCAGGTGCGTGGCGCTAGCCAAGATATTCATACCTGCCACCGTGGATACCGCGTACGCCGGAGCCATAACCGGCTGCACCGCGATCACCATCTACTGCGAGGCTCAGAGCAAGCCTCCCGGCTGGAACAACTACTGGAACATATCCAACAGCCCCGTGCTGTGGGGGCAGCGGCCGCCCTGACGGGGACCGCGCGGAAAGGGGGATTCGGAGATGAAGGGGGAAGAAGAGGGGGAGGGGAGGCGCGGGCGCGCCGCATCGGCGGCTCTCGCGCCGCTGATAATCCTGGCGCTGCTCGCGCTGGGGCTGTCCGCGCTCGCGGCGATATCCGCCGCGGGCGGCGGGTGCGGATGCGCGCCGGGCGGCGGGGACATAGGGGACAAGGCGGACCTGCTCCATGAGGTGGCATTCGACAGCCAGGGAGGGGAGAAGGTGCCGTCTCAATGGGTGGAGCACGGCGGGAAGGCCCACGCGCCGGACCCGCCCGCCCGCCCCGGATACGCCTTCGACGAGTGGTTCAGGGAGCCGGAGTGCGCCAACGAGTGGGACTTCGACGACCACGCGGTGTACGGGGACGTCACCCTGTACGCCAAGTGGTGCCCGGTCGACGAGAACGGGAGTGTCATCGGCGGGAACGTCGACGAGGAGTATACGGTCGCCTTCGACACCCATGGCGGGTCGAGCGTCCCGAGCCAGAGGGTCAGGGAGGGGTTCAAGGCGATGGAGCCCGCGCCGCCGACGAAGGCGGGATGCATATTCGACGGCTGGTTCAAGGAGGCCGGGTGTGCCAACGAGTGGGACTTCTCCAGCGACCGCGTCTACAGCGACGCGACCCTGCACGCGAAGTGGCTCCAGGGGTACGCGGTCACCTTCGACTTCCAGAGGGCGGACGATCAGAACTGGGCGGGGGGCGCGGCCACGGTCTTCCTGGGCGACCCGTTCATCCTCCCCATCCCGGACAGGTGGCCGTACACGTTCGGCGGGTGGTACGACCAGGTCGGGGGGGTGAACTCCCTTCCGGGCGGGCCCGCATGGGATTCCCCATGGGACGGCATGCCAGTCTGGACCTATCCCGGGGACGTGACCCTGCACGCGTACTGGCTCGGGACCCCCGGGCTCGATTACGCGAAGACCGCCCCCGGGGAGTGCGAGGTCTCCAAGGGCGCGGCGGTCATGGCCGGCGCCATAGCCATACAGGAATGGAGTCGCGGGGACAGGGTCACCGCGGCGGCCGTCAACGCGTTCATGGGCGCGGCGGGGATAACGGAGGCCTATATGCCGGACACCGTCGCCGTCGTGAAGAACCAGGCTTTCGCCAACTGCACGAGCCTGGCGAAGGTCTACCTGAACCCAGGCCTGGAGGAGATCCGCAGGGCCGCGTTCTACAAGTGCGCCGTATCGAGCATGGATATCCCCGGCACGGTGAAGGCCATAGGGGAAGGCGCGTTTTACCAGTGCCCGAGCCTGGCGTCGATCGCGCTGAACCCCGGCCTGGAGGAGATCGCCAGAGCCGCGTTCTACCAGTGCCCGAGCCTGGCGTCGATCGCCATACCCGGGACGGTGGCGCGCATAGGGGACCAGGCGTTCAGAGGCTGCGGCCTGAAGAGCCTGGCGCTGGAGCAGGGGATCAAAAGCATCGGGTCCGGGGCGTTCATGCAATGCAGGGACCTGGCGGCCGCGGCCGTGCCGTCGAGCGTCGCGGCGATCGAGTACAACGCGTTCCAAGGCTGCCACGCCCTGGCGAGCCTGACCATAGAGGACGGGGTCGGGGGGATAGCGGACCACGCGTTCGCCAAATGCTTCTCTCTGAAATCGGCGTCCATCCCCGGGAGCGTGAGGTACATAGGGGAATGGGCGTTCGAAGACACGGGCCTGTCCAGCCTCTCCCTCGGGCACGGGATCGAGGATATAGGGCCGTACGCTTTCTCCAGCCTGTACATCGCCAGCCTGACCGTGCCCGGGAGCGTGAGGTCCATGGGGTATTCGGCGTTCTCCAACAACAGCAATCTGGCCGCCCTCTCCATAATGCCCGGGGCGGCCATAGGGGTGGACGCGTTCCTTGGATGCGGCTCCCTGACGTCCCTGACGATCCCGGCGGGCGCGAAGATAGGCGAGAAGGCGTTCTCGAACTGCGCAGGCCTGCTGGACGCGGTCCTGGAGGGCGGGGCGGAGGAGATAGGCGAGCAGGCGTTCTCGTTCGATAGGGGCATGGCCCGGATCTTCATACCGTCGAGCGTGTCCGCGATCGGGAGCTACGCGTTCCATTCGTGCGATTCGCTCACGATCTATGCGGAGGCGCAGGCCCCGCCCCCCGGATGGGACCCCGATTGGAACATCGACGGCCGCCCGGTAGTCTGGGGGGCGTCCCCGTGAGCGGAGGCGCGCGGAGAGGCGCGGTCCCGCCGCTGCTTCTGCTGGCGATCCTGGCGCTGCTCGCGCTCGGGCTGTCCGCGTTCGCGGCGATATCCGCCGCGGGCGGCGGGTGCGGATGCGCGCCGGGCGGCGGGGACATCGAGTCCCCGGATACCAGCGAGGTCGAGTTCGACAGCATGGGCGGGTCCACCGTGGGGAGCGAGACCGTGGAGACCGGCGCGAAGATACATGCGCCGGACCCCCCGACCAAGGCCGGCTACGCCTTCGACGAGTGGTTCAGGGAGCCCGGCTGCGTCAACGAGTGGAACTTCGCCGCGGACGCCGTCGTCGGCGACATGACGCTGTACGCCAAATGGTGCCCCGTGGACGAGAACGGGAACGCGATCGGCGGGGACGTCGACGAGGAGTACAGGGTCTCGTTCGACTCCCGCGGCGGGTCGAGCGTCCCGAGCCAGACCGTGAGGGAGGGGTTCAAGGCCATAGAGCCGCCCCCGCCGACGAAGGCGGGGAGCGCGTTCGGCGGTTGGTTCAAGGAGGCGGAATGCAGGAACGAGTGGGACTTCTCCAGGGACCGCGTCTACAGCGACGCGACGCTCTACGCCGGATGGGTCCAGGGGTACGTAGTGACGTTCGACTACCAGAGGGCGGACAACCAGAACGGGGGAGGCTCCATGTCCTTCTCCCCGGGAGACCCCGTCTCCATGCCCGTGCCGGACAGGTGGCCGTACACGTTCGGCGGCTGGTACGACGAGGTGGGCGGGGTCAACTCCACCCCGGGGATCCAGGGCGCATGGGACCTTGAGCCCGTATGGACGCACCAGGGGGACGTCACCCTGCACGCGTACTGGCTCGGGACCCCCGGGCTGAACTACGCGGACGCAGGCGCCGGGGAGTGCGCGGCCTCGAAGGGCTCGGCCGCCATGTCCGGGCACATAGCCATACAGGAGTGGTACCTGGGGAAGAAGGTCACATCCATAGGGGTCCTGGGGTTCAACCGCGAGCCGCAGGTCACGGGGGTCTACATCCCGGACACGATCGAGGCCATAGGGATGCAGGCGTTCAGGGGCTGCGACGGCCTGAAGGGCGTGGACATACCCGGGAGCGTGGCGGAGATAGGCATCTTCGCGTTCTACCAGTGCTACGGGATCGAGAGGGTGTCGATATCCCCCGGGGCGGAGGCCGTGGGGGACTACGCCTTCGCGTCCTGCTCCGGCCTGCAGGCCATAGCGGTGCCCGACAGCGTGACCTACCTGGGCGGAGGGGCGTTCTCCAACTGCGCGTCCCTGGCCAGCGCCACCCTGCCGAGCGGGCTGACCGAGATAAACGACAGCCAGTTCAACAGATGCGCCTCGCTGAAGTCCATATCGCTGCCCGCGGGCGTAGAGAGGATAGGGGACAGCGCGTTCTACATGTCCGGGCTGACCTCCATCGACCTGCCCGCCGGCTTGAAGAGCCTGGGCGGGTCCGCGTTCCGCGCATCCGCCGACCTCGCGAGCGCCCATATGCCGGACGGCCTGGAGGAGATAGGCGCGATGGCGTTCTCCGGATGCGCGTCCCTCACGCGCGCGCCCATCCCCGACAGCGTGAAATACATCCTGGATGGCGCGTTCGAGGGCTGCGCCTCCCTCCAGCTCGCGTCCCTGCCCGCCTCCCTCGCCGCGCTGGGGGCGTCCTCGTTCGAAAGATGCACGTCCATAGCGTCCGTGGCGATCCCCGCCGGGGTGGCGGAGATCGGCCAGCGCGCCTTCTACGGGTGCTCGCTCCTCGCGTCTGTGGCTCTGCCCCAGGGCCTGGTCGCCATAGGGGGCGCGGCGTTCCAGGGCTGCACCGCCCTGTCGTCGGCGTCCATCCCTGCAGGGGTGACTGCGATAGGCGCGCGGGCCTTCTCCGGGTGCGCCTCCCTATCGAGCGTGGGCATGCCGGCGGCCCTGTCCGAGATCGGGGCCTACGCGTTCGAGGACTGCGCGTCCCTGATGGACGTGTACATACCACAGGGTGTGTCCAAGATAGGGCGTGAGGCGTTCTCCGGGTGCGCCACGCTGGCGATCCGCGCCGGGGCGCAGGCCCCGCCCCCCGGATGGGACCTCCTTTGGAACATCGACGGCCGCCCGGTGGCATGGGGGGCGCCCCCGTGACCGCCGGGGGCCCGCGGGCGGAGGCCCCGAACCAAGATATATCCGTTACCCCATAGGGGGGCCGATGTCCGGTCTGGAGGATAGCATCAGGAGGGCCAGGGCGGCCGCGTCGGAGCTGGCGGCCGCCGGGACCGAGGCCAAGAACGGGGCGCTGGAGGCCATGGCCTCCGCGCTGGAGTCGTCCCGCGCCGAGATCCTGAGGGCCAACGCGGCAGACGTGCTCAGGGCGGAGGAGTCGGGGCTCCCGCCCGCGCTGGTCAAGAGGCTCAGGCTGGACGACGCCAAGGTGGCCGAGATGGCCGAGGGCATACGGAGCGTGGCCCGCCTGCCGGACCCCGTGGGGGAGACGGCGTACGCCGTGAGGCTGGACGACGGCCTGACGCTCTACCAGGTGAGGTGCCCCATAGGGTTCCTGGGAGTCATATTCGAATCCCGCCCCGACGCCGTCCCGCAGATAATGTCGCTGTGCCTCAAGAGCGGCAACGGCGTCGCCTTCAAGGGCGGCTCGGAGGCGTCGGGGTCCAATAGGATCCTGTTCGACGTCCTGTCCCGCGCCGCGGAGGGCGCGGGCCTGCCGGGAGGCGCGTTCGTGCTCATGGAGACCCGCGCGGACATAGGCGAGATCCTGTCCATGGACGGGCTCATAGACCTCCTGATACCGAGGGGGTCCAACAGCTTCGTGAGGGAGATCCAGGAGAGGACCAGGATCCCCGTCCTGGGGCACTCCTCCGGGGTGTGCCACGTCTACGTGGACGGGGGGGCGGACCTCGACATGGCGCTCGGCGTCGCCCTGGACTCCAAGACGCAGTACCCCGCCGCCTGCAACGCGGCGGAGGCGCTCCTGGTCAGCCGCGAGGTCGCGGCGGAGTTCGTGCCGAGGGTGGCGAGGGCCCTCCGCGACGCGGGAGTCGAGATCAGGGCCGACGCGGAGTCCCGGGCGATGATCCCGGCGGACGTCCCGTCGAAGGAGGCGTCCGAGGGGGACTGGGGCGCGGAGTACGGGGACCTGACGATATCGCTGAAGATAGTGGGCGGGGCGGACGAGGCCATAGGCTTCATCAACCGCCACGGGTCGCACCACACGGACGCCATAGTGACGGGGGACCCCGCCGCCAGGGACGCGTTCGTGAGGAGGGTGGATTCGGCGGACGTGTTCGTCAACGCGTCCACCAGGTTCGCCGACGGGTACAGGTTCGGCAAGGGCGCGGAGGTGGGGATAAGCACCAACAAGATCCACTCCCGCGGGCCGGTGGGGATGGAGGGGCTGATGATATACAAGTACGTGCTCGCGGGGAGCGGGCACGTCGTGAAGGACTATTCGGGGCCGGGCGCGAGGAGGTTCGCGCACGAGGCCGTGGACGAGAGATACGGGATGTCGCCATGAGCAGGAAGGAGATACTGGGGGACGTGGGCCGCATCGTGGTGAAGGTGGGCACGTCGTCGGTGACCATGGGCGGGGGCGGCGCGTCGTCGAAGTTCCTGGACTCGGTGTCGGACCAGGTGAAGGCGCTCAGGGACGCCGGCAAGGACGTGTTCATAGTCACGTCCGGCGCGGTGGGGCTCGGCATGAGGGCGATGGGCGCCAGCCCGAACCCCGGAGACATACCCATGCGCCAGGCGGCCGCGTCGGTCGGGCAGAGCATCCTCATGAGCACGTGGAACGAGAGCCTCTCCAGGAACGGGCTGCTGGCGGCGCAGATCCTGCTGACCATGGACGTGTACTCGGACAGGGAGAGCGCGCTCAACCTGAACAACACCATAGAGGCGCTCCTGGACAACGGGGTGGTGCCCATATTCAACGAGAACGACGCCATCTCCATCAAGCAGATCGGCCCCGCCTTCGGGGACAACGACACGCTCTCCGCCGCCATAGCGGGCAGGCTGGACGCGGACCTCCTGCTGATACTGTCCGACGTGGACGGCCTCTACGACAAGAACCCCAAGATACACCCGGACGCGAAGATAGTGAGCACGGTCGCGGAGATAACCGATTCCATAGCCGAGATGGCCGGGGATTCCACGTCGGGGGTCGGCGTCGGGGGCATGAGGACCAAGATAAGGGCGGCGCAGATGTGCAGGGACGCGGGCTGCAGGATGGTCATCGCGTCCAGCGCGGTCCCGGACGTGATCCTCAGGGTGGTCTCCGGCGAGGAGATAGGGACGGTGTTCGCGGCGGACGCGCAGATCTCCAAGAAGAGGCGCTGGCTCAAGTCCGCCCACGCGTGCGCCACCATCGAGGTGGACGAGGGCGCGGCGAAGGCCGTCCTGGACCACAGGTCCCTGCTCCCGGTGGGCGTGACCGGGGTGGAGGGCCAGTTCGCCAGGGGGGACGTGGTGAACATATCCTGCGGCGGCGAGGTCATCGCCAAGGGCGCCCCGTCCTACAGCTCCGACGAGGTGCTGAGGATAAAGGGCATGCACAGCGGGAGGATAGGGGAGGTCCTCGGGCGCAGGTCCGGGCGGGACGTGGTCTCCAGCGAGAACATAGCGCCTCTGTGACCGCGCCAGGCGGCCCGCGCCCGTCGCCCCCGGGCTCGCGCCCCATAAAATGTTTTATAATCAACCGCTGTTGGGAGTGGCGGTATAATGGCTGACAAAGAAGTCAAGGTCAGAAAGGAGAGGGACCCGATATTCTCGGTCTGCTTCGTGGTGTTCGTCGTCGCGGCGGCGGCCGTCCTGGGCGCCTCGCTCTACGACAACTATCTGAAGACGGACGAAACCATGGCGGCGTCCGGGAACACGGTTAGCGTGAACTACGTCGGGACGTACTACGCGTACCATGGCGAGAGCAACGCGGTGGTGTTCGACACCAGCCTCTGGAGCGTCGCCGACGGCTCCGCGGCCAAGAGCAACGACTTCGAAGCCAGGGCACAGTCGAAGTACACCCCGCTCAGCTTCACCGTCGGCGGGACCGACGTGCTGTCCATGTTCGGCAACGCCGTCATCGGGCACAAGGTCGGGGACAAGGTGCGCGTAGAGATACCGGTCGGCCAGGGATACAATTCGGCGGACACCGTCGGGACGGCGTATGCGTCGGGCGTGTTCGGAACGGTGAAGGCGGAGCAGAAGATCACCTCGGCGCAGTTCGAGAAGCTCTACGGCTACAAGCTGACCGCGCTGCCCAGCGAGGACCTCAAGTCCCCGTACGGATGGCCCGTCAGGGCGTCCTACAACACCGCCGACGACACCGTCACGGTGCACAACATGCCCGTCGCGGGCCAGAGCTACACGGCGGCCGACGGCGACTACGGCAAGGTGACGGTCACGGCGGCCTCGGTCGGAACCGAGATAGCCTACAGGGTGTCCGTCTCCGGGTACACCGTGGTCAAGGAGTCCGGCTCCGTCAAGGAGATACAGATGATCAAGGTGAGCTTCGACGGGCCGTCATTCTACATAACGTCCGTGACCGAATCGGGCGGGTCCGCCTCGTCGTTCACATACAAGACGGTGGCGGAGAGGTACAACCAGATCCTCTTCTTCGAGATCGAGATCGTCACCATAAAAACCTGAGGGCCGCGGGCGCCGGCCCCGTCGGGGCTGGCCTCAGCAGTCTATTATGGTCTCGAGCTTCGAGATCACGTCCCTCGGGTCCTTCCCCAGGATCCTGACCCTGCTCTCTTTCCCGCGGTCCTCGAACACCGCGTCGGGCGCGTCCCCGCGCTTCCGGGACCCGCCCCTCTTCTTTTTCGCGCCCGAGACCGACATCCCGACCTCCTCCATGAGGTCCAGGGTGTCGTCGGACATGGCGATCTCCATGGCGCACCTCGTCCCGGGGTACGACCTGCCCAGGTCCAGGAGCGCCTTGGACAGGCCCTCCGCGGCCCCGAACCCGACCGGCCCGATCATCTTGAGCGCGCCGCCCCTGACGGCCACGGTCGCCGAGGCGACGTCCGCCACCCCGGCGGCGCCAGGCTTCGCGAAGGCTATGTGCGCCCCTCCCTTGGGCGCCAGGCGGTGGGGCAGGATCTCGATCATCCTCCCCGCGGCGGCCTCCACGTCCCCCGCGACCCCGTCGCGGACCCCGCCGTCCGCGCACTCGCGGCTCATGGTGTTGACTATCATCTCGCCCCCGCCCACGGCGTACTGGAGGGCTATCGCGCCCTGTATGATCCTCCTGGATTCCATCACCGCGTTCACTATGTCCGCGCCCTTCGCCATGTGGGCGGCTATCAGCGCGGACAGGGCGCACCCGCTCCCGTGGCCGGCGCTGTCCAGGCGCGGGTTCTTCATGACTATGATCTCCGACGAGAGGTACAGGTAGTCGGTCACGTTCCTGGTGTCCATGTGGCCCCCCTTCAGCAGGACGGACGACCCGTGCTTCCCGATGATCTCGCAGGCGAGCCTCGCGTCCTTGTCGCTCCGTATCTCCATCCCCGCCAGGGCCTCCGCCTCCATGCGGTTGGGGGTGACCAGCTCGCACGCGGGCATGAGCCTGCGCTTCAGGGCCTCCGCCAGGCCGTTCTCCGACAGCGCGTCCCCCACCGTGGCGACCATGACGGGGTCCACGATCAGGGGCATGTCGTGGTCCTCGAACGCGTCCGCCACCTCCCCCGCTATCTCCGGGCTGTACAGCATGCCCGTCTTGACGGCGCCCACGTCGCAGTCCGAGAGGACCGCGTCTATCTGCGCCCTCACGGCCTCCGCCGGCATGGGGAATATCCCGCCGACCCTGCGCGTGTTCTGCGCGGTGACCGCCGTCAGAACAGTCGCGGCGTGCACTCCGACGTAAGCCATGGCCTTTATGTCGGCCTGTATCCCCGCCCCCCCTATGGAATCCGAACCTGCAACCGTTAGCGCGATCTTCACGACCCAGCTAATGTCCGAATCTCTATATATAGAAGGGGACTCCGGCCCCGGGCGATGGATTAAATAAACGCCATACATACCCCGGCTCATGAAGGTCTACAGCGTGCATTTCGTCCTCAAGGGCAAGTCCGACTACAAGGACTTGGCCCCGGTGTTCCCGGAGCTACTCTCCGCCTTCCTGGAAGCGGACGAACAGACGCCGTCCGAAGACGAGATCATGCAGATGTTCATCGATCTGAACGTCTCCGACCTGGAGAGGAACCGCAAGCCCGAGGGGTACAACCGCAAGGGGAAGCTGAGGCTGGTGTTCCCGATGGACCGCAAGGAGTTCTACATAAAGGCGTACAACAAGAACACCGACATGACGGGCATCACGGAGAAGATAAGCGGGATGCTCATGGCCGCGGGAGTGAAGTTCGAGATCCTGCGCGACGACCGCGCAGACTTCGAATGACTT
The DNA here is from genome assembly GCA_031256955.1 of Candidatus Methanoplasma sp. Taxonomy (GTDB): domain Archaea; phylum Thermoplasmatota; class Thermoplasmata; order Methanomassiliicoccales; family Methanomethylophilaceae; genus Methanoplasma. Next base: position 58,259 of record JAIRPP010000008.1, on the reverse strand, counting down.
GAAAAAACGTCTTTTTTATTCTAATATTCATATTTTTAACCCATTTTTCCCGTCAATCAAGCCATATTATTACTATTCGAATAAATATATCAATCATTGATATATACGTTCATAAAGATAGATATTCGTGATCCTCAGAGATCAGAACGGTGAATTAAAATGAGTCTGATTCCAAAGCGCAAGACGGCTGGCACAGCGACTTCCGGTAAAGCGGAGAACATACCGACGGGGCCCAACAACCCCGACGGGCTGAGCTTCGAGACGCTGCAGATACACAAGGGGCAGGAGAGCCCCGGGCCCAACGACGAGAGGGCGGTGCCGATATACCTCACCACCTCCTACGTGTTCAAGGACTCCAAACAGGCGGCGGACAGGTTCGCGCTCAGAGAGGGCGGCAACATATACGGCCGCCTCACCAACTCCACGCAGTCCGCCCTGGAGGACCGCATAGCCGCCCTCGAGGGCGGGTCCGCGGCCCTGGCGGTCGCCACCGGGGCGGCGGCGATCACGTACGCCGTGCAGAACCTGGCGTCCGCCGGCGACCACATAGTCGCGGCCAACAACCTCTACGGCGGGACGTACAACCTCCTGACGCACACCCTCTCCAGGTTCGGGATAAGCACCACCTTCGTGGACCCCAGCGACCCCAAGAACTTCGAGAAGGCCATCCTGAGCAACACCAAGGCGGTGCTCATAGAGACTTTCGGCAACCCGAACAGCGACCTGGTGGACGTGGACGAGATAGCCGCGGTCGCGCACAGGAGCAAGATCCCGCTGATCGTGGACAACACGTTCGCCACGCCGTACCTCTTCAGGCCCATAGAGCACGGGGCGGACATAGTGGTGGAGTCCGCCACCAAGTTCATAGGGGGCCACGGGGTCGTCCTCGGCGGGCTGATCATAGAGGGCGGGAAGTTCGACTGGGAGGCCAGCGGGAAGTTCCCGCAGATAGTGGACCCGGACGAGAGCTACCACGGCGTGAGCTTCTGGAAGGCGCTCGGCCCCGCGGCCTTCGTCACCAGGATAAGGGCGGTCCTGCTCAGGGACACCGGCTCCACCATATCCCCCATCACGGCGTTCGCGCTGCTCCAGGGCCTCGAGGACCTCTCCCTGCGCGTGGACCGCCACGTGGAGAACGCCCTCAAGGTGGTGGAGTACCTGTCCGGCCACCCCAAGGTGTCCAAGGTCAACCACCCCTCCCTGAAGGACCACGCGACCCACGCCCTCTACGAGCGCTACTACCCCGACGGGGCAGGATCGATCTTCACCTTCGACGTCAAGGGCGGCGAGAAGGAGGCCAAGAAGTTCATAGACTCCCTCAAGCTCTTCTCGCAGCTGGCCAACGTCGCCGACGCGAAGTCCCTGGTGATACACCCGGCGACCACCACGCACTCCCAGCTCAACTCAGAGGAGCTGAAGGAGCAGCGCATCTACCCCGGCACCGTCCGCCTGTCCATAGGCCTGGAGAACATAAGGGACATAATAGCGGACTTGGACCGGGCCTTCGCCGCGATCTGACCCCCCCCTCTTCCTCGGGGGCCCGGTCTCGGAAAAACCCCTTACCTCCTTTCTTTCAAGCCGATCGCGGAGGCGCGGCCGCCGGGGCGCCCCGCGCGAGTCATGTTTATCTATTGAGTGGTCTATTGACCCATATGGCCGACAAGCCCGTGTTCCGGAGCAGGTTCGAAGCCAGCCTGTGGAAGAGGCTGGGCCCCGACGGGGCCCCTCCGGGCAGGGGGGAGGCGTTCTCCGACGCCGCCGGCAACATACTCCGCCACGACGGGCCGGTGCACTCCTCCATCCTGGTCAGGGTCATGAGGGGGCTGCTCGCGGCGCAGAGCACCGACCTCAGGGTCCTGCTCCCGCAGCTCGCCTCCAAGGCGAGGCCCTCGGACTGCGCCCCCGCCCTCGCCGCCGCGCTGATGCTCCTGGACCTCGGCGACCAGGCGGGCGCCAGGGCGATGCTGGATTCGGCGCCGCCCGGCCGCGACGTCCCGTTCTCCAGCTGCGTCAAGGCCAGGATCCTCATGGCGGAGGGCGAATCGCAGAAGGCCAAGAGGGAGCTCATGAGGGCCCGCTGCAGCGACCCCGTGTTCCCGATGTTCTACGAGCTCATACAGCAGATGGAGCCGTCCGAGGGGTGGATGCACCGCAGGAACATAGAGCTCCTGGCCAGGGGCATGGACCCCGTCCCGTGCGGGGAGAGCGGGCGCGCGTCGCCGGCGGAATCCCTGTACGAGATATACCGCGACTGGCACGGGGGCAGGAGGGACAGGGCCACCGCGGCCATGATCGCTTCGGAGGAGCACGGGAAGAGGAACCCGGAGTACGTCCTGGCGTCGGCGCGCATGTCCATGGACGAGAGCGACTGGCACTCGGCCCAGCGGATGTACGGGCTGCTGATGTCCAAGAGCAGCAACTGCACATACATCATCTGCGAGACCGCCCGCTCCCATCTCATGGGGGGCGGCCGCGAGAAGGCGCTGTCCCTGTACCTGGAGGCGGAGAAGCTGGACCCGTCGTCCCCCATGGTCCTCAACGGGCTGGCGCAGGCGTATTCGGCCATGGGCATGAGGGACGAGGCCGCCGCCGCGATCCTGGAGCTCCTGGACGGGGAGCACGCGCTCCTAGAGGAGCACTACGCCGGGGCCAAGGCGCTGATGTCCATGTCCAGGTACGCCGAGGCGGCGGAGATAGTCGGGCGCATACTGGAATCGTACCCTGACGAGCCCGGCGCGTACGTCCTCAAGTCGGAGATGGATCTCGCCAGGGGGAACGCGGCCGCCGCCCTGGAGACCATAACGGAGGGATCCGACCGCAACCCGCGGGACGTGGGCTGCAGGATACAGAAGGCGAAGGCGCTCTTCAAGACGGGCAGGATCGACAAGGCGGAGAAGGAGCTGGACCGGGCCGCCAAGGCGGACCCCGGGAACATGGACGCGCTGATCCTGATGAGGGACATAGCCGCCGCCTCCGGGAGGCAGGAGGAGGCGGTGAGGCTCAGCCGCGAGATACTGGAGAGGGACCCGTCCAACGAGGAGGCCATGAACGCGGTGTCCAGGGCGGCCCTGTCCTCCAAGGGGGCGGACGCCCCGTATTCGGAATACAGGGACATGCTGGCGGAGGACGGGCGGGCGGACAACTTCATAAACGTTCTGTCTTCGCTGGTGGCGGACGGGAGGCACGCGGACGCCGCCCGCCTGTGCGCGGAGAAGGAGAGGGAGTTCGGCGGCCTGGCCATGGTCAGGAGGCTCAGGGGCAACGCGGAGTACGCCATGGGGGAGTACCGCAAGGCCTCCGCGTCGTTCGCGTCGGCGGCGTCGCTGGACCCCGAATCCGCCGTCCTCTGGCACTCCAAAGGGATGGCGGACGAGGCGGGCGGGGACCTGGAGGCGGCGGAGGAGGCGTTCAACAAGGCCGTCCTGCTGGACATGAACGAGCCGGCGTACTGGATATCGAGGGCGGCCGTCCAGGAGAAGAGGGGGAGGATGGCGGCGGCGGTGGATTCCCTGAACCGGGCCATAGAGCTGAGCCCCGGGTCGGCCTACGCCCTGGCCCGCAAGGCGGCGATATTCGCCGGCCTCGGCAGGCTGTCGGAGGCGGCGTGCCTGGCGGAGATGTCCATGGCGACGGACCCCGGGAGCATGGGCGCGGCCCGCATCCGCATGGGCATAGCCGTCATGGCGGGGGACCGCGAGCTGGCGTACTCCCTGTCGCGGGACATGATCCGCCGCTCCCCGCAGGGATCGGCGGAGGAGGCCGCCGAGGAGGCCATCGGGTCCCTCGCGGCCGCGGACATGGGGAGGGAGGCCCTCGCCCTGGCGGACGAGGCGCTGTCCAGGGACCCCGGGTCCATGCCCCTGCTCACGCTGAAGAAGGAGCTCTGCTTCCGCTTCAGGGACCCGCGGGGCGCGGCGGACGCGTGCAGGCGCATACTCGCCGCCCGGCCCGACAGCTCGCTGGTCCGGAGGGAGCTGGCCGACGCGCTGGCCGCGTCCGGGGACGTGGACGAGGCGGACCGCATCTATTCCGACCTCGGCAGGGAGGAGGCGCGGGAGCTGGCGACGGCGGTGAAGCCGCGCAAGAAGGCGACGGATCAGATAAAGCGCCAGTCGGAGAGGGCGCTGAGGCGCGCATACGTCTCCAGGTCGCCGCTGACCGACGGGGACCTGATGCAGTCCCTCGACATAGACGGCGACACCGCCGCGGCGGTGCTGGAGTACCTGTCGGACATAAAGGAGTACGGGGACGTGGTCCCCGGGTCGCCCGAGTTCGAGAGGATGGAGAAGCTGTCCATGAACGCCGTCTCCAGGGGGGGCTTCGACCCCGATTCCGACCCCGTCGCGCCGCTCCCGTGCGCGTTCGTGGCCGGGGGGGCCAAGGACGCGGACGAGGCCAAGGAGCTGGTGGCGTACATATACAAGGTCATGACCATGGACGCCCGCGGCGGCAGGCGCGGGCAGGGGTCCGTGGCGGAGATATCCAAGAAGTCCCGCGTAGGGGTCTACGGCGCGAGGGAGGAGCGCGACGGCCCCCTCGTCAATAGCAGCTCATCTCGGACTTCATGAACTCCCTCATGAGGCACGTGGCGTAGTTGCCCTTGGGCAGGGAGAAGGAGACCTCGTAGCCGTCGCCGTCCATCTTGTGGGAGAGCCCCCTCACGGGGGAGAGTATCTCCCTGAAGCTGCCCTTGGAGCAGCAGTTGGGGAGGCCGGGGATTATGAAGTCGCTCGCGGACACGCCCTCCGCCTCCAGCACCGCCCTCTCGATCTCGCCCATCTCGCCCTCCGACGGGGCGCTCTCGCTCCCGAACAGGGGTATCGCCACCAGCGCCCTCCCGGACTTCGCCTGCCGGGCGGCCAGGTCCAGGTTCCTCGCGCCGACCGTCACGGGGCTCTCGTGCATGGGCACGCCGTCCGCGTCCAGGGGGACCATGAAGTCGCCCTCGACGGGCATGCCCAGCGGGAGCCCGCGGGCGAGGCGCTCGCTCACCATCAGGTTGAACAGGTAGGACTGATAGGCGTGCACGAACATCATCTGCAGGTTCTTGGGGAGCATGGATATCGCCCCCGCCCAGTCCCCCGGGCTCTCCGCCAGGTGCATGACCATGGTCTTCTCGAAGGACATCCGGTCCGGCATGGCCGCGCCCATCTCCCCCCAGTCGCTCCCGGACGAGAGGCCGCTCCTGGCGGCCGCGACCTCCTCGCCCTCGAAGCCGGACGGCTGGGACAGATACGCCCTCACGGCCCCTTCCACGTCCCCGCGCACCAGCAGCTCGCCCACCTTGTGCGTGACCGGGCGGATCGCCCCGAACCTCTGGACCCCGAAGTAGTTGATGAACCCGCCCGCCTCGGCCACCGCGGCGGCGGCCGCGTCCAGGGCGCCGGAGATCTCGCCCCGGGGCATCTCGCAGCCCCTGACGCGTATCTTGAACGAGTTGCCCTTGAGGTCCCCTATCTGTATGCGCCGCTTGCCGAGGTACGCGCCGGAAACCTCCACGTCCTTCAGACCTATGCGGGACATGTCCTCCATGCGGCATTCGAAGGACATGAGCTGGCTGGTGACCCCGCGCTTGTCCTTGGTCCCGGCGAAGCCTATCCTCTCCCTGGAGATCCCCAGCTCCCGGGACATGATCCTGATGAGCCTGTTGGTCTCCCAGTTCCTGCTGGTGACCTTGGCTATGACGAACCTGCCGCCCTCCTTCGGCTCGGGCATGTCGGAGATCTCGTCGACGACGAAGTCCTCGGGGTCGGTCTTCAGCCTGCCCCCGGTGCCGTCGGACGGGCTCAGGTAGTAGAGCATCCCGACGCCCGCCTCGCCGGTGGAGCATCTGCGGAGTCCGGTCATATCGAGTTGGATGAAAAATACTCCGCTATCTCCCGCGAGGCCCTCTTGACCGCGTCCATGGGCTCTCCGCTCTTGACCCGCACGTGCAGCGTCAGGTCGCAGAGCTCGGGGTGCGAATCCACTATCCTCGCGACGCTCACGGCGGAGTCGCCGTTCAGCACCTGGACAAGGGAATCGATGAGCGGGAGGTTGGCGTCCTTGAACCCGAGGGTGAGGGAGTCGCCGCTCTGCTCAGCAACATAAGTCATCATGGGTGCGCCAACGCGGTCCCGATTTTAAACGTTTCGGGGATGAAACGCGGGTGAAACCGGGGCCGGGGGCGATCGGAGGCGGACGCGGTCCCGCGACCGGTGTAAAAAATGAGGATAAGTTAATATCCTAAGGACTGCATATCTTATATATCAGCGATATGCACAGACATATTCATCCAAATAAAGGGGGTTTGGGCGGGAAAATGAAGCTTACAGTCGCATTCTTGTCAATCGTCGCCCTGTCCGTCTTCTTGACGGCCGCGGCGTCGCCGGCGCACGCGCCGGATCTCGGCGGATCGCCTCCGAGCGAGGCGCGCGCGGAGGCCCTCGCGGCCCAGGGCGACCTCGTCTCGGTGATCGTCCGCGTGACTCCCGACGGGTCTGGGGGCGTGATCGTCGGCAAGGGCAACGCCGCCTTCCCGGCGGGGTCCTACGCGACCATAGAGGTGAGGGCCAGCCAGGGCTACGAGTTCCTCCACTGGGAGGACAACCCCCTGGAGACGAGCCCCGAGAGGACCATAAGGGTCCCCTCCGACGGCACCGCCTCCGTGACCTACACCGCCGTGTTCGAGCAGATCGTCATGGCGGACCTCGTCCTCATGGTGAAGGACGGGGTCGGGGGCACGGTCAGGGCCGAGTACGCCGGCAACTACCTGATCGGGGGAGGCGCGTTCGAGGACGGCGCCAGCGTCATAATCGATGCGACGCCCCGCGACGGGTACAGGTTCGTGAAGTGGTCCGACGGCGACAGGAACCCCGTCAGGATGGTCCCGGTCCACGCGCCCAGGACGGAGTACGTGGCGGAGTTCGAGAAGATCCCGGGGGCGGTGAAGAGCGACGACGGCGTGTTCGACATGTGGGTGGTCTGGGCCATACTGGGGGTCTTCGCCGCCACGGCCGCGGTCTCGTTCGTCCTGTTCAAGCCACCCGAGGGCAGGCCGCCCAGGAAGATGACCCTCTTCCCCAAGAAGGAAAAGGGGAGCTGAGGGTCAGGCCCCGCCGCCCCGCTCCTCGTACATCTCGAGGATCTCGGCGGCGGTGGTGCACTGCTCCGGCCCCTTGTCGTCGCGCACGCGGCCGGTGAACCTCGGGAACCTCAGGCCGAGCCCGCCCCCGCCGAGGGAGGACGAGGCCGCCGTGTGGATGGGGCTCAGGCTTATCTCCGCCGCGGTCACCTCCAGGACCACCGCCGGCACGAACCACGCGTCCGGCTCCATCTGCGCGTCCACGTCGTGCGGCTTCTCGCGGGACGCGTGCCCCTCCATCATCGAGGGCAGGCCGTCCAGGAAGGAGTCGTCGAACCCCGTCCCGAGCTTGCACACGGTGCAGTACCTCCCCGCCTCGTGGTCGTACGCCGCCATCAGCAGCGCGCCGTACTTCCCGGCGCGCTTCCCCATGCCGTAGAACGCGCCGACCACCGCCAGGTCGAAGGTGTCGCTCAGCGCCTCCTCGTAATCTTTCTTGTATTTTATCCAGAGGAAGCCCCTGGACCCGGCGCGGTAGACCGATTCGGGCTTCAGGGACTTGGCCATCACGCCCTCGCACCTCGCGGCCAGGGCGGTGGAGAAGAACCTCTCGCCCGCGGCCGCGTCCTCCACGATCTCCATGGAGGTCAGCCCGACCTTGTCGGAGGGGCCGAACGCGCCCTCCAGGGCGGCCCTGCGCTCCGGCAGGGGGCGGACCGTCAGGTCCTCCCCGTCCCTGTACAGCATGTCGAACATGAACATCCTCACGGGGTAGTCCTCCACCGCCTTGTCCATCCCGTGCTTCTTCCTGCGGTGGGTGACGGTCTGGAACGGGAGCATCGCCCCGCTCCCGTCCACGGCCACGCACTCGCCCTCCACTATGGCCTCCTTCGCCAGGCAGGCCCTCCTGAGCTCCTCGGCGACGTCCGGGAAGTTGGGCGTCAGGTCCTCCAGCCTCCTGGAGTACAGCTTCACCTCCCTGCCGATATGGGCCTGGACGCGTATGCCGTCGTACTTGTACTCCATGGCGCACCTCCCGCCCATCCTCTCCACGATCTGCCCCACGGACGGCAGGCGCTCCGCCAGCATGACCTTGATGGGGCTCCCGACGGAGACGCGCATGGCGCGGACCGCCTCTATCCCCCCCGAGGCGATGGTCTCCGCCACCAGGCCCATGTCGCAGGTTATGTTGTACGCCCGCTCCACGTCCGCCCTCGCCTCCTTCGACGAGAACGCCTCGGCGAGGGCCTCCAGCACCGTCATGGCGCCCGCCCCCACCCTCATCCGCCCCGTGACTATCCTGCACAGGTACTTCGATTCCGCCGGCCCGGCGTCCCTCAGCAGGAGGAACAGCTTCTTCATCTTCCTGTCCTGGGAGTCCTTGCCCTCGGCCATCTCTATCTCGCCCAGGCCCGACATGACCCTGCCGAGGGTGAGAGGCTCGGAGAACAGGGTGGTCTGCCCGCCGCCCTTTATGAGGGACTCCGCCACGGTGCCGGGGTCCCCGGCCCTGACCCACTCGCGCTCGACCTCGTCGTAGGGCTTCGCGGCGGCCATGGATATCGATCTCAGGACCAGCTTGTCCGCCATCCCGAGCTCCTGGGGGAAGTACTCCGGGTGGAGCCTGCCCTGGGAGAGGTAGACGGAGTCGCGGAGGCCGGAGGGGTCCGCCCCCCTGAAGAAGTCCGCCAGGATCGCCGTCATCTCCAGGCGCCCGCCGGTGCGCTCCAGGCGGTCGAACGTGTTCGCCAGTTCTGAGAAGAGCATGACGCCCGAATGCCGGGGGCGCGTTAATAATTATCCGAAGGATCCGAGGTCCGTCTGCCCGCGGGCGATGCGGGCCCCCGATCCCGCCAGGTCCGCGTTGAGCCTCTCCAGCCTGGAGCGCATCAGGTCCTCCTTCTTCCCGCTCGAGCTGTCGAAGACCTCGTCCACCGTCCCGCGGGCTATCAGGACGTAGACCTCGCCGTCGTTCTTCCTGCCGGTGCGCCCCCTCCTCTGGATGGTCCTTATCTCGGACGGCACGGGCTCGTAGAAGATCACGGCGTTGGTGCTGGTTATGTCCAGCCCCTCCTCGCCCACGGACGTGGCCACGATCACGTTCAGCTCCCCGGAGCGGAAGCTGTCCAGCATGCCTATCTGCTCCCTCTGCTTGAGCCCCCCGCGGGACTGCCCTATCAGCTTCCCCACCCTGGCCCCCCCTATGGCGGAGAGCTTTCCCGCCAGCATGTCGCAGGTGTCGCGGTACTGCGTGAACACCATGACTTTAGAGGACGGGTCGTCGGAGAGTATGCGGCTGACCAGGCTCATTATCTTGGATATCTTGGGATGCTCCGCCCGCGTCTCCGACGCCAGCCTCCAGGCCTCCAGGTACTCCCTGCTGGTCACGAGCTCCCTCCCCCCCTTGCTCCCGCCGCCCTCCGCCTCCTCGTTGAGCTTCCTCATGTAGGCGCGCAGCTGGGAGACCCCCTGGGTCTCGGCCAGGCCGATCGCGTGGAGTATCTTCATGCAGGCCGCCTGCACGGCGAGGCCGCGGAACACGGTCGCGCTCCTCTCCCCGCGCCCCATGCGCCGGCGGAGGGAGTCGCCCACGGACAGCATGTGCGTGGTGGACACGGGCCAGCCCGGCTGGGCCAGGCGGAGCCTCTTGAGCTCCTCGAAGTACGAGCCCAGGAGCCTCCTCAGCGGATCGATTATGTCCAGGATCTCCCGCGGCATGTTGACGAAGACCCTGTTGACGTAGGTGTCGTGCACGTACGGGGACACGTCGGGGTCGCACTCGGACCTGACGTCTATCCTCTCCAGGGACAGGTTCCTGCAGACCTCCTCCACCTTGGAGATGTCGCTCCCGGGGGACGCGGTGAGGCCGAGGGAGAGGATCCCCCCGCAGTGCCTGGCGACGGTCACGTAGGCGTAGTTGCCGACCCCCCTGTGCGCCTCGTCGTAGATGACCAGGCCGAACCCGCCCAGGCCGTAGACGCCGTTCTCCAGGTCGTTGGCCACCGACTGGGGGGTGGACACCACCAGGTCGCTGGAGGCGACGACCGCCTTCCGGGCCTTCGGGCTCATGCTCCCGTTGGCGACCCCCACCGACGACCCGGACAGGAGGCCGGAGAACACGGCCGAGTGCTGGTCGACCAGCGGCTTGGTGGGGGCCAGCAGGAGGACCTTGCCCCCCCGCTCCAGGACCGCGGCAGCGACGTACAGCGCGACTATGGTCTTGCCCAGCCCCGTGGGCAGGACCAGGAGCGTGCTGGCTCCCAGGCACCCCTTGGCGAGGTCGACCTGGTACCTCCTCTCCTCGACCCTCCCCGGGGCTATCCTGGGGTGAGATATGAAGCCCATGGGGCTCAGGCGACCCTCCCGGGAGTCAGTGGCAGCCGCCGCCGCAGGAGGAGCATCCGCCGCCGAAGTCGGGGTTGCGTATCGACAGCCCGGTCCCGAAGTTGGGGTCGTCTATGAACTCTATGACGCAGTCCTTTAGCGCCTTCTCGGTCTCCGAGTCGTAGTACATCTCGAACCCGGAGGCGGTCTTGTCCACGCAGTCGCCGTCCTTGGCGCCGTCCTGGAAGGACATCCCGAACTGCGGGCCGGAGCACGCGAAGCCCGAAAGGTAGACCTTGATGCCGTGGCCCTTCTTCTGGTTCTTGTCCAGGAGGTCCATTATGAATTTCTCTGCGTCCGGTGTGATCTTTACCATTTTTATCGCCTTTCCCAATGTGTACTCAATATAAATAATCGACTTGGATCCGCGCGCGGGCGGGATCCGCCTCACTCCCTCTTCCCGAACATCTCCTCGTACTCCCTGAACGCGTAGGACTGGGCGCGGGTCATGGCGATGTACGTGCCTATGAGCATGGTCTCCAGGATCTCGTCCGCCGTGGCCCCCGCCTTCGCGGCGTGCGCCATCTGCACCCTGGTGCAGTGCTGCCCCCCCAGCGCGCTGGCGGCGGCGACCGCGGCCAGGTACCTGGTCTTCTGGTCCAGGTCGCCGCGCCCCTCCATGACCGCCTTGCCGAAGTTGGCGGCCGGTATGAACTTGTCCGGCCTCGCGGACAGCACCTTGTTCACCAGCGGCACGAACCCGTACGCCTCCTCTATGGACTTCAGTATCTTGTCGGCTATCTCCCTCTCCTCGGGCTTTTCCTGCATGGCGGGCGCATCGGCGAGCGGCTTAACAATCTTTCCCGCGGGCGGCCCCCGGGGCGCCACGCGGGGATGCTACGTAGCTAACTGTTGTCATCCCCCCTTATCAACAGGTGCGTTTTTGCATGCTCCGTGCGGCCTTCGCCGCAGGGGAATGCACAGATGGAAACGGAAGATACGCAAGGGTGCGCGGGCGCGGTCGCCTGCGGACAGGGCATAGCTAGCGAATACCCCGGGGACCTCCTCTGCCGCGCCTTCAGGGGCGCGGGGGAGAGGCGCGGGTTCGAGAGGACGGAGGCGGAGTTCGTCGCCTTCAAGGAGCTGAAGGTCAGGTGGCAGAGGTCCTACAGGTGGGCGGAGTTCAAGGTCTCCGACTATCTGGCGGACGCGCCCGCGCCGGTGCTGGAGGGCATGGCGGACAGCCTGTTCGCCCGCATAGCCGGGGAGGACGACAGCCTCAGCTACCCGAAGGCGATGACGGACTGGATAACGGCGCCCTCGTTCGCGGAGTCGAAGCAGCCGGTGTACCTGCGCCGGAGCAGGAACCTGACCAGGTCCCCCGTGGGGGACAAGAGGAGCCTGTCCGAGTCGCTGGAGAGGCTGGAGGGCCTCGGGCTGGCGGAGGCGGACCCGTCCGTCCACCTCTCGTGGACGCGGGAGTCCAGCGCGCGCAAGGTGGGGCACTGCTCTGTGCTCATGAAGGTGGTCAGCATATCCAACGCGCTGGACTCGGACATGATCCCGGAGTACGTCCTGGACTTCTGCCTGTACCACGAGCTCTGCCACATCGCCATGGGGTTCGACCCGTCGCTGAAGAGGCACGGGGAGAGGTTCGCGGAGATGGAGTCCAGGTACCCGAGGAAGGCGGACGCGGAGGAGTGGCTGAAGAGGCTCTGCATGCACCTCTGACGGAAAGGGTGTCTCCGGGCGCTAACACGCCCTGTCACGGCCCGGCGTTACGCCGGCCTCGGGGCACTGACTGACGCCCGGAGCTCGTGTCGGGCCCCGCGTTGTCTCCCGGTCACAGCCGCGGCGACGCGCCGCATCTCCCGCGAGGGCCCTAGTTTATAGGGACGGGGCCGCTGGAAGCCGCTCCGTGCACATGGCGTTCACGGATCGCGCCCATACGCCGGCTCGGCGGGCCTCTCCACGCGGTGCGGGTATATATCCGTGCCTGCGGCGGGCGGGCCCGTGGGAGAGGATGAGGAGAGGCGGGGAGAGCGGGGCGGGGCGGGGGAAAGAAGGGGGAAGCGGTTTTTCGAGGGGGGGGGGAGACCCCCCTCCCTCGGGGCGGGGTCAGCCCCTCCTCTCTCCGGAGGAGAAGCTCCCCAGGGACGCGGCGACCGCCGCGGCCATCAGGGCCGCCATGGGCAGCGTCCACTCGTCCGAGGCCGCCGCCGCCAGCGACATGTCCTCCGTCGCGAAGAAGACCGCGATGGACAAGATCCCGATGGCCAGGGCGAGGGCCCTGAGCGCGACGGACGCCTTGGAGCCCTTCTCCGAGCCGCCGCGGCGCCTCCCTCCGAAGGCGGCCGCCAGGAACCCGGCCGCGAGGGCCAGGATGGCGCAGATCAGGTTGATCGGGCTCCACTTCCCGCCCGAGCCCCCGCTCCCGGCGGGCGCGGCGTAGTCTGTAGCGACGCGGATATCGTGGTTGGACGAGACGTTGGAGAACTCGTACGAGCCCGACATCGCCTGCTCGTGGGGGATGCGCTCCCCGTCGACCTCGACGTATATCACGGAGAACCCCGGCTTCGCGCCGAAGGAGAACCTCGCGTCCGCCCCGTGGGCGACGCGGATCGCGCCGTAGGGATCGATCGTCGCTCCCGGATCGCAGGTGGCGATAATCATGTGCGGCGCATCCTCGGCCCCGCCGTACGGGAGGCTCTTCACGAAGATGGTGTGGTTGCCGGACACCCTCTCGAACACGTAGAACCCGGCGGCGGCCGCCGACTGGGACGGGACCCCGTCGATCAGCACCTCGGACAGGTAGTGCCCGCTCTTGGCGGAGAACTCGAACCTGGCGCTCCCGCCCTCCGCCACGGCCACGCTGCCCTCGGGGGATATCGCGGAGCCCTCGTCGCAGCCGCCCGTGACGGTGAACGTCTTCCCGGTCTCGGAGATCGCGGGCGCGACCCTCCACGAGGCGTAGAGGACGATGTCCGCGGACACCGTGTCGATGGCGAAGTCCCAGGGCGCAGTCGCGCCCCTGTCGGAGAACCATCCGAGGAACACGTACCCGTCGCGGACGGGATCCAGGGGGGCGGCTATGGCCGACCCTCTGGGGACGTGCGTCCTGGGCGCCTCCCGGCCCGGCTCCTGCGACCTGTAGAAGTCGTCGGACGCGCCGGTGTTGAGGTCGAAGTCCACGCGGAACCCGCTTCTGGACCACTCGCCCGTGAGCGTCTGCTTAACGGACGTGACGGAGTCGCCGGGCTGGTACAGGGGGTACGTCCAGTTCGTCGCGGGGTCGGACGGGTTCTCGGGCTGGCTCCCGCGCCAGCCGGCGAAGCCGTAGTCGCCGGGGTCGGTGTGGTCCAGGGCCGACCTGGGCATAGCGACTATGTTCCCGGACGGGGACCCCGGGAGGCCGGTGGAGGTTATGATGTAATACGCGTTGTTGGACGCGAAGTTCAGGCTCTTGATCACCAGGTACGGGTTGGACGGGTCGCTCGGGTTGGGTATCGCCGTAGGGACGACGGAGGACCAGAGCCCGAACTGGCCGCTGGCCGCGCTGTCGGGGACGAACTTGGTCCAGTAGATCTCGACCGCGCCCGCGCTCGGGTAGTGGTCGCGGGTGAAGCCGTTGGTGTCCCTGCCGACGTTCGCGACGTAGTACGGCCCGGAGCCGTCGCGGTAGAGCTCGTCTGAGGTCGGGCTGGGCACGAGGCACTGCCTCTCGGCGCGGGTGTCCGCGCGCCCGGCGGCGCCATCGACGCAGGTTTTCTTCACGGGGACGCCGCCGCTGAGCTCGGCGAACACGTTCGCAACTGTGATCCCGTCGGTGTCGCATGTGCCGAGGTCGTCCTGGAACCTCGTTAGAACATAAGATAAAAACGAGACTGAGTTTCTGTTCTCATAGTTGTAGCGGTCATTGCCGTTATCGTATCCGATGTTCCCGTTGTTGGTGAACGGCCTCTCGATGGTGGCGGGGTTCTGCCTGTCGGAATCTGCGCCAGTCATCACGAACACGTTGCCCGTGTACGGGGTTAGGTTCAATTTCCCATTCGTCATCGACTCTATCGTATTTTTCAGGGCGGAATCCATATAATAGATGTTTTTCTTGACAAAGTTGCCGACGAATATGTTGTTGCTCAACACCGGGCATGGCGGAAGATTAGCCGGATCTGTGACGCTGTCGTCAGTGTCCACTCCTATGGCTCCGCCTCCGCCCACGTTACCCACGTTGGTGCCTGGATTGCCTGGGAGGGGGGTGCCTGTTATGCCGTTGTTGTAGAATGTGCAGTGCGCGATTTCGGATTCAGTGAGCCCGTAATACGATATCGCTCCACCGGATCCATTCGTGAGGCCATACGTAATAAGCCCCATAGATCTGAAGTAATACGCTCCAGCGGCGGTGTTCCCTATGAAGGTGCAGTTCCATATGCTGGACTTCATGCAGACCGCGTTGTATCTCCCGAGGATTAGTATGGCTCCCCCGTCGTCCTGGGCGAAGTTGTCCTCGAAGTAGCAGTCCCATATCTTCACCTCGGTCACGTCCGCGCTATCGTTGACCAGGGCTACGGCCCCCCCGTCGACGTTGTTGTTCTCGCCGGAGCCGGTCAGCGTGCCAATGACCTTGTTGTTGTTGAACACGCTGTGGGATATCTGCACCTCGGCGTTGCCCAGGCTGCCGCTGTTCCCTATGGCGCCTCCCTGGGCGTGGCGGTTCGCGGCCGAGTTGGAGAGCGAGTTGTTGTAGAAGTAGCAGTATTCCACCACGTGCCTGGCCTTGTACGCCGGGCTCCCGGATGATACGAATATCGCCCTGGACGAGTTGCCGTCGAAGGTGCAGTTTTTGAAGTACGTGCTGTTGTCGCTCCCGGTCATGTCCACCGCGGTCTTCTTCAGCCCCGAGATCTTGCAATCCACGAAGGCGTAGTCGCCCCCTCTGAGGACGATCCCGCCGGTGTAGGCGGCGCCCCCTCCCGTGAGGGTGAGGCCACTGAACGTTATCTTGCCCGTCCCGCCGTTGTGCACATCGAAGTGGGCGTGCCCAGTCTTGGCGACCAGGTCGGCCACGCCGGACCCGTCTATGACGACGTCCACGTCTATGGACGCGTCCACGATCGCGACGCCGCTAGCGAGCATGTCCGCCGCGAACGCGTCGGTCAGCACGAACCTCGAATCTGCATTCGCATTCTCGATGGCGGACTTGAGGTCAGCCACGCTGTCCTTGTCTTCGACCACGGTCGCATCCGCGCCCGCCGCCTGCGAGAACCCGCCGCAGGCCGCGAAGAGGGCCAGGGGGACCGCCAGGCAGAGGACTGCCATTATCGGTATGAGTTTCATCTTCTTCACCTAGTATCCGGGCTCGGGGCGAAGCCCCTCGCCTGCGCGGCGCGCCGCGCCGCTCCCCCCCCCCGCGATCGGCCGCGGCTCGCGCCGCCCCCGATCCGCCAGGCCCCCCGGCCCGCCGTCTCAGAAAAAGCCCGCTCGCAGGGGGCGCCGCCGCGTCATCAGACGCATATAGTCCCCCTTGAGGCGCGTTCTTCCTGACCGTAACCCTCTCATGTCGCCCTTCGATTTATAAACCAATGCATTCGATGGAGCTTTTGTCAATTCACATCTTATCAATTTAGCAAAAACAGCCTCCTCTCCCCCTCTTTCCGGCGCCTTTGCCCCCCGGAGCCCCCCTCCGTCCCCGCGAAAGATCAATTACGTCGATCGACGTAATCGGATGTATGAAATCGCAATATATGGCAAAAACTGTATATTTATCGTCGAAATCAACGTAATCCTTTGTTTTTTAGCCTATTTTCTGCGATTTTCGTATTTTTTAAGCGATATCTTCTGTTTTTCTACGTTTTTCGGAGATATGCTTATTAATGTGATTTTGATACGATGCGCCATGAAAAGTTTCCTTAGCCCGAAGTCGGTGGCTATAATAGGCGCGTCGGCTGACGAGACCAAGCTGGGCGGAATGCTCCTGAAGAACATGATAGACGCGGGTTTCAAAGGGGGCCTGTACCCGGTGAACCCCAAGGGAGGGGTCATACAGGGCCTCAAGGCGTACGCGTCGGTGACGGACATCGGCGAGCCCGTGGACCTCGCGGTGATCGCCGTGAAGAACACGCTGGTGGTGAACGAGATAGAGAACCTCGGCAAGGCGGGCGTGAAGTGCGCGTCCATCCTCACCGCGGGGTTCAGGGAGGAGAGCCCGGAGGGCGCCGAGCTGGAGAAGAGGCTCCTGGAGGCCGCCAAGAGGTGCGGCGTGAGGATCATCGGCCCCAACTGCTTCGGCAACATGAACATAAGGGATGGCGTGAACGTCACGTTCACGCACATAGTCCCGCCCGCGGGCAACATAGCCATCCTGTCCCAGTCCGGCGCGCTGGGGTCGTCCATACTGGACTGGTCCAAGTCGACCAAGCTGGGCAACTCCAAGTTCGTGACGTTCGGGAACAAGAGCGACGTGGACGAGGGAGACCTGATCCCGTTCCTGTCCGAGGACCCCGACACCAAGGTCATAGGGATGTACTGCGAGGGCATATCCAACGGCGCGAAGCTGGTCGAGGCCGTGGAGAACATGCCCGTGAAGAAGCCCATGGTGGTGTTCAAGTCCGGCAAGACGGAGGCGGGCTCCGCCGCGGCGTCGTCGCACACGGGGTCCCTGGCGGGCTCCGACGCGGTCAACAGCGTCGTCTTCGACAAGCTCAACATACACAGGGCGATGGACGCCGACGAGCTCTTCGACGCGCTCGCCGTGTTCAGCACGTGCAGCCCGATGAAGAAGGACGGGATCGCCATCATAACCAACGCCGGCGGGCTCGGGGTCATGAGCGCGGACGCGGCGTTCGCCGCCCCGTACATAGAGGCGGCCAAGCTCGCGCCCGAGACCATAGATGAGATCAAGAGGGCGCTCCCCAACGTCGCCGGGCTCACCAACCCCATAGACATAAGGGGCGATGCCAAGGCGGAGCACTTCCGGAGCGCCATAAAGGCGGTCATAAAGGACGCGTCCGTCGGGGGGCTGGTCATAATGGGCTCCCCCCTGGACACGGCGGACCTGGAGGCCATAGCCTGCATCATCGTCGAGATGAGGGACGAGATCCCGATCCCGACCACGTGCTGCTTCGCGGGAGGCGACAAGTGCGACCGCGCCAACGACATACTGAGGGAGGGCAGGATCCCGTGCTACCCGACCCCGGACAGGGCGGTCCGCGCGCTCTCCATCCTGAGGAAGTACACGGTGAAGAAGGACGCGCCCCGCGACCCGATGAAGGCCCCGGAGGCCTCCGGCGGGGGCAGGGCGGAGTCCAAGAAGATCATAGACGCCGCTATCGCCGAGGGCAGGAAGGCGCTCTCGGAGGCCGAGGGCAAGCGCATATTCGCCGCGTACGGCGTGTCCGTCCCCGGGGAGGCGACGGTGAGGAGCGCGGACGAGGCGGTCAGGGAGTGCGACCGGATCGGGTACCCCGTGGTCATGAAGATCCTGTCCCCGGACATAGCGCACAAGACCGACGTCGGCGGGGTCGTCGTCGGGGTCAAGGGCCCGGACGCGGCGAGGGAGGCGTACGAGAAGATCATGGCCTCCTGCAAGGCCGCGAAGCCGTCCGCGAGGCTGGACGGGGTCTCCATACAGCAGATGGTGTTCGGCCAGGAGGTCATACTCTCCATGATCCGCGACAAGCAGTTCGGGCCCGTGGTGTCCTTCGGCCTGGGCGGGATATACGTGGAGATCATGGGCGAGATCTCCCAGGCGCACGTCCCCATGACCGAGCAGCAGCTGGACGCGATGATAACGTCCACGAAGGCGTACAAGCTGCTGGCGGGCGCGAGGGGCCTGCCCCCGGCGGACATAGGCGCGGTCAAGGAGATGATCCGCAGGATCGTCTGCGCCGCCGTCGAGAACCCCGAGATATGCGAGCTGGAGATCAACCCGGTCATCGTCGGCAAGAGCGGCGAGGGCTGCTGGGCGGTCGACGCGCTCTGCACCCTGAGCCAGTGACCCGAACGGGGCCCGCTCCGGCGGGCCCCTCTTACCGTTTTTCGTTTTTCTCGCGACGCCGGGCAGGCTCCCCTCGATGCGCCGCGATGCGGAGGCGCTTTGTCCGGGAAGCCATCCGATATGAGGATATGGCTTCGATAACGTGTTAAAATAACACAAAATAAATTTATATTTCGTGTTATAATTACACCTTATGGAGCGAAAGATAGCCGCGAAGCTTCTCGAATGGAAGAAGGCCCCGGATCGCAAGCCGCTCTTGCTCTGCGGCGCGAGGCAGGTGGGTAAGACCCATTCCGCGCTGAGCTTCGGCCGCGAATCCTATGCGAACGTGGCGTACTTCAACTTCGAGTTCAGCGACAGGCTCCACAGAGTGTTCGACGGGGACCTGGACCCGCACAGGATAGTCAGGTCGCTCTCCGCCCTGTCCGGGTCCGACATCGTGGAAGAAGGCACGCTCATAGTCTTCGACGAGGTGCAGGCGTGCCCCCGCGCGCTGACCTCGCTGAAATACTTCCGCGAGAACGCGCCCGGATACCACCTGATGGCCACGGGGAGCATGCTCGGGGCATCGGTCAGCCGGGACGGCGCGTCCTTCCCCGTGGGGAGCGCGAACATGCTCAGGATGGGGCCCATGGATCTGGAGGAGTTCATGGCCGCCACGGGGAGGAAGGGGCTGGCGGGCGAGATCAGGCGCGCGTACCGCGCGTGCGAGGAGTTCGACCTGCATGACGCCGCGATGGGCGCGTACCGCGAATACCTGGCCGTCGGGGGCCTGCCAGAGGCGGTGAACGCCTACCGCGAGGGGAGGGGTGCGGGCGGCGTCGCGGCCGCCCACGCGGATCTGGACGCGGCCTACGTCGGGGACATGTCCAAATACACGTCCAAGGCCGAGGCCCTGAGGATCAGGGCCATCTGGTCGTCCATCCCGCGCCATCTGGCCAGGGAAGACAGGAGGTTCGTGCTGAGGGACGCGGCGGAAGGGGCCAGGACCAGGGACATGGAGGGCCCGCTGGAGTGGATCCGCGCATCGGGCCTGGCCAGCATGTGCCCCAGGGTCTCGTCGGGGAGGGCTCCGCTGGCGGCTCGCGGGGAGGACAGGTTCTTCAAGCTGTACATGTTCGACACGGGGCTCCTGGCGTCGAAGCTCGGCGCGCCGTTCAACGCGGTCCTCTCCGACGAGGGCGCCATGGATCAGTACAGGGGCCCGCTGGCGGAGAACTTCGTCATGCAGTCGCTGAAGGCCAACGGAGTCAGGCCGTCCTACTGGTCGCCGTCCCCGAACAGGGAGGTGGACTTCGTGTTCCAGGGCTCCGACGGCGCGGTCATCCCCGTGGAGGTCAAGGCGTCCGCCCGCGTCGGCTCCAGGAGCCTGTCGGCGTTCATGGGGGAGTACGGGCCGCGCGTCGCGGCGAGGGTCTCCGCGAAGAACTTCGGCTTCGAGGGCGGGATCCTCAGCGTGCCTCTGTACGCAGCGTTCTGCCTCGACGGGAGCGCGTGCGAGTTCGCCGACCGATCCCCCCTCCACCCGCCCGGACGCGAGGAGAGGGATCTTCTACGCGGCTAACTGCAGCGTCAGGGCTATCTATAGCGAATGCGAAATCCGATGCGCGCGAGGCGTGCAGACGAATCATGAAGAAGACGGCGCGATACGCATGCGCGACTGCATCGCGGCGTTCATAGACATCCTCGGATCCTCGGACGCGCTATGCCGCGGCGGGGGCGCGGCCCGCCCTCCAAAAACGTTTTAACAGGCGTCCCGATGGCGATCGGATGACCTCCGAACTCGTTTTCGTCGGGCTCGGGCTGAGCGGGGCCGACGGCATGACCGTGAAGGCCCTGGAGGCCCTGAGGGGATGCGACAGGATATACGCCGAATTCTACACCTCGACCCTGCTGGGCGCGTCGGTCTCGGACCTGGAGGGCGCCGTCGGCAAGAAGATAGAGGTCGTGTTCAGGAGGCAGGTGGAGGAGGACGAGGCCATAATCGACGCGGCCGCCTCCATGCGCGTGGGCTTCGTCACCGCCGGCGACACCATGCTGGCCACCACGCACGTGGATCTCAGGATACAGGCGGCCGAGCGCGGGATCCCCGTCCGGATCATCCACGGGGTGTCCGTGTTCGGGGCGTGCCCCTCGTCCCTCGGCCTCCAGCCCTACAAGTTCGGCAGGACGGTCACCCTCCCGTTCCTGGAGGAGGGGTACCAGCCCAAGTCCCCGTACGACAACATCCTGGAGAACAGGCGCCGCGGCCTGCACACGATGGTCCTGCTGGACATACGGGCGGACGAGGCGAGGTACATGACCGCCCACCAGGCCATAGAGTGGCTCATAGAGGGCGAGAGGAAGTGGGGGGAGGGCCTGATAACCGGGGAGACCCTGATATGCGTCGCATCCAAGGTGGGGTCCCCGGAGGAGAGGACGGTGGCCGGGTACCCGCAGGACCTCCTCGAGGCGGACCTGGGGTCCCCCCTGCAGACGCTGGTGATCCCCGGGACCCTCCACTTCATGGAGGCGTACGCCCTGGCGGAGTTCTCCGGGGCCCCGAAGGAGATAATCTCGGAGGAAGACTGATTGGCGAGATGCGCGCGCGTTCCCCTGAGGGAGGCCGAATCGGCCCGCAGGAGGGCGATGTCCGAGGGGGTCCTGGACCACAGGTTCAAGATAGGCGTGGCCGGGGGATGGGCCCTCATACCCATATCGGGCCCCCTGGAGGGGCTGGAGGAGGCCGAGGCGGACCTGGAGCCGAGGGAGCGCAGGCCGACGGACTACAGGGAGATCGCCTCCGTGCCGGAGGGCCTGCGCCCGCTCCTGCCGTCGTCCCACGACGTGGTCGGGGACATAGCGGTGATGAGGGTCCCGGAGCCCCTGATCCCGCACAGGCGGGAGATCGGGGAGGCCCTGATGCGCGCGTCCCCCTCGCTGAGGGCGGTGATGATGGACGGGGGGGTCAAGGGCGAGCTCAGGATAAGGGACCTGGAGCTCATAGCCGGGTCGGGCCCGTCGGAGACGATCCACAGGGAGCACGGGCTCAGGATGGCCGTGGACCCGTCCAAGGTGTACTTCAACCCCCGCCTCGCGGGGGAGCGCATGAGGGTCGCGTCGCTCGTGAGGGACGGGGAGACGGTCATAGACATGTTCGCGGGGGCCGCTCCCTTCGGCCTCGTCATATGCAGGCACGCCCGCCCGTCGATGGTGTACTCCATAGACCTGAACCCCGACGCGGGCGCGTTCGCGGAGAGGAGCGCGGAGATGAACCGCATCGATAACCTGACGGTGATATCCGGGGACGCGGCGGAGGCCATGGGGGGGCTCCCCATGGCGGACAGGATAATCATGAACCTCCCGCAGTCGGCGGACGGGTTCCTGCCCCTGGCCCTGAGCAGGCTCCGCCCCGGGGGGACGGCGCACATGCACAAGGTGCTGGAGAGGTCCGCCTTGGAGGCCTACTCGGAGAGGCTCCGGGAGGAGATGGCCGCCCTGGGCCTCGGGATGCGCGTATCTCTCGCCACCGAGCTCAAGACGTACTCGCCCACCATGAGCGTGTACGTCTTCGACGTCGCCAGGGAGTGATCACTTCTTCTCCACGGGCGAGAGGGTGACCCCCGTCTGCCCCTGGTAGTTGCCGCTCCTGGCGGCGTAGCTCTTCTCGGATTCGGACGACAGCTCCTCGAACACCATCTGGCAGAACCTCTCCCCTATGGGTATCTCCACGGGCTCGGCGGAGGCGTTGAGCGCGCCCAGCGTGAGGGTCCCCTCGAATCCCGCGTCTATCTTGCCGAACGCCCCGATGCACCCCTTCCGTATCCAGGTGGTCCTCAGCCAGAGCTGGGCGCACACGTCCCCGGGCATCCTCACCCTCTCGACGGTGGAGACGTAGAACATGGCTCCCGGGGGTATCGTCGCCTTCCCCTCGCGCCTGATCTCGCGGTCCCCCCTGACGGAGACCTCCGACACGCGGAGGTCGTAGCCGTTGGGAGTCAGCCCCTTCTCGTGGTATCCGTCAATCCCTATGCGCCCTGAGGCCATCCCAGCGAGTATGTCCCTGTCAGAAAGTATCGCCATGGCCCCGCTATGGCTGGCGGATTATATATTTCCGCAGTCGCCGCGTACAGGCGAAGGAATGTAAAAGGCCGGTCGCGATCGTATGCGAAACTGAGAGCGGGCCCCTCTAGATACATCGGGTTTCCGGGACGATTCGCTATAGCAATGATGTTATATCCCGGATCAGATGCGCACTCGTGAGCGATGCGTACGATCCAGACATCCCATTCGACGGTCTTCCACCCATATGTGGGGCGGACATTCCCGTAACAGCTAGGATCTATGAGCGATGCCTGGTCGCTTCTCGCGCTCTCGCCGAGCTCAAAGGCATGGCGAGAGCTATGCCCAATCAAAGGATATTCATAGACGCGATACCTTTGCAGGAGTCTCGCGCCAGCTCAGAGATAGAGGACATCGTCGCTTCTCAGGACGAGATATATAAGGCCTGCGTCGCCGGGGAGGGCGCGGCCGATCAGGGCGTGCGCGAAGTCGTAAGATATCGCGCCGCGCTGAACGCAGGCGCGGGAAAGCCCCTGTCCGCGGCCCTCATGGAGGAGATATGCTCCGTCCTCATGGGCCGCGAGATGAGGATGCGCAGAGGCGGCGAACAGGTGCATCTCAGAGGATCCGACGGAAGGATAGCGTACACGCCCCCCTCCGGCCACATGGTCGCCCCCCTCATCGACGACCTGACCCGCTATCTGGCCGGAGGCGAAGGGACGGACCCGCTGATCAGGATGGCGGCGTCCCACGTCCAGTTCGAGTCCATACACCCATTCATGGACGGCAACGGCAGGACGGGGAGGATCCTGAACTCGATATACCTCCAGCGCGCGGGGCTGCTGGATTCCCCCATCCTGTTCATGAGCAGATACCTGGTCGGGAACAGGCGCGACTATTACAGGCTGCTCGCCCGGGTCAGGAGGGACGGGGAGTGGGAGCGGTGGATCCTGTTCATGCTGGACGCGGCGGAGGACGCAGCCGGCAGGGCGATGGCGCAGATCCGCGCCATGGAGAGCCTGCGCAGGGATATCGAGGACGAATGCGGGTCCCTCCCGTTCTTCTCGAAGGAGCTCATGGACGTCCTGTTCGGCGGGGTCTATTGCAAGATCGGATCGGTCGTGGACGCGGGGATCGCCGGCAGGAACACAGCGTCGAGATACCTGGAGAGGCTGGAGGGGATGGGCGTGCTCAGGAGCGAGAAGGCGGGGAGGGAGAGGATATACCTCAACGTCCGCCTCGGCGAGATCCTGTCCGGATGAGCGGCCCCCGTCCCGACAGGCGCGCGCGGAGGGCGCGCCTCGGAGACGTGCTCAAAAAAGGGCGCTTTTAGAGCGCGTATCTCGGACATGCTCAAAAAAGTGCGTTTTTTGAGCGCTTCCATTTATGCGTGCCCCCCGTCAGAACATGTCTATCCTTCCGCCCCTGCGCAGGAGCCTCTCGAAGAACCTGAAGACGAACCACGCGGCCACCGCCGCCGCCGCGCCTATGAGGGCCATCATCCCCATGGGCTGCAGCAGCTCCGACAGGGGCGCGCCCCCCACCGCCGCCCTCGCGGCGTCCGCCGCGTACGTCAGCGGGAGGCAGTGGGACACTGTTTGGAGCCATCCCGGGAGGTAGGACACCGGGAAGTTCACCCCGCATATGAGCAGGCCTATGTACGCCACCACGTTGGCTATGATGGCGGAGGTCCTCAGGTGCAGCCCGACCCCTCCCAGGAGCATGCCCATGCCGGTCAGCGACAGGCAGGTCATGGCTATGATGGCGAGGAGCGACGCGAAGTCGCAGCCCGCGAAGCTTATGTGGAAGAAGAACGCCGCGAACGACAGCGAGGCGGACACGGCCACGATCCCCGTGAATATGCTGAACAGGCTCATGCCGAAGAACACAGTGAACAGGGGCGCGGGGGTCTGCATCAGGCCGCCAAGGGTCCCGGAGTGCTTCTCTATGCTGGGGATCTCCGTCACGGACAGGAGCGTCGTGGCGGCTATGCTCTGGACCGCGTTCCCGATCACCACGTACTGCGCCGTGGCCTCCGGGTTGCCCACGTAGGACGCGAGGGACGAGAAGAAGTACATCGAGAAGAAAGACGTGACCAGGATCTGAGCCGCCCAGTAGGCGGGGGGGACCACCGTGAACCTGTTCACGAACATGTTCCTCGAAGTGGCCGCCAGTATCCTGAGGGTGCCGGTCATGTCAGTACCTCGTCGCGCTCCCCGTCTCGAGTATCTTCCGCTCTATCCTGCGCATGACCAGGAACGCCGCGGCCAGCAGGATCGACGACAGCGCGGCCAGCATCGCGGAGTCCTCCAGGATCCCCACCCCGAACATGCTGGAGTACCCGTCTATCGCGGCGTGCTTCACCGCGTCCACCCCCCACGCCGGGGCGAGGGCGAGGGAGATCATCCCGGCCCCCTCCGGGAGCGCGGTTATCGGGACCATGGCCCCGCTCAGCACGTATATGGGGTATTCCATTATGGAGGACAGGATCCTGCCCCTCCGGGTCAGTATGAACGTCGTGGCTATCAGCATGCCCATGGACGCCAGCGAGAACAGCGTCAGCGTCAGCGTCAGGAAGAACAGGGCGGGATCCGCCACGGACAGCCCCGTCCCGAACATGAGCTCGGCGATGGCGAACACCAGCAGGGCGTTGGCGAGGCCGATGGCGGTGCTCCAGATGGATCTGCCTATGAGCACGCTGTACGCCCCCGACGGCGAGATCAGGATGGGCTCCAGGGTCCCGTTGATCCTGTCGTAGGATATGGAGAAGCTGGACGCGAACACGGTGTTCGCCCACATCCCCAGGACCCCCCCGCCCAGCACCGCCTGTAGCACCACCGGGCCGTCCATCTGGTCCTTGTACAGGAACAGCATGACCATGGTGAACATGAACGGCGTGATCAGGCTCGGGATGATCCACTGGGGGTCCGTGAAGAACTGTATCGCCTGCTGCCTGAAGCCGGCGCAGACGGCGCGGGGGCTCATGACCCCCCCACCAGGGACAGGTACGCCTCCTCCAGGGTGGGCTCCTCGATCCCTATGCTCTTGACCCTGAACGGGGAGAACATCCTCTCGTAGCGCCCCAGGCCGTCGTCCCCGCGCGTGGCGAACCTGACGGCGAAGCGCCCGTTCAGGAGCGCGGTCGAAGAGGCGTCCAGCCCCTCCGCGGCCAGGGCCTCGACCGCGGCGGACGGGTCCTCCTCGGTCACCACGCGGATGCAGGAGACGTCGGATATGGCCTCCTTGATCTCGCTCACCGTCCCGCGACCCACGACCCTCCCCCTGGAGATTATGATCATCTCGTCGCACAGCTCCTCCGCCTCGAACATGTAGTGCGTGGTGAGGATTATCGTGGTGCCCCCGTCGGACAGCCTGCGTATGAGCCCCCTGACCTCCCTGGACATCTCCGGGTCCAGGCCGATGGTGGGCTCGTCGAGGAAGAGGATCTCGGGGTCGTTGATCAGGGCCCTGGCTATGTGTATGCGCTGCTTCATCCCCCTGGAGTAGTTCTCCACCTTCACGTCCGCCGCCTCGGAGAGGCCGACCGTCTCCAGCAGGCCCGACACCCTCCGTTTCTGCTCCCTCTTGGGTATGCCGTGCAGGTCCGAGAAGAACTCGAGGTTCTGGCGCCCGGACAGGCGGTAGTACAGCCCCTTCTCCCCCCCGGACACCATGTTTATGCGCCTGCGGAGCGCCCTGACCGCCTTCTCGTCGTCCACGTCCGCGCCGAGCACGTAGGCCTTCCCGGAGGTGGGAGACAGCAGGGTGGACAGGATCTTGATGGTGGTGGTCTTCCCGGCGCCGTTGGGCCCGAGTATGCCGTATATCTCGCCCCTCCCGACTTTGAAGGATATGCCGTCCACCGCGACCTTCTCCGGGGACCCCGGGACGAACGACTTGAAAGTCCTCCTGAGGTCCTCGGCCGCGATGACGTATTCTGGAGAGGCCATGCTCCCCGGGATGAGCGAGCGCGCCTTAAATCCTTTCTGGGGGCGCAGTTGGATGTATGATACAAAATATTTATATGACGAGTTGTATGGTTCCTCCAACTAAACGCTAAAGGAGGAAATACGGATGAAGAAAGCCCTGCTGGTTTTGGTAGCGGTCGTCGCGGTAGCGGTCGTCGCGATCGGCCTGTTCGTCGCCCTGGGCGGCGACAAGGACGACCCGAACAGGATAACGTTCCTGATAGAGGATGACAAGGGAGTGTACTTCTGGATAGCCGGGTCCGGCGAGACGGCGGACAAGGCGTTCCTGGACGCGGCCGAGAAGTCCGCCGTGGACGTGGCGTCGTCGGACACCCCCTCCGGCCTGTTCGTGACCGGCATAGCCGGGCTCGAGCAGACCTTCGACTACTCGTACTACTGGACCCTCCAGATATACGACGGGGAGGAGTGGAAAGCCTCCGACGTGGGCATATCGAGCCTCAAGTCGTCCGAGCACGACTATCTGGCGTTCGTCTACTCCCAGTCCCTGGGCCCGCCGGACTACAGCGTGGTCCTGCCCGAGATGCCCTCTGTCGAGGACGCGAAGGTCTGGAGCAAGGACTCCAGGAGCGGGGTCCTCTTCACGATACAGTCCGATTCCGGCATGTATTTCCACGTCAACGGCCTGGGCGGCACGGTGTTCGACGCCTTCAGCTCCGCGTGCGAGGAGTACAAGATCCCGTTCGAGGAGAGCTCCGGCATGTCCGGCAAGGGGATCAAGAGCATCTTCGACAAAGGGACGACGCAAGACAAGCAGGGCAACTACACGTATTGGATCCAATACGTGCCTAAAGACGGCGAGTGGGCGAGCTCGCCGTCCATGATGGGCAACCTCGACTCGAAGGACTACGGCAGGATGTTCGTGATGTACGCCGCGTACGGCAACGTCCCCTCCCTGTCGATAGACGTCTGATCGCAGGCGCGCCTGAAAGAAACCATTTAAGCCAAACCCCTTTCCGCTGTCGTCGAGATGATCGTAACATGAACGGCAAACAGACCAAGATCGCGCTGTCGGTGGCCCTTCTGCTGCTGGGGGCGTCCCTCGCCGTCGCGTTCACCTCCGTCGGCGGCACGGTCAGGCCCGCCGGCGGGATCATAATAGACTTCGGAGACAGGGAGATAACCTACGTGCCCGTGGACCTGTCCGCCCACCCGGACGCCATGTCCGCGCTGGAGGCCGCGTGCGAATCCGAAGGCATCGAGATGGTCTCCGACGGGGCGTGGGTGTATTCCATAGACTCCCGCCCCGAGATGGGCTCGGCGAGGGGGTGGAAGCTGTACGTCACGCCGATCGGGGGCGATTCGTGGAGGCTCCACGGCGGCGACCCGTCGTCCGTCAGGGTCGCCGACAACTCCGCCGTCGCGTGGGCGCTGTGCGCGGACGGGGAGGATCCCACGCCGGGCGTGGACGCCACCGGGGTCGGCTATTACGGATACCCCCAGGCCAAGAGGTTGGTCACCCTCGCTCCGTCCGTCACCGAGACGGTCGTGGCCATCGGCGGGATCAACGCCATCGTCGGCACGGACCTGTACAGCGACTATCCCGAATCGGTCATGTCCCTGAGGGACAAGGGCAGGATAGCCGTGGTCGGCGGGTACAGTAACCCGAGCTTCGAGCTCATAATGAAGGAGTCCCCCGACCTGGTCATAGGGATGGCGTCGCAGGCGGGGCACATCCAGGTCATAGAGAAGCTGAGGGCCCGCGGGGTGAACGCCGTGGTGGCGTTCGACGGCGAGAGCATAGGCACGATCCTGGACAACACGCACATGATCGGGGAGGCCATGAGCTATTCCCTGGGGGCGGACGAGGTCCTGGGCGACGTGGCGTACGCCATGGGGGAGATAGGGCGCATCATGGATTCGGTCTCCGGGTCCTACCGCCCCAAGGTGATGGTGGCCCTGTCCACCGCCAAGTCCCCGTGGATATCCGGGAGCGGGACGTATATGTCCGACATACTGGCGCTGGCCTCCGCGGAGAACGCCTACGGATCCGTGAGCGGATGGAGCCAGGTCAACAGCGAATCGATATTCTCGTACAACCCGGACTACATACTGGTCATAGGGTACGGGGAGGGCGAGGACGGGTACGAGGCCATGATCGGCGGCCTCCCGCCCGAGTGGAAGAGGACCGCCGCGTACATAGACGGGAACATATATTCCCTGGACGGGTCCTCCGCGAACCTGGCGTCCCGCCCGTCGCCCAGGGCGGCGCAGCTGGCGGAGCTGGTGGGCAGGATAGTCCACCAGGACGCGTTCGGAGACGGGATAGAGGTCCCGAAGTACGTCGGCGACGGGTTCTGCGAGTACCTCACGATAACAAAAGAGATGAATTTCGGCTGAGTGGTAGATTTGAGAAGACACGCATGCATCCTCCTGGCGATCCTGATACTGGCATCCTCCGCGCTCGCGATCGCGCCCCCGGCGGCGGGCGCGGCCCCGGACGCCCCCATGGTCCTCATAGACATGGGGGACGGGAGAACATATTGGACGGAGGCGGACCCGGACCAGGCGACCATGGCGGGGGTCATCGAGGGCGCCCTGGACGATCTGGGGCTGGCCCACGGCCCCCTGGGGGAGTCCATGGCCGTGGACGGGAGGGGCCCGGCCAAGGTCTCCGGATCGCGCACCGTGGAGTCGGTATGGAACGTCTACGCCTGGGACGGCTCGTCCTGGTCCAAGACGTCCAGGAGCGACTACCCGGGGGGCAGCGTGGCCCTCGGGTTCTATCCCAGATACATGGCCCCGACGGAGACCCCCGACCATCCCGACTCGTGGGTCATGGCGAGGGGGGACGCCGCCCAGAGGGCGGCCCAGGCAGCGGCCCCCGCGGACGGGCTCCCGGAGACGGTCTTCGAGAAGTCGTACGGCGAGAAGAACTTCGTATGCGGGGTGGTGCTGGCCGCAGGGGGCAGGGTGTTCGCGGTCGCCGGGGGAGGCAACAACAGCGGCGATCCCCTGCCGACCCTGTACGCGTACGACGCGGCCACCATGGAGGAGCTCTGGAGGTTCGAGTACCCCCGGGGCGCGGGGTACGAGACGGCCACGGGCGCGATAGCGGGAGGGTACTACTTCCTCCCGGCGACCTGCGGCAAGCTGTACAGGATACCCCTGAGCGGCCCCGGCCCCGGTAACTCCCTGGTGGAGTCCATCGACATCCCCATGGAGGTGGAGGAGGGCCGCGAGCTCGTAGGCAGGACCTACGCCACGGGCCCGTCCTCGATCACGTACGACATGGGCGTCCTCTATTTCGAGTCCAGCACGGGCCACGTGTACGCCGTGGACCCCGGGCTGAACCCGGCCGGGCCGGGCATGGCCGTCATATGGAGGGGCGAGCTCCTGGGCGGCACGTACTACATGGACGTGACCGTCAGGGACGGCCTGCTGTACGCGGGCGCGCTCGACGGCAGGCTGTACGTGTTCGACGCGCTGAGCGGCGCGCTCCTGGCCTCCGAGACGGTGTTCACCGTAACGGACAACAGGGGGAACGTGACCGGGAGCGTCCACGTCCCCCTCGTGGCCGGCGGGAAGATCTTCGTCCCGTTCTCCGACGGGCGCGGGATGGGCACCGTGCAGGGCGGCATAGCCATATACGAGTTCGAGAGGGCCGGGAGCGGGGGGACGCTCACCAGGACGGCCTACGTGATGGAGGCGGGCCTGTGCGGCAACTTCGCCCTGCCCTCCGAGACGAGCGATTTCACCGGGATATACTTCACGTCGGTCAAGATCCCCCTCGGCAAGATGTACGCGGACGGGAGCTTCGAGGTCCTGAACGGCGACCTGGAATCCGCCAAGGCGGGCATGGTCCTGCTGAACGGCGAGCACATCGCCCACGCCGAGTACAGGTCCGGCGGATACGTCAGCATCCTGAGCCTGGACGGGAAGGTCCTGAGCAGGTTCAAGCAGCCCGCGTCCGTGGAGAGCTACTGCATGTCCGCGCCGGTGTTCATAGGGGGCCGCGCGTACGTCGGGACGGACGGAGGGTTCTACTCGTCCACATGGTCCGCATATTCCGAAGGGGCGGCGCCCTCCGGGGGAGGCGGCGTCCCCGCCGCTTACGCGCTGGCGGCCGCGGCCGCGCTCGTCGCGGCCGCGCTCGCCCTGCTGTCCCGGATGGGATACAGCCCGCTGGGCCGCGCGAGGGCGGCCCTGGGCCGCATCGCCGGGTCGGAGGAGGAGTCCAGGGTCCGGCGCAACAAGCGCCGCCTGCTGCTGGTGCTGATCGCCGGCGCGGCCGCGGCGTTTTTCATGCTGCTCCTGTGCCTGTCCATAGGCCAGTACGGCACGGTGTCCCTGGGGGACGCGCTGTCCGCCATGGTCTCGTCGATGCAGAAGCACGGCGCGGGGCTGACGGACGTGGAGAGCGCGATATACGATTCCCGCCTGCCCAGGGCGGTCGCCGCCATAGGCGCGGGAATGGGCCTGGCCGTGGCGGGCGCGGTGTACCAGGCGGTGATAAGGAACCCGCTGGTCGATCCGTACATAATGGGCGTGTCGTCCGGCGCGGGCACCTTCGCGGTGGCGTCCATAGCCTCCGGGTTCACGTTCTTCGGGCTGGCGGAGGGGCTGTACGCCACGCCGATACTGGCGGCCGCCGGCGGGGTGGCCGCGTTCCTGCTGACCATGGTCCTGGCGGAGAAGGCCGGCGGATCCTCCACCAACTTCGTCCTGGCGGGGGTGGTGGTGGGGCTGGCGTTCTCGTCCGTCATGACGATAATGCTGATCACGTCCAATCCCGACAAGCTCCACGGCGCGCTGTCCTGGCTCTACGGCAGCTTCGCCAACGTGGGATGGGACACGGCGTGGATGGTGCTCTTCCCGGCGATGTTCATGTCCATGATCCCGCTGGTGTGGGCGAAGGAGCTGAACCTGGTCCTCCTGGGCGAGGACCAGGCCATGCAGATGGGGCTGAACGTGAGGAGGTTCAACAGGCTGATGCTGATCCTCGCGTCCGTCCTGACGGCCGTGTGCGTGTCCTTCGTGGGCATAATAGGGTTCGTGGGGCTGGTCGTCCCCCACGTGTGCCGCATGGTCCTGGGCGGGGACCACCGCCTGGTCCTGCCCGCGTCCATAGTGGTGGGCGCGGCCCTGATGCTCTTCTCGGACCTGGTCGCCAGGACCGCGCTGATGCCCCAGGAGCTCCCGGTGGGGGCGATAACGACGATGATCGGGGTGCCGCTGTTCGCGTACCTCCTGGTCAGGAGAGGGAGGATGTACGATGGCTGACGCGCCGCTGCTGGAGCTGAGGGGGCTGAACAAGCGCTACGAGGACGGGTTCCACGCCGTGAGGGACGTGTCCTTCGAGATCGGGGCGGGGATGCTGGTGGGCCTGATAGGCCCCAACGGCTGCGGGAAGACCTCCATGATGCGGTGCATCAACAGGCTCCACCCGATAACGTCCGGCGACGTGCTCCTGGACGGGGAGTCGGTCAAGGGGAAGTCCCCGTCGGAGATAGCCAGGAAGGTGTCCAACGTGCCCGCGGAGCTGAAGGGCAGCTTCGGCCTCACCGTCTATGAGACGATAATGCTGGGGAGATACCCCCACATGAGGAACATGTGGTGGGAGTCCGAGGAGGACGAATCCTCCGTGGACGACGCCATGAGGAAGTTCGGGGTCGACCGCCTGAAGGACCGCCCCCTGAACATGCTCTCCTCCGGGGAGAGGCAGAGGGCGCTCATAGCCAAGGCCTACGTCCAGGAGCCGAGGCTGATGCTGGTGGACGAGCCGACGGCGCACCTGGACATGAAGTACAAGCTGGAGGTCATGGAGTACCTGAACGCCATGGTGGAGAAGGACATGTCCGTGCTGGTGGCGGAGCACGACATATCGCTCATGGCCAGGTATTGCCAGAAGTGCATAATCATGAAGGCGGGGGAGATAGTGGCGATCGGAGACCCCAAGGACGTGATCACGGAAGAGCTCATACAGGACGTGTACGAGGTGAGCGCGTCCGTCGGGTTCGACAGGGACGGCGCCCTCTTCGTGCTCCCCAAGAGGTACTCGGGGGAGAGGCACCTATGACCCCGATCAATGGATTAATAAACCATCCATCACATGGTGATGCGTTATGATCCGCTCCCGGGATTCGCTTTCGGCGCTGACCAAGACCGTGCACGGGGGGCAGGCATGGAAGCTTGACGGCATAGAGGACTTCAGCCACAATCTCAACCCCTTCGGCCCGCCCGAGGGCCTGGCGGAGATGGCCGCCGCCGCCCTGGAGGGCGTGGGGCACTACCCGGACGACTCCTGCGCGGACCTGAGGGACGCCGTCGCCCGCTCGCTCTCGGTGGGGGCGGAGAACGTCGTCGCCGGGGCGGGGTCCTCGGAGATAATCAGGAACTTCCCCAACGCGCTCCTGGAGAGGGGGGACCGCGCGCTGATATGCGCCCCGTCCTTCGCGGAGTACGCGCAGCAGTGCAGGATAGCCGGCGTAGGGGTCGTCCCCGACAGGCTCCTGGAGGAGGAGGACTTCAGGATGAGCCGCGAGAGGGTCTCCGAGGCCCTGCGCTCCGGGGTCAGGGCGGTGTACGTCTGCAACCCCAACAACCCCACCGGGCGCATCGAGCCCAGGTCCAAGATCCTGGACATGGCCCGGGAGTGCGCGGACATGGGCGCGCTCATGTTCCTGGACGAGACGCTCCTGGACCTGGTGCCCGGGCACGAGGGCATATCCTGCGCGGGCCACGCGAAGAGGCTCCCGAACCTGCTGGTGGCCCGCTCGCTGACGAAGTCGTTCGCGATCCCCGGCATAAGGGTCGGGTTCGGGATAGGGAGCGAGGAGCTCATAGGGGAGATGGACAAGGTGAGGATGTCCTGGAACCTGGGGTGCGTGGAGCAGGCCGTCGCCGCGGAGCTGGTCAGGCGTCGCGCGGGGCACGTGGACGCCGCCGCGCGCGCGATGGCGGAGGAGTCCAAGGCCATGCGCTCCGCCCTCTCCGACATAGGGTTCCCCGTGGGCCCCGCGTCGGATTCGTTCTTCTATTTCACCCCCACCAGGGAGCTGGGGGTCAGGTGCGCCGAGCTCCAGAGGCTCATGCTCGAGGGCGGCGTGATGATAAGGGACTGCGCCTCGTTCGGGGAGCCCTTCGAATGGTTCGCCAGGTTCAGCGTGAAGGACCGCCGCAGGAACGCCCTCTTCGTCGAGGCGGCCGCCGCGGCCATCAGGGGGCTCAGATGACATGGAGCTCTGGGCGGACGCTGTCCTCATCGTGGCCGCCGCGGCCCTGATAGACCGCTTCGCGGGGGAGCCCCCCAACAGGTTCCACCCCCTGAGGTGGATAGGCAACACCGTGGGGTGGCTGGACCGCCGCGTCAGCGACAGGGCGTCCAGGGCCAACAGGCTCTGGGGCTTCCTGTCGTACCTGGGCGTCTTCGCCCTGTTCTGGACCGCCGCCATAGCGCTGTGCGCCGCGGCCAGGGTCTGCGCGCCCTCGTATTCCGTGGAGGCGTGGGGGGTCTCCGCCTCCCTGGGCGAGATCCTGTGGATACTTGCGTCCGCCGCGGCGTTCAAGCTCTCCTTCGCCGTGTTCTCGTTCAGGGCGCACTGCGCGCCCATACAGAGGGACCTGGAGGCGGGCGACGCCGAGGGCGCCGCCGCCAAGGTGCAGATGATAGTCAGCCGCGACACCAGGGGCATGGACGAGGGCCACATAGCGTCGTCCTGCTGCGAGACCGTCTCGGAGAACCTGGTGGACAGCGCAATATCGCCCGCCGCGTTCTTCGGGCTGCTGGGGATAACCGGGGCGGTGATGTTCAGGTGCGCCAACCTCATGGACGCCATGTGGGGGTACCTGAACGACAGGTACCGCCACCTGGGCTTCTTCCCGGCCAAGTTCGACGACGTCCTGGGCTTCGCCACCTCCAGGGCCTCTCCCCTATTCATAGCCGCGGCGGCGTACATCCTCCGCATGGACTACAGGGCGGCGATCCCGGCGGCCCGCGAGGGCCACCGCAAGACTCCCAGCCCCAACAGCGGCTGGCCCATGACGGCGGCCGCGGCGGCGCTGGGGATAACGATGGAGAAGAAGGGGGTGTACGTGATGGGGGCCGGCCCGATGCCGGGGACCCGGGACGTGACGCGGTGCTGCCGCCTGGTGGAGCTGTCGTCGCTCCTGTTCATGTTCGCAGTCGCCCTCCCGCTGTTCGCGCTGGTCGGGATACACGCGCAGCTGATGGCGGAGGATCTGCTGATAGGCATAGCGGAGGCGTTCGCATGAGGTACGTAGAAGGCACGGAGATAGTGACGGACGGGGAGATGGCCACCGCCGTGGTGCGCCTGAGCGAGAGGATGGAGGTCCTGAGCAGCGCGCCGCTCAACGGAGGCCACGCCGAGGCGGACGCGCTGTTCATAATGCAGGTCCCCCACAGGCACTTCATAAGGGATCCCGTGGCGGAGCTCGTCTCCGTCAGGGACGCGTGCGGCCTCCCCGAGGACGCGGTCGGCTTCATGACCGCGGCCGAGGTGGAGTACGTGTTCTCCGAGGCGGAGTCGTCGCACGGGGGCGCGGACACGTTCGCGGCGGCCACCGCCGGGCTGAGCAACCACGTCGTGGCGGGGGAGACGATCGATAACTGGGACGAGAGGTTCAGCATATCCATGGAGAGGTACAGGATGCTCCTGGCGGGGACCATAAACGTCATAGGGGTGTCCCCGTCCCCGCTGACCGACGCGGGCAAGGTGAACCTGATGATCCCCATGGTCGAGGCCAAGTCCGCCGCCCTGGCGTCGCTGGGGTACAGGGAGACCGGGACGACTTCGGACGCGATGGCGGTGGTGTCCCCGATCGGGGGGGACAGGGTGCAGTTCACCGGCACCGGGGTGCCCATAGGGATATCCATGGCGCGCTCGGTGAAGTCGGTGGTGGCCTCCGCGCTGGCCAAGCGCGGGGATTTCCCGCACATGGGCACGCTCGCGGACCGCCTCAGGGAGGCGGGGTTCGACGAGGACCGCATATGGCGCGACCATATGCGGGTCGCGCCCGGAGGCGACAGGGGCGCGTTCGCAGAGGGGCTGGCCGAGGCCTGCCTCGACCCCGGCCTGTCCGCGCTCGTCCAAGGGGCCATCGCCCTGGACGGCCTGGCGGCGAAGGGATGCATATGCGCAGCGCCCCGCGGCTCCATGGAGTTCGGGGGCGCGGACCGCCGCATGGGCGAGGCCGTCGCCGCCGCGGCGGGGGGGCCGGGCGCGGCCGCGCTGTTCCGCCGGGCCTCCGAGGCCCTCGCGGAAGCCCGCGGAAACGCCCCCTTCGCAGAATGCGCCGTCCTAGGGCTGGCATGCGGGCTGGCCCGCCGGGGGGATGCGAATAACCAGCCGGAAGGATGAGAGGTATTAAATGCCTATTGCGATAAAGGAGACCGCATACAATGTCTGATGAGCCAAACACCGATAGGTATGATCTGGCCTCTCCCGTAAAAAGGGACGGCTCCGCGCCCGGGGATCCGGGCGAGGCCGCCGACGCGACGAGGAAGGCGCAGATGGGGGTGGACGTGCCGAGGCCATCGCAGCCGTATACGCTGCCCCAGGCGGAAGAACAGTCTAAATCGAAGCGCTCCGAGATCAAGGGGTTCAGAAAGCTGAACGCATCCGACTTCAGGCACTCCCGCAAGGACGCGGCCGCCGAGAGGCAGCCGTACGACCAGGCGGAGCAGCAGAAGACCCAGGATGATCAAGAGGACGGCGCCCCCGAATTCGTGGGCGCGCCCGGCGGCGCCGACGAGGGCGGCGAGGCCCCGATGGAGCCCGCAGGGGACCAGGAGGAGATACAGATAGTCCTGGCCGGCGATGAGGGCCCGGAGGAGGAGCCCGCGGAGGCCGCCCGGGAGGAGGCCCCCGCGGAGGCGCCCGAGCCCGAGCCCGTCCAAGAGGAGCCCGCGGAGGAGCCGGGGCCCGCGCAATGGGGCGAGCCCGCCCCGGAGGAGCCTGAGCCGGACGCGGAGCCGGGGCCCGCGCAATGGGGCGAGCCCGCGGAGGAGCCCGCCGCGCCCATGCAGGCGGACCGGGCCGACCCCGATCTGCCCGGAGACGGGCACGGCGGCGCGGGGGAGGGCGAGCCGGCCCGCGCGGACCCGCTCGGGAAGACCACCGAGTTCCTGGAAGACAGGATAGAGGAGATCAGGGAGGAGAAGGAGAAGAGCGCTAGGAAGGCCCGCGAGCCCGCGTCCGACGATTCCGGCGGCGCATGGGCCGCCGTGAAGGGCCTGACGTCGTTCTTCACGATATTCAGGATGGACGTCGGGAAGGAGGAGATAGACTCTGCCAACAGGCGCCTGCACCTGTCGCCCATGGTGGGCCTGGTCATCGGCCTGATATCGTCCCTGGCGGCGCTCGCCGCGTTCTGGATGTGCGAGTACCACGAGATGCTGGCGCTGACGGACGCGATGGGCCTCGGCCTGGCCGCGTCCGCGACGTACATCGCCGCATCGTCGGTCACTACCCGCTTCCTCCACATGGACGGCCTCGCCGACTTCGGGGACGGAGTCGTGGCCAGCGGATCCAAGGAGGCGAGGCTCAGGGCCCTCAAGGACACGTGCATAGGCGCGGGGGGCATGTCCATCGCCATGATGGTCGTGCTGATAACGTTCGCGTTCCTGTCCGGGATAGGCGCCCTGTTCGCGCTGGCCGCCGTGCTGGTGGCCGCCGAGGTGTTCTCCAAGAACGCGATGGTGGCCGCGGCCGCCATAGGCATCCCGGGATACGGGATGGCCGCGGCGCAGGTGTCCAACACGTCGATACTGAGCCCTATGATATCCTCCGCGATATCCGTCGCCCTGTCCCTCGCGTCCTTCGCGTTCATGGGAGCGGTGTGCGGGCTGCTGTTCGGCGTCGAGATGTTCCACACGGACATGATAGTCGCGGTGATCGCGGTGATCGCCTCGTTCGTCGCCCTGTCCGCCCTGACCGGGGCCGCCATGGCCCGCTCGGCGAACAAGAGGTTCGGATTCGTCAACGGAGACGTCCTCGGCGCGACCAACGAGATAACCCGCGCCGTCCTCGTGATCGCGGGGTCGGTCGTCTTCCACGCCCTGCTGCTGTGAGGCCGTATGGAGGCGCTAGTCAACGCCGGGGGCAAGGGCACGAGGATGGGCGCGTGCGGCGTGGAGAAGCCGATGCACGTCATAGGGGGCGCGCCCGTCGTCAGGAGGGTGGTGGACTCCCTCCTCGGCTCCCGCGGCGTCGACAGGGTGCTGGTGTCGGTGAGCGACAACACCCCGGAGACCGAGAGGTACCTGGAGAGGGAGGGCGTGGAGACCATAAGGACGTCCGGCTCGGACTTCGTGGAGGACCTCCACCGCTCCTTCGGGCGCATGAGCGGGAGGTTCGTGCTGACGTGCCCCTCCGACCTCCCGCTGATAACGTCCGCCGAGATAGACGGGTTCATGGACGCGTTCGACGGGGAGCGGATGGAGTCCATGATCGCGGTGGTCAGCGGCGACGCGCTGGAGAGGCTGGGCATAAGGCCGTCGTACTCCATGGAGATCAAGGGGTCCGTGCGCGTGCTCTCCGGGATCTCCATCATGGACCGCGAGAAGACGCTCAGGGGGGAGTACCTCAGGGAGGAGTATTACGAGACGGACCGCCGCGAGTTCGCGGTGAACGTCAACACGCAGGAGGAGCTCGCGCTGGCGAGGCAGATGCTGGAGGAATCGGGATGATAACGGATGAAGTCAGGGAGGATATGGGCGCGTTCGACGTGCCGGTGATAGGCGTGACGATGGTCGCGGGGGTGCCCGCGGCCGTGCTGGTGTTCCACGACGGCAGGCTCGCGTCGGCGGCTCTGGGGGAGGCGCACTCGGGCGGCATGCCCGTCGGGTCCCAGAAGTCGAAGGAGCAGGGGACGGTCCCCGCCCCGGCGGGCATGGAGGCCACAGTGCGCGTCTGTCGCGTGACCAAGAACCTGGTGAGGGACTTCAAGGTCTACCGCGAGTCCCGCATGGCGTATTCCGTCGAGGGCCTGAGGCTCGGTCACTGACCGATTATCCCGCGGTAGATCTCGTGGACCCTGTCCAGGAGGTCCCCGCACGTGATCCCGCCCTCGCTGCGGGCGATGGCGGATATCGCCGCGCCCCCGCAGCCCACTCCCTCTTTTATGTACCCCCACTCGTAGGCCTGCAGCCCCTCGTACGGGCTCGACGAATAGTCCATGTTGGCGTATACTATCGGTATATCCTCGGATATCGCGCTCACCAGCCTGGATATGCTGGAGTTGGGGTCGTCCACGAGCCACCGGGTGGTGCCCTGGAAGATCCTCCCTATGCACGACGGGCGGAGCTTCGCCGCCGCGGCCATGACGGCGGCCATCTGCGTCCCCCCGCCGACGATGACGGGCACGCTCTCCGACGCCCCTACTATGATGCCCGCGTTCACCGGCATCATGGGGTCCCCCACGCAGCTTATGGCGCGGAGCGGGTCGTCCGCCAGATCGCCTATCCCTATCCCCGCGGCCTTCAGCCCGGCCATGACCGTATTGGTCTTCAGCTCACGGGGGTTGTTGGGCGAGCTGCTGCTGACCAGGTTCTCCCTCGCCACGCCCATCGCCATCATGACCGCCAGCGCGGTCGTCGTCCCCCCGGCGCAGCTCTCGCTGACCACGACGTAGTCCTCGTGCCTGGCCAGCGTCCTCCCGAGGACGACCCCGCTCTCGAACGTCTCCGCGGCCCTGGAGACCGAGTCCCCCGTCAGTATGGACCTCCCGCACTCCCCGCCCATCTCCATGTACGGGACGTTGGGGTTCACCCTGCATCCGCCGTTCACGATCACGCACGGCATGTCCGCCAGCTCCAGCCCCGCCTTGGTCAGCGTGGCGGGGGTCGGTATCCCTCCGGGGTTTATCGGTATCCCCTTCATGCACACGGTCCTGCCGAGGACCAGGAGCTCCGCGTCGGCCGCGGGCGTGAACAGGGTCAGGTCGGGCGTGTCGCCCGCATCGGATATGCCGGGTATGGTGGAGGTCAGGGTGTTGGCGACGGTGCATGTGAACACGCCCCTCTTGCCCCAGATCTCTGACAGCAGGCGCTCCGCCGCGTCTTCGCTTCCGCAAACGCTCAGGGACGGGGGCATCTTGAAATCGGACATTTGATCACTCACTCGAATAGGCTTTCCACGACCCTGTCTAGCGGGACGAGGCCCGCGCCGGCCGGCGCGCCGCCTATGTTGGTCCAGAACGGCACGTCCATAATAATGTGTTCCCCCGTGACGCAGGAGGTCCCGTGGTCCACGAAGTAGACTATCCTCTCGGCGTCGGAGAAATATTCCGCCATGAGCTCGTCCGTCCTCTCGAGGACCGCGATCTTCTTCATGGGATCCCTCTGGTGGCTGTACTCGTCCACCTCGTCCACGTGCAGGAACACGTGCCCCTCCTCCAGCGCGGCCCTGGCCGCCGGGAACCTGGCCTCCAGGTCCTTCACCATGCGGATCTCGTGGCCCATGGACGCGGCGATCCCCAGCGCGGTCGGGCTGTCCGATATGGCCGTCATTTCGGAGATGCACCCGAACGGCGGGTGGGTCTCGCCCAGCCTCCCGCAGCCCCACGGGTAGTCGGTTATGCCGCCCATCTCCTCCGCCACCGCCATGACCATCCTGCCCAGGTCCCCCGGGACCTCCTTGAACGGGGCGTCCACCGGCGGCCCCGGCAGGTCAGGCACGTCGTCGCAAGCCATCGTGAGCACCGCCCTCCCGTTGAGGAAGAAGCCGATCTGCGGGTCGTACCTCTCAAGGATGCCGAGGTTGGCGGTCACGCGCCTCTCGAGCTCCTCGCAGAACCCGGCCGCGTCGTAGGACCATCTTATCATCCCGTCGCCGATCCTCGCCGGGCTGAGGCGGTACGCCGCCCGCCCGCCGCTCATGTCGAGCCCCAGCCCGAGGGCCTCGATGGCGGCCCGGGGCATGTCGGGGGGGCGCCCCGTGAAGAACTCGCTCAGGAAGAGGTGCGTGTACCCCCTGCCGGTCGTGTGGCATTTGCGGGGGGCCTTGGAATACATGAAGGGCATCTCCGCGACCTCGTAGGGCTTCCTCCCGCCGAGCGCGGGGTTCGGGTCGTCCTCCATTCCGTCAAGCAGTACGAACAGGGTGTTCAAGATATCAGCCTCAGGGCCACGGCGGCCTGTCCGACGGATATTCCGCCGTCCCCGTTGGGTACGTCCATGTGGAATATTAACCCATGCCCGCGCTCGGCGGCGAGGTCGGAGATCATGCGGCACAGGGGCGCGCAATACGAGGATCCGCCGGTGACCCCGATGCGCTTCATCCCAAGGGAATCCGCCATGTCCGAGGCCGCCCCGACCAGCTCGCTCGCCACGCTATGCACTATGGAATAGGCCGCGTCCGCCGGGTCCTCCCCGCCTATGCGGGCGAACAGGGCCGCGGTCCCTATGACCCCTCCCTTCGTCTCGGCCTCGAACCCCGGGACCAGCCTCCCCCTGGCAAGGAGGGGCTCCAGCCTCATGGCGGGCTCCCCGTCGTAGGTGCGGGCGGGGCACGCCCCCAGGGCGTAGGAGAGGGCGTCCATGAGCCTGCCCATGGACGAGCTCCTCACGCTCTTCCCCATCATCTTCGAGAGCACGTCCGCCTCGCGATCCGGGAAGTCCGGGTTCTCCTCCCCGTTCATGAGGTCTATGGCCAGCTTGAGCCTCCTTATGTCCCTGGCCGCGGCCTCCCCGCCCAGCAGGGGGATCCCCTCCAGGTGCGCCACCCTGTCGAAGGAGGACAGATCCGCGCGCAGGGCCTCTCCCCCCCAGGAGCTCCCGTCGGGGCCGTACCCGTTCCCGTCCAGGGCGAGGCAGACGATCTCGCCGTCCGCCCCCATGCCTTCGTCCGCCATCAGCGACGCGGCGTGCGCCCAGTGGTGCTGCACCTCCACCGTCTCCGCCCCGCTCTCCTCGGATATGCGCCGCGCCAGCCCGCGGTTCGAGAACCCCGGGTGCAGGTCGACCGCCACCGCCTGCGGCTCGCACCCCAGCGAGCCCAGGAGGGATCTGACGGAGCCCTCCAGGTACTCCATCGCCCCGCAGCCGTCGCCGTCGCCTATGTGCTGCGTGGGATGGATTGCGCCGTCCGACGCCACGGCCCCCGACAGGTTCTCCTGCGCGCCCAGGCCCACCGCGCACCCGCGCATGGGCGTCTCCAGCCTGAACGGGACGTGGCCCCTGGACCTGCGTATGAAGAACGTCCTCCCCTCGAACATCCTCAGCACGCTGTCGTCCGCGCGGCCGGCTATGGGCTGGTCGTGGAGGAGGTACGCGTCCGCGCCCAGGCGCATGGCGTCCGCGTCGTCCACGGCCATGGGCTCGCCCGGCGGGTTGGCGGAGGTCATGACCAGCGCGTCGTCCCCCAGCGCCTCGAACAGGAGGTGCTGCACCCCCGCGTAAGGGAGGAACAGGCCTATGTTGTCCAGCCCGGGGGAGACGGCCTCGGTCAGCGCCGAGCGCAGCTTGCGGACCAGCACGATGGGCCTCTGCGGGGAGAGCATCTGCTCCGCCTCGGAGCTGTCCGGCGCCCCGTACCCGAGCGCCGCGTCCATGTCCCTGGCCATGACCGCGAACGGCTTCTCCCTCCTACCGTACCACTCCCTCAGCCGCGGGACGCTCCGGAGGGAGCAGCATATGTGCATGCCCCCCCATCCCTTGACCACGCCGATCCCCCCGCCCGACAGCATGTCGGCGAAGCGCCGGACGGGGTCTCCCGGGATCTCCGCCCCGCCCCCGTCCAGGAGGCGGAGGGACGGCCCGCACGCTGGGCAGCACACGGTCTGGTGGTGGAACCTCCTGTCCGACGGGTCCCCGTACTCGCGCCCGCATTCGGCGCACGGCGGGAACCCGCGCATGGACGTGTTCGCCCTGTCGTAGGGCATGCCGGTGAGGAGGGTGAACCTGGGCCCGCATGAGGTGCACGTCGTGAAAGGGTACCCTCTGCGGCGCCCGCCCGCCATGTCCGCCAGGCAGTCCGCGCACACCGCAGTGTCGGGAGGGATGGAGGACCTGCCGGACGCGGCCCTGGACGGCGCTATGGAGAAGCCGTCGAAGCCCGACGCCCCGCCCTCCTCCACGTCTACCGATTCTATGGACGCCAGAGGGGGGGCCTCTCTGGAGAAGGCCTTTAGGAACGCGTCCGCGTCGTCCGTCTCCACCACCGCGGCGGAGCCTTCGTTGAACACGCGCCCGCGGAGCCCGGCGGAGGCCGCCGCCCTGTACGCGGCGGGCCTGAAGCCGACCCCCTGGACTGTGCCGCGGAACACGATCCTCATTCGCTCACCCCGCGCCGGCTCCCTAGAATCACGGCGCGCCCGCGTCCCTCGCGGCGGCGGCGCAGCCGCACTCCCCATCGCCTATGAGGGGGAGCCCCGCCTCCAGGAGCCTGAGGACCTTGTCCAGGCACTCCGCCATGGTCTTCACGATCATGTCCATGTTCACGTCCTCCTCGCGCCACACGTCGTAGTCGGTGACGGTGGCCAGGCTGCAGTAGCACATGCCCAGCTCGCGGGCCAGCTGGCACTCGGGGACCACGGTCATCCCGATTATGTCGGCGAACGACCTGTACATCCTGCTCTCGGCCCTGGTGGAGAACCTCGGGCCCTCTATGCACGCGTATGTCCCGCCGCAGTGCGACCTGATCCCCATGCGCCCGGCGGCCTCGGAGAACGCCGCGCCCATGCGCGGGCAGAACGGGTCGGGCATGGAAACGTGGACCGCCCGGTCGTCGAAATAGGTGTACTCCCGCCCCTTGGTGAAGTCGATGAACTGGTCGGGGATCACCAGGTCCCCGGGCGCGAGCTCCTCCTTGAGGGAGCCGACGGCGCACACGGACACCACTTGCTCGCACCCGAGCCCCTTCAGGGCGAGCATGTTGGCCCTGTACGGGACGGAGTGCGGGGGGTGCTGGTGCCTCTTCCCGTGGCGGAAGAGGAAGGCGACCTCGACCCCGCCGATCCTGCCTATGGTTATCTCGTCGGAGGGCTTGCCGTAGGGCGTGTCCGGGAACGCCGTCCCGATCGTCTCGAAGGAATCGGGGTCGTACATCCCCGTCCCCCCTATGATCGCTATCTTGGGCATGCGATGACATTCGGGCGGCGGTATTAAAGAGATGCGTCCCGCCGCCCGCCTCAGTCAGTCGTAGGGCCCGCGGTCGCCCGCCGGCCCCTGTTCTTTGATCGCTCCGCTGGGGCCTATGCGGACCGCGCGGGACCTGTCGTTGACGTATCTCCCTCTTTCGTCAACCGGGGGGAATATCATGTCTCTGTCCCCGGCGTATCTCTCCTCCCCCTTGGCGAGCCCCTCTGTGGACGGCCACTCCCTCCTTTTGAATATCTTGCTCAGTTTCATATAAGGTGCCTCGCGACGTCAGCCATAATCAGCGCCACTCCAGCCAGGAGGGGCGCGATCATATAGGCAATCATTCTCCTCAAGATATAATTCTTGTCAGCCATGATTCTAGAGGACATCACTGCTCCATAGAGGAGCGAATGCTGGAGGTCTATCCATTTCCATTCGTTGAAGATATCCAGGATATCGTCGGGGTCCGCCCCCATGTTCAGCTCCCAGTTCTTCCAGCCCCATATGGTCCAGACGCATATGGCGCAGGACGACAGGAAGCATAGGAGCGCGGCTATCGCGAGCGCGTCGCCGGCGCCCTCGAATATGAGCCTGACGGTCTCGATGAGCAGTATCGATGCGAACGCCAGCAGCATGCCGGCGGACTGCATCATGGAGTTCTGCCGGTCCGACAGCAGCGACAGCCTCCTGCCGAAGTCGCCTATGACCGCGCCGAGGGCCGCAGCCGCGTCTCGATCGAAGTCATGGTCGCGCCCGGATTCGCCCGCATCTCCCGCGCGGGATTCGCCGGAGGCCGCCGATCCCACCGAGGCGCAGCAGACGTCTTGTTCGCAAACACCCCCGCCCGCCGTGCGGCGGCCCTCTCCCGAGCCTCCCGCGGCTCCCGCCGCGGCGCCCCTCGCATCCGTTCCCGGGGATCCCAGCCCCTCTCGGCCTGACATACGGGCCCTCCGTGGCCCCCATCCCTCATAAACCTGTCCGCTACAGTTATGCTAACTCCCGCGCCCCCCCCCCCCGCGGGCGCAAAGCAGAAAAGGCGCGGGGGGATGGGGGGGCATGGAGAAGCCCGAGGGCGGAGGCGACAAGGGAGAGCGCGATGCGGTGCGCGAGGCCGAGTTCTACGCCATCCTGCTGAA
The DNA here is from genome assembly GCA_031256955.1 of Candidatus Methanoplasma sp. GTDB lineage: Archaea > Thermoplasmatota > Thermoplasmata > Methanomassiliicoccales > Methanomethylophilaceae > Methanoplasma. Next base: position 13,675 of record JAIRPP010000008.1, on the reverse strand, counting down.
GGAGTTCGCGGAGTTCAGGGACGACGGCAGGGAGATGTACCTCGACGAGCTGATAGCCCGGCTCCGGAGGGAGAGGGACTGATCAGAGGAGCCTCTTGACCATCTCGTAGGGGACGGGGCCCAGCGCCAGGTCCGCCTCGGCCGCGGTCAGGCCCGCGCCGAGCGCGACGACGCGCGCCCTCTCTTCGCTCATGAGGTTGTCTGGGGAGTGGGCGTCGGAGTTCACGACCATCCGCGCCCCGGCGGCCCTGGCCCTCGCGGCCACGAGCCCGTTGGTTATGCTGTGGCCCCTCCTGCCGGAGATCTCCAGCGCCACGCCGCTGGCGGCCGCGGCCTCCGCGTCCGCCTCCGAGATCAGGCCGGGGTGCGCCAGTATGTCTATGTCCGGGTTCCCGGCCGCGGCCGCGTTGGTCCCGGGCGCCACCGGCTCCGCCACCGTCTCGCCGTGGACGACGACGATCTCCGCGCCCAGCCTCCTGGCCGCCCTGGCGACCTCCGCGATCCTGCGGGGGGGCACGTGCGTTATCTCCACCCCCGGTATGACGGGGATGTAGTCGTCCCTCAGATCGGCCGCCTTGACTATGTTGGAGACCACGAACTCCACGTTGGTGGCGTCCACGTGGTCCGTTATGGCGATGGCCGAGTGCCCCAGGGCCATCGCCCTGCGGACAAGCTCCGACGGGATCAGCTCGCCGTCGCTGAATATGGAGTGCGTGTGCAGGTCTATCCTCATCTTCTCCTCTCCGCCAGCTTCCTGTAGACCTTGTCCATGGGGAGCCCCGTCTTCTCAATAGCTACCATTGTGTGGTAGATCAGGTCGGCCAGCTCCCACGCCATCTCGTCCTCGCTCCCGTCCTTGACCCCGAGGACGAACTCCCCCGCCTCCTCGACGATCTTCTTGCACATCTTGTTCTCGTCGGCGTACAGCTTGCAGGTGTAGCTCTCCTCCGAGGGGTTCTCCAGGCGGTCCCTCAGCACCCTTTTCAGGTCCGGGAGCACCGCCATGGTCCCCTCGGTGGACCCGAAGACCACGCTCTGGAAGCAGGACGGGGCGCCGGTGTGGCAGGCGGGGCCTGTCTGCTCCACCCTGGCCAGCAGGGTGTCGCCGTCGCAGTCCTCCTGGAGGGACACTATCCTCTGGACGTGCCCGGACTCCTCCCCCTTCCTCCAGATCCTCTTCCTGCTCCTGGACCAGAAGTGGGTGTACCCCGTGCTCGCCATCAGGCCGACCGCCTCCCTGTCGGCCCACGCGACCATGAGGACCTCGCCCGTCACATAGTCCTGGACCACCACGGGGACCAGCCCGTCCTTGTCGTAGGCTATCGTCATCTGACCTCGACCCCCCTGTCGCGCAGGTACTCCTTCACGCCCCCGACGGTCCACTCGCCCGAGTGGAATATGGACGCGGCCAGGGCGGCGGACACGCCGGTGCGGGCGAACACCTCGTAGACGTGCTCCGCGCCCCCGCAGCCCCCGGAGGCTATGACGGGCACGCCCACCGCGTCGGACACCGCCTCGTTCAACGGTATGTCGTACCCGTCCCTGACGCCGTCGGCGTCCATGGACGTGAGCAGGATCTCGCCCGCCCCCAGGTCCTCGGCCCTGCCGGCCCACTCGACCGCGTCGATGCCGGTGGGGCGCGTGCCCCCGTGGGTGCAGACCTCCCACGACCCCTCCCCGTCGCTCCTGGCGTCTATCGCCACGACCACGCACTGCCTGCCGAACAGGTCGGCCGAGCCGGATATCAGGGACGGGTCGGCTATGGCCGCCGAGTTCACGGAGACCTTGTCTGCGCCGGCGCGGAGCGCGTCGCGCATGTCCGCGGCGGTCCGTATGCCCCCGCCCACCGTGAGCGGGACGAAGACCCGCTCGGACGTCTCCGACACCAGGTCCAGCGTCGTCTGCCTGTACTCCAGGGACGCGGCTATGTCCAGGAAAGCGATCTCGTCGGCGCCCTGCTCCCCGTACGCCTCCGCCAGCTCCGGGGGGGACCCCACGTCGCGGAGGTTCAGGAAGTTCACGCCCTTGACGACCTTTCCGTTCTTCACGTCCAGGCAGGGGATTATCCTCTTGGACAGCATCTCAGCCCACCCTCGCCCTGTCCTTCGTGCTGAGCTCCGAGCCCCTGGGGGCGGAGGCCGCCCCCAGCGCCTTGCCGAGGGCCTTGAACGACGCCTCGACCAGGTGGTGCTCGTCGAACCCCCTGACGATCACCACGTGGAGGGTCAGGCGGGCGGACATGGCGAAGCTCCTCAGGAAGTGCCGATAGAGCGCGTCCGGGCAGTCTATGTCCGCGAACGGGCGGTCTATGATATCCACGGAGACGGAGACCAGCGCGTCGTCCATGGGGACGACCGCGGTCGCGGTCCTCTCTATGGGGCCGTCGCCGAGGGCCTCGCGGAAGGCGGAGCCCAGGGTTATGGCGACGTCCTCCACCACGTGGTGCTCGTCGTTCCCGGACGCGGCCGCCGCCAGGTCGAAGGACGCGTACCTGGCCAGCGTCTCGGCCATGTGGTCGAGGAACGGGACCCCGGTCGAGACCTCGAAGGACCCCGACCCGTCCACGCGGAGCCTGACGGAGACCGAGGTCTCCCTGGTCTCCCGCTTCATCTCGCATGCCCTGTCTTTCATATCGCCCGTCGCTACCGCCGTAGCCATATAATAATTGTCGCAGGCGCGCCCGGCGGAGGGGTCAGCGCGCCTCCCAGGGCGAGCCCCACTCCCAGGGTCTCATGAGGCCGGAGTAGACCGCCAGGCCCGCAACCGCCCCGATCGCGCCGAGGCGGGCCAGCGCGCGCGCGTCCCCCTCCGAGGTCACCCCGCCGGAGGCGACGACGCCGTGCGGGCAGGCGGATATGAACCGCTCCGCCTGCGCGGGGTCTATCCCCATGGTCCTGCCCTCGACGTCCACGTTGGTGTTGAGCACCCCCGCCAGGGGCATGTCGCGGATCGCGTCGAACATCCCCTCCACGGAGATCTCCGAGGCCTCCGTCCATCCCTTGACGGCTATGCGCCCGCCCTTCGTGTCCAGCCCCAGGAGGATCTTCCCCGGGTGGCGGTCCGCCGCCTCCGCGAGCCACTGCGGGTCCCTGACCGCCCTGGTGCCCAGGACCACGCGGTCCGCACCGGCGGATATGTAGTCGTCCACGGCCTCCATGTCCCTGATCCCCCCGCCCACCTCGGCGGGGACGCCGCACTCGCGGATGATCCTCTTGAACGCGGCGGAGTTGCCCCCCTTCCCGAACGCGCCGTCCAGGTCCACCAGGTGGAGGTACGGCGCGCCCCTCTCGACCCACGACATGGCCGCCTCGAGCGGGTCGGGGAGGACGATCCTCTCGCTCCCGGGCACCCCCCCGACCAGCTGGACCACCCTGTGGTCCAGGACGTCCACGGCGGGGATCACTATCAAAGGCGCCCCTCCGCGAACCGGATGAAGCCCTCTATCAGCCTCAGCCCCGAGCCCGCGCTCTTCTCGGGGTGGAACTGCGTCCCGTAGACGTTCGCCTTCCGGAACAGCGACGGGAAGGACTCCCCCTCGTATTCCGTCCAGCCCGCCGCGCCGCCCCCGGACGGGGAGCAGCGGTACGAGTGGGCGAAGTAGAAGCGGCGGTCCGATATCCCTTCCAGCAGGGGGTCCTCCGACTCGACGGAGTTCCACCCTATGTGGGGGACCCTCTCCGCGCGGAGCCTCACCACCCTCCCGCCGAAGAAGCCCATGCCCTCGGACGAGCCCTCCTCGCTGGATTCGAACAGTATCTGCGCCCCTATGCACACGCCCAGGGCGGGGACTCCGGAGAGGAGCCTCCCGCGTATGGCCTCCCTGTGGGGGAGCAGCCTCCCCATGGCGCTGTCGAACGCGCCGACGCCCGGGAACACGATGCACTCGGCGCCGGCCAGCCTCCCCATGTCCGTCACGGCCTCCACGTCCGCGCCGCTCCTCTCCAGCGCCTTCCTTATGGAGTGCAGGTTGCCGACGCCGTAGTCGGCCATCATGATCTTCACGCCATCCCCTCCATCGCATCCGCGATGCGGTCCAGGACCAGGGCGTTCATCTCCGCCGTGCCGACGGTCATCCGCACGCAGCCCTCGGTCCGCCTCTTGGACCCGAAGTCGCGTATCATGACCCCCCTCTCCTTCAGCCCGCCCACGAGGGCGGCGTGGTCCACGGGGGACCTGGCCAGGACGAAGTTGGCGTCCGACGGGAACGGCTCGAACCCGAGGCGGCGGAGGCCCGCGGACAGCCGGGGCCTCTCCTCGGAGACCATCCTCCTGCTCCGCTCTATGAACCCCTGGTCGCCCAGGGCGGCCACGGCCGCCCCCTCGCTCAGGACGTTGAGGGAGTACGGTATCTTCACAGAGTTCATCATGTCCGCCAGGTCCCCGCAGGCGGCGGCGTACCCCACGCGCAGGCCCGCCATGGCGTACGCCTTGGAGAACGTCCTCAGCACCACCAGGTTGTCGAACTCGCGCACCCTGGGGATCATCGAGCCCCCGGCGTACTCGCCGTAGGCCTCGTCCACCACCAGCACCCCCTCGAACCTGGAGAGCAGGTCCTCTACGTCCCGCCTCCTGAAGGCGTTCCCGGTGGGGTTGTTGGGGGACGGGGCTATGGCCATCTTCGCCCCGGAGCGGGCGATGCCGTCCACGTCCAGCTGGAAGTCAGGGGTCAGGTCGGACTCGACGGCCCTCCCGCCGTTGGCGGCGATGAAGTAATTGTAGAGGGAGTAGGACGGGACGGGCACGGCGCACGCGTCCCCCCAGTCGGAGAACGTCTTCATGCAGACGTCCAGCATCTCGTCGGACCCCGCCCCCGCGACGAAGTTCTCGCGCTCCAGCCCGTACAGGGAGGCGAGCGCGTCGCGCAGGCCGTCGGAGTACGTGTTGGGATACCCGTTTATGTCGGGGCGGGCCTCGCGCAGGTACCTCTCCGCCGCGGGGTTGGGCCCCAGGGCGTTGGTGTTCGTGTCCATGCGCAGGGCCCCGCCCGCGTCGGGGTTGTAGTACCTGCCGAAGCCGCGGGCGGTGCTGCGCATCACGTCCCTGGAGGCCATCACTCCACCAGCCTGTCTATGGACACCGACAGTATCCCGCGGGCGCCGATCTTCTTCAGGTCGTTGACCGCCCGGTACATGTCGCGGGAGGCGACCACCGCGTGGACGGCGACCATGCCGTCGTTCCCGGCTATGCGCAGGACGGTGGGGCCGCCTATGCCCGGGAGGATGCGCTGGACGTCGCCCAGCCTGTCGGCGGGCACGTCCGCCATGAGGTACTTCTTGTCCTCCGCCGCCATGACGCTCCTTATCGAGTCGGCCACGTCGGCTATCTCCGCGCCCTTCCGGGCCAGCGCCTCGCGGGAGGCGAACATCGCCGCCTGCGAGTCCATGATCTTGCAGACCTCCGCGAGCCTGTTGGTCTTCAGCGTCGAGCCCGTGGCGACCAGGTCGCTTATCAGGTCGGACACCCCCAGGTACGGCATGATCTCCGCCGCCCCCGAGACCTCTATGATCTCCGCCCTCTTGCCGGCGGCCCTCAGGAAGCCCTCGGTCACGCGTGGGAACGAGGTCGCTATCCTCGCGCCGTCGGGGACGTCCGCCAGGCTCGCGATCCCGGAGTCCTCCGGGGCGGCCAGCGACAGCCTGCAGTGGCCGAATCCCATGTCCATGACCTTCTCCAGGCCGCGCCCGGACTCCGCCACCATGTCCTCCCCGGTTATGCCGAAGTCTATGGCGCCGGAGCTGACGAACGCGGGTATGTCCTGCGCCCGCACGAACAGGATCTCGAGGCCCTGCCCCTCCGCGGCCACGCGCAGGCGCCTGCCCCAGTCCTCGCCCAGCTCTATGCCGGACTTGGCCAGCAGCTCCACCGCCCTCTCGTTCAGCCTGCCCTTGTTCGGAACAGCCATCCTTATCGTCAAGTCATCTCCTCCGCGATTCCCCCGGGCCTTCGGCCCGAGGCCCCGTCACAGCAGCCCCTTCGCCTTGGCGAGCTCGGCGTTGAGGACGGACCCCCCCGCCCCTCCCCTGAGGGTGTTGTGCGACAGCACGAACATCTTGTAGTACCCGTTGCCCTGCCTCAGCCTGCCGACCGTGGAGGCCATGCCCCTGGCGCGGGCCGGGCTGCCCGCCATGGCGTCCAGCGCGGGCTGGGGGCGGTTGCTCTCGCCCCTGACTATTATCGGCGCCTCCGGCGCGGACGGCAGGCCCAGCCTCTGGGCCTCCCCGCGGAACCCGGAGAGGGTCTCCGACAGCTCGGACAGGGACGGGGACCCGCCCAGCCCGAGCACGAGGGACTCCAGGTGGCCGTCCACGACGGGCACCCTGGCGCAGTTGGCCATGACCTTGAAGCCGGCCCCGGCGAACGCGCCTCCCGAGTACCCGCCGAGGATCTTGGAGAGCTCGGTCTCCATCTTCTCCTCCTCGTGGTCTATGAACGGGATGACGTTCCCCACCGCGTCCAGCGACGGGACCCCTGGGTACCCCGCCCCGGACAGCGCCTGGTAGGTGGAGACGAACACGCTCTCCAGCCCGTAGGCCTCCCTGATCGCGTGCAGCGGGGCGGCTATCCCCGTGGACGAGCAGTTGGCGTTCGCGACTATGAACCCCCCGCCCCCGTAGGAGGGCTGGTCCCTCAGCGCGTCCAGGTGCGACGGGTTGATCTCGGGTATGACTATGGGGACGTGCGGGTCCATGCGGTGCGTCCCGGCGTTGGTGAACACGGCCGCGCCCGAATCGGCCAGCGCGGACTCGGCGGGGCCCGCCGTGTCCGACGGGAGCCCGGAGAACGCGACCCTGGCGCGCTCGGATATGCGCTTCGGGTCCATGGCCCTCACAACCGTGTCCAGGGTGTCGGGGGAGTACTCGTGGTCCCTGACCTTCAGCACGTCGCCCAGCCTCCTGCCCTCGGACTTCTCGGAGGCGTACAGCCCCTCTATCTCGAACCACGGGTGGCCCTCGAGCATCTGCACGAACCTCTGCCCTATCATGCCCGTTGCGCCCAGAACCGCGACTTTTATCTTGCTCATTTGATGCGCCCGCCTAGGTCAATCCTTAAAATCTATAAAAACAAGCGCGTCACTTCTTGTCGAAGAGCTGCTTCTGCCTCTCCTTGGATATGTTGAGTATCACTTCTGCGATGAGCCTGGCCTCGGACTCGGAGAGGCTGACCTCCTCGCAGAGCTCGAGGTACCTGTCCACGACCTCCCGCTCCTTGCCCCTGTCCCAATACTCCTGCAGGGAGTTCTTCTTCGCCATAGCGAGCTCGTCGGCGATCTCCATGCGGGTCGCTATGAGGTCGATTATCTCCCGGTCTATCGCCTCGATCTGGTCCCTCAGTTCCTTCGTGTTCGGCAACGCCTCACCGCCCGCGCCATCATGCTGGCGGTATAAAACCAGTTCCGTCCGGGGGAGGCGCGGGGGGAGGGCCGCGCGTCGCGCGTCGAGTCGCCCGTGGCCCCGGCTCCGCGGCCCGGCGCAAAAAGCGTTAAATAGGGCCGGGGGCGGATCCGAGCCGGGCGCGGCTCCGGGGCCGAGGGGCGTAAGAAGCGCGCGCCTCCCGGCGGCTCGTTTCTCCAAGCGTTCCGATCGGGCCCCCGCCTCCGCCGCCGGCGCCGATAAAGAGCGCATCGGCGCCCATTTGCGTGCAACGTTTATTAGCCCCGGAGGCCATGCGCGGGGCATGGACCGCGTGTTCAGATCTTTCAAGGGGCTCCCTTCGCAGGAGAGGGTCGCGGCGATGATGGTGAGGCACGGGCTGCGCGTGGAGGGCGGCTCCGTGTACTGCGGGGACATAGAGCAGTCCGACGCGGCCATGGCCCGCGCGGCGGGGGTGGACAGGAGGGTGGTGAGGTCCACCATAGAGAGGATAGAGGCGGACCCCGAGCTGAGGGGCGTGTTCTCGAGGCTCAGGTCCACCCTGCTCATGTCGGACGTGGCCCCCCTGCTGGGGTGCACGTCGCTGGAGATAGTGCCGACCGACGCGAGGATGCCGGGCATACTGGCGTGCATAACCGACCTGATCTACCGCAAGGGGCTCACGGTCAGGCAGGCGGTGGTGGACGACCCCGGGGACCGGGAGGAATCCCACCTCATGGTGGTGGTGGACGGGGAGATCCCGGCGGAGATCCTGCCGGCCATAAGGGACTGCAAGGGCGTGGCGAGCGTGATGCTCAGGTGATCCGGGGCCTGGATCCGCGGGCCGCGCCCGCGGCGTACCCGGGCCAGCGGGCCCCCGATCGATCCAGAAGGCTCCCGCCGCTGTTTTCCCAGCCTCTTTTCCCGCCTTAACCGTTATATATTATAAACTTGTTAGAGTGGCAACGCGGCGTGGCTAACGTCACCTCGCGTATGCCTCGAGCGCCGAGGGGGACGGAATAAGAGGGAAAAGGACGGATGGGGAAAGACGAGGAGGGCGATAGGGCACACCTATGGCCGATTCGCAGACCCGGCTGTTTTATTCTCTTCCATTTCCGGCTCCGCACCGGCTCTGGCGGCACAAGGAAACACATGCCCCGAAACCCTTCCTCTCGGAAGGACGAGGGGCAGGGGATGATTCCAGAAATGATAGCAACCAACAAAAGCAAAAGCAAGATGTTCCTTGCCGTCGCACTCTTCGCGGCCCTCGCCGCGGTGTCTGTTGCGGGCGTCGTTTTGCAGGAGGACAGCTATGCTGACGCTCCCGCGACGTCCATCACCAGCCAGGAGTACGTCATAAACGGCGACGCGAACGTCAACATATACATAAAGAAGGCGGACACCGCCCTGGTTGACCTTGAGCTCAAGGTCGTCGGGAAGTCCACTGGAACCGTCAACGTCGGATACTACGCCGACGAGGCGGCCAAGACCGGGTACACCGTTGTCGCGACCCTCGTTCTGACGGACGCGAGCAACGTCTCGATCAGGGTCGCCGGGCAGTACTACGTCGCTACCGGCGAGTACCTCGGCGCGTTCACGCTCAACAACGTGGACACTGACGGCACGGTCCTGCCCAGCGGATCCTACGAGCTCAAGCTCGGAGCGGCCCTCATCGGTGACCACAACGGCTTCAACGGCGCGCTCAAAGCCGGCGACTTCACCGTCGCCACCGAGTGGGTCAAAGACGTCGTCGTCATCTACGATGGGACCAAGGCATCCTTCGGCGCACGCGCGACCTTCGTCGAGCCCGTGGCCCTGAACAGCACCCTCAAAGCCGAGGACAAGATCGTTCAGGGTAAAGTCTCGCTCTCTGGCACCGCCAGCGTCGGCAGCACCAGCACATGGGTTTCCATCATAGCTGGCGGGAACAATGAGTTCAACACTGCCGCCGATGTCAAGCTGGTCGTCGAGTCCGGGGCCGACATAACCGTCGGAGACATAGAGCCCACCGTTGGAGAGGCGATCGTCAAACTAGACGCGGGCGTGACCACAGTATACGCGGCGCTGTTCGACGGTGGCAAACTGATAGCCTCCAGCGGGACCACTGGTGGGATCGTTGTTACCTCCCCTAGCAATGATGTCGTAATATCGGATCTGACTCTCAACAAAGAGTACAAGCTCCTGATCCTCGCGGACAATGAGATATACTACGGCAATTTCAGCACGAACGGCAGCGGGGCATCTTACACGATGTCTCTGAGAGACAACGAGGTCAACAAGACCGCTTCGGCCGATTTGCCCATTGATGTGCTCGCATATGACTCTGCCAACCAGCTCTATGGGCTCGCCAGCGCGGCATACAGCCTCAAGTTCGCGTACAACCTCGACACCGAGGACGTCTACGCCGACAGACAGATGGCATTCCCGAGCGGAGCCAATGTGCTCGTGCTGTTCTCGCAGTCTTCCACCACTTTTGCGTTTTCGGCGCAGGTTCAGGGTGCCCCCCTAAAAGCTGTCGATCAGGCTCTCACGGGCATACTCACGAAACAGACTGGAACCGTCGCGCCGCACAACATAAAAGAAGGCGATGTCACTGCGAACGAGATGAAAGTCTCTGTGAAGCTGGAGGGGCCCTCTGATGTCTATGGGAAGATGACCGTGCTTTACAACTCTCCGACCATAAAGGGAGAGATCGTTGCAGAAGCATCCAAGCCCATAGTCGTCCTCGAGAACGGATACATCTCGTACACCGTGAACAAAGGATTTACCGGCTCTAGCCACCCTCTCGCCGGAGGCGTGATATGCGCCGCGTACTACAAGACCCTAGGTAACACAACCGACACCTTCCACTACAAGACTCTGACCAACGCGATAAACAACACCGATTCGAAGGTGATATACATCACGGGAACCGTCGTTATAACCGAAGACACGACCATCCCGGCCAACATAACCGATGTGATCATAACCAACGGATCCAGCCTCGTCGTCGGCGACAAGGATCACAACCCGATCCTTACCGTCCCGGACACAGCCAATGTGACCAAGGAAGGCAGCGGGAGCTTCATAGTCGAGAACGGGCAGGCTGTCTTTGACAAGATCAAAGCGGATGAGTCCAACTTCTTCGCGCCCGTGGCTGACGTCAAAGTCGTGAAGGGTGACAAAGTCATCTACACCGATGTCGCGACCGCCCTCGGCCTCGTCGAGAGCGGGAACACCATCGACCTGCTGAGGAACGCGTGGCTGAACAAGGACGCCGTCATACCTGCCGGCGTCACGCTCAACGACAACGGCAAGGCTCTGACGGTCCCCTCCGGAGTGACCCTCACTGTCAACGGCACCCTCAAGTCCACTGGAAGCGCGACCGGCACCGGCCCCGCCCCTGACCTCAAGCCCATGGGAATAATAGGCAACGTCATAATCAACAACGGCGGAGTCGTCACCTACGACGGCGCGAACTATGACTTCTCTGGAAGCATAACCGTCAACGCTGGCGGAACCCTGACCATAGGGGGCACCGCTGCGGCGAACATCGACGGCGCCGTCGACGGAGTCATAACCAACAAGGGCACTGTGACCGTCAAGGGCAACAGCACCGTCTCTGTTAAGGAGGTCAACCTCCTGGAGCAGGGCAAGCTCGTGATAGAGGGCGGCAGCACCACCTTCACAATATCCAAGAGCTTCGTCATAGGAGCCGAGCCTGTTCTCCTCACGGACCTGAAGAACGACACGAAGGTCAGCGGCAAGGTGACCCTTGGCACTGGAGCGCTCGTGCTCGCCTACGGCGCGTCCGAGTTCACCGACGCCAACATAGCGAACGGCTTCACTAAGACCGTCTTCGTGATCGGCAACACCGCCAACGCTGAGAAGGTCTACGCGACGCAGTACAGCTCTGCGACTGGCCAGGCGGACCTGGAGAACCTCAGGGCTACCAAGCTCAAGGACTACTCGCTCGTCGGATGGTACACCAGCGACGCGCTCGACGAGGGAAGCAGGTTCAACTTCAACGTGACCCCTGCGCCCGTCGTTGGAGCGAAAGGCACCCTCTACGGGAACTTCACGCCCAAGATGTACAACGTCGCGCTCTACTACAACGCGGGAATCAACTGGATCGTCGACGGCATGAACGAGGGCGGCTCCAAGACCATTCAGGTGGCCTACGGATCCTCCATCAGGGTCAGCGTCGAGGTCCTGCCCGGATACACCGGCACCCCCGTCATAACCGTTAACGACACCGGATACACCGCCGGCACCGCGTACATAGTGACTGACAACGTCAACTTCGCGGTCAAGTCGAACAGCGTGTCCCCTGTGGTCGACAGCGGCAACGACAGCGGCAACGACAAAGAGAAGCTTGGGCTGATCGAGATCCTGCTGATCATTATAGTTATCATCATCGGTATCATAATGATCATAGTGGCGATCAAGCTGCTCAGGTCCTAAGTCTGTCAGGTGCGGAATCATCCTTAAGACAAAATAAACTGGGGAGAAATCCCCTCCCTTAATTTTTCTATATCCTCGTTGTCGACGGGACGCGGTCTCTTCTAACCCCGCACCTATCCGATATCTTTGCGCAACCCGTTCGAACGCAAAGATTCCAAAACGTCAAAGTTATACTGTTGCTTCGCATACAGGATCGCGAGGGTGCACCAATGGAGGGTACGAACGAAGAATGGAAGGCTTCATGGGACGACGGCAGGTGTCTCAGCACGATAGCGGCCTTCGCCAACACTCCCGGCGGAGGCACCATGATCATAGGTATAGATGATAAGACCGGGAAGCCCATCGGCGTTCGCAATTCTCGCAAGCTCAAAGAGGAGATACCGAACACTGTCCGCAACAAGCTAGGCTTCTTCCCATAGTCGAAACGATAGACTTGGATGGGAAAGAATGCGTCACTGTCAGGGTGGAGCAACAGAGGTTCCTCGTGAATCTAGATGGGAGGTTCTATGTCAGGTCAGGCAGCACCACCAACATGGCGGACGGGCACGAGCTGGTCGACCTCATCCTCGAAAGTCGCGGGATCTCCTGGACGGACCTTCCAGCAAAGAACGTGGGGCTTTCCGACCTCTCTAGAGAGGCTGTCGAATACATGGTTTCTAAAGGGATCAAATGCGGGCGCCTGTTCTCTGGCGCCTCTGTCGATGATCTGCCCGGCCTTCTCAGACACTTCGACCTATATGTGGATGGAGAGCTGACTACGGCGGCCGCCCTTCTCTTTCATCCAGAGCCTCACAGAGTCTGTCCCGAAGCCAGGATAGTCATAGGGTATTTCGGAGACGGCATAAGACTGCTGATGGAAGACTATATCGAGTGCCCATGCATCCTTCAGCCCGAATCGGCTGTCAACAAGCTTTTCGACAGATACATCCCCGGGGTGTTCGAGATCCAGGGAGTCAACAGGACGCTCGTCTTCAGGTACAGCGAGGATGCGATAAGGGAGGCTCTGACCAATTGCGTCATACACTCCGACTACTCTCACGGCCTGCCGATCAAAGTCAGAGTATGCTCCGACCGGCTGGAGATCACGAACAAAGGCCGCCTCCCTAGGGGGTGGGACGTGGACTCGCTCACAAAGAAGCACGAATCCCTCCCTAAGAACAAAAGAATGGCTGACGTGTTCCATGACGCGGGTCTCATAGAGCGGTGGGGAGCGGGCATAGGGATCATCGTGGAGGGGTGTAAAAAAATCGGTGCGCCCGCACCGAAGTTCGAGATGCTCCACGACGACACGATCATGCTCACGATATACGCCGCTCGCCTCAGGTCCGATGGCGAATCCGTCGCCGGGCGCAAACCCGCCCCGGATTTCGTCCCCGACGACCGCCAGAGGAGGCTGGTCTCGATAATGGCGGAGAAGGGACCGATGGGGATGAGGGAGATCGCCGCGGAATTCCCGGAGATCAACCGCGATTCGGTGCGCAGATACGTGCTCGCGCCGCTGCTGAAGAACGCATGGGTGGCGCCCGCGGACGACCGTCCCCCCAGGAGCAAAAACCGCATGTACAGGGTGAATTGAAGGAAGAGGCTCTCGATCATCCGCGTATCATCCGCGTATCATCCGCGTAAACGAGTAGAAAAGGCGGCGAGATCCCCCCAAATCAGGCGAGAAAATCCGCGTTTCATGAGCATATAGAGGTCGATATGCGGGTCGGACAGCCGTTTCGGGGCGGAAACGATGCGAAAATGACCGAACTGAGCCCCATCGATCATCCGCGTATCATCCGCGTATCATCCGCGTATCATCCGCGTATCATCCGCGTATCATCCGCGTATCATCCGCGTATCATCCGCGTATCATCCGCGTATCATCCGCGTATCATCCG
>JAIRPP010000015.1 GCA_031256955.1 Candidatus Methanoplasma sp. | reverse complement strand
GCGAGGAGCTCGGGGCCGAGGACCTCCATCGCCGCCTTCATGCCCTGGGCGGCGCTCAGGACGTGGGGCAGGAACAGCTTGCCCCTCTCGAAGAGCACGCCGACCTCGGTCATGCCCTCGCCGAGGGCATCGATTATCTGGTTCGCGGGCATGCCCGCTTTCCTGGCTTTGTCTACGGCGTCTTGTATCCCCGGCACCCTGTACGCCGCCATGGCGGCGGACAGTGCCCTCCTATCTTCTGCGAACTGCGTCAAGATCGTCTCCTCCTCCGCGCTTTCGCGCCTGTCTTCGTATCTTTCAATACATATTTAAATATTGATAAATTCAAAATAAATTTATCAAGTTTGCAATTATTTTTATGATGTATTCAATAAATATGTTTTTTAGTCCTGATGGATATTATTCAAATGTGCTGTTTTTTAAATATAATATATAAACAAAACCAAAATCGGTGGTTTTTGTTTTGTGAATGTGACATAATTTTTGTTCTATTTTTGGGTTATGTACATCCACTTATATTTAAAACAATCTTAAAAATAAGTCGAAGATGCGTACAAAACAATATGGTTCAAAAAATAATCATGATAATTCAATAATTTTAGTAAAATTTTTTTGATAATTTTATTGATTCTATCAACTATTTATACTGCCATCTTCATTTTTTCTCGGAGCCTGCCGAGAGCCGTCGCGGATGGGGGAGCCGCGATTCTCGGCCGATGGATCCGCGAAAGGAGGAGAGGATCGAATGGATCAGAGAGCGCTTAACGAAAGCTGCAGGTCGGCCGTCATGTCCTATGACGCCGGCGCGTGCAGGGAGGCGGCCGCGAGGGCGATCGGAGAGGGGGCCGACCTCGTGGACCTCATACAGTCCGGGTTCACCGCGGGGATGAACGAGGTGGGAGCCCTATACGAGGCGAAGAAGCTGTTCCTCCCGCACGTCATGGCGGCCGCGAACGCCATGAACGCCGGGGTGGACGTGCTGGCCCCGCATCTCAGCGCGCAGGGGAGGAGCGCGGGCGCGGGGCTGGGGACCTTCGTCATATGCACCATCGAGGGAGACATACACTCCATAGGCAAGGACATCGTCGCCATAATGCTGAAGGTCGCCGGCTTCAACGTCGTCAACATCGGCAGGGACGTGCCTCTGGCGGAGATCATCAAAGCGTGCAGGGACAGTGGCGCGGGGTACGTCGGGACCTCCGCGCTCATGACCTCCACGATGACCAACCAGAAGACGCTCGAGGAGATGCTCAGGAGGGACGGCATAAGGGACAAGCTGACCACCAACGTGGGCGGCGCGCCCGTCACGCAGTCCTGGGCGGACGAGATCGGCGCCGACATATACACCGAGAACGCGTCCGACGCGGTCAGGAAGATGACCCAAGCCGCCAGGGGCTGATCCCATGGGGGCTACCGCGTCGGACGCCGAGTCGATGAGGATCCGGAACCGCCACAGGAAGATCAGGTACGGATACATGATGGGGATGTTCCTGGCGCTGCTATGGGGGCTGTGGTACGTTCCGGGGAGCCTCATGTGGCTCATAGACCCATTCCTGGGGCTGTATGAGAGCGTGGCGGAGACGAACGGGGACACGACGGCGATGATCGTCACGGCGGTTCTGATAAGCGGGGCCAACGCCCTGATGGCAACCGTCGTCCTGACGATATGGAACGCGCACCTGCGCAAGTTCAGAGAGATAAAGAGGACCATCGTGGAGTTCAGAGCGGTCTCCAAGTATCTGCTCCTGGCCGCCGTGTTCGCAGGGCCGATGGCGGTTTTCGGATCGTATCTGGCGACGGGGTTCGCGGGCGCGGCGTTCTCCGCCGTGGCCGCCCTGGCATTCCCCCTGGTGGGGACCGCGCTCACCGCGAGGTTCGCGGGCCAGAAGCTGTCGGGGCGCGCCATCGCGGGCATCGTGGTGGTGGTGGCGGGATGCATGTGCATCTACGTGGTCGGCCTGATCGACGAGCTGCGCTCCGGGGGCATGGAGGCCATGGGCTACGTCGGAGGGCTGATGGCCATATTCGGATGGGGGCTGGAGGGGCTGGTGGTCGCCAAGGGGATGGACATCAGCGAGCCCGACGCGGCGTTCCACATAAAGATGCTCAGCGAGGTGGCGATCTGGTGGATCGTCATAATCCCGATCCTGATCCTGGCGGGCTTCCCGATACAGGACTACGTGCTGGGGATCTTCACGGACCCCGCCGCCCTGCTGGTGGTGACCTGCTCGGGATTCGCGTTCGGATACTGCACCATATGCTACTACAAGGCGTACCCCATGATCGGCGCGGGGAGGGCCATGGGCCTCAGCGCGATGAACGCCATGGTCGCCGTGATCTTCCTGTTCGTCCTGGCGGGCCAGGTGCCCGCATGGACCGTGGTCGCAGGAGGCGCGCTCTGCGTGCTGGGGATATTCCTCATGTTCTACGAGAAGGAGGAGAACCTCGAATCCATAAGGGGGGAGCAGGGGGCGTCGGCATGATGGAGGGCAGGCCCATGAAGTTCCGCCTCCTGGAGGTGTTCGGCGAGGGAGAGCGGTGGAACTGCGAGGTGATCCCGGAGATGCAGAGGGAATACGGCATGGGGGACAGGTACGGCGCGGACACGATCAACTTCGACATCATAGAGATGGCGACCTGCGGGTTCCTGTCGAGGATCGACGTCAAGGTGGACTCGGAGGGGCTGTACCGCGAGGGGTCCCTGCTGATCAGGTACAGGATCACGGACCTCGGGCGGGCGCAGCTCGAGAAGATAGGGAAGAACCTTAGAAAGAAGGGGGCGAGGGCGTGAGCAACTGGGACGCCATCGCCGCGTTCTTCGCAGGGGGCGCGCCGCTGTCCGAGTACATCTGGGTCCCGCTGATCGTGGGGATATCCCTGGCCGCGCTGTACGTGGCGAAGAGGATGGTGGGCGACGTATGACCGATGAAACGCTTTCAGTGAAAGGAAGGAGGAGATGGATATGAGAGGGAGATACGAGCTGCTCAGCGGAGCAGACATAGACAGGATACACGAGGAGACCCTGAGGGTCCTCATGGATCCCGGCATCCTCGTCAACCACGAGGGGGCCAGAAAGGTGTTCGGAGACGCGGGATGCGAGGTCGACGAGAGGACGAAAGTCGTCAGGATACCGGGGCATCTGGTAGAAGAGGCGATCGCAAAGGCGCCGGAGAGGTTCACCCTGCACAGCCGCAACGGGGAGTTCGACCTGGAGATGGTCAGCGACGGCTCCGTGGTGAACTACAACACGTTCGGTGTCGGAAGCAAGATGGTCGACTACGTCTCCCCGGGGAAGTTCGAGACCAGGAACAGCACCCTGAAGGACATAAGGGAGATAGCCCAGGTCACGGAGGCGTGCGAGAACGTCCACTGGTTCTGCTCGCCCGTGTCCGGGATGGAGCTGACGGCGACCGACCTGTGCCGCGCCACGAGGGAGGTAGACGCGATAATCTCGTACAGCTCGAAGCCAGTCATGCTCGACGCGAGGCCGGAGTGCCTGGAATACTACTTCGAGATGCAGAAGATACTGTACGGCGGGGACGAGGGGGAGGCTTTCGACAAGCCGTTCCTGGTGATGACCATGTGCCCCTCCAGCCCTCTGCAGCTGGACTGGTCCCTGTGCGACCTGGTCCTCAAGTCGCCCGGGTACAACTTCCCCGTGTCCATGCTGAGCATGGCCATGAGCGCGGCCTCGTCCCCCATATTCCTGGCGGGGACCATGGTCACGCACAACGCGGAGGTGCTGGCAGGGATAACGCTCACCCAGCTGGTCGCGCCGGGGCATCCGAACACATACGGCAGCTCGACCACCGCGTTCGACCTCTTCACGGGGACGGCCCCCGTGGGGTCGCCGGAGCTCGGCATGATCAGCGCGGCCGTGGCGCAGATGTCCCAGCACTACAAGATACCGTCCATAGTGGCGGGGACCTAGGGGGACTCGAAGGTGCCGGACGCGCAGGCGGCCCACGAGAAGACGATCACGTCGATCCTGCCTGCGCTGGCCGGGGCCTCGAACATATACGGGGCGGGGATGCTCGAGCTGGGGATGTCGTTCTCCCTGGAGCAGCTCGTCATAGACGACGAGATCAACGGCATGAACTACCATCCGTACAGGGGGATAGAGGTCAGCGACCTGACTCTGGACTACGAGGGGATACGGAAAGTCGGCATTGGGAAGGACTTCCTCGGCGAGAAGAACACGATGGAGTACATCAACGTCCCGTCGAGGGCCAGGCTCTTCGACCGCGAGATGTTCGAGACGTGGCAGAGGGCGGGGAGCAAGAGCCTCACAGACGTGGCGCACGACAGGGTGATCGACATACTGAAGAACGTCCCCCAGAGGACGCCCCTGTCGCGGTCGCAGCGCGAGGAGATGGATCGCGTGATAAAGGAGTCCGACAAGACCTGCCCCAGGATATGACCGATGGCGTTTTTCCTCCTAAACAGGGCGCGATGCGCCCTTTACGATTTTTTCAGCCCGAGCCGTGGGTCCCGGGGACACCCCAAGGTCGCGTCGCGAAAGACTCACAAGCATTTAATCCGATCAACGCGTTGGCTGGGGCGTGACGATGTCCGACGAAGACTACTGGAACTCGCTTCTACCCGTGCTCATGGAGCGCGTGGCCTCCGCCGCGAGGAAGAGCTCCGCGGGAGTCGCGTCGCGCCACGGGCTCACGAGCGCCCACGCCTCGCACGTCGCTGCGCTGCGCATGCGCGACGGGCAGACCATGGGGGACCTGTCCAGGTTCCTGGATCTGGATCCGGCTAGTACCAACCGCGCCGTGAGCGCCCTCAAGGAGAAGGGCTTCGCCTACGACGACAGGAAGACCGAGAACGGTAAAAAATACTCCATATTCCTGACCGAGGCGGGGATGAGGCTCGCCGACGAGATCGCCGAGAGCAACGCCGCCGCCATGCGCTCTTTCTTCGACGGCATGCCGAGGGACAGGGTGGCCGCGCTCCGCAACGCCCTCGCCGAGGCGGTTCAGAACACGGACCCGGACATCGGCAGACACATACGGTTCGATCCCTGCGACCCGCACCTGGTATCCGGGCAGGCGCGCATCAACAGGGACTTCATCGCGACACCGGACATCGGCGCGGACGGGGAGGATGAGCTGAATTGACACGCATCGGCCTCCGCCACGCGAATCAGAGGGGAGGCGGCAGATGAACCCGCGCACGATATCGGGCGCGAGGGGCGAGACCCGCTGCTACGCCAACAACGAAGGGGGCGAGGGGACTCCCATCCTGGTCCTGCACGGGGGCCCCGGGTTCGGATCGGATCCCGCGCTCACGGAAGTCCTGGGCCTGAAGAGCCCTATGTACTTCTACGACCAGTACGGGTGCGGAGGGTCCAACTCGATGAAGGATCCGTCGGAGTACACGGTGGACGCGTTCATGGACCAGATAGACGAAGTCCGGGCGGAGTACAGCCTAGACAGCGTTATCCTCATGGGGATGTGCTGGGGAGCCGGTCTGGCCACGTCCTATGCGTCCCGCAAGGGGGCGAGAGGAGTCAAAGCGATGATCCTCTCGTCGCCGTTCCTCAGCCTGGATCTCTGGGAGAGGGACCAGCGGGCCAACCTCGCATCGATGCCGGAGCCCGAGAGGAGCGCCCTCCAGAGGTACGAGGCTGAGGAGAACTACTCCATGGGATACAGGAAGGCGCTGATCCCGTACTTCCAGAGATTCTATTTCACCAGGGGGGACGCGTCGCTCATATCCCAGCTGGTCATGGGGCGCCAGCCAGAGGTCTACAGGAGGATGTGGGGGGAGAGCGAGCTGTTCTGCAAGGGCGCGCTTTCCGGGTTCGACGCGATGAGGGGCGCGGGCGGGATAGATTGCCCCGTGCTCCTCATCGGGGGAGACCGCGACGTGGTCAGCGCGGAGACCATGGAAGCCTACAGGGACGGGTTCAGGGACGCGCAGCTCGCCATAGTTCCGAACTCGGGGCACATGATATACAACGAACAGCTGAGCATCGTCAAAGCCATCGTGAAGAGCTTCGTCAGGGAGATAGACAACCGCCCCAAGAAGAACCTGCCGTCGTCGATGAGATCGTCTCTCTGAGACGCTCCTTTACAGTATTCGCAGAGTATGACGGGGTTGCCACCCCACATCAGTTACGGCTCAAATGCTTAATATACACTAAAGCATTATTGATTCGTACTAGGCGACATAAACTATTATATATGATAACCATACCGCCGATTTGTATAACGGAGACGTCACATGAGCAATATGGTCTACCAAACTGCTTATCCTGAAGATTCCACACAGAACCTCCGTGGCAAGGATCTTGAAAATCACATATTGAAGAAATACCTGATCGGAGATTGTCTGGATCCCGCAGATGACAGAGTCATTGTTAATGTGCTTAAGTCGATTGGTCTTCTACGTTGCGGTTTCGACTTAAGAGAGAACAGAGAAACCGTGCGCACCACAGATCGCGGAGCGGAGCTGCTCATGCTTAGGAGAGTGATTTCCAGCGAAGCGGAACTGCAAAGACTTAGAGGGATCAATTGATAAGATGGGGCTGGATTCCAACCCTCTCAGGAGATTTGGAAACAGATTTTTATCAGTACAGCACAAGTGATCTATTCAAGGCTAAATGCTATAGGAATCTGGCCGAGGATCAGTTCGCTGTACGAAAAACCACCAGCGATAAAACAGATGCATTGGAGATCTATATCGACTACAAACACCCTAAGGACGCATATTCAGACGAGATTACCTTTAGTCTTGGGGAATTTGATCCTAAAGATGATGCGTCTAGCGAAGTTTTGTACTGTGGGACCGCCAGGATTTAACGGACAGGACTGGTGAGGATCGAGATCAAAGATGACGAAGCGATCGACGAGGGTGAGAGAACCCGCATCCGCAAGATCATCTTCGAGATCTACATGAGCCTTAAAGAGATATATCATCAACACATATTCCATAAGGATAAGGGTCATCATGGGGCGGACTCGCTATTAAAACTCGAGGATGCGAATTCGGAAAAAGAGGCCGTGTGCAAAATAGCTATCCAGCATACTACCAAAGTCGCTCTTTACTTAAAAATATTCGAAGAATACATTCAGGAAGTCGGTTCTGACAATCGCCTTGATAAAATCGACAGATACTTTTACGATTTATACGCACAGGCCCGCGGAGAATTCCTATATGGGCTGTCTTTCATGGAGATATTCGCACCTCAGCTAGAGGAACGCGCAAAGGATCATTCTAATATCCTCTTGAGAGGGATACGCGGTTCGAAGATCCTATATTCCATATTCGACGACTTTGTTAACATGAATCTCAATAGACAGACGAACGAGATCAGCAAACACACTAATGATCTCGCCGTCGCCAGTGAAAGGACAAATATCGAGGTCAAGAACCTAACATACTATGTTCTGGCATTTGCGATCATCGCGGTCCTGGTGCCTTTATTTAACATATTTAAGGAATATCTTCCCACTATAGCACATCTCTTTGATTTCGTATTGTTTGCCATATTTACATTGATTCTGATTCTGATGATAAAGCACATGGCAAAGCGGACCATGAATTGGAAAATGAATCTGAATTGGGAGAGACAGAGAATCAAATGAGGACTCTCGTAACTTTGCGTATGTATCTCCTCTCTCGCTATGCGCAACGCGTCAGACCAGCTTCCCGCCGTCGAACGCCAGCCCTCCGGCGAGCCATCCCCTCGGGATCCTCTTCCTGTCGTGCCTGGGGATCTCCACGGGCTCGTCCGCGGGGAGCCCCGCGTCCAGCTCCGCCTTCGCCTTCGATATGATGTTCGGAGTGCGATGTAAAGGCACTATCTCTTCTGCGAAGCGCATGGAATCCGCTATGTCCCCCAGCTCGAACGCTCCCAGGAGGGCGCCTGCCTCCTCCTGGCGATCCAGCGCGTCGGAGAAATCCCCCGGCTCCGTCTCCCCGTCGCACCCGATCCCGAGGACCAGGTGCGTGAATCTGACCCCGGAGGCTTTCAGCGCGCGGAGGTTCGCGCGGTCGAACCCGCCGTCGCCGTCTTTCCCGCCGGTCGCAGAATCCCCTCCCATGTCCACCGTTATCAGGCGCGAGCCCCGCATATGGGCGGCCAGGCGCGAGAATGCCTCCTCGGCGAACCTCGCGTTCCCCGCCGCGTCCCCCGACTTCAGGCCAGTGACGGCCATCAGGGGCGGATTCCCCAGGATCTCGTCGCGCCCGGACATGTCGTGAAGCAGCTTCAGAGACCATATCCCCTCCAAGAGGGCCGGGTCCGGCCCGGCGCCTCCGCGCAGATACAGGTTTTCATCGATCGTCTCGAACCCGGGGTATCCCGCGGGCTTCTCGGACACGCACAGCCCGTACCTCGCCCGCCCTCCCGCTCTCGCGATGGCGGAAGCCACTGCGAACGCGCCGATCGCGTCGCTCCCTCCGCCGATCCCCAGGACGAACGCCTCCCCGGCGCCGCCTATGAGCGCGCCTATGTCGAACGCCTTCAGCTCTGACATGCGCGGGCCGAGCCCGCCTCCGATCCTCTTGCCGTTCCCACTCTCCATTTAGCTCCCTCCTCTCTCTATCTCAAAACTCTCCGAGCGTTATTATCTCGTATTCGCTGTCGCTCGCGTTCATCACGCTCTCCCCGTATATCCTCTTCAGGTTCTCGGGCCTGACCGTCTTCCTGCTCTCGCCCCTGAACAGGATCCGCCCCTCGTGGATAGCCACCGTGTCTCCCCCCAGGCGCAGCGCGTGGTTGGGATCGTGGCAGCTGAACAGGATCGTCTTCCCGCTCTCCCTCTGGCATATCTTGAGGAAGCGCAGCACCGCGTACTGGTTCCTCATGTCCAGGGCCGCCGTCGGCTCGTCCAGGATTATTATCCTCGCGTCCTGCAGCAGCGCGCCGGCTATCATGGCGAACTGCCTCTCTCCCCCGGACAGCTCGCTCATCTTCCTCCCGAGCAGCGCCTCCGGCAGCCTGATCCGATCCGCGAACCCCCTGACCCTCTCCCTGTCCCCCTTCGACGGCACCCAGAAGGGGCCGCGCCGGTTGGAGAGCGACAGGAGCAGGAAATCCTCCGTCGTCAGAGATATGTCGCCGCTCGCGCTCTGCGGGACGTAGGCTATGTACCTCGAGCGGGAGGCGTCGTCGTATCCGCCGATGGGCCTGCCGTCCAGCCTGACGCTCCCGGAGGACGGGGGCTGAAGCCCCGCGAGGATCTTTATGAGCGTGGTCTTGCCGCAGCCGTTCAGGCCCAGGAAGACGTTTATCGTGCCCTCCTCGATCTCCAGGCTTATGTCGCGGAGCACGGGTTCGCCCCGGCGGTATTCGAAGCACAGGTCCTCTATCTCAATTATCGCCGTATCTCTGCCCCCTTTTGAATGCCAGGATGGATATGAACAGGATTATGCCCAGGAAGCCCGTGATGGCCCCCACGGGGATCTCGCTGGCGGTCAGCGAGCGCGACAGCGTGTCGCACGCCATCATGAATGCCCCTCCGAAGGCTATCGCCAGAGGCATGGACCTCTGCGCGGAATGGCCCGCGACGAGCCTCGCCACATGGGGGACCACCAGCCCCGCCCAGCCGACCACGCCCGCCACGGCCACGGAAAGGGCTGTCAGCACCGTCGCGAAAGCCAGAACGATCGCCCGCCACCGCCTGTAGTTCACGCCCTTGCTGCGAGCGTGCTCGGGCCCCAGCATCAGGCTGTTCAGAATCTTGCCGCTGATCAGCAGCAGGAACGCGACGCACAGCGGGACCGTTGCGACGAGTGCGAACACATGGGCCGCGGACACGTTCGAGAAAGAACCCATGAGCCAGAACACTATGTTCGGCAGGACCGTGTCCGCGTTCGCCACGGATTTTATCATGCTGACCGCCGACCCCATGAGGCCCGACACCAGCACGCCCGAGATTATCAGGATGGTCATGGACTTGTTCCTGAAGAGGCGCGCCAGCGCGAGGGTCAGAGCCATGGCGGACACCCCTGCGAAGAATCCGGAGACGGAGATCCACAAGAGGGGCATGCCAGCCAGCAGCCCCAGGGCTATGCCCACGCTCGCGCCGGAGGACACGCCGATTATGTCGGGCGAAGCCAGCTCGTTCCGGAAGGTCGCCTGGTAGACCATGCCTGCGACGGAGAGGGCGACCCCCACGAGGCACGCCGCGATCAGCCGGGGCATCCGCAGGCGCCATACGACGTTGTTAGCCGTCTCTCCGTTGTCCCCTCCCATCAGGGCGTCTGCGACCTCCCCCATAGACAGCGGATACTGCCCGACGCACAACGAAGCTAAGAACACTGCCACCATGGCGCAGAGCCCCAGCGCCAGCCACAGACCCGCGCGGTCACGCGAGGCTCTCGCCATCGGGCCCTCTTCCGCTGAGCATGTTCTCCGCATCGCCGTCGCTAATCTCCTTGCCGAAGTACTTCAGCATGCAGTCTTTCAGCATCTGCGGGACGTCGAACGCGAACCTGTCCGGATAGATCTTGTTCGCGAGGTCCGCCAGATATATCGTGAGCTCGACGCTGTTCTGCTCGAACATGACGAAGCCCACGCCTATGTTGAATATGCGGCCGCCCTTCACGGCGGAGAGGTTCTTCCACACGGGATCCGACTTCGCATCGGCTATGATCCTGTTCTGGTACGCGCCGCCGACTATTATGTAATCGGGATCGTCCGCCAGCAGCCTCTCCGCGGTCGGTTCCGACGAATCGTAGCTCTTGCCCACATAGTCGAGCCCGAGATATTTGGCGAAGGTGTTCTGCACGGTCTTCTCGCTGTTCTCCGTGTAGCGTATGCCTTTGTTCTTGTCGCCGCGAACATAGTATACGGACTTCTCCGCCTCGCCTCCGGGGACCTTCGACAGGATCTCGCTCCTGACCTCGTCGAACCCGCGCTCCCAGTCGTCTATCTTGGAGCCCGCGCCGCCGCCGTCCCAGACGCTCCTGACGATCTCCGCGAACGCGAAGACGCTGCCGTCGTAGTTCGGGTTGCCGTATTGGCTCACGGTGAACGAGTCTATGCCGTGCGACCTGAGATTGTCCGCTATGTACTTCTCGGGCGCTATCACGAGGTCCACGCCGCGGGACACGTACGTCTCCACCGTGGTGTCGTAGCTGTATTTGAAATAACCCTCGCTCTCCGGATAGATGAACTTCGCCCATGCGTTGTCCAGGACGGTGTAGTATACCCCGTCGATCCTGTCCCCGAGCCCGAACGCCACCATCATGTCCACGGCCGAGCGCGCGAGGACGGCGACCTTGGACGGATTCTTTCGGATAGTGACCCTGTCTCCGACCATGTCTGTTATCTCTATCTCGTCATGCCCGTCGGATCCGTCGGAACGGAGCCCGTAGAAAAGACCGACGGAGGCGCATGTCAGCGCGGCGACTGCGATCACGGCGAGCGCTTTGCCGTTCATCGGATCGCCTCGGTCGCAATGGGTGCGCGAAGCGCGCGTGTGTGCGCTTTACCTACGAAGATGCGCCCGCTCAGGGACGTCAGCGGGAAGTCACGGGACGATGCGGGGGAGATACGCTCTCCCCCCCCCCTCTGAAATCGATGCGAGTCTTTTGTGCTCCATATCCAGCCACCCGTTCGCGGCGCATGGCCGCGGTCTGAATCCGACAAGGGAGGGCGAGGGATTTAACCGTTGCCCCGGATGAGCGCGCATCCCGCCAGACGAACGGGCAGCTGTAGAATCCGCCTCAGCTCTGCCCGCGCCTGTCACGGGAGCCTGCGCCAACCCCAGCCCTGGCCATCAGCAGAGCCTGTGCGAACAAGATAACCAGCATTGCGTCGCGGACTATGTTCACCGCCGGGAACGCCGCGCTGAGATGCCCCACCCAGAAGATCATTATAGACAGAAAGACCGCCGATAGCGAGACGGCGGCGAGGGCGATCCGCATCTTTCCCTCCCTCGCCAGGACAATGATGGGGAGCAGGGGGTAGAGCCATACGACGTACTGCGTGGAGAACACCTTGTTGGATAGCATGAATGCGATCATGACCATGGCGGAGTAGAGGACCATCCTCATGTGGATCCCTCCTTCGGAACCGGCCCTGCGGAGCCTCCGCTCGTTGAAGGCTGCAAAGGCTAGCGTCGCGGCCACCAGCGCGATGCACGCCGGCATCCCGTATGGCAAGAGGGCGTCGGCGATAGGGCTGACGACGTCGTAGGTGGAATGCGAGTACGCTAGATGGAAATCAGTCAGCCCCAGCTGGCCCAGCGCCTGTATGGCCACGGCGACCGTGCTCTCGATCTGGAACCCCCTGTCCGAATGGAAGCCCATGAAAGATGTTGCTTCCCCGAAGGAGACGGACGACAAGAAGAGCGGGACGAAGGCGAGCAGGGCGACCGCGGCGCACGATGCCAGGGCCACAGCCGTCGCCCTCCATCTGCGGGACGCGTCCGAATCGAACCATATGGCTACGAATATCAGGGGAATCAGAGCGCCTGGATATATCTTTATCAGGGCGCCTGCGGTCATTAGCGCCGCCGCGACGCCATATCTCTTCTTGGAGCAGAAATACAGCGACGCCGTCACGGCCGCGGCGGCTACTATGTCGAATTTGCCTATGATCATCTGTCCGGCCAGAACGAACAGCAGGAACAACGCGCCTGCGATGCTCTTATCCAATCCGAGCCTGTCCGCCATCTTCATCGAGAAGCACATTGCCAACAGGGCGAATCCGATCATCTCCAAGCCATATAGGTAGGAGTACGAAGAGAGGCCCGACGCGAAGAGCGCAGGCGCCAGGAATATGAGCATCGCCAGCGGGGGGAACTCGAAGACGAAGTCCCGGTAGGGGATCATGCCTGATTTGAACATCCCCGCCTGCCCGAACACGTTCACCGTGTCGATGGTCGGCGGCCCTCCGACGAGGAGGCGCTCGGCGACGAACAAGGAAACCAGAAGCGCCCCGGATAGCGATATTATCTGAGCCGTCCCCAGCCGCTGCGACGATTCAGATAGGCGCCGCGCCAGGGCGAGAAGGGCTCTTCCCCCCCCCCCCTTCGAAAATCGATGAGAGTCTTTTGTGCTCCATATCCAGCCACCCGTTCGCGGCGCATGGCCGCGGTCTGGATCCGACAAGGGAGGGCGGGGGATTTAACCGTTGCTCCCGGATCGGGGCCCGTCGATCCAAACGCGTCTCCGGCGCGCTCCCCCGATGCGGGATCTGCGCATGCGCGGCCGGGCGGAAAGCGAGACGCGCGCCGCCCCTGCGATCGCGGATGGCGGGGGCCGCGAGGACATATATGAAAAGAGACCCGCGCCCGCCGATGGCGGGCGCGGATCCGAGAAACGGATAAATCGTTTACCGGCCGTCCATGAAGACCCAGACCATGATCAGGAACCCGGCCACGAGCATCCCGTACGCCAGTATCCAGGCGACCATGAACGCCCTCCTCAGCCGGATCGGATCTTCCGTCACGGACCTGACGAAGCTCTCGAGGGACCTCACTCCGCCGCCTCTCCTTTCCTCTTGAGGTGCTTGAGGCGGGTGGTGTTCTCCCTCTCCATCTCCTCCAGGCGGAACTTCACGAACCTCTCGGACTCCTTGAGCTCGGGGATTATCTTGAACTCGAGCGCGTTGACCCTCCTCTTGGTCTTCTCGATCTCGTCCAGGAGCTTCTTCATCGTGGTCTCTATCTCCGCCGCCCTGACGAGGGTGTCCAGCAGCTTCTCGAAAGCCGCCGCGGCCTCCTCGATGTAGGCGGAGGTGGAGATCACCCCGTAGCCCTTGTCCACCAGGCTCGTGTGGATGGCGGTGGCCTCGACCTTGGGGACCATCATCCCCATGATGCTCTTGCTGCCGAGCTTCACCTGCGGCTCGGATTTTATGGCGTAGGCCGCGCTCTTCACGGCGATCTCGCCCTCCACGACGCGGGCTATGGTTATCTTCTCCATCGCCGCCTCGTAGTCCGAAGATACGCCCGCGCGCATCTTCCTGGCCTTCTCCATGACCTCGAAGAACTCGATGATGAGGCCGTCCCTCTTCATCTTCATGATCTTGTATCCGCTCTGGGACAGCTTGATCTTCTTCTTGAGGTCCAGGAGGACCGAGCGCGTGGGTGTGACTTCCTTGCCGCTCATGGGATCACTTGCTCAGGTACTTCTCGAGGTACTTGCGGTCGATCCTGGTGAGCTGGTCCGCGTCGAGGTCCCTGAAGATCTCCCACGCTATGTCCAGGCTCTTCTCTATGGAGCGGTCCTCGTCGGATCCCTGGCGGACCACGCGGTCCTCGAAGAGGTCCGCGAACTCGAGGAGCTTCCTGTCCTTGGCGGAGAGGGAGTCCTTCCCGACGATGGCCACCAGGCCGCGCAGGTCCTTGCCCTCCGCGTAGGACGCGTACAGCTGGTCGGAGACCGCCTTGTGGTCCTCGCGGGTCTTGCCCTTGCCTATGCCCGAGTTCATCAGGCGGCTCAGGGACGACGAGACGTTGACCGGCGGGTATATGCCGTTGCGGTGCAGGTCCCTCGACAGGACGATCTGGCCCTCCGTGATGTACCCGGACAGGTCCGGGATCGGGTGGGTTATGTCGTCTCCGGGCATCGACAGGATGGGGATCTGGGTGATGGAGCCCTTCTTGCCCTTTATCCTCCCGGCCCTCTCGTAGAGCTGGGCGAGGTCGGTGTACATGTAGCCGGGGTATCCGCGCCTTCCGGGGACCTCCTCCCTGGCGGCTCCGACCTGGCGGAGCGCCTCGCAGTAGTTGGTCACGTCGGTCATGATCACGAGCACCTGCATGCCGAGCTCGAACGCCATGTACTCCGCCGTGGTGAGCCCCAGGCGGGGCGTGACTATGCGCTCGACGGCGGGGTCGTCGGCGAGGTTCAGGAAGACCACCGCGCTCTTCAGGGCGCCGGTCCTCTCGAACTCCGTCATGAACATCTGCTTCTCCTCGTTGGTTATGCCCATGGCTATGAACACCACGGCGAACTCCTCGTTCTCCCCGAGGACCTTCGCCTGCCTGGCGATCTGCAGGGCGATCTCGTTGTGAGGCAGCCCGGACGCGGAGAATATGGGGAGCTTCTGCCCCCTGACCAGCGTGTTCATGCCGTCGATGGTGGATATCCCCGTCTGTATGAAGTCGGCGGGGCTGTCCCTCGCCCACGGGTTGATGGCGGCCCCGACGATGTCGAGCTCCTTGTCCGGGACGATCCTGGCTCCCCCGTCCAGGGGCTCGCCTGCCCCGGTGAGGACCCTGCCGAGCATGTCCTTGGACACGGGCATCTTCATGGTGTCTCCGAGGAAGCGCACGGACGCGTCCCTGTCTATCCCGGAGGTGCCCTCGAATATCTGGACGACGACTATGTCCTCCGAGGAGTCGAGCACCTGCCCCCTCTTCGTGGACCCGTCGGAGAGCCTGACGTTCACCATCTCCTGGTACCCGACGGGCTCGGTCTTCTTGACGAAGACCAGCGGGCCGGCTATCTGGGATATGGTCTTGTACTCCTTGGAAACCTTGGCTGTCTTTGCTTTAGCGGCCATCTTCACACCCCCAGTCCAGCGAACTGAGCGTCCATGTCCGACGAGACAGCCTCGAGCTCCTCGTCGACCTTCTCCTCGTACTTGGCCTGGTTGAACCTCTGCCTCACGGGCAGGTACGCGATCTTGTCGACCTGCACGCCCGCCGCCAGCGCCTTGTCGGCGAGGTCGGCGTACTTCCTTATGAGGGTGAGCATGACGCGCTGCCTCCCTATGGGGCAGTACGCGTCCACGGGGTGGTACGCGTTCTGCTGGAGGTATATCTCGCGGATCATCTTGGCAACCTCAAGAGTAACCTTCTGCTCGTCGGGCAGAGAGTCGGACCCGACCATCTGCACGACCTCCTGGAGCTCGGCCTCCTTCTGGAGGATCTGCATCGCCCACGCCCTGAGCGCGGGGAAGTCCTCGGAGACGTTCTTCCTGTACCACTCGCCGAGCTGCTTGTCGTACATGGAGTACGACGTGAGCCAGTTGATGGTGGGGAAGTGCCTCCTCTCCCTGAGCTTCGTGTCGAGCGCCCAGAACACGCGCACTATGCGCAGGGTGTTCTGCGTGACCGGCTCGGACAGGTCTCCGCCGGGCGGGGACACCGCCCCTATGACGGATATGGAGCCGTCGTCGCCGCCGAGGGACCTGGCCCTCGCCGCGCGCTCGTAGAACTCGGACAGGCGGCCCGCGAGGTACGCGGGGTATCCCTCCTCGCCGGGCATCTCCTCGAGCCTGGACGAGATCTCGCGCATCGCCTCCGCCCACCTGGAGGTGGAGTCGGCCATCAGCGAGACGTCGTACCCCATGTCCCTGAAGTACTCCGCTATGGTCATGCCGGTGTAGACGGACGCCTCCCTGGCGGCCACGGGCATGTTGGACGTGTTGGCTATGAGCACGGTCCTGTTCATGAGGGACTCGCCCGTCTTCGGGTCGAGCAGCTCGGGGAACTCCGTGAGGACCTCGGTCATCTCGTTGCCGCGCTCCCCGCACCCGATGTACACCACGATCTCCGCGTCGGAGTACTTGGCCAGGGACTGCTGCGTGACCGTCTTGCCGGTGCCGAACGCGCCGGGTATGGCCGCCGCCCCGCCCTTCGCCAGGGGGAACATCGTGTCCAGGACCCTGAGCCCCGTTATGAGGGGCACGTCGGGCTGGTACTTCTCGCTGACCGGGCGCGGGACGCGCACGGGCCATTTCTGCATCATCTGGACGGGCTCGCCGCCTATCTTGGCGACCTCGTCCTCGACGGTGAACATCCCGGAGGATATCGAGTCCACCTTCCCCTTCTTTATCGAGGGGGGGACCATTATCTTGTGCGTCATCGGGCCTTCCTTGACGGTCCCTATGACCTGGCCCGCCGAGACCTCGTCGCCCTTCTTCACGATGGGCTGGAAGTCCCATTTCTTCTCTCTGTCGAGTCCAGGCGCGGAGACACCGCGGAAGATGTAGTCTCCCATCTTGTCCCTGAGCACGGGCAGGGGCCTCTGTATCCCGTCGTAAACCGACGTGAGAAGCCCGGGGCCGAGCTCAGCGACGAGGGGGAGCCCGGTGTTCGTCACCGGCTCGCCCGGCTTCACGCCGGAGGTGTCCTCGTAAACCTGGATGATGGAGTATTCTCCGACGATCTTGATGACCTCTCCCATGAGATGCTCGTTCCCCACGTGCACCACGTCGTACATCTTGGGGGATATCCCGGTGGCGGTCACCACGGGCCCGGCCACTCTATATATCACGCCTTTAGTGCTCATTCATTCATCCTCTGTCTTGTATAAATCAACGCCAATCGCTCTCTTGACCTTCTCGCGAAGGTCGCTCTCGTCCCCGCCGACGGGCACGACCACGGGCTGGATGGAATCCAGCACCTTGGACTTCACGTTCGGCGGGAGGAATTCCAGGTCTTTCGCGTCCACAGCGAGTATCCCGATGTTCTTGTCGGACATCGCCTCCGCGATCTTCGCCTGGTAGTTCTCCCTTCCCGCGACGAACACCCTCCTGAGCCCGGCTAGCCGGAACCCCAGGACGAACTCGTCGCTACCTATGACCGCTATCTCCATCAGATCACCAGCAGCCCTTTTATCACTTCGCGGTCCAGCCCGCTCTCCGCCCCTCTGGCCACCGTCCGTATGTTGTTGACCTCGTTCTCCTTGTGGATCATGTAGTCCAGAACGGGTATGACGGACAGGGGGTACAGGTGGGAGAACTTCTTGGACTGCATCATCTCGTACCGCTTCATCCCGGAGACGACCTTGCGTATGCTGGCCGCCTGCGGGTCTATGGCGTCCTTTATGTCTTCATAGAAGCCCATCTGGGACGCCTCGGCCACGGCTTCCGCGACCGTCTCCGTCGCCGCGAGCTGCGCCGCGGCTTTGGCGTCGATCTGCTTCCCTCCGGGTATTATGTACTTCATGGCCTGCTCCCCGCGCACGCCGTCCAGCTTGAGCTTCAGGATCGTCTCGAAGTTCCTCACATCGATCTCCTTCGACACGTAGTCCCTGAATATGAACGACGGGCGGTCCACCGGCCTGATGACGTCCAGCAGATGCTCGTAGTAGCGCCGGTCGAGGAAGTCCTCGATCTCCGCCAGGTTGGACTTCGCCTTGTAGGCGGAGACGACCTCCTGGGGGATGGCCGAATGGGTCATCTTGGAGAACGCGGCGAGGATGTCCTCTTCCGATTCCATCGAGATCAGCTTGTCCAGCGATTCGGCGCCAAGGCTGCCTGCCGGGACCAGGTCCTCCCTTATCCCGTCGGCGTCGAGCCCGTACGACTTCCCCCGGAGTATCACCTTCAGGTTCCAGTTGTCCCACTTCGTGAGGTACGCCGACACCATGTCGCGCAGGTCCCCCGTCGATGCGAGGAGGATGCTGCCGAATATGTTCGCCATGTTGGCGTAGGTGGCGCGCTCAAGGAGGTTTAGGCCCGACTCCCTGTTGGCCAGGTCCGCCATCTCCTTGGCGTACCCCGCCTCGCTTATGTAGCGGGAGATCTCCTGGGGAGTCATCATCAGCATCTTGCTGTAGTCCTCCTCGCCCAGGAGGTGCGCCTTCTTGGCCTTCACCCTCGCCGCGGCGTATGCGTAGTTGCCTTTGCGCCCGAACATGAGTCTCACCCGAATAGGATGTCCGAGATGGCTTTTATCTCGCTGTCCCAGATCTCCCTGAGGATGGTCTCGTACTGCATGTCCACCTCGACGGTCCCGTCCTCGCTCTGAAATATTATCCCCGAGCGGATCCTGGGGTCGGCCTCGACGCTCTTCACGCCGAGGTCCTTCGCCGAGAAGCCGTCCTTCTTCGACACCAGGGCCTTGGGGGACCCGATCGCGGACTTGGCGGACTTGGCCATCTGCCTGTAGGCGGCCAGCCTCTCCTCCTCCGGAGCGGACTCCAGGTCCGAGAGCGCCGAGTCGAACGCCCGGGCCAGGATCTCCTTTTTCTTCGAAAGGATCACCTTGCGGCTCTCCAGCTCCGCGCTGGAGAGCTCCTGGCGCCTGAGGCGCTCGACGTCCTCGCCGAGCCTCTTCTCCTCTTTCGCCTTGAGTTCGGCGATCGCGGCCTCCGCGGAGGCCAGGATCTCCCTGACCTCCCTGTCCCTCTCGGCGTTTATCTCCGAGACGGCTTTGTCGGCGGATGCCGCGATCTCCTTCGTGACGTTATCCAATGCCATAGGAAGGCCTCAGACTCTTACAGCACGAAGAACGCCATGATCGCTATGACGAGACCGAATATGACTATGGTTTCGGGGAGGACGACGAAGATGAGCGCTCTTCCGAAGACCGACGGGTCCTCAGTGATCGCCCCGATCGCGGCGGCGGCCGCGTCTTTCTCTCCCAGTCCGGATCCGATACCGGCGAGTCCGACTGCGAGCCCTGCTCCGATTGCTATCATTCCTGCTTGTGTCTCTATTGCCATTGTTATGCCTCTTTTGCTTCTTTGGCTTCTTTGCCGAATGAAATGGTTTTCTCGCGTTTGACAGCCAGCGGCTCGTATCTCGTCCCGCCTCCGTCGAAGAATCTGGTCATGAACTCCACGAACTGCAGCCTTAGGGCGTGCAGGCCCGCGGAGAGTATGGCCAGCGTCCAGACGACCAGATGCAGGAGCGCGAATATGACTAGCCCGATTATCAGCATGAATGTGCTGACGTGGAAATCGGGCGAGCTTATGCCCATGATCATGCCGAACACGATGTAGTTGAACGCCAGCGCCATGCCTGCCTTAGACATGCCGATGGCGGCCAAACGAGCGTATGAAAGGATGTTTCCGACGAGCCCGGGGATCTCTATGATCGCCTGGACCCCTTCCTTGGTGAAGTTCACCACCGTCCCGACCAGCAGCATGGCTATCCCCGCGACCATGAAGATCAGCGTGGCTCCCTCGAACCCGTCGCCGTTGAACAGGACGCAGGTCATGCCGTAGCAGAGGACCACTATGCCCACGAAGGCTATGGTCCATCCGCCCTTCTCCATGAACGCCTCCTTCGCGCCGTGCTGCCTCGCCTTGTTGAATATGCCGCATATGTACGCGAGCATCAGGTGAACCAGCCCTATGTAGACGGACAGCTTGAGCAGCAGGGTGACCTCGACGAGCTTGCCCACGCCGTGGTGGATCTCCTCCGCGCCGGCCTCGCCGTGGTGCACGAACTCGGGCATCAGGCCCTGGAACCAGTCCGGGAATTGGACGCCCAGCAGGATGTCCCAAGAGACGCTCTTCCCGCCGTGCGTTATGAGCTCCTCCTCCAGCCCTATGAAGTGCATGCCGAGCGCCTCTCCGAAGAAGAAGAACCCGAACAGGAACGCCCATATGCCGCCGAAGAAGAGGACGGTCGCGATGGCGCGCCAGTCCTTGTGGCGGGTCTTCCTGAGGCCGTACGCGCCCAGGATTATGAAGGGTATCGCATATCCGCAGTCTCCCACCATGAACCCGAAGAACAGGGGGAGGAATATCGTGAGGAGTATCGTGGGATCGATCTCCTGGTATCTGGGCGTGGAGACGAGGCCGACCGCGTACTCGAACTCGCGCGCGACCCTCCCGTTGGACTGCTTCGTGGGGGC
The DNA here is from genome assembly GCA_031256955.1 of Candidatus Methanoplasma sp. Classification (GTDB taxonomy): domain Archaea; phylum Thermoplasmatota; class Thermoplasmata; order Methanomassiliicoccales; family Methanomethylophilaceae; genus Methanoplasma. The sequence goes on along the minus strand of JAIRPP010000015.1, from coordinate 42,636 downwards.
TTTCTTGAACCTCTCCTCGGCATGCTCCTCCTCGTGGAGGTCCCTCCCGCGGGTCTCCTCGATCTCGACGTGGACCGCCGATCCGAGCTTGGACTCTATCTCCGCCTTGACCGCCTCGGCCCTCTTGGCGGGGACCCAGGCGTCCAGTATGTACGAGCGGTCGCCGACCGCTATCCTCAGGGGTATCTCGCCCTTCGCTATCTGTATGGAGAGCTCCTCGTCGGTCGCTCTGAGGAACGTCTTGTGCTTCGCCCTCAGCGCCTCGAGCTCCTTCTCGACGGACTCCGACTCGGCGTCCGCCGCCTTGAGCTTCTGGATCACCTCGTCGAGAGCCCTCGACGGGGAGCCGGAGCCCTCCGGGACCTCGATCTCCGAGAACCCCAGGTCGGACAGGGCCGCGACGGCCTTGTCCCTCTCCGACGCCCTCGCGAAGACCGCGACGACCCCGCCCTCCTTCTTGTCGAAGGAATAGAAGCACTCCGCGTCCTTCAGGGACGACAGCGCGCCCGACGGGTCCGAATCCACGGTCCCGGCGACGGAGGCCACCGATCTGTATCCGGAATAGAGGTCCAGGTCCACCGGGATCCTGGACAGAGCCTCCAGGGCCGCCTTCCTGGCGTTCAGCCCGGCGACCCTCTGGCTAAGGTCGTTGCGCCTGTCGAGGGCCTTCAGAACCTCGCTCTCGACGCTCTCGACGCTCCCAGACTCTATGCCCCCTCTGACCTCGGCGACGGGCACCGCGGCCGTGTCGGTCCCTTTGCCCACGCCGAGCTCCTTCTCCATGGCCCTCACCTTGAGGAGCCTTTCTGATGCCTTGGAGGAGTGCGGAAGGGGGGAGCCTATGGAGAAGCCGTCTGCGCCGGTGGTGTGGTCGATCAGATGGAGAGCCTCCACGCCGTAGAACGAGTCAATCGCCTCGTCCAGGCTGGATCTCGTTCCAGCGATCACGACCCTGCTCATCGACTCAGGAAGCAGCATTTATGGTCCTCTCGAATTCTTTCGCAAGGAAGTCGTTGACTTTCCCGATGTTCTTCTTCGAAGACGCCTCGAGCGCATTCGCCTCTTTCTCGCCTGCGGCCAGCTTATCCCTCTTACCCGCGTCGGCGGCGGCCATTTCCCGGGCGATCACGGATTCGTGATTGGCGCGGAGATCTGACTCGGCCTCCTGGATCCTTTTAACGGATTCCCTGCGGGCATCGGCGACGGCGGCCTTTTTGTCGGCCTCGGCCTTGGCGACCTTCTCGTCGGCCTCGGATTCGGCCTTCTTTATCTCAATCAGTATGTCTGTTCGGCTCACGTCAAACTCCCCAGGTTAAACAACCGCTCGTATCGCATGATTGTACTTAAGGGTTAAGGGTGCCCTCAGCGCGTGAAAAGCGCGCTCATCCCTCGGCCCCGCCGTCCTCGGGAGGATAGCGGCGCACGGTCACGCGGGTCTCCGCCAGCAGGTCCCTGGAGAGGTCGTCCATGTACCCCGTCCTGTATACGACCTCGGAGATGCCGGAGTTGATCAGGATCTTCGAGCACATGGAGCACGGGAAGGTGGTGGTGTATATGGTCGCGCCGTTGACGCTGACCCCGAAGTACGCGGCCTGCGCGACCGCGTTCTGCTCCGCGTGGACCCCCCTGCAGAGCTCGTGCCTCGTCCCGGACGGTATGTTCAGCTGCTCCCTTATGCACCCCAGCTCCTCGCAGTGCCTGGTCCCCTTGGGGGAGCCGTTGTATCCGGTGGACAATATGTGCTTGTCCTTCACTATCACCGCGCCCACCTTGCGCCTGACGCAGGTGGACCTCGACGAAACCAGCTCCGCCATGTCCATGAAGTATTGGTCGTTGGACGGCCTGTCCATGCGCTTGTGAGGGAATGCCCGTATATTTCTTTATCCCGGGCCCGCCGGGCGCCGCCGGGAAGGGGACGATCCGCGGACCCCGCGTCGCCGTCTCGCTCGGATGACGCGTTCCGAAACGATGCTGGATCTTTTGCGATGCACCCGTCCTCACCCCGCCGCGATGGAGAATGTGACGTCTCACGGGAGGGCATTTCTCCAAACATTATCATCGAAGCGCTCCTCATCCGCTCTCGCGGACAGGCGGGGGCGGAGCTGGGGAACGCGGAGAAAACCACAGGGGATCCGGAAACGGGCGATCCGTAGCACATATGTATTGCCTACACGTATCCCGGTCCGATGGACGCGTACAGGAAGATGGGGGTCGCGGCCGCTCTGATGGCGGTCCTGGCCGTGGCGGGGGCGTTCGCGGCCGTCGTGTATGAGTCCGGGGCGGATCACCCCCTTTCCACCGTGCGGTCCTACAGCATGCAGCACGGGAAGGAGTCCCAGCTCGGGGTGATCGATGTGGGCGACCTCATCGTCGTCAAGGCGCCTGACAGGAAGGGCGTGGTAACCTACGTCGAGGGGCTCGTCTCGGGATATAGGTCCATGGGAAGCTACGGTGACGTGATCCTGTTCGATTCGAGCGGGACCAACATAATCCATCGCGCGATATTATATCTGGAATACAACGGAGACGGTACTTGGAGCGCGCCCGCGCTCAGGGATTATCCCGAATCCAAATGGTTCTGCGGGAGCGGGGCCCCGTGGGACGCGCTCAAGGGAACCTTGGTTCTGAAAGACATGAGATATACGGGAGAGCTCGCGGTCGAGATAAACCTGGACGATCTCGCCGCGAAGTATCCCCATTCGGGATACCTGACCATGGGCGACTACAACACCGCCCTCGACCAGAGGGCTAACGTCTCCGACGGGCTCGTGAAAGCAGAAGACATAAAGGGGGTGGCTTGGATGGAGATCCCGTGGGCCGGGAGCATCAAGCTATTGATGAGCGGAAACAACACCATGCTGAACGGCTACGCCCCCAACTCGATCCCCTGTCTCGCAGCGTCCATCGCGGCGATACTGCTCTTAGCGCTGGGGTTCAACGTCGCCTTCGACCATTTCGCGGTCCGCCGCAGGCGCGACGCGCTCGAGAGGGACCGTTAGGCCCCCACCCCCCCATTTCCACTGGAGATGAAAAAGGCTGGGTAACGCGCGTCACATAAGGGTCATCTGCTTCTTCTTGAATCCCGAGAGAGGCTTGAACAGGTCGTCGGACGAGAGGACGCACACCACCTCTCCCGAGATGCTCAGCTCTATCTCCTTCGTCCTGCCGTTCCTCCCGAACGACTTGACTCTGGCGTGTATCATCCCGAGCATGTCGAGCTCGGATATCAGGTCGGCGACGCGCCTCTGTGTTAAGACGGGGAGGTCCAGGAACCCGCAGAGGTCCTTGTACGAGGTGAAGACCTCTCCCGTGGTGAGGGTTATGGATCCGTGGTCGCTCCCTTTGACTATGGCCATGAGGACTGTCTTCGACTGGGCGGGGAGCGTCTTGATCACTTCCAGGACCGCGTCGAGCTCTATCCTGTCCCTGGCGGACCTGGCGTGAGCCTCGGTGACTTTGGAATCCCCGTTCCTCTCTGCGATGTCCGCGGCTATCCTGAGGAGGTCTAGGGCTCTCCTGGCGTCGCCGGAGTCGTTGGCCGCCACCGCCGCGCAGAAAGGTATGACCGATTCTTCCAATATTCCGTCTTCGAACGCGACGGCGGCCCTTTCCCTCAATATGTCCTTGATCTGATCGGGAGTGTACGGGGTGAAGATTATCTTCTCTTCTCCGAGCCTGCTCTTGATCTTCGTGCTCAGGAACTCTATGAACTTGGTGTTGTTCGTTATCCCTATGACTGATACCCTCGACTTGGAGAGGGTCTCGTTCATGTTTGTGAGATAATAGAATATGTCGTCGCCCTTCTTCTGGAGGGCCATGTCTATCTCGTCGAGGACGACCAGATACGTCTTATGGCTCTCCTCCATGTAGCTTAGGAGAGTCTCGTAGACTTTGTCGAAGCTCCATCCGGTGAACGGGATCTTCCTCTCGTGCTCCTTGATGACCTGGTTGGACATGTTGTACAGCATCGAGGTGGGCGCGTCCACGATCTCGCAATTGATATACACGAAGCAGCAGTTCTCCTCGTTCGGATCTACTTTCTTTATCTCTCTGCCGATGAAGTTGAGGACGGCGGTCTTGCCGGTGCCGGGCCTGCCCGTGACGAGTATGTTGGAAGGCTTGTCCTTCTCGAGGGCGGGCGCGACTATCTCCGCGATCATGTTTATCTCCCTTTCTCTATGAGGGAGCTGGTTGGGGATGAAGGTGCTCTGAAGGATGTTTTTGTTCTTTATGAGATTCCTGTTTCTCTTGATCGTGTGTTGCGTGAATATGGACGGCTGCGACATCTCTCCCTCTTCTGTCTCGATAACGCCTGGGGTATATTTTGCTATTTGGAAGAGGCATGGGTTTCAGTTTTATAAGAGAATAGCTATAGGGTCTTCCGATACGAGGGACGCGTTCGATGAATGGATGGCTGCTCATAGGGATATGCATATTGGGGGTCGCCGCGTTCGCGGGCCTCCTTTGGGCCATAGGGAGCTTTCTCTGAGGCTTCCGACGGGTTCGGAGGAAGGAGAGGATCCTTCCTCGCGCGACGAGATCGATGAATTCATTCCGATCTGTCGTTATAGGTCAATCGATTCTATTGGGCTTTCTTTTCATGATTTCTGCGGAGCGGGCTTCGGCTCTATGCGCATCGCTGGCTTTCCCGATCTCCAGTGGAAATGGGGGGGTGGGGGCCTATCATGCTAACTGTAGCCGATCCCGTCAAATACGATTCGAAATAAACATGGCTTATGAGGCCCGAATCGAAGAAGCATATACTCCTATGCGCGTCCGTGTTCCTGTCCGCGTCCGTTTATTTCGTCGCAGAGAAAGACATAGCCATCGATCGCAGCCACGATGTGGACGATGGATGGATCCTCGGCGTGGCGTACGACCTCAGGGAGTCCCCCAGGGGGTTCGTGTTCTCCCTTGAGCGCACGGACGGATCCAGCATGAGATGCTTCAGCTTCGACGAGATCGAGGCGGGCAGGGCGTGCGAGGTCAGGGGGGAATGGTCCGCCGATGGAGGCATGTTCTTCGTGAGGTCGCACAGGCTGTTGGAGCTTTGACGCGAAGCTAGAGATAATTGTTATAATCGTTGAGACATGGGCGTTCGATGTATGTCGCCGTAGACGACACCGATTCCGTGAGGGGCAACTGCACCACGTTCCTCGTGACGGAGATCATCCGCAGGCTGGACCTGGACCTCATAGGGAACCCGAGGCTGGTCAGGCTGAACCCCGCGGTCCCCTGGAAGACCCGCGGGAACGGATCGCTGGTCATGAGGTTCGGCGAGGGCGTCGGAGAGGACAGGGCGATAGGGCGCATGGACGGGAGGGAGGTGAGGTGCTTCGACCGCATGTCGCCGCGGGAGCCAGACGCGAAGGACCTGATCGAAAAGATCAGGCCGATCATAGAGGAATACCATGAGTCGGATTCGGATCCCGGGCTCGTGGTAAGCAGGGTCAAGCCGTCTCCCCGTTTCTACTGGAAAGGGGTCAGGACCATAGTCGACCGCTCCGAGATAGAGGCGGAGATAGATAGGATAGGCGCGGAGAAGCTGGAGATGGGCTGCGGCAGGGGGATCGTCGGATGCGTCTGCGGGATGGCCTGGAGGCCTGCCGACAGCACGCTGGAGCTCCTGGCGTACAGGGAGAGAGGCAGGTGGGGGACTGAGAGGGACGTCGATCCGGAGTCCATAAGGGAGATGGACTCCGCCCTGGGATCCACGTTCAACAGCTGGGAGGAGAGGGCGAAGAAGGTCGCCATGGTCCCGTCCACCCCGTGCCCAGTGCTTTACGGGCTCAGAGGCGACGACGAGGGGGACCTCTTCAGGGGGATGGAGATGATAAGGTCGGAGCCCCGCGACCGCTGGATGGTGTTCTTGACCAACCAGGGGACCGACGACCATATAATCCGCGGGGCGGGGAAGCTGGTCCCGAACAGGTCGTATTACATCGAGGGGAGGGTGTCTTCCCCCGCGGCCCGCATCAGGGGGGGGCATTCCATCATGGTAATATCCACCCGGCACGGCAATGTCTCGTGCGCGGCGTACGAGCCGTCGAAGGAGTTCAGGATGCTTTTCGACAGGCTGATCCCGGGGGACGAGGTGGGGGTCATGGGCGAGCTGAGGGAGGACCCCCCGACCCTGAACGTCGAGAAGCTACGCGTGATCGGGATGGCGGAGCTGGAGGAGAAGCCCCCCAACCCCGTATGCGGGTCCTGCGGGAGATCCATGGAATCCATAGGCAAAGGGAAGGGGTACCGCTGCCGCAGATGCCGCTCGCGCTCCGACGCCCCCGAGGGCGCGAAGGCGGTCAGGTTCCTGGCCGAGGGGTGGTACGAGCCTCCCACCGCGGCCCGCAGGCACCTGTCCAAGCCTTTGAAACGGATGGGTCTGGAACAGCCCCTTGAGTTCGTCAATAGCCGTATGTGATTACCGACAGTCATAAATATCCTTCTCCACAGTGCACCACAGAAATCAGGAGCATGCACTCATGGAAGAAGCAGTGATACTCAGCGCGGCCAGGACGGCCATAGGCAAATACGGGGGGACGCTCAACGGGATCAAAGTCACCGAGCTCGGCGCGGCGGTCGTCGGAGAGGCGGTCAGGCGCGCGGGGATAGCCCCGGCGGACGTGGAGGAATGCATAATGGGTAACGTGGTCTCCGCGGGCCTCGGCCAGAACCCCGCCAGGCAGGCGGCCATAGGCGCGGGCCTCCCCGTGGAGATCGGGTCGTACACGGTCAACGCCGTGTGCGGGTCGGGCCTCAAGGCGGCCATGAACGCCGCGGACGCCATCAAGGCGGGCGAATACAACGTCATAGCCACCGGCGGGATGGAGAGCATGAGCAACATCCCGTACATAATGAACGGGGCCAGGTGGGGGTTCAAGATGAATAACCAGACGCTCGTGGACGCGATGGTCCACGACGGCCTCTGGGACATATTCAACAATCAGCACATGGGCTTCACCGGCGAGATCGTCGCCGAGAGGTTCGGGGTCACGAGGCAGGACGCGGACGCCCTGTCCGCGGAGAGCCACAGGAAGGCGGCCGCGGCGCAGGCGGCCGGGAGGTTCAAGAAGGAGATAGTCCCGTACACGGTGAAATCCAAGAAAGGGGACGTCGTCTTCGAGGCGGACGAGGGCGTCAGGGCGGACTCCACCCCCGAGGGGCTGGCGGCGCTCAAGCCCGTGTTCAAGAAGGACGGCATAGTCACGGCGGGCAACTCCTCCCAGCTCAGCGACGGCGCGTCCGCGGTCGTGGTCGCGTCCAGGTCGTGGGCGGAGGAGCGCGGGATCAAGCCCCTCGCGTCCATAGTGGCGTACGGCGAGAGGGGGGTGGAGCCCGGGCTCATAATGGAGGCCCCCATCCCGACCACCAGGCACGTCCTCGCGAAGGCGGGGATGACCATCGACGACATAGACCTGTTCGAGCACAACGAGGCGTTCGCCACCGCGTCCTGCGCGGTGAAGAAGGAGCTGGGCGTGCCCGACGAGAAGTTCAACGTCAACGGCGGCGCGGTCGCCCTCGGCCACCCCATAGGGTGCTCCGGGTCCCGCGTGCTGACCACCCTGGTCCATGCGCTCCACGACCGCAACAAGGACGTCGGCCTGGCCACCCTGTGCCTGGGCGGCGGGAACGCGGTCACGATGATAATCCGCCGCGAATAAACCATCTAAAACGGCGGGGGCGCGCCCCCCGCCGCTTTCTTTTCACAAGGATTATATCGCCGCAACTCCAGGACGGGGCATGAGGTACGCCCTGGAAGCGGACGAGACCACCCCCGAGGAGTCCGAGAGATACGAGTTCATGAGCTACGACTCCCTCCTCGCGGAGATCGCCGCCCGCATATCCTGCGGGAGGGCGGGCGGGATCCTGGTCAGGAGGCACTGCTGCGGCTCCGTGGCCCGCAGGGCGATGAGCCCGGAGGAGGCGGAGGAGATCAGGGCGATGGCGGGCGAGGGGGAGGGCGCGAGAGAGCGCATGGAGGTAATCCTGGATAATTGGTACATGGGCGGGGCGCCGTCGCTCTCCGAGGACAGAGAAAGGCGGATCTTTGGCGATGGCGCATGTCGCATATGCGATTCAGATCAGTGACAAATAAACATCATTTACTTTAAATATGATGTTTGAATGTAATAGTATTGACAAAAAAACATCAAATTATATGTATTTGATGTTCATATGTCAAAGAAGGTGATGAACGTGTCCGAGTTTGATAGAGTCGCCAGCCTCATATCCGCAGCGGGAGATGTGATCACCTCGAAGCAGGTTACAAATGCAGGGATCCACAGGAGCGTCCTTTCTGACATGGTTGGAAATAACGAGCTTGTCAGGATCGGTCGCGGAGTGTATATGAGGCCCACATCCTGGGAAGACGAGATGTATCTCCTGCAATACAGATACGGCAAGGGCATATTCTCCCACGAGACAGCCCTGTATCTCCACGGGATGAGCGATCGGATTCCTGCAAGATTCACGATGACCTTCCCATGGGGCTACAACGCCGCTTCGCTCGGCGGAGGGGACGTGACCGTCAAGAGAACGATAAGGGAACTGCACGATCTCGGGGTGACTGAGATAAAGTCCCCGGGCGGAAACCAGATCAGAGCGTACGACATAGAGAGGACGCTCTGCGACATCGTGCGGGGAGCAGGCATCAGAGATGTCTCGATAATAAACCAGGCTATGAAGAGATACGTCGCACGCAGTGGGAAAAACATCCACAGGCTCCTCGGATACGCCGAAAAGCTAAGAGTCGAATCAAAGATCCTGAACTATATGGAGGTGCTTCTCTGAAAACAAGGAACCTGATGCAATTGAAGGCTCTGATCAAAAACAAGGCTAGGGAGCGGAACATGCCTGCGCATCTGGTATTGCAGAGCTATCTGTTGGAGCGCATGCTTGAGCGCATTTCTCGATCGCCATACAGGTTCAACTTCATATTAAAAGGCGGCGATGGCTGACCGCTTTCCCAGCGCGGGCGGCGCGTGAAAAACATTATGTAACCCCGCCCCCCTCAAGGTCGCATGGACCTGGAGACCGTTTTGGAAAAGATAAGGGCGTCCCGCGACGACATGGTCTCCGTAATGTCCGACATGATCAGGATCCCCGCGATAGCCCCCGTCAACGGGGGGGACGGCGAGAGCCGCCGGGCGGACATGCTCATGGGGCTGCTGGAGGGGTACGACAGCGTGGTCAGGGACGACGCCCCCGACGACCTGGACCCGTCCGTCCCGAGGGCCAACATAGTGGCCCGGAAGAACGGGCGGGGCAGGGGCACCGTCTGGATCGTAGCCCACATGGACACGGTCCCCGCGGGGGATCTGGGGGACTGGGACTCCGATCCGTTCGAGCCCGTCGTCAGGGACGGCAGGATCTACGGCAGGGGGACGGAGGACAACGGCCAGGCGATACTCTCGTCCATGTTCGCATCCAAGTTCATCCCGAAGGAGATCCTCGGCAGGAGGTCCATAGGCATAGCCTACGTGGCCGACGAGGAGACCAACAGCAAGACCGGGATATGCCACCTCATCGACAAGGGGTACTTCACCGGCGACGACGTGTTCATTGTCCCCGACTGGGGGACCCCGGCGGGCGACCTCCTGGACGTGGCCGAGAAGAACCTGGTCTGGCTCAGGTTCGCCGTGACCGGGAAGTCCACCCACGGCTCCACGCCGGACTCCGGCATAAACGCGCTCAGGGCGGGCGCGGAGCTGATGGCGGATCTGTCCCGCAGGCTCGAGGAGGAGTTCCCGGACCGCGACCCCCTGTTCCATCCGCCCCGCTCCACGTTCGAGCCCACCAAGTGCTCCCGGGCTAGCATGAACGTCAACACGATCCCCGGGAGCTTCGAGTTCAGCATGGACATACGCGCGCTCCCGATGCACGGGATAGAGGAGATCTCGGCCGCCGCCCGGCGCATCGCGTCCGAGCACGCGGAGCGCACCGGCGCGAAGATCGCCGTGAGCGAGATCCAGAGGCACGTCTCCGGCAGGCCGTCGTCGGTGGACGGCGAGGCGGCCCTGGCGCTGATCTCCTCCATAGAGGAGGTCACGGGCGTGAGGCCCAGGGCGGCGGGGGTGGGCGGCGCGACCTGCGCCAACTTCTTCAGGATGAAGGGGTACGACTCATACGTCTGGGAGATGGGCGGCGGGACCCTCCACGGGCCGAACGAATACGTCGTCATCGACAACATGGTGACGGACGCGCTGGTGTTCGCGACGCTGTTCTACAAGCTCTGCGTCTGAATCACTCGAAGAGGCGGTCCAGCATCCAGTCCGCGTCGAACCGGTGCATGTCGCCGTAGCCCTGCCCGTCGCAGACGAAGGCTATGGGCTTCCCGATGGTGTGGGCTATGGACAGCGCGGCCCCGCCCTTCGCGTCGGTGTCTATCTTGGTGAGGATTATCGCGTCTATGCCGACCGCCGCGTCGAACACCTTGGCCTGCTCCACGGCGTCGTTCCCCGCGAGGGCGTCGCCGACGAATATCTTGAGCGAGGGCTTGGAGACCCTGGCGATCTTCTTCATCTCCTCGATGAGGTTGTTGTTGGTCTGCATCCTGCCGGCGGTGTCTATCAGGACCGCGTCCTTCCTCTTGGACCTGGCGTGCTCCATGGCGTCGAACGCCACCGACGCGGGGTCCGCCCCGTGCGCGTGCTTGACTATCTTGACCCCGAGGCGGTCCGCGTGTATGCTGAGCTGCTCTATGGCGCCCGCCCTGAACGTGTCGCACGCCGCCAGGACCACCCCGCTCCCCGAATCCGAGAGCAGCTTCGCGATCTTGGCGATGGCGGTGGTCTTGCCGGTGCCGTTTATCCCTATGAACATTATGACCGCGGGCCTGTCGCAGGACCCGAACCATTCCATGAAGTCGAACTCGTTCACCTTCAGCACGTCGCGCACGGCCTCTTTGACGGACCGCTCCACGACCTGCTCCAGGGTGTACTCCCTGCTGTGCTTCTTGTTGACGAGCTTCTCGCGCACGCCCAGGATGACCTCCTGGGCGACGGGGTACGCCACGTCGGACTCCAGGAGCGCGACCTCCAGCTCGTCCAGCAGGTCGTCGAGGGGGTCCTCCTTGATCTTCTTCCCGGATTCGCCCACCATCCCGCTGAGCGGGTCCGCCGCCCTCTCGGCCTTCTTCTGCTTGGACTTCTTCAGAGCCTCCTTCCTGGAGGTCTTCTCCGGGACGGGCTCGGGGATCGCCCGCTCCTCGGCGGCGGGCTCCGCGGCCTCTTCCCGCGCAGGGGCGGCCTTCTCGGGCGCGGCCACGGGCGGAGCGCACTCTTCCTTCTCGAAAATCTTCTCCGCGTCCAGCTTCTCCGATCTGCTGAAGACGCTCTTGAGCTTGGACTTCAGGGATTCGAACATCGCAGCTCACTGTGGCCGCTGCCTGTCGCTGTATTCCTGCTCCACGGCCGCCGTGAGCCTGGACGCGGCTTCCTCCGCCTCGGAGAGCGTGGCCACGGCTTTCTTCAGCGCCTCGGAGATCTCCCTGCTCCCGGCCTCCATGTACGCCAGGGCGTCGTCGAAGCTCTTCTCGACGGATACCCCGCTGCCGACCCCGACTATGACCTTCTTCTCGCCGGGCACGGACATGGACGCGAACGAGGACGCGCCCAGGGGCACGAGCACCTCGTCGCCCTCCTTCGCGCCCGCCAGGGCCCTCATGGCCTCGGCCGCCTTCGAAGTCTCCTCCAGGGACAGCTGGAGCATCCTAACCTGGCGCGTCATGGACTCGAGCCGGACGTTGTATGCGTCCAGCGCCGCGAGCGCCTGACGGAGCTCAGCGTCGTCCATGTCACGCACCGATCTCGTATTTCACGGTCGGGTTGGTGACCTGGTCCGCAGTCAGCTCGGTCACTTCGGCGATGTCGATCTCCCATCTCTTGAGCCTGTGCTTGCTCCCGAGGGTGGACAGGGCCCTCTCCCTAACGGACGCCTCGTCCTCTGCAGACAGCTCGATGGAGAAGACCTGCCTCTTCCGAGGGTCTGCGTATGAACCGTTCACGCGGAATGCTTTCATAAAGCGCACAATCATAATTTATTAAATAAAGCTTTCCCGAAGCGCATGGCGCCGGGAGCACATTCAGAAAGGGCGGCTTCTCCCCGCCCCGGCTCCGCGGGGGCGGTGGTCTCCTGCGTCCCGTACCCCGCCCTGTCCGTCACCGGGGCGCTGTGCGCGAAGGATTGCGCCCACTGCGGGGGCAGGTTCCTGAAGGGGATGGCCGACGCCTCGTCGCCCGCCCTGCTCCACGGATCCGCGGCGGCCGCGAAGGCCTCCGGGAGGGCGGGGGTCCTCCTGAGCGGAGGGTGCGACGACGGCTGGCGCGTACCCGTCTCGCCCGAGGCGTGCGCCGCCGCCTCCGGCATGGGCTTGGACGCGAACGTCCACGCGGGGTTCGCGCCCGAGAGCGGGATCGCGGGGATGGTCGCGGCCGGCGCCCGCGTCTTCTCCGTCGACGTCCATCAGGACCCAGAGGTCATAAGGGGGGTCCTGGGGTCGGACAGGCGGCCCGGCGACTACGGGGCGCTGATCCGCTCCATACTGTCCGCCGGCGGGGTCCCGGTCCCGCACGTCACGGCGGGCCTGGGCGAGAGGGACCTGCTGGAGTCCGCCTCCCTGCTCAGATCCATGGGCTTCAGGCGCGCGGTCCTGCTGGGGCTGGTGCCGTCCGGGCGCGCCCGCTTCTCGGGCCCGAGCGTCCCCTCCGCCGTCGAGCTGCTGGGGTCCATGGGCATAGAGGCGGCGCTGGGGTGCATGAGGGACAGGTCGTCCCGCTCCATGGAGCGCGAATGCATAGAGCGCGGGGCCAGGCTGATCGCGAACATGTCCCCGCGCACGGCGGAATGGGCTAGGGGCAGCGGGTTCGCCGTGGAGGAAGACCCCAGGTGCTGCTGCATGCCCCTGTCAGAAAAGGGCCTCTTTGGACTCTGACAGGTGGCCGTAGTCCGCGGCCTTCCTCCCGACCAGGAACACCGCGGCGTACTCCGGGACCTCCGTCTCCCCGCTCAGGCGGAAGTCCTCCCCCTTCATCCTGAACTCGTAGTCCCTCTTCATGGTGACCTTCGTGGGGGCGTCGGAGTACGAATCCGGGACCGCGTCCTCCAGCGGGTCGAACCCGGACAGCTGGTCCCTGGTGATGGTGGTGACCCTGAGCCCCGTCTTCCCGTGGACGGACCCCGGCAGCCTGATTATCCTCTTTATGTCGGGCGTGACCGGCTTGTCGATCTCGCTGGTCATGCGCGGGGCGACGTCCTCGCGCATGATCCGGACCAGCGTTTCCTGGTGGCCGCGGTCGAGGGCCGCCATGTTGTTCCTCTCGAAGAGCGCCTTCCTGCCGCCCCTCAGGTCCTTCTGGAGGCTCTCCATCGAGCTCTTCCTGGATCCCTTCAGGGACGGGTAGATCCTCCTGACGACGTCGAAGTCCAGGTCGCAGACGTCGTTGACCACGCCCATCAGCCCCTCCCTCATCTTCCCGCTCCATCCCCCCGACCCCGCCTCCGGGATCAGGCGGTCCCTGCCGACGCTGGTGCGGCTGGCGCCCCCCACCCTCATCTGGGACAGGGCGGTCTCCTGGAAAGGGAACACGCGGTCCATGTCCAGCCCGTTGCAGGTTATGTAGTCGACCAGCTCCCTCCGCTCCTGCGTCCCGAGGCCCAGCACGCTCGGCGCGGGTATGTGCGCGTGGTACCCGCGCCCCCCGGAGAAGGTCAGGTGTATCTCCTTCTCCGAGAACCCCAGGTCGGAGGTCAGGAACGAATCCACCAGGCGGATCATCTCGCCCCTGATCTGCAGGAGCATCTCCGAGTACGTCATGCTCTCCGCCCCCGCCAGGTGGTCCGCGTCGAGGTCGAATATGAGCTCCGCCCCCAGCCACTCCTTCTCCTCCATGGTGGGCGCGGCGGGCTTCCTGTAGTACGCGGTGGAATAGTAGCTGTGGCTGGGCACCCTGCCTATCATGAACCGCCTGAGCTCGTCCATGTTCGGGAAGCCTATGTGCCTCTGGACCATCCCGCTGTCGAAGAACATGAACCCGAACTCCCTCTTGGTGAACCTGTCCGGGAGCTCGGGGGGGTTCTCCTTGTAGTATTTCCTGAACGATTTCAGGAGAAAGCGGGAGTTGCGGTCCATCTCTCCCTCTCCAGGGAATGTATAATTATATTGTTTGTCCTCCGCCACGCATGGGATCCGTCCCCGCGTACGACAACCACGTCCACCTGACCCCGTCCGGGAGGAACTCCGAGGCGGTCATGGAGTTCAAGGCGGCCGGGGGGACCGGGCTGACTCTGGTCACGCTCCCCTACAAAGAGGTCCAGGTGTCCCGCGGGAGCGATTTCATGCGGTCCTACGAGATCACCCTGTCCCTGGCGGAGAAGGCGTTCCAGCGGACCGGGCTGGAGATCAGGGTCGCGGTGGGCCCGTACCCCGTCCTCCTCATCCCCATGGCGGCGCGCCTGGGCGCCGAGAGGGCGGAGGAGGCCATGATGGAGGGGATGGACGCGGCGGCCGCCCTGGTCGCCGAGGGGAGGGCATGCGCCATAGGCGAGATAGGCAGGCCGCACTTCGACGCCCCCGCCGAGATAATGGAGGCGTCGGACCGCATCCTCAGGAGGGGGATGGAGCACGCGAAGGAGCTGGACCGCCCCGTGATCATACATTGCGAGTCGGGGTCCGCGGAGACGAACCGCTACCTGTCGGAGGTCGCCAGGAGCGTCGGGCTGGACCCCGGGCTGGTGGTGAAGCACTCGTCGCCGCCGTTCGTGACGGCGGAGGAGACGTTCGGGGTGGTTCCGTCGATCCCCGCCTCGAAGAGGCTCGTCGCGGAGGCGCTGGGAAAGGGGATCGACAGGTTCATGATGGAGACGGACTACCTCGACGATCCGGAGAAGCCGGGCGCGATAATGTCCGTCACGACGGTGCCGAAAAAGGTGCGGTCCATGGTCGCGTCGGGGGCGATGTCGGAGGAATCCGCGTTCCGCATATGCCGGGACATCCCAGACAGGCTCTACCGCCGCTGAAAGCTTTTCAACTTCGCCGGCAATACGGTATAGGGAATAGCTTGAAGGCCAAGATTCTGTGCGTGTACGACGAGGGGGCGGTTCCTAGGACGCCGCTGATCGGGGCGAAGGGATTCTCCGTGCTGGTGGAGGCCGGCGGGAAGAGGATCCTCTTCGACGCGGGCAGGCGCGGGAAGTACCTGACTCACAACATGGGGCACCTGGGCGTGCCGCCCGACTCGATCGACTGCCTCGTCGCGTCCCACGGCCACCGCGACCACGTCGGGGGGCTGGCGGACCTGCTCAGGTCCAGGACGTCCCCGCTGAAGATATTCGCGCCGAAGTCGGCCATAGGGACGAAGACCCTGCTGGGGCACAAGGGGCTCTACGTCCCCCCCGACCTGTCGGATATGGCGGAGATAGAGCACGTGTCGGATTGGACGGACGTCGGCGGGGGGGTGCACGCGTCCCCCCCGATGAGCTACGACTGCGGGCAGGAGTGCTTCATCGCCCTGGATGCGGCGGACGGCCCGGCGGTCGTCAGCGCCCGCTCCCGCTTCGGGGTGGACGCTGCGATGGACACGGTCAGGGAGAGGTTCGGCAGGCACCCCAAGACGTACGTCGGCGGGGTCCGCGCCGGAGGGGGCGGGTCGGAGCCGAGGCCGCTGTCCGAGGTGTTCTCGTCGTACGGGTGCGACAGGCTCTACCTCAACGGCTGCACGGGGGCCGCCGGCATAACCCGCCTCAGGTCGAGCCTCGGCCTGAAGGGGGTCAGCGACTTCTACGCGGGCGAGTCGTTCGAGCTGGAGATCTGATCGGGGCGGCCGCGGCTCCGCGAGCGCCTCGCGCCCCTCTACGCCTCCGGGATTCATCCCGCGCGGGCCTCTATGAAGGATCTGATCGCGTCGGAGGGGATGGCATAGCTCACTCCGAAGACTGACTGGTCGGAGCCGACGTACCTCAGCGTCATCATTCCGATCGCCTCCCCCTTCTGGTTGAGCAACGGGCCCCCGCTACCTCCGTGGTTGAGCGAAACGTCCGTCTGGATCATCTCTCTTTCAACCCCCTTGTGCTTCACCAGGGCCAGCGGGACCGACACCGCTCCAGATGCGACGGACAGGCCCAGCCCCGCAGAGTTGCCGATGGCTCGGACGGGCTCCCCGTAAGAGAGCATGCGGGAATCGCCCAGCTTCAGAGGGTCGGCGTCGACGGGCTCGGACGGCGCCAGGATCGCTATGTCCAGGTCCCTGTCGAAGGCGGAGACCTCGGCGGGAATGCACCGATCGCATCCGAAGAGCGAGACGCGGATGTCTCGCCTGGGCGCACCCAGCGCATCGATGACGACGTGCGCGTTGGTCGCGATCGCCTTTCTCCCGTCGCCGTCCAGCACCACGAACCCGGATCCGGCGGCCGGATCCGACGGGCCGCCCGCACCCACCTCGGCCACCGAGCGGATCGAATCGCCAGCCGATGCGCCTCCGCTATCCGCGAGATGATGGGCGGAGACGTCCGCGCAGAGCGCGGAGACGGCCGCAACGCACAGAATCGCCAGGAAGGCTTCACGCTTGCTCATGAGGCGCCTCCTCATCCGGCGGCTCTATCCGCTCCTGGTATTTCGTCTTCGCGTACCTGTATCTGACGAAGGGCTCGGTCAGAGACACATCATCGGACCAGTTTGCTTTCGCAGTGCCCGCATAGACCATATCAGCGAACACCCTCCAGGCGTCCATGTCCTCCCTCGGCGGGCACTCGAACCTCCTCAGGGTGACGAACACGATCTGCCTGCCATGGTCCAGGTATTCCTCCGCCAGATCGATCAGGCCGGGGGTAATGGGGCCGGGAGAGCAATACAGGCTCATATCCGGGTACATGCGCCGCACGGCGTCCCTGTGATCGCCCCAGATCCCCTCGCTGACGATCGTCTCCCCCACCGTCCACGAATCGCCCCGCTTGTGTTCTTTCAGGCATTTCATCTCCAGCGCGCATAGCGGCAGATCGGTGAAAACCGCCGTGAATTGGTTCCCTGGATTCTTCCCATGGAACTCGGGGGGCATCTCCCAATCCACGCCGGCAGGCCTCTTTGCGGGCCTCGGTTTCACGAACCTGTACGCCTCGAGCGTCCTCGGCGCCAGCGCCCTCCCCCCGATCCCGGGCATAGTCCCCGGCGCGACGCCCGTTATGTCCGCCACGCGCTTCTTCAGATCGCGGTGCCTGGGATAGCAGTACGTCCTCAGGGCGACGAACACGATCTGCAGCCCGTTGTCCAGGTACTCCCTGGCCAGATCCACCATGTCCGCGTTCAGCGGGCTCCTGGAGAAGCACATGCTCAGGCCGGGATAGATTCCGCGGACCGCGTCCGCGTCGCCGAAGTCGAACCTCTTCTCGATCTCCGTGCTCCCTGTGATCCAGCGGTCGTCGGAACCGTCGCCCGGGTCCCTGAGGCACTTTAGCCCTAGCGCGCCGAGCGGGATCTCCGTGAATATCGCCGTGAACTCGAACATATCGTCGCGCCTGCCGTCCCTCTTTCCCTTGACGAACTCGTAGACGTTGAAGACGTTCGGCCTGAGCCTCTTCCCTCTGAGCGGAGGCATGGTCCCGTATGGAGTGTCCTTCAGATCGATGACCCATGCGGGCATCTCCTCTTTCGGAGGGCAGTCATAGTCCTGCAACATTACGATCGCGATCTTCTCGCCGTGGTCCAGGTACTCCCTGGCCAGATCCACCATGTCCGTGTTTAGATGGTTTCTCGAAATATACAGGCTCATGCCCGGGCATATCCTTTGCACCGCGCTCCTGTTGTCCTCCCAGAACCCCTTGCATACAAGGTTCCTTCCCGATTTCCAGGCGAATTCGATGGTTTCGCAATCCGAAAGGCGCTCCAGCCTCAGCGCCTCCAAAGGCACGTCTGTGAATATGGCAGTGTAGTTCGACATTACCCGACCACCTTCGGCTCTCCGAAGAACACGTGCACGTTGCGTTTTATTAATCTCGCAGACGCCGCGTTATGGTAGTGATCAAAATATATCCCCCTCTTCTGGACTTCCACGCATTTTGGATCGACAGGCTTGAGGTGTTTTACTTTAAATCCCGTGGATCCTCTGGACACCCGCTCTGCATCCGTCTCTTTCTTCGTATATATGTCTGCCCCATCGTGTTCAGAATCCCTATCTGCTTTAATTATGCACTTTGCCAGATGCTCATCGATAGTCATCTGAGATACCCAAATCTCATACTCGATAATCGCAGCTATGTGGAAACTTCCCTCCACGTTTCTTTTGCTGTAATGCCAATACGCGTCTGCAAGTTCCATTTTATCGAGGTGTCCGTTAATCTGGACCGTTTTATTTTCTGTGTTTATCCTCACAAAAAGGAATGTTTGAGAATCATCGCTCGTTTTGATTTTGTATTTGATCTCCCACCCGTTGGAATCGGAAGACATCATCTCGATGGTGACCACGACCATCGCCAAAGAGACGATTCCAAGCAGCATCAGCGCCGCATTCCCGAGAAGAACGAATTGTATCACGCACTCCTCCATGCCGCCCCTCGAAGCGAGGTCCTTCGCAGAGTACCTCTCTCCCTCGAAGAACATGATGACATCGAACTCTGCGTCCCGCGTGATCGTGGACACGACTTCCATCTCCATGGACTCTACGGCTCTGCCTCCCTCGTCATAGAAGTCGAATCTCGCATGCGATTTGCCGATGACATCCTTCGGGACTTTCAATTGAGCTTCCATTCTGACCCTGCTCTTTCCTCCTTTCTCCATGGAAGCGTGTTCAAAGCCCTCATCGAGAAACCATTCTCGGTAAGAAGTCACCTCATAGATCGAGAAGCCGTCGCTTTCGATGCGTGCGACTTCCGCATCGGCAGGCATCCCCTCGCCGAGCGCAGGCCCGTCGCCGAGGCTTATATGGGGAATTCTCCCCTCCGTTTCGCCCCCCTTGTTCACGCATATCGCCCCCCCGCATGCGGCCGCTACCATGATCGCGGTAGCGATTATTGCGAAGACGGCGCTTTCCAGTTTCATAAAACTTTTTCATAAAACCATTCGTATAAATAAATTTCTAGAAACCCTTTTTTATCGGCTCTCGCCGAAGCCGCATGATGTTTTGGTTGCGTGTGCCCAACGCGCGTCTTGCGACGGCCGGGGGGCGCATCCGGCGACGGATTCTGGGTGGTTTGGGATAAATATAAACGTAAGACCCCATACCCCCGCCTGTGATCAAATGCGGTTGACGTGGCAGATACGGACGGCGGCCATATTCGCGCTGATGAGCATGGTTATGGCCGCGATAGGCATCCTGGTGGGAGTCCTGGTCGGCAGCGTCTGGATAGGCCTCGCGGTCCTCCTGGCGCTGGCCATGGCCATGAATCTGTACGCGTTCTTCTTCTCCAAGAAGCACGCCCTCCGGGCCAACGGGGCGAGGATCGTCAGCGAGTCCGAGGAGCCCAGGCTCTACGGCATAGTCCGGGGCGTCGCCGACAAGGCGGGGGTGCCCATGCCGGAAGTGGGCGTCATCGAGACCAACATACCGAACGCGTTCGCCACGGGCAGGAACCCCAGGAACGCCGCCGTCGTCGCCACCAGGGCCCTCCTGGACCTCCGCGACGACGAGCTCGAGGGCGTGATCGCCCACGAGATCGCCCACGTCAGGAACAGGGACATCCTGGTGATGTCGGTCGCGTCCACCATGGCGGCCATACTGACATTCCTGTCCCACCACATCCTCTACGCCACCCTGTTCAACAGGAACAGGGACGCCGCCTCGATCGCGATAGCGGTCGCCGTCAGCATAACCGTCCCGATAGCCGCGATGCTCATCCAGCTCGGCATATCCAGGAACCGCGAGTACCTGGCGGACGAGACCGGCGCGATGATAACCGGGAACCCCCGCGCCCTGGCCCGCGCCCTCAGGAGGATCGAGAGCGGGGTGCTGTCGCCCCGCAACGACTACGACAACAGCAGCTACGCGGACATGTGGATCTCGGACCCGGTCAGGAAGAAGAAGAGCTTCATAACGGGCATGTTCCGCACGCACCCGCCGATGGACGACAGGATCGCCCGGCTGAACGCCCTCGCCGACAGGATGGAGGGGGCGGGCGGGGCGAGGCCGCACCCCGGCGCGGCCCCGTACTGATCACTTCACGGGCTCCCATTTCGAGATCTCGTTGACCTTCGAGAGGGTGGAGCCCCTCCTTATCTCTTCCCTCGTGCGGCACTCGCGCTCGTTCACGTCGACCGTGCGGTTCGCCACCTCCACCGCCATCTCCCGGGGGATCACCACCAGGCCGTTCTCGTCGCCCACGATCCAGTCCCCCGTGCGGACGGCCTGCCCCCCGACGGTCACCTCCATGCCTATCCCGCCGTACCCCTTGGGCTCCCCGGCGCAAGGGGCCACGTGCCTGGCGAACGCCGGGAACCCCAGGTCCATTATCTCGCCGATGTCGCGTATGGCTCCGTCGATCACCACGCCCGCGGCCCCCACTGTCATGGCCGAGTTGGAGGCCAGCTCGCCCCAGACCGCCACCTCCGACCCTCCCGCGTCTATGACTATCACGTCCCCGGGCCTCGCGCGGTCTATGGCCTCCACGGGCTTCGCCCAGTCCCCGCCCGCGGTGTGGACGGTGAGGGCCCTCCCTGCCATCCTCTGGCCCCTGGCCAGGAACGGCCTCAGGCCGCGGACGACCCCCCTCTTGTGGAACGCGTCGGACACGTTGCACGTGGACGCCTTCGAGAACGCCTCCAGCAGCCCGTCCTCCCCGTACTTCTTCGACAGCCCCCCGCCGGGCCCCGCCCCCGCCATGGACGCCTTCACGCCCTCCGCAGCCTTCCGTATGTCCGCGGCCTTGACGATGGCCCCCCCGACTATCACCGCATAGGCTCCCGCCTCCACGTACGCGCGGGCGGTCTCGGCGGTTATGCCCCCCGCCACCGCCACGGGGATCGATAGCCCGGCGCATATCGCTCCCAGGGCTTCCGGGGACACGCCCCCGCTCCTCATCTGGGAGTCTATCCCCGCATGGAGGCACACCATCGACGCGCCCAGCGCCGCCGCCTCCGCCGCCCTCCTCGCTGGGTCCGCGGAGTTGATCAGGTCCACGATGACCTCGGTCCCGTACTTCCTACCGGCGGCGACCGCCTCCGAGATCGTCGAATCGTCGGCCAGGCCCAGCACGGTGGCGTAGTCGGCCCCGGCCTTCGCGGCTATCTCCACCTCGAACGCGCCCGTGTCCATGGTCTTGGTGTCCGCCACCAGCGTCGCGCCCGGGAACGCCCTGCGGATCGCCCGTATCGCCTCCGCCCCCTCGCTCTTCAAAAGAGGGGTGCCTATCTCGATCCAATCCGCGCCGCCGTCCACGGCTTCGCGGGCTATGGCGACCGCCCTGCCGAGCTGCATCACGTCGAGGGCCACCTGAAGCACAGTCATGCGCATCAATCCCGCGGCGCTTATTTTACGGTTATGCCCGCCCGCGCCCGCGGCGGCGCTCGCCGCTCAGCTCGCCCGTCTATCGTCATCGCTCGGCTCGAAAATGGACACATCACCGCGGCGACCCCCAATGGCGCCATGGAGATAAACGTTGCCTCCCCCGTCACGGGCGGCGCCCGCTCCATGCGGGCAGCCCGCGCATCGCGCTGTCCGTCAGCGCCTCCGCCGCGCCCCTGTCGAACCCCTGTTTCCCCATCATGAATTCGATCATGCCCGCCCTCTTCTCCTCGAAGGACTGCATGCTCCCGTCGGGGCGGCAGCAATGGAGGCAGTAGTCTTTGGACGCGTCGCCGCCCGCATGGTCCTCTTCCCTGAGCATGTCCATCCCGCACGCTATGCATTTCATGTACTATCTCCTTCGGCGCGGCTCTGAGAAACGTCCGGACGCAGGCCGCCCGCCGTCGCATGATAATAGCCCGCGCATGCTATTTAAATATGGCGAGGCGACAGCCGCGGGCATGTCCGCGCGGGAGGCGGGGCGCTCGCGCGAAAAGATTTAACGGGCGGCGGCGATGGGCGGGCGCATGCCGAGAAAAAAGACCGAGAAGCCGAGGGTCCTCTTCGTCGACGACAAGAACGACCTCGCCTCCCAGATCGCCGAGCACTTCGCCGGGAAGCTGTTCGGCGATTCGTACGACGCGTACAGCGCGGGCCCCGCCAAGGACATAGTCGACTGCGACCTGATCGCAGAGATGTACGCCATGGGCGAGGACATCAGGAGGCAGGCGTCCAAGGACTTCCGCGACACGGACTACCTGCCCGCGGACGCGCGCTTCGACTACGTGGTGTACCTCTCCGCGAAGGCGTTCGAGGAATGGTCCGGGAAGACCCCGTGGAAGGGCAGGCAGATCCTCTGCGACATGGGGTCCCGCGAATCCTTCGGGGCGACGGACGACCTGGAGCTGTCGCAGTGCTACGCGGCCCTCGTCGCGCGGGTCCGCTCGTGGGTGGAGGAGAACATGCGCGACGAGGAGAGGCTCAGGTCGCTGATATCCGCATGATCCCCGTCATCATATACGACAAGCGCCAGTGCGACCCCGCGAAGTGCACCGCCAGGCGCATGCTGAAGTTCGGCCTCGGCACGGAGGCGAAGACCCTCCGGTCGATCCCCCCCGGGGCGATAGTCCTGTCCCCCTTCTCAGAGAAGGCCCTGTCCCCCGCCGACGCGGGGCGCGCCAAGAGGGGCCTGGTGGTCATGGACCTCACATGGTCCAACATCGAGGGGTTCCCCCGCCCCAGGAGGGCGGAGGAGCGCGCCCTCCCGTACCTCATCGCGTCGAACCCCGTCAACTGGGGCAGGCCCATGGAGCTGAACAGCGCCGAGGCCGTGCTGGCGTCGCTGCTCATCCTGGGCGAGGCGGAGCAGGCGGAGGGGTTCATGGGCAGGTTCAACTGGGCGCCCGAGTTCGTGAGGCTCAACGGCCCGCTCCTGGAGGCCTACGCGTCCGCCGCGGACAGCGCGGAGGTGGTCCGGATCCAGGAGGAGGCGCTGGCGCGGATAAGGGACCGATGACTATATCTTGCTCGCGCATGATGGGGTCGGAGATGATCGAAGACGTCGCTCCGCTCATTTGGGAGGTCCTCGGAGAGGACAGGATAAGCACGCGCGAGGCGGGCGAGCGGCTGGACCACGTCTTCGGATACAGGTGCCCCGACGACCTCGCCAAGACCATGATAAAGCTGAGGAACGCGGGGCTGGTCAAAGGGGAGATATCGATGGAGCTCGGCGGCTGGATATGGTGGGCGGACGAGGAGTGTCGCCTCAGGCGCGCGGGGGGGAGGGCGTGACGGCCAACTTCCAGGACAGCGAGGTGGTGGCGGGGTGGGAGGAGATCCTGTCCCGCGACAGGTACCGCCTCAGGCTCTCGGAGATATCGTCGGGCTATCCCGACGACCGGAGCATCAGCGTGTCGTACGAGGACATAGACGCCTACAGCACGGACCTGGCCATGTTCTTCCTGGAGAACCCAGACAGGTGCATGGCCCGCGGGAGGGAGGTCGTCAAGGGGGCCATGCCCCCGGACTGGGATCCAGCCAACGCCATAAACCTCAGGATAACCGGCCTGCCCAAGGACGCCAACGTGGACATACGGCACCTCAGGGCGAAGCACCTCGGGAAGCTCGTGGCGGTGGAGGGCCTGGTCAGGAAGGCGACCACCGTCCGCCCCCGCATGGTGGAGGCGCTGTTCAGGTGCGCCAGGTGCGGGGCGGAGATCCCCGTCCCCCAGACGAGCATGCTCCTGAAGGAGCCCATGATGTGCACCAGCCCGGACGGGAGCTGCAACAAGCAGTCCACCCGCTTCATCCTGGAGGACAAGGAGTCCTCCTACGTCGACACCCAGAAGATCGAGATACAGGAGAGCCCGGAGGGGCTGAGGGGCGGGGCGCAGCCCGAGAGGCTGACCGCGTTCGTCGAGGACGACATATCCGGCGCCATCACCGCCGGCAACAGGATCACCCTCAACGGGATAATCAGGTCCACCGAGAAGGCCGAGCGCGACAAATCCACCGTGTTCGAGATCTTCATGGACGTGGTCTCCGTGGAGTTCGAGCAGCACGAGTACGACGAGATCCAGATAACGGAGGAGGACGAGAGGGAGATAAGGGCCATGTCCCGCGACCCGCGCCTCTTCGACAACATAATCGGCTCGATATCCCCCACCATATACGGGATGAGCGAGGTCAAGAGCGCCATCGCCCTCCAGCTCTTCGGCGGGTGCCACAAGGAGATGGACGACGGCACGGTGCTCAGGGGGGACATGCACATACTGCTCGTGGGGGACCCCGGGGTCGCGAAGTCGCAGATACTCAGGTACATGAGCGCGCTGGCCCCCAGGGGCATATACGCGTCCGGCAAGTCCGCGTCGGCGGCGGGGCTCACTGCCGCGGCGGTGCGCGACGACTTCGGGGACGGGAGGTACACCCTGGAGGCGGGCGCGCTCGTCCTGGCGGACAAGGGGCTGGCGTGCATCGACGAGCTGGACAAGATGACCGACCAGGACAGGTCGTCGCTGCACGAGGCCATGGAGTCCCAGAGGATCTCCGTGGCCAAGGCGGGCATAACCGCGACGCTCCAGTGCAGGTGCTCGATGCTGGCGGCCGCCAACCCCAAGTTCGGGAGGTTCGACAAGGATATGCCCATCGTGGGGCAGATCGATCTGCCCCCCGCGCTGATGTCCAGGTTCGACCTCATATTCGTCCTGACCGACAAGCCCGACTCCAAGACGGACAGGGCGGTCACGACCCACATACTGGACGTCCACCGCAGGGGCGAGGCCAGGCAGCTCTCCGACGAGGCCGTGCTGGACGGGGTGGACCTGGCGGGGATACGCGGCGAGACCTCCGGGATCAGGCCGGTGTACGAGATAGACATCCTGAGGAAGTACGTCGCGTACTCCAAGAGGATAGTCCCGGTCATGACCCAGGGCGCGGTGGACAAGATAAGGGACAACTATCTCTCCATAAGGGCGATGGGCGCGGGGGAGAACGAATCCGTCCCCATAACGCCCAGGCAGCTGGAGGCGTTCGTCCGCCTGTCGGAGGCGTCGGCGCGGATGAGGCTGAGCCCGGTGGTGGAGGCCTCGGACGCGGAGAGGTCGGTGGACCTGGTGAATTACTACCTGGGCAGGATACTCGCCCCCAACGGGGGGACGTGGGACGTCGACCGCGTGTCCTCCAGCTATACCAAGAAGGACCGCGACAAGGTGAAGATCGTGCTGCACATACTGGAAGAGAGGGGCGACGCCATCCCCGAGGCGGAGATACTGTCCCTGGCCGCGTCGGAGGGCCTCAGCGACCCGGAGGTCCGCGAATCCCTCAGGAAGCTGCACGACCAGGGGATGATCTACTCGCCCGGCAACGGGATGTACCGGAAGGCCTGACCATGCTGCGCTGCAAATCCCACATCACGGAAAAGGGGAGGCTCCTCGCCGTCTGCGACGAGGAGATCATAGGCCTCACTTTCAGGGAGGGGCCCGCCAGGATAACCGTCTCGGAGAGGTTCTACGGGGGCGAGCTCGTGACCGAGGAGGAGTTCGTCGAGAGGTCCCGGTCCGCGGTCGTCATGAACATCGTCGGAAACCGCGCCGTGGAGGCGGCGGTCGCCGCGGGCCTGGCGTCCGAGCGCTGCGTGATCTCCATCGGCGGCGTGAAGCATGCCCAGACGGTGGTCCTTTGAGCTTCTGCGTCAGGTGCGGGCGGGAGGCGGAGCAGACGTCCGGGGGGCTGTGCGCCGAATGCTTCATAGGCGGCAGGAGGCTCACGGACCTCCCGCACCACGTGAACCTCCTCAGATGCTCCAGCTGCGGCGAGTTCCAGAAGGGCGAATCCTGGATCTCCAAGCCCCTGGCGGAGGCGGTGGAGGACGCGGCGGTGGATAGCCTGGGGGTCATAAGGGAGGCCAGGCTCGTGAGCGTGGGCGCGCGCGCCGTCGAGCAGGACCCGTACAACTTCCTGGCGACGGTGGAGTCCGTCCTGGAAGTGGGCGGGTTCGAGGCCACGGAGGAGGCGACGGTGGCCGTGAGGGTGAAGAACACCGTCTGCAAGAGGTGCTCCAGGCAGCTCGGGAGCTATTACGAATCCATACTGCAGATAAGGGCGGGCCGCAGGGACGCCCCCGCGTCCCTGGTCAGGGAGGCCATGGCGCGCGTGGAGGGCTCGGTGGCCGCCCAGGCCCGCACCAACAGGCAGCTGTTCATAACCAAGTCGGAGGAGGTGCCGGGCGGGGTGGACGTGTACCTCTCGTCCATATCCCTGGGAAAGAGCCTGGCGAAGGAGGTCTCCGACGCGTACTGCGCCGAGACGAAGGAGGCCGCGAAGCTGGTGGGGCAGACCCGCGACGGCCTGGACATGTACCGCGTGACGTACCTGGTCCGCCTCCCCGACTACCAGGCCGGGGACGCCGTATCGTTCGACGGCAGGCATTACAAGCTGACCCGCGTGTCCGCGTCGGGCGGCAAGATCCTGGACCTGGTCACGTTCAGGGAGAGGGCCGTCGGGCGCACGGACATGAGGCGCGTCAAGGTCCACGAGAAGGCGTCGGACATGAGGCTGGCGGCGGTGGTCAGCAGATCCGCCCGCGAGATCCAGGTCCTGGACCCGTCCGACTGCTCCATAGCGGACCTCAGGGTCCCGGAGGGGGAGGAGACGGGGGACGAGGTCCGCGTCACGGAGATAGACGGCGCGCTCTATTACGTACCCTGATGTTTTATCCGCGCCGCGCGTTCACAGGGCCATGATAAAGCTCCCCGAGCCGATGGAACAGATCGTGTTCAACCTCCTGAAGCTGGCCAACACCAGGCTCCCGCCCGACGTGGGCTGGGCGCTGGAGGCCGCCGCCGCGTGGGAGACGAACGGCCGCGCCGCGGCGCAGCTGGGGGCCATCCTGGACAACGTCAAGCAGGCCGAGCTCCTGGGCAGGCCCATGTGCCAAGACACCGGCATACCCGTGTTCTACGTCCGCGGGGAGATCCCGCCGTCGATAAGGGAGGACATATCCGCGGGCCTCGCGAGGGCCACGGCGGAGATCCCGCTGAGGCCTAACACCGTGGACCCGCTGACCCGCGAGAGCCGCGGGGACAACCTGGGCGCGGGCATGCCCGTGATCCATTACTTCCCCGAGGCGTGCGGGTTCACCGAGGTCTCGGTCATGCTCAAGGGCGCCGGCACCGAGAACATGGCCAGGCTGGGCATGCTGAACCCGTCCGAGGGGGTGGAGGGGGTCAAGAGGTTCGTGGCGGGGGTCGTCCTGGACGCGGGGGGGAGGCCGTGCCCGCCTGGGATCGTGGGAGTCGGGATCGGGGGGACGGCGGACGGGTGCATGGCGATGGCGAAGGAGGTCACGATGTCCTCCGGGGAGAACCCGGACCCCGCGCTGAAGGCGCTGGAGGAGGAGCTGTTCGTCGCGCTCAACGGCAGCGGCCTGGGGCCGATGGGCCTCGGCGGCGACTCCACCGTCCTGGCGGTCAGGATAAAGGCGGCGCACTGCCACACGGCCAGCCTCCCGGTGGCCGTCAACGTGGGCTGCTGGGCCACCAGGCGCGCGTCGGTCAGGCTGTCTGGGGGCAGGGCGGAGTATTCCCAGGAGGCGAGCCTGTGAGGGTCCTGAGGGCTCCGTTCGACGCGGCGGAGGCGAGGTCGCTGGAGCTGGGGGAGACGGTGTACCTGTCCGGGAGGATCGTCACCGGGAGGGACGAGATGCACCTGAGGGCGCTGAGGCTCTCCGACCGCGGGGAGGAGGTCCCGGAGTGCATCCGCGGCTCCGTCCTGTACCATTGCGGCCCGATAATGGCCAGGGGGGCCGACGGATGGAGGGCCGTGGCCGCGGGCCCCACCACCAGCGCGAGGATGAACGGCCCGGGGCCGGAGATGATCCGCAGGTTCGGGCTGAGGGCGATAATCGGCAAGGGGGGCATGTCGCGCGAAGCGTGCGACGCGATGGGGGGCGCGGGCTGCGTCTACCTCGCCGCGGTGGGCGGGACGGCGGTGTCCCTGGCGGCGTCGATCCAGAGGGTCTGCGGGGTGGAGTGGGCGGATCTGGGCATGGCCGAGGCCGCGTGGATCCTGGACGTCGACCGCATGGGTCCGCTCACGGTCGCGGTGGACTCCTCCGGGGACAGCCTCTACGAGAAGGTGGCCTCGTCGGTCAAGAGGCTCATCTGACGCCGTCGTCCTGATCGTCCGGCTCCTCCAGGTCCTCCAGGACCTCGATGCGCCTGTGGGTGCCGGTATGGCGCATCAGGGCCCACGTGGATACGACCAGGAGAGTCCCCAGCGCGATCCCGATCAGCATCAGGACGTGCGCCATGTCCAGCCCGAAGTACGTCTTCACGGGGCTCTTGGACAGGGTCACCGACAGGGACGACGGGTTGCTGCTCAGAGTTATCTCGCTGGCCTCGCTGGGCGCGAACCCCTGGCAGCTCACCTGGATCAGATAGCGCCCGGTGGGGCACTGGATCTCGTAGTTCCCGCGGTCGTCGGTCGTGGCGGTGTACGACGCCCCCCCGCTCACGGGGGACGCGCTGACCACGGCGCCCGCGACCCAGCCCTTCTCATAGGACACGGTCCCGCGGACGATCCCGCTGGACGCGGCCATGATGGCGCACTGCCACCCGTCCGGGCCCGAGGTCAGGGAATAGGTCCCGGTCTCCGCGTCGTATGGGGTCTTCGCGAGGTCGATGGACAGCAGGTCGCCGCCGTCAGGCCCGGATACGTTCGGGCAGGCGATCAGGGTGTACCCGTGCTTCTGGAAGCGGATCTGGGCGGAGGACGCCGAGCCTATCTCGATATGGAAGAAGCCGCCCTCGTCCGTCCTCCCCCGGCATTCGGCCCCGCTCCCGTCCACGATCGTCACGTCCACGTCTTTCACGGGGAGGGTTTTGCCCGATCCCCCGCCCTCCACGACGTAGCCCTCGATCGCGTGCGCCTCGGCGGCGGCGGGCGCGCCGCACGCATAGGGCGCGCCCAGCGCCAGCAGCGCGGTCGCCGCCACGAGAAACAGGGCCGCCTTCGGGATCATGCCCAGCCTATCGCCTTACTCGATTATTACCTTTATTCTTCCCGCATTTCGCGCGCGCCTCCGTGCAGGCGCACCCCTGCGCCGCGCCCGCGCATCGCGCGCCGAGCCGCGCGCAAAACCCCTGGCGGCGGGTTTCCGCGGGCGCACTGTATGCGTATGGTCGTGCAAAACGCCCTTTCGTCCCAGTCATCTCAAATATGATAAATACTCATATGGATTAGGTTCCCCGCATCGGGGGGATAAAGAATTGATAGAGACTGCCAATAAAGCCCATACGACCGAAGAGGTCATGAGCGTGATGGAGCCGCTCATTTCGAGATGGTTCAGCGAGCGGTTTAGCGGCCTCACCGAGCCTCAGGCGAAGGCGATCCCCGAGATACACAAGAGGAAGAACGTCCTCGTCTCGTCTCCGACGGGGTCCGGCAAGACGCTCACGGCGTTCACCAGCATAATCAACGAGCTCACCAGGTATGCGTCGGAGGGCCGCCTGGAGGAGAGGGTGTACTGCGTCTACATATCTCCGCTCAAAGCCCTGGCGAACGACATCAACCGCAACCTCACCACGCCCCTGGAGGAGATGAGGAAGGTGGCGGAGGAGGCGGGCATGAACGTGCCCGACATACGCGTGGCGGTCCGCTCGGGGGACACGTCGCAGAGCGACAGGCAGAAGATGGTCCGCCATCCCCCGCACATACTGATAACCACCCCCGAATCCCTCGCGCTCATCCTGGCCGCCCCGAAGTTCAAGGAGAGCCTGAGGAAGCTGGAGTGGGTGATCCTGGACGAGATACACGACATATGCGATTCCAAGAGGGGCGCGTTCCTGTCCCTCACGCTGGAGCGCCTGAGCCGCTTCTGCGAGAAGCCGTTCACCAGGATCGGCCTCTCCGCCACCCTCGCGCCCGTGGAGGCCATAGCGGGGTACCTGGTCGGCTGCGACCCGGGGAAGGGCGCCAGGGACGTGGTCCTGATCGAATCCGATTCCAAGAAGACGCTGGACCTGAAAGTGGTGTGCCCCGCCGAGGACATGACCGCGCTGTCGTCGGAGATAGTCAACTCCATGATGTACGACACCCTCAAGGAGCTCATAGACTCGCACGAGACCACGCTGGTGTTCACGAACACGAGGTCCGGGGCGGAGAGCGTCGTGTACAAGCTGAAGGAGAGGGGCCTGGAGAACGTGGAGGTGCACCACAGCTCCCTCGGCAGGGAGACCAGGATGGACGTGGAGGAGCGCCTGAAGAGGGGGGAGATAAAGTGCGTCGTGTCGTCCACGTCCCTCGAGCTCGGGATAGACATAGGGTCTGTGGACCTGGTGTGCCAGATAGGGTCCCCCAAGTCGGTGGCCAAGGGCCTGCAGAGGATAGGCAGGAGCGGCCACAGCTTCGGCAAGGTCGCCAAGGGGCGCCTCATAGTGTTCGACCTGGACGACCTCGTGGAGTGCGCGGTGATGTGCCGCGCGGCGCACAGGGGGGACATAGACAGGGTGGGGATACCGGAGAACTGCCTCGACGTGCTGGCCCAGGCGGTGGTGGGCATGAGCCTCGACTGCAGGTGGAGCGCGGACGACGCGTACGACGTCGTGCGCGGGTCCTACTGCTACCGCAACCTGTCCCGGGACAGGTTCATGGACGTGCTGAGGTACCTGGGGAGCAAGGACGAGCACGAGGGTGTGTACTCCAAGATATGGTACGACGAGGAGGAGGGCCAGTTCGGCAGGAAGAAGGGGTCCAGGATGATATACCTGATGAACCTGGGCACGATACCCGAGGAGGCCAACTACAAGGTGGTCACGGGCCACGGCGCGAACGTGGGCGAGCTCTCCGAGAAGTTCGTGGAGAGGCTGTCCCCGAAGGACGTGTTCGTTCTGGGCGGGAGGTCGCTGGAGTTCGTGAGGTCCAAGGGGATGATCGCCCACGTCAGGGAGGCCAGCGGCAGGAAGCCCACGGTGCCGTCCTGGGCGGGGGAGATGCTCCCCCGGAGCTTCGACCTCTCCATGGACGTGGCGGCGTTCAGGAGGGAGCTCTCGGACTCCATCGACGAGGACGCGTCCACGCTCGTGCCCAGGCTGTGCTCCGAGTTCGACATAGACGAGGGGTCGGCCAGGAGCATCGTGTCGTACTTCAGGGAGCAGAAGGCCGTCGCGGGGACCATATCGGACGACAGGAGGCTCTCCGTGGAGGAGTACATAGACCCGTCCGGCAACCAGAAGATCATATTCCACTTCCCCTTCGGCAGGAGGGTGAACGACGCCCTCTCCAGGGGGTACGCCTACAGGATATCCAACGTCACCGGCGCGAACGCGTCGGTCACGATATCGGACGACAACTTCATGATAGGCACGTCCCGCAGGATAGACGTGTCCGAGGTCCCGCGCCTGCTGGGATCCGCCGACCTGGAGCCCATACTCAGGAAGGCGATAAAGGATTCCGAGATATTCAAGCTCAGGTTCAGGCACACCGCCGCCCGCAGCTTCATGATCCTCCGCAACTACATGGGCCGCCCCATATCCGTCAACCGCCAGCAGATCCGCTCCACCTACCTCCTGGACGCCCTGAGGGACATGAGCAACGCGCCCGTTATAGACGAGACGTACAGGGAGGTCATGGAGGACGACATGGACGTGAAGAACGCCAGGCTCGTCCTGGAGATGGTGGAGAGCGGGAAGCTGGGCGTGCAGACCTCCGGCTTCTCGGGCATGCCGTCCCCGTTCGCCCACTCGGTGATACTGTCCGGCTTCTCGGACATCGTCCTCATGGAGGACCGCTCCGCCCTGCTCAAGGAGCTGCACCGGAAGGTGCTCTCCCGCGCCCTGGGGGACAACATACGCGAGTTCGAGTTCGAGGAGAACCTGGTCATCCCGTACTTCAGGCAGAAGATCGGGCGCGTCTCCTGCAAGGACGACATACCCGCCCTGCTGGCGCGGGCGGGCCCGCTCCAGGCGATAAGGGAGAGGGGGCGCAGCATATACCCGTACTCCGACGCGGACAAGAAGATCGTGGACGAGTGGGTCCGCGCCCTGCTGAAGGAGGGCAGGATAGGGACCGTGTTCCTGGACGAGCCGCACATAGCGGCGATCGAGGACCTCCCCGCGTACGCGGCGGCGACCGCGAAGGAGAGGGAGCTCACGGAGACCGACCGCAGGGTCCTGGACGCCGTGGGGGACAGGTCCGCCCTCAGCGAGATATCCGCCAAGCTGGAGCTGAGCGAGGACGTGACGTTCAGGTCGGCCAGGAAGCTCGAGTCCATGTACCTCATAACCCGCTCCGACATAGACGCCAACAACAGGTGGCGCTTCTCCAAGGCGTCGTTCCCGGAGGCGGACAGGATGAAGGCGCAGGAGGACATAGTGTCCAGGCACCTGTCGTGCTTCGCCCCCGCCACGGTCCCCGAGGTCGCGTACGCCCTGTCGATCCCGGAGGCGGACGCCCGCACCGCGCTGGAATCGTGCGTCGCCAAGGGGACGGTGGCCAAGGGCAGCTTCCTGATCTCGGAGCACCCGCAGTACATGAGGAGCATAGACCGCATGAGGCTGAGGGCGGGCAAGGACAACGTCTACGACCACGACGCGATAGAGCGGTTCAGGATGTCCAAGGGCAGGGAGTTCGGGGACATACGCGAATATCTGGGCTTCTTCAGGACCGTCGGCAGCGAGCTGGACCTGTTCAACCGCATAAGCGGGTTCAGCCTCGCCGAGTGGCAGGAGATGAGGGCGTCCGGCGAGGTCCTGCTGGGGAGGTTCGTGAGGGGGAGGGTCAGATACATACTCAGGGACAACGCGGAGAAGCTCATGGCCATCAGGCCGCACGCCTCCCAGCTGTCCGACTTCGACGAGGGGATCATGGCGAGGATCGAGTGCATGGGCAGGGCCACGATGCGCGAGATAGTCGCCGCCACCGGCCTCAAGAAGGAGGAGGTGAAGGAGTCCCTCCAGCGCTTGGACGCGGCTACGAGGATAGTCCGCGCGTTCGAGGAGAAGGAGGAGTGGGGCGCGGAGAACACGTACGTCCCGTACCATCCAGCCGCCCTCTCCGAGGACCCCGCGAGCGAGCTGATCGAGGGGTACGTCAGGGCATACGGCCCCATCGCCCCCGCGGCGCTGTCCTACGTCTTCGAGATGCCGCCCCAGAGGGTCCTGGAGGTCCTGGGCGAGATCGGGGCGGTGCTGGTGTACGAGGCGGACAACCCCAACAGCATGTACGTCATGCCCGACGAGCTCCCGAAGCTCGCGGACCCGGGCCCCCCGGACGACAGGGTCGTGGTCAGGTCGCTGTACGACCCGTACCTGTCCAACATGTGGATGCTCCTGTCCTCCCGCTTCGGTGAGAAGTGGGTGTACCCGGTCACCCGCGGCCCGCGCCTGATAGGGGGCCTCGAGATCTGGGAGATGTCGGGCTGCGTGGAGGTCCGCGGGATGGACCTGGACGGGCCGGAGCACCTGCCCGGGGTCCTGGACGCGCTGGACCGCATGATGGAGTTCTTCGGCATGAAGGGCACGGACCTCATACGGGTGAGAGAGGTCATGGGGGCGGACGCGGCAGAGCTGGGCGCGGAGGCCGCCGCCGCCATGTCCGCGGCGGGGTATTCGCTGGTCAACGGCTTCTACGCCAAGGGCAGGTTCACGCCGAGGACCATGACCGAATCGGAGGGCCTCGACTACGTCTTCTTCAGGCAGAGGGCGGCTTCCGACAGGAGGTACGCGTCCGTGTCCGCGGCGGTCAAGGGCAGGGGATACATAAGGAACGACCAGGAGATCATGACCCGCGTGGGCCAGAGGGCCACCGTCGAGAAGGAGCTGGACCGCGGGGAGCTGGTGAAGATGATGCTGTCCCCGTCGTTCGTAGGGTACACCACGAGGGAGTTCGCGAAGCTCTACAGGGACTCCAAGGACGAGGGCGAGGACTGCGATTCCAATGCGGTCCTGGCCATGATAAGGTCCAGGCAGCCCATATCCAAGAAGGAGATCGTCGCCAACTCCCCGTTCTCGGAGGAGAGGACGATGGGCATCCTGTCCGGCCTGCACGAGCGCTCCGCACTGTGCCAGGACGAGGACCAGTACTACAGCGTCGTCCCCTCGGGGGGCATGGACAGGGGAGAGGCGCTCAAGCGCATAGTGAAGATGCACTTCGAGGACTTCGGCATGTTCTCCGCGGAGGCGCTGTCCAGGTTCATGGGGACCGGGATGGCCCAGACCCGCAGGATCCTGGCCGAGCTGGAGCGCGAGGGCTTCCTGATAAAGGGCTTCCTCCTGGAGGGCGACGCCACGCTCAGGTGGATGCTGGCGTCGGACGAGGGCTTCAAGGCGCCGGAGTTCAAGGAGATGCTCCTGCTGAACTCCCAGGACAACCTCCACTTCTATCTCAGGGAATCGATTAAGCGCAAGATAGGCTCCTCCGACTGCGTCGTCTTCGACGGCACGGAGATCATAGGGCAGTTCAAGGGCAGGGTGGACGCAGGGAAGGCGAAGGTGGAGGACTTCTCGGGGTCCGACAAGGCCCGCCTGTTCGTCAGGAAGACCGCCAGGAGCTGCGGGGTCAAGATAGAGGAGAAGAAGAGGGAAGAGGACAGCTGGGACGTGTCCGAGTTCTACATCAAGACGAACCCGGGCGCGTGATCAGGATATGAACTCGCTGTGATAGAGGAACTGCTGGGCGTATCCCGCGTACCTCCCGAACATGGACCTGCCGAACCCGGACATGGCCCTATAGCTCCCGGACGCCCCGTACAGCTCGCCCAGGCGGGCGGATATCCTGGCGTCCACCGGGAACGCCTCCAGGTGGCCGTACGCGAACAGGGCCACGCAGTCCGCGACCTTCGGCCCCACCCCGTTGATCCCCATGAGGGATTCCACGCACTCCCCGTAGCCCATCTCCGCGAAGGCGTCCGGGTCGACCTCGCCGCTCTCCGCCCTCTCCGCCAGCTCCAGGAGCCTGCCCTCCCTGAACCCCAGCCTGCACGCGCATATCCCGTCGCGCCCGTCCAGGATCTCCTTCGGCGTCGGGAACGCCCTCCTCTCGCCCAGATCCCTCCCGAACGCGTCGCAGACG
This sequence comes from Candidatus Methanoplasma sp., assembly GCA_031256955.1. Lineage (GTDB taxonomy): Archaea > Thermoplasmatota > Thermoplasmata > Methanomassiliicoccales > Methanomethylophilaceae > Methanoplasma. Next base: position 7,588 of record JAIRPP010000015.1, on the reverse strand, counting down.
GATTCCACCATCTTCGCTATGCGCTTGACGTTGGCGTTCGTGGCCAGGAGGTACGTGGCGAGGCACTCCCACCTGTCCTGCTTCAGTATGCGCATGCCGGGGCACGCGGCCGCCAGCCTCGCGACGTGCGGGTCGGCGGCGGAGATCTCCGAGACTATGGCCTGGAGGTCGTCCCCCTCCCTGAAGTATTCCAGGATCCTCCGCCTGTCGGAGCACCCCTCGCATTCGAAGCCGCCGTCCGCCTGGGCCAGGCGCACCACGTCCCCTCCCAGGACGCCCGTCCAGACCCCGTCTGCGAGCCTCCACCTGTGGGCCTGGCCGCATCCCAGGGTCGGGTCCAGCGACACTTCGAGGTCTATGCGCATGCGCGGACATGGCGCAGGGCGTATATACCGCCTGTGAGGGCGCGGGCAACAAAGAAATATCCGCGCCTGCATGCACGGGCATGAGATTCGGTCCCGCGGGATACCCGGAAGCAGGAAAGACCCCGGAGGGCGCGCTGCAGTACGCCAGGGACCTGGGGCTGGACGCGCTAGAGGTGGAGTTCGTCAGGGGGGCCAGGATATCGCAGGAGAGGGCGAAGGCCATCGGGGACTGCGCCCGCAGGCTGGACGTCCGCCTGAGCTGCCACGCGCCATACTTCGTGAGCTTCAACTCGGAGTCGGCCGAGACTCGCGAGAAGAGCGTCGGCTGGGTCATGGACACGGTGCGGGCGGCCTCCGCGCTGGGCGCGTACATCGTCGTGATCCACGCCGCGTCCTACGGCAAGGCCCCCGGAGAGGCCATGGGCTCCGTCATAGAGGGGCTCGGGAGGTGCAGGGACGCCATGGCGGGCGAGGGGATCCGCGGCGTGGCCCTGGGCGTGGAGACCATGGGGAAGAAGGGGCAGTTCGGCACGCTGGAGGAGATAGGCGAGGTCATGGGCTCCGTGGACGGCGTGAGGCCCGTCCTCGACGTCGCCCACGTCCACGCCAGGGGCGGGGGGCGCCTGAGGACGGAGGCGGACATGAGGGCGCTCCTGGACGAGTTCTTCCCGCTGTGCGGGGAGACGGCGCACTTCCACATAAGCTGCATAAGGTACGGGGACAAGGGCGAGATATCCCACCTGCCCCTGGAGGCGAGGGACCCCGACCTCCGGCTGCTGGCGGGCGCGCTGGACGGGTGCGAGAGGGACTGCACGTTCATATGCGAATCCCCCCTGATAGAGAGGGACGCGGTCGTCTTCCGCGACATGTTCCCGAAATACAGGCGCGCGCATCCGCCGGAGTAAACCTTTTTATCTATGCTTTCGTTCAGCAGTCTGCACGCCACTGTGGCTCAGCGGTAGAGCGGCAGTTTCGTAAACTGTAGGCCGGGGGTTCGATCCCCTCCAGTGGCTCCATCTCGCTTCTCGCGCGCCGGCGGGTCAGCACCCGTCGCTCCCGCCCGGGCCTCTGACCAGGTACCTGTTGACTATCTTCACGGCGCACACGTCGCCGCACATGGAGCACCCGTCCTCGCTCTTCGTGCACCCTCTGGATCTGTACCTGCGGGCCTTCTCGGGGTCCAGGCAGGCGCCGTACATCGCCTCCCAGTCCAGCGCCTTTCTGGCGCGGGCCATGGCGTCGTCCCTGTCCCTGCCGATCCCCCTGCAGAGGTCCCCCGCGTGCGCGGCTATCTTGGAGGCGATGACCCCCTCCCTGACGTCGTCCTCGTCGGGCAGGGACAGGTGCTCCGCGGGCGTCAGGTAGCACAGGAAGTCCGCCCCGCTCTGGGCGGCGACCGCCCCGCCTATGGCGCCGACTATGTGGTCGTACCCGGGGGCTATGTCGGTGACCAGCGGGCCCAGGACGTAGAACGGCGCGCCGTGGCACAGCGATTTCTCGAGGCGGACGTTGGCCGGGACCTGGTCCAGGGGGACGTGGCCCGGCCCCTCCACCATGCTCTGGACCCCCGCCTCCCTCGCCCTCTCGACGAGGTGGCCCAGGGTCATCAGCTCTGAAAGCTGGGCCTGGTCGGTGGCGTCGCTTATGCACCCGGGACGGAACCCGTCGCCCAGGGACAGCGCGAACTCGTGCTTCCGGGCCATCTCCAGCAGGTACCCGAAGTTCCTGTACAGCGGGTTCTCCTCCCCGTTATGTAGTATCCAGGCGGTCAGGAAGGACCCGCCCCTGGAGACGACGTCCATGAGGCGCCCGCGCCTCTTGAGCCATCCCACCGTCTCGCGGGTGATGCCGCAGTGGACGGTCATGAAGTCCATGCCGTCCCGCGCGTGCCTCTCTATCCCGGAGAACATGTCGTCCTCGGTCATCTCGACGACCGCGTCCCTCCTGGCGGCGGTGAGCCCCGTCTGATAGATGGGGACGGACCCGATCATCACGGGGCATTCCCTTATGAGCATCCTCCTTATCGCGTCCACGTCCCCGCCGGTGCTCAGGTCCATGATGGCGTCCGCCCCGTGCCTTATGGCGATCCTCATCTTGCGCAGCTCGCCCTCGGGGTCCGCTATGTCCCTGGACGTGCCTATGTTGGCGTTGATCTTCACGGACATGCCCTGCCCTATGGCCGCGGGCTCGGCCCCGTGCGCCGGGTTGGACGGGACGACGATCCTGCCGGAAGCGATCCCGTTCCTGACGAACTCCTCGCTGGCGCGCTCCCTCTCTGCGATCTTGCGGATCAGGGGCGTGACCCCCCTGCGGGCCTCTTCCATTATAGTGCTCATCTTGTATCGGCGACGCATCGCGGGGTCTCTATTTCAGGGTTTGCCGGGTTCGGCCCCCGTCTCTAAAATAATATCGCGCACGCACGCGCGTTTATATAGTTCGGATCCCATAGCCGGATACATTCTAGGGGATATCTCATGGATGGGACTCAGGAAGTATACGACGCGAACTCCATCGAGGCTCTCAAGGGGCTCGAGGCGGTCAGGAAAAGGCCCGGCATGTACATCGGATCGACGGACTCCCGGGGACTCCACCACTTGGTCTACGAGGTGGTGGACAACGGGATCGACGAGGCCATGGCGGGCTATGCGACCGAGGTCAGGGTCACCATCAACGAGGACGGCTCCATAACCGTGATCGATGACGGCAGGGGCATACCCGCCGGCATGAACCAGAAGGAGGGCAAGGACGCCCTCGAGATGTGCCTCACCGACCTCCACGCGGGCGGCAAGTTCAACCAGAACGCCTACAAGGTCTCCGGGGGGCTCCACGGCGTGGGCGTGTCCGTGGTGAACGGGCTGTCCAAATGGCTGGTGGCGGAGTCCGAGAGGGACGGCAAGAAGTTCAGGCAGTCCTACCACATAGGGGTGCCGGACGGCCCGGTGGAGGTGGTGGGCCCTTCCGACCGCACGGGCACGACGATAACGTTCTTCCCAGACGGCGACATCTTCCAGGAGACGACCTCCTTCGACTACGAGACGCTCGAAAACCGCTTCCGCAACCAGGCGTTCCTCAACAAGGAGGCGACCATACGCTTCGAGGACAGGCGCACGGGCAAGAGCGAGACCTTCCACTACGAGGGCGGGGTCTCCGAGTTCGTGGCGTACCTCAACGCGGCGAAGAAGGGCATACACGAGAAGCCGATCGCGTTCAGCGGCGAGAGGAACGGCATACTGGTGGACATCGCCCTCCAGTACACCGACGACTACAATGAGGAGATCGGGTCGTTCGTGAACACCATATCCACCCCGGAGGGCGGGACCCACATGACCGGGTTCAAGACCGCCCTCACCAAGACGATCAACGACTACGGGAGGGAGGGCGGCATACTGAAGGACGCCGCCCTGGACGGGAGCGACGTCCGCGAGGGCCTGACCGCGATAGTGAGCCTCAAGATGCCGGACCCCCAGTTCGAGGGCCAGACGAAGGCGAAGCTGGGCAGCAGCGCGGCCCAGGGCGCGGTGTCGTCGGTGGTCAACGAGAAGCTGGCGGAGTACTTCCTGGAGAACCCGGCCGTCGCGGCGGCCATCGTCCGCAAGGGCGTGCTCGCGATGGAGGGCCGCGAGGCGGCGAAGAAGGCGAAGGAGGCCACCCGCAGGAAGGGCGCCCTGGATTCGATGAGCCTGCCCGGCAAGCTCGCCGACTGCTCCGAGAGGGACCCGTCCAAGTGCGAGCTGTACATCGTCGAGGGGGAGTCCGCCGGGGGCAGCGCGAAGCAGGGCAGGGACAGGGAGTTCCAGGCGATACTCCCGCTCCGCGGGAAGATCCTGAACGTGGAGAAGGCCCGCCCCGGCAAGCTGCTCGACCACGAGGAGATAAGGAACCTGACCGTGGCGATCGGAGGCAGCATAGGGAAGGACTTCGACGTGTCCAAGATAAGGTATCACCGCGTGGTCATAATGACCGATGCGGACGTGGACGGGGCGCACATAGGCACCCTGCTCCTGACCCTGTTCTACAGGCAGATGCGCCCGCTCATCGAGAGCGGGCACGTGTTCATGGCGATGCCCCCGCTGTACCGCGTCGCCAAGGGCAAGAAGGAGATCTACGCGTACGCCGAGGACGAGATGGCCCGGGCGGTCGCGGAGCTCGGCGACGGGGCGTCGGTGAGCAGGTACAAGGGGCTGGGGGAGATGAACCCGCAGCAGCTGTGGGACACCACCATGGATCCGGAGAAGAGGATGATGAAGCAGGTCAGGATAGAGGACGCGATGCTCGCGGACAAGCTGTTCTCGATACTCATGGGGGACGACGTGGAGCCGAGGAGGGCGTTCATAATAGAGCACGCCCACGAAGTGATAAACCTGGATGTGTGATCTCATGGACAACATCGACGACAAGCCGTCCCGCGTGATAGCCCAGAGCATAGAGCGGGAGATGAAGAGGTCGTACATCGACTACTCGATGAGCGTCATAGTCGGGCGCGCCCTGCCGGACGCCAGGGACGGGCTGAAGCCCGTCCACCGCAAGATACTGTACGCCATGGACGAGCTGGGCCTGCCGCACAACCGCCCCCACAAGAAGTCCGCGAGAGTGGTGGGAGAGGTCCTGGGCAAGTACCACCCGCACGGCGACGTCGCCGCGTACGAGGCGATGGTCAGGATGGCCCAGCCGTTCTCCCTCAGGTGCCCCCTGGTGGACGGGCAGGGCAACTTCGGGTCCGTGGACGGAGACCCGCCCGCGGCGATGCGTTACACCGAGGCCAGGCTGTCCAAGATATCCGCGGACATGCTGGCGGACCTGGACAGGGACACGGTGGACTTCGTGGACAACTTCGACGGGTCCCTCAAGGAGCCGTCGGTGCTCCCGGCGAAGTTCCCGAACCTCCTGGTCAACGGATCCGACGGGATAGCCGTCGGGATGGCGACCAAGATGCCCCCGCACAACCTGAGGGAGGTCTGCGACGCCATCGCGCACAGGATAGACAACCCCTCCGCCGGGGTCCCGGAGCTGATGAGGTTCATAAAGGGCCCCGACTTCCCCACCGGGGCGGCCGCGTACGGGATGAGCGGGATAATGAGCGCGTACACCACCGGCCGCGGCAAGTTCAAGGTGCGCGCGAAGACGCACACCGAGGATGCCGGCGGCGGGAAGACCATGATCATAGTGGACGAGCTGCCCTACCAGGTGAACAAGGCGTCCCTGATAGAGAACATCGCCGAGCAGGTGAAGAACAAGACGCTCGAGGACATAACCGATCTGCGCGACGAGTCCGACCGCAACGGCATGAGGATAATGATCGAGCTGCGCAGGGACGCGGTGGACGCGGTGGTCCTGGAGAATCTGTATAAGAAGACCCAGATGGAGATCACCTACGGCATAATCAACCTGGCCCTGGTGGACAACAGGCCCACCCTGCTGGGCCTGCCGGAGCTCATCGACCAGTACGTGTCCCACAGGAGGGGCGTCATAGTCCGCAGGACGAGGTACGACCTGGCCCAGGCGGAGAAGAGGCACCACCTGCTGGAGGGGATGATGAAGGCGCTCGGGGCGCTCGACGAGGCGATCGCGTGCATACGCGCGTCCAAGACCGCCCAGGAGGCGTCGGAGGGCCTCCGCGGGCTCCTCGGCATAGACGAGGAGCAGGCGAAGGCGATCCTGGAGATGAGGCTCCAGAAGCTGACCGGGCTGGAGATCGAGTCGGTGAGGGCGGAGCATGACGCCCTGGTCGCGACGATGATCGACCTGAAGGGCATACTCTCCAGCGACGAGAGGGTCCTGTCCATAATCAAGGGCGAGCTGGCGGAGATGAGGGAGGCGCACGGCGACGAGCGCAGGACCGAGATATTCGAGTACGACCTGGACGTGGACGAGGAGGACCTGATCCCCGTGGAGGAGGTGGTCATAACCGTGTCCGGGGACGACTACATCAAGAGGATCCCCGTGAGCACTTACCGCCAGCAGGCCCGCGGGGGCGTGGGCCTCATAGGGATGCAGACGAAGGAGGAGGACCACGTGAAGAGCATGTTCGTGACCTCGTCCCACGACTACATCGTGTTCGCCACCAGCGCCGGGCGCATCCACTGGCTCAAAGGGTACAGGGTCCCGGAGGGGAGCAGGCAGTCCAAGGGGAGGCCCATGGTCAACATGCTCCCCGACCTGGAGGAGGGGGAGAGGGTGGCGGCCACCGTGTGCGTGCACGACTTCCCCGAGGACAGATACCTCCTGTTCTGCACCCGGAACGGGGTCATAAAGAAGACCAGCCTCAGCGCGTACGGCAACGTCAGGAGCAGGGGCATAAAGGCGATAAAGCTGGACGAGGGCGACGAGCTCATAGAGACGGCGGTCTCGTCCGAGGGCGACCAGATAATCCTGGCGTCCAGGGATGGCCAGGCCGTGAGGTTCCAGGAGTCCGACGTCCGCTCCACGGGCAGGGACACCATGGGAGTCAGGGGCATGTCCCTCGACGGCGGCGACGGAGTGGTCTCCATGGCGGTGGTCAGGCCCGGCGACAGGCTGCTGACCGTGACCGAGAACGGGTACGGCAAGATCTCCGAGGTGGACGAGTACCGCCAGACGCGCCGCGGCGGGAAAGGGGTCATAACGATAAAGACCGACGACAGGAACGGAGGGGTCGTCAGCGTCAGGAAGGTGGACAGGGGGGACAACCTGATGGTCACCAGCAAGCAGGGCAAGATGATCCGCATGGATGTGGACGAGATCAGGGAGACCGGCCGCAACGCCAAGGGCGTCAGGATAATGGACATGAGGAACGACGACAAGATCGTCGCGGTCACGCCGATAGTGGCCGAGGAGGGGCAGGACGCGCAAGATGAGGCTTGAATCGGCATGGGCCCGCGCGGCGGCGGCGTGCTGCGCCGCCTCCGCCTTGTCGATGGCGGCCGCCGCCGTCGCGTGCGGGACCCTGGAAACCATCCTCTCCGTCGCATCGTCGGCCACGTTCGCGGCGTGCGCCGCCGCGTCCGTCGCCGCCGGCAGGGCATCCGCTGACGGGGAGATGATCTCGTGCTTCAGGCTGAAGAGGCCCGGGGCCCGCCCGGGCGGGCCGCGGGAGCCTCCCAAGGCTCCGCCTCCCCTTTGAGGGACTGTTTTGAAAAGAAGTTATCCTTACAAACTCATGGAAAGAAGACGAAGGATAAATAACAAGCGCGAGAGAGGGCGAGAAGTCGTAGACTTCGAGGCCTCTCTCGCGCCCCGGGAGGGGG
>JAIRPP010000014.1 GCA_031256955.1 Candidatus Methanoplasma sp. | reverse complement strand
TCGCCCTCGACGCAGTCGATCGCGAAATTCCAACGGTTGGCGAGATCGGTCTCCCTGAACCATCCGTCGAAGACGTACCCCGCCTTGGCGGGGGGCTCGGGGGTGTGCATCTTGGCTCCCGAGGCCACTTTCAGGGTTCCCACATCGGTCCCCCCCATCGAATCGAAGGAGACTTCGAACATGACGGGGTCCCCGTCCTTTACGCCGTCTTCTCCGCCGCCCCCGGCGATGGTCCCGGGGCCTCTCCCGCCGCCAGTCGAGGCGGCGCCGGACCCGTTAGGGTCCTTGGAGAGGAACGCGTAAGCGAGCCCGGTTCCGGACGCGACGATCAGCAGCAAAAGCAGCAGAATTGCTACTCTTTTCTTCTTTTTTCCCCTTTTTTCGTTCTCCATCGTGGATACCTCCTTTAAATATATGAACGTACCCGTACACTTTTGACTATATATGAGTTGCCTATATTGCATTCTAAGCCTATGTGGAATATAAAGCCGCCTTTTTCCAAGGTCTGGGCGGCCTCCGGCCTCCCTTAAATCAGGGACCTGGACCGCAGCTCCGCCATCAGCGCGGCCATGGCCACGGCGCGGTGCGAGACGCGGTTCTTCTCCCCCTGCGGGATCTCCGAGAACGACCTCTCGCCGTCCGAGCTGAACACGGGGTCGAACCCGAACCCGCCCGCTCCCCTCTCGCTCTCCAGGATGACGCCCTCGCACTCTCCCGAGACGATCAGGTCCTCGCCCCCTATGGAGCACCCGATGCAGCACCTGAACCTGGCCGAGCGGCCGCCCGCCCCCTCCATGAGCCTGAGGATCCCCGCGTTCCCGATGGTCTTCTGCGCGTATGCGGACCACACCCCCGGGAACCCCTTGAGGGAGTCTATGAACAATCCGGAATCGTCTATTATGAAGTCGGACAGCCCCCGCCCGCGGAGCTCCCCCATCCCCTTGCGCACGACCTCCTCCAGGCGGTCGGACTGCACCTCGTCGTAGGGGTTCGGCGCGTGCACGGCCTCTATGCCCGTGCCCTCGAACAGCTCCGCGTACTCGCGGGCCTTGCCGGGGTTGGACGTTATGACGCTCAGCCTCACGTGTACCGCCCCCTGCCCTTGATCTCCTCGACCTTCCTGAGTATCTCCTCGGGGTTCCTCTTCCTCCTGCGGTACGCGTCCATGAGCGCGGCGTAGGAGCGCTCCAGCCCGGGGTGGGCGGACGAGAACGCCCTCTCCAGGAGCCTCAGGTCCACCCCCATGTCCTCCGCGTCGGCGGAGGTCCTGCCCATGGAGAAGTCGATCAGGCACACCCTCCCGCCCTCCTCCAGGATCATGTTGGAGGTTGTCAGGTCCCCATGGCATATGCCCGCGTCGTGGATCATGGCTATCGCCCTCCCTATGGAGGCGCACAGCGCCTCGTCGTCCCCCCCGGAGTCCAATACGTCCTTCACGAGGCGGCCCTCCACCCTCTCCATGGTGATGGCGCATCCCGCCACGTCTATGTCGTATATGACGGGGGTCCTAGCCCCCGCCCTCCTGGCCTCCCTGATCAGCCTGGCCTCGGCGCGGGTGCGCGACTGCCTTATGCGCGCGTCGAGATCGGGGTGCCTGTACCTCTTGGGGAGGCGGACCTTGCATACCGCCCTCCTGCCAAGGTACTCCGCCTCGCGGACCTCCGCCTCCGCTCCTCCGCCGATCCTGTCGGGACGCATGGGGGATCCCATGCCTGGAAAGCATATAAAAAGCGCGGACGGGATGCGGAGGGCGTGAGATACGCCGTCACCGGGGAGATACTCCAGCTGGCCAACGTGCAGCTGGACGAGAGGGAGTCCTTCAGATCCGTCCCGGGGGCGATGATATACGCCACAGGCAACATTTCCGCCGAGCCCGTGAGAGAGGGGGGCATACTGAGGGCCATAGGGAGGTCCGTCTCGGGAGACGGGCTGCGCCAGGTCCAGTACAGCACGGTGAAGGGCATGGGGATAGTCGGGCTCGGGGGGAGCGCCCCCGGCAGGATACTGGACATGGACGTGGGCAGGGGCAGGTGGACCGTCGCCAGGAGCGGATACCTGGGGTCCCAGCCGTCGGTGTCCCTGAAGTCTGTCTACAGGAAGGACGCGGGCGAGAGGACCTTCGGGAAGGAGGGCTTCTCGCTGCTGGAGCTGAGCGGGAGCGGGATCGCCTTCGCGGCGTCGTGCGGGGACTTCAGCGCCATAGACCTCAGGGACGGGGAGGAGTACGTGGTGTCCGCCGCGCACGCGCTGGCTTGGCACAGCGGGGTGGGGTTCGAGATGGGGCGCATGGGGAAGGCCGAGGGCGACGGGCACGGGAGGGACAGGCCCTACGCCGTGCACCTCACCGGGCCGGGGAGGATCTTCATACAGTCCATGTCCCCGTCGGCGCTGGCGGGATCGCTCTCGGAGCTCCTGGGGGCGGGCGGCGGGAAGTGACCCGCGCAACCGTTATAACCTCATGAGGGATCGGCTCTGCGTGAAGCGGATCCCCACCGGCTGCAGGGCTTTCGACGACCTCCTTGGAGGAGGGATAGAGGCCGGCAGCGTCACGCTGATCTACGGGGAGGCGGGCACGGGGAAGTCCAACATCTGCCTGCAGACCGCCCGCAACCTCATGAGCGGGGGGAAGAAGGTCGCGTACATAGACGCGGAGGGGCTGTCCAAGGACAGGATGTTCCAGGTCCTCGGGAGCGAGAGCGTCAGCGACCTCCTGGTGTTCGAGGTCCACAGCCTGGAGGAGCAGTCCGACAAGATCGACAAGGTCGCCAAGCTGGCGGAGATGGGGGTGGTGGAGCTTATCGTCGTCGATTCGATGACCATGTACTACCGCCTGAACCACGACGACCAGAGGGCCAGGAACGACTTCATGAGGCAGATCGAGGTCCTCCTGGGCGCCGCCCGGAAGAGCGGCGCGGCGGTCCTCCTGACCTCGCAGGTCTACTCCAACATAAGCACGGGCGCGGTCGAGTTCCTGGGCGGGCACACCATGTACCACAACTCCAAGACGATCATACGCCTGGATAAGAAGGGGAACGGGGTGAGGTCCGCGGTGGTGATCAAGCACCGCAGCCTGCCGGAGGGCCGCCATGCGAGCTACCGCATAACGGCCACCGGCATAGGGGACGTTTAAACCTCCCTGTCCACGGCGTACCTCGCCAGCGCGGCCATGAAGTCCCTCTCCGCGCTCGGCGGGAGCGCGTCCAGGTGCGCCGCCGCCTCCCTCGCCTTCTCCTCCGCCATCGCCCTGCCGTACGCTATGCTCCCGGACTCCTCCAGGATCCGGCGGGCGCGGGCGATCTGCTCCTCCGTGGCGGAGGCGTTGCCGAGGGCTGACCTGAGCTCGGCCAGGGCGGCCGGGTCCTTTATGTGCGACATGGCGTGGGTTATCATGACGGTGCACTTGCCCTTGCGTATGTCGTTGCCGACTGACTTCCCGGTCTTGGACGGGTCCCCCGCCACCCCCAGGTAGTCGTCGAATATCTGGAACCCCAGGCCCAGGGCCATGGCGTAGCTGTGGACCGCGTCCACCGTCTCGCGGGAGGCCCCGCCCACTATCGCCCCGCCCGCGGCCGCGGCCGCGAACAGGACGCTGGTCTTCAGCCTTATGGTCTCGAGGTACTCCGCCTCGGTGACGATCCTCCCCTCGTTGTTCACGTCCATCTGCTGGCCGCGGGCCAGGTCCCACACCGCCTGGGACACGTACCTGAGGACCTCCACGGCCCTCTCCGGGGGGATGTTCAGGTCTGCGATTATCTGGAACGCCTTGGCGAACAGGGCGTCGCCCGCCAGGATCGCCGTCGGCGCGCCGTACTGCACGTGCACCGTCTTCATCCCGCGGCGGACCTCGTCCCCGTCCATGAAGTCGTCGTGGATCAAGGTGAAGTTGTGTATGTACTCCACCGCCACCGCGAGGGGGACCGCCTTCTCGCCGTCCCCGCCCACGGCCTTCGCCGCCGCCACCGCCATGGCGGGGCGCATGCGCTTCCCCCCGGCGTACGGATACTGCCGGGATGCGGCGATTAGGTTCGCCGGCGCTTCGTCCTGTATGTATCTCCTGATGGGCGCGTCGAGCTCCGCCGACGCCTTCGCAAGGTATCCTTTCGCGTCTGTCATCTGATTCACCCGAGCCACTGCCTGGTCTCTCCCAGGACGGCGTACCTGGCCTTCGAAAGCTGTTTGAGGTCTGCGGAGCCGGTCAGCATCATGGCCGCCCTGAGCTCCTCCCGTATGAGCGTGAGCTTCTCCTTCACCGCGGCGGCGGATTCCGCCGCCTCCCTGAGCACCGCGCCCGCGATCCCTGCCGCGGACGCGCCCATGGCTATGGACGTCGCGACGTGTATCCCGTCCAGTATCCCGCCGGACGCGATTATGGGCAGCCCGTTCCTGGCCTCCAGGAGGGACACCGGCGCGGGTATCCCCCAGTCCAGGAACGACGACCCCATGGCCTCCCTTATGGAATCCCCCGCGGCGGCCGCCCGGTGGAGCTCGACGGCGGAGAAGCTGGTGCCCCCCATCCCCGATATGTCCATCCCGATTATGCCCGTGCCCCTGAGCCTGGCGGCGACCTCCCTGGATATGCCCGCCCCGGTCTCCTTGGCTATGGTCGGGTACTCCCGGGCCACGTCCCTGATCGCGTCGAAGCACCCCTTGGAGTTCACGTCGCCCTCGGGCTGTATGACCTCCTGCAGGAAGTTCAGATGGACCGCGACGGCGTCCGCGCCCACGAGGTCCATGGCGGCGCCCACGTCGCTCATCCCGAACACGGCCCCGCTCTTCTGCGGCACCAGCTGGGGCGCGCCTATGTTCCCTATGACCAGGGGCACGTCGTACTCCTTGACCACGGAGTAGCTGTCGGGGTCGATCCCCCTGACGCCGGCGCGCTCGCTCCCCACGCCCATGCCGGCCCCCAGCTCTGCGCACGCCTCCGCTATGTTGGCGTTTATCTTCTTCGCGCCCGAGAACCCGCCCGTGATCGCGGTGACGACCAGGGGCATGTCCAGCTTCCCGCCGAAGAGGCGGAGGCTCATGTCTATCTCCCCGGCGTCGACCTCCGGGAGCGCGTTGTGGAACAGCCTCACGTCGTTCCAATAGCAGTATCCCGGCGAAGTGTCCACGCCGAGGCATATCTCCACGTGGTCCGCCTTCCTCTCTCTGATCGTCATGTCCTGGTCCCTCCTCTGGCCGTTGTGGAGGTAACGGGTTCGCCTTTTAATATTGAGCGCAGGCGCCCCGGGACCGTCCCGTTCACTATGGAGCACTCCCCCCCGCCCGCGCACATCCTCAGCATGGACTCCGCCTTGGCGCGGACGCCGCCGGTGACGTCCGCCACGGAGGACTCGGAGTCTATCCCGCCCAGGGCCTCGGGGGTGACCTCTTCTATGAGCTTCGCGCCGGGGCCCCTCTTGGGGTCCCGGTCGTACAGCCCGTCTATGTCGGACACGAACACCGACCTCTCGGGCTCCAGCATGCCGCAGAGGACCTCCATCACCTGGTCCCCGGAGCATATGCAGAACCCCTTGGACCTGTCCATGACCACGTCCCCTAACAGCACGGGCATGATCCCCATGCGCAGGGAGGCCCTTATCGCCTCGGCGTCGCCGACGATCAGCCTCCCGCCGTCCGCTGCGAAGCACGACCCGGGGGGGACGGACACGGCCGGGATCCCGCATGCCAGGAGCTCCCCCACGACCATGGAGCTCAGGCGCCTCACGTCGTGCTGCACCCTGGCGGCCGCCATGGTCTGCGCCGGGTCCCCCGTGGAGCCCTCCGCTATGGAGAACTCCTTCGCCAGGACGTGGCCGAACGACCCCGCCCCGTGCACCACCAGCGCCTCCGCGCCGGACTCCTTGATCTCCATGCACAGGCGAGCGGTCCTCTCGCGATTGAACGCCCCGTACTGGGTCTTGTCGGTTATAACGCTCCCGCCGAGCTTGATCAGGATCATCGCCGAATGATGGGGGAGGTCCGCTTTAATTGTTTGGCACGGCGGAGCGCCGCCCCGCGCCCGTATGCGCGCTCTGCGTAGCGCGGGCGCCCGCGCCGGCGCGATGAAAAAATGAAGACCGGATCCGCCGATTTTCGGCAGATCCTTTTTATGGTTGCGAGCGCAGGTAGACCACCCGGCAGGAGCCGCTCCACGACGGATCCCACCTTGGGCCCGCGGACGCCGCGTCCACGTAGATGACCGCGTCCGTGGTCCCGCCGAACGCGTTCTGGCCTATGTATCCCAGCGCGACGGTTTCGCTCTGTATGCGCACGGACGAGATGCCGGGGCAGTCCCCGAACGCCCCAGAGCCTATGTATCTCAGCGAGGACGGGAGGGTCAGGTCCCCTTCGATCCCGGGGCAGCCATAGAACGCCCGCACAGACATCTCCTTCAGGCTGGGGGGGAACACGGGGTCCTTCCAGGAGATCGCGGAGCCTTTGAACGCATTGTCGTTTATAATCACGAGGCTGGACGGGAGGTTCACGTCCGTCAGGTGGGAGAGGTCTTCGAACGCAAAGGAGTTGATTATGACCACAGTGTCCGGCAGGCGCACGGACTGCAGGAGCGGGCAGTATCTGTTTGAAAAGGCGAGCCCTATGATCTCGGTCACGGGGAGGCCTTGGTAGTATTCCGGGATCACCACGTGGGTCGCCGCGCCGTCTGAGGGCCCGATCACACTGCTCCCGCCGTTGATGCCCCCTCCCACATAATTTACGAACGGGCTCCCCTCCCAGTGCGCGTAGAGGTCCATGTCGCCGTCGAAGTTCCACGCCTCGCCGTCGGGGTGCCTGGTCTCGTTGTCCGAGGGGCCGCCGTAGCCTGTGGAGTAGTTCACCCCTCCGACCATCTTGAACCACCCGCCGAACGCGTACGGGTCCCTCGTCCCGGGATCCGGCAGGCTGTGCGTCTCGCCCATGGCGATCTGCGCCGTCACCACCCGCCACTCCGATTCGTCGACCGCGGGGTCCGGGAAGTGGTACCTCACGGTGTACACCCTCTCCCATCCCGCGTACAGAACGGAGTCGCCGGTCACGCGGTCGATCGAGAAGTCCCATCTCTCGGACAGGGCCTCGTCCCTGTACCATCCCGTCATGCGGTACCCGTCCATGGCGAGCGCAGGCGGGGCGACCATGCGGGATCCGGGGGCTATGCCGGTGGCGTCGGGCAGCGCGGGCGCGCCCCGGGTGTCGAAGGACACCTTGAAGGTCGGGCCCGTCTCGCGCGATTCGCTCGCCCACTTGGCGTAGAGGGTCATGTCGCTAGTCACATTGTCGCCGAAGCTCCACGGGACGGACAGGGCGGGATCCCTGTACCATCCGGCGAAGTCCATCCCAGCCTTGGCGGGGTCGGAGGGCCTGTGGGCCTTCTCCCCCTTGAAAACCGCCTGCGGGGCTATAGGCGTCCCGCCGCCTACGTCGAAGCTCAGGGAGTACGTGGCGGCGGAGAGGTCCTCCCCGCCGCTCCCCGCTCCGCCCGGCGCGCCGCCCGAGCCTCCGCCGGAGGCGATAAGCGCGACGGCTATGGCGCAGACTATCGCCGCCGCCAGCGCGATCAGGACCGCCGCGGTCTTGTTCTTGTTTCCTTTTTCATCCCCCGCCCCAGTCCCTTTTCGGACCCCTTTCGATCGGGTTTCGTCCATCTCGTTTCTCCTGGGTAATCGGTTTGCATGCATGTAACCGGGTCTGCGGATATAATGGGATCGCGCTTCCGGCGACGCGCGAGGGCTCTCTAGCCCCGCCGGGGGGGGGGGCGGAAAGTGTTTGGGAAGGGGTTTCGAGGCCTTCGGGCCGCCTCGCCTCATTCCTCCTCGTCGCGCCTCCTCGCGATCAGGGGGATCAGCAGGAGCAGCGCGAGGAGCGCCGCCATGGATGCGGACGCGACCGCGACCGCCGCCAGGCCCGCTTCGGAGCGCTTCGCCGCCGGCCCCGGCGGCTCCGGCGGGCCGGGGGGCTCCGTCCCCGCCCCGTCCGGCGCGCTCCTCGCGTACACCACGTGGTTGGACCCCACGTCGCGGAACACATGCTCATAGTGGCGCGACCCGCCCGGGACCTCTACGGGGACCCCGTCCACCTCCACCGACGCGACGACCATTCCCTCCCGCGCCGTTACGATCACCGCGAGGGACCCGCCCGCGGGCACCTCCACGGTGCCCGACGGGCTCGCCTCCGACCCCTCGTCCGCGATGACCGTAACGGTGTACGCGCGCGGAGGCGCGAACGTCGCCTCGTACCTCCCGTCGGAGAGCACCGTCAGCGGATTGGACGCGACGTCCCCGTATCCGTCGCTCCACTTGACGAACGAGCATCCGGGGTCCGGGACCGCCTCCAGGCGCACCGCGCCCCCCGCGGGGGCGCTCACAGTCCACGTCCCGGGGCCGAACTCCTCCGACACCGCCCCCGACGCGATCACGCGGCCGCCGCCCCCGACGGCCACGGTCACGTCGTACCCCGCCCCCTGGGCCCCCCGGGCCTCGAAGGAGGCGGAGTACGATCCCGCGGACGATACGGCCAGGGGGTTGCGGCGGATCTCCCCGGACCCGTCGCCCCACTTGGCGAAGCGGTGGCCGCTCCACGGCTCCGCGCTCAGGAGGACCGTGCTCCCGACGGGCGCGCTGATGGTCCACGACCCCGTGGAGAGCGCGGCGGTCGCTCCGCCGGACGCGGCGACCGAGCCCCCCGGCCCCACGGCCACCTCTATCAGGTAGCTGGACGCGCCCGCGCCGCCGGCCTCGAAGGTGACCTCGTAGACTCCCCCCGCGGACGCCTCTATCGGGTCGTGGCGGATCTCCCTCGACCCGTCGGTCCACCTGAGGAAGCGGTACCCCTGGTCCGGCCTCGCCCCCAGCGCCAGGCGGTCGCCGGACGGCGCGCTCACCTCCCACTCCCCCTCGGGGAGGACGGCGGAGGTCCCGCCGGACGCGACGGCGGATCCGTGCGCCCCCACGCGGACCGTCGCGACGTAGCGGGCCGCCCCGTCCCCGTCCCGCTCGAAAGACGCCTCGTACGCGCCGGGAGAGCCGGTGGCGACCGGGTTGTGGAACAGGTCCCCCGAGCCGTCGCCCCACTTGAGGAAGTGGAACCCGCGGGCCGCCTCGGCGCGGAGGGACAGCGCGCTCCCCACGGGGGCGCTCACCGCCCATTCGCCCTCCGGGAGCGCCATGGACGCTCCCCCGGAGACCCTCACGGACCCGTTCGGGCCCACCTTCACGGACACGACGTAACGCGTCGCCCCGTCCCCGTCCGCTTCGAACAGCGCCTTGAACGAGCCCGCGGACGACGTCGAGGCAGTGTCGCGGAACTCGTCCGCCGCGCCCTCCGCCCACCTCAGGAAGTGGCGTCCCCGATCGGGGACGGCTTTGAGGCGGACCTCGCTCCCGACCGGGGCGCTGAGCGTCCACTCGCCCTCCGGGAGCGAGGCGGACGCCCCGCCGGACGCCTTCACGGACCCTCCCGGCCCCACGGAGACCGCCACGCTGTAGCGGGAGGGGGCGGGCCCGTCCGATTCGAAGGCCGCCGAGTACGACCCGAACGGGGACGCGCTCAGGGGGTTGTGGAACACGTCCCCCGCGCCGTCGCTCCATTTCAGGAAGCGGTATCCCCTGTCCGCCACGGCGTCCAGCGCCAGGGCGGAGCCCGCCGGCGCGCTGAGGGTCACCGACGCCCCCGCGGGGATCGTCGCCTCCAGCCCCCCGGAGACCCTCACGGACCCCCCCTGTCCGACGGCGACGCCGACGCTGTAGCGGGAGGGGGTCGGGCCGTCCGCCTCGAAATGCACGTAGTACGTCCCCGCGGAGGAGACCTCTATGGGGTCGTACGGCATGTCCGCGGAGCCGTCGCTCCATTTCAGGAAGTGATAGCCGCCGGCGGGGGCCGCCTCCAGGCGCATCGAGCCCCCGGAGGGCGAGCTCACCGTCCATATCCCGGGCCCCAGCTCCATGGACGCGCCCCCGGAGACCCTCGCGGACCCGCCCTGACCCACATGGACGGTCGCGCTGTACCCCCCGCCCGCGCCCTCCGGCGCGAAGGATGCCGCGTACGCCCCCGCGGAGGAGACCTCGATCGGGTCGCGGAAGACGTCCGAGGTCCCGTCGCTCCACTTGAGGAAGCGGTATCCCGGGTCCGCGGAGGACGAGAGCGAGAGGCGGCCGCCGGCGGGGACGCTGATCGCGGCCTCCTCCCCCGCCCGCAGGCGCACGGAGACGGATCCGGAGACGTCCACGGATCCCCCCGCGCCCGCAGACACGGAGGCGACGTAGCGGGTCGCGCCGGGGCCGTCGGCCTCGAACGAGACCGAGTACGAGCCCGCGGAGGACGCTTCCAGCGGGTTGCGGAACAGGTCCGACGAGCCGTCGCTCCATTTGAGGAAGTGGTGGCCGCGGCCGGGGGCCGCGTCCAGCGCGACGGACCCGCCCGCGGGGACGCTGACCGTCCACGTCCCGGGGGACAGGGCCTCGGACACGGACCCGGAGACCCGCACCGATCCGTTCGGGCCCACGGACACCGTCACAGAGTATCCCGCTCCCTCCCCGTCCGCCTCGAAGTGGGCGGAATAGGACCCTGTCGAGGAGACCGACACGGGGTTCGTGCGGACGTCCGACGAGCCGTCGCTCCATTTCAGGAAGCGGTGGCCCGCGGACGCGGACGCGTCGAGGGACATCCCCTCGCCGACGGGCGCGGAGACGGTCCACGCCCCCTCCGGGAGAGAGGCGGAGGCCGCGCCGGACACGGCGACGGAGCCCCCGCGCCCCACGGATATGGAGACGGCGTAGCTCCCGCCCGCCGCGCCGTCCGCCTCGAAGCTGACCGAGTACGATCCCGCGGAGGAAACGTACAGCGGGTTCAGCCTCGTATCCCCGGACCCGCCGCTCCATTTGAGGAAGTGGTATCCGGGATCGGGGGATGCGTCGAGCGAGACCGGCTCCGACGCGGGGGCGCTGATGATCCAGGAGCCCGCCGGCAGAGTCGCGGAGCCCCCCGGCCACGAGGCGGCGGCGGACCCGTTGGGGCCCACCGCCACGGCCACGCTGTAGCGCGACGCTCCCGAGCCGTCCGCCTCGAAGGATGCGGAATATGTCCCGGGAGACGACACGGACAGAGGGTTGAGGAAGGATTCCGCGGAGCCGCTCCTCCATCCGAGGAAGTGGCATCCCGATCCCGGTTCCGCGCGGAGAAGCAGGGAGCCTCCCGCGGGGACGCTGATCATCGCCTCCGTCCCGGCGGGCACGGAGGCGGAGACCGCTCCGGAGACGGACACGGACCCGTTCTGCCCCGCCGATACGGTCGCGACGTAGCGGGCCGCCCCGCCCCCGTCGGCCTCGAAGCTGGCCGAGTACGATCCCGCGGAGGAAACGAACAGCGGGTTCAGGAAGACGTCCTCCGAGCCGCGGGCCCATTTGAGGAAGTGGTGCCCCCGGTCGGGGATGGCCGCCAGCTCGATCGCTCCCCCCGCGGGGACGCTGAGCACGGCCTCCGTCCCGGCGGGCACGGCGGCGGAGAACGCGCCGGAGACGGACGCGGACCCGTTCGGCCCTACTGACACGGACACGCAGTACCTCGTCGCGCCGGGGCCGTCCGCCTCGAACGAGGCGGAGAACGCGGACGCCGATGCCGGCGCCTCGACGGACATGGGGTTGCGGAACGGGTCTCCCGCCCCGCCGCCCCACTTGAGGAAGTGGTGCCCCGGGTCCGGCGACGCGTCCATGGACAGCGACGCGCCCTGCGGGACGCTCAGGACCCAGGTCCCGGGCCGGAGGCTCTCCGCCCCCGGGGCCCCGGAGACCCTGACGGATCCGCCGACCCCCACGGTCACGGTGATCGCGACGGCCTCCCCGGGGGCCCCGTCCGCCTCGAACGACGCGGAGTACGTCCCCGCCGATCCGACATCGATCGCGCTGACGCGCGAGCTCCCGTTCCAGTCCCTGAAGTGGTATCCCGCGTCGGGCTCCGCCGCCAGCGCGACGGACGACCCGGACGGGACGCTCAGATCGGTCTTTCCCGGCCGCAGCAGCATGTCCACGGCCCCCGTCGCCCTGACGGAGCCGTTTTCCCCCACGCGTACGGACACCGTGTACCTGCCGTCCGCGGCGCTGTCCGACTCGAACTCCGCCGAGTACCTCCCGGCGGACGAGGCGGATATGGGGTTGTAGGGCAGCTCGCCCGACTCGGAGAGCCACCTGAGGAAGTGGCGGCCGGGGCCCGGCGACGCGTCCAGCCCGACGGAGCTCCCGGACGGGGCGCTGACGACCCACTCTCCCGGGCCCAGCGCCGCGTCGGCTCCCCCGGACGCCGTCACCGATCCCCCCTGCCCCACGGAGACGGCCATGTTGTAGCGGGAAGCCCCGGGGCCGTCCTCCTCGAAGGAGGCCTCGTACTTCCCTGCGGACACGGCTTGCAGCGGATTCACGAACGAGTCCGACGATCCGTCGCTCCACTTGAGGAAGTGGTGTCCCGCGTCGGCGGACGCATCCAGGACCGCGCCCGCCCCGACGGGGGCGCTGACCGTCCACTCGCCCTGGGTGAGGGTCACGGGCGCCCCCCCGGATGCCCATGAGAACCTGACGGACCCGTGGGCCCCCACGACGACGGTCATGGCGTACGCGCCCCCCGCGGCCCCGTCCTCCTCGAACGAGACGGAGTACGTCCCTGCGGACCGCACGCCTATGGGGTTGTAGTGCGATTCCCCGGAGCCGTAGCTCCACTTGAGGAAGTGGAACCCCCGGTCCGGCCTCGCGTCCAGGATCGCGTACGCCCCCGCCTGGACGCTGACCGTCCACGTGCCCGCGGCCAGGGATGCGAAGGCCCCGCCGGACACCCCCACGGAGCCGCTCGCCCCGACGGCGACGGTGACGCAGTACCTGCCGGCGGAGGCGCCGTCCGCCTCGAACGAGAGAGAGTACGTCCCGGCGGAGGACACCGTCAACGGGTCGCAGAAGACGTCCGCGGACCCCGCGCTCCATTTGAGGAAGTGGTATCCGCTCCCGGGGCGGGAGCTGACCACCGCCTCGCCGCCCGCCGGGACGCTTATGGTCCACGTCCCCTCCCTGAGGGTCGCGCTCACGGACCCGGAGACCCCCGCCGATCCCCCAGCCCCCACGACGATGGTCGCGCTGTAGCCCCCCTGCGGGGAGCCAGCGGCCTCGAACGAGGCGGAGTACGTCCCGGAGGACGAGGCGGACACCGGGTTGTACCTGATCTCCCCCGCCCCGCCGCTCCACTTGAGGAAGCGGTACCCCTGTGCGGGCTGGGCGTCCAGGGTCAGCGTCGCGCCCGCCGGGACCGTGATGGACCTGGTTCCCGGCTGTATGACGGGCGCGTTCGGTATCCCGGAGGCCCTCACGGACCCGCCCGGCCCCACGACCACGGTCACGCTGTAGTCGGACGCGCTCTTGGCGAAGGACGCGGAGCACGCATCGCCCGGGGGCGGCGAGATCCTGGGGGAGTCCGAATCCCCTGCGGAGGACCTCCACTTCTCGAAGACGTAGCCCGCGTCGGCCGCGGCGGTCAGGTCCGCAGACTGGCCCTTCCCTATGCTGAGGACCCAGGTCCCGGGGGGCAGGACCGCCTCCACGGGCCCGGAGGCCTCCACCGACCCGTTGCTCCCGACCTCCACGGCCACATTGTAGCGCGACGCTCCCGGGCCGTCCGCCTCGAAGGACGCCGTGTACGTCCATGCGGAGGATGCGGAGACGGGGTTGCGGAATATGTCCCTGCCGTCGCTCCACTTGAGGAAGTGGAACCCCTGTCCGGGCCTCGCGTCCAGCAGGACGGAGCCCCCGCGGGGGACGCTGACCTCCCACGTCCCGGATGGGAGGGACGCGGAGACGGACCCGGAGACGGCCACGGACCCGTTCAAGCCCGCCACGACCGTCACGGAGTACCCGCTCCCGGCCGCTCCGGCGGATTCGAACGACGCGGAGTACGCGCCCGCGGACGAGACCCGCATCGGGTTGAGCGGGGAGTCCGCGGATCCGTCGCTCCATTTCAGGAAGCGGTGGCCCGATGCGGCGCGTGCGTCCAGGGAGACCGCCCCCCCGGCGGGGATGCTTATGGTCCACGACCCGGAGGGGAGGGACGCGGAGACGGACCCGGAGACGCCCACGGATCCGTTGGATCCGACCGACACGGACGCGCAGTACCTCTCGGCAGACGGCCCGTCCGCCTCGAAGGACAGGGAGTACGACCCGTTCGACGATACGGGCACCGGGTCGCGGAACATGTCCGACCCCCCGTCGCTCCACTTGAGGAAATGGAAGCCGTCGGAGGCCTCCGCCGTCAGGACCACTCCCCTCCCCTGAGGGGCGCTGACCGTCCACGAGCCCTCGCCCAGGACCGCCGAGACCGCCCCCGAGACCCTGGCGGACCCCCCGGGCCCTACCGCGATCCTGACCCCGTAGTTGCCTCCCGGCGCGCCGTCGGCCTCGAAGGACGCGGAGCACGTCTCGCCGGGGGAGAGGGAGAACGGGTTGAGGTACGAGTCCCCCGACCGGTCGCTCCACTTCAGGAAGTGGTATCCGCCGGACGCCTCTGCGTCCAGGGCGACCGCCCCCCCGACGGGGATGCTCACCGCCCACGTCCCGGGGCCGAATGTCGCTGAGACGGGGCCCGACGCCGCCACGGACCCGTTCCTGCCCACCGTGACTATGGACGGCTGGCGGGTCGCGCCCGATCCGTTCGCCTCGAAGGACAGGGAGTACGATCCGGGAGACGAAGCGACCACCGGGTCGTAGAACAGGTCCGACGAGCCGTCGCTCCACTTGAGGAAGTGGGACCCGGGGCCCTCCTTGGCCCCGAGCACGATGATCTCCCCGGATGGGGCGCTGACGGTCCACGTCCCGGGCTGGAGGCTGGCGGAGACCGCGCCGGAAACGCCGGCGGACCCCCCCTGCCCCACCGTCACGGTCACGCAGTAGCGCTCGGCGCCCGGCCCGTCCGCCTCGAAGGATGCGGAGCGGGAGCCGGGGGAGGATACGACCAGGGGGTTGAGGAAGGAATCGGAGGAGCCTGCGCCCCATTTGAGGAAGTGATATCCGGGGGAGGCCTCCGCGCTCAGCGAGACGCTTCCCCCCGAGGGGACGCTGACCGTCCAAGAGCCCGTTCCGAGGGTGGCGGAGACGGACCCGGACGCCTTCACCGACCCGCCCTGCCCCACTGTCACGGACACGTTGTACCTGGAGGCCCCCTGGCGGTCCTGCTCGAACGACGCCGAGTAGGACCCGGGAGAGGATACGGTCAGCGGGTTGTGGAACGCGTCGCCGGAGCCTGCGCCCCATTTGAGGAAGTGATGGCCCGAGGATGCGGCGGCTTCCGCGGCTATGGATCCGCCTATGGGGACGCTGACCTCCCACGTCCCAGAGGGGAGGGTCGCGGAGACCGCGCCGGACACTTTGACGGACCCTCCCGCCCCCGCGGCGATGGTAACGACGTACCTCTCGGCGGCGGGCCCGTCGGCCTCGAAGGAGGCGGAGTACGTCCCGGCGGACGAGACGACCAGCGGGTTGTGGAACAGGTCCCCCTGCGCTCCGATCCACTTGAGGAAGTGACGGCCCGCGGACGGGGACGCGCTCAGAGTCAGCGCCCTCCCCTCGGGCGCGCTGATCTCCACCGACGCGCCCGAGGGGACGGTCAGGGATATCCATCCGGACACGGACACGGATCCCCCGGGCCCCGCGGAGACGGAGACGGCGTACGATCCCCCCGTGGTGCTGTCCGACTCGAACAGGACCGAGTACGATCCCGCAGAAGGCGCGGACAGGGGGTTGTAGAACAGATCTCTGGATCCGTCGCTCCACTTGAGGAAGTGATGGCCCGCGCCCGCCGCCGCCCGCAGGGAAGCCGCTCCCCCTGCGGGGACGCTGATCTCCCACGATCCCGCCTGAAGCGATTCGGAGACGCCTCCCGAGACCTCCACGGACCCGCCCTGGCCGACGGAGACGGACACGCAGTACCTCTCCGCCGCGGACCCGTCGGCCTCGAACCGGGCCGCAAAGGATCCGGCGGAAGATGCGGTCTGGGGGTTGCGGAAAGATTCCCCCGGCGCTCCGACCCACTTGAGGAAGTGGAAGCCGGGCGAGGCGGACGCCCTGAGGGAGGCCGCGCCTCCCGCCGGGACGCTGACCTCCCACGCCCCCTCCGGGAGGGACGCGGACACGGAGCCCGAGGCGACGACGGACCCGCCCCTGCCGACCTCCACGGAGATCGCGTAGCGGGAGGCGGCGGACCCGTCGGCCTCGAATATGGCGGAGTACGAATCGGAGGACGCCTCCGCCGGGTTGCTGAACAGGTCCCTGCCCCCCTCGCTCCATTTGAGGAAGTGATGGCCCGCGTCGGCCGCCGCCCGCAGGCGCACCGAAGCCCCCGCAGGGGCGCTGACGGTCCATGCGCCTGTCTGGAGCTCCGACGCGCCAGGTGCCCCGCGGACCTCCACGGACCCGTTCTCCCCCACCGCCACCGCTATGGCGCGGTGGCTCGCGCCGGGGCCGTCCGCCTGGAACTCCACGGAGTACTCCCCCGCGGACGATGCGGCCATGGGATCGCGCCTGGACTCGCCCGAGCCGTGCTCCCATTTGAGGAAATGGTATCCGCTAGCTGGGACGGAGCGCAGGGACGCCTCGGACCCTGCCGGGACGCTGATCTCCCACGTCCCGGTCTGGAGAGAGGCCGCCGCGGGCCCGGACACGCTGACGGACCCGTTCTCGCCGACCCTGACCGTGGCCACGTAGCGCGCCGCCCCCGATCCGTCCGCCTCGAAGGAGGCGGCGTAGGACCCGGCGGACGAGACGACCAGCGGGTTGTGGAACGCGTCGCCGGGGCCGCCTCCCCACTTTAGGAAGTGGCTCCCCTGGTCCGCGCGGGCGCTCAGGTAGACCGCCGATCCCGCGGGGGCGCTGACCGTGGCGGGTGCGCCCGCCCGGATGACCGCGGAGACGCCTCCCGACGCCTCTACGGACCCTCCCTGCCCCGCCGCCACGGAGACGGCGTAGCGGGAGGCGGCGGGCCCGTCGGCCTCGAAGTGCGCGGAATAGGACCCGCCCGGGGCGGCGACGGCGCGGCTGACGAACGAATCGCCCGACGGGCCTCCCCATTTCAGGAAATGGCTCCCCCTGTCCGCCTGCGCGGACATCTCCAGGGACTCTCCCGCGGGCACCGCTATCGTGACGGACCCGGGGCCCGCGGACGCCTTCGCCCCCGAGCCAGAGAGCGAGTACTCCACCGACCCGCCGGCCCCTACCGTGAGCCTCACGTCGTACCCCTCCGTCGCGAACAGAGCCGTGATGGACGTCAAGCCGGGGGCGGCGGTCACGGAGACCGCCTTGTCCGCGCGCCCGTCGCTCCATCCCGTGAACCTGTATCCCGGGCCAGC
The DNA here is from genome assembly GCA_031256955.1 of Candidatus Methanoplasma sp. GTDB lineage: Archaea > Thermoplasmatota > Thermoplasmata > Methanomassiliicoccales > Methanomethylophilaceae > Methanoplasma. Next base: position 142,387 of record JAIRPP010000014.1, on the reverse strand, counting down.
CTCCGCTGCCACCTCCAGGGACGCGCCGGCAGGGACCCTGGCGCTAAACGACGATTCGTGCGACGCGAACGCCGCCGTGTACGCGCCGGGGCCCGTCTGGATGCGGTATTGGAGGATCCCGGGCGGCTTCTCCACCGCCTCGCGGATGTTCGCGGACACGCGGACCTCGCCCGCGCCCTCGGCGTAGTACAGGGCCGTCACGTGGGCGTCCTCGGACGCGACGATCGCGCGGACCGCGTTGGACGCGCCCGCGGGGTCCCCGGACCATCTGGCGAAGGAGTGCCCCTGCATGGGGGACGCGGCCAGGAGCACCCTGGAATCGCGCTTGACGCGGACGGCCCCGCTGAACTCGGCGGGATCGCCGTCCACCGACATGGCTATGGGCGCGCCCGCGGGGTACGAGTCCGCCAGGATCTCGACGGATTCCGACGCGCCTATGAAGTGCGCGTAGACCGCCCTCGAACCGGCGGAGGCGGTTATGCCTATGGATTCCGAATAGGTGCGGTGGGCGGACGATCCCACCGTCCAGTATCCCAATGCGCTCGCCGCCCCCCCTCCGGATATCCTGAAGCGCACGTCCGCGCCGGCCTGCACGGATATCGAGCTCCCGGGCATGTCCGCCCACGCCCCGGACCCGCCGATCCTGTACTGGATCCTGGCCCCCGCGTCCAGGTTGCCCACCATGTGCGCCTCCACGGTCAGGCCCACGGACAGGTACGGGTACCCGCCCATGACCGCCCCGCTCGGGTCCATGGACCACGTGTCCGCGAAGTCCCAGTTCCTGAAGCTGGCCCTGTCCCTCATCTCGGATTCGGACAGGGGGGCGGCCGCGCCGGCGGAGCCTGGGGAAGGCTGCATGTCGCCGACGGCCCTGAAGTAGCATCCGCTGTACTGCGCGTTGGTGGAGGACCCGGCGAACCCGTAGCTCTTGCCGGCCCCGGAGAAGCCCGCGGCGCTGTAGCACTGGGACGCGGAGCCGCCCACGATCCCTCCGAGGAGCCCGCCAGCCTTGGCGTTGGCCCCGGAGGCGGATATCTCGGCCTGCGCGGAGAAGCACTGCCTCACCTCCGACGCGGCGGAATGCCCTATGAGCCCCCCTGTGAACGACGGGTTCTGGGAGTCGGCGCTCACCGCCTTCGACCCGGAGGACGCCGCGGAGTACGACTTGGACACCGAGGACCCGCTGGCGCTCCCGATCAGCCCGCCCACCTCGAGCGAGGTTCCGGCGCGGGAGGACGCGGCCACGCCCCCCAGGGCGGCGCACCCGGATACGTCGCACTTGGACGCGAAGCCTATGAGGCCGCCCACCGCGACGAAGCCCGCGGCGGACGCGTCCCTGACCGCGATGCTGAGCTCGGAGACGCATCCCTTGACGGACGCCGCCGGCGACCAGCTCGGGTCCGCGACGGTCGCGCCGACGAGCCCCCCTATGGCGGAGATGTTGTCGGAGACCGGGGCCATCGCCGACCCCGACCCGTTTATGGTCAGGCCGCCGACGACGCGGCAGCCCTCTATAGATAGAGGATACGTGGATGAGACCGCCTTGCAGGCGAGCGCGCCGTACGCCGCCTCCCCCGCGCTCACGCCCCTCGCCCTGCTCCCGACGTCCACGGTCAGGTCCGAGACGGAGGTCCTGCCCGCGGACGAGGATATCTCTTTGAAAACCGAGAGGCTCGGGCCGGGCGCGGCCCCCATGCGTATGGAGTGCCCCCTGCCGTCCAGCGTCCCGGAGAAGGACTGTATCGGGACCCATGAGCCCTCTAAGGCTATATCCGCGTCCAGCGCGAAATGCCTGCCCTGGCCCGCCTGCCTCCTGAACTCGGAGTCCAGCTGCGCGTAGGTCGAGATCAGGTAGGGGTCGCCTTCGGTCCCGGAGCCGGGCATCGCGTCGGAGTCCTCGGAGAGGCCCCCCGACGCGAAGACCGCCGCGGGGCATGCCAGAACAGCCGCGAGCACGGCCGCGAGGAGGGCGGCGCGCGCCCTCCACCCTGTCGTCATGATGTGCGTCATTTCTATAATCACCTCTGCATGCGGGCGCGGGCGCCTTGTGCGCAGACGTGGATTTTAGACTTTGGCGCGATATAAGCGGGACGGACATACGCGACCGGTTTACGTCGTTTTCAGTATCGGGGCGGGCGGATCGCATCCCCGGGATCCCGCCCCCGCAAGCATTTATACTCCGGCGGGCATCACGGCGCAGGGCCTATGGGCTAGCTTGGTATACTTGTGGCTTTGGGAGCCATTGACTCCGGTTCAAATCCGGATAGGCCCACTCCCCGCGCTCGGTTTTCCGCCATGATGGCTATGCGGATTCCGAGCGAGGCGGGCGGGAAATCCGCCCCTGTCCGGACAAGCCTTTTCAACGCGCGGCGCGATCATGGGGCCATGCGATTCACGACGATCCTCTTGCTGATAGGCCTCCTGTGCTCCGTATTGTACGCCGTCGCCGTGGCGCGCGGCGAGAGGGAGGCGAAGAACAGGGGCCGCGCCGGAGACGAGAGCGAAGAGCCTGACAAAAACTGGAAAGAGGTTTGGGGCTGGGATTAAGGGCCTCCCGCCGGCATGCCCTCGGCGCGGATAGCCTCGGGGATCCCCCGCTCATCCCTCGCGCCCGGCGTCCCTCTTCTTCCCCCCGGCCCTGCCGACTATGGTGACCCCTATGCCGAACCTCTCGTCGTGGGCCACGTCCGCCTCGATCTGGAAGATCTCCCTCAGGTTCTCCGCGTTGACTATCTCGCCCACGGGGCCCGCCGCCGCTATCTCCCCCTCCCTCATCATTATGGCCCTGTCGCAGTACCTGGCCGCCAGCACTATGTCGTGCGTGACCAGCACCACCAGCATGCCCCTCTCCGCCGCCAGCCTGCGTATGAGTTCCATCAGGTCGAACTGGTGGTTTATGTCCAGGTGCAGCGTGGGCTCGTCCAAGAGGAGCGCGCCCGGCTCCTGCGCCAGCGCCCTGGCGATCATGACCCTGCGCCTCTCGCCCCCGCTGAGCTCGTCTATGTACCTGTCCGCGAACCGGACGGTCTCCGTCTCGGCCATGGCCCTGTAGACCGCCTTCGCGTCCTCCTCTCCCTCCCCGCCGAGCGCCTCTATCCTGGAGTACCTGCCCATCATCACCGTCTCGTACACCGTGAAAGGGAACGTCACGCTGGTGGTCTGCATGACCACCGCCATCTTCTTGGCTATCTCCCTCTTGGACATCTCGCCCACGGGGTCCCCGTCCACCTCCACGCACCCCCCGCAGGGGGAGAGCGCGGCGTTGATGCATTTCAGGAGGGTGGTCTTCCCGCACCCGTTGTGCCCGAGTATCCCCAGGACCTCCCCCGACTCCGCCTTGAACTCGACCTCCCTCAGGACCTCCTTCGAGCGGTACGAGAAGCTGACCCCGCCCACGTCTAGGATCATTCCCACATCTCCTTCTTCCTCATCTTCATCACATATATGAAGAACGGCGCGCCCAGCAGAGACGTCAGTATGCCCACCGGCACGGACACCGGGAACGCCGCCTTGGACAGGGTGTCCATGGCCATCATGAACGCCGCCCCTCCGAACACGCACATGGGGACCAGCAGCCTGTGTCCCGGCCCCGCGATCATCCTGAGTATGTGCGGGACGATCAGGCCCACGAAGCCTATGGTCCCGGATATCGCGACGGAGCCCCCCACGCAGAGGGACGCGCCCACTATGATCATCGCCCTGCTCCGCTTGACGCTGACGCCCATGTTGGCCGCCTGCTCCTCGCCCGCGGAGATCAGGTTCAGCTCCCTCGTCTGCAGCGCCATCAGGGCTATGCCCGCCGCTATCGGGAGCAGCGCGATGTAGACGGAGTCCCAGACGCACTTGTTGAAGCTCCCCATCATCCAGTAGACTATGGCGGCCATGGTGTCCTCGTTGGCTATGTACTGCATCAGCGACACTAGCCCGTTGAAGAACGCGCCCACCGCCACCCCCGCCAGGAGCAGGGTCACGGTCGCCACCCCGTACCTCGTCCTGGCTATGGCGTACACCGCGCCCATGGTCATGAAGCAGAACGCGAACGCCATGAGGGGTATGCTGTGCCTCCCCAGGGCGGCGGCCCCTATGCCGAAAGATATGGCTATGGACGCGCCGAACGCGGCCCCCGACGAGATCCCCAGTATGGACGGGGACGCCATCGGGTTCTTGAAGAGGCTCTGCATCGCCAGGCCCGACAGGGACAGGGCCGCGCCCACCATGGCGCAGCACAGGATCCGCGGGAGGCGGATGTCCATCACGACCTGCCTCTTCTCGGGAGAGCCCCCGCCCAGCAGTATCTCGATGACCTCGCCCCACGAGACGTGGTAGTTGCCCACCATCATCGTGGCCGCGAACGTCGCGGCGGCGAGGGCGACGGTGGCGGCCAGGATGGCGGCCGACCTCCTGGCCCTCGACCTGCGGTATCTCTCCAGCCCCGCCTCCGAATCGTCCACGGGATCGCCCTGAAATAAAAAAAGCGGGGGGCGCTCCCCCGCTCAGACCCTCATCTTCGCGTCCATGTCGCGCTTGTCGTTGGAGTAGAACACGATTATGTCCGGCTCCGCCTCCAGGAGGGCCTCGGTGTCATACTCCGTCCCGGTCATGAGGGACGTGTCCCAGCCCATGAAGCCCATGACGCTGGAGGACATCCCGGAAGCGGACACGGACTTCCCGCTGGACGCCTCCCAGTAGACCTTGTGCTCCTCCTCCTGCCCATGCAGGGCGCGGTAGACCTCGTAGAGCCTGACCTGCAGGCCCTCGATCAGCTCATCGACGTACTCCCCGTACCCGAAGATGTATCCAAGGCACTCTATGCCCGCGAACGCGCCCTTTATGTCGGAGGCGGTGACGAACAGCGCCTCCATCCCGCCCTGGCCGACGACTTCGTCGCGTATGGCCTTGTATGCGGCGTCGTCCACGGACTTCCCGGTCGCCAGGAGCAGGGTCTTCCTGCCCTCGGCGGAGAGCTTCGCGACGTGTTCCGCGAGCATCTCCCTCTCGTATTCCGCTATGGAGCTCTTCCCCGAATCGAGGTATCCGGAGCCTATGTAGCCTCCGAGCTCGGTGTTCGATTCGATGTATTCGCGACGGGTCCCGCCCGCCACCAGCGAGGCGTACTCGCTCCTGAGCGCCTCGTCGCCCATCGCCTCGTCGGAGTACGGCTCCGCGCCGTGCTTCATGCAGACGAAGTAGTACATGGTGGTCAGGTACATGGTCCCCATGGACAGCATCGCGTCGGCGGCGGACGGTATGGCTACCTTCCTGGGCCCGCTCTTCAGGACTATGTCCACGGCGTACCCGTTCCCCCTGGCCTCCACTATGGAAGCATAGTCGCAGTACTCGCTCCAGAACTCGGAGTCCGCCTTCGCGTCCTCTATCGTGTATCCCTCGGCCTCCAGGTCCCCGTAGACCTGGGAGTACAGGGACTCGATGGAATCCACCATCTTCGGGGTCGCCGTTATGCCCCCCATGTCGACGATGAGGACCTGGGCGTCCAGCGCGTACAGCCCCTTCTCCCTCGACGGGTTGTTGGCTACGGCGACGCCGATCGCGGCTATGAATACGATCGCGACCGCGACCGCGGCTATTGTTTTTATCTTGTTCATGCGATGCCTCTCCGTTAAAATTTAGGAATAGCTAAATTATATATAAAATTAGGTATACCTAAAAAACGGAGGCGCGGAGACCTTGGAGGAGCACATAATATCGGCGGAGCATCTGACGAAGAGGTACGGGGACCTGCTGGCGGTGGACGACCTCTCCATCGGCGTCAGGAAGGGCGAGATCTTCGGGTTCCTCGGGCCCAACGGCGCCGGCAAGACCACCACGATCAGGATGCTGACCACCATGACCCCGCCCACCTCCGGCACGGTGTCCATAGCGGGCCACGACTCCGTCAGGGAGTACAGGGAGGCCCGCGGCAGCATCGGGGTCATACAGCAGCACAACAGCCTCGACAAGGACATCTCCGTGAGGGAGAACATAGTGCACCACGCCCTGATGCAGAACATGAAGAGGTCGGAGATCAGGAAGAGGGTGGAGGAGCTGTGCGGCGCCATGGGCCTGGAGGACCGCATGGACTCCCTCGTGGAGGACCTCTCCGGCGGGTGGAAGAAGAGGGTCTCCATAGTGTGCTCGATGATGCACCGCCCCCCCGTGCTGTTCATGGACGAGCCCACCACGGGGCTGGACACCCAGTCCAGGAACGCGCTGTGGGCGCTCATAAAGAAGCTGAACGGCGAGGGGGCGACCATCTTCCTGACCACCCACTACATATCGGAGGCGGAGGCGCTCTGCGACCGCATAGGGATAATCAACAAGGGCAGGATGATCGCGCTGGGGACGAGCGACGAGCTGCGCGGGAGGATAGGGGTGGTGACCGTGGAGAGGCAGAACGCCGACGGGACGACCGACAACGCGTATTTCGGAGGCAGGGCGGAGGCCAAGGCGCACATGCAGGGCCTGCCGGAGGACGCGAACGTCTCCATCAGGAGGACCAGCCTGGAGGACGTGTTCCTGGAGCTCACCGGGAGGAAGCTCTGATGCTCAGGCTGCTGGACGAGACCATGAGGGTCGCGTACGGGGACCTGTGCTTCATGCGCAGGAACGCCGCGTCCGTGCTGGTCTCCAGCATGGTGGCGCCCATACTGTACCTGGTGGCGTTCGGGTACGGGATGAGGTCCGGGTCGTCGGAGGGCGGGGTGGACTACATCGCGTTCGTGGTGCCCGGGATAATCGCCATAAGCTCCATGACCGCGGGCTTCTCGTCCACGTCTCAGAAGATACTGATCCAGAGGCTGTTCCATTCGAGCTTCGACGAGCTCATACTGTGCCCCGTGGGCATAAGCTCCATAGTGTTCGGGAAGTCCGTGGTGGGCATGGTCAGGGGGCTGCTGGGGTCGGCGATCATGCTGTCGCTGGGCCTCATGCTGACCGACGACATCCATCTGACCCCGTGGCTGATCCTGTGCATAATGCTGTCGTGCTTCGCGTTCTCCATGATGGGGGTCATGGCGGGGCTGCTGGCGAACAACAGCCAGACGCTGGCCATGATCTCGAACCTGGTCCTGCTGCCCATGACGTTCATGTGCGGCACGCTGTTCTCGACGGATTCCTTCCCGGGCCCCGTGTCCGCGGCCATAGGGGCCCTGCCCCTTACGCACTCGTCGGAGGTCCTGAGGTCGGTCGCGCTGGGATGGGACTTCCCGTGGGCGTCGCTCGGCGTAGTCGCGGCGTACTGCGCCGCGTTCTTCCTGGCGGACTACCGCCTCATAAAGAAGGGGAGGTACTGAGGGGGGTCAGAGGATCCCCCTCAGCACGTCCTCCAGGACCGCCCCCGTCTCGGGCCTGGACCCGACCGGGGCCAGGTAGGCCACATCCATGCCGCGGACGGACCCGGACCTCTCGCCCGGGGCTAGGCCCAGCTTCTCCGGTATGTCGCGGTCGGTGTGCTCCCCGGACGAGACGAACATGGGGACGGCGACGACGCGGCGCGCCCCGCTCCCGGCTATGGCCTCCAGGGCGTCCTCCACGGACGGCTCGTTGAACTCGTTGAACGCGCACGAGACGCTCAGGTCGGTCCTCTCCCTCAGCCTCTCGGCGTTGAGCTCGACCATCTCCCTGTTGTGCCTGGACTTGGATCCGTGGCCTATGAGGAGCACCGCGTCGCCGGGCCCGGCGGAGGCCTCCCTCAGCATGGCCTCGATCACGCCCGTCAGCGACGGGCGGCTCCCGAAGGTCTCCGCTATCCTCACGCGGGCCTCCCTCCCGTCGATCTGCACCGTCCCCTCCCTCTCGCTCTTGCGCAGGCCCACCCTCTTGGGTATCACGCTGTCGGCGTAGTGGCCGCTGGCTATGAACAGCGGGATCACGGCTATGTCGCGTATCCCGTCGGAGGCCATCCTCAGCAGGGTGTCGCCTATGCGGGGCTCGGAGTACCCTTTGAACGCGTGGTACACGTTCTCGAACCCGGCCCTGCGGAGATGCTCCGCATGCATCTCGGCCGCCTCCTCGTTCAAACCCGACTTGGAGCCGTGCCCTATGATCAGGATCCCTTTGGTCATGGGCGGGCGAACGTGGTCGGAGTATAATTTAGTTATTCCTAAATTTTAATCCGAGGCGGCTTCCACCATATCGGAGAGGTCCGCCACCGACGACGCGACGAAGTCGGGCTCGATCCCCGACGAGGCTATGTCCTCGGGCTTCGCCTCCCCGCTCAGGACCAGGATCGACGTCGCGCCCGCATCTACGGCCATCCTGACGTCGGTGTACATGCGGTCCCCCACCATGGCGAGCCTCTCCACCGGGACCCCCGTCTCCAGCGCGGCCATCTCCAGCATCCTCCTGTCCGGCTTCCCGATCACCAGGGCCTTCGCCCCCGTCAGGGATTCGAACATCCTTATGAACGGCCCTATGTCCACGTCGTAGGACCCCTCCGTGGGGCACAGCTCGTCCGGATGGGTGGCTATGAGCTCCGCCCCCCCGAGGATGTGGTGGTACGCCGCGTTGATCTTCTCGTAGGTTATGGAGGTGTCGAACGCCAGCAGCACTATGTCCGGGCCGCTGCGGTCCAGGCGGATCCCGGCCTCCTCGATCTCCGCCTCCACCTCCGGGACGGCCAGGGGGAAGACGCTCATCCCAGGCCTCTCCGTTTGAAGGAACCTGATGGCGGCGGCCGTGGAGGTCAGTATGTCTCCGGCGGACGCGTCGAAGCCCATGCGGGCCAGCTTGTCCGCGTAGAACGAGCGGGCGTGGGCGGAGTTGTTGGTCAGGAAGACGAACGGGATCCCCGCGCGCCTGAGGCGGGAGATGAACCCCGCCGCGCCCGGTATCGGGGAGCCGCCCTTGTAGACGGTGCCGTCCATGTCGATGGCGAACGCCCCTATGTCAGAGATATTCATCCCTCACCCTCCGCAGGGTCTCCCTCAGCGAATCCGTCGACGCGCGGCTGTATATGCACGCGGCGGGATGGTACGCGGGCAGGAAGTCTATCTCCCTCCCGGACACGGATATCCTGGTCTTCCTGTTCGCCAGGTCCCCCATCCTCCCCTCGTATCCCAGCAGGTCCCTGCAGGCGGACCTGCCCAGGCCCACCACGAGCGCCTTCCCGCACAGCTCCGACTCCAGGAACCCCCTGCACGCGGCCATCTCCCCCTCGGTGGGCGCCCTGTTGCCGGGGGGGCGGCACTTGACCGTGTTGGTGATCATGACCCTGGACCTGTCCAGCCCCGCCTCCGCCATCAGCCTGTCCAGGAGCTTCCCGGACCTCCCCACGAACGGCATGCCCGTGAGGTCCTCCGTCTCGCCCGGGGCCTCCCCCACGAACGCGACGCGGGACCCGGGGTCCCCGCTGGGCAGGACCAGGCGCGTGCGGCCCTCGCAGAGCCCGCACAGGCGGCAGTCCTCCGCGGGGCGGAGCGCCCCCTCCGCGAGGGGGGAGGGGCCCGAGAACCCCTCCAGGCGCGACTGGATCATCTCCTTCCCCCGGCGAGCTCGGACCCCTTCGCCAGGGAGCGGAGCCCCACGCCGATGCCGGCGAGGCTCTCGCGCCCGCCGCCCTCCCTGTCGATCACGGAGATCAGGTCCGACACGATCGCCCCGGACTCCCTGAGGGTGCCTATGGCCGCCATGCTGGATCCGGCGGTGGTGATCACGTCCTCCACCACCAGGACCCTGTCCCCCAGATCGAGGTCCCCCTCGATCAGCCTGGACGTGCCGTGGTCCTTCTTCTCCTTCCTGACCATGACGTACGGGATCCCCGTCTCCAGGGAGAGCGCGGCCGCCAGGGGGACCGATCCCAGGACCACCCCCGCGATCCTGTCCGCCTCCAGCCCGCCGTCCCTCATCTCCCGCGCCATGAGCCGGGATATGAGCCTGAGGACCCTCGGGTCCGTGCTGGCCTTCTTTATGTCTATGTAATAGGTGCTCTTGGCCCCGGAGGCGAGCGTGAACTCGCCGAACCGCAGGGCGCCGCACGCCTCTAGCGCATCTGTAATCTCGCTGATGGTATCACCACGGCTCTTTCTTGACTCCCATTCTGAACCCGATTTTGTTGACCGCCCGGTGTATGAAGAACATGACCGCGAGGATCGCGATCAAGGCGCATATGTGCCATCCCTCGTAGTATGCGGAGAGCACCCAGTCGGGAAAGAACAGAAGGGTCAGCAGGAGCGCCCCCGCGACGAAGTCGTACTGGTCCAGCACGGGCGCCTTCTGCCCCCTCTCCATCCCCAGCCTCCTCTTCACGAACGCGCCCGCGACGTCCCCCAGGATGGCTCCGAAGGAGAGGGACAGCAGGACTCCCAGCCCGCCCCCCCACGACCCGAACCCCCAGTGGCCCGATGGGTCGAACGGATGGGATACGCACATGAGGATCAGGCCCAGGGCGACCCCGGAGAAGGCGCCGCCGAACATCCCCAGCCAGCTCTTGCCGTCGCCGAGGATCCTCCTGCCCCTCCAGCTCCTCCCGAAGTCCATCTTGGTCCTCGCCTTGCGCCCGAACAGCGCGGCCGCGGAGTTGGGCGCCATGGCGGGCAGGAAAAGCCAGAACCCGGACGCGATGATCGCCATGAAGTCTAGGAAGCTCATTCGGTTCGGACATGGATGGGCGGCGCGTCTTTTAAGATTTCGCAAGCGGGGTCATCCCTCGGGAGGCATGGCGGCGCGGCCGCCGAAGAACGCGGAGGCCAGCACTATGGAGGCCACGGCGATCATCTCCGGGAGGGTGGAGAGCTCCCCGACGCCGAGCGCGACGGCCGCGAAGCGCACGGGGAACATGGATAGCGCGGCCGCGATGATCCCTATGCCCGCTATGTGCGCGAGCGCGTCCATGTCGTACTTCTCCCTCTCCTCCCTGGGCATGGCGTTCACGCCGGCCAGGAGGATCACGCCCCCCATGAAGACGACGCAGCCGAGGATCAGGAACATCGAGGATAAGAGCAGGAAGATCACATCGGACGCCGACATGCTCATGCCGCCCGGCGCGAAGGCGAACATCAGGACCCATGCGACGCACGCCGCCGTCGGGACGAGGGGGTTTTTCTTCAGATACATGGTCGCGCCTCACTCCCGGGATCGCCGCCGGACTCGGCCCGGGCCAGATCCCTAGACCCAGGGAGCCATGGGTCGCGGGTTATTTATCTTTTCTTTCGTTCGAGCGGACCCACCGGCTCGTAGCGTATTTCCTGTATCCCTCTATTACGAGGCCTGTCCCGAGGACGAGCGCCCCTCCGGACCTCTGCGGCCTATCGCTCCATGTCGTTACGAAGGCGAACATCATCGCGAATCCCGCCATGATTAGAGCGATCCCCGCCGCAATCATCGCCAGATACGCTACGGGCCTCTTCCCCGCGGAGATCTCCGCGCGCTCGTAGAACGCGATGGCGATTCTGCCGCCAGAGAGCGCCTTCCGATCTAACGCGTTCGCCCACTCGTACCCGAGGCGCACGGCCAGGCTCCTCTGGACCTTTATCTGCAGCCTCTCGGTCTGCACCACGGATATCCCCTTCGCGCCGAGCCTGCCCGATATCTCGGACGCCAGCCGCCCGACTGATTCGAGGCACGCATCCGCGGCCTCGCCATCCCAGTCGTATTCGTATGGGGCGCATATGACGCACGAGACCTCTCCGAACCGCTCCATCGCATCCTCCAGGCAGCCCAGGAACGCTTCGGACGCGGGACCCATCGGGAGCATGTAGACTAAGACCGCTTTCTCGAACCCCCCGTAATCGACGTCCTCATCGCCCATCGTTTCAAAGACTCTCCCTCCGGCGGCCGAGGCTATCTGTCGGATCAGCTTCCGATCGATCGGGTGCTTGGGGCATATTATCGCCGCGCTCATTTCCCGCCTCCGAGCCTCTCTCTCATCGCACGGAGGCTGAATGATTCGCGTGCGATCGAAGACCTGTTGCGCGCGCCGGCGCATCTGCCGATCCCCGCATCTCTGAACTCGCGGTCTCGCATGATCGTGTTGCGTCCGAAGCCGTCACCTGTCTCCAGTGCTCTTCCTCCTTTTCGACATATGGATCGCCGCATACTTTGCGGCTATGGCTATCGGGAACAGGGGCGCGACGCAGTTGAAAATAGCGATGTAGCCTTCGTCTGGATGAGACTCTACCGCTGTGTTCGTCGCCATCGAATGCCCGATGAAGAACAGGGCCAGCCCCATGAGGGCGAATAGCAGGACCTCCAATATGTCGCTCCTCTTGAAGTGCATCTCGAATTCTCCCCCCCATATGCTTTCCGTGTACGGAAGACCCATCTCGTCGCATATCCTGTTCACATCGATGCACGACCACGTGACTGAGAATAACATGATTACGAAGCCGTATATCACGATGTTGGGCTCATGAAGCGGAACGGTAGCTAGCGTCACGGTCATCCCTACGACTGCGGTTACTAGGAACTTGATGCCTTCTCTGGGGCGGTCCAAGTAGACGTGCCCCCTCCCCGGAGCCCATGCCATGAGCATAGCCGCCAGCCTGGATTTCCTCCATGTAGCTTTGCTCCCGCCCCTCCTCCGTCCGCGTACCCCGACCGCGATCGCAATCACGGTCGCAAAGATGAGAAACGCGATGAAAGGAGTCAACGGGTCCGTGCCTGATTCGGACAGAGACAGCGCCAGCGACAGGAACAACGCCATCAGCCCCAACGCAACAGATGCCCCAAAAACTAGATATCCAAAGGATTCGTCCGAATTAGACATCTTGTTCATCTCCAGAGAAAAGTGTTGTAACTCCTTTCTCGACAGCACTGTTCGATTTTTCCACGGAGTTCATCTCTTTTTGCTCAGTCCGTACGAAGCGCCTGTCCCGCACAGATTCGCGCCCAAATCGATAATGCCTGTGGCGATCCCCTTTCCGAAAGCCGTTTCCTGTGCGACCGTAGCTACTCCCTGCGCTACTTTTACGCCCGCATTAATCGTTATTGCGACACTGCCAAGAGTCAACAGCGCTCCTGCCAGAGCGAAACCTGCGGCTAGTTCGTTCTGACCGATGGCAGTGCATACGACAGATACGGCCGCACAGGCGATTCCTGCAAAGAAAAACCATCCGCCATCGTATTCCATCTCGTCTCTCGTGAGCTCTACACATCCCTCAGGGACCTTCATCTCATATGCTTTTGTCTGTCTGAACATATGTTTCTACCTCTCGGTCCCCCCGCGGAGATGACGTAAATCGATCTTATAAAAGGCTCTCTAGGAAATAGAGTGGAAACGGGTCCCGGCGGGGCAACGGTTTAAGCCCCGGCGGGGCATGCCGGGGGCATGGCGGAGAAGAGCGCTAGCGACGTGTTCTCAGCGGTCCTGGGCGTGGAGGAGCCGTGGTTCGTGGAGGGCGTGTCGCACACCCTGGGCTTCGAGAGGAGGGCGCTGGCCCTGATGCGGGGGATGCCCGTGTCGAGGGCGGCGGAGATCCTCCGCGCGGGCCGCTGGGTCCTGGACGGGATCCTCGAGGGGCACGTGCGGCGCGAGCTGGACGCGATGGACCTGTCGGGCGTGAGGAGGGTGATGCTCGACGAGACCTCGTTCAGGCGCGGGCACAGGTACATAACGGTCATAGCGGACGCGGACACGCGCAGGATCGTGTTCATGGCCGAGGGGAGGGGCGCGGACTCCCGACCATAGGTTAGGACTCCTCTCTTTCGTTCGTGCGCAGCGACCCTTGCGAACCGTCCTCCGTGCGCCCTGCGGCGGCGCGAGAGCGGGACCCATGCGGCCGGAGGCGAGATGGAGATCGCGCAGCGGCCCCATCTCGTCGCACGCCCCGGTAAAGGACAGCGAGGACCGGATCACGAGGAACGCGGCCAGCGGCATGGCGCACATGGATGTGGCGATGGCGTCGCGCATCAGGGCGAGAGCGCGATCACCCTCAGTGCGATCGCCATCAAAGCCGAGCAACACAGAAAGAGGAGAATCCAGAACACCCCTCTGTTCGAATGAACCCTGTCGCGTTGTTTTTTCGCCATGCCCTCCGCGGTCTCGGACGCGTCCGCTATGATCGGATGCGAACCGGCGGAATAATCGATCCGCGCGACGTACCTCGACCCGATCCCTGCGACGACGGGCTCCGACGCGTTTCCAGCGGCATCCCTCGCGGATATCAGGTCGCCCGCGTTCACATTTATACATATTTCCGATCCCCTGAAGACTGTCGCAACGCTCTCGCCGTTCACGAGGATCGACATCGGCTTGCGGTTAGGATTGTGCCTGGAGCAGGAGATATGGATCTCGATCTCCCCCTTCGTATCGCATACGCGTGGTTCTCTATCGGGCAGCCTGGGGCATATATAGAAAATGTAGACCAGCGCGGCGATGAAGAAGGCGACAACGATCGATGCCGCGATGAGCACGCCCTGCATCCCACGCATAAAGTAGCCGATAAAGACCGCGGCCGCTATCGGCAGTATGACTATGATCTCGAATTTATCCGTCTCTTTCAAATTCGTCCCTCCGCAATTGGCAAAAGCAGATGCGCGGGCGAGACCCGCGCCGAAGACCTGCGATTCCCCGTTCTGACCTCGACGCTCCGCGGCTGTTTTTTACAGCACGGCTCATTCGACAACGGACTGACGGGGTCGCTGTATGAAGACACGTGACATTCCTTAGCCGATCTCCTTTTGACCCGATCCCATGCGTTCTTCATGTCGCCGCCTCAGTGGTCGCCGAAAGCGTTTGTTTCTGATTCTATGGGGCGTTGTGTGGAAACGAAGTCTGAGAGAGGCGCGAGCGCCGCGAGCGCGAGACCCGCCGAGGCGCACGCGATCGCATCCTCTCTCCCATCTTTCATGTCGGACCCCCATCCTGGTGCGAGGCCGTGATTGTCCCCCATATACCTCATAGGCGCGGCCCCGGCAGTCACTTCCCAGCCCCCTTCCTGCGTTTCGCCAGATGGATCGCCGCATACTTCGCGGCTATGGCTATCGGGAACAGGGGCGCGACGCAGTCGAAGAGAGCTATGTAGGCCTTATCCGGGAGAGGCTCGGTCATCAAGTCCGTGATGATCACGTGCCCGACGCCGAACATCGTCAGCCCCATGCATGCGAACAGGAGGACTTCGAGCACATCGCTCCTCTTGAAATGCATCTCCATCCCCGCCCCCAATACGCTCTTCGTATACGGAAGATCCATCTCGTCGCATATCCTGTTCACATCGATGCACGACCACGTGGCCGAGAATATCAGCATAAAGAGCCCATAGAGCGCCAGGTCGGGCTCATGGAGCGGGACCGCCGCCAGAGTCACAGCCGAGCTTATGGCGGCCGCCACAAGAAACTTGACGCCCTCCCCGAGACGATCCAGATAGGCGTGCCCCATCCCCGGAGCCCACGCCATGAGCATGGCCGCCAGCCTGGATTTCTTCCATGCGGTCCTGCTCCCGCCCCTCCTCTTCCAGCGCGCGCCCACGGCAAACGCGACAGCGCACATGGACGCGACGTACGCAACGAACAGAGCCTGCAAACCCATGCCGAATTCGGACAGAGACAGCGCCAGCGACAGGAACACCGCGACTAACCCCAATGCGATCGATATCCCACAGACGACATATCCGAAGAATTCGTCTGAATTATGCATCTCGATTTTCCCCAGAGTAGAAGATGGTGGTCCCATTCTCGACATAACTGTTCGATTTTTCCACGGAGTTCATCCCTTTTTGCTCAGTCCGTACGAAGCGCCTGTCCCGCACAGATTCACGCCCAAATCGATAATGCCTGTGGCGATCCCCTTTCCAAAAGTCGCCTCCTGCGCTACCGTAGCTACGCCCTGCGCTACTTTTACACCCGCATTAATCGTTATTGCGACACTGCCAAGAGTCAACACTGCCCCTGCCAGGGCAAAAACAGTGGCTGCATCGTTATAACCCGCAGCTGTGCATGCGACAGATATGACTGTACAGAGGATACCTGCTACAAAAGTGGGCCATCCACCATCGTATTCCATCTCGTCTCTCGTGAGCTCTGCACATCCCTCAGGGACCTTCATCTCATATGCTTTTGTCTGTCTGAACATATGTTTCTATCTCTCGGTCCCCCCGCGGAGATGACGTAAATCGATCTTATAAAATTTGGCTCTCTAGGAAATCGAGTGGAAGCGGGTCCGGCCCCGCCCTCGTGCGCCCGGGCGATCGAGTCACGCCTCATTCTTTCCGATGGCTTTCCGCCACCGTGCCAGCATGGCGACGAATACGACGGCCGCCAGGGCGAACAAAGCGGAGTACACATATCCGTCTCCCGAGCCGCCGTAGAATGCGAACAGCAGCGCCAGAGCGAGCAATGCGACTATCATGGGGGCGAAGACCAGCGCGACGGACGTGCACGCGCCCTCTCCGACCCATATGGACCTCACGTCTATGTCGCCCGAGGGAGACCTCTTGCGAGAGATCGCGTATGCGACCGTGATCCCGAGCGTGAGGGATGCGATGAATATGGGGATAAACGCGTACGCTAGGAACAGCTTGAGAGGCGAATGCCCCTCGAGCCCGTACTCGTCCAGCTGGAGCGCGATGTATACCGCGGATCCTATCAGAGTCACCCCCCACATTATGGCTAGCCTCTGCCTGTTCGAAACCATACGGAATCTGCACGGATCTATCGTTTTTATCTTTTCTGTCCAGGACCCGCCCATGGAAACCTTGATAACGAGATCCGGCGATCGAGCCTCATGCTGGTTCTAGACAGCTCAGCCCTGTTCTCCATGGAGAACCTGCCCGACGAGGATTTCGTCTGCCCTCCCGGAGTGGTCGGCGAGCTCAGGAGGCACGGAGACAGGAGGCTGGACCTCTGGGGGGACCTCCTCAGGGTCTCGGACTGCACCAAGGCCTCCCTGGACGCGGTCTCCAAGGCCGCGTCCAAGAGCGGGGACTCCGGCAGGCTGTCCCCCGTGGACTTCACGGTCCTGGCCCTGGCCCTCGACACGGGCGGGACCATCCTCACCGACGACTACTCCATACAGAACGTCGCCAGGATCATGGGTCTCCCCTACAGGCCCGTCGGCGTCGCCGGGATAAAGAGAGTGGAGAGATGGAACTATAAATGCGTCGGATGCGGGAAGTGGTTCTCGGAGAAGACGGACGAGTGCCCCATATGCGGCTCCGCCACCAGGGGGCACCGCAGGAAGTCAGGGAAATAAGCGCCCGCAGCGGATCATCCTGCCCATCCTCCTCGCGCCCAGGAGCCTCATGCACAGCGCGGTGGAGAAGTCCGACCTGAACGCCAGCGCGTCCGCGAGCCTCTTGTTGCCGGCGGCGACGTCCAGGGGCTTCCTGAATATCCTCTCGCACTCCGCCTGGTAGTCCGACAGGGGCCTGCCCCTCAGGACGCGGTCGGCCGCTATCTCCCCGCACGCCCTCCCGCCTATGAGGGCCAGGGGTATCCCCCCGCCGTTCACGGGTATCACCTGCCCCGCCGCGTCCCCCACGATCATGCCGTCCTCCGACGCCACCCTCGACGCCATGCCCTCGCTGGGCACGTGCTTGCCGCTGACCTTGGTCGCCAGCTTGAACCCGTGCCTCTCCGCGAACGCGTCGAAGTATCCGCCGACGGGCCCGCTCGCGAACTTGGGGGAGAAGCCCACGCCCACGTTCGCCCTGCCGTCCTTGGGTATGATCCAGCCGTACGCGCCGGGGGCGATCCCCCCGAAGAACATCTCCACGTATGGATCGAAGTCCCCCTCCGCCTGGGCGGTGACCGCCGGGTACGGGCTGCGGTTCTTCGGGAGCCCCAGGCTCCCCGCAACGCGGGACCACGGGCCGTCCGCGCCGATCAGGACCTTGTACGCTATCTCCCCCGCGCTCGTCTGGGCGATCCCCCCCGCGGCCCTCTTGAACATGCATCCCGTGACCAGCTCCGCGCCCGCCTCCTCCGCCTTGGAGGCGAGGTGCGAGTCGAAGCGGTCGCGGTCGGTGACGTATCCCGTGAAGTCTATGAGGCTGCGCCTCCCGCGCGGGTCGTTCAGCCCTATGCCCTCTATCTCCCTCACGCGCAGGCTCCTCGGCATGTCGAACAGCCCCTCTATGCCCTCCACGGACGGGAACATGCCCCGGATCTCCTCGTCGGACGGGACCAGCTCCCCGCATCTCACGGGGGAGCCTATCTCGCCCCTCCTCTCTATGAGCGTGACGCTGACCCCCTTCTCCGCGGCGTACATCGCCGCCGTGCTCCCGGCGGGGCCAGCTCCTACCACCAGCACGTCCGTGCTCTCGCGCACAGGCTCACCTGTCCCTGTCCACTATGTAGCGCGCCAGATCCCTCAGCGCGCCCTTGTATTCCGATTCCTCCAGCGCGTCCAGGAGGCCTATCGCGCCCTCGGCCATGCCCCTGGCCTTCGAGAGGCACCTCTGTATGGCGTCGGTGGACTTTATCAGGGAGATCGCCTCCTCCGCCTCCGCCCAGTCCAGGCGGGGCGATTCGAACAGCTCCCTTATCCTTCCTCCCAGAGACGGGTCCTGCATGGCGTAGATGATGGGGAGCGTCGGCTTCCCCTCCATTATGTCGCTCCCGATCCTCTTGCCTGTGGCGCCCTCCTCCCCGACCACGTCGAGGGTGTCGTCCACGATCTGGAACGCCATGCCTATGTCGTGCGCGAACGATCCCAGAGCGTCCGCCGCGGACGCGTCGGCGCGGGCGAGGAACGCCCCGGATCTGGCGGCGCACTCTATCAGGCGCGCGGTCTTCTCCTCTATGATCCTCAGATAGCTGGACTCCGTCACGCGGGGGTCGTGCTCGAACCCCTTCTGGTCGAACTCTCCCGCGCCCATGGCGGAGGCCGCCTCGAATATGCACTTTATGATCTCCCTGGACGCGCCGCCTATCAGGTTGAACCCCGCCGCGAACAGGAAGTCGCCGGCGATTATGGACCTGCTTATGGAGTACCTCTTGTAGGCGACCTTGGCGCCCCTGCGCAGGTCGCCCTCGTCGTTGATGTCGTCGTGGATGAGCGTCGCGCTGTGTATCATCTCCAGAGCCGCCCCCACCTCGACCGCCTGTTTGGAATCCTCCCCGCCGCATGCGCGGAACGCCAGTATGCACATGGCCGGGCGTATCTTCTTCCCGCCGGAGCCGAGCGCGTATTCGCATATCTCGGTGAGCTCCGGGCTGTCGGACCTTATGGAGGATCCCATGACCTCGCTCACTGCGGAGAGGTCTTTAGAAACAGCGAGATGCCACCGCGTATCCATTGGCTCTCACATGTTTGTATCATACTTAACGGTTTTCACGCCCCATTCCGTTCCGCCGCCTAGCATGGAAACAGCCCGTGGAGCGGGAGCCGCGCCCGTCGCTTCCGAACCTGTGCCTGTAGATCGCATTCGGCCCGCAATGATTCTCCGCCGCCTGGCTCGGAGCCCGTTCGCCACATGCCGCGCCCGCACGATGCTAGAGCGGCTGTCGAAAAACCCATAGCTCGGAGACAGGCAGAGATATATATCAAAAAAATAATAGTCTGACCAAGGGAGGTGACGGCCCTCTGAAAGAGGACCGGGCCCGTAACGTGGAACCGTACGGTTGATCAGTTTACGGCCAGTCTATGTCGATGTCGATCGACATAGCTCCGACGCGTATCCTGATCGATAGACCGCCTTTGCGACGGTAAACGGATACCAGAGCATCCACCTCCTGTCGTCACGGTCCGGGTCGCTGCAAGTTGGAAGCTCGGCGACCCGGGCTTTCCGCGATTCTGATGGCGCGCCCCTGCCGCTTTTCTCTATGTTCCTCGTCCGCGCCGGTGTGCGCCGGCGCGCGCAGATCTGTGATAAAAGGCATGGCGGGCCCGGAACCGGGCCCGCCGAAGAGGTTTATAATCAGTTTCAGCCGAACAGCGCGGACGCGGCGTCCGCGCAGAAGTCCAGCAGGAGCTGCGGGTACACTCCGAGGATCACGGTCAGCGCGAGGCAGACCGCGATCGCCGCCAGGAACGGGGCGGGCACCTTCAGCTTCGCCTCGCTCTCGCCCTTCTCTATGTACATGGCCTTCGCGACCCTGGCATAGTAGTAGAGCGATATGGCCGAGTTGAGGACCGCCACGAACGCCAGCCAGATCCACTGGGTCATGACCCCGTCGCCGTCGAAGATGGCGGCGGAGAACAGGATCACCTTGGACGTGAACCCGGAGAGCGGCGGTATCCCTGCGAGCGCGAAGAGGAACACCAGCATCGCGAACGCCAGGAACGGGGCGCGCCTGCCGAGCCCGCGGTAGTCGGAGATCTTCTCGCCCACGCCGACGCAGATGAGCGCGCCGACTATCAGGAAGGCCCCTCCCTTCATGAACACGTGCGTGAACATGTGGAACAGGCCTCCCGTCAGGGCGTACTCGCTCATGACCGCCATGACGATCAGGATGTATCCCGCCTGGGCTATGCTGGAGTACGCCAGCATCCTCTTGATGTTCGTCTGGGCTATCGCGACCACGTTGCCGATGGTCATCGTCAGCGCGGCGACTATGGCGAACGCGTACTGCACCTCCTCGGTGGCGAACGACGCGACCGCGCTCCCCGCCACGAAGAGCAGCAGGAAGATCTTGAAGAACACCACTATGCCGAGCTTCTTGGAGCCCGTCGCGAGGAACATGGACACAGGGGTGGCCGCTCCCTCGTAGACGTCGGGCGCCCACATGTGGAACGGCACCGCGGCGATCTTGAACCCGTACCCGGCGATCATCATGACCACCGCGATCCCGAACGCCCAGCTGAAGCCGGCCGTCGAGAGCGAGGCGGCTATGCCGTCCAGGCTGGTGGTCCCCGCCACGCCGTACAGCATGCTGAGGCCGTAGACGGTCATCGCCGTGGACAGGCCGCCTATGATCACGTACTTGACGGCCGCCTCCGCGGCGCGCGGGTCCTTCCGCTTCATCGCGGCGAGGATGTACGAGGTTATGCTCGCGAGCTCCACGCCCACGAAGATGGTGATCAGGTCGTCGGCCGTCGCCACGAACATCATGCCCGCGGTGGCGGCCAGCAGCAGGGAGCTGTAGGCCCCGAAGTGGAGCCTGGTGGTCTCCGTGCTCGACGCGGACACCAGCGCGGCCAGGAAGGCCACGGACTGGAACAGCAGGATCATCAGCCCCGAGAACGCGTCGTACCCGAACAGCCCGCCGTACTCCCCGGAATACCCGGAGGCCAGCAGGACCGCGTTGATCAGCAGCGAGGCCGCTATCGCGGCCAGGGAGACGGCGGCCACGCCGCCCCTCCTCTTGTATCCGAGGGAGACCGCGGGCATGACCAGGGCGCCCAGCAGCATGACCAGCATGGGCGCCATCGGCGTGAACTCGCGGAACAGGTCGGTTATGATGGAGGAATCCATCAGATCGCCCCCAGGGAGCCCACGTACGGCTCGATGAAGTCGAACGCCGCCTGCGGCCAGAAGCCGAACGCGATTATCAGCAGGCAGAGGATGCCCAGGGCGGCCGCCTCGGGCCTGCTTATGTCGTGCACGTGGGACAGGTCTATCTTAGACGTGAGCCTGCCGAACAGGGTCCTCTGCATCGCCCACAGGTAGTATCCCGCAGTGAGCAGCAGGGCTATCAGGCAGAACGCTATCAGCCACAGCATGCCGTTCGAGGAGGCGTACTCGTAGAACGAGAATATGATCCCGAACTCCGCCCAGAACCCGACCAGGCTGGGGAGCCCCAGGGACGCCATGAACCCGAACATCATGAAGAACGCGAACAGGGGCATCTTGGAGGCCAGCCCGCCCAGGAGCGGGATCTCCCTGGTGCCTATGTTGTGCCCGGCCAGCCCGCAGACCATGAAGAGGACCGCGGTTATGAGGCCGTGCGCGAACATCTGGAATATGCCCATCTGGATCCCCGCCTCGGAGAGGCAGCCGATCCCGAGCATCACCATGCCCATGTGGCTTATGGACGAGAACGCGACCATCTTCTTGAGGTCCCTCTGCGCTATGCAGGCGTACGCCCCGTACACTATCGCCACGAGGCCCGTGGCGATTATCAGCCACTGCCAGTGCTCCGCCCCCTGCGGGAGGGCCTCGAGGCAGATCCTGATTATGCCGTAGGACCCCATCTTCAGCATGACGCCCGCCAGCAGGACGGATCCCGCGGTGGGCGCCTCGGTGTGCGCGTCCGGCAGCCACGTGTGGAACGGGACCGCGGGCATCTTGACCGCGAACCCGAAGAACAGCAGCAGGAACACCATCGCCTGGAACGTGTCGCTGAACTGCCCGTTCAGGACTGCCTGGAACGAGAAGTCCGCCACTCCGCCGGAGGCGGACTGGAACACCAGGGCGAATATCCCTATCAGCATCACGACGCTGGCCACGTGGGTGTATATGAAGAACTTGATCGCGGCGTAGTGCCTCCTGGGCCCCCCGTACCACGATATCATGAAGAACATCGGGATCAGGGTGACCTCCCACATTATGTAGAACAGGAAGTAGTCCGCGGACATGTACACGCCCATCAGGCCCACTTCCATCGCCAGCAGGAGGGCGAAGAAGCAGTTGGGCCTGTCGCCCTCCCTCGACGAGAACAGGGTCACCAGGAACACCAGCAGCCCGCTGAGGAAGACCATGAGGACGCTGAGCCCGTCGACGTGCAGGATGTACGACATCCTGAGGCCCGCGGACTCTATCCATGAGTAGCTTTCGTCGTAGACTCCCATGTCCTTCGTGAAGAGGAGGACCGTGGCGAGCAGCATCGTCGCGGCGGAGAACGCCCCGGCGACGTATTTCGCGTATCTCTCCCTCTTCCCGCCCATCGCCGCCGTCGCGACCGCCCCTACGAGCGGGACGACCAGCAGCAGGGTCAGGAGATAGGGGATCTCTATCTGGAGATCGTATATCATTCAGATTCCTCCTCCTATGAAGTAGAACAGGGCGAGCATCAGCGCGAACAGGAGCACCACTCCCGCCACGACCGCCCACGTGTAGCTGCGGACGTCGCCGGTCTGCGCCTTGCCGATGAGCTCTCCCCCGCCGGCCACGGCGTTGGACAGCCCGTTCACGGTGCCGTCCACCACCTGGCGGTCGATGAAGTCCACGCCGCGCGCGACCCCGTACCCCAGCTTCCAGGATATCTGGTCGTAGAGCTGCGGGAACCACCATCTCTTGGTGAGCGCCTTGTAGACGAAGGACTCCCCTCCGCCGTTGAACCTCCCGGCGTCGACGGACCTCTTGTTGTACATGAGGTGGGCTATGCCTATGGCTCCCAGGACGAGGGCGATGGTCAGGTACGTGTACGCGCTGCCGAATATGTCGGAGAGGTACTCGAAGCCCTTCGCCTCGCCGGCCCCCACCGTGAACTGGTGGTGCGGGCCCTCGACCCCTATGGACAGGAGCGCGTCGAACCCGAAGAGGATCGTGAACCCGAACCCGATCGCGAACGCGGACAGGATCGCCAGGGGGGCGGTCATGCTCGCGGGGGATTCCCCGTGGCAGTGCTCGCTGGCGTGCCCGGGCTTCCCGCTGAAGGTCATGAACCACATCCTGAACATGTAGAACGCGGTCATGAACGCGGTCACGACTGCCAGCAGCCAGAGTATCGTGAACAGGTACCCCTCGGCGCCGTAGTCGCTGGCGTGCATCACGGTCTCCAGCACCAGCTCCTTGGACCAGAACCCGCTGAAGAACGGGAACCCGGCTATGGAGAGCGAGCCTATCAGCATCGTGACGGAGGTGATCTTCATCTTCCGATGCAGCCCGCCCATCTTCCTCATGTCCTCGGTGCCCACAGCGTGGATCACCGACCCGGAGCAGAGGAAGAGCAGGGCCTTGAAGAAGGCGTGGTTCGCCATGTGCAGGCATCCCGCCACGTACCCGGCCGCGCCCGCGGCTATCAGGTGGTGGTCCCCGGTCTCGATGCCGAGGGCTATCAGGTAGCCGCCGGCCCCGAGCGCGAGGAACATGTACCCGAGCTGGGACAGGGTGGAGTACGCCAGCACCCTCTTTATGTTCATGTTGTTGAGCGCCATGGTGGCCGCGAAGAACGCGGTCACCCCTCCGATTATGCCCACGAAGAGCATGACCTCGGACGCCTGCGCGAACAGGGGGTAGCACCTGGCGACCAGGTACACTCCCGCCTTGACCATGGTCGCCGCGTGTATCAGCGCGGAGACGGTGGTCGGGCCCGCCATCGCGTCGGGGAGCCAGTCCAGCAGGGGGAACTGCGCGCTCTTGCCTATGACCCCTCCGAATATCAGGAGGCTCCCGAGCACCAGCATGTCCTGGTCGACCGCGTGTATGGCGGCCGCGTCGAACACGCGGACGTAGTCGAGGCTCCCGAAGGAGTACAGCACGACGAACAGCCCCGCCATGAGGCACACGTCCCCGAGGCGGGTGACCAGGAACGCCTTCTTGGCCGCGGACGCGGCGTTGTCGGCCGCGTCGTCGCCCTCGGGGTGGCTGAAGCTCCAGAACCCTATCAGCAGGTAGGAGCACAGGCCCATGATCTCCCAGAAGACGAACATCTCCAGGAAGTTGCTGGAGACCGCCAGGCCCAGCATCCCGGTGAGGAACAGCGAGACCTCGGCGTAGTAGCGCCTCTTCTTGGCGCCCTGCTCGTGCATGTACCCTTTCGAGTAGACGAAGATGAGCGTCGATATGAACGACGCGAACAGCATCATCAGGCACGCCAGGCTGTCTATGTAGTATCCGAAGTGCAGGGTGAACCCGCCGGGTATCTTGAACCACTCTATCTCGGCGGTCACGTATCCGGGGTCGTGGTACGCCGCGGACGTGAAGAACTCGTACGCGACGAGCACCGATATGACGCAGGACGCCGCCGCGCCGGCTATGGCCAGGTACGCTCCGCCCTCGGGCGTCCTCTTGCCTATGAGGCCGACCGCCACGAAGCAGATCATCGGCAGCAGGGGCACGAGCCAGGTGTATTCTACGAACATCTCACCACCTCATGGATTTGAGGCCAGAAGCCTCGATCGTTCCCTTCGCCCTGTACGCGTTGAGCAGGATCGCTATGCCCACGGCGACCTCCGCGGCCGCCACGGTGATCGTCATGATGACGAAGACCTGCCCTATCGCGTCCGCCGAATACGCGGCGAACGCTATGAAGTTGATGTTGGCGGCGTTGAGCATGAGCTCGATGCACATCAGCACCACTATCGTGTTGTTCTTGGCCAGGACGCCGTACGCGCCTATGGCGAACAGTATCGCCGCGAACGCCAGGTACGCCTCAATCGGAATCATCGCGCTCAGCCTCCTCCTTCGCTATGCATATGCCGCCTATCATCGCCCCGAACATGAGCAGGGCCACCACCAGGAGCAGCGGCCCGTAGGTCTCGAACAGGGCGTAGTTTATCGATCCATGATCGATGTCCCCGCTGTCGCCGTCGACGCCGTCGAACGGCACGCTCTGGGGGGAGTCCGACTGCGTGTAGTCGCTCCACTGGGTGGCCGCGACGGCCCCCACGAGGACCGCCAGCAGCGCGACGGACGCTATCGCGCCCAAGAGGGCCTTCTTATTCATCGGAGCCCTCCCTGCGCATTATGTACCTCCTCGTCAGCATGATGCTGAAAGCGAAGAGTATGGTTATCGCTCCGACGTACACCAGCATCTGGATCACTCCGATGAACTCGGCCTCCAGGAAGAAGTACGTCACCGCCACGCACACGAAGACGAGCGCCAGATAGAACGCGCTGTGGACCACCTCTTTCTTAGTGACCACGTAGAGCGCGGCTATCGTCGCTATCGCGGCGAGGACGACGAAAGCCACGAGGTCGGCGTTCTCCCAGAGGTACGCCATCCCGCCGCAGAATCCGCTCCAGACATTATCTATGAGTTCCATCACAGCACCTCCTTGAGCGTCAGCGCGTCCTTGGGGCAGTCCGCGATGCAGTTGCCGCAGCTTATGCACTTGACGTCGTCGAACTCGGGGTAGAGTATGGGCCTCCCCTTCTCGTTGACCCCGTGCTCGACCATCTTGACCGCATCCACCGGGCAGACCTTCTCGCACTTCTTGCAGCTTATGCATTTGGACGCGAGCAGCTCCGGGCGGTCGGTCATGAACGGGGAGACCCTCCTCTCCGGCTCGCCCCTGGCGATGTCGGACATGAGCGTCTCCTCTATGCGGATCTCCATCCCCTCGGTTATGCCGTCGTACGCCAGCCTCCGCGGCCCGTAGATCAGGTCGCGCCTGGTGTACTCGGCCAGCTCGAAGTCGGGCGTCACGGTCATCGCGTCCACCGGGCAGTACTCGGCGCAGTATCCGCACATGGCGCACCTGCCGAGGTTGACCTGGGGCCTCTTCACGGGGGCGCCCGCGTCGTCCGGGACCTCCACCAGCTTTATGCAGGCGGTGGGGCACATCCTGACGCACATGCCGCACGCGACGCACCTGTCGAACCTGAGCCCGGGGCGCCCGCGGAAGTTCTCCGGCACCCACATCTTCTCGTAGGGGTAGAGTATGGTGACGGGCCTGTGGACGATCGTCTTGAAGAAGATCTTCAGCACCTTGGCCACGGGCTTCATGAGCCACAGCGTCCTGGCCGGGTTCCTCGGGTACTTGTCGAGATATTCCTTGACCATCAGTAGATCCCTCCGATCTTGAGGAGCAGCACGATCGCCAGGTTGATCACGGACAGGGGCATGAACACCTTCCATCCGATGTTGACGATCTGGTCGGTCCTGACGCGGGCGAGGGCTCCCCTCAGCACGATCATTATGAAGAACACGAACCAGGCCTTCAGCAGGAACACTATCTCGGGCGCCCAGCCGTTGATCTCGGCCGGGGCGAACGGTATGAGCCATCCGCCCAGGTACATGATGACGACCATGGCGCAGGAGACGTAGCCCCTGAAGTACTCGGCGAGCATGATCAGGCCCCACTTCATCCCGGCGTACTCCGTCTGCCAGCCCTCGACCAGCTCGGCCTCCGCCTCGGCTATGTCGAACGGCACGCGCTCCGCCTCGGCGGTGGCGCAGAAGATGAAGGTTATGAACCCGACTATCTGCGGGATTATGAACCACGTGGAGCCGAACTGGGCGTTCACTATGTCGCCTATGTTGAAGCTCCCCGCCAGGAGGCAGGTGGTGGCTATCAGTATGAGTATGGGGACCTCGTACGAGATCATCAGCTCCGCGGCCCTCATGCCCCCGATGAGCGAGTACTTGTTGTTCTGCGCCCATCCGGAGACGAGTATGAAGAACGGGGCCAGGGCGAATATCGCCATGATTATGAGGAGCCCGGTCCCGTAGTCCACCACGAACCACCTGGGGGACAGCGGGATCATGCACGCGATGAGGACGGACGCGCCTATTATGAGCGAGAGCGTCCACATGTACGTCATCTTGTCTATCTTCTTGGGGATGGTGTTCTCCTTCATGAAGGTCTTCAGCCCGTCCGCGACGCACTGGAGGAACCCTTTGAGCCCGATCATGGTCCCTCTGCGGTCCATGATCCTGCCCAGCACCTTCCTCTCCATCCATAGGGACAGGAGGGTGCAGACGAACACCACTATGAATATGATCAGCATGAAGATGATCAGCGCGAAGGCGTTGGACGGCTCCGGGCTGATCAGCCACTCGGAGACCCCGTTCCCGGGGAAGACGAGGTTTATCAGCCAGGCTATGAGCCCGCCTATGATCTCCCACAGCTTGTACGACACGTCGTACGGCAGGTTGTACGCGCCGCCGTACGGGTAGAACGGGTTCGCCATGGGGTCCTTGAACATTATCCAGTCGAGAATGCTGCTGTATGCCACGATATCACCTGTCGGTCTCCCCGAGGCACATGTCTATCATGGCCATTATCACCGGCACGTCCGCGATCCGGCTTCCCTGGACCAGCGGCTTCGACGCCGACACGTTCACGAATATGGGGCTGCGGACCTTGAGCCTGTAGGGCTTGTCCGTCCCGTCGGACACGAGGTACATGAGGGATTCCCCGCGCGGGTCCTCCATCCTCATGAACGCCCTGCCGGCGGGCACCCTGGACGGCACCTTGAGCCTGTACGGGGCGTTCTTCCCGAGCGCGGCCACCTTGCGCATGGCCTGCTTTATGATCTTGCAGGACTGGAACATCTCCTCGATCCTGACCATGTACCTGGAATAGGAGTCCCCGTCCTTCAGCACGGGGACCTCGAAGTCCACCTTGTCGTAGTTGTCGTAGGGGTCGTCGCGGCGTATGTCGAAGTCCACGCCGTTCCCCCTCATCGCGGGCCCGGTTATCCCGAGGTTGACGCACTGCTCCCTGGTGAGGTAGCCCGTGCCCTTCATCCTAGACAGGAATATGGACGAATCGTCGACCAGGGCTATGACGTCCCAGATCGCCTTCTCGAAGCGCTCCACGCACCTCAGGACGTCCCTGTCGAAGAGCTCGGTGGTGTCGTTCCTGACCCCGCCTATGCGGGGGAAGTTCGTGGTCATCCTGGCCCCGCAGAGCCTGAGGTTGAGGTCCATGAAGAACTCCCTCTCCCTCATGGCCCACAGGAACACCGTCAGGTTGCCCAGGTCGGTGCCCACCGCGGCCAGCCACATGAGGTGGGACTGTATGCGGCAGATCTCGTCCGCCACCATCCTGATGTACTTGGCCTTCTCGGGCACGTCTATGCCCAGCGCCTTCTCCACCGTCATGCAGTAGAGGTGGGTGTACGTCATGGACGCGGCGTAGCACAGGCGGTCCGCCATGGGTATGATCTTGGGGTACGTCCTGTTCTCGCATTCCTTCTCCCACCCGCGGTGCAGATACCCTATTATCGGCTCCGCGTCGGTGACTATCTCCCCGTCGATCTGCGCCTTGAGGGTCCACAGGCCATGGGAGAACGGGTGCTGCGGGCCCATGATTACCCACATCTTGTCCGTGTCCATGGGGGCGGCGCCGCACGCGCACTCTAGCTTGCGTTCGTCCGCCATCAGGGCTGCCCCCTTAGCTTGTATGATTTTCTGAACGGGTAGAACTCGTACGTGTCGGGCGTGAGGAGCCTCTCCAGCTTGGGGTGCCCCTCGAACACGATCCCGAACAGCTCGTAGGTCTCCCTCTCGTGCCAGTTGCAGCCCTCCCACAGGGAGGACACCGACTTGACGCGGAGGTCGTCCGCCGGGAGGACGGTCGTGATCTCGATCATGATCCCGGTGTTGTAGTTGCTCAGGTGGTATACGACCTCCATGCGGTCGACCATGTCGTTGCCCGTGACCGCCGAGACGTGCTCGAAGCACAGGGCGTCGCGTATGAACGAGCACACGTCGAACACGTCCTCGCGGGGCACGGTGACGTACACCCTGCGGGGCTCGGTCTTGTCGATCCGGACCCTGTCCCCGAACCTGGACTCCAGCTCGGACCTTATCCGGTCCTCGGTCGGGTCTCTGATTGTTTCAGACATTCTCAGTCCTCCAGGAAAACGCCTCTTCTGAAGTAATCCTCGATCTTCTTCTGAAGGAGCATGAAGCCGTCTATCATCGCGTCGGGCCTGGCGGGGCATCCCGGTATGTATATGTCCACCGGGACGATCTGGTCCAGCCCCTGGACCGTGTTGTACGAGTCGTACCACGGGCCGCCGGATATGGCGCACTCGCCCATCGCCACGACCCACTTGGGGTTGGGGATCTGCTCGTACAGGCGCCTGATGGAGGGGCGGATCTTCTTGGAGATCCAGCCGTTCACCAGGAGCACGTCGGTCTGCCTGGGCGACGAGCGGTATATCATCCCGTAGCGCTCCGCGTCGAAGCGGGGCGCGGACGCCGCCGCCATCTCCAGGGCGCAGCACGCCAGCCCCCAGTGCAGGGGGTGCATCGAGTTCTTCATGGCCCAGGTCCATATGGGCCCGGTCAGCTTGTCCACCGTCTTCTTCGTGCCTGCGCTGAGGAGGTCGTCGATCATCGCGGATGACCACGTCATGAACTCGTCGGCGCGCATGGCGACAGCATGGGGGTAGAGGCTCATATCCATACAGTTTCCTCCTTTTTGAGGGCGTACGCCGCCCCTAGAATGAGTATGCCCAGGAACAGGAGCATCCATACGGTCGCCATGGCGGATAGTCCGGAGAAGGCGACGGCCCAGATCATCAAAAAGGTTGCGACGAGGTCAAAAACCACGAAAATAAGAGCGAACGCATAATATTGGAATTTGAACTGCACGTGCGCATCCCCGATGGGATCCGATCCGCACTCGTATGTAGCCTCCATCCACTGGGTGGGTCTGGTGGGCCTCACGAACCTAGATGTCAACCATGCCAAAGGCGCGAATCCGAAGGCGATCAGGCCTACGACAACCAATGGTATGTAGTACACAACTAGTGACATTAGGGGTCGCGATAGCTTGTTAATATATAACTTTTCATGCCACCCATTCGTGCGCGTATATAGAGAAGCCGGCTTCGATACCTTATTCAACCGGCTGCCCCATGGCGCGGGCGATGAAATACGCCATAGGGTTCATAGGCGCGGGCAGGATGGCCTCGGCGCTGATCAGAGGGCTGATCCAGAGGGGCGTCTGCGACGCGGGCGAGATCGTCGCGTGCGCCAGGTCCGAGGCGGGCAGGGAGAGGGCGTCCCGCGAGCTGGGGGTCGCGGCGCTCGCCTCCGCGGCGGAGGTCGCCGCCTCGGCGGACGTGCTGGTGCTGGCCGTCAAGCCGAAGGACGTGCCCGCCCTCTTCGAGGCGGAGGGGCTGTCGCTGGAGCCGCGCCACCTCCTGATAAGCATAGCCGCAGGGATCCGCACAGACACGCTCATGTCATATGTGCCAGACAGCAGAGTCGTGAGAGTCATGCCCAACCACTGCTGCGCCGTCCTGGAGGGGGCGGCGGGGTACGCCAGGGGCAACGCGGGCGAAGGCGACCTGGAGATCGTGGAGAAGATCTTCTCCGCCACGGGCCTGGCGGTGGAGGTGGCGGAGGGCGACATGGACGCGGTGACCGGGGTCTCAGGGAGCTCGCCGGCGTTCATGTACATGTTCGCCAGGGGGATAGCGGACGCGGGGGTCGCCGCGGGGCTCTCGGAGGAGGCCGCCCTCAGGCTGGCCGCCCAGTCGCTCGTCGGCGCCGGCAGGATGCTGCTGGAATCCGGGAAAACCCCCGAGAGGCTGGTGGACGACGTGTGCTCCCCAGGGGGCACGACGGCGGAGGGCGTCAAGGCGCTAGCCGCGGGGGGCTTCGAAGGCCTGGTCTCGAAAGCGGTGGACGCGTCGATCCGCAGATCGATCGAGATGTCCCTCAGCGCCCGAGCGCCGAAGAGATGAGCCCGCGGGCTATCCTGGGGGCGTTCCTCCAGACGGGCCTGGCCTCCCAGCTCAGGCCCCTCTTGTCGCACACGGTGGAGTCCATCAGGCGCATGCCCTCGTCCTTTATCTCCCACAGCCGCGCCTCCCTCTCCTCCCGGTCCGCTATGAGGAGGGTCTCGTCTATGCGGCGCATGAGCGCCCTCGCGGTCTCCGTGCGCCCGGCGCGCTCCTCCAGCGCGCGATCGGATATCCTGCCAGCCGCGCACTCCGCCGCGGCCAGCTCCAAGGCGGCGTCGTAAGACGCCTCGGCTATGTCGTCGCGGGTCATCCATTCCGTCTCATAGGACAGGACGTGCTTCCAGGACGGGCTGTCCAGGAGCCTCCTGTGGTCCTCCAGGGTCCTGGCGGACAGCCTGTACCCCCACTTTCCGGGGTCCTCGAACGCCCTGCTCCCGGGATCCACGAACGGCGCGAACGGCGCGTTGTATATGAACAGCGCGTCCTCCCTGCGCACTAGGTCCCACAGCCCCTTCGCCGCCCTGGCGCTGCCCAGGGCGGAATCCCTGGTCTGGAACGGGAGCCCGGTCATATAGAACAGGTCGAACCTGGAGCACCCGCAGGCGAACGCGTCCGAAACCGAAGACTCGATCTCCGCGTTGGAGTAACCCTTGCCCAGCGCCCCCCTCACCGCCTCGTCGTGGGAATCGGGGGAGAACTCTATGCTCCACCCGCCCTCGAACGCGCGGTCCAGGCGGGAGAAGTACTCCCTGCCCGCTCCCGAGAACAGCTCGATCACGACGTGGTTCTCTATCCTCCTCTCGGAGACCGCCTCCAGGAAGCGGTCCAGGTACCCTGGGCCCGCCTGCCTGAGGTCGCCCACCACGAATATGGGCGCGTCCAGGTACCTCTGTATCCCGCTCATGTCCTCCGCCAGCCTCTCCGGGCCGCGGAACGCGGGGGCGCCCCTGCAAGCGACCCTGCCGTTGGCCGACCTCGACCCTCCGCACTCGGCGCAGTTCATGGCGCAGCCCCTGACAGAGAACACCGACGTCAGGGGGTTGTCGCTCCAGCCGCGCCAGGGCATGGCCCCCTTGAGGTCCCTGTTCCTGAGCGCGCCGCGTATCATGGCCCCGTAGTCGAAGTCCACGCCGTCCAGGGTGTCCGGGACGTGGGTGACGCCGTTGTCGTGTATCGCCCCGGACGCGTCCTTCCAGGCCAGGTTCGGCACCCCGGACAGGTCCCCTCCCTTGGACAGGGCCTCCATCAGGGCGACGGTGGGCTCCTCGGTCATGTCCCCGCGCATGACCAGGTCCGCCTCCGGCCTCTGTATCAGCTCCCGCCAGAAGTACGACGACGTGAAGCCCCCGAACTCCACCAGGGCCTCCGGGTGGGCCCTCTTGACTATCTTGGCGACCTCCAGCGCGCCGTGGGCGTGGGGCATCCAGTGGAGGTCTATGGCGAAGACGCGGGAATCTATCTTCTCTATCTGCCTCTCCGCGTCGAACCTCTCGTCGCCCAGCATCCTGACCGCCAGGTTGACGATCCTGGTCTTGAACCCGGCGGCCTCCAGGTGGGCGGAGATGGTCATGAACCCTATGGGGTACATCTCGAACACCGGCGAGGACGGGATCACGTCGCTGACCGGGCCGTAGAATATCGGCTTCTTCCTGAAATCGTAGACGCTTGGCGCGTGCAGGAACACCACGTCGTGCATGGCGTCACCTGCCGTAGCGCCTCCGGCGCTGCTGGTACGACCTGATGGCCCTCAGGAAGTCCAGCTTCCTGAACTCGGGCCAGAACACGTCCGTGAAGTACAGCTCGGAGTACGCGATCTGCCACATGAGGAAGTTGGACACCCTCACCTCCCCGGAGGTCCGCAGGACCAGGTCCGGGTCGGGCAGGCCGCCGGTGTACAGGTGGGAGGAGAAGCGGTCCTCCGTTATGTCGTCTATGGACATCTCCCCGTCCCTGACCTTGGCCGCGACCTCCTTCACCGCATCGATTATCTCCCTGCGGCCCCCGTAGCCCATGGCTATGTTGAAGACGTACCCGTCGTTGGACTTGGTCGCCTCCTCCGCATGCTCCGCGGCCTCCTTCACCGACTCCGGGAGAGAGCTCCTGTCGCCTATGACGCGGATCCTCACCTTGTTGTCGCGCACGGCCTGGTCGCTGGCCACCTCCCTCAGCCCCGATTCGGACAGGCCCATTATGTACCTCACCTCCTCCTCCGCCCTCTGGAGGTTCTCGGTGGAGAACGCGAACGCGGTGACGCAGCGTATCTTCAGCTCCAGGCACCAGCCGAGCATCTCTATGATCTTCTCCTTCCCGAGGGCGTGGCCGTCCCTCTTGTCCAGGCCCGCCTCGGAGGCGTACCTGCGGTTCCCGTCCATGATCACCGCCACGTGCCGGGGCAGCTCGCCCGCGGACACCTCCCGCATGAGCCTCCTCTCGTAGAAGCGGTAGATCAGGCCGGACATGCGGTGCGCCATGGGATCACTCGAAGTCCTCTGGTATGCCCGCGGCCATCCCGCCCATGTCGAAGCACCCTATGGCCGCGACGGCGCCGATCACCCCCGCCGTGCCGGTCACGGCTATGATCTGGACGCCGCTCTCCGCGGCCGCGCTGATCGCGTCCCCCTCGGACAGCAGGACGCTCTTCGCCCTCCACCCGAACTCCCTGAGCGGCTCCGGTATGCGGAGCCCCTTGAACACCGTCATGGACGATCCGCCGGAGCAGGACTCCCTCTCTATGAAGTCCCTGCAGTGCTCGATTATGGCCGGGATCTCCTCCTCCCTGGCGGCGAAGGAGACGGCGGAGGCGCAGCAGTTGGTGGTCTTGCTGGGCACGTCCGGGTTCAGCTGGATTATCTTATGGTCTATGAACGTCCCCGCGGGGCACGACAGCCCCATCTTCAGGGCGGTGACCCAGGACGCGCCCTTCTCCTTCGTGTCGGTGTCGTCCAGGCCGATTATCAGGCGCACGGCCTTCGGGGTGACTATCTCCACCGAGGCCGTGTGCGCGCCGCCTATCTTGAAGCCGTCCGGGTACCTCGCCTCGATGACGTCGGCGCACTGCGGGATGCAGGCGCCTATCCCCACCGTCGCCCCGGCTATGCCCCGCCACACGGTGACCACCGAGTCCCCCTCGACCCTGACCGCCGCCAGGCCCTGGCCCCCGACCTCTCGGGACACGGGGCCGAAGCTGAGCTCCCATTCGCCGATCTCCGCGTCCATGATTATGGTGTCCCCCTCCATCCTGATGGACCTTAGGGCCCCGCCCGCGCGGCGCCTGTTGACCACGTCCCATTCGCCGGGGCCGCGGGAGGCGCACCTCTCCACGATCTGGACCGCGCCGGAGCCCTCGTCCACCATGGTGAGGTACCTCTTGCAGAACATCTTGCCGTACTTCTCTTCGACCTCGGAGGGCCGCAGGACCTTGGACATGGTCAGTCCCCGCGCTCCCCGCCCTCTCCGGGGTCCTCCTCGGACACCCTTATGAACTCCGACGGCACCTGGTCGCAGAGGTAGACCGTCTTGGCGGCCCTGCTTATCTCTATCCCGGCGTCTATGCACCCGGCGGTGTCTATCTCGAGTATCAGCGGATCCTCGCCGCCCCTGTTGGACCCTGCCTTGAACGCGTCCCCGTAGGTCGCGGACAGGTGGACCATGGCGCGGTCCGTGGGGTATATGCCGTCCCCCATCAGGGCGTCCAGGCCCTCCCTGGACGTCGGGTAGTACAGCACGGGCGGTATGTCGTCCGTGGGGTGCCTGAGGTCCAGGTCTATGGAGTGGCCGTACGTCGCCCTCACGTCGGACCCGGATATCTGGTACCTGCCCTTGGGGTCGGTCTCCACCAGCGCCTCTATGTGGCGCTCCTTGAGCCATTTCATGCGCGGGTTCCTGTCCTTCACGGCGTATATTATCTCGCGCATGTCCACGAACCCCTGCCCGTCCATGGGCAGGTCGAAGTTGCCGTGGCGGAGTATGGACGCCATCGTCCTGCCCATCTTCTCGACCTCGAAGTCGCTCATGAGGAACTTGCCCTCCTCTCCGCATATGGGGCAGAACTCGTCCCTGAAGTATCCGTGCTCGTCGCATTCCCTTATCATTGGATCACCCCTGCAGCCCTCTCCGCGGCCGTGACGGCGTTGGCCATGAGCATGCATATCGTCATGGGCCCCACCCCCCCGGGGACGGGGGATATGGCGGAGGCCTTCGCGCTGACCGATTCGAACTCCACGTCCCCGACCAGCCTCTCCCCCTTGGGGGACGACGGGTCCGGGACCCTGTTGGTGCCCACGTCTATGACCACCGCGCCCTCCTTGACCATGTCCCCGGTTATGGACGACGGCCTGCCCATGGCCACCACCAGTATGTCCGCCTGCCTCGTCACGCCCGCCAGGTCGGCGGTGCGGGAGTGGGCGACGGTCACGGTGGAGTCCGCGCCCTCGCCCTTCTGCATCATCATCGCGGCCATCGGCTTGCCGACTATGTTGCTCCTGCCGACGACCACCACGTGCCTGCCGCGGGTCTCTATCCCGGAGCGGGCGAGCATCTGCTGCACCCCCGCCGGGGTCGCGGGCAGGAACGCGGGCTTGCCTATGAGCATCCTGCCCACGTTGGCCGGGTGGAAGCAGTCCACGTCCTTGGCCGGGTCGATGGCGAGTATGACGGCGTCCTCGTCGATGTGGGGGGGCAGCGGGAGCTGCACCAGGAGCCCGTGTATGGACGGGTCGGCGTTCAGCTCGCGGACCTTTTCCATCAGCTCCGCCTGAGCGGCGTCCCCGGGCAGCTTGACCGTGACGGACCTCATGCCGAGCTCCTCGCACTTCCTGCCCTTCATCCTGACGTAGACCTGCGACGCGGGGTCGTCCCCGACGAGGACCACCGCCAGGCCAGGGACGGTGCCCGCCGCGGCGAGCGCGCTTATCCTGGATCTGAGCTCCGAATATATGCCCTCAGACACGTCTTTACCTAGAATGAGCCTCGGACCCATCGTATCGAGGCTTTGAAGGAGGCTCTATTATATTATATCTTGCCGGGAGAGGGGCGCGGCCCCCGCCAGAGCCCCGCGGCCGCCCTGACGGGCATGGGCTCGAACCCCATGTCCAGCAGCCCCGAGAGGACCGCCTCCACGTCGCGGGCGTTGCCCTCGGCCCGCCCGGGGGACATGCGCCCGGAGGCCCTGGACTCGACCATGTGCCACGTGTGGGTGGCGATGCATAGCGCGCCCTCCTCCATCCGCGACGCCAGGCGCAGGTAGTCCCCCGGCCTCCTGCGCCCCTCGTGCATTGGCCAGAGGTAGGCCGCGATCCTCCCGCCGGACTCGTCCTCCCCCTCGGGAACCGGGATCCGCGCCACGCCCCCGGGCAGCTCGGAGGGGATCATGGACGGGGAGATCCGGGCGTACTCGGACGAATCGACCTCGAACCCCATGCCGGGGAGCATGGATATCAGGGCCGGGGGGGCCTTCATGTACGGCGCCCTGAAGCTGACCGGGCGCGAGCCCGTCGCCTCCTCCACCGCCCGCGCGGACGCGGACAGGGCGCGGGCGATGCCCTCCCCGTCCAGGAGCGAGAAGTCCTCGTGGTCGAAGCCGTGCGCCCCGACCTCGTGGCCGTCCAGGAGCGACGCGTCGACGCGCCCGAGGGTCCTGCCCTCGGCGAAGAACGTCGCCTCCACCCCCAGGTCGCCCAGCATGCGCGACAGGACCCCGAGGCCCTCCGCCGAGGAGGAGAACCTGGGCTCCCCGACGGCGCCTCCCTCCAGGGAGCCCGCCGCGCATGGCGATGCGGACGGGGCGTTGACGTCCCTGTCCAGGTCCACGGTGAAGCAGAGGGCCCTCATGCGACCGTCTTCACGGAGGTTATCTTCTTCAGAAGCATGCCCTCGATCTCGCACGGCTGGTACTTCTCCGCCAGCTCTTTGGCGCGGGCGACCTTCGCCTCGTTGTCGCCGTAGATCTGGAAGAGGAGGTCGCCCTTCTCGACCCTCTGCCCCTTCTTCTTGTGCAGCAGCACGCCCGCGCCCTTGTCGGCGGGCGCCCCGGCGGCCTTGGCCACCGCGACTATGTCCTTGTTCTTTATGGAGTGCACGTACCCCGACTTGGCGGAGGCCACGTCGGCCACGTGCCTGCCTGGGACCAGGTCCGCGGACTTTATGCCGGGGTCGCCGCCCTGGGCGGCGACTATCTGCCTGAACTTCTCCAGGGCCTTCCCGGACGAGAGGATCTCCCTCGCCCTCTCCCCCCCGTTGGGTATCCCGCCCATCTCCAGGATCATCCCGGCCAGCTCGCACGCCTTCTCGACGACGCTGGACGGGTGCCTGTCGCCCTCCAGGATGCGTATGCACTCCCTCGCCTCCAGGATGGGGCCTATGGCGTTCCCGACGGGCTGGTCCGCGTACGTTATGGCGCACTCCACGCGGACGTTCAGCCTCTCCCCGAGGCCCATCAGGTCCCTCGCGTACTCCTTGGCCACCTCGAAGGTGGGGACCTTGGTCCCCTGGCCCGTGGGTATGTCCACCACCAGGTGCGTCGCCCCTATGGCCAGCTTCTTGCTGAGTATGGACGCGAGCATCTGCGCCCTCGGGTTTATCCCCAGGGGGTGCTCTATGCTTATCACCATGTCGTCCACGGGGGCCAGGTTCATGGACCCGCCCCACGCCAGCACCCCGCCGACCTCCTGGGATATCCTCTTGAGCTCGTCGGCGCGGAGCTCGACGTTGCAGAAGGTCTCGACGAAGTCCGAGGTCCCGCACGCGCTGCTTATGGCCCTGGACGAGGTCTTGGGGATCATCAGCCCCGCGGACGCGGCTATGGAGACGACGATGGGGGTTATCTTGTTGCCCGGGACCCCGCCCAGGCTGTGGAAGTCGTAGACGCTGGCGGCCCCGAAGTCCACCCTGTCCCCCGTGTCCACCATGGACTCCGTGAACGCGGCTATCTCGTCCAAGTCCATCCCGTTTATGTACAGCGCGGTCAGCCACGCCGATATCTCTATCTTGGACAGCCTGCCCTCCAGTATGTCCCGGACTATGGCGGAGATCTCCTCCCTGGACAGGGCCTCCCCGTCCATCTTCCGGCGGATGCTCCTGACCGACTCGGGGTTGCTGGCGTACGACACGCCCACCTCGTCGCCGTCCTCCGCGGCGATCTTCCTCCTCAGGACCCCCGACAGGATGACCTCCCCCGGGGACCCGAACGTGTCCGATACGTTCAGCAGCGCCGTGGTGGACGCCTTCGCGTCTATCTTCACGCGGTCGTTGTCCTTCGCGCCTATCTTCGCCGCGTCCTCCGCATGCATCAGCGCGAGCGGCTCCGCGCTTATGTCCAGGAACCTAGCCCTTATCTTCATCTCGAACCCCACCTGTCTAGCGCGGCCTGCAGCTCCGGATGCGTCCGGGCGTATTCCGCCGCCGGTATCCCCAGGAACGCGGCGTCCGCCGCCTGGATCATGGCCGCGGCGCCCTTCCTCACGCCCCCGGGGTGCCCGGCGACGCCCCCTCCGGCCTGTATCTGCACGTCCATCCCGGACTCCGCGACTATGTCGCCGACGATCCCGGGGTGGACCCCGCCGGACGCCACCGGCATGACCGCCCTGTGCGGGCCCGCGCCCAGGCACGCGCCCAGGCTGGAGCGGTCCCCGGACCCACCGGCCATCTTTCCCGCGCCCAGGGTGCCTATGTGCAGCGCGTCCCCGCCGCACATCCTGACCAGCTTGGCTATGGGCAGCATGGATATGCCGTGCAGCGGGTCCTTCGTGAACGCCCCGTGCATGGTCCTGTGGACGTGCACCGGGACCTTGACCCTGTCGCTCTCGGCGACCGCCTGCACCGCGGCGAACCCGCAGGTCATGACGTCGATCATAACCTGCCTCGCGCCCCACGAGGCCGCGTCCTCGGCGAGGTCCAGGATCCTGTCGCCGCCGGTGCTTATGTTTATGGCGTGGAGCATCTCGTGCCCCTCCTCGCTCAGGCGGTCCAGCGACTCCGCCACCGCCTTGGTCCTCTCCTCTATGGGGCAGAACCTCTGGTCGACGAGGGTCTCGTCGTCCTTGCTGTTGGTCAGCCCGCCCGCGCCCGCCTCGTACACGTAGGCGGCGGTCTCCTTGGGGGAGAGCCCTATCTTCGGCTTCACTATGGTCCCGACCAGCGGCTTCTCCGGGCGGCGGAGGATCTCCCTCAGCCCGCCGGCCCCGAACCTGGGGCCCTTGTACTTCTTCATGATCCCAGGCGGGAACGAGGCGTCCTCCAGCCTCACCCCGCGCAGGGACTCCAGCCCGAACAGGTTCCCGGCTATCACGCTCAGGATCTGCGGCACCCCGCCCACCTCTATGCTGAAGTCCTCCTCCGGGTACGCTATCTCCACCATGTCCCCCTCTATGGAGGTTATCTTCGCGCCGTACCTCCTGAAGACGGAGTCGTCCAGGGTGGATATCCCCGTCCACGTCCCGGTGGACTGCTCCGCCGCGAGCGCCTCGGCCGCCTTCTCGATTGGCAGGTCCGTGGTCACGCGGTACCTGCACACCACGTGGGAGCCCGCGTCCGCGGGCTCCCCCAGATGCATGTATGAATACGATCTCATGTTATCCCTCCGAGGCCTGCCGCCCCCGCTCCGAACCGCCTCAGCAGGACGGAGTATGCCGCCGACGGGTGCATGACCCCCTCCTCGGTTATGAGGCGGGACACGTCCCCGGGGGGCGTGACGTCGAACACAGGGTTGTATATCTTCACCGACGGGGGGACCTCCCCCGCCTTCGCCAGCTCGCCCCCGTCCCTCTCCTCTATGGGCACGGGCTCCCCCGAGACGGTCTTGGGCGAGAACTTGTACGTCTCCGCGCACACCGCGAAGTCCGCCCCGAAGTCCCTGGCGGCCGCCGCTATCTGGGACGTGCCTATCTTGTTCACCACGGACCCGTCCGACATGACCGTGTCCGCGCCCACGAAGACGCGGTCGACCCGCTTCATGACGTGGCGCGCCGCGCTGTCCGCTATGAGGGTCACGTCCACGCCCGCTGCGGCCAGCTCCCTGGCGGTGACGAGCCCCTGCCTCCACGGGCGGGTCTCGGTGGCGTACGCCTTGAACGACCTCCCGCGCCTGTGCGCCTCGATGAGGACCCCCACCGCCGCGCTGCTGTTGCAATGGGTCAGGACCGTGTCGCCGTCGGACACGCTCCGCGCCCCTATCTCCGATATCGCCTCCACCGCGCGGGAGGACGATTCTATGAATCGGTCTGCCCCTGAGGCGACCGCCTCCAGCGCCTCCCCGAGGGTCGCCGCGCCGTATGCGCCCGCGGCGCTGGCGCAGACCCCGTTCCAGAGCGACACCGCCGTGGGCCTGGAGGCGAGGATCTCCGCCTTCGCGCCGTCCAGGTCCCTCAGGAACTCCTCCAGGGACGATCCGCCGTATCCCCTGGCGAAGCTCCCTATCGCCTCCGCCCCGGCGCGGGCGATCCTGCCCGCGCCCCGTATCCTCATGTCCCTTATGGCCGCCGCCGCGTCCGCTATTCCCGTCACGGCATGCGGGATGGGCTGTGCGGTTATATACATGACGAGGCTGCGCCTGGGCTCCGTGGCCCCTGGGGAGCGGGGAGCCCCATTGGATATAGACCGGCCGCATCCGTACAATATTGGTAAGGCGCGCGATTTCTCGCAGGGCGCGGACGGGCGCGCGGTCGCGAACATAAATATACGCGGACCGCGAGCCCCGCTACATAGAATCAAACGGTGGGGCACATGAACGACGAAGAGAGAGGAGACGGAGACAGGAAGAGGCGCGCGGCAATCCTCGCGATCATCCTGCTGGCGGCCGCCGCGGCTATCGCGCTGGCGCTGTCCTCCGGAGGGGGGGGGGCTGGGGAGCCGCCGATCGCCGAGGAAGAAGATGAGGAGGAGCCTCCCGAGGCCCTCCCGGGCGATCACATAGTGGCTTTCGATTCCAGAGGGGGATCCGCCGTGCGCTCCCAGACCGTGCGGGAGGGATCCATAGCCGCCGAGCCCGCCCCGCCGTCGAGGAGCGGCTACTCCTTCGAGGGGTGGTTCAGGGAGATCGAGTGCGCGACCGAGTGGGACTTCATGAGCGACGTCGTCGAGGAGGACCTCACGCTGTACGCGAAGTGGGCCGCCGTCAGCGGGACTCCGCGCCCGCCGACGTACACGGCGACCTTCGACAGCCGCGGCGGGACGCCGGTGCCCAGCGCGAAGGGGCTGGCGCGCGATTCGCTGGTGCCCGCCCCGCAGAGCCCGGAGAGGGAGGGGTATAGCTTCGATGGATGGTTCAAGGACGCGGAATGCTCGCGGGAGTGGGACTTCTCCGCCGATACCGTGACCTCCAACGTGACCCTGTACGCCAAATGGGAGGGGAAAGAGTACACGATAACGCTCCGCTTCCCGACCGCGTCCGTGGAGGGGGCGCCGCAGACCATGGGCGTCCGCATGGGCCAGGAGTACTCCATCCCGGACCCGGCCAGGGCGCCGTACCGCTTCGGAGGGTGGTTCCTCAAAGAGGGCGGGGTCAACTACGCCGTCGGATCCGAGGACGGCGCCAACGTGGCGAGGCAGCCCCAGAGCGGGGTCTGGAGCAACCCGGGGGATCTGACGCTCTACGCGTACTGGGAGGGGACGATGTTCCTGAAGTACGAGGGCGGCGCGGCATACAAGGGGACCGCGTCCACGACGGGATCCGTCGTGATACAGGAATACTATCTCGGCAGGAAGATCTCGTCCATCGGGGCCGATGCGTTCAGCGGCTGCGCGAACATGACCTCCATCGACGCGCCCGGATCGATCGCGTCCGTCGGCGCGAGGGCGTTCAGCTACTGCTACAGGCTCGAATCCATATCCCTGCCGGGCGCGGCAGTCATCGGGGACGAGGCGTTCCTGAGCTGCTCCGCGCTCGGATCCGCGAGCATCCCCGGCGCGACGAGTCTCGGGGCGCGCGCGTTCGCCAGCTGCGCGTCCCTCTCCGAGATGTCCCTGCCTAACGCGAATACCATAGGAGAGAGGGCGTTCACGGACTGCTCCGGGCTGAAGAGCGTCTCGATGCCCAAGGCGACCGTCATTGGGGCATGGGCGTTCGCGAAATCCGGGTTGGAGAGCGTCTCCATCCCGTCGGGCGCGACTGCCGTCGCGGAGCGCTGCTTCTCAGAATGCGCTAGCCTGAGGTCGGTCTCCCTGCCGTCGAGCCTGAAGAGCATAGGGAGCTATGCGTTCTACATGACCGGGCTCACAGGGGTGTCCATCCCCAGCGGCGTGGAGGTCATCGGGGACAACGCATTCTTCGAATGCGCCCAGATGACCGCGCCGCTGTCGATACCGTCCAGCGTGGCCTCGATAGGCGTGAGGGCGTTCGGGAAAACGGGGATCACGAGCCTGTCCTTCGCCGCCGGCTCCAACCTGACGACCCTGGGGGCGGGCGCGTTCATATACTGCACCGCCCTATCGGGGACGGTCTCCCTGCCCTCCAGCGTGACGAGCATCGGAAACGGGGCGTTCCAAAACGACATAAATCTGAGCGAGGTCATCATACCCGCCAGAGAGATGTCTTTCGTCGGACCGGGCGTGTTCCAGGACTGCTCCATAAGAATGGTCATAAAGACGGGCACGGCCGACCCCGGGGCGGGGAGTGCGCCGCCGAACTGGGCCCCCAACTGGAACAACACAAGGTGCACGGTCATATGGGGCTATGTGGAGCCGTGAGCGCTAGGCCCGCCCCTCTCGGGGGCGGGCCGATCCCGGCCCCCTACCCGTCCTGCAAAAAAGATTAAGTATTCCTTCGATCTGCAATCATATGGCGCGGGGTGGCGGGCCTGGTTCCCGTTCTGTGCCGACCGGGCGTAAGACCGTGCAGAGAAACTTGCTAGCTGGCATGCTGGGGCGGCTCACTTTTTCATATTTCTCATCCGGATATAGGCTGCGCGCCCTATGACCTCGGAGCGGCTAGATTCGCCCGCATTCGCCTCTGATCCGATCGCGCCGGCCGCCGCGCCACATGATAAACGGGTTCCCCGCTGGGACTCCCCGCGGCTCGGATCCGGATGCGCGCGAGCCCGCTGTCGGAACGGGCCTCGCTGCGCATAGTCGGGCCGTGGAATGATATTTACGATTGAACGCTTTAGCGGATGGCATGGCGGAGAAGAAGCGCCTGAGGATGAGAGGGGTGAAACAGACCCCGAAGAGGCTGGAGGAGGACATCCTCGCCCGCTCCAGGGAGCTCGCGGCAGACCCGGGGCTGCTCAGGCCCATGTGCGCGGGCGGATGCCGGAAATGCCTCTTCGACAAGACCTTCAAGGACATCGACGGGATGGCCAGGCACCGCGGCGACCCTGACGCGCTCATGAGGCTCGCGTCCAAGGGGTCCGACGACCTCGTCAAGGCGTACGCCGGGACGATATCCCTGTGCGCCGCCGGCAAGATACCCATGCTGGCCACCGCCACCATAGGCGGGGAGAAGGTGTCCTACGCCGTCAGGGGCACCGTGGGGGTCGACAAGCTCATCGGGTGCCAGTACTACAGCGACCCGAAGCTCCGCCTGCTGTACTATAACGCGTTCATCAAGAAGAACAAGCTCCACCTGTACTCCTTCAGCGACGGGCTGGTGTGCTCCGACAGCCCCAACATGCCCGACGACTATCTGTTCGAATCCTTCTGGGAATCCCCCTACGAGTTCAAGGACGACGGCCTGGAGTGCGGGCACGGTGGCGCGCTGAGGCTCGTCGTGGCCATAAAGTCGTCCGGCAGGCGCATATCCATATGCGAGGACTGCGCCAGGGACGCGTCCACGATCCAATACCTGCTGTCCAGGCTGTGCGCCGTGGACCCGCTGGACGACATAGACGTGTCCGTGCTCCACGCGTACCACTCGTCCGGGGAGAGCGGCACCGAGAGGATCTCGGGAGACGACCTGAAGAGGTACCTGAGGGGCGAGATCACCGACCGCGCCCTGATCCAGAGCGTCAAGAGGGACAAGCTGGGATCGCTCAAGAGCGGGGGCGTCGCCACGTACGTCATAGGCTCCAAGAACTACGGCTCGGACGCGGAGGCGTTCGTGGGCGCATTGGCGGGGCCGGACGACGAGAAGGACGCCCTGAGGGCGTTCCTGTCGTCCGCGGGCGCGTCCGTCGTCGTCAAGGCGGGCAAGACCTCCGAGGCGCTCGCCGCGCTCTGGGACGACGGCTGGAGGGGGCTGATCGCGGCCAGGACGTCCAAAGAGGCGGCGGACGCGTACAGGGAGAAGCCGAAGTCGCCGCCGTCCCAGGCTCTCAGGGAGGCCCACGCCGCGTTCATATCCGCGGGCGTAGCGTCCAGGCTGCCGGAGTTCAAGAAGCCTGGGCCGATGACCAGGCTCGCCGACTCCCTTGCCAAGGCGGCCAAGGTGGGCGGGGCGGAGATGGTCAGGGCGAGGGAAGGGGAGGCCATGAGGGACAGGAAGACCAAGGCACTCTACGCCGCCTTCCTGTACGCCCTGGGCGAGGATGCGGGCGCGAGGCTCACGGGGGACGAGAAGGGCTTCGCGGAGTTCCTGGCCCCGTTCGCCAAGGCCGTGGCCGACGCGGACGGGGAGGGCTACCGCGAGCGCATGAACACCCTGCTGACCGCCCTCAGCTCCGGCGAGTCGGTCTGAGCACGCGCACGTCGGCCACGCAGTGGGACACGCGCGGCGCGAACGACTTGACCTCCGCCAGCCTCTCGATCTCGAAGCCGCCCCCGCACGCCCGCTCGAATATCGCCCCGACCTCCGCCTCGATCCCGTCGGACGGGAGGGTGTCGTGATAATGGATCACCCCTCCGGGCCTTATCATCTCCAGCGCCTTGGGCAGGAACAGGCGGGTGCTCTGGACGTACCCCATGACTATCCTGTCCGCGAACCCCTTCC
Source organism: Candidatus Methanoplasma sp. (assembly GCA_031256955.1). Classification (GTDB taxonomy): domain Archaea; phylum Thermoplasmatota; class Thermoplasmata; order Methanomassiliicoccales; family Methanomethylophilaceae; genus Methanoplasma. Next base: position 97,405 of record JAIRPP010000014.1, on the reverse strand, counting down.
CCGGCATGCCGCGGTTGTCTCCGAGGACGGGGATCACGGTCCCCCCCACGCCGTTCAGCCTTATGTTCTCCAGAAGGAACCCGTAGGATTCGGGGTTCTTCTCGCACGCGAACACCCTCCTGGCGCCCGCGAACCTGGCTATCGGCAGGGTGAAGTACCCTATGCCCGCGAACATGTCCACGACGGTCTCCCCGGAGCAGTCCAGCCCGCCCATCCTGGCCCTCTCCGCCGTGTTCCCGGAGGCGTACATGACCTTGGTCGCGTCGAACCCGTACCTTATGCCGTTCTCCGTCCTGACGGACTTCGCGTCGCTCCCGTAGAGCACCTCCATGCTGGGCCTCCTGAGCTCCCCGGAGACCCCGGAGGAGTCCGAGCACACCGCCTTCGCCCCGAGGATCTCGGCGTACGTCCTGCCGACGCGGCCCTTCAGACCCGGCGGGACCGCCCCCGCCTTGATTATGGCCACGTCCCCCACGGTCTCCCACCTCATCGGCAGGAACGATTCCGCCCCGTCCACGTCGGAGAACGCCTCCAGGATGCGCTCCTGGGGGGACGCGCGCCCCAGGGAGTGGGCGGGGCCCTCCGCCAGGGCGTAGCCCATCGCCTCCGCGTCCGCCTCCCTCCCCTCCGCGACCGGGACCCTCCTGAAGGCCCCGTCCCCGCTTATCTTGGCGGACCTGTCGGCTATCCCCCTGGACATCATCTCCGGTATGGCCCTGGACGCCTCCGAGGAGGGGACCAGCGCCTGCCTGACCGTCCTCATATCAGCGCCCTCAGCACCGCGGGCGCCGCGCGGGCGAGCGCGACGGGGTCCCTCAGGACCGCCAGCATCGCCCTGCTGGGCCTGTCTATCTCGATCTCCGCCATGGCGCGGCGGGCGCCGCGCGCCTCCAACACGGGGAGCATCCCGTCCAGCCCCGCGTCGGACATCCTCTTGAAAGCCCTCCTGATCGCGTAGCCCGCGCGCATCTCCCCGCCCAGCTCCCTCTTCCAGCGCCTCTCGTACTCCGACAGGCCGGATGCGGAGAGCCTGCCGGAGTCCAGAGCGGACCCGGCGACGTCCGCCAAGATGGGGGCGGCCTTGAACGCGGGGAACAGCCCCCCGCCGGACACGGGCTTGACCTGCCCCGCCGCGTCCCCTATGAGCAGGACCCCGTCCCCGTAAGTGGCCCTCCTCCCGCCCAGGGGGATCTTGCCGGAATACTTCGCGGCGATCTCGCGCCCGTCCAGGCCCGCCCTCCTGAGGAGCGGGCCCAGGTACTCGCAGGGGGGAGGGGATCCGGGCGCGACGCACAGCCCCACGCGGACCATGTCGCCTATGGGGATCTCCCAGCCGAAGAAGCCGGGGGCCACCTCCGACCCGAGCCACATGGACATGACCCCGCTCTCGCGGGGCTTCTGGCGCACGTCGACCTGGATCCCCCTCAGATACTCCCTGGGACCGTTGTCCCCGAGGGAAGCGGCCACGGCGGAGCCCTGCCCGTCGGCGCCGACGACGATGCGGGCGGATATCTCGCGGGACTGCGACCTCACGGCCGCCGCCCCTCCGGATACCGAATGACCCAGATACCTCTCTCCGCAACATATCTCCGCGCCGGCGGCGGCCGCCGCGTCCGCCATGTCCGAATCGAGCTCGGCCCTGTCGACGGCGATGGCCATGACCCTGTCCCGCCTTATGCGGTAGCATCCGCCGCCGGGGAAGTGCACGTCCGCCCCGGTGACCTCGCCGAGGGCGTCGGGGCGCACCCCGGACATCTCGGCGGTCTCTGGGCTGATGAGCCCGGCGCACTGCACCGGCCTCCCGGGGCGCTCGCGCGCCTCTATCACCAGCGCGTCGCGCCCGTCTCTGGCGAGGAGGGCGGCGGCCCTCGTCCCGGCGGGCCCCGCGCCGACGACGACTGCGTCGCGCATGTCATCTCTTGGACTTCTCGTAGTCCGCTATGAACTTCTTTATCCCCTCGTCCGTCTTGGGGTGGGAGACCATCTGCTTCAGGACGTCGTACGGGATGGTGGCTATGTGGCACCCCGCGGCGGCCGCCTCCATGACGTGGACCGGGCCCCTTATGCTGGCCGCGATGACCTCGGTCTCGAACCCGTAGTCCCTGACGACGTCCACGGTCTGCGCGAGCATGTCGCACCCGTAGGACCCTATGTCGTCCAGCCTCCCGACGAACGGGGAGACGTACCTCGCGCCCGCCTTGGCGGCGAGCAGCGCCTGGTTGGGAGAGAATATGAGGGTCATGTTCACGTCGATCCCCTCGGACGACAGCACCTTGGTCGCCTTGAGGGCGTCGACGCACATGGGGAGCTTGACGTTTATGCTCGGGTGTATCGCGGCCAGCTCCCTGCCCTCCCTTATCATGGACTCCGCGTCCATGGACATCGCCTCCGCGGATATGGGGCCGTCGACGATCGCCGCGATCTCCCTGACCCTCGCGGGCGTGGTCGTGCCCTCCTTCGCTATGAGGCTGGGGTTGGTGGTCACTCCGTCGAGGACGCCCCAGCTGTTTATCTCCCTGATCATGTCGAGGTTCGCTGTGTCTATGAATATCTTCATCTGATCGGCTCCTTTTTCATCCCTATGGACCTTATGGCCGCGGCCTTTATGCATTCTGCGGTCAGGCCGTATCTCTCCATGAGGGCGGGAGGCGCGCCGGACTCCCCGAAGGTGTCGCGGGTGCCTATCATCGTTACCGGGGACGGGAGCTCGCAGGACAGGAACTCCGCCACGGCCGATCCCAGCCCGCCTATGACGCTGTGCTCCTCGGCGGTGACCGCGCACCCGGTCTTGGACACCGATTCGAACAGCGCGACGGAATCCAGGGGCTTGACGGTGGACATGTTTATGACCTCGGCGTCCACGCCCTCCGCCTCCAGGGCCTCCGCCGCCTCCAGGCAGCGGGCGACCATCTGGCCGGTCCCCACCAGCGTGACGTCCGCCCCTCTCCTGAGGACCGTCGCGACCCCTATCTTGAACTCCGCGCCCTCCTCGGTGACCACCGGGAACTTCGCCCTCCCCAGCCTCATGTAGACGGGGCCGTCGAACGCCGCTATCGCCTTGGTGGCGGCGTACGCCTCGTGCGCGTCCGCCGGCGACACGACGGTCATGTTGGGCAGGGCCCTCATTATGGCCAGGTCCTCCAGGGCCTGGTGGGACGCCCCGTCCTCGCCCACGCTTATCCCGCTGTGGGTCGTGACTATCTTGACGTTGAGCCTGGGGTACGCGACCGCCAGGCGTATCTGCTCCCAGCACCTCCCGCTGCCGAAGACGGCGAACGTGGACGCGAACACGGTCTTGCCGGAGGCCGCCAGGCCAGCGGCCACGCCGATCATGTCCTGCTCGGCTATGCCCGCCTCTATGAACCTCTCGGGCGCGACCTTCCTGAACTCGGACGCCTTCGTGGACTCCGCCAGGTCGGCGTCCAGGACGACTATGTCCCTGTCCGCCGCCAGGTCTGCGAGCGCCTTCCCGTAATAGTCGCGGGACGCCAGCTCTTTCATATGCGCCGCCTCCCGAGCTCCGCCAGGGCGGATTCGGCCTCTTCCCCCGGCTTGCATACCTTGCCGTGGTACTCCGGGTTGTTCTCCATGAACGACACTCCCCTGCCTTTGACCGTGTGCATTATGACGACCGTGGGGTTCCTCTCGGACAGGCCGGACTTGCGACAGGCCTCGAGGATCTGCGCCATGTCGTGGCCGTCTATGATTATGACGTTCCAGCCGAACGCGCGCCATTTCTCCGGCAGCGGGTCCAGGGACATGTTGTCCTCCGTGAGCCCGTTTATCTGGAGCCTGTTGCGGTCCACGAAGGCGGTCAGGCGGCTCAGGCGGTGATGGCGCGCGAACATCGCCGCCTCCCAGTTCTGCCCGCTCTGGAGCTCCCCGTCGCCGAGGAGGCAGAACGTCCTGTGATCCTTACCGTCCAGCTTGGCCGCCAGGGCGATCCCGCACGCCATGCTGAGCCCCTGCCCCAGGGACCCGGTGGACATCTCCACGCCGGGGGTCTTCCCGCGCACGGGGTGCCCCTGCAGGCGGGAGCCCAGCTTCCTGAGCGTGAGCAGCTCCTCCCGGGGGAAGTACCCGGATTCGGCGAGCGCGGCGTACAGCGCGGGCGCGGCGTGGCCCTTCGACATGACGAACCTGTCGCGGCCGTCCCATCCGGGATCGGACGGGTCGTGCCTCATGACCTCGAAATACAGGGCGGCCAGGAGGTCCGCGGAAGAGAGGGAGCCGCCGGGGTGGCCGGAGCCCGCCTCGGTGGTCATCTCGATGACGTCGCGCCTGAGAAGGCCCGCTTTCTCCTCCAGCTCTCTGATGCCGCGCCCCATGGTCTCACTCGAAGCTCAGTCGTTCTCTATCCTGGGGGCGAGTATGTACGCCACCTTGACTTCCCCGTTGGCCATCGAGAACCTTATCCTGAGAGGGCGGCCCTCGTCCTCCTCCAGCCTCACTAGCGTGCCGGATGGTATCGCCTTCACGACGTTGGCGAAGTAGTCCAGCGGATACAGGTTGCCGGCGGGCTCGGGGACTTCGAACCCGGCCAGGTCCTTCTTGTCCACCCTCATCCTGGCCTCGTCGGTGTCTCCGACGCAGGCCATCTCGAATGAATCCTCGCCGAGGGTCACCAGCACGTAGTCCGATATGGATTCGGACGCGCGGGTGCCCTTCTGGAGCAGGTCGACCTCCAGGTCCGCGCTGGACTGCAGGCTGAGGTTCAGCTCCTTCGGGACCGCGATCCCGGAGGGCTCTATCAGGCTCATGGAGCGGGTGATGCTGCCCACCTTGAACACGAGCCTCCTCTTCGCCTCGTCGAGCTCCATGGATATCAGATCGCCCGCCACTGACAGCTTTATGACCGCCTTTATCTTGTCCAGGTCCACCCCGAGCTCCATCTCGTCCGCGGAGTAAGACTCGAACGCCTTCGCCCCCGCCTCGAGCTCGATCATGGCGACGTGGGCCTGATCCATCGCCCTCAGCTTTATGCCGCCGGGCGCGACGTTCAGCTTGACCTCGTCCACGATGGTCGATATCACGCCGACGAGCCCCTTCAGCGTCTCGGATTTTATCTCTGCTTTGAACATGTCCGCACCTCCCGCGATCAATACTCTCTCCAGCTGTGGCTGCACTTGCAGCAGCGGTATATCCTCGTCTCAGGCTCGTCCGCCGCGCGGGTCTGCCTGATTATGAAAAAAGCCTCGCTGTGGCTGCATTGGGGGCAGGCTATCCTGGTCTTGGGCAGGACCGCCTCCTCCCTGTGTATCACGGTCGTCTCCTTGTCCTCCAGCTTGGTCACGAAAGCCTGCTTCTTCTCGGCCTCCATGGTCTTGCCGCAAGAATTGCAGACATAAGCGCCCCCCTTGGGAAACATCATCGAGCCACACGCGGAGCAAAACAAATTCAATCAGCCTCTTCGTACCTCCATAGGCTGTCCGTATTAAAAGCCTTCCTTTTTTAAGACTAAAGGGGCGGAGGCGCGCTGTGCGCTCGCGCCATCGCGCGCGGGATCAGCGCTTCCCGCCCTGCCTCTCCAGGATGTCCGAGAAGGGGCTCCTGCCCTCCCCCGACCTCGTGGGGGTGTACTGCGGGCCGGAGGCGCGCGGGGAGGCGGCCTCGTGGTCGGGCCCGCCGGGAGCGTCGCGCCTGGCGGAGCCGGCGGGCTCCCTGGTGGAGCCCGGGTTCCGGTTGACGGACATCGCCTGGGACGCCATGCAGTCCTCGAAGCTCTCGAACCCGAGGGCCTTGCCCCTGCGGTGCAGCGCGATGGACCTGGCGGCGGGGCGCACGGCGAAGTCGCACGCGCCGGCCGCCAGGAGGTCGGCCGTCTCCTTGCGGGCCTGCCTCGACAGGACGCCCCCGACGAAGCCGAACGCGACCGTGACCCCTAGGTTGGACAGGTCCAGGCTCCCGGACGAATAGAACGGGTCCAGATAGGGCGCGCCGCCCGTTATGGCGGAGGCGGCGGAGACCGCGCCCAGGACGATCGCTCCCGCGGCGGCGGAGCACGCCGTCCCCAGCGTGACCGAGCCCGCCTTGCGCCCGCATACGTATCCCGCGGTGGCGGCCCCCAGGACGGGGATCCACCAGAGCACGGCGGACAGCGCGAGGCAGAAGGCCAGCGCCAGCTTGGGGTCGTAAACCCCGCCCCATCCGCCCAGCGCGGAGCGCATCCCGGTTCCCAGCGCGCGCTTTCCCATCTCAGCCTCCAGGATTCAGAAAGTGGTTTGGAAGGGCGTTTCGGTGCTCATTTCTTTCTCTTCTTGGCGGCGGCCTCCGCCTTTATGTTGGCCTTGACCGCCTTGTTGATCTCGTCGGCCTGTTCCTTGCCGTCGGAGATGTCGCCCTCGGCGTAGCGCAGGACGGTCCATCCCTCGCCCCTGAGGACGTCGTCCTCCGGGGATTCGACGGGCCCGGGGGTCACATAGACCGCGACCTTTCCCTTCACGAAGGCTATGGGTATCTGGTGCTCCCCATAGTCCCTCCTGCACCTCAGGCCCTTGTTCCAGGTGGCGCGGCGGAGGAGGGCATCGGGAGTCTCGGGCTCGATCTCGAACTCCTCGTCCTCGGCCTGGGCAGGCTCTGCCTCTTGGTCGGGGACCGGCTCCTCGGCTATCGGCTCCGGGATCGGCTCGGGCTCCTGGATCTGCTCGGGCGCGGGTTCGGGAACGGGCTCGGCTATCGGCTCCGGGATCGGCTCGGGGGCCTGCGCGGGCTCCGGCGCCGGCTCGGGCGCGGGTTCCTGGACGGGTTCCTGGACGGGTTCGGGCGCGGGGGCGGCCTGGGCCGGCTCCTCCTGCTTCTCCCTCATCGCGTGCGTCTTGACGGCGTTCGCGTCCCTGGAGCTCATGACTTTCAGCTTGGGCGGCTCCTTCTTGGCCTCCTCCCTCTTGGGGGCGGCCTGGGCCGGCTCCTCCCTCTTGGGAGCCTGGATCTTGGGCTGCGCCTTCGGGGCCTCCTTCTTGGCCTCCTCGGGCTTCGGGGCCTCCTTCTTGGGGGCCGCCTCTTTCTTGGCGGGCTCGGCCTTCTTCGCAGGGTACGGGCGAGGGGCGGGGCCGTTCTTCTTAGGGGCGTCCTGGGCCTTCGCGCCCTTCTTCTGCCCCGCCTTGGCCTTGGACGGGGCGCGGTCCTCCACCGGGGCGAGCGCCATGAGCCCGAGGTAGACCACCCAGAGAACCGCGAACAGGGCGAGCATGAACCCGCCGATGTCGTTGGTGGACCGGCTGGCGTACGCGCCGCCCGCCAGGAGCGCCAGGAAGACCACGGAGATGGCTATGGACAGCTTCATGTCCACCACCCAGTCGTACGCCGCGTCCGCCGCGGCGGTGAGTATCAGCGCGGCTATGAGCATCCACGTCGCCTCGGAGTGCTCCCCGTTGGTTACGCCCATGACCGCCAGCAGGACTCCCGCCAGGGCCACGAGCGCGCCGCGGACGGTCCCTATGAACGTCCTGGGACCGGATCCGAACACCGTCAGGGCGACGCCGAACGCGGTCAGGAGCAGGCCCGCCGCGATGCATCCGTAGGAATAGTAATCCTCGCTGAAAAGCAGCTCTATCCTGTTGCTGCCCATGGAGAACCCATCGGTCGTCATTATGGTCAGAACGAGGGCCAGTCCGTACACGGCGGCCGCCGATATGCCGATCGCGCCTGTGACTTTGCCTTTTTCAGATACCGCGCTCATGGGCCGTACAGGCACGTACCTATTTTTGTAGTTTCGCATCGAACACGCCCCGGGGGCGATAGACCCACAGGGCGCGATGAGCGAGTTGCGGGCGGCGCGCCGGCCATATCGGGGGCTCGTGCGCGGCTCCGCGCGTGGGACTAGGAAATTAAATATAGGGATACGAGATAACCGTGGGCGACCGGAGCGGGCCATGCTGACATGCCCCGCGCTTGACGGGATCACCATCACTGTCGAAGGAGGGGCGGAACGCGCCTTCTTTTCACAAAATCCTGCGCGATCCGCAGGTTAGGGATACGAGAAAAAGGAGATAGGATTAATGCGAATGAAATTCAAATTCTTGGGGGGAGCCGACGTCGTCGGCCGCATGGGGATGACCATCGAGGGAGCGGGCAAGACCCTGCTCGTGGAATACGGGATGAGCCCGTCGAAGCCTCCGGAGTACCCGATGGAGGCGCCCAGGGTGGACCACCTCTTCCTGACGCACTGCCACCTGGATCACTGCGGGATGGTCCCCGCGGTGTGCGGGAGGGACGGCTGCGAGCTCTTCACCACCCCGCTGTCGGCGGAGGTTTCCGAGCTCATGATGTTCGACAGCCTGAAGATAGCCCAGGCGGAGGGGTACAACGAGCCCTACACCGCCAGGGACGTGAAGCGCACGATGGAGAACGTCGTGCCGTTCACCTTCGGCGACACCGCCGACCTCGGCAAGATGGAGGTCACCTTCCACTCCGCGGGCCACGTGCCCGGGGCGGCCATGTTCGAGTTCGCCTGCGACACCAGCACCCTCTACACCGGGGACATACACACCGCCGACCAGAGGCTGGTCCGCGGGGCGAAGCCTGTCAAGTGCGCCAACCTGTTCATAGAGGGCACCTACGGCGGGAGGAACCACCCCCCGAGGAAGGAGTCCGCCGCCAAGTTCATCGCCAAGGTGGACGAGGTCGTGTCCCGCGGCGGGACCGCGATAATACCGTGCTTCGCCGTCGGGAGGACCCAGGAGGTCATGCTCGTGCTGAAGGACATGGGCTACGACGCGTGGGTCGACGGCATGGGGAGGTCCGTCACGGGCCTGTTCATGCAGTACCCGGAGTACGTCAGGGACCCCAGGGCCCTCAAGTCCGCCAAGCGCGCCTTCTCGGAGGTCCGCGGCTCGGACATGAGGAGGCACGCCGCCAAGGGGCAGGTCATAGTCACCACCGGCGGCATGCTGGACGGCGGGCCCGTGCTGGGATACATAAGGGAGCTGAAGGACGACCCCAAGAGCGCTATCCTGCTGGTTGGGTACCAGGCCGAGGACACCAACGGCAGGATGCTGATGGAGCAGGGCTGCATGGCCATAGACGGCGAGGTCGTCAAGGTGAGCTGCGAGGTCCAGAAGTTCGACTTCTCCGCCCACGCCGGCCACGACGAGCTCGTGCGCTTCGTGAGGAAGTGCGACCCGGAGAACGTGGTCATCATGCACTCCGAGTCCCGCGACCTCCTGCTGCCGGACCTGCAGGACTACAACGTGATCCTCCCGGAGCTCGGGAAGGAATTCGAATTGGAAGTATGACATGGACCTGAGGCCGTACCTTGACGAGGACCTGGGCGCGGGCGACGTGACGTCGGCCGCGCTCGTCCCGGACACAGACGGGTACGGCGTCATAACGTGCGAGGAGGACGCGGTCGCGGCGGGCATAGAGGAGGCCTGCGGCGTCTTCGCCCTCATGGGGGTGCGCGCCGAGCCCCTGGCCCGCGACGGGGACAGGGTGGCCCGCGGCTCCGCCGTGATCGGGCTGAGCGGCCCCCTCAGGGGCATGCTCGCCTGCGAGAGGACCGCCCTCAACTTCCTCATGAGGATGAGCGGCATAGCGACGATGGCGTCCGACATGAACGCGATCATAAAGGCCGCGGGCGGGACGGCGGTGGTCGCAGGCACCAGGAAGACCACCCCGGGGTTCAGGCGCTTCGAAAAGAAGGCGATCGCCCTGGGGGGCGGGTGGCCCCACCGCGACGGGCTCTACGACATGGCCATGGCCAAGGACAACCACATAGCCGCCTGCGGGGGGGTCGCGGCGGCCCTTTCCGCCCTGGGCGGGATACCCAAGGGGATCAAGGTGGAGATAGAGGTCTCCACCGTGAGGGACGGCATCATGGCCGCCAAGCGCGGGGTGGACGTCATCATGGCGGACCACATGGGCCCGCGCGAGACGAGGACCCTCAGGGACCTCGCCAGGGCCATAGACGGGCGCGTGAGGATAGAGGCTTCCGGGAACATAACCCCGGAGAACATAGCCGAGTACGCCGCATGCGCCGACATCATATCCATGGGTGCGCTCACGCACTCGCCCAGGGCCGTCCATTACTCCATGGACGTCACCGACGGGCCCGTCGCCCCGGGGAGGGAGGCGGCCCCTGTCGAGGCCGCGCCGGGCGGCGCGGCTCCCCCGCAGGAGGCGCGCAGAGCCCCGTCCGTCCACGGCAGGGACTGGAGGGAGACCGCGCCGGGCGGCGCGGAGACAGGTTTATAACCTTCCACTGAGAGGGGGGGCCATGGCGATAGACCTCGGCGAACACAGGTGCGAGTTCTGCGGCGGGCCGTGCGCACACATAGCGTTCGCGGCCTTCGTCTGCGATTCCGAAGAATGCATGGAGAAGGCCCGGGTGGCCCGCGGGGGGCCCGGCGGGCACATGAAGAGGAAGGCGGAGGGCAAGCCCGCCTTCGTGGACCTGGACCTCTGACGGGTCAGTGCCTGAACACGCGGCGGCCCGTGAAGACCATGGCCATGCCGTGCTCGTCGGCCGCGTCTATGACTTCCTGATCCCTTATGCTGCCCCCGGGCTGGATTATCGCGGTCACGCCCGCCCCGGCGGCCTCGTCGACCCCGTCCCTGAACGGGAAGAACGCGTCCGAGGCCATCACGGAGCCCTCCGTGGGCTCGTTGGCCTTCATGGTGGCTATCCTGGCGGAGTCCACGCGGCTCATCTGGCCCGCGCCTATGCCGACCGCCCTCTCGCCCTTGACGTACACCACCGCGTTGGAGGTCACGTGCTTGGCGAGCTTCCACGCGAACAGCATGGCCGCGGTCTCCTCCTCGGTGGGCGCGCGCCTGGTGACCGTCCTGAGGCCGCCCGGCCCGATGTCGGCGGAGCCGTCGGTCTGCACCAGCAGGCCCCCCCTGACCTTCTTCATCCTGTGCTCCGGGCCCTTGTGGGCGGGGCCTATGGGGGAGTTGGTCCTCAGCAGGCGTATGTTCTTCTTGCGGGAGAGGATCTCCAGCGCGGCGGGCTCGTAGCCGGGGCAGATCACCGCCTCTACGAAATACGGCGATATCAGCTCGGCGGAGGCCTCGTCGCACGCCCTGTTGAGGCATATGACGCAGCCGAACGCCGACATGGGGTCCACGGCGTACGCCGTCCTCAGCGCCTCCGATATGGTATCCGCGGAGGCCAGCCCGCAGGGGTTGGTGTGCTTCATGACGACGGCGGTGGGCCTCTCGAAGTCCATGGCTATGTCCAGGGACTTGTCCAGATCCAGGATGTTGTTGTACGAGAGCTCCTTCCCGTGGAGCTTCTCGGACGACGCCACCGTGGTGCCGCGGGAGAAGGGCTCGGCGTAGAACGCGGCGGACTGGTCCGGGTTCTCGCCGTACCGGAGGTCCTCCACCTTCTCCGTGGGGATCGGGAAGGACTTCGGGAAGCCCTCGCAGAACTCCCCGTGCATCCTGGAGGCTATCATCGCGTCGTAGTTGGCGGTGGCCACGAACGCCTCCGCCATGAGCCTCCTCAGCAGGGGGAGGCCTATGCCCTCGGGGGACCTCAGCGCCTCCAGGACCTCCCCGTACTGGGACGGGTCCGTCACTACCGCCACGGACTCGTGGTTCTTGGCGGCCGCCCTGATCAGGCTGGGGCCGCCTATGTCGATGTTCTCGATCACGTCTTCGAAGGAGGATCCCCTGAGCGCGGCCTCCTTGAACGGGTAGAGGTTCACGACCACCATGTCGATGGGGGCTATCCCCGCGGACGCTATGGCGGACATGTGGGCGGGGGAGCCCCTCCTGGCCAGGATCCCGGCGTGGACGGCGGGGTGGAGGGTCTTGACGCGCCCGTCCAGCATCTCCGGGAAGCCGGTCACGTCCGAGACCTCCGCGGCGGGGATCCCGTTCTCCGCCAGCAGCCTGCGGGTCCCCCCGGTGGATATGATCTCCGCCCCCGTGGAGGCGAGCCCCCTGGAGAATTCCAGTATCCCCTCTTTGTCGGACACGCTTATCAAAGCTCGTTTAACCTTCATCAGTCGGACACCTCCGCAGCATGCGCGGCGATATGGCATCAAGATGGGGTGATCTTAGATAAACTGTGCGAGCGCATGACCTTGTTCCATCCCGGACCAGAGCGGATCATAGAGGACACGTCGCGTATTTCACTGCCGAGAACGTGTTTTTTCATATCTGCCAAAGAATTCATCAGACATGCGATCCACTTCCGCCAATACTTTATGAGGGATTGGTGCCCCGTTTTCCGCCAGCTCGTCAAAAAACGATGCCATCCATGTTATCCATGCGCTCTCTCCCGCATCTACTTGGCATTTGATCTCGTCGAGCACGGCGTTCCAATCTATGCGACGGCTCGCTATGAGCCTCGCACAGTCCTCTCTGTCCCCATCCCTCTCAGTGACTGATTTGAAAATCATGACATCCTCTAGAGAACATATGGAGAGATGCATCCCCTTGAGCCCTTTCTCCTCTATGGGCGCCCAATCATCCCAGGGGACAGAGAGAGCTTTCTGCATACTGAGCGGTTGAAGAGGTCGATCCTAACGTCGCCCTTTACGAGTATGTGCGCGATCTCCATCCTCTCATACTCGTTTCCCGGAGTCTCCGATCTGAATCCTGCATCTATCAGCATATGAGTCATCAAACGGAAAGTGTCTCCATCTGGAACGACTAGATCTATGTCTTTGGTCTCTTCTTTTAAACCATGCCTCATGAGAGCCCCGCCACCGAGCATGTACGCGCGCATCCCCTGGGCATCTTCTGCTTTGAGTTCCGCAAGTGCCTGCAAAATCTCACTGTATTCTCTAATCGTCGTAGAACGACTCCGTACATGTCCGCGCGCTCCTGCATCTCGCTGAGCTTGACCCAGCCCTTGACGCGCTCTCCCCTCAGGACCGCGTCCATCTCCGCCCTCACGGGGTGATCGACGGATGAGAGGGCGCCCCTGTGCTTGGCGTACAGTATGAGCGCCATCATCCTGAGCCTCCACGAGCCCCCTGCGGATATGGCTCGGAGGGAGTGGGCGAACACGTCCTCGAGGGACGAGCCTCCCCCTCCGCTCATGTAATACCTCGTGCCCGGGTAGAACGATATCCCGAACTCGCCGTACCTGGAGAACGCGGTCAGCGGATAGTCGTGGTCGCGCATGTCCTCGAACAGGACGTACTCCCTGCACCTGTATATTATCCTGGATCCGGGCGGGGCCCTGGGGTCCTCGGCGGACTCGCTGTCCGCGTAGGAATCGGCCATCCCGCGCAGGAACGGCCACATCGCGTCATTTATAGAGTATGCGCGCCCGGACTTGGCCACCATCCCGATCGCCGCCAGCTCCGAGATCTTCTTCGACGCGCAGGTCCTATGCATCGATAGGCGCTCGGAGACGGACGACGCCGTCCCGGGGCTCCTGAGCTCCGCGAGTATGTCCAGACCCGCGCCGGACAGGGCCACTCTGGCGTAGTCGGAGTTGCGGAGCACGTCGGCTAGGCGGGCCATAAACGCGCCCCTGCACAGGCCCACCCTACCCCGGTCGAGGCTGGCCGCGCCCTTGCCGGAGAGGGAGGCTATGTCCTTGTAGACCTGCGGGACGCTCTTACCGATCCTCTCCGAGATGGACGGCACTCTGTCGAAGCCGTTGGCCACGCTTGAGAGCACGTCCATCTCTCCTTTAGAGAACATGATTCCAAAATGAGAATTTAATATATTAATTTATCATTTTTAGCTACAAATCGCGCGTGCGGACGGCGCACGGAGAGGCTAGGGCGCGACATGTCGGATGATAAAATGAAAGGGGAGGCCGCGATCCGAAAGGGTCGCGGCCTCGTTTGTAGGCGATGGTTACGGGCTCCAGGTCACAGGGCGACCGTCAGGGTTCCAGGAAGGGCTCCATCCCTCCGGGACCATCCCGTCCCCAGGATACGGCAGACCGACGGTGATCACGAGGGTATCGCAATAATCGAAGACACCCGATCCCATCGAGGTCACGCTGGAAGGCACATAGATCGACGGGAGCAGCAGGCATCCCCAGAACGTGTATCCGTATAGAGAGCCGTCCGGCCGTATGCCTATGGCCTTCAACCCCTGGGGCAGATCCACATGGGTCGCCAGGCTACTCAGAGCCATGAATGCGCTATACCCTATGGTCTCCAGCCTGCTCCCGCTCTCGAAGATCAGCTCCTCGATGCCCCAGCAGTTCTGGAACGCCTCGTAGCCTATGGACTCTACAGACCTGGGTATGGTCAGGGTTCCAGCGATCCCGTTGCACTCTCTAAACGCGCCGAGGTCGATGACGGTCAGCCTGCTGTCCGCCCCGAAGACGAGGGCGTCGATTCCCTCGCAATAGGCGAACGCGTTCTGCCCTATCATCTCGACCGACGAGGGTATCGCGATCGTGCCGTCGAGGCTCACGCAGCCATAGAACGCGCCGCCCCCTATGACCCTCAAAGACCCTTCCTGGTCGAAGGTCGCCGTCGCGAGGCTCCTGCAGCCGTTGAACGTCTGAGCTCTGATGACCTCCACGGTCCCGGGCACCTCGATCGATACGATGTCGCTATAGAAGCTCCCTATCTCGGTCACTTTCAGCCCGTCGTGGTATTCGGGTATGATCACGCTCCCAGAGGTCACCGACCCTTTGGACACGACCGCCTTCCCTCCCCCGATGTCCTCGTACGCGAGGCCCTGGGTCCCGACCCAGTATGCGTATGCCGTGACCGTCTGCGACGAGCCTCCGCTCCACGGGGCCAGGCCGATCCCGTCCGGGCCGGTGTACTGCGTCCCTGATCCGCCTACGGCGGACCACCATCCGCCGAACTCGTAGGGCGAGCGCGACGGCGCGGGCATGGAGTACGGGTCCTGCCCCCTGGCGACGTCCACGGACGTCGCCCCGGGAGAGCCTCCCTGGTAGTCGAGCGCGACCGTGTATACCGCCACCTCCCACTTGGCGTACAGGGTGACGTTCGACGTCACCACGTCGACGGAGAAGCTCCATATGTTCACGCACCCGGGCTCCCTGTACCATCCGTCGAAGGAATACAGCGCCCTGATCGGGTTCTGGGGCTCGGACGCCGCGGACCCGGAGGATATCCCCGTCTCGGTTGGCACCGCGGACCCGCCCATGCTGTTGTACGACACGGAGTACGTCGGAGAGTACGGCCCTCCGCCCTCGGAGGCGTCCGTCCACCTGGCGTACAGCGTCGTGTTGGCGTAGATCGCGTCCGAGGCGAAGATCCATGCGTTGACGCACCCCGCCTCCCTGTACCATCCGCCGAAGACGTATCCCTCGCGGGTCGGCGGGGCGGGCTCGCTCAGCCTCGCGCCCTCGTCGACATCGGCCAGGGGAGCCATGGCGGACCCCCCCATGCTATTGTAAGTGACGGAGTACGTGGCAGTCTGCCCCCCGCCCCCTATCCCTCCTGTTCCATCCCCCGCCCCTCCGTCCGACCCGCCCCCTGCCGCCGAATACACGGCGAACGCGGCGACGGCGACGATCAAAAGCAGTAGGACCAGCAGCAGAGCTGCTCTGCGCCTCTTAGATTCTTCTTCCATCTGTTCCCCCCCAATGCATAATCCCCCTTGGGCCCCCGAAGGAGACCCCCTCCCAAGGGAGATGCGCTTTCGACCGAATCGGGTTATTTAAGGCTATTCGGCCGCGGACCGGAAAAGAGCCAGCAGACCCGGGGAGGGTCCGTCACAATCGCCTGGGCGCAGGCGCCCAAATCGCCCATCGCGACCCGCGGGCGGGATCGGGGCGCGGGCTCGGGGGATGGCGAAGTATCCTAAAACGACGAGATCCGAGCCTGAAAAGCCATCGAAAGGCGCTAAAACGGGAGAGATGCCTATAGAGGCCTGCACAAAACGCCCGCATCTGCGTCCGCGGGGAGGCGTCCGCGCGAGCGGCGCGGGCCGATAAGAGAATCGGCGGGAGCGGGATCGGCGGCGAAAGCCCCTCCGTGCGTTCCATGGCGCCGTTTCCCCCATGCGTCGGAGCGGGATGGCTGCTATAACGCTCTTGTCCGCGAGGCGCATGGCGCGCGCTCCGTTTTCAGAACGATCCCCTTGGAAGAACGCGCCCCGAATGGCGCTCCGCTCGCGCGGGTAAGTATGATCGCCGCCGGGTCGCCCCGGCGGCTGTAAGGCAGATTCGGTTTCGATCCCCGCGGCCGAGCATGGAGCGCTCAGCCGCGAGGATGCGTCAGGGTATCGGCGCCCAACGGGCGTACAGGGTCTTGTTGACCTCGTATGACCAGACCCCGTTCTCGACGATGATTATGGATCCTCCTTCTTTCTGAGTGTACCATCCTACGAAGGAGTACCCCCCTCTCGTCGGGACGGGGAGCGGATCGCAAGGCTCGCCGTAGGTGAGGATCCTAGTAACCGTTTGCGATCCATCCTCGAACGAGCCCTCCCCCGCGTTGAAAGTCACGCCTCCCGACATGTGCTCCCATAATGCGTACAGAATCATGTTAGAAGTCACCACGCTGGTCTCGAAGAACCATTGCGTGCCGACATTCGTCACGTACCAGCCCACAATGTAGTGCCCGTAATTCGTGAACGTGGGAGCAGATATCAGCGAACCGTAGTCGACCTCCACGGATTTCATCGAGGTAGTCCCTCCAGCGCCATCGGGAGTGGTCCCCCCGTTGCCGTTGAAGGTCACCGTGCGCTTCTCTGGAGTCCATTTCGCATACAAGGTGACGTCGGCAGTCACGGGAGTGGAGAAGTTCCACGGTTCGATGCACGAGTCGTCCCTGTACCATCCGCCGAAGACGTGCCCGGCTTTCCATGGGCCGTCCTCCCATGGGATGACCAGGAGCGACCCGTGGTCCACGGACATCGTGTTCTGTCCGCCCCCCCAAAGAATGTGTCCTCCCATGGGATCGAAAGTCACGGTGCGGGTGACTATCCTCCAATGGGCGTACAGCGTGATGTCGGACGTCACGCGGTCCTCAGATTGATTCCATCTGTCGGAGCCGCCAGGCCCCTTGAACCATCCCTGAAACACGTACAGGTCTCCATTTGACGGAGCCCCAGGCAGGAGTATGGTCGAGCCGCTCCTCACGTTTGTAATCGGAGACGGAGTCGGAGACCCTCCCTGCGCGTCGAACGTCACGGTATGCAGCGCGACCCATCCCGCATACAGAGTCATGTCCTTCGTGACCCGTTCGCTCCCGAAATCCCATGCGTTCGAGCATGCGGGCTCTTTGAACCATCCCGTGAACGCGAAGCGTTCCCTCGACGGGTCCGCCGGCTTCGGGACGAGCTGGCCGTAGCTCAGCTCTTCGGCCTTCGCCACCGCCGTTCCCCCCGTGCTGTCGAAAGTCACCGTGTACGATCTCCCGGACCATTTGGCGTAGAGCGTCATGTCGCCGTACACCCTGTCAGTGGAGAAGTTCCATTGAGTGTCGAACGTCTGATCCCTGTACCATCCGGCGAAGTCGTGGCCGTCCCTCGACGGGTCCGCCGGCTTCGATATGGTGGAGCCGCTCTCGATCCCCCGGACCGTCCACGGCGCGGACTCGTTGAGCGCGTCGAAGGTGACCGCGTAGGTCGCGGCGTAGCCGCCTCCCCCTCCGTTCCCGCTCCCATCCCCTCCGCTCCCGTCGTAGCCCCATTTGGCGTACAGGGTTATATCCCCGTAGACAGTGTCCATAGCGAAATCCCATGCGTTCACGCATGCGGCGTCCTTATGCCAACCCCCGAAGGCATATCCCGGCCTCTCCGGAGCCATGGGCTCGCTTATCCTGGACCCCTCGTCCACGTCCGTTATGCTGGCCACGGCTGAGCCACCCTGGCTGTCGAAGGCCACGGTGTAGGCGGAGGCCTGGCCGCCGCCTCCGACGCCTCCTCCGCCTCCCCCTCCGTTCCCGTTCCCATCCCCTCCGCTCCCGCCTTTACCGCCTCCCGAGCCGCCGATAGGGACGCTCGCCGCGAACGCGACGGCTATCGCTATCAGTAGCAAGAGAAGCAATAGAAGCAGAGCGGACCGCTTCTTCGATTTCTCTTCCATCTGTTCCCCCCACTTGATTCCCCCTTGTACCCAAAACTGGGTTGGTTCTTAAACCGGGGTTATTTCTATTTAACGTTAACTTGGACGAGTCTTTTCGCTGGCGCCAGCTGGCATGCAACGCCCCGTCAGTATCCCCGATGGGAATAATTCATGCGAAAATAGCACAGATGTAAACAGCACAGATAAAAAACGCGGAATTTTATTCATATCCGACATGATCTGCCCGCATCTTGTCATTTCCCCCATATCCTCCTGACGCCGCCAGGCGGGGCTGCGCGGCCGCAGGGGCCCGATGGGCGAAGCGAGAGCCGCGCGGTTCGTCGAAGCCTCCGCCCGTCGCCTCCCCGCGCCCGGGGCGCACGCGCGCTCGCCCGCCTAGCCTCCGACGGGGCGGTCCGAGACCGCGCCCCGTCGCAGGGATGAGGGCGTCGGATGCGGGAGATATAGGGCTTCGACCCGTGGGGGGATCGGCGCCCTAGAGCGGATGGCGCGCGATGGGCGCGAATGCGCAGAGGCGGATATAGAAGCGTCCGCGCAGAACGCGGGCGCGCCAGAATCGATCGGAAAGCGACGGGATCCCATCCCCCCTCGCGTTTTCCTAAAGTATGTTTCCCCCTTGGAAGCATATGTCGGTTCTTGTTTATATTGTTTTTCTGACCAGGTGCGACCGATCATATCAAAATGGATCCCGTAGCCCCTAGGATTATGGGGGAATATGCCGCGATATGGCTTGGAAAACGCGCGTCCGGAAAGAATACGATTATATACTCGCTCGCGACGGGAGGGGGACCGCTCCTTTTATGTGCTATGACCTCGCTATTTAAAACGCCGGGCGGACGCTCGGGCCCCAACTCGCGCCCCATCCCGGCAAGCGCCGCCATCTTCTAGCGCGGGCGCGAACGCCTCCCGCGCGCCTCCGGGACCGCATCATCACCCGCTCGGGGATGGCTCCGCCCACTTCGCGTACAGCGTCACGTCGGATGTCACGCGGTCCAGGCGGAAGCTCCATTCCTTGGACAGCGACAGGTCCCGGTACCACCCGGCGAACTCGCTCCCCTCCAGGACCGGAGG
The DNA here is from genome assembly GCA_031256955.1 of Candidatus Methanoplasma sp. GTDB lineage: Archaea > Thermoplasmatota > Thermoplasmata > Methanomassiliicoccales > Methanomethylophilaceae > Methanoplasma. Next base: position 78,399 of record JAIRPP010000014.1, on the reverse strand, counting down.
GTCGGGCTCGGATATGGTGGAGAAGAAGAAGACCTCGAATGACGGTATCTCCGAGCCTCCCCTCGTGTCGAACGTCACCGTGTGGACCGGCAGGAACTGCATCCCGCCGTCGCCCCTCGCCTCCTCCTCCGCGACGTAAGAGCGCAGCGCCATGTGCGTAGATGTCAAAGCCGTCGCGATGGACAGAGTCATGATCATAAGCAGAGCAAGAATCCTGAGATAGCGCCCCAATCCCGTTTCCCCCTATCCGCCCCCGACGCCGTCCATAAATATACGGTTTTCTGACTGGAGGGCGGGATCCGATCCGAGGCGCGCGGTGCGCAGAGGCGGGGATAAAAGCCCGGCGGGCCGGGCGGGAAAATATAATGGGCCTCCGCCGCTCGCGCGGCGGAGGCGGTTTGCGCGGCCCTCAGAGCAGGGCCTTCATGACCCTGGCCGCCCTCGCGTCCAGGGTCTCGACGCCGGACACCTTGCTCGCGTACTCGGAGAGCGCGACGATGTCCTCGCTCTCTATGCACTCGAGCTTGAACTTGCGGGTCCCGGCCATCAGCTGCTTCAGCCCCTCGCCGAGCCTCTCGTTGAAGAACGTGTACAGGCTGACCGCGCCCCACGGGACGTCCTTGCCGAGCGCCTTGCCGGAGTACTTCGCCGCTATGTCCTCCGCCTTTATGAAGAACTTGGCGGGGTCCGCGCCGTACAGGGAGGTGAAGCTCTCGGGGAGCTGCTTCTTCTCCGCCAGCTCCGCGAAGTGCTTTCCCTTCAGGGCCGCCGTTATGGGGCCCCTGGCCATGGCGATGGACTTCACCAGCGGGCCCTCGCCGAGGTCGGAGAGGGCGAACGCCTTGTACATCTGAGACTCGTTGATGAACCCGCCCGCGAACGAGAGGTCGGGCACGAAGCGGCCCTGGGCCTTGAGCTCCCTGGCGCACGCCATGACCTGGCTGAACAGCCAGATGCCGGGGGAGCTGAGCTCGTTCATGTGGGTGACCGGGGACATCCCGGTGCCGCCGCCCGCCGCGTCGAACGTCAGGAGGTCGATCTTCGCCTTGGACGCGCACCTCATGGTGAACGCGACGACCTCGGGCTTGTACGCGCCGGTCTTCAGGAAGACGTTCTTGAACTTGCCCCTGAGCTGGTCTATGTCCTCGAGGAAGGAGGCCTCGTCGGGGAACCCGACGCGGCTGTGCCTCTCGAAGGTCTTGAACACGCCGTCCTTGAACGCCTTCTGGACCGCCTTGTCCTCCGGGTCGGGCATGACTATGTATCCGCGGGACTTGAGCTCCAGCGCCCTCTCGAGCGTGTTGAGCCTGACCTCTCCGCCGATGGCCTTCGCGCCCTGTCCCCATTTCCTCTCTATGACAGTGACCCCGAGCTTGGACGCGCCGTAGTCGTCGACCCCGCCGCGGCCGTCCTCGACGTTGGTCTGGAGGACTATGCGGCCGTTCTTGCCGTCCCAGAAGTCGGTGTAGGACTTCACGCGGAACGCCAGGTCGGGGGAGTTCTGGACCTTGCCGTTGGAGTAGGTCGCGTCCGGGTCCATCCCGCACACGTTCTCGCCTATGACCTCGCAGACGCCGGCCATGGCCGCTCCGGCCGCCAGCTCCCTCCAGTTGGTCTTGGCGACCGCGGTGGAGCCGAGCCCGGCTATGTGGACGGGCAGGGACATGCTTATGGGGTTCTTGCTCCTGGTCCCCACGACGGTCTTGATGTCGACGTTCTCGAAGAACGCGACGTCGGGGTTGGGCTCTATGCCCTTGGCGCCGATGAGCTCGGCCATGACCTGGAAGTGGGACCAGTCGAGGAAGTAGTCCTTGTTGGACGCGGCGGTGGATTTGCCGAAGTGCTCCGGGCTGGGATACAGGACCTCGCGGCCCCTGAGCGCGCCCTTTCCGACCTCGCACAGCACGTTGCAGTCCTCTATGCACACGGGGCACATGCCGTTTATCGGGCAGGGGTCCTTCACGCGTATCGCGGTTCCTGTGGTTGATTTAGAGTTCTCTATTGACATCTGATCACCTTGGGGCCTCGGGGCCTCGTGGCTGGCGATTTTATGAAAGTATTTAATCTTCACGCGAAGTTGAAAAATACCCTTGGTCATTCATCCACCATATGCCGCGATGGATAGACGTTTCGGCGGTTTTGTCGGGACGGGCGATACATGCGGTCGGGGCTCCGGGAGCCCGGGGCGAACGATCCCCCCGGCTGTTGTCCTTTCAGGCAATAGGCGTGCGGAACCCTTTTACGGGGGGGCGGGATCTGAGGGCGTGATCAAGAAGAGGGATCTGGAGATCGCGCTGTCGAGAGTCCCGCCGTTCGAGGAGCCCGACCCCGCCCTGGAGCAGTACGCCACGCCCGCGGGCGTGGCCGCGGACGTGCTGTTCGAGGCGTACTCCAGGGGGGACATAGGCGGGATGAGGGTCCTGGACCTCGGGTGCGGCACGGGGGTGCTCTCCGTCGGCGCGTGGCTCCTGGGAGCGGCGGAGGTCTCCGGGATAGACGCGGACGAGAAGGCGCTCGCGGTCGCGGAGAGGCACGCCGCGGGGATCGGCGCGGCCGTCTCGTACAAGAAGTCCCTCGTGTCGGAGGTGTCCGCCCATGCGGACACGGTGGTCATGAACCCCCCGTTCGGGTGCCAGTCCAGGGGGGCGGACCGCCCGTTCCTGGACAAGGCGATGGAGTCCGCGGGGTCGGTGTACTCCATACACAAGGCGGAGACGCTCGGGTTCCTCAGGGAGTACGCGGAGGAGAGGGGCAGGCGCGTCGAATGGGATAGAACCTATAAGTATCGCATCCCCCATCTATTCGCGTTCCATAGAGAGAAATCGAAGCCGATCGACATCGTGGCGGTAAACATAAGGTGATTTGAGTGAAGAAGAGCGGAATGGAAGTTTTTCCCGGAGACGAGGTCGCGGAGGAGGAGGAATACCTCGCGTCCGACGGGACCTTTGCGTGCGACGGCAAGGTCTACGCGTCGCAGATAGGGGTCCTGGACCTCGACGACGACGAATGCGTGGCGAGGGTGTCCTCGCCGAACCCCCCCAACGTGCTGAAGCCGGGGGACCTGGTGTACGCCGTGGTGGCGGACATAAGGAACACCATGGCGACCGCGGACGTGGTCGCCAAGGAGGGCGTGCCCCGCGGGCTGGGCGGCGAGACCTACGCGACGATCCACGTCTCCAAGATCTCGCAGGGCTACACCGACGACGTGTCCAAGGAGCTCCGGAGGGGGGACATAATCAGGGCGAGGGTGACCGGCGTGAGCCCGTCGCTGCAGCTGACCACCAAGGACGACCACCTCGGAGTCGTCAGGTCCCTCTGCGGCGCGTGCAAGACCAAGCTCGTCAGGAAGGGCAAGGGGCTGTACTGCACCGAATGCGAGCGCGCGTACCAGAGGAAGCTGGCTGACGACTATGGCGACGTCGGGCGCGTCTGACCCCGGGAAGCTGGAATCCCTCCGGAAGGAGGTCCGGAGCCTGCGCTCCGAGCTGGACTCCCTCAGGAAGATGGTGGAGATGATGTACTGCATGCTCCAGGAGGACTGCGACGACGGCGAGTGCGACGACGGCCCCTTCTTCGACATGAGGGGGTTCAACACGTGAAGGCCGTCTGCCTCATCTCCGGCGGGATAGACTCCCCCGTGGCCGCCTACCTCATGAGCAGGGCGGGCGCGGACATAGCGGTCCTGCACATGGACAACCGCCCCTACGCGGACGACAGGACCTTCGACAAGGTCGTCAGGATCGCGGCGAGGCTGAGGGAGGTCACCGGGAGGGAGGTCCCGCTGTACAGCGCGCCCCACGGCCCCAACCAGATGGCGATACACAAGTCCCAGTGCGACCCGCACTACCAGTGCGTCATGTGCAAGAGGGCCATGCAGAGGACCGCGAGGGAGCTGGCTAAGAGCATAGGCGCGGAGGCCATAGTCATGGGGGACTCCCTCGGGCAGGTGGCGTCCCAGACCATGCACAACATCGTGTTCGAGAACGAGGGGCTGGGCTTCCCGGTCCTGAGGCCGCTGATAGGCTACGACAAGCTGGAGATCGAGAAGATCGCCAGGGAGATCGGCACATACGAGCTCTCCATAATCCCGTCGGTCTCGTGCGGGATGGTCCCGCAGGGGCCCGCCACCGAGGCGGACAGGTCCAGGGTCGCGAAGTACGACGAGGCGTGCGGGATGGAGTCCCTGTACACTAGGGCGTTCGAAGCGATATCCAGGGTGTCCTGATTCACCTGCGGTAGAACACCGGGCACGCGTCTATCTCTTCGTCGTCGTAGAACATGTCCTCCGTGACCGCGCGTATGTAGTTCGCCTGGACGCGGGACACGTACAGCCTGTTGCCGCCGATCTCGACGACTATGTCGGAGGTCTTCGGGGGCTTCACCGAGGTGGGGACGAGCGCGGGGCCGGTGCACGAGGTGCACACCCTATAGTCCCTCCCCTCCTCCGCTATCCTCTTCCTGACTCCTTCGTCCACTCTTATCTCCATGCTCCGACGGCAGGAGGGAGCCGCTTAATTACCTTTTCCCCGCGGAGGCGCATGGCGCTTGGACGAGATCTCGATCAGATTCTTCGACGACATGAAGGTCGGGGCCGTCTGGGACGACGAATGCTCCAAATGGCGGTTCTCGGCCATAGACGTGGTCGGCGCGCTCCGCGGGGAGCGCGACGGACGGCGGCCCGCTGAAGAGCCTGCTGAGAGCAGCCCTTACCGACGGGATCTCCGACCGCGAGACGTTCATGAGGGGGATAGACCACTCGCATTACTACGAGCAGGAGACCGACGCGGCCTCGGACGATTGAGGCGCGGACGCACCGAACGCGCCCGAGCGGCGCAGAGTTAGGTTTATATCGGCTCCCTTCATGGCGCCTCTAGAAAAACGGCGGCCTGCCGCAAAGAGATGGTTGATTATGGATGAATTGACGTTTTCGATCCTTCTGTTCCTTCCCGCGGCGATCCTCTCCCTCGCACTGGGCGCGATCATACACGAGCTGGCGCGCTTCGCCTGCGGAAGGCTCTCCGGATACGGCTTCCAGTCCTTCTCAGTGTGCTCGCTGACGCTGTCGCGGGAGAACGGGAGGCTGAGGGCGCGGAGGACTGGAGGCGCCATGGGGGGCGCGCTGCACTCGAGCTGCCAGATGAGGCCTACGGACAGGTTCGAGGACTTCCGCTTCAATCTGTACCTGCTCGGCGGGGGCGTCGCCAACGCCCTCGTTGCCGCGGCCGCCTTCGCGCTGCTGGCGCATCCCGCCGTCAGCGGGGGCGCATCCGTGGCGGTCTTCGCGTTCGCATACTCGAACGCCGCGATCGCCGCCTTGAGCCTGATCCCGATGTCCTCGCTCGGGACGCTGAACGACGGCAAGAAGAGGTCCTGCGCGTCTCGCTCCCCGGAGGCCGCCCGCTGCCTGTGGATGATCCTCAGGATAACCGCGGGGGTCATCGATGGAAAGCGCATCCGCGACTTCGACGCGAGCGATTTCGAGCTGCCGGAGGGCGCGGACCGGTACAACCCCCTCGTAGCGATCCTCGGGATGATGGGGGCGGACCGCCTGTGCGGCGCGGGGGGCAGGAGAGAAGTGATCGCTGTCTACGAGAGCACGCCCATGGACAGGCTTCCCGCCAGCTACAGGAACGCCGCGCTCTGCGAGCTGCTGTTCCACTACTCCGCGGTCGAGCCCGACGCCGTCAAGGCTAGGGCGATCTACGAGAGAAGCGGGATGAAGGCGTTTCTGAAAAGGGTCGCGATGCCCGGGACCCTGCGGACGCTGGCGGCGTACAGGTTCTTCGTGGAAGGCGACAGGGAGGCGGGGCTGAAGGCGCTTGCCGCCGCGAAGGATGCCAACGCGAAGTTCCCGCATCCAGGGATCGCGGCCGCAGAGGCGGAGACGCTGGCGCTCCTCGAGGGGAGGATCGCGGAGGCCCTGGGGCGCGCCGGGTGAGCCCCGTGGGCGCTGCGCGATTGCGATCGGGGGATTCGGCGGAAGAGATCGGGCAAAAGCCTGCGCATGCGCAGATGGAGTGCCCTGGGCGATTCAACCCGCCGCGGGCGACGACGGATCAGAGATTGGTGCGACCGGCCCCTGCATCGATCTGCGTCGTTTCTCTGCGGAGTTTTCTACGATGGCACACCCCTTTCTTACGATGCGGGCTAGGCATAGAATCCGATCACCGCATGCCATGATCCAAACGAAGAGCCCCATGCCTGATCTGGATGCGCATCGCGTCTCCCGATGATGCCGCCAGCGCAGATCTGGCCTAGAAACCGTTAAGAACGTTTTGTCGGATCGGACATCAGCATAAGGCTCGGAGCAGTTGAAATGAAACTGGATGTTAACAGATCGGAATTGACGATAATGGGGATCCGGTTCGAAAACGAGAAAGACTTCCGCGGAGTGTGGCACGCCCTTAGCGCCAACATGTTCGAAGGCTGGGAGCCGAGCCGGAGCGACGTCCTGCGCCTGAAGAGAAGAGTGGAGGAGCTGAGGGCGGAATCGGAGACCGCATTGGATGCGTGATACGGCTGCTCTTGCCCGGCGCGGGGATGCCGGGTCAGCGGGGCTCCCTGACGACCCAGATCCCTTTCTTCGTCGCGCCGGCGCGCTCTACCTCTCCGGATTCCTTCAACGCCCTGATGTGCTCCTGAACGTTGCGGGGAGCCATGCCGATCTTCTCTGCGATGGCTTTCGCAGTGATGCCGGGATCGCTTTTCATCAGCGCGAGGATCCTCGCTCTCGCATCATCGGGATCGCCACTTCTTACGATGCTGCCTTCGTTTCTTACGATGCTATCCGCATTTCTTACGATGCTGTCTGTGGCAGAATCGCCGTTTCTTACGATGCTGTCCGACGTGTCGAAACCGATCATCACCTCGCTCGGACGGACGCTGTAGAAAGGGTCCGGCCTCCCAAGGTCCCTGCATGCGTCGGAGATCTTCTCTATGCCGCGCCCCCACGACTCTATCTGCCCCGAGCGGAAGAACGCGCCCGCTATCCTGGGATTGCGGAGCACAGACGTGTGCCTCCTGAAGAGGTCGTCCTCCGTCCAGCTCTCCGGGAGCCCCCCGCTGTTGTAGATCCGCACCTCTTCGGGATAGATGTGGATGTGTATGGGGTTGTGTGCGCCGTAGTCCGCATGAATGATGGCGTTGAGGACCGCCTCGCGGAACGCTATGCGCGGGACGGGGAACGTCTCCATCCTCTGCATCCCCCGATAGCTGATCATGCCCTTGAAGTACTTGGTGTACACCAGATCCTCGGCTTTGTCGGCCAGAGCGATCAGGGGGCCGCGTATCTCGTCCTGATACAGGATGTCCGCCGAGTTCTCGAATAAGCCCACTTTCAGATACGCGCCTGCGGACCATTCCTCCGGGTTCGGATGGAACAGGAGCAGGGCCGCCCGCTTCAGGAGGTCTCCGTCCATGAGCATGAGCCTCCTCAGAAGCATCTCGTCGGTTATCTCCAAGTCCTTAGCGGTCATGCGCCCGGTGGCGATCGCCTTCCAGCGGAAGGCCTTGAACGCCTCCCTGTCCAAGTCGCCGATCTCCACGCCGGGCACGGAGGCGTCGTCCCAGGTCTTCCCGGTCTTCTTGAGGATGAACGCTTCCAGCTCCGGGCCAGACATCTCCTGAACAGTGGCTCCGGAGCGACGGTAGATCTTGCCGCCATAGCTTATCGGGGAAGGGTAGGGCTCCACGGTGACCGCAATGTATTTCTTCCCGCCCTCTTCACGCAGCTCCACCTCGGGAACGATCCCCATCGAGACGCGTATCTTGCTGGGTATGTCCTCCATCAGCTTCTTCGCGTTCTCGATGCCGACCACGATCCCCCTGTCGTCGCGCCCGACCTCCAGCCTGCCTCCTCTCGAGTTGGCGAACGCGCATATGCATTTCAGATGATCGTCGCGCCACGATTCCTTCCATTCGAGGTTCTGGTTCTCCATGTCTCGCGCCTCTATCCCGCGCTGGTCCGCCCACATTGAGTGGGGCGAGCGGGAGCCTATGGTCGGGCAGATGCCGTGTGCGCCTATATTCTTTGCTTAATGGATTGGTTCTGCCTGCGCCTCGCCACAAGCCGACAAGACCTTGAAATCGCCAATGGCGCCCCTTCAGATGAGACCCCTGCTCCGTTTATTTCTGAAAAACGCGGGTTGAGTGGAGACGGGACTGCAAAATAACCGCAGTCTGACGTTTTTAAACGAATCTTTGAGCGATTCTACTTTCGCGATCCAGATTCTCTGACATCGATAGATATCTGCAGGCAACGGATCCGCTAATGCCCCTATATTGGGAAAGAGCACGCGATTCGAGTGCGCGGACCTGTACTCCGCCTTAGACGGAGGTGTGGCGGAGCGCACGCTGGAGACTTGTTCGATGAGAAAACAGATCAGATCGGCTCCCAGTCGCCATCGCGCCTGACCCAGCCGTCCCCCAGGTACGCCTTTATGATCGGATCGTACCTCTCCTGCGTCATGTATCCCCTCTCGACGCATTGGTCGAGGGGCATGTGCTCGCGCGTGTCGGGGTCATAGACCCCGTCGATCTTCGCATCAAGGTAGTCGTCGTCCTTCATGGCATCATTTCAAAGACGTATCTCTTATTTATTCCATCGGGCTTGGAGACTAGCTTGCATCGGCTCCCTCTTTTGAGCAGGAACTCGAACTCCTTCTCCCACTCCGCGTTCTCCCTCATGAAAACCCCTCCGCCCGTTCCGCCTGGAAACAGGATCTCCACCACTTCGCGACGCGATTCGTCTCCCTTGAACTCCATAGCCGCCTTTTCTGACACCGTCGTGGACGTATATCCCCTGAGAACGAAAGAGTCTCCGGGATTTGCGAATCTGATGCGTTCAAACTCTATTTCCACCTCGCATCTCCTATAGAGGTTCATCGGCGGGCTCTCGCATCCCGCTATGGCCCGATCGATGAGCCTGATGTCGTTCAGAACGCCGCCTATGTCCAGGGAGTTCCCGAGCGGATCTGCGCACTGCCCCGCGCGCCCGTACCTGCGCAGATAGCCCTCCCCATGCCTCAGGATGCCGTTGTAGTCGCGATAGCCCTTTCCGCTGTACCTCCGCAACGCCGCCCTCTGCTCCCCGCTCGGCTCCGCCCCGCCGGAGAGCTAGATCGCGGCCATCGCCCTCCTATAGCCCGCCGGGTCTCCGATCCCGGATGGGATCTCCGCGTCGCATCCCATCGCCATCCGATCGACTTCGTAGAACCTGTGCCTGTCGCCCCTGCCGATGACGTTCAACAGAGGCGGCGGCGCGCTCTTCCTCGCTGAGGATGCGCGGTCATAGCATGCTCCCCGGACTGGATCCGCGGGAGGCGAGCCTTTCCCGCCCATATGCGTTCGAAGGGCTTCTGATATGCCTCCCTTCGCACTACATGTAGCTAGTTAGCATGCGCTAGGCCTCCGATCAATCGATGCGGGTGGATGGATCCCGTGGACGGCCGCGACGCATATGCGTTTATAAACGCGGCTGGTCCTGATCGGCCGCGGAGCCTATTAGCGGGATGTTTTTCGACTACGGGATGAAAGACCTCTTGGATCGACGGGCTGTTTCATCCCGTGCGCCCGGCGCCGCCGAAGAACTCCGTGACCGCGGCGCAGGGGTCCGAGACGCGCTCCGCGCCTATGCCCGCGACAGACGGCGCCCTGCGGTCCAGGATCACCGCGATCCCGCGGTCCGTCTCGGACCTTATGAGGCGGCCTATGGCCTGCCTCATCTTCCTGGCGGCCGGGATCCCAGACGAGTACGCCCACCCGTCCCCGAAGCGGCGCTCGCAGTACCTGCCCAGCGCGGCCTGCCTCGCGGTCGGCTTCGGATAGGGTATCCCCACTATCACCGCCAGCTCCATGGCTCTCCCAGGGAAGTCCATCCCCTCGCTGACCCTGCCTCCCGTGACCGCGAACAGGACCCCGCCGTCGGACGAGCTGAACCGCGACACCTCCCCCATCAGATCCTGCTGGGACATGTCCCTGCGCTCCATGAAGAACGGCTTTCCTATAGCTTCCGGGGCCCCGTCCGCCGCGAACCTCTCCATCAGGGAGTACGACGGGAAGAACACGGCCGCGTTCCTGTCCGTGCACCCGGCGACCGACACCGCGCGCTCCCTCAGCCTCCAGTACGCCTCCGGGGAGACGCTCAGCTCGTCGAACTTGGTGGACACGTCGTCCGCGTAGACGACCCTCAGGTTCTCCTTCGGGAACGGGGACGGGAACGCTATCTCCGTCGCGCCCTCCAGCCCCAGCTCGGCGGAGTACGCGCGCAGCGGCGCGAGGGTGCCGGACATGCTTATGGACGAGCGGGCCTCCCTCAGCGGCCATGCCGCCTCGTACGGGTCCAGGCACGCGCATTGGAACCTGGGGGAATCCCCCCCTATCGCGAAGAACGCGCACACGTCCTCGTCGGACTCGTGCCACCCCTGCAGGAACCCCCCGAGGGCCCTCACGTAGGACCGGGGGAGCCTGCGCTCCGCCCTCTTCGCGGCGGATATGGCCTCCCCCTCGGCCAGGGCCCTCCCGCGCATGGCGTCCAGCGCCCTGGATGAGACCCCCAGGCGGCCCATGAGCTCGTCCTGCAGGAGCGTGCGGGGTATCAGCGCGTCCTCCGCGCCCTCCGCCACGTGCTCCTCCACGGCGGACCCCAGCGCCTCGGCCACCGCCTCGGCCAGGTCGGACACCCTTATCCCCTCCGCCGCCTCCGGGTCCCCCCACTCCTCCGCCTCCCTCGCCGCGAGGGAGAGGGTCCTGGAGCCGCACTCGAAAGTCATGACCTCCCTGAGATACCCCGGGAGGTTGTGCGCCTCGTCCGCTATGAGGATCGCGTCCCCCATCCCGCAACCCGCCCACTCCAGGAACCTCCTCCTGACCGGGGGCGCGAACATGAACGTGTACGGCGCGGCTATCAGGTCCATCCGGGGCAGCAGGAGCTTGGCCAGCTCGTACCTGCACAGCCCCTTGGCCTCGCAGTACTCCGCGAACGCCTCGGGGCCCGGATGCTCCCTCTCCACGAACGCCGCGTGGGCGCCTATGTCCTCCTCCGAGATCCGGGCGTAGAACTCGCACCCGGGCCTCCCTCCCCTCTCCGCCTTCAGCTCGGCGCACAGCTGGGACAGCTCCTCCGGGGACCCTCCCTCCGCCTCGCGGTCGCCCCTCATCATGGGGCATTCGCGGGCGCTCCTTCCCTGGAGGGCGAGGCACGACACGGGGCGCCTCTCGGAGATCTCGGCCGCCTCCCGCACCACCTGCCTCTGCTGGGACTTGGTCCTGGTCAGGAAGACGACCTTCGCCCCCAGCCCGGGCGCCGCCTCCAGCGCCCCCGCCAGGGACGTCGCGGTCTTGCCGGTGCCGGTGCCGGACTCCATGACCAGCGGGCGCCCCTCCTCGGCCGCCGAGCGGACCGCGGAGGCCATCTCCCTCTGGCTCCCCCTGTATCCGTAAGGGAAGAGGTCCATGCCCCTCGTCAGCCTCTGCGCCAGACGTCTTCGGGCAGGTCGGCGTACGGGGACTCCTCCCCGGGCTCCGCGGCCTCCTCCGGCGCCGAGAGGGATATGAGGTCGCCTATCCTGTCCCTCTTGAAGAGCCAGTAGTGTATCCTCCACTCCCTCCCGTCGTACAGGGTGGTCTCCTCCCGCTCGGTGGTCAGTATGCCGGAGTCCTCCAGCATGTAGAACGCGTCGCGGTCCTCCGGCTCCAGGATGTTGTCGATTATCCTGTCGGAGTACCCGAAGAAGTTCAGGACGTGCATCGCCAGGAGGTACGCCTGCTCGTCCTCCATGCTCCTGCCGTCCTGTATGCTGTTCTTGATCGCCTGCGCCAGGTCGTCGACCGTTATGGTTGCGTCCATGAGGGCTCATTCCCCCGACAGGTGCGCGGACCTCACTTCGGTGCCCCCTGCGGCCGCGGCGGCCTTCGCTAGGGCTCCCGGCGGGACGCGCTGGTCCACGGAGAGCACCATGACCGCGTCCTCGCCCCGCCTCCCGACCGCCATCTGCCCTATGTTGACCCCCGCCTCCCCGAACGCCGTCCCGACTGCGCCTATCACGCCGGGCGCGTCCCTGTACGAGACGAACACCATGTCGCCCGCCAGGCTTATGTCGAAGGAGTGCCCCCCGTACCCGACCAGGCGCGGCTGGCCGCCGAAGGCCGTGCCGCGCACCGAGACGGACCCGCCCTTGTAGCCGGCCCTGACCTCGATCACGTTGGAGTAGTCGTCGGACCTGTCCGTGGACGACTCCTTTATCGTTATGCCCTTCTGCTTCGCCAGCGGGAGGGCGTTGATCATGTTCGCGCCGCCCTCGCCCACTATGTTCTTGAGCAGCCCTATGACCGCCGAGACCGTCAGGAGCTTCGTCTGCTTCGACGCCAGCTCCCCGCAGTAGGTTATCTCGAGCTCGTCTATGGGGGCGCCCCCGCCGAGCTGCTGCGCCAGCGAGCCGAGCATCTCCGCCGCCGGCACGAACGCCTCCGTCTCCGGGTCCAGCTTGCCGCGGGGCGCGTTGATGGCGTTGGTTATCTCGCCGTCCCTGAGGTATTTGACGGCGGCCACGGCCACCTCGACCGCGACCCTCTCCTGCGCCTCCACCGTGCTCGCCCCGAGGTGCGGGGTGGTCACCAGGTTGTCCAGCTCCAGGAGCTTCTTCTCCTCCTCGGACAGGGGCTCGCTGCACCAGACGTCGAACGCCGCCCCCGCTATGATCCTCTCCTTGAGGGCGACGTACAGGTCGTCCTCGTTGACTATGCCCCCGCGGGCCACGTTGGCTATCCTGACGTTGGGCTTCATCTTCTTGAACTGCGGGAGGGAGATCATGTTCCTCGTCTCCGGCAGCAGGGGCGTGTGTATCGTCATGAAGTCGGCGGAGCTTATGACCTCGTCGAGGTCTGTGAGCCTGACGCCGATCTGGTCCGCCACCTCCTTGGGCAGGTAGGGGTCGTATCCCACGAGGGTCATGTTGAACGCCTTCATGCGCTTGGCGACCTCGCCGCCGACGCGGCCCACGCCCACTATGCCCAGGACCTTGCCGTTGAGCTCCACCCCCGTGTATTTGGACCTCTTCCACTCGCCGCGGTGCATGGACTCGTGCGCGAACGGTATGTTCCTGGCCAGGGCCAGGAGCATGGCGCAGGAGTGCTCGGCCGCGGACAGTATGTTCGCGGCGGGCGTGTTCATTATGAGTATGCCCTTGTCGGTGGCGTACGGGATGTCTACGTTGTCCACGCCCACGCCCGCGCGGCCTATGACCTTCAGGCTCTTGGCCGCGTCTATCACCTTGCGGGTGACCTTGGTGCCGGACCTTATTATCAGGCAGTCGTAGCCCCCTATTATGGAGCAGAGCTCGTCCTCGGACAGGTCCGCCCTCTCGTCCACGGGGAACCCGGATCCCTTCAGTATGTTCAGCCCCTCCTCGTCGAGGGGGTCCGAAACCAGTATCTTCGTCATTGCATCTCCTCCAAAACCCCGTCCATGGCCTCCAGCAGCTCTCCCAGCGCCTTCGGCGTCACGTCCCCCATGTGCCCTATCCTGAACGTCTTCTCCTTCACGTCCCCGTACCCGGAGGATATCTCGTACCCCCGGGCCTTTATCGCCGCGTTGAACCTCTCGAAGTCCAGCGCGCCGCGGTTGAGGACGCTGATGGTCGCGGACCTGCGCCCGGCCTCCGGGAACACGCCCTCCAGGCGGCTCTCCGCCCACGCGGCGACCATGCCCTCCATCTCCCTGTGCCTCCTGTACCTGGCCGGCATGCCCTCCCTGAGCGCGCGGTCCAGCTGGAAGTCCAGGGCGTACATGAGCGACACGGGCGGCGTGGTGAGCGCGTAATTGTCGTCGCTCTGCTTCTTTATCTTCAGCAGGTCGGTGTAGAAGCCCCTGTCCTGAACCGTCTTCGCCTTGGCGAGCAGCCTCTCCGATGCGATCATGACGGCGATCCCGGGAGGCAGGGCCAGCGCCTTCTGCGTCCCGAACACCAGCGCGTCCGGCTCCAGCCTCTTGAGGTCCAGGTCCGACGCGAACGCGGACGTGACCGCGTCCACGAGCGCCAGCGCGTCGGGGTTCTGCGCCCTGACCGCCTCCGCCACCGCGACGGAGTCGCTCAGGACCCCGGTGGAGGACTCGTTGCTCACCCAGTGCACCGCCTCCACGTCCCCGGACACCCTGCCCTCGACGTGCGCGGGCGTCACCGCCTTCCCCCAGTCGGCGCGGACCTTGTCGACCTTCCTGCCGTTGAGCTCGGCGATCTCTATGAACCTGTCCCCGAAGGACCCGTTGGTGAGGCCGAGCGTCCTGCGGGACGCGCCGTTCCTTATGGCGCCCTCCAGGAACACGGATGCGGACCCGCCGACCATGAACACGTCCATATCGGTGCCGAGGGCCTTCCTGATCTTCTCGACCACGGAGCCGTGGAGGTTCTTGTAGTCTTTGGACCGATGGGTTATCATCGGCGCCGTCATCGCCTCGAGGACCTCCTGATCCACATGGACCGGTCCGACCGTGAAAAGCTTCCTGCTCAATGTGATCCCTCTGCGCGCCACGTGTGATGGACGAAGGCGCTATCTGCTAACCTGTATTTATTATTACAGACGCGCGCAAGCCAGGCGGGGCGGCAGGGTCAGAGGCCGCGCAGGAAGCGGTGGATCCTGTCGAAGCCCTCTCTGATCTGATCCTCGCCGACGGCGTAGGATATCCTGAAGAAGCCCTCCCCGCTGGGGCCGAACGCGGACCCGGGGGTGACGGCGACGTGCGCCTCCCGCAGCAGCCTCTCGGACAGCTTCTCCGAGCTCATATCCAGATCGTACTTCGGGAACAGGTAGAACGCGCCCTGGGGCCTGTTGCACATGAGGAGCCCCGCGTCCTCTATCAGGTCCATCGCCAGGTCGCGGCGGTCCTTGAACTTCCTGACCATGCGGTCCCTGTCCCCCTGCTGCCCGGACAGCGCCTCCACGGCGGCGGGCTGGGTGAACGAGACGCAGCAGGATATGGAGTGGGACTGCAGCTTGTCGAGGGCCGCTATGCCCTCCTCGGGGGCTATCGCCCATCCGAGCCTCCAGCCGGTCATGGCGTAGGTCTTGGAGAGCCCGGAGATGGTGACGGTCCTGTCGAACATCCCGGGCAGGGACGCTATGGACGCGTGGCTGCCCTCGTAGATTATGTTCTCGTAGATCTCGTCGGACATGACGGTCAGGTCGTGCTCGGCGGCTATCTCCGCCACCGCCTTCAGGACGTCTCCCGGCAGCACCCCGCCCGTCGGGTTGGACGGGGAGTTGAGGAATATCATGCGGGTCCTGGGGGTGATCGCCTCCTCTATGCGGCGCGGGTCCAGGACGAAGCCCTCGTCGAAGCTCGTGGGTATGAAGACGGGGCGCGCGCCGGCGGCCCTTATGCACGCCTCGTAGGAGACCCAGCTGGGATCGGGGAGTATGACCTCGTCGCCGGGGTCCAGATACGCCATGGCGGTCATGTAGATCGCGTGCTTGCACGGGGTCACGAGGACGTTCCTGGCCTCGCACGGTATGCCGTTGTCCCTGCGGGACTTGTCGGCGACCGCCTTCCTCAGCTCCGGGATGCCCGCCGACGGGGTGTAGTGCGTGAACCCCGAATTGAGAGAATCGATGCACGCGTCGACCACGTTCCTGGGAGTCTCGAAGTCGGGCTCCCCCATGGAGAACGAGACTATGTCCGCGCCGTCCCGCCTGAGGGAGCTGACCAGATTGGACAGGGATACCGTTCCTGAGGCGGGTATGTCCGCGATCCTCTTTGAAACCATCGGGCCCCCTTACGATGGCTCTTATATAATATGCTTTCCAGAAGCCCGGGCGGCGCCCGCGCGATGCGCTCCGGGGCGCCGATCGGCCCGTCGCGCGCGGGGCGCCCCATGAGTTTATTAATACCCCGGAACGGGATGTTTCCCGCATCAGCTCTCATAAGGGGGGAGAGGCGATGATGATCGGGAATAGGAAGAAGATGCTTGTAGCGGGAGTTATGCTCGTCCTCCTCGCGGAGGCGGCCGTGACTGTCGCGTTCATATCCGCGGTGGGTCCGGGTGGGGGATCCAGCGGAGGCGGCGGAGAGATCGTGCGCCCGCCAGAGACTTATGTCGTGACCTTCGAAGCGGGGGCAGGCGCATGCCCGCCCGCCTCCGTCCGGGACGGGGGGCTGGCCTCGGAGCCTGCCCCGCCGTCGCGGGAGGGGCACGCCTTCACCGGATGGTACAGGGACAGCGGGTGCTCCGAGGCGTGGGACTTCGCGAAGGACAGGGTGCGCGGCGACCTCACCCTGTACGCCGGGTGGGCGCCCGTCGCGACCGAGGAGCCCGCCGTCGCGGCGGCGCGCTCGTTCTCCGTCGCGTTCGACAGCCGCGGCGGGACCCCCGTGGCCCCGGCGGAGGGGATCCTCGCGGGGTCGGCGGTGCCGGAGCCCGCGCCGCCCTCGCGCGGAGGGTACGTGTTCGCGGGATGGGAGGACGGCGCGTCCGGGAAGATCTGGAGCTTCGGCTCGGACAGGGCCTACGAAGGCCTCGCGCTGCATGCGAGGTGGTCCGACGGGTACGTGGTGTCCTTCGACTACGCCGGGGCGGACGGCGGGTGCGGGATAGCGTCGGCGGTCATCGCGCCCGGTGACCTCTACGCCCTCCCGTCGCCGTCCCGCGACGGGTATGCGTTCGCGGGATGGGTCGGGGCGGGCGGGGACCCGGTGGCGCAGAGCGGGGCGTGGTCCCGCGCGGGCGACGAGACCCTGCGCGCCCTCTGGGCGGATGGCGCCTGAGCCGCCGGGCGGGGTCAGCTCATGAGCTGGTTCAGGGTCCCGGCCTCGGCCGCGTCCCTTATGCTCTTGGCGAGCCTGCCCCCGGTGCTCATGCCCGGGTATATCAGGTCGGCGTACGGGGACCCGGACACGAACGGGTTCGTGCCGGCGACTATGCGGGTGGAGATCTCGAAGACCTTGAACTCCAGCTTGTCCGTGACCACGGTCTCGAGGCAGAACGGGCCCCACATGCCGCCGAAGAGCTCGTAGGAGCGGTTGACCACGTTCTCGGCCATCTCGAACGCCTTGGGGAGGAGCGACTCGCGTATCACGACGGGGGTGTTCCCGGTGACCACGAACGAGGGGTAGAGGCCCCTGCGCTTGGCGTCCTCTATGGACCCCAGCTTGTACATCTCGTCGATGTTGCTCTCGTCCCTGCGGTCTATGGAGAGCATCTCCAGGGAGCCGCCCTGCTTGCAGGAGTATCCGTCGCTCTTGAGCGGGTCGTAGAAGAAGTGGAGGTAGTACCTCGTGCCCATGCAGTACTCCTGTATGGTGTACGGCTGGGTGTTGTCCACGGACATCTTGAAGTCGGGGTAGTCCTTCGCTATGAAGAACCCGCGCCCGCCCTTCGCCCCGTGGTACTTGACCATGACCGCCTCGCTTATCTCGCGGGCGTCGGTGATCAGGCGGGGCATCGGCACGCCCGCGGAGGTTATCCACTGCCTCTGGCTGTCGCGGTTGGACTCCCACTGGAGGACCGCGCGGTTGCCGTAGGACGGGACGGCGTAGTCCTCGAAGCGGGACGCGCCCATGTACTCGACGAAGGAGCCGTGCGGGATTATGACCGTGTTCCTGTCGCGGAGCTCGCCGGCCCTCTCGCTCATCTCGTCGAAGTCGGAGTATTTTATTATCTCGTCCGGTTTGGCCAGGGGGAACGCGTCGTAGTACCTCGTGTTGTCCTTCACGGTCAGGCCGACCGTCTTGAAACCTGCCTTCCTGGCCCCGTGGAAGATCTGGAGGGACGAGTGCGAACACAGCGTGGCGATCGTGAGGTCGCTCTTGTCGTATCCGTCGAGAATCTCGTCTATTCTCTTCTTGGGAACCATATGGACTTATTGCGCTCATACTCTTAAACATTCCTGTTTTTTCCGTTTTCAGGCATGTCGCGCGCGTCGAACGCCCGAGACGGGCGGATAGGGCACTTTCGGAGACCCCCACTGCATGTGTTTTATATCCCTCACATCGTACCGCGGATCACCTCACGGGGAAACAAGCAAAGAGGTCGGATCCGATGAACAAAGAAGAACTTACTCCGCATTTTGAAGAACTGAAGAGAGAGCTCGCCGGGAAGGTAACCGACGAGCAGCTCTGGAAGGAGCTGAACACGTACCTTAACGAGTACAGGGTGTCCATAGACGCCACGAAGAGCGGGATCAAGAGGAAGTACGGCGCGGACCCCACGATCCCGTTCGTGTCCGCCGAGAGCGCGTCCAAGAAGGTCGCCGAGCTCACCGGGTCCGAGATGAGGGTGGACATAACCGCCAAGGTCTCCTTCGTCAGGAGGAAGACCATAACCACCAGCCAGGGCGCGAAGAACGTGGTCGAGGGGACCCTCGGCGACGAGACCGGGACCGCCCCGTTCACCATATGGGGCGGGGAGGACATGGAGCTGGAGGCCGGGAAGACCTACGTCTTCAGGAACGCGTACACCAAGAAGTGGAACGAGAAGATCCAGGTCAACATAGGCAGCAGGGGCGCGGTGGAGAAGGCCGAATCGGAGGTCTCGATCCCCGAAGGCGTCGCCGGCGGGCCCGCGGAGGTCAAGATCGGGGACCTGAGGGAGGGGAGCGGCGAGGTGACCGTCACAGGCCGCCTGATATCCCTCGAATCCAGGAAAGTGATCGCCAGGGGCGAGGAGAAGGTCGTGCGCTCCGGGACGATCGCGGACAGCACGGGCAAGATACAGTTCTCGGCGTGGAGCGACTTCGGGCTGAAGGACGGGGAGGCCTACAAGATCAAAGGGGCGGGCATACGCGTATGGAAGGGCATACTGCAGCTGAACCTCGGCGACAGGTGCGAGGTCTCGCGGGTGGCGGACTCCTTCGGGGAGATAGACCTCTCCGCGCCGAAGAAGACCGTGGCGGAGATAATGGCGAGCGGCGGGGGTGCGCTGGATGTGTCCGTCTCCGGCACGGTGGTGGACCTCAAGAACGGGAGCGGGCTCATAATGAGGTGCCCCAGGTGCAACCGCTCCGTGCTCAACGACTCGTGCTCCGAGCACGGGCCCGTGACCCCCGTCATGGACCTGCGCATGAAGCTCACCCTCGACGACGGGACCGGCGCGATAGGCGTGGTCGTCGGCAGGGCGGACACGGAGAAGCTGACGGGAGTCACCTTCGCCGCGGCAGAGGGCCTCGCCAAGGCGCGCGGGGACCGCGAGTGCGTGGGGAGGGAGTTCGCGCAGATGATGATCATGAAGAGGATGACGGCCAGGGGCAACGTGCTATGCGACGACTTCGGGCCGCAGATGACGGCCGCGAGCGCGTCCCTGGACGAGATCGACGTGCATGCCGAGGCCAAGCGGCTCTACGACGAAGTGGAGGCGGCCCTATGAACGCCAGGGAGACCGCGTGGAGGCTGTTCTCTTCCGAGCTGAACGGCGCCACCTACGAGATCAAGGCCGCCACCGAGAAGGCGCCGTCCTATATCGTGACCCGCCTGGGCGCGATGGTCAACAGGGTGCTGATGGCGGGGGTCCTCACGGAGAAGGAGAGCGTGGGGTCCCAGGACGAGCCCATGTGGAGGGGGCGGGTGCAGGACCTGGCTGGGGGGAGCTTCTTCATCAACGTCGGCGGGAGGTATCAGCCCGAGGCCGCCATAGCCATGGACTCCCTGGAGCCCCCCGCGTTCGTGGCGGTGGTCGGGAAGGTCAGGAGCTACACCACGGACGACGGCAGGGTGTTCGTCTCCGTCCGCCCGGAGCGCATCATAAAGATAACCGAGGAGGTCAGGGCCCAGTGGGCGCTGGACGCCGCGAAGTCCACCTGGGGGCGCATGCTCGCCATGAGGAAGGCGGCCGCCCTCGGGGACGGGGCGACGGAGGAGGCGCTGGCGAAGGCGGGGATGCCCCAGAGGGAGGCGCAGGGGATAGCGACGGCGCTGGCCCAGTACGGCCCGCCCGCGTCTGCCCCGCACCTGAAGTCCATACAGACCGCGCTGAGGATGGTGCTCCCGGACGACAACATAGACCTGGGCCTCCCCGAGGACATGCCGGACTCCCCCGACGAGATCGTCATAGAGGGGAAGTCGGATTCGGAGCACAAGAGCGAGATCGAGGACATAGTCCTGGCCCTCCTGGACGAGCTGGACACCGACGGCAAGGGCGCGCCCAGGGACGAGCTCGAGCGCAGGGCGGAGGCCGAGGGCATATCCAGCATGGAGCTCGAGGAGGTCTCGAACGCCCTGATGGACAAAGGGCAGGTCTACGAGCCGAACCTGAGGCACCTCAAGCGCATCTGAGCGGGCCCCGCCGCCGCGCCCCGCGCATGACGGCGGACCCGTACCCGACGACCGCGCCGGGGTCGCCGCCGAGGGAGTCCCAGGAGTCCGAGTACGCCAGGACCTCCGCCCCGGCGGCCCCCGAGAACATCAGCGCGGCGGCCATCGGGCCGTACCCGCACACGGAGACGCGGTTGTCGCGGATCTCCCGGTACATGCCCTCTGCGTCCGCCGCGGCCAGCCTGTCCAGCACGAGCGCGTTCAGGCGGGCCGCCTCCCTCTTCGGGATGTAATGCGCCATGTCGCTGGACGCGATCATGACGACGTCCTCCCCCTCGCACGCCTCCCTCAGCGCGGCCGCGAGCCGCATCGCGGCGCCGAGGCTCTGGTCCCTCATGACCACCGTCACTATGCGGGGGTCCGGGTCGATGTACTGGATGAACGGGACCTGCACCTCGATGGAATGCTCCCTCGCATGTGCGCGGGGGTCGTCCGGGACCAGCCTGGACAGCCTTCTGGATATGCCCTCGTGGGCCTCGCATGCGCCTAGGGGGGTCCTGTACCCCTCGCCGCACATCACCGCATCGTAAGGCACGCCGCGATGGTCGGGGCCCACGATCACGTACGCGTCCGGGAGGCCGTCCTCCAGGATGCGCCTGTAGGCGTGGGCGGCGTTCATGCCGGACGCCATATACCCCGCATGCGGGCATACGGCGGCGGATATGAGCCTGGAATCCCCCTCCGGCCCCGGCATGCCCGGGCCCAGCCTGTGGGAGAACGACGCCTCTATCTCCCTGATCAGGGAGGGGGCGTCGGCTGGGTAGAACGTTCCGGCGACTGCGGGCGGGCGCATGGCGCAGCGATGGGGGCGGCGGCGTAAATCCTTTGGGGAGCGCGCGAGATGAAAAACGGGGATAATGGGTTTGTGCAAGGGGTTTGGCGGGGCGGAGCCCCGGTCAGAGCTTCGCTTCGAAGTCCTCTATCTCCCTCTTGAAGTCCGCGGGGTCCTTGAGGTCCCCCCTCGCCAGGAGGAGCTCCCTCGTGAGGATCCAGTAGACGCATGCGAGGGCGCGCCTCCCCTTGTTGTTGGTGGGGATCACGAGGTCGACGTTGCGCGTCTCGTTGTTGGCGTCGCACATCGCCACTATGGGTATGCCCAGGTTGAGCGCCTCGTTGAGCGCCTGCTTGTCCGCGGCGGGGTCGGTGACCACGAGGACCTCGGGCTCTATGAAGCCGTCGTTGACGGGGTTGGTCATGGTGCCGGGGACGAAGCGCCCGGCGAACGCGGGCGCGCCCACCGCCTTGGAGAACTCCCTGGCGGGCCTCTGCCCGTACTGCCTGGCGGACACCACCAGGATCCTCTTGGGATCGTATCTCGCGAGGAAGCTCGCGGCGGCCCTTATCCTCTCGTCGGTCTTCTTGACGTCGAGGACGTAGAGGCCGTCCTGCCGTACCTTGTAGATGAAGTCCTTCATGTCCGCGCTCTTCTGCTGGGTCCCTATGTGGACCCCGGACGTTAGGTACAGGTCCTCAGGGACCAGGAGTTCGCCGCCGACCGCTATGATTTCGTCTTCGCTCATATGGATTCCTCGAATTAGTTCCTGACGACAGTTATCGGGATCAGACCGCTCCCGAATTCCAGCAGGGCGATGTCTATGGGGTCCAGCATGTCCTCGGGGTAGTCGACGAGAACAGGGGCGCCATGGGATATCTGGAGCGCCCTCGCCCCGATTATCCTCGCCTTTTCGAACCTGGTATACATCATTTTGTCACCGTACAGGATGCCCTGGTATTATGATGCCCGTTATAAGCTTTTTGCAGATCCTTATAGTTAGTACATAAACAAAAAACGCACGCGCGCGACAGGCTTATCTATCGCGCCCGCATCTCGCGCGCATGGCCGATGATCTAGACGTCTGCGCGGCGGCGTTCTTCAGGTGCAAGGGCAAGGACTCCGTGACCGAGAAGGAGTTCGTCATGGGGGTCTCCCTGGACCTCAGGTGGATGCCCGTGAGGGACGCGGAGGCCCTGCTGTCCGCGCTGATAGAAACGGGGAGCGTGGCCCGCTCCGGGCAGCACATAAGGGCCCCGCCCGCGCTCATGGGCATGGACGTGCCCGCGGCGTACAGGCCCCCGGAGGGGCTCCTGGCGGCCAGGCGCCCCGCGAAGGCCGCGCCGGCGGGGGGCGATCTGCTATCCGAGATGATAGGCGCCGCCGTGGCCGGCGGCGCGGACAAGAGCGAGTTCGTCGCCGAGTGCAACAGGATAAGGAGGCGGCTGGGAGTCAGCATGGCGGCCGCCGCCTACGTCGCGCTCCGGGAATCGGGAGCGGGCAGGGAGTTCTCCGAGAGGGCCCGCGAGGCGCAGAGGCTCACTTCTTCTTGATGAAGTCGGCGAGCGTCGGGGCGGCCGCCTTGCCGCCGGAGCCTATGTGCCCGCACGCCTGGACCTGCTCCCTGAGCTTGATCCCCAGCGCCTTCTCCAGCTTCGCGATGAGCTTGTCGTCCGGGACCAGGTCGTTCGCCTCGACCTTGGCCAGCACGCCCTTCTTCTCGAGTATGGACTTGCCGAACTCCTCCAGGTCCATCCCCTTGGCCTCCCTGGCCTCCCTCACGATCCGCCCGTAGTCCTCGGCCAGCTCGGTGGTGGTCGCGCCGGCGTAGACGTCGCGGGTCTGCATCCTCCTCTCCCTCTTCTGCAGGCGGGCCTCGATGACGGACCGGTTGGCGACCGGCGCGCCGCCCTTGGACGCGGGCTGCCCCCCGACCAGGGACTTGTACTCGTCCCCGAACTTGGAGCAGTCCTGGCACAGGTTGAGCTTTGTGCCCTCCACGATCATCAGCCTGGTGACGGCTTCCTTCCCGCACATTTCGCAGATCATCGCTTTTCGCTAAGGGCGCGGACGTAATTAAAGCTGGCGGGCCGGAGCCCGGGCGGGCGAAATGCGGGACCGCGCTCCCTCAGAGGGGGCCCGCCTTTCTGAAAATTAATAATACCATGTGCTCTATTCGGCTGCTAAGAGGATAAGACATGGGAGACTCCGAAATAAACGAGCTCAAAGCGAAGATCGTGATTCTAGAGGAGCGCAACGTGAGGCTCATGGAGGATCTCCAGAACGCCGAACGGGAGAAGAGGTACTCCGAGGGGGAGCTCTTCCGCGTCCAAAAGGACCTCGGCCGCGTGAGGAGCGAGCTGGACAAGCTCAAGAGCCCGCCCCTGGCGATCGGCTCCCTGCACGACGTCCTCTCCGACAACCGCGTGGTCGTGAGGGGCTCCGGCAACGGGGGCTCCGACTACATAGTGGCGGTTTCCGATTACATCCCGAAGGAGGATCTCGTGATCGGGTCCAGGGTCTCCCTGAGCAGGCAGTCCATGGCGGTCATGGAGATCCTGCCGTCCCCCATCGACCCGCTGGTCAGCGGGGCGGAGGTCGTCGAGAAGCCCACGGTCACGTACAAGGACGTGGGCGGCCTCGGCAAGCAGCTGCGCGAGCTCCGCGAGGCGGTGGAGGACCCGCTGATCAGGCCCGAGCTCTACGCCAAGGTCGGGATCGATCCCCCGCGGGGAGTGCTCCTGGCTGGCCCGCCCGGGACCGGTAAGACGCTCATGGCCAAGGCGGTGGCGAACGCCACCAAGGCCACGTTCATAAGGCTGGTGGGCTCGGAGCTGGTCCAGAAGTACATCGGCGAGGGGGCGAGGCTCGTGCGCGAGCTCTTCTGCCTCGCCAAGGAGAAGTCGCCCTGCATCGTGTTCCTCGACGAGCTCGACTCGATAGGCGCGAGGCGCCTGGACGGGTCCAGCTCCGGGGACCGCGAGGTCCAGAGGACGCTCATGCAGCTCCTCGCCGAGATGGACGGATTCGCCACGGTCAACAACGTCAGGATAATCGGGGCGACCAACCGCCCGGACATACTGGACGAGGCGCTCATGAGGCCGGGGAGGTTCGACCGCATAATCCAGGTCGACCTGCCGGACGCCGCCGGGAGGGCGCAGATCTTCAAGATCCACCTGTCCCGCATGAGCGTCGAGAAGGGGGTATCCCCGCAGAAGCTCGCCGAGAAGACCGAGGGGTCCTCCGGCGCGGACATAAAGAACATGTGCATGGAGGCGGGCATGTTCGCGATACGGGACGGGCGCGACGTCGTCTCCCCCGCGGACTTCGACCTCGCGCTGGGCAAGGTCTCGGCGGGCAGGATCGGGAAGACCCAGCCCGCGCCGGTGCACATGTTCGGGTGAGCGCTCACTCGAAGTCGGCGTCCTCTCCCCCGAAGAAGGCCAGCTGGGCGGTGGCGTATATGTCCTCCATCCCGGCGCCCTCCGCGGCGGACGCCAGGCGCATGGTCCCGAACACGCCCACGTCCTCCAGGGCCCTGAACAGCTCGGACCCGACCACGGTCTGCGGGTCCGCGTCCTCGTCCAGGAGGTCCCCATAGAGGGTGTCCTTGTTCTCGAACCAGTCCAGGAGCCTCTCGGACTCCTCCTCGCTCAGCATGTCCGCCTTGGACAGGATGTGCATCATGGGCGCGCCCAGCCTGAACTGGACCAGGGACGACAGCACCATGGACGCTATGAACCCGTTGGGGGACTTGCACAGGGCGGGGTCCGACAGGTAGGCTATCATGGACTTCTCGCGGTCCAGCGCGCGCATGATGATCCTGGACGACTCCCTGAACGCGAACAGCTCCAGCTGCCCGGGGGTGTCTATCAGCGCGTATTTCGTCTTGATCTCCGAGAGGGCGTCCGTCAGCTTGTCTATGTTGGCCGCCATCAGGTCGGCGGCGACGATCTGCGCCCCGTTGGGGCCGAGGGAGTACTCGTCCATGACCTCCGCCAGGGACACCCACTCGCGTATGTCTATGTCGGGCTCGTAAGGGAGCCTGTCCGCCCCGGGGTCCAGGTTCACGACGACGGAGTCCACCCCGCTGCATTCCAGCCACTCCCTGAACGCCCCCACCATGGTGCTCTTGCCGCTCCCGGCGGTCCCGACGAAGTAGATGTTCCTCATGCGCCTCCCATCTCCTCTGCGGATATTACCTTTGTTGCCACCGCCGGCCCGCGAGGAGGCCGATCCGATCGTTTCTACGGCTGGCGCCTGCGAAGCGACTGTGAGCTTGGCGCGCTCTCGGGGTTTCAGAACGCAAACCTATTCATATACCACAGAGTACGGGTTCCACATGAAAAACAAAGGAAAGCATCAGATAGCGTTCGCGTGGACAGGGATCCTCGGTGCGCTTTGCTTCTTGATCGCATGGGCGGCGGCCGCGGCCGCCGACCCGTCCTGGACGCTCGGCGAGGACTGGGTGTCGGACCTCGGGACCTCTGACGCGTCTAGCGCGTACTTCAAGGCGGGGTGCGCCGTCGCCGGGATCCTGATCGTCGCGTTCGGCGCGGGCAACGTCGCGTACGGCAGGAACGCGGGGCACGAGGTCGGAGGCGCGATCCTTATCGCCGCCGGGCTGGCGGCCCTCGCCATCGCCTCCCCCATCGAGGGTGACGCCCATGCCGCCGCGGCGTACTGCCTGGCCATCCTGCTGGGCGCCGCGGCCGCCTCCATCGCCGCCGGGAACTGGGCCGCCGGGCGCCACGCCACAGCGGGCGTCGCGATGGTCATGGTCATCGGGGCCGCCGCCGCCGTGGCGGCCCACCCCCTGGTGCTGGCCGAGCCCTACGTGCTCATCGTGGCCGCCGCATGGATATCCATTGAGGGCGTCAGGATGATCCTCGACAAAGGGAAGGATTAATAGGGACATCGGAATTACAAAAGAGGTGCGAATATGACGATGCCTAAGAAGATGCATGCCGGCGCCGCGCTGGGCGCGGTCGGGGGCGTGATCAGCATGGTGCTCCTGGCCCTGTACTTCGAGGCCGACGCGGACTACGCCGCCCCCATGGGCGCCTGCCTCCTGCTCGCCTCGCTGTTCTTCGCGATAGCTGGAGGGTTCACCGCCAACGGGCAGTGGTCCTGGAATATGCTGACGTTCATGACGTTCCTCGCGATGGGAGCGGTCATCGCGCTCGCCATAGCGGAGATCATAGACCTTTATTCCGGCGCGATCCTCGCGGCGATAGCCGCCCTGATCGTCCTGGCCCTCATGTTCCCGTCATCCAAGACGTGGATGGAGAGGCCGAGGATCTGAAACGGGGCCCAGGCCCCATTTTTATTCCATACTTTCCATATCCAACGCCTTCGTGAAGAGGTTAGCTTTAAATCCCGATACTTTCTTTGATCGGGACGTGAACCCAAAGTTTACCTATGCACTAAGGAAGATAGCTCTCTTGGGAGGGTTGGACGACTACGTCTCGCTCTCGTCCCGGGAGCTCGGGGATGCATTGGAGATGAGTCAGCAGTCCGCGTCCAAACGAATACTGGAGCTTTTAGACGGAGGCCTCATCGTGAGGGATCTCGGAGCGAGGGGGCAGCGCATAAAGATCACTCCGAAGGGGTCCGACGAGCTGAAGGAGGAGTACGGGGAGTACAGGAAGGTCTTCGAGCTCGCCGACCTGGTCACGCTGCACGGGTCCGTGACCGCGGGCATAGGCGAAGGGGGGTACTACATGTGTCAACAGGGGTATGTCGAGCAGTTCGAGAAGACCCTCGGCTTCAAGCCGTACGAGGGGACGCTCAACGTGCTGGTCGATCAGGAGGACGTGCCAAAGCTGGGCATACTCCGCGGGGCGGGGAGCCACCGCGTGAACGGCTTCGTCCGCGACGGGAGGACCTTCGGCAACGTGATCGCCCACAGAGCCAAGATACGCAACGTGGAGTGCGCCATAGTCATGCCGGAGAGGTCCCACTACAGCAACGTGATCGAGATCATCTGCCAGTTCCACCTCCGCAGGACTCTCAGCCTCGAGGACGGGGACAGGATAGAGGTCAAGATCGAGGCCTGACCGCCCTCATCGCCGATGCGAACAGCGCCTTCCCGTCGCCGTCCTCGGAGGAGTACCCGCGGGTCCAGTCCGCGTGGGTGAACCTGGATATCGCCCTCTCGGGATGGGGCATCATGCCCAGCACGTTCCCGGCGGGGTTGCAGATCCCGGCTATGTCCGAGGCGGACCCGTTTGGGTTCCACGGGTACCTGGCGGGGCCTCCGCCGGGGGCGACGTACCTGAACGCGATCTGGTCCCCGTCCTCCAGCCTCTCGACTATGTCCGGGTCCGCGCTGGCGAACTTCCCCTCCGCGTGCGCGGACGGGATGGCCAGGAGCGCCCCCCTGGGTATGCCCGACGTGAACGCGCAGGACCCCCTGTTGTCCATCCTGAGCACCGTGGGGCGGCACTCGAAGCGCCCCGAATCGTTGGTGCACAGGGCAGCCTCCGGCGCGGGGGGCATCGCGTCCCCCATCGCGGGCAGCAGGCCCAGCTCCACCAGCGTCTGGAAGCCGTTGCAGACCCCGAGGACGGGCTTCTCCGCCTCGACGAAGCGCCTCAGCGCGGCCCCGGCGGAGCTCTTTATCCGCGCGGCGAACAGGGCCCCCGCCCTGACGTAGTCCCCGGCGGAGAAGCCGCCCGGGAGCGCGAGGATGTCGTAGTCCTCCAGGTCCCTCCTCAGATGCGCGGGCGCGGCGGCGGACAGCTGCTTCACGTGGACCAGCTCGGCGGCCGCCCCGACCTCCCTGAACGCCGCCGCCATCTCGTCCTCGCAGTTGGTGCCCTCCATGCGCAGGACGCAGACCCTCGGCTCCGCCCCGGTCATGCGCTCCCCCCCATGATCTTCCAGATGGGCTCGCTCCAAGCCTTCCTGAGGGCCTTCACGGGAACGGAATCGCCGCACAGGGACAGGGAATCGCCCCCCGTGGACCCTATGCGCGCGGCATCCCCGCCCATGATCTCCGCGAACGCCTCGGCGTCGCCCTCCGCGACCTCCGCCACCCACCTGGAGCAGCTCTCCGAATACAGGGCGACCGCCGGGTCGCCCATGCCGGACAGGTCCAGGGAAGCCCCGATCCCGCCGGATATGCACATCTCCGCCGCCGCGACGGCCAGGCCGCCGTCGGAGCAGTCGTGGCAACTCAGGACGAGGCCGCGGCCCATGGCGCCGGCCATCCTGGCCATGACTCCCTTCAGATACGGGGCGTCGGTCTCCGGGACCGCCCCGCCGGAGCCGCCGAACGTCCTGAACAGGAGCGACCCGCCCATCTCCCTGCGGGTCCTCCCTATGAGGAAGAGGGCGCTGCCCTCCCGCTTGAGGTCCGCGGTGACCGCCTTCCTGTAGTCGTCTATTATCCCGCACGCCATTATCATCGGCGTCGGGAGTATCGCCCTGCCCCCGGCCGCCTCGTTGTACAGGCTCACGTTGCCGGACGGTATGGGCACCCCCAGGGCCCTGGCCGCGTCACCTATGCCGCGGACGGCCTCCCTCATCTCCCCCAGCCTCTCTGGCCTCTCCGGGTTGCCGAAGTTCAGGCAGTCCGTGAGCGCGTCGGGCCTCGCGCCGACGGCCGCTATGTTGCGGCACGCCTCGTCGACGCTAGCCATGCCCCCGCGGTACGGGTCCAGGGAGGTGAACCACGGGTTGCACCCGACGGCCACCGCCAGCCCCCTGCGGCTGCCCGGGACGGGGGCCAGGACGGCCGCGTCCCCGGGCCCCGTCTCGTTCATCCTGCCGACCATGGGGTGGACGACCGTCGCCGCCCTGACCTCGTGGTCGTACTGCCGGATAGCCCACTCCTTGGACGCCACGTTGGGGTCCGACAGGAGCGAGAGGAGGACCTCTCCGTGCCAGGGCAGGTCGGGGAACCTCTCCGAGGACGCGTCGGGCGGGGCGGGGAGAGAGTACGGGCGGTCGTACACCGGCCCGCCCGTCAGGAACTCCAGGTCCATGTCGAATATCAGGTCGCCGCCCCAGAACAGCCTCATCCTGGACCCTTCCGTGGTGCGCGCTATGGGGGTGGCCTCCACGTCCCACATCTCGAAGACCTCCAGGGCCGCCTCCACGTCCCCGGGCTTGCACGTGCACATCATGCGCTCCTGGGATTCGGAGACCCAGATCTCCCACGGAGCCAGCCCGGACTCCTTCAGCGGGACCTTGTCCACGTCCACGTCCGCGCCGCATCCCGCCGCGAGGGCCATCTCGCCCACCACGCAGCTCAGCCCCCCTCCGCCCAGGTCCTTCATGCCCGTGGCCAGCCCCCTGCGGTTGACCTCCAGGCAGGCGTGGATCACGGGCTCCTTCGTTATGGGGTCGCCCAGCTGGACCGCGCCCCTGGACTCCTCCCCTGAGGCCTCCCCCAGGTCGCGGGACGCGAAGTTGACCCCGTGTATGCCGTCCCTGCCGGTGCGCCCGCCGATGAGGATCATGACCTCGCCGGGCCCTCCGGCGAAGTTGTTGGCCAGGTTCTCGCGCCTGACTATCCCCACGCACCCGACGTTCACCAGGCAGTTGCCCGTGTACCTCTCGTCGAAGAAGAACCCGCCGGCTATGGTCGGGATCCCGCAGCGGTTGCCGTAGTCCCTTATGCCCGACACCACGCCCCCCATGAGGTACCGCGGGTGCTTCGTCCCCGGCGGGAGCGGGGCCTTCCTGTCGGGAGGCCCGAAGCACAGCGGGTCCACCAGCCCTATGGGCTGTGCGCCCATGCACACCACGTCCCTGAGTATGCCGCCTATCCCTGTGGCCGCGCCCCCGTAGGGCTCCACGGCCGACGGGTGGTTGTGGCTCTCTATCCTGAGCGCGTACCCGTGCTCGTCGTCGAACGCCATCACGCCGGCGTCCCCCCTGGAGAGGACCCCGTCCCCGGGTATGCCGAACACGAACTCCTTCAGTATGGGCTTGGAGCTCTTGTAGCAGCAGTGCTCGCTCCACGCCTGCCCGAGCGCCTGGAGCTCCACGTCGGTGGGGCTCCTGCCCTCCCTCGAGAAGTGCTCCCTGACCTTCTCCATCTCCCCGGCGGACAGCCCCAGGCTCATCTGCGAGGAGACCTCCGAGAGGTCCTCCGCGCCCGCCAGGTCTATCTCGAACAGGTCGTACGGCGCGTCCCTCTTCTTCATCCCGAACGCCATGCGATCACCTGACCGAGACGCCGTAGCTCTGGATCACCGGGTTCGCCAGGAGCGTCTTGCACATCTCCTCGCCCCTGGCCTTGGCCTCGTCCGCGGGCGCATCGATGGAGACCTCGAATATCCGGACCGTCTTGACGGACTCTATCCCTTTGAATCCGAGGGCCTCGAGCGTCTTCTTCGTGTTGCTCCCCTCGGGGTCCGCGACGCCTTTCTTGAGCTCGATCCTGATGTCGATAACTGTCATACGGCGGAGTATCTACCGCCCGTAATTAAATAATTCTAGGCGCGGGGACGGGCGCGACAGGTCTCGCGCGGTTAATAATCGGAGAGCCTGGGTATGATGCTGTCTGCAAACATGATAATATTTCATTTGCAAACGTTATAACGAATGACTTGCAAACATGATAATATTTGATTTGCAAATATGATAATATTCGGCTTGCAAACATTATAATACGTCGCTTGCGGATGTGTCTCCGTGACTAGCGACGGCGACCCCCTGGCGGCAGATGTGCGCAGCGCGTATCTGCCGAGGGTCATGGATTCCAAGATCTCCAAGGCGCTTTCCGTCTTCGGAGGGGTCCTGATAACGGGCCCGAGGTACTGCGGCAAGTCCTGGACCGGCCTCAGGCACTCCAATTCCGCGCTATTCCTGGGGAACGAGGACGCGAACTCGTTCGCGGCGCTGAACCCCATGGACGCGCTGGAGGGCGAGCGCCCCCGCCTGATCGACGAATGGCAGGACGTGCCGAAGCTGTGGGACTTCGCGCGCAGGGACATAGACCTCAGCAACAGGAGGGGCATGTACATATTCACCGGGTCGTCCGTCCCCCCCTCGAACTCCACGTCCCACACGGGCATAGGGAGGTTCGCGCGCCTGCAGATGAAGACGATGTCCCTTTTCGAGTCCGGCGACAGCGACGGCTCCGCGAAGCTGTCCGACCTCTTCAGAGACGGCGCCGTCGAGAGGAGGCCGTCCCGCATGGACTATCCGCGCATGGTCCGCCTGATATGCAGGGGCGGATGGCCCGCGGCGATAGGCATGGACGACGGCGACGCGGCGAGCATGTCCCAGAACTACGTCCAATCCATCGCAAGCATGGACCTGTCCCGCGTGGACGGCAGGAAGAGGAGCGCGTCGACTGCGAGCCTCGTGATGAAGTCCCTCGCCAGGAACAACGCCACGCTCGCGAGCGTGCCCACCATCGCCGCGGACGTAGGCGGCTCCGGGCGCGGCGCGTCCGAACTCACGGTCAGGAGCTACATCGATGCCCTGAAGAAGCTGTTCGTCATAGAGGAGCAGCCCGCATGGCATCCGTCGCTCCGCTCCAGGACCAGGGTGCGCTCGTCTCCCAAGAGGCACTTCACGGACCCGTCCCTGGCGGCGGCCGCGCTGGGGGCGAGCCACGAGATCCTCATGAGGGACACCAGGACGGCGGGCCTCCTGTTCGAATCCCTGTGCTACAGGGACCTGTCCGTCTATGCGTCCGCCGTCGGCGGGCGCGTGTTCCATTACAGGGACGATTCCGGCCTGGAGGCGGACGCGATCGTGGAGCTCGACGACGGGAGGTGGGGCGCGGCGGAGGTCAAGCTGGGATACTTCGAGTTCGACAAGGCGGCCGCGAACCTCATCCGCCTGAAAGAAAAGATGATCGCGGGAGGCGCGCCGGACCCCTCTTTCCTGATGATCCTCAGCGCCTCGGGCGGAGGGTCGAGGGTGAGGCCCGACGGCGTCGCGGAAGTGCCCGTAGACCTCTTGGGGCCGTGAGCCGTCTCGTTCGGCGCCTGCGCCGCCGCCACATGCCTCCGAGACATCCCTGAGAATCGCCTCAATCCAGCCCGCTCTCGATTATGCGCCTGGCCTCGATCGCCACGGCCTCCGCCAGCTTCACGGGCACGGCGTTCCCGATCTGCCTGTACCTGCTGGTGAGGCTGCCTGCGAACTCCATCCCCTCCGGGAACGTCTGGATGGCGGCCGCCTCCTGCCAGCT
The DNA here is from genome assembly GCA_031256955.1 of Candidatus Methanoplasma sp. Lineage (GTDB taxonomy): Archaea > Thermoplasmatota > Thermoplasmata > Methanomassiliicoccales > Methanomethylophilaceae > Methanoplasma. The sequence continues at coordinate 46,170 of JAIRPP010000014.1, read as the reverse complement.
GAGCCTGCGGGTGGCTCCGCCGTCCCCGAACCTCCAGAGGTCCCTGCCCACCTTGACCATGTCGGGCGACGACGGGTGGAGGGGCACCTGCTTCCCCATGGCGGGGATGGTGTACGAGACCTCGCCCCAGCCGCGCTTGCGGTTGCGGCTCATGTACCTCGACGAGAACGAGTCCGCGCACACGTCCCCGTCGCGGGGGGGAGGGACGCAGGCCAGCGCCGAGCGCATGTCTATCCTGTCGGGCGACGGGTCCGGGAACCTGTACCCAGCCAGCCCCAGGTCCTTGCGCGCCCCGATCATTATGACGCGCCAGCGCTCCTGCGGGACCCCGTAGCCCGCGGCGTTCACCAGGCTCGGGAACACGTCGTACCCCCTGTCAGAGAAATCCTGGATTATGGCCTCCATTATGCGCCCGCCCCCCAGGGTGAGGATCCCCTTCACGTTCTCCGCCACGAAGACGTAGGGCTGGTTCCTCTCGACGAGGTCCGCGAAGAAGCGGTACAGCGCGTTCCTCTCGTCGCCTATCTTCCTCGGGCCCGCCAGGGAGAAGCCCTGGCACGGGAACCCGCCCGCTATGACCCCCGACCTGGGTATGTCTCCCAGCTCGTCCAGCCTGCTTATGTCTCCGCAGACCACGGCCGAATCGGACCACATCCCGTGGGTGGCGCACGCGTCGGGGTCTATGTCGTTCGCCCAGAGGATCCTGAACCCCTGCCTGTGGAAGCCCATGTCCAGGCCCCCGGCCCCGGCGAACAACGACACGACGGAATAGGGATCGACCCCGGGATCTCCTGGCATGCCGGGTATAATCGCGGATCGATACTTAACCGTTAGGCCCCGCCGCGCGCGACGCGCCTGCCGAAGACCATGTAGCCCGTGTGCGCCATGGTGTCGCTGGCGGGCCTCACGCCGCCCGGGTGCACGTCCATCCCGCGCTGGATGTTCTCCAGCGCCCTGACCTCTGCGAAGCCCATGGACCTCATCGCGACCACCGTCTCCTCCACCTGGTTCGCGTTGGGGACGTACGCGCAGAGCCTCCCGCCGGGCCTGAGGCTCCCGATCAGCCCCGGGAGCGCGAGCCACGGGTCCGGCATGTCCATGACCAGCGCGTCCGCCTCCATCTCCGGGCGAGCCTCCCTCGCGTCCTCTATGGAATAGGACCAATGCGCGTCCAGCCCCGCCCGCCTCACGTTCCTGAGGGCCCTCTCCGCGTTCTCCCTCTTCAGCTCTATGGTGTGCACCCTGCCGCCCGGCGCGACCGCGCGGAGCAGGGCGGTGGTCATCCCGCCGGACCCGGCGCCCACCTCTATGACCGTCTTGCCGGAGGCTATGTCGCAGTGCATCAGGATGGTCGCCGCGTCCTTGGGGGTTATGATCTGCGCCCCCCTCTCCAGCGATTCCATCAGCTCCACCGTCCCCGGGCGGAAGAGCGTGAACCTCCTGCCGGCGATCTCGACGGGGGACCCGTCGCCCAGCCCCCTGAGCTTGGATCCGTCCACAGTCCCCAGCGAGGGCACCGCCGCCATCCCGAAGGAGACTTTCATCCACGTCCTCTTCCCGGACTCGTCCAGGAGATAGACCGCCTCGCCCTCCTCCAGCATGGGATCACATCGTGCGGGCGGCGTACGCCGCATTGGCGGGCTTCCCGCAGACGGCGCACGCGCCTTCGAACCTCTCGGGCCTGAACGGGGTGCCCAGTATCTTCAGGTCGCGCTCCTCCTCGAACCTGCGGCCGCACTCCTCGCACCCGCACCACCCGATCCTGGCGACCCTGTCGTCCGGGACCTCCCCGCCCGGCGCGTCGGCGATGCGGGAGGCCTGCGCCGCCTTCGCCTTCTCCAGCATCGATGCGGATATGGAATCCAGCAGGAGCCGCGCTCCCGAGGGGGCGTCCGCCAGACCTATGGTCCCCTTGCTCCCGTCGTCCCTCCTCGCGAAGGTCACGACCCCTCCGTCCAGGTCCCTGCCGCCCAGCTCCAGCCTTAGCGGGACGCCCTTTATCTCCCAGTCGAAGAACTTGCTGCCCGGGCGGACGTCCCTGTCGTCCAGCTTGACTCTGAACCCCGCCGCGGACAGGGACCCAGCGAGGGCCTTCGCGGCCTCGCCCACCCTGGCGGCGTTGTCCTTGGAGAATATGGGTATGACCACTATCTGGAACGGGGCTATGTCGGGGGGCAGGACCAGCCCCGCGTCGTCCGCGTGGACCCCTATGACCGCGCCCAGGAGCCTCTCGCTCATCCCGTAGGTGGTCTGATGCACGGGGACGTGCTCCCCGCCCTCGCTCTCGTAGCTTATGCCGTACGGGACGGAGAAGTTGGTGCGGTAGTGGTGCACCGACCCTATCTGCAGGGTCCTGCCGTTGGGCATGACCGTGTCTATGCCGACGGTGTAGTGCGCTCCCGGGAACTTGTCCCAGTCGGTGCGCTTGAGCAGGGAGTACGGCAGGCAGAGCCTCGCGGCTATCCTGTCCAGGATCTCCACGTCCTCCTCGATCTGGCGCTGGGCGTCCTCCTCCGTCTCGTGGCAGGTGTGGGATTCGAAGAAGTGTATCTCGCGGACGCGCATGAAGGCGCGGGTCTGCTTGGTCTCGTAGCGGAAGGTGTTGACTATCTGGTACACCTTCAGCGGCAGGTCCTGGTGGGACCTGACCCAGAGCGCGAACATGGGGTACATGGCCGTCTCGGAGGTGGGCCTGAGGACGAGCCTCACGTCCAGCTCGTTGAGGCCCGCGTGGGTGACCCAGTACACCTCGGAATCGAACCCCTTTATGTGGTCCTTCTCCTTCTTGAACTCGGTCTCGGGTATGAGCAGCGGGAAGCACACCTCGTCGTGGCCTGTCGCGTCCAGCTCCCTCCTTATGAACTCGTCAATCAGCCTCATTATCTTCCAGCCGTAGGCGGTCCAAACGTTCATCCCCTTGACGGGGTACCTCTTGTCGGACAGCCCCGCCTTCTCCACAGCGTCGATGTACCATTCGTTGAAGTCCTCTTCCTTCCTCAAGGTCACCACTCCTCCCTCAGGGCGGCGGCTATCAGCGGGGCCGCGGATATGGTCGACGCGGCGCCCTCGATCGTGTCGCAGCAGGCTATCCCGTCCAGGGACCCCTGCAACCTCTCCAGCGCGCCCGGCGCGAACACGCCGTGCGTGCAGGCGGCCGACACGCTCTCCGCCCCGGCCGCGGCCAGCGCGCCCCTGGCGGCGATTATGGTGCCTCCGGTGGAGATCATGTCGTCCACTATGAGGATCCTCTTCCCGGCGCAGTCCATCTTCGCGGGCGCGATCCTCACCTCGGACCCGGACAGGCGGGTCTTCTCCAAGTGGTCGTGCGGGACCCCCAGCCTGTCGCCCACGTCCCGGGCGCGGCCCGCCGCCCCTATGTCGGGCGCCAGGACCAGGTCCACGCCCCCGCCTCTAAAGTGATCCGCTATGGCTGCGGCGGCCTTCAGGTCCCTGCCGGGGCATCCGAAGCGCCCCAGGACCTCCTCCTTGTGTATGTCTACGGTCACGATCCTGTCGCACGCCATGCCCAGGTGCGCGGCCATCGCCCCCGCGCTCTCGGGCTCCCCGGGCTTGAACACCCTGTCCTGGCGGGCGTACCCGAAGTACGGCACGACCAGGGTGACGGACCTGGGGCCCGCCCTCTTCACGGCGTCCTGGATCAGGAGCATCTCCACCAGGTTCCCGTCCGGGTAGGTGTTCTGGATTATGACTGCGTCCTCGCCTCCGAGGGGCGCGTCGACGCGGGTGTAGCACTCCCCGTCAGGGAACCTCGACGTGGCCGCCTGCGCGTGGGGCGCGCCCAGGATCCTTGCGACTTCTGTGGAAAGGCTTCTCGAAGACGAGCCTCCGACTACGAACATGAGGGCTGATTAATCTGGTATTATAACAATATGCGCATGCGCCCGCGGGAGGCGGGCGGCGCGGCGATGGGTCATGCCTTATATCCGTCCCCGCCCATGCCCGCGCATGCAGGACACCGTGACCGCGGAGAAGATTGAGAAGTACCTCGACACCACCCGCAGGGCTCTGGAGAAGCTGAAGATAGCCGCGCCGGAGAGGTCGTTCAACAGGAGGCTGGCGGAGGACTTCCTGAACATGGCCAAGTCGTACTACGAGGACGCGCGCCACTTCTCCGAGGGAGGGGACCTCGTGACGGCGTTCGCCGCGGTCAACTACGCCCACGGCTGGATAGACTGCGGGGCCAGGATAGGCCTGTTCGACGCCAGAGGGGACGACGCCCTGTTCACGCTCTACGAGTGACCCTGGCGGGCTCCGCCGTGGTCGGCGCGGGGATCGCGGGGACCCCCAGCGCGCCCTCCACCTCCCCGGCGGGGGCGAGCGCGATCACGCTGCTCCCGAGCAGGCACGCGGCGGACCTCACGCCCAGGCGCCTCAGCCTGCCTATGGCCTCCGACACCTCCGCGCTCTCCGCCCCGGAGGACGACGAGAACGCGTTCGCCGCGTCGAACAGCGAATCGATGGAGGCGGGGGCGGACATGAACGCCGCCAAGGCCTCCGCGCCCCTCTCCCGGAACAGCCCGTGCCTGCGCGCGTCGCCCAGCGCCGCGGCCGTGCTGACCTTCGGGCCCAGCACCGCCACCGACGCGACGGGGAGGCTTATGCCCCTGTCCACCGCCCTGCCCGGGATCCCCGCCGACACCCTGGTCGGCTGGTGCGCCTCGCACATTATCCCCGCCACGTCCCCCAGGCCGCCGCCGCCCTCTATGTCCGCCGCGTGTGCCGCCAGGAACGCCTCGCGCCTGCCCCTGCCGGAGAGCTCGGCGGCGCACAGCGCGGCCGCCACCGCCCCCGCGGCGCTCATGCCGAACCCCTGTCCCACGGGGAGGTCGTTCTCTATGTGCGCCTCGAAGGCCATGCCCGGGGCCGCCAGCTCCAGCGCGCGGCGGGTGACCCGCGCCTCGCTCTCCTCCCCGTCTATGAACACGCGCGTCCCGCCCGTCCTCTCGTGCACGACCGCCCTCGCCCCGAGCGACAGGCGCGCGCCCGCGCCCTCGGACCCTTTAGAATATATGTCCGGGGAGTCCACCGGCCTGACGAAGAGCGTCGCGTGGGCGGGGCTGCGGGCCTCCGTCATCTCAGGCCCACGCAGAAGTCCAGTATCCTGTCGGAGACGTCGTACTTGGACCCGGTTATGTTCTCGGATCCCTGGGCGGTCACCAGGATCGCGGACGAGGACGAGCGGCCCGCGTCGTCTATGTCGTTGGCGACCACGGCCTTCAGCCCGTATTCCTCCAGGCGCTCCCTGGCCCTCTCCTCCAGCGCGGCGGGGCCCAGCCCCGATTCCGCCTTGAACCCTATCACGTTCCCGCACCTCTCCCGGATCAGCGGGAGGACCTTGGGCACCGGGTTCAGGACGACCTCGTAGGGCTTCCCGCTGGGTATCTTGCCCTCGTACAGCGAGGCCGGGGTGAAGTCCGCCAGCGCCGCCGGGACGATGACCACGTCGTGGCTTATCCCGTCCAGCATCCCGACCAGCTCCCTGACGGACGCGTACCTCCTCGCGGGGAGGTAATCGGGGATGGGCACGTCGCACCCCCCCATCCACAGGTCCACCGCGGCGCCCCTCTCGAACGCCCTCTGGGCCAGCATCAGCGACATCAGCCCGGTGGAGCGGTTGGTTATCAGCCTCATGGAGTCCAGGGGCTCCTCGCTCCTGCCCCCCACGACCAGTATGCGCCTCCCGGACAGGTCGCTCCTGGACAGCAGCCTCACCGCCCACGCGACCACCTCCTCCTTGGAGGCGACCTTCTCCCTCGGGCCGTCCGCGCGCGGGCCTATGACGTGGACGCCCATGGACCTCAGCCTGTCCAGGCTGGCGGCCACCGCCGGGTTCCTCATCATCGCGCCGTGCATGGCGGGAGCCACGGCCACGGGTATGCCCGCGCCGAGGGCGACCGTCGCCATGGACGTGACGGATGTGTCGTCTATCCCGCAGGCCATCTTGGATATGGTGTTCGCGGTGGCCGGGTACACTATGAACACGTCGGCGGCGGTCCCGTCGCCCATGTACTTTATGTGCTCGGCCTGCCCGGTCAGCTCTATGACGGGCTTCATCCCCGAAGCGAACTCGATGGCCTCCGGCGACGCCAGCCTGGCGGCGGCGGGGGTCATCACGGGGATCACCTTCGCCCCGTGCCTTATCATCTCCCTTATGGCGGAGAAGCACTCGGTCGCGGCTATGCTCCCGGTCATCCCCAGCACTATGGTCTTCCCCCTGAGCCTCCCGCTCTTCTCGCAGTGTATCTCTTCGGACGGATGCATCAGATTATCCCCCTTATCCTCTCCATGATCTCCCCGAGCAGCTCCCTCTTCGGCCTGGACGCGTCCAAGACCGCTACGGACGGGTCCTCCGCCGCCATGCCCAGGTACGCGGCGCGCACGCGGCGCAGGTACTCGGCGTCCTCGAACCGGCTCCTCTCCCCCCGCGCCCCTATGCGGCCCATCCCGACCTCCGGGTCCAGGTCCAGCAGGAACGTGGCGTCGGGCGCGATGGCCCCGGGCCTGTTTATCTCCATGATCCAGCCCGCGTCCGGCGCGCCCTCCCCGGGCGCGGAGGACTGGTACGCCACGGACGACGCGACGTACCTGTCGCAAACCACGTCCGAGCCCCCGTCCAGGAGCCCGCGGATCTCCCGGGAGTGGATCGCCCTGTCCGCCGCGAACAGGAGCGCCTCAGCCGCGGGGGACGCGCCCGCCGCCCCGGCGCGTATCAGCGACCCCACCGGCCCGCCCGTGGGCTCGCAGGTCGCGACGGCCCTCCTCCCGAGGGATCCTAGCGCCTCGGCGACCAGGGAGCACATCGTGGACTTGCCCGATCCGTCTATCCCTTCCAGAACGATGAAGATGCCGGTCATCCGCCTCCGATATGGCCGGGCGCGCATATCAATCTTTGTTTCGGGGGAGCCTCTCGCCGGGCTGACCCAGAGTCAGCCTTTCCACCAGGCTCCAAAGGGACTCCACGTCCTTTATGTGCCTCTTCGACAGCGCGGACAGCCTGGCGCGCACCGACGCGTCGAAGGGTATGCCCAGCGCGGACAGCCTGCCCGCCAGGTCCGAGGCTATGATCCCGCCCTTCCGGTCCCAGTCCGTCAGTATGACCGCCCTGCGGGCCCCCGCCTCCACGCGCTCCACCGCCCTGAGCGGGCCGAGCCCCTGGATCTCGATTATCTCCCCGTCTATCCCGAGGCGGTTCAGGGACGCGCGGTCCTTCCTGCCCTCCACCAGGATGGCGTGGTCCGCCGCCATGGCGTAGAGCTCGTCCAGAGCCTGTTGGATGCCCATGAGGGTATCCTCGTCCCTCATGTGGCCCCCATGAGCCTGGCCTCTATCTCCGCCGCGTCCCCCCTTATGAGGACGGTCTTCTGCCTGCTCAGGCTCCCCGACGAGACCGATGCTGGGCGCCCGGCCAGCTCGCTCATGAGCGCCTCCACCTCCTTGTTCGCCCTGCCGTCCAGGGGCGGGGCCCTCACCCTCAGTATCAGGCGCCTCCTCCACTCGTCGAACCCCTCCGGGCCGGACCTGTCCGATCTGGGCGATACCAGCACGTCGACCTCCAGGCCGGACGCCGTCCTGCGCGAGACGTCTCTCAGATCCATGGGGGGCGATCGCCTGCGGGGGATATCCCTTTTGCCCCGCCGCGCCCGGGCCCCGGGAAGGGGCGGGCGGCTGGGCGGGCAAGTTCCAAATACGTAGGCGCAGATGGAGTCCCATGGCGGGACCGGACGGAGACATGACTGTGGACGACCTCAGCGCGATCTACAGGGTCGAGAGGAAGTCCAAGGGCCTGTCGCAGACCCGCAGGGACCTGTACCCCGCCATGGCGGCGCTTTTGGCTAAGACCCGCGCCGACTACGAGAAGCAGCTCCTCATCAACCCGGACTCCCTCGTGTGCGAGGGGACGGACCACCGCAGGAGGAAGGCGAACCAGCACTCCAAGCAGATAACGGAGATGCGCATGGAGAAGATCTGCCGCATGGCCCTGATCGGGGCCATGGGCGGGCAGAACGCCCTCGACTCCATGACTCCGGAGGAGCGGGCGTATTACGGCGAGGTCGTCAGGATCTCGAAGGAGCACTGCGGCATGCTGGACCGCATGAGCGGGAAGAAGAGCTACGTCATCCCGGATCTGGATTCGGACGCCGTCGCCGCGCCGCCCGCGCCCAAGGCGGCGGCGGAGCGGGCGGAGAAGACCCTGAGGGACGTGCCGCCGGAGGCGTTCGCGGACGAGCCGGACCGGTTCGACGAGGATCCTGAAGACTATGTCGAAATGACGCCGGCGGCCCCCAGCGCGCCCGCCGCCGAGCCTTCGCGAGAGGCTGGGGGCGGGCCGCCCCTCCCCGAGCCCGCGCCGCCAGACGCCGCCGAGCGGGCGGGCGCCTGCGGGACGGTGGTCATAAGGGTCCTGGAGGACCTGCCGCCGTTCGCGGGGCCCGACAGGGACTACGCCCTGCGCAAGGAGGACGTCCTGAGCATGCCCAGGGAGATGGCGGATATCCTGGTGAGCGGGAGGAAGGCGGTCCTCCTCAGCCCCTCACCCTGATGGTCCTCGTGTCCCCGGGGAACTCCAGGCAGTCCACGTTGAGCCTCCTCATGCCGGTTATCTTCGAGACGGTCTCCCTGGCCAGGTCCGGGACGTTGTTGGTCTTGCTGAGATGCGCCAGGAATATCTGCCTCTTCTCGCTCATGGTCCGCCTTATGGCGTCCGCGCAGTCGCCGTTGGACAGGTGGCCTATGTCGCTGGCTATGTGCCTTTTCAGGTATTGGGGGTACGGGCCCTCCGCCAGCATCTTGGGGTCGTAGTTCGACTCGATCACGGCCAGGTCCGCCTCCGCCAGCGCCTGCTCCGCGGGCGGGGTCAGCCTACCGGTGTCCGTGGCCACCAGGACCTTCATCCCCCCCGCCTCCAGCAGATAGGCGTTGGGGTCCGCCGCGTCGTGGGAGGTCGGCAGCGGGAGCACCTCGAACGGGCCGGCGGAGAACGGGCGCATGGTGAACGTCTCGCGGTACTCCACGCTCCCCATGCCGGAGCAGTCGAACGTGGGCCTGTTGCACATGACCGGGATCTTGAACTTCCTGGCGGCCGCGCCCGCGCCTGCGACGTGGTCGGAGTGCTCGTGCGTTATGAGGAGCGCCTTCAGGCGCCCGTGGTCGAACCCCTCCTGGTTCATGAGGGCCATCGACTTCTTGCAGCTGATTCCCGCGTCTATCATGACCGCTTCGCCGTCGAACTCGGCGACGATGCAGTTCCCGTCGCTGCCGCTGGCGAGGACGTGTACTTCCAGCAAGGGATCAGGCCTTTCTCTTGTAGATGTGGAATATTATGTCCGCCCTGGTGATGACGCCCACCAGGACCCCCTGCTCCAGCACAGGCACGCGGTTGACCCCCATCTTCATCATCTCCCTGAGCGTCTCCACGATCTCCGCGTCCGGAGTGGTCACGAGGACGCTGCGCTTCATGACGTCCTCCACCTTCATCTCGGATATCGCCCTGTTGGCGTCCGCGATCTCCGCGTCCAGGTTCTCACCGTCGAGGGTGGAGGCCAGGAGGTAGTTCGGGCTGCCTTCGGCGTCGAGGCGGTCCTGGTGCCTCAGTATGAGCTCCAGTATGTCGTGCTCGGTGATTATCCCTATGACGTGGTTCCTGTTGTCCACCACGGGCGCCCCCGTCACGCTGTCCACGGCGAATTTGATGGTCGCCCTCCTTATGGTGTCCGTCGGCTTCACCGTCACGACCTGCGTCGTCATGAGGTCTCTCACCCGAAGCTCTTTCATCGGGCACCGATACGCGTCGAACGTATATTAATTTTGAATCCGGGGGCTCCGGCGGCGGCTCCGCGACAGACAGTTTTATGTAGGAAGACGCAATCAACTGCCCTGGGGCCTGTAGCTCAGCTAGGTAGAGCGATCGACTCTTAATCGATCGGCCAAGGGTTCGAATCCCTTCAGGCCCGCCTTGCGCAATATCGCGCGTCCGTGGCGGATTTTCTGGCGGTTCGGTGCGTCGCGCGGGTGCGCCCGTCGGCGGCTCCGCCGCTCGCTCGCGCTCGGGAGCGTCCGTCCGGAGCCTCTCCGATCGGGAGCGCGTGCGCTTTCGGCGTGCGCAAACGTTATATGCCTGTTCGTCGCCTTAATCCTGGGTATTGTGATGGATGGGACCTGCACAATCGTGATTCCGACGCGTAACGAAGAGCGCAACATCGCCAACATGGCGAAATGCATCAGGGAATAGTATCCCGACTTCGTCATAACATTCATGGACGACAACTCCACGGACGCCTCCAAGAGCCTGATCGAGGGCCTCGGCGACCCCAAGACGAGGATCGTCGTCAGGGACCCCGCGGACAGCGGCCTGGCCGCGAGCGTGCTCCAGGGCATCCTGGAGGCGGAGACGGACTATTTCATGACCATAGACTGCGACTTCCAGCATCCCGTGGAGGCTCTGGGGCGCATGTACGAAGAGATGGAGAAGGGCGCGGACCTCTGCATCGGCGTGAGGGAGGACAGGTTCGCCCTGGGGTTCGTTCGCTGGGCGGGGTCCTGCGCGTTCAACTCGTTCGCCAACCTGTACCTCCTGTACCACCGCAAGAAGATGTCCAGGGACGTCATGAGCGGGCTGATAGCCGGGCGCACCGACGTGTTCGCCCCCGTGATCAGGGACAACAAGGCCGGGATGGAGATGAAGGGATGGAAGGTCCTGCTGGACCTCCTCAAGTTCGGCCCCAAGGACATAAAGATAGCGAACTGCAGATACAAGTTCGGGAAGAGGGCGGCGGGGGAATCGCACATGCGCCCCATCGTGGTCGTGACCACGTTCAACCAGTGCGGCATGGTCGGGCGCTTCCTCGGCAGGATCTATGCGAAGGCCCGCCCGGATAAGGAAAAGGCGGAAAAGAAGGAGTGAGCCCTTCACCCCTTCGCCGCGCTCGTCCCGCGCGCGAACACGAGGTACTTGCTCAGGACGTAGTTCAGGGCGATCTCCAATCCGCTGGTCACCCCTTTCGCCAGGTCTCCCGCCACGCCGAAGACGCTCTGGTCCATGCCGAGCCCCAGCAGAGCGGGGAACATGAACGCCGCGATCACCCCCGTGAGTATCCTCGCGCCGAAGAACGAGCCCAGCTCCTTCGCGATCACGGAGGCCTCGACCGACTTCGACGAGAACACGAGCCATTTGTTGACCACGAACGCGAACGTCACCCCGCAGACCCATGACGCGACGTTCGAGACGTTGAGATCGATCCCCGCCCATACGAAGACGGCGTAGGACAGCCACGACACCAGGATGGTGAACCCGCCGCATATGATGTACATCGCGAACTCCCGGTGTTTCAAAAAGATCTCTTTCGGATCGAGCATGTGCACCTGGGGGATAAACATTAGCTATTTATAAAAAAGGAGCAGGCGGCAGGGATCGCTCTCATTCCTCCCGGCCCTCCGCCGCGGCCCTCCTCCTGGACATTATGAGCGAGGACGCCGTGCTGGCGGCCACGACCGCGATGATGAACGCCACCGTCACGTTGGTCGCGGCGCCGCTCTCGAAGTACCCGTAGAAGAACCCGCTCAGGGCCGCTATCGCGCCGTATTTCAGGACGCACCCGGACGCGATGTACGCCATGGACAGGCCTATCCTCCACTTCATGATCCTTATGAACGCGCCGGCGAACGGGATCATGGGGGCCGCGCGGTTCAGCAGGAGCAGGCGCTCGTCCCCCATTATCAGGAACTTGGCATACTTGGAGGCCAGCTTCTCTATCCTGGCGGGCACGCCGGTCCTGCCGACTGCGGCGTACAGCAGCCAGGTCCCGGCCAGCTCGGCGGCGATGGCGGCCAGCAGCAGCTCGGCCGCGAAGGCGGGGTCCGGGTTGAACATTATGCCCGCGGCGAAGAAGACCTCCGGCAGCGTGGGGAACGCGATCGCGTCGATGAGGAAGATCAGGAAGACGCACAGCAGCACCCCCTCCGTGCTGTCGCCGAGAGCTCCGTAGATCCATTGGCCTATATTGAGATCGGCCATGGGTCAGCGGCCCCCCTTCGACGGCGCCCCGGATCCGCTTCCGCGCATGTCAGTCCCGCTGATCCTGCTCGAAGCCGAAATACCTGCCGTACACGGGGAAGTAGCCCCCTATGTAGATGTACGCCGAAGCGGCCCCGCCGCCCCAGTCCAGCTCCGCCCTGCCGGACTCGGAGCCCCTGCTGACGGAGCCGCCTATCCAGGCGACGATCGACGATTCGTGGCATATGCGCGAGCAGACTATCTGCGCCAGGTCCGCGCGCTGGTAGTTGGAATAGTCGCCGCCGATGACGCATATCATGCCCTCCCCGAACCCCACGAAGGTTATGCTGGAGTATCCGCCCTCCTCGTACCCGACGGACAGGCTCTTAGTGCCTTCCGGCAGCCTGGATGCGTCCACGGCGTACCTGACGCGGTTGTTCATGAGCGAGAGCGCGTCGCGGTACCCGTTGGAGCTTATCGCGGACAGCGCCATGTCCGCCTCGCCCTCGTTGAGGCAGTCCGCCCCGAAGAAGAGCCTCTGGTACCCGTCCCCCGCCTTCGGCTCCTCCAGCCCGCCCGGGGTCGACACCTTCGCGCCCAGGAGGCCGCCGAGCCAGTAGAGGCTCCCCCCGGAGCGGATCCATTCGAATATCGGGTCGCCCGCGTCCCCCGTGTATATGGTCGACGGCAGCGCGCCGGATATGGCGATCAGCGCCCTCGGGCGCCCTCCCGCCACGACGTCGGCGGCCATGGCCTCCGCCAGCTCCGCCGCGCCCATCACCGAGAAGTCGGCGAAGCCCCTGTAGCCCAGGGTGGACTGCAGCTGCCTCACGTAGTACCCCTGATCGAGCGGCTTCGCCCCCACGGCGACCTGCACGTCCGCGTAGTTGGGCGCGTAGCCCGCGTCGAAGTAGATGTACGCAGACTCCGGAGCCGAGAAGGACCCGTTGTCCGTCGCCACCACAGTGAACACGTTGGTGCCTTTGGACGACACGGAGTATTCCAGCGCCCCGTCCGAGACCTCCGCCGACGCGGAGTACCTCTGGCTCCCCGACGTGTAGACTATCGCCTCCCCTATCAGCACTATCGCCACCAGGGCGATCGCTATCGCCACCACGGGCCTGTCAGACTTCATCGGATCCCTCCGCGCCGCTCCTCCAGACCTTCCGCCAGGGCGGCCTCTTCGCCGGGGCGCCGGCCTTCCTGAACACGATCGCGAAGATCGCCAGGAGCCCTATGCACTCTAGGAATATGGCTATGCCCGCGATCCATATGAACGCCATCACCCCCAGGAACGTGGCGTCCATCGACTGCATCCCCGCGAGGGCCCACTCCGGAGACACGAGCCCCAGGAATTCCGCGGCCGACGTGAACAGCGAGAAGTTGTTCAAAGCGAGCGCGTTCATGAACGACCCCACGGATATCAGCGCCCACGGGACGATCATCCGCCTCTCATGGGTCGCCAGGCGCAGTATGAGCAGCGGTAGCATCACTATGACGTACTGCGGGGTCAGCGACACGAACACCGCCGCCGCGAGAGCCAGCAACAGGTTCTCGAAGTAGCTCGAATCCCTGTCCTCCCCCTCGTGCCTCGCCATCCTGAGCGCGAAATAGATCATGCCCAGGAGCGCGACCGCCGCGCCGCCCCAGTTCGATATAGTGACGAGGACGTTGACAGACGCGCCCGCCCTGGCGAGCGCGAACGAGAACGCGTCCATGAGCGTGCCGTTCAGGATCTGCGGGAGGATCAGGATCGCGCCCATGGCCGCCATGCCTGTGATTGCCGTCGCGACCTTCTTGATGTGGGCGCCGTCGCGCCTGTGCCTGCCCCAGACGTATGCCAGTATCACGAGTATGCAGAAGAACGGGAAGAACTTCAGCAATATGGCCGCGGACAAGAGCGCGCCGCCCAGCAGGCACCTGTCCTTGTAGAACGCGATCGCCGTGAGCAGCATGAATAAGGCGGACACCGTGTCGAACTGCGCCTGTATCCCCGACATGTACACCGCGATGGGGCACATCAGCCATAGCGCGACCGCGAAGACCGCCTTCCTCCCGTCCCCGGTCCTGTCCCTGACCAGCCAGTGGATCAGGTACGCCACGGCCATGTCGCAGGCGATCAGCGGGATCTTTATGAAGACCAGGAACCCCGTGGACATCGTGTTCGCCGTGTGGTACGGCCAGGCGAGGCCCTCCATCCCGAGGAGCGCCTCCGACCTGACCCCCCACAGGTCCGGCCCCATGAGGTCCTGGAAGACGGTCATCGACCCGACGATGTATCCCCACACGGGGGTGTAGTAGTATCCCGCCACCTGGTAGAGATCGTTGCCGCTGTCCATGTTCTGGATGACCGTGCCCCATCCCCAGATGTCGAAGTCGTAGGCTAGCGTGGGCGCGAAGAGCAGCCTTATCGCAAGGGCGGCCGAAACCACCGCGATCAGAATCAGACGGGTGTTCCCAATCGCCGATCCGACAATGCCGTGCCGTCCTCCGTGCGCCATGCCTGGATGTAAGCCATCGGGCAATATAATCCTAATCTCTGTCGGGCCCACGGGGCGAGGGGGATGGAGGGCCTCGCGCGGCGCGGGCCGGGCATCCTTGGATAATCATGAAATACGGCCGCTTCGATCGAGCCCGCATGCCTAGACGGAGCGTGATCGCGGGATGCGCCGCATGCAGGGGGATGCCGATCGCGATCGCCGGGTTCGCGCTCGTGCTGATCCTCATGGCGTGCCACATCTACTGGTACGCCGCGGGTGGCGGGCTGGGGGAGGTCCAGACGTACTACCTCCCTTACGGGGACGCGATCCTGCGCGGGATCGCGCCGTACACCCCGTTCGGCGACCTCAGATGGGAGTACCCCCCGCTGGGGCTGGCGCTCATGGCCCTGCCCGCGCTGGCGTCCACGGACCCGGGGGCGTATCAGGTCGCGTACAGCTCCATGGCGGGCGCCGCCGCCCTGGCGGGGCTCGCGATCGTCCGCATGGCCGCGAGGCGCCTCGGCGGCGACGCCGACCTGGCGACGGGGGTCTACGCGCTCGGCCTCGCATCGGTCTGGTCCTTCGTGTTCGAGAGGTACGACATATTCCCCGCGGTCCTGACCGCGGGCGCGCTGCTCCTGTACCTGAAGGGGAGGACGGACTGGGCGATGGCCCTCCTCGCGGTCGGGACGCTCCTCAAGCTGTACCCCGCCCTGCTGGCCGTCGCATTGCTGATCCCCCTCCTCGCGGGGAGGGAGTACCGGCGGCTCTTCAGATCGGCGGCGGTGTTCGCGGCCTCGTGCGCGGCCATCGCCGCCCCGTTCTTCCTGGCCCAGCCAGAGCATTTCACGACCTTCATATCGTACCATTCGGATCGCGGGCTCCAGCTGGAGAGCCTGGCCGCGTCCGCGCTGCTGATGGCGGAGATGGCCGGGCTGGCGTCGACGCAGACGGGCATGTCCTACGGCTCGTTCAACCTGGAGGGCGCCGCCCCCGACATGATCGCCTCGCTCCTGATGCCCGCCACGGCCATCGCCATATCAGCCTGCTGCCTGATGTTCTTCCTCATGGCGAGGGAGGAGGGCTGCTCCGCTGAGTTCCTGAAGCGGGCGGTCCCCGCTGCGGCCTTCCTGCTGGTGCTGGCGTTCATAGTTTTCAACAAGGTCTTCTCGGCGCAGTACATGGTGTGGCTGGTTCCTTTGGCGGCCGTGTTCGCGGTCAGCCAGGAGAAGATCCCGGCCAGGGCCCTGATATGCTTCGGTTGCGCATGCCTGATGACGCTCCCGTTCTCGACGATATACGACGGATTCTGCGCCCACGACCCCGCCGCGGTCGCATACCTCTTCCTGAGGAACGCGTTCGTGGCGCTGACGATGGTCGAGACCGCCCGCTGCATGATGCGGGGCTCGTCTCTGCGCCGCCTGCTGAGAGAGGCGAGCGGGCTTTTGCATCGCTCGCGCGCCGCGGAGCCGCGCTGACCCGGGAAGCGCCGGGAAACATATATATCGGGCATGGGGAATCCGAGGGCATGGATAGATCGGATCTTTGGTCCGTCGCGTCCGTCGCTATGGCGTGCGCATCAGCGGCCGTCGCCCTGTGGCGCAGCGAGGGGGCGCTGGCTCTGCTGTCCGTCGCGTCCGCCGCCCTCTCCGCCATGCTTTTCGGGAGGGGGTCCGGCGCGTCCGGGATCTGCGCGATCGCCGCGTCCGCCTCCGTCCTCGCGTGCGCCGCCGCGTCCGTCACGGTCGCGTCCCACGACGCGCTCGCGTCCAGCGGAGCCGTCAGCCGGGACGGATGGATCTATCTCTCCGCCGTCATCCGCGGCGTCCCGCTGGCCCCGATCGCCCTGCTGTCCCTCTTCGCGGCCTCCGCCAGATTCGGCGCCAGGTTCAACTGGGCCTTGGTCTCGGGGTTCGTCTGGCTGATAGGCACGGGCATGATATCTCTCGGGAACGCGTTCGTCTACGTCATGCAGCAGGCGGACATAGATTCTGGAAAAATAGTCAATTCGGGCATATACGTCGGCTTGATGGTCTGCATGCTCATGTGCTTGGCCGCCGGCGCGGCCCTGGGCGTCGCCCTCAGGCGCAAGGGGCTGATGATAACTCCCGCGGGGCTGGAGGCGAGGAGAGATGGGTGACGCCGCCGAGCGCAGGATCTCCTGGATCATGCTCGCCGCAGGCCTGCTGGTCATGGGAGCCATGTTCGCCCTGTCCTCGAACGGCATGGTCCGCGGGCTGGATTCCGGGCATCCTGTCGAGTACCTGCAGGGGACGTGCATCGCCGGCGCGATCGTTCTGATCATCATCTTCGCGCTCCGCCTTCTGAACGTCGCGGCGCTGCCCATGTGGTTCGTCGCGATGCTCTACGGCGACATATTCTACTACGTGCTGTCCCTCTGCCAGGGGCTTTATCTAGACGTGTCCTGGTGGGGGTACGTCTCCCATATGGTCGCGTCCTCCATCGTCGGATGCATCGTGTTCGTCGCCATGTGCGCCATCCACGAATGGTCGCCCCCCCATGTCACGCTGGGGACCGGCGGCGGGATAGTCGCGATGACCTTCCTGACCGGCCTGGCGTTCGGGGGGATCTGGGAGATCATAGAGGGATACATCGACATAATCCTGGGCGCGTCGTACATGTCGTACAGCGCGATCGACACCCTCTGCGATCTGGCCGCCGACGCCGTGGGCATGGCGTGCGCCGCCGCCGCGGTGTGGTTCGCCCTTAGAAAGGGCGGGGCGAAGCACGTGCTGGCGGGCGTGAGGATCGGCAAGAATGCGATGAATAAGGGCTGAGGCCCGCCCCCGCGCCGCAGGGGGCGGAGCCCCCGCCCGGGGCTCGTTTTGAAAAGAGAGACGGTAAATGGTTTCGCCGGGGCTCATCTGACCATTATGGTCAGCCTGTCGGTCACGTCGCGGGCTGGGATCTCGTAGACCCCTCCGCCCAGCGGCGCGGGCTCCCTCCATGCGCCGCCGCCCACGCGGTACGCCGGGGAGCCCCCGCCTTCGACGGAGAACCTGTATGCCCTCCGCCTGCGCGCCTTGCCCTTGCCGGACACCGCTCCCTCTGAGCCCGCGTCCACGGCCACGTCGACCCTGCCGCGGAACGCGACGGCATAGATCAGGAGGAGCGCGAAAGCCAACGCGGCGGCGGCCGCCGCCGCTATGAGCGCGGAGGGCGCCCCGCCTTCCCCGGAGCCTCCGCCCTCCCCGTCGCCACCGCTCCCGTCTCCGTCCCCGCCGCCGTATCCGCCTTCGCCGTCCCCGTCTCCGTCGCCGGGATCCGTCGGGCCCTCGCCGGGGTCCCTGGAGCACGACACCGATATGGTGTGGTTGGACGACACGCCCGCGAAGGTATGCGAATATGTGGGCGCCCGCACCTCCGAAGACACCCCGTCCACGATCGCCTCGGCGATGATCCAGCCGTCGTGCGCGACGAACGAGTACGTTATCGATCCGCCCTTGGGGACGGACGTGCTCCCCGCCTTGGGGGACACCGACGCGTGCGAGTCGGACGAGGCGTGGACCGTGTACGCCTCCGGCTCGGGCCCCGGCTCGGGCCCGCTGAAGACCGCCGTCACGGACAGGTTGCCGTCCATGGATATCTCCAGCGTGCTGTGCTCGCCCTCCCTGTCGCCGGTCCATCCGGCGAACGGGTGCGCCTCGTAGGCGGCCACCGCCTCGAGCGACACCTCGCCGCCCTCGGACAGCCATACGACGCCTCTGCACTCGAAGGTCGCCTGGCCTATGGTCGCCATGACGCTCCCGCTCCCCGTGACGCGGACCTCCAGCGAGAAGTACCTCGCGGCGTCCGTGAAGTGCGCCCCTATGGACTTGTCCGAGTCCATCGACACCGCCATGGGGTCGCCCATCCCGGGCTGGTCTCCGGACCAGTGGGAGAACTTCCCCGCCTCCGGAACGGGGGACAGGCTGACCTGCGCCCCCCTGTCCAGGACCAGCGGGGCGCCGTCGGCCAGGGCGATCCTGGCTCCGCCCACGGTGGCGTATACCGCGCCCGCCCCCTCCGCTATGCGCACGGTCAGCGACACGCGCCCCGCGCCCGCGAAGTGCGCCGTGAGGGAGTAGCTCTTCTGCACGTCGTCGAGGCTCACCGTCTGATCCGAGTACCCGGGCGCGTCCCCGCTCCAGTGGGAGAACTCCCCGGACGAGGCGACCGCCCTGACCTGGACGCTCCCGCCCCTGGGGACGGAGATCTTCCCGGAGGACGGGAAGTCGTACCAGGATTCGCTCTGAAGGAACTGCACCTTGCCTGCGCCGGCGCCGGCGACGGACGCGGACACCGTGACGATGTCCGCGGGCATGTAGAACCATGCGCAGATCTCCATCTCCATGGCGCTCGCCTGCAGGTCCTGCTCCGCCTCCGCCCCTCCCAGGTCCCCCGTCCACCAGACGAACGACCCGGACGACGCTATGGCCTTCACCCTGACGGAGCTCCCCATCGCGGCGTACAGAGCGCCCTGCGTCGGGAAGTCGTGCCATGCGCCGTTCTGACGGTACTGGACCTTGCCGGACCCTGTGCCTTCCGCGTTCGCGGCGATCTTCGCCACGCCCGCGGCCGGCGAGAACTCGGCTACGACCTCCTTGTCGGAGGACCCGACCGCCAGATCCTGCTGGGGCGCCTGCCCGCCGAGCGCTCCCGTCCACCAGAGGAACATGCTCCCGTCCTCCGCGAACGCGCCCAGCCGCACCGACTGGTTCTTCGGGACCGAGATCTCCATCTCGGACGGGAAGCCGTGCCATTCTCCGTTCTGCTGGAACCTCACGTCCCCGGACCCGCCGCCGATGACGGACGCGCGCACCTTGACCAGGTTGGACGCCAGGTCGAACCTGGCGGCTATCCTCTTGTCGGGGCCTATCGCCACCGTCTCTTCGGCGGAGATCCCGCTGAGGTCGCCTGTCCACCATATGAACGATCCCGCGGCCGCGGAGGCCCTCACGCCCGCGACGTATCCGTCCGCGAGCCATACCCCCGCCGAGGGTATGTCGCGCCAGTCCGAGCCGCTTCTCAGCTGGACCGAGCCCGCGCCCGTGCCCTCCGCCGCGGCGGTCAGCCTGTGCGAGGACGACTTCGGCAGGAACTGCGCCTGCGCCGTCACGTCGTGGTGGGGCATGTCGAAGGCTATGTCCGCCTCCAGCTGGGTCAGCCCGCCCGTCCAGAGGCTGAACGCGTAGCCGCCGCCCGACTCCACGGCCCTGACGTGCGCCTGGGCCCCCGCCGGGACCTTCAGGCCCAGCGACGGGAACGCCAGCCACGACGATCCGTCGCGGTACTCGACGCTCCCCCCCTCGGACGCCGTCAGGCGCAGGGTGTAGACGGCGTCGCTGGTGAACGTCGCCGTTATGGCGACGGGCGAACCGCCCACGGAGAGCGCCTGCTCCTCCGGAGTCGCGCTCAGCCCTCCGCCGGACCACGACAGGAACGAGCTGTCCCCGTCCGCCGCGGCCCTGACCTGCAGCTGGCTCCCCTTGATCGCCGTCAGCGCGCCCGGGGACGGGAACTCGCGCCACGACCCGTTCTGATGGTACAGGACGCTCCCGGATCCGTTCCCCGCCTTGGACGCGGAAACTGTCGTGACGTCCTGGGACGGGGCGAACTCGGCCGTCACGGCCTTGTCCTCCGTCCCCACGGAGAGGGTCTGCTGGACCGCCTGCCCGCTCAGGTCCCCCGTCCACCATACGAACGCTGATCCGGGATCCGCATGCGCCCTGACCTGCAGCTGCGCGCTCTTGGGCACCGTGAGCCTCCCGTCGGACGGGAAGTCCTGCCATGTGCCGTTCTGATGGTACTGGACGCTGCCGGACCCCGACCCTATGGCGGAGGCCTCTACGATCACAGATCCCTGCGGCATGACGAACTCCGCCGTCACGCTCTTCCCCGTCGCCCCGACGGACAGGTCCTGCCGCGCCTCCTGCCCGCTCAGGTCCCCGGTCCACCACAGGAACTCCCCCGATGTGGCGGAGGCCCCCAGCCTGATGACGCTGTTCCTGAGCACCGTCAGAACGCCGTCGGACGGGAAGTCCTGCCATATGCCGTTCTGATGGAACTGGACCTTGCCGGAGCCGGTCCCCGCGGTCGAGGCCGCCACCGCGGCTACATCCGACCGCAGGGCGAACTCCGCGGTTATGCCTATGTCCCCCGTCCCCACGGAGAGGGTCTGCTGGGAGGCGTATCCGGAGAGGGCGCCCGTCCACCATAGGAACGCGCTGCCTTCATCCGCGGCCGCCCTCACTCTCAGCTGGGAGTTCGCGGGCACCGTCAGAGCCCCCTGCGGGAACTCCTGCCATGCGCCGTTCTGATAGAACTGCGCCTCGCCGCTCCCCAGGCCCGTCTTGGAGGCGGTCACCTTGGCCACGCCCCCAGCGGGCGCGAACTCCGCGGTTATGCCTATGTCCCCCGTCCCCACGGAGAGGGTCTGCAGGGAGGCGTATCCGGAGAGGCTCTGGGTCCACCATACGAACACGCTGCCCTCGTCCGCCAGCGCCCTGACCTCCAGGTCGGATCCCGCGGGCACGGTCAGCGCCCCGGGCGACGGGAAGTCCCTCCAGTCGCCGTTCTGGAGGTACTGGGCCTTGCCGGACCCGTCCCCCTCCGTGGAAGCCGTCACGCGCGCGACCTTGGATTCAGGGTCGAACCTGGCGGCTATCCTCTTGTCGGAATCGATCGCCACCGTCTCTTCGGCGGAGGGGCCGCTCAGGTCCTGGGTCCACCATATGAAGACGCTGCCGCCCTCCGGCAGCGCCCTGACGCTCGCGGCGTACCCGTCCGCGAGCCGCACCCCCGCCGAGGGTATGTCGCGCCAGTCCGAGCCGCTCCTCAGCTGGACCGACCCGTCGCCCACGCCCTCCGTGGAGGACGAGAGGGTGTGAGAGGACGACTTCGTCAGGAACTGCGCCTGCGCCGTCACGTCGTGGTGGGGCATGTCGAAGGCTATGTCCGCCTCCAGCTGGGTCAGCCCGCCCGTCCAGAGGCTGAACGCATGGTCCGAGTCGGACGCGACCGCCCTGACGCGGGTCTGGGACCCGGACAGGACCGGCAATCCGAGAGACGGGAACGCCAGCCACGACGATCCGTCGCGGTACTCGACGCTCCCCCCCTCGGACGCCGTCAGGTACAGGGTGTAGACGGCGTCGCTGGTGAACGTCGCCGTCACGGTCACCGGCGAATCGCCCACGGAGAGGCCCTGCCTCTGCGGGGTGGCGCTCATGCCTCCGCCCGACCAGGACAGGAAGTTGCTGTCGCCGTCCGCTATCGCGTCCAGGCTCAGGGCGGACCCCTTCGGGACCATCAGCGCGCCGGAGGGGAAGCCCTGCCATGTCCCGTTCTGATAGAACTCGATCCTGCCGGTCCCGTTGCCGGCGGTCTTAGCGGTCACGGCGGCGACGCGGGACAGAGGCTCGAACTCGGCCGTGACGCTCCTGTCCTCCGTCCCCACGGAGAGCGTCTGCTGGGCCGTCTGCCCGCTCAGGTCCCCGGTCCACCACACGAACGCCGATCCCGCGTCCGCCCTGGCCCTGAGCTCTATGGACGAGTCCTTGGCCACGTATATGGATCCGGACGCGGGGAAGTCCTGCCATGTCCCGTTCTGGCGGAACTGGACCTTGCCCGTGCCGTCGCCGATCGCGTGAGCCTCCACGGCCGCCTTTCTGTCGGACAGCGCGAACTCCGCGACGATCTCCTTGGCGGTCGTCCCCGTGGACAGGGTCTGGGAGGCCTCCTGCCCGCTCAGGTCCCCGGTCCACCAGAGGAACTCGCCCGCGGAGGCCTCGGCCCGCACAGGGAGCTGATAGCTCCTGGGCACGGTCAGCTTCCCGGACGGGAAGTCCTGCCATGTCCCGTTCTGGCTGTACCGGACTTTGCCGAAGCCGGTCCCGGTGACCGACGCCTCGACCGTCGTCACGTCTCTGGAGAGGTAGAACTCCGCCTCGACTTCGCGGTCCTCCGTCCCTATGGCGAGGGTCCTCTGGGATCCGGGGCCCGACAGGTCCCGGGCCCACCACACGAACTCCGAGCCGGAATTCGCCTGCGCCCTGACCTCTAGGGAGGAGTTCTCGGGGACCGTCAGCGCCTTCGACGCGGGGAAGTCCTGCCATGTCTTGTTCTGGTAGAACTGCACTTTGCCGGACCCCGTCCCGGAGGTTGACGCGGACACCGAGACCACCCCGCCCTCCGGGGCGAACTCGGCCGTGACGCTCCTGTCCTCCGTCCCCACGGATAGCGTCTGCAGGGCCGTCTGCCCGCTCAGGTCCCCAGTCCACCACACGAACGCCGATCCCGCGTCCGCCCGCGCCCTCAGCTGGAGGGAGTAGTTCTCGGGGACCGTCAGCTCCTTCGACGCCGGGAAGTCCTGCCACGCCTCGTTCTGACGGAACTGCACTTTGCCGGACCCCGTCCCGGAGGTTGACGCGGACACCGAGACCACCCCGCCCTCCGGGGCGAACTCGGCGGTCACGCTGGCCTCTCCGGACACGGCCAGGGCCTGCGCCGCATCGGGGCCCGACAGGTCCCCGGACCACCACAGGAACACGGAGCCGCTCCCCGGGGCCGCCTCCAGATCCAGGGTCGATCCCACCTCCACGGTCAGCTTCCCGGGGGACGGGAAGTCCTGCCATGCGCCGTTCTGTTGGAACGTCACCTTGCCGGACCCCGTGCCCGCGGTCTGGGCCGTGACGGTCGCGGCCCGCCCCTCGGGTATGAACTCAGCGGTGACGCTCATGCTCCCGGAGCCCACCTGCAGGGTCTGCTGGGCGGTCTGCCCGCTCAGGTCCTGGGTCCACCATACGAACACCGATCCCGGGCTCGCCCGGGCCCTCACCGAGAGGGGCTCGTTCTCCGGCACCGTCAGCGGGCCGGGGGACGGGAAGTCCTGCCATGCGCCGTTCTGATGGAACTGGACCCTGCCGGACCCGGACCCGACGACATGGGCGGAGACGGTCGCCGTCCCCGTGCTGAAGACCGCCGCGACGCTCCTGTCCGCGGTCCCAACCTGCAGGGCCTGCTGGGCGGACTGGCCGGTCATGTCCCCCTCCCACCAGACGAAGGAGCCCGATATGGCGGACGCGCCCAGCTGGATGGAGGAGTTCTTGGATACGCTTATCGATCCCGAGGCGGGGAAGTCCCGCCATTCGCCGTTCTGATGGAACTGGACCTTCCCGGTCCCCGTCCCGGAGGTGGACGCCGACACGGACGCCGTTCCGGACGCGAGCTCGAACTCGGCGGTCACGCTCTCGTCCGAGGCGCCCACGGACAGGGTCTGTTGCGCATCCTGCCCGCTGAGGGCGCGGGTCCACCATAGGAACACGGAATCCTGTCCCTTCGCGGCCATGAGGTCCAGCGAAGAGTTCTTCGCCACCCTGAGGGCCATGGATTGCGGGAAGTCCCGCCATTCGCCGTTCTGATGGAACTGGATCTTCCCGGCCCCGTTCCCGATGACCTCGGCGTAGACAGTGGCCGTGGCCGCCTCTGCGGCGAACTCCGCGGTCACGCTCCTGTCCGAGACGCCCACCGCCAGCGCCTGCTGGGCGGTCTGCCCGCTGAGATCCTGGGTCCACCATAGGAACACGGAATCCTGGCCGGCCTGCGCCCTCAGCTGGAGGGTGGTGTTCTCCGGGACCGTCAGCGTCTTCGACGCGGGGAAGTCCTGCCATATGGAGTTCTGGCGGAACTGGACCTTCCCGGCGCCGGCGCCCGTCGTCAGCGCGGTCACTGTGGCGACGCCTCCCTCGGGCTCGAACTGAGCGGTCACGTTCTTGTCGGAAGACCCCACGGACAGCGTCTGCCGGGCCGCCGGGCCCGACATGTCCTGGGACCACCATATGAAGACGGATCCCGGGGCCGCGGCCGCCCCCATCTCCAGGTCCGCGTCCCTCGGGACGGTGAGGACGCCGGAGGCGGGGAAGTCCTGCCATGCGCCGTTCTGTTGGAACTGCACTTTGCCGGACCCCGATCCGGACGCATGGGCGGTGACCTTGAATGCGTCGGCTGAGCGCTGGAACAGGGCCTTCACGG
Organism: Candidatus Methanoplasma sp.; assembly: GCA_031256955.1. Lineage (GTDB taxonomy): Archaea > Thermoplasmatota > Thermoplasmata > Methanomassiliicoccales > Methanomethylophilaceae > Methanoplasma. The sequence goes on along the minus strand of JAIRPP010000014.1, from coordinate 21,651 downwards.
CCTTGTCCCCGGGCCCGGCCTGCAGCGTCTGCGGGGCGGCGGGGCCGCTCAGGTCCCCCTCCCACCAGACGAAGACGGAGCCTATCTCCGCCGCCGCGCCCAGCGGGAGCTGGTAGCCTATGGGGACCGTCAGCGCCTTCGACGCGGGGAAGTCCTGCCATGCGCCGTTCTGTTGGAACCTGACCCTCCCGGACCCGTTCCCTATGGCTTCCGCCACCACCTCGGCGGTGTCCGCCGCGAGGTCGAACTCGGCGGCGACGCTCCTGTCCGAGACGCCCACCGACAGGGCCTGCATGGGGGCGGGGCCGCTCAGGTCCCCCGTCCACCAGACGAAGACGCCGGATGTGGCGGACGCAGTCAGCGGGAGGGACGTGTTCTTCGATACCTTGATGACGCCGGAGGCGGGGAAGTCCTGCCATGCGCCGTTCTGTTGGAACTGCACTTTGCCGGATCCCGTCCCGGAGGTGGACGCGGCCACGCTCGCGACGTCCCTGGAGAGGTCGAACTCGGCGGCGACCGCCTTGCCCTCGTCCCCCACGTGCAGCGTCTGCGGCGCCTCCTGCCCGCTCAGGTCCCCGGTCCACCAGACGAAGACGGAGCCGCTGTCCGCCTCCGCCCCCAGCTGGAGCGAGCAGCCCTTGGGGACGGTCAGCCTCCCGGAGGACGGGAAGTCCTGCCACGCCTTGTTCTGATAGAACGTTATCCTGCCGGACCCGGTCCCCATCGCCTCCCCCTCGACGTCGACCACGTCGCCCTCCAGATAGAAGTCTGCGACGACGCTCTTGTCGGAGCCGCCCACGGAGAGGGCCTGCTGGACGGTCTGCCCGCTCAGGTCCCCGGTCCACCAGACGAAGACGGAGCCCTGGGCCGCCCTGGCCCTCATGGGCAGGGACGTGTCCTTGGGGACGGTCAGCACCCCGGATTCCGGGAAGTCCTGCCACGAGTTGTTCTGGCGGAACTGGACCTTGCCGGACCCCGTGCCCGAGGTCCCCGCGCCGACGACGACCACGTCGCCCTCCAGATAGAACTCCGCGGCCACGCTCTTTCCGGCGGTCCCCACCGACAGGTCCTGCCTGGCCTCCTGCCCGCTCAGGTCCCCCGTCCACCAGACGAAGACGCTGCCGCTCTCCGCCTGCGCCCTCATGGGGAGCGAATAGCTCTTGGGGACCACCAGCACCGTCAGCACCCCGGATTCCGGGAAGTCCTGCCATACGCCGTTCTGGTTGAACTGGACCTTGCCGGACCCCGTGCCCGCGGTCGATGCCGTGACCTTGACCACGTTCGAGCTCAGCTCGAACTCGGCGGTGACGCTCTTGTCCTCGGTCCCGACGTCCAGGTCCTGCCTGGCGGTCTGCCCGCTGAGGGCCTCGGTCCACCATAGGAACTCGCTGCCCTGCGCGGGGGCCGCCAGGAGAGGCAGCGCGTATCCCTTCGGGACCGTCAGGCGCCCGGACGCGGGGAATCCCTGCCATGCGCCGTTCTGATGGAACCTTATCTCGCCCGTCCCGTTGCCTATGACCTCCGCCTCGACCCCGACGGTATCCGACTCTATCGCGAACTCGGCGGTGACGCTCTTGTCCTCGGTCCCGACGTTCAGGCCCTGCGCGGCGGCGGGGCCGCTGAGGTCCCCCGCCCACCATAGGAACGCGGAGCCGCTCTCCGCCTGCGCCCTGACCGGCAGGGTGTAGCTCTTGGGGACGGTCATCTTCAGGACCCCCGATGCGGGGAAGTCCTGCCATACGCCGTTCTGGTTGAACTGGACCCTGCCCTCGCCGTCGCCCGCGGCCTCCGCCTTGACGGAGACCACGTCCGCCTCCAGGTCGAACTCGGCGGTGACCGATCTGTCGGACCCGCCCATGGACAGCACCTGCCAGGCCTCCGGGCCGGACAGGTCCTGGGTCCACCAGACGAAGACGCTGCCCTGCGCGGGCGCCGCCTCCAGCTCTATGGAGGCGCTCTTCGGGACGGCCAGCTCCCTGGATGCGGGGAAGTCCTGCCACGCGCCGTTCTGGTTGAACCGGATTTTGCCCTCGCCCGTGCCTATCGCCAGGGCGCGTATCGTCGCGATCTCGCCCGCTAGGTCGAACCTGGCGGTCACGCCCTTGTCGGGGCCGATGGGCACGGTCTCCTCGGCGGAGGGGCCGCTCAGCGCCCCCGTCCACCAGACGAACGCGCCGGAGGCCGCGTGCGCCCTCACGCTCGCGACGTACCCGTCCGCGAGCCAGACGCCCTCGGCGGGCATGTCGCGCCAGTCCGAGCCGTTCCTCAGCTGGACCGCGCCCGAGCCCGTCCCCTCGGTCGAGGCCGTCAGCTTGGACGCGGACGCCTTCGCCAGGAACTGCGCCTGCGCCGTCACGTCGTGGTTCGAGACGTGGACGGATATTTCAGGCTCCAAAAAGGTGAGGTCCCCCGTCCAGAGGCTGAAGACGCGGTCCTCGCCGGACGCGACCGCCCTGGCGTCGACCTGCGCCCCGGACTGCACGAGCAGGCCTCCGGCGGGGAACGCGGCCCACGACGCGCCGTCGCGGTACTCCACGCTCCCGCCCTCCGACGCGGTCAGATACAGGGTGTAGACCGCGTCGCTGGTGAACGTCGCCGTCACGTCTATGTGCGGATCTCCGATGGAGAGGGCCTGGTGCGACGGCGTCGCGCTCAGCCCGCCCCCGGACCAGGACAGGAACGTGCTGTCCGCGTCGGCTATGGCGTCGACCTCCAGGGGGGATCCCCTGGGGACGGTCAGCGCTATGGATTCGGGGAACTCCTGCCAGACGGAGTTCTGCAGGAACATCGCCGAGCCGAACCCGTTGCCGGCCATCGTCACGGCGACCGTGGACGTGTCGTCCTTGAGGTAGAACTCGGCGGTCACCCTCTTCTCCGCCGCGTCCATCGCCAGAGCCTGCCTGTCGGCGGGGCCGGAGAGGTCCTGGGACCACCATACGAACGTCGAGCCCGGGTCGGCCCTCGCCCTGAGCTCCAGGGACGAGCCCGCGGGGACCGTCAGGGATCCCGACTCCGGGAAGTCCTGCCACTTCTGGTTCTGGTTGAACTGGATCTTACCCGTCCCGGTGCCGGCGACCGAGCCGATCAGGGACGATGCGCCCGCCTCCGTGGCGAACTCCGCCGTCACGCTCTTGTCGGACGTCCCGACCTGCAGGGTCTGTTGGGAGACGGGGCCGGAGAGGTCCTGGGACCACCATACGAACACCGATCCCTGGGACGCGGTCGCGTCCATCTGCAGGGCGAATCCCTTGGGGACCGCCATCTCTCCCGACGGGAAGTCCTGCCATGCGCCGTTCTGGAGGAACGTGATCTTGCCGGATCCCGCGCCCGCGTAGTGGGCGGACACTCTGGCTATGTCCTGCGACAGGTCGAACTCGGCGGTCACGCCGACGTCCTCCCCCCCGATCTGCAGGGTCTGCCGGGACGTCGGGCCCGAGAGGCCCTGGGACCACCATGCGAACACGGATCCCGCGCTCGCCTGCGCCCTGAGCTCCAGGGAGCTGTCCTCGGCCACGGTCAGCGCCCTTTCCGACGGGAAGTCCTGCCATGCGCCGTTCTGGAGGAACTGCGCCTTCCCCGACCCCGTGCCCGCATAGCTCGCGGACACGGTCACGACGTTCTCGATGAGATGGAACTCGGCGGTCACGTCCCTGTCCTCGGCCCCCACCGAGAGGGTCTGCCGCGCCGCCTGCCCGCTGAGGCTCTGGGTCCACCATACGAACACGGACCCGGCGCTCGCCTGCGCCATCAGGTCCAGGTCCGAGCCCGCCGCCACCGCCAGCGCGCCGGAGGACGGGAAGCCCTGCCACGTGCTGTTCTGGTAGAACAGGATCTCCCCCGACCCCGTGCCCGCATAGTGCGCGGACACGGTCACGACGTTCTCGACGAGATGGAACTCGGCGGTCACGTGCTTGTTCTCCGCCCCCACGTGGAGGGTCTGCGCGGAGGCGGGGCCCGACAGGTCCCCCGTCCACCATACGAACGCGGAGCCCTGCCCCGGGGCCGCGCCCATCTCCAGGGCCTCGTTCTTGGGCACCGTCAGCCTCCCGTCGGACGGGAAGGCCTGCCATGCGCCGTTCTGGTTGAACCGCACCTCGCCGGTCCCGGTCCCGGACTTGGACGCGGTCACGCGCACCGTGTCCTGAGACGGCTCGAACCTGGCGTAGACGGTCATGTCCTCGCTTCCGGTCAGGAGGGTCTGCTGCGGCTCGGGCCCGCCGAGGTCCCCGGACCACCATATGAACGCGCTGTCGTCCCCGGGGGACGCCATGAGCCTCAGGCTGTATCCCCTGGGGGCTGTCAGCACGCCCGACGAGGGGTATCCCTGCCACGCGCCGTTCTGATGGTACGCGACCTCCCCCTCCCCGTCCCCCGTGGGTACCGCCCACACCGCAATCGTCTCCTCGTAGAGCGCGAACTCCGCGGTCACGCTCTTGTCGGACGCGCCCACGTGGAGCAGCTGCATGTAGCTCTGCCCGCTCAGGTCGCCCGTCCACCACAGGAACAGGCTGTCCTCCCCCGTGACCGCCGACAGCCACAGGGCGTAGCTGTCCGGCACCGTCAGGGAGCCCGAGGACGGGAAGCCCTGCCATGCGCCGTTCTGGAAGAATCGGATCTCCCCGCTCCCGGAGCCCGTGACCGATCCCCTGACCTCCACCGTGTCCGCCGCCAGGTCGAACTCGGCCGCGACGCTCTTGTCGGAATCCAGGTACAGGGCCTGCCCGGCATCCGGGCCGGACAGGTCCCCGGACCACCAGACGAACAGGCCCGTCTCCGCCACGGCCTCCAGCCGGAGGGACGCGCCCCTCGGGGCCGTCAGGGCCATGGAGGACGGGAACTCCTGCCATGCGCCGTTCTGCTGGAACATGATCTTGCCGGACCCGCTCCCGGCGACGGCCGCCGAGACCGAGACCGCGTCGTCCGCTAGATAGAACTCCGCCTCCACGGACCTGTCGGAATCCGTCGAGAGCCCCTGCTGCGGCTCGACCCCGCTCAGGTCGCCCGTCCACCATACGAAGACCCCCGTCTCCGCCGCCGCCCTGACCTGCAGGGCGGGGCCCTTCGGCACAGTCAGGGGCGCGGCGAGGAGGTCCTGCCACGCGCCGTTCTGATGGAACTGGATCTTCCCGGTCCCGGTCCCGGAGGTGGATCCCCTGACCTCCACCGTGTCCGCCGCCAGGTCGAACTCCGCGACGATGCTCATGTCCGCGGTCCCGACCTGGAGCGTCTGCCTCGCGGCGAACCCGCCGAGGTCCCCCGTCCACCATACGAACACGCCCGCGAGCGCCTTGGCCTCCACCTGCAGCGGCCGGTCCTCCGGGACGGCCAGGACCCCGGAGGACGGGAAGTCCTGCCATGTGCCGTTCTGATGGAACGCTATCTTGCCCGTCCCGGTCCCGGAGGTGGATCCCCTGACCTCCACCACGTCCGCCTCGAGGTCGAACTCCGCTGTGACCGTCTTGTCCGACGTCCCGACCTGGAGCGACTGCCGGGGAGCGATCCCGCTGAGGTCGCCCGTCCACCATACGAAGACCCCCGTCTCCGCCACCGCGCCTATCTGTATCGTGTAGTTCCTGGGAACCGCCAGCGTCCCGGAGGACGGGAAGTCCCTCCATTCGGACCCGTGGTTGAACTGCACCTTCCCCGCGCCCGTGCCCGTGACGCGCGCCTCCACCGACACCGCGTCCAGGTCGAACTCCGCCTCCACATGCTTGTCGGAAACCCCCACCGCCAGGGACTCCGCCGGGGATATCCCGCTGAGGTCCCCGGACCACCAGACGAAGAGGCCCGTCTCCGCCACGGCCTCCAGCTGGAGGATGCGGTTCTCCGGGACCCTGAGGGAGCCGGAGGACGGGAAGTCCTGCCATGTGTGATTCTGATGGAACATTATCTTGCCCGTCCCCGTGCCGGTGACGGACGCGCTCACGATCACGGTGTCCTCGACGAGATGGAACTCCGCGGCCACGCTCTTGTCCGAAGTCCCGACCTGCAGAGCCTGCTGGGGGGCGACCCCGCCGAGGTCGCCCGTCCACCAGACGAACGCCGAGCCCTGGCCCGCCTCCGCCCCCATGGGGAGGGGGAAACCCTTCGGGACCGTGATCGACCCGGACTCCGGGAAGTCGTGCCACGACGAGTTCTGGTTGAACTGCACCTTCCCGGACCCGTTCCCAGCCGTCGAAGCGCTCACCGTCACGGTGTCTTCGGCGAGGTAGAACTCCGCGGTCACGCTCCTGTTGTACGATCCCACCTGCAGCGCCTGCTGCGCCTCGGATCCGCCCAGGTCCCCCGTCCACCAGACGAAGACCCCGGAGGTGGCGGCCGCCTCCAGCGGGAGGGAGTATCCCTTGGGGACGCTCAGGACCATGGAGGACGGAAAGTCCTGCCATATCCCGTTCTGCTGGAACCTTATCTTGCCAGTCCCCGTGCCCTCCACGGACGCGGTGACGGTCGCCCTGTCGGACGTGAGGTCGAACTCGGCGGTGACGCTCTTGTCCAGAGCCCCGACGACGAGCGCCTGCCTGGCCTCCGGGCCGGACAGGTCCCCCGTCCACCATATGAACACGCCGGAGGTGGCGGCCGCGCCTATCTGGATCGTGCGGTTCTTGACCACCCTGATCTTGCCCGAGGACGGGAAGTCCTGCCACATCTCGTTCTGCAGGAACTGGACCCTGCCCGCGCCGGTCCCCCTGGTGTGGGCGGACACCTCCACGGTGGAGGACGCGGGCTCGAACTCCGCGAATATCTCCCTGTCCTCGTCGCCTATCTGCAGGTCCCGTTCGGCCTCCTGGCCGCTCAGGTCCCCCGTCCACCACAGGAACACGGAATCGGCCCCCGCCTGCGCCCATACGGGCAGGGAGTAGCCCTTGGGGGCCAGCAGGGTCAGTGAGCCGGAGGACGGGAAGTCCTGCCACGCCTTGTTCTGATAGAACTGTATCTTGCCCTCTCCCGCGCCCGTTTTGGTCGCGGTCACCCTGACCGCGTCCTCCTCGAGGTAGAACTCCGCCGCGACGTTCCTGTTCGAATCCCCGACGCTGAGCGTCTGTTGGGGGGCGAACCCGCCCAGGTCCCCCGTCCACCAGACGAACACGCTGCCGTCGGACGCGACCGCCTCCATCGGGAGGGAGTGGCCCTTGGGCACCATGAGGATGCGGGAGGACGGGAAGTCCTGCCACATCTCGTTCTGTTGGAACGTGATCTTGCCCTCCCCGGTCCCGCCGGTGGAGGCCCTGACCATGACTATGTCGGATACGAGCTCGAAGCGGGCCTCGACCTCCCTGTCCGCCCCGCCCATGGACACCGTCTGCTGGACGGACGGCCCGCCCAGGTCCCCGGACCACCACAGGAACGCGCTCCCGTCGCCGGGGGCGGCCCTCAGGGGCATCTCCGCGTCCATGGGGACGCTCAGGGTTCCGGAGGACGGGAAGTCCTGCCACAGGCCGTTCTGCTGGAACTGGACCTTGCCTGACCCTCCGCCCGCCTTCGCCGCGGTCAGGGTCGCGATCCTCTCGATCAGCTCGAAATCCGCCCTGACGCTCCTCACGGCCGTCCCGGACGACATCGCCTGCTGGACGGAGCCGGTCTGCAGGGGCTGGGGGGTCTCCTGCCCGGAGAGGTCCCCGGACCACCACAGGAACGCCCCGTCCTCGTCCGCCACCGCCCTGAGCGACGCGGACCCGAACGGGGCCGGGAAGAACTCGCCCGCATCGTCGGAATCGTAGGCTGTCCTCCATGTCGCCCCCCCGTCCCACGAGTACTCTATGTGCCCCGGGCCCGACGACTCGCGGTATATCTTCGCCTTGTGCTCCCATACGGAGTACAGGACCACGTCCCCCGAATCGGGGGAGACCTCTATCTGGCTCCCTATGGCCCGCGAGTCCCCCGAATCGGGGGATCCGAGGACCCAGCCGGTGAAATAGAACAGGTACGACGACCATTGGGGGGAGCTCGGTTCGGGCAGGGGCTCCGCCACCAGCCCGCCGTCCCGCGACCACGGGTCGCCGCTGGCCGCCAGCCCGACCGCCGCCGCGGGGTACCCCTCGCCCATCGGGCGCACCAGGGACCTCTCGGAGCGGGCCGCCGGGTCGCTCTCGTAAGTCGCGTCGTCGCGGTAGACCACGTCCACCCTCTGAGCCGCGTCCGCTGTCACGACCAGCCTGCCGGCGATCCCGGCGCCGTCGTTGAACTCCAGGTTGCCGTACGACGTGAGCGCGAGGTCCCCCCCGAGCACGAGCGGGGCCTCGGACGCGAAGTACCTGTACTGCCCCGCCAGGGACGTCACCGACATGGGGGCGCCCGGAGTGTTCATGTCCGCGTCGTGCCTCTCCACGTATCTGACGGACCACGGCGCGACGAACTCGTCCAGATGCGCGTTCTTCGCCCTTATGGACTGGGAGAACTTGGCGCCCGCGGCTATGTGGACTGTGTCGCCCTCGTACCTCATGCTCGCCCCTATCCTGTACACCACGCGGTAGAACGTCATGGACGCGTCGGTCCTGGCGGCCGACACTATCCCCGACGAGCCCGTGGAGGAGAACGTCTTGACGGTCCCGTCGGACGCGACCTCCAGGGATATGAGGTGCTCCCCCTCGTCGATCTGGGGGAGATAGAGGTTCAGGTAGCCGTAGTCCCCCTCCCCCCTGAGGTTCTTGTGCTTCTCCTTCACGCTGAAGTCGGCGTACCTGGGCGTCCCGAACTCCGGATCGATGACGTTGGCCTTCCTCACGAACAGTGACTGGGGGTCGTCGGAATCCTCCAGCTGCAACACCGTCTTGACCAGGTAGTGCCCGTCGGAGTCCGTGGGGGCGTTCGCGCCGGAGGTGGCGAACGTGGAGTCCGCCGTGAGCCTTATGGACCCGCCGTTTATGATCGGCGCCTTGCCGAAGTCCCCGGTGCTCCCGACGGGGTTGTTGGCCAGCTCGGTGATGACGTTTGTCCCGAACCCCCTGGATATGTTCAGCACGCCGCCGTTTATGATGGTCTTCGTGTTCGCGTTGATCCCCACGTTGCAGCCCATGGCTGAGCCTATGGACACCGTGGAGCCGCTGTTGGCGTCGGGGATGGTGACGGTCATGGTTATGTTGACCACCCCACCGTTCATGACGACGGTGGACGCGGCGCGCTCGTTGGCGCCGCCGCCTATGCCGTTGCCGTTGATCTTGTAGTACGACGCGCCTGCCGGCTTGAGATGCGTCCTGTTGATGGTTATCTCCCCGCCGGAGATGGTCACGTCCGCGGGCCCCCCCTTGACCGCGGTGTTGTTAGCCGCGCCGCCGCCTATGGCGGCGGACGGGAGCGGGTTGCTCCCGTTGTAGCACCTCTGGTCTATGTTTATCTTCCCGCCCTCGATGTTTATGTAGTTGGGAGAGGCGGCGCTGCCCGCGGCCGCCCTGGTGCTCGAGTTGTTGACGGAGCCCGCACCGATCCCGGTGGCGAACATGCCCGCCACGCCGCCCTGCCTGATCTTTATGTCCCCGCCCAGGATGTCGATCTGCCCGCTGTCCCCCGCCTTCCCGTCCCACGCCCCGGCGCCGCCTATGCCGGACCCGCGCGGGCCGTAGTTGTAGTTGTTGTCCGTCTGATCCTGGAAGATGGTTATGTCCCCTCCGGTTATCAGTATCTGCCCGCCGGGCCCCGTGTTGCCGTTCTGTCCCGACCCCCCGCTGCCTATGGCCGTGGAGTACACCGCCAGAGTCGACTGCTGGAACATGTCGAACGTCCCGCCGTGTATCCTGATGTCCCCCCCGCTCCCGGACTCCCTGATTCCGTTGGTGCGGTCGTCCACCCCGCCTCCCCCGATGCAGGTGCCGCGCATGGCGTAGATCGTGTTGATGTACGTCATCTTGTAGAAACCGGACTCGAACTGGAGGCGCCCGCCGTTCTCCGCCTGGCCGTCGTTCTTTGGGGCGAGGCCGTTGCCGCCGATCATGCCCGCGGGCACGTCGTCCTCGGCGGTGTTCTTCAGCAGGGTGAGCGTGGAGGACCCCTGTCCCGTGAATATCGCCGTCCCGACGACCCTGAATATCGTCTTCTCGATGCTGTTGTTCCTGATCTCGCTGTCGCCGAAGAGCTGCACCACCGCCGCCGCGCCGGGCCCTATGGAGATGGAGTTCCTGGTGTCCCACAAGACGCTGGTGGACTCTATCTTCAGGCTGTCGATCATCACGTACAGGGGCCTCTCCTCTATCTCCGGGAACGGGTTCGCCCCGTCGATCGAGACGAGCGTGTTGTTCTTGTGGTTGGTGGACGGAGCGATCCCGGTTATGCGTATGACATCTCCCGGTATCTCGACGGGCTCCCCGGAGTCCACCTGGTAGGTGAACGAGTCCCCGTTCCACGCTATGGTCCTGATAGGCCTGACGGACCCGGACTCGGAAGACAGGTCCACGCTCATACCCACCGGGATCCATTGGGCGTGCATGACGGCGTCGGAGGACCCGTCGTAGAACCTGTCCTCATAGGGGGTCGTCGGGGAGTACTGGTCTCCGGACCCGTCCGCCCTGGTGTTCCACCCCGTGAAGACGTACCCCTCCCTGACCGGGATCGGGTCGAACCTTATCTCGGAGGACCCCAGCCCCCTCTCGAACGTCGTCTGGGGCGGGAGGTACGCCCCGCCGCCGGAGTCCCCCCCGTTGGCGTCGTAGCTCACGCTGACGAGGGGGGACGCGTCGGCGAGGGGGGACAGCGGGACCAGTATCGCCAGCGGGGCCGCCGCGAGGATGGCTACCGCCAGGATGCTGGCCAGCATCGCGAAGGCCCTGCCATGGGCCGCCCTGGAACCGATGTGTGATGCATATGCGCGCTTAGACTCTGATACCCCCCTCGAACCAGGCACCGCCTCTCCCCCCTTGAAAAACGAGACGACGATCGGCCGCGCTGTAATTGTCTGGACGCGGCCGCTATGTTTCCCCCTTTTCAACTATAATGATCGGATACGCACCTATATAAATGCATGTTTGGCGGGAATCTGGGGCCCGCGCCCCGACGGATGCTTGCGCTCCGCGTCGCCGAGAAGCGATTTCCGCGTTTGTGGACAAAAAGATCAAAAAAGATCAGATGCCGACCAGACCCATGATTCGCGAGATCCGCTCCTCTTCACGAGCCCTCTCGATTCCAATAGGCCGAGGTATCTCGATGCCGCGTCGCATGCTATGCCGAGCCTTGCAGCTATATCCTTAGCCGTAGATGCTCCAGATGCCTCCCTGACGCCCTTGTAGATCTTCGCCTCGCCATAAGACAACGCCTCGGGGACGCCTGCGCCATTTGTCGGAGACACCGGCCTTCCCTTCATATCCCTGGGGACTATGCCCTTCTCAAACACGATGTTGGGTAACTTCGCCACGAATCTGTTAGCATATGAATCGAACGTCGGCGGAGAACCGCCCATCTCCAGATACGAGTCCAACATGAGCCTGAATCCGCGACCGAAGCTCTCCACGTAATACGCAGCGCGGAACGTCGCGGCCATGCCCCCGTTGCGCGGCATGGACCGCTGATTTTTGATTATGGTCTCGAGCGAGACCCCGTCTGGCAGACCGCCCACGTGGGTTATGTCCAGATAATCGTCATAGACGCGTATCATGATGGGTTCATTCTCGCTATAGTCCGTGTTTACTATGGCGTTGATGATCGCCTCGCGCAGCGCCTCTTCCGGGTACGGTTGGTTCTCAACCCGGATTATGCCGTCATAGGTGATCGGGACCATGCAGTACTTGGACAAAACAATCCCCACAGCCTGATCGGCGACGAGATACATGGGCCCTTTGAGTTCGTCTTGAAACATGAGGTTCGCCCCGCTGATCCTACCTATCCGGATACATGCGCCTCTAGAGACCTTCAAAGCGTCGTTCCGGAATAGTAGAGCCGCGGCGCGGGTCGGATGGCCATTGTTCATCAATCCGAGCTTATCCAATAGAGCCTCGATGGGCAGCGCGATTTCTGCCTTGGTGAGGCGCCTGTACATCTCAGCCCTCTCTTTGAACGCATCGAACGCCTGTCCCAACATATCTTCTGGAGACAGCGATGCGACTGGAACGTCTGCCCAGGACAATGGCTTTGCACGGACGTGAAAATCTCTCAGTTTGGATCCCTTCAGTTCCTGGACCGTGCTTCCGCTGCGTATGTAGGCGTGCCCTTTGAATAACACGGGATCATCGTGCTTCTCTACGGTTACGGAGACGACTTCCTTGCCGTCTACCTTCCTGTGCGATACCTCGCAGACGATGCCTAGATTGGTAGCTATCGCGTCGGGTATGACCTTCAGAAGCTCGGCGGCGTTCTCCACGCCCATCACGGCGCCGTCATCTCCGACGCCTATATGGAGCGTGCCTCCGCCTGTGTTTGCAAATGAAGCTATCACTTTCAAATGCTCTGTTTTCCACTCGCTCTTCCACTCGGTGGCGTCGTCCTCCATCTCCCCCACCTCGGGATTTTTTGACATGATCGGATATCTCGCTACCGATATTTTACGTATTGGTCCAGACAAATATGCATCCGCCCATTGAAATCGCGCCTGTTTGAGAGCGCACCTCCATGGAAGAAAAAGGAAGTGGTTTGTCTAAGGGGTTTGTCCGGAGAGCCGCCTCATCAGTCCAGGACCGCCTTGAGGGTCAGCTTCCTCTCGACGTCCTCCGCCGGCACCTCGAGCCTCCCGCCCTCGGCGGAGGCGGGCTTCTTCCAGGCGCCGTCGCCGACGCGGTAGAACGCGACGTACCCCTCCCTCACGGAGAACGAGTACGCCTTGTGCCTGCGCGCCTTGGACTTGCCGGAGATCTTCTCCCTGCTGTCGGCCTCGATGACCACGTCGATCGAGTTGTACGCCGCCGCGAAGAACAGCCACAGTATGGCCGTCAACACGGTCACCAGCACCAGGAACACCGCCGCCGCGAAGATGGGGGACGGGGCTCCGGGCGAGGAGGGCTGCCCCCCGCCGCCTTCGCCTCCGCCATTACCGTCCCCGTCCCCGCCGGGGCCGGGATCGCCGCCTTCTCCGGGCTCCCCGTCCCCTCCGGGGGCCTCTGTGCGCTCCGCGCACCTGACCCCGATGGTGTGGTTGGACGAGACGTTCCAGAAGGTGTAGGAATACGCCTCCGAATCCGCCGCCATCTCGATGTCGACGCCGTCCACCGTCACGGCGGACAGGACCCATCCCTCCCGGGCGGTGAACGCGTACGTCACCGAGCCGCCCCTCTGGACCACCATGCTCCCGGTCCCGGGGGACGCGTCGGCGTGGCCGTCGGTGTAGGCGTAGATGGTGTGCTCCGGAGCCATGTGCGTCTCGAAGACGGCGGTCACGGATATGCTCGCGTCCATCGCGAAGGACAGGGTCGGGGACGATTCGGTCTTGTCCCCGGACCATCCGGCGAAGGAATAGGCCTGGTTCGTGGCCGAGGCATGGAGCGAGACGCCCTTGCCGTCGGAGAGCCATAGGACGGACGAGTATCCGAACTCCGCCGACCCCACCGTCACGGACACCCTGCCCGCGCCCGTCACGGACACGGTCAGCGAGCGGTCGTTCAGGCCGTCGGTGAAGTACGCGTCTATGGACTTGCCGGAATCCATGGATACCGCCGCGGGGCTGGCGTTGCCCGCCAGGTCGCCGGACCAGTACGAGAACCTCCCGGCGGACGCCGAGGGGGTCAGCTGGACCTGCGATCCCTTGGTGAGGTTGAGCGCGACGCCGTCGATGAGGGCGACGTCCGTTCCGCCCACGCGGGCGGTCACCGTCCCGGAACCTTCGGCCACGCGCACCGTCAGGGAGCTGTACGCCACGCCGGTGAAGTGCGCCGCGACGGCGTAGTCGCGGGCCATGTCCAGCGTGACGGAGTCGCTCGCGTATCCGGTCGCGTCGCCGCTCCAGTAGGAGAAGACCCCCGCAGAGGCGACCGCCTTTATCTGGAGCGGCTCTCCCGCGGGCACCCTGACCGTCCCGGAGGGCGGGAACGCATGCCACGTCCCGTGCAGGAACTGCACGTACCCGGATCCGTCCACGGACGCCGCGACTGTGCGCGTCGCGGACAGGGGCTCGAACCTCGCGGTCACGTCCCTGTCCCCTGCCATGGGCACCGTCTCTTCGACCGAGAGGCTGTCGAGGTCCCCGGTCCACCAGACGAACACGCCCGACGTCGCGGATGCCCTGACGCTCGCGGCGGAATCCAGCGCGAGCCAGACTCCCGCGGCCGGCACGTCGCGCCAGTCGATGCCGTTCTTCAGCTGGACGGTGCCGGATCCGGATCCGGAGGCGGAAGCCGTCAGCTTCGCCGCGGACGACGGATCCAGGAACTCCGCCTGGGCTGTTATGTTCTTGGTCACGGTCAGGGCCAGATCGGGTTCCAGGAAGGTCAGGCCGCCGGTCCAGAGGCTGAACACGTGCGACCCGTCATCGACCGCCCTGACCTGCATCTGCGTCCCGGACGGGACCTGCAGGCCGGAGGACGGGAACGGGATCCAGCTCGAGCCGTCGTAGTACTCTATGTGTCCCCCCGCCGTGGCGGAGAGGGACACGGTGTAGATCGCGTCGCTCGTGAACGTCGCGGTTATCGCCGCGGGCGAGGATCCGACCGCCAGCGCCTGCCTGGCATCCGGGCCGGAGAGGTCCCCGGACCACGAGACGAACGAGCTGTCGCCTACGGCCACCGCCTCCACCAGGAAGGAGAAGCCCTTGGATACCCTCAGCCCGGAGGACGGGAAGTCCTGCCATATGTTGTTCTGGTGGAAGACGACCTTGCCGGAGCCCACGGTCGAGGCGGAGGCCATGACCGTGTTGGACTCCAGGTCGAACTCGGCCTGGACGCTCTTGTTCTCGGTGCCCACGGCAAGATACTGCGTGACGTCCTGCCCGGAGAGGGCCCCGGTCCACCAGAGGAAGACGCTGCCGTCCCCCGCATGGCCCGTCAGGCTCAACGTCGAGTTCTTGAGCGCCTTTATGGAGCCCGAGGCTGGGAACGCCTGCCATGCTTTGTTCTGGTAGAACATGACCTCCCCGTCGCCGCTGATCACGGACGCCGCCACCTCGACGACGTCCGAAGCCAGCGCGAACTGGGCGCGTATCTCCTTGTCCGAATCCCCGACCGCCAGCGTCTGCGCGGCGTCCTGCCCGGAAAGGTCCTCGGTCCACCAGAGGAAGACGCCGGACGGGGAGAACGCCTCCACCGGGAGGCTGAAGCCCTTGGGCACGGTCAGGGTCCCCGATGCCGGGAAGTCCTGCCATGTGTCGTTCTGGAAGAACAGGATCTTGCCGGGCCCGTCGACGATCGCGGTCACCGTCGCGAGGTCCGACGCGGGCTTGAACACCGCCTCGATCACGGCGGGACCGGCCCCCACGGACAGGATCTGAGCCGGCTGCGGGCCGGATAGGTCCTTGACCCACCAGACGAACGTGTCCGAAGCGGCGACCGCCTCCACCGGGAGCTTGAAGCCCTTGGGCACGGTCAGGGTCCCCGAGGCCGGGAAGTCCTGCCATGTGTCGTTCTGGCGGAAGGCGACCTTGCCCTGGCCGGTGGCCGCGGCGGTCACGGTCGTGACGCCGGACTCCTGCTCGAACAGGGCCGTCGCTTCTTTGTCCGAATCGCCGACCGCCAGCACCTGCCTGGCATCCGGGCCGGATAGGCTCTTGGTCCACCAGACGAACACGCCGACTGTCGCCGACGCCTCCATCTTGAGGTCGAAGCCCTTGGGCACCGTCAGGGTCCCCGATGCGGGGAAGTCCTGCCATGTGTCGTTCTGGAAGAACAGGATCTTGCCGGAGCCCGCCCCGTCGACGGAGGCCGTCACCCTGACGACCCTGTCGGACGGGTAGAACTCCGCAGTCACGCTCCTGTTCTCCGTCATCGCGACCGCCTGCCGCGCCTGCGGACCGGAAAGATGCCCGGTCCACCAGACGAACACGCTGCCGTCGGACGCGTAGGCCCTGACCTCGGCGGAGAAGCCCAGACTGAGCCAGACTCCCGCGGCCGGCACGTCGCGCCAGTCCTCGCCGTTCTTCAGCTGGACGGTCCCGGAGCCGGTCCCGCCGGCGGAAGCCGTAAGCTTCGCCGCGGACGACGGATCCAGGAACTCCGCCTGGGCGGTTATGCTCTTGGTCACGGTCAGGGCCAGCCCGGGTTCCAGGAAGGTGAGGTCCCCGGTCCAGAGGCTGAACACGTGCGACCCGTCATCGACCGCCCTGACCTGCATCTGCGTCCCGGACGGGACCTGCATGCCCGCGGACGGGAACGCGGCCCATCCGGAGCCGTCGTAGTACTCTATGTGTCCTCCCGCCGTGGCGGAGAGGGACACGGTGTAGACCACGTCGCTGGTGAACTCCGCCGTGATGGTCACGCTGGAGGCGCCCGCGGTCATGGTCTGGTCGGACGAGGGCGACGAGTGGCTGAGGCCTCCGCCGGACCAGGACACGAACTCGCATCCGTCGTCCGGTATGGCGTCGACCCTCAGGTCCTCGCCCGTCTTCACGAACAGCCCGGAGGACGGGAACGCCTGCCACGCGCCGTTCTGGTGGAACTCTATGCGGCCCGTCCCGTTGCCGGAGGTCTCCGCGATCACCTTGATCACTTTGGATTCCAGCTCGAACTCGGCGTCGACGTAGTCGTCGCCCGACACGGCGAACGCCGCGGGCAGGCTCTCCTGCCCGCCGATGGCGCCGGTCCACCACAGGAGGATGCTCCCGCCGTCGGCGAACGCGCCCAGGGTAACCTGGGAGCCCTTGACGACCTTGAGGTCCCCGGACGCGGGGAGCGAGCGCCATCCGTAGTTCTGGAAGTACATGACCTCTCCGGACCCTCCGCCGGACGTCGTCACCGAGAGGGTGGCTACGTTCGAGGAAGGCTCGAACCTGGCCGTCGCTTCCTTGTCCCCGTCCAGGGCCAGCTGCTGCTGGGCCGTCTGCCCGCTGAGGGCATTGGTCCACTCTATGAACTCGCTGTCCGAGCCCGCGGAGGCCAGGATGCCGAGGCTCGCGCCCTTCGGCGCCCTCAGCTCCCCGGACGCGGGGAACTCGCGCCATGATCCGTGCTGGTACATGACGCTTCCCGAGCCCTCCCCGGTTTTGGACGCGGACACCAGGACGGTGTCCGCCATGAGGTAGAACTCCGCCACTATCGACCTGTCCCCTGCCATGGGCACCGTCTCTTCGGCCGAGAGGCTGTCGAGGTCCCCGGACCACCAGACGAACACGCCCGACGTCGCGGATGCCCTGACGCTCGCGGTGGAATCCAGCGCGAGCCAGACTCCGCCGGCCGGCACGTCGCGCCAGTCCTCGCCGTTCTCCAGCTGGACGGTCCCGGAGCCGGTCCCGTCGGCGGAAGCCGTAAGCTTCGCCGCGGAGCCCCTCTCCAGGAACTCGGCCTGGGCGGTTATGTCCTTGGTCACGGTCAGGGCCAGCCCGGGTTCCAGGAAGGTGAGCCCTCCCGTCCAGAGGCTGAACACGTGCGACGAGTCGCTTGGGACCGCCCTCACACTCAGCTCGGAGCCGGAGGTCGCCTGCATCCCGGACGCCGGGAACTGGATCCAGCCCGAGCCGTCATGGTACTCTATGTATCCCCCCGCCGTGGCGGAGAGGGATATGTTGTAGACCGCGCCGCTCGAGAACGTCGCGGTGACCGCCGCCGGCGAATCGCCGACGGACAGCGTCTGCTCGGGGACGGCGGGGCTGAGCCCGCCTCCCGACCAGGAGACGAACGAGCTGCCGGCCGCGGGGGCCGCGCTCAGGCGCAGGCCGTGTCCCTTGGGCACGGTCAGCGCGCCGGACGGGAACTCCAGCCACGACTGGTCCGCCTCCAGCTGCTTGTAGTATATCGCCCCGGAGCCGCTCCCCGCCTTGGAGGCGGAGACCGTCGTGAGGTCGGATTCCTTGTAGATCCACGCGGAGACGGACTTGTCCCCGTCCACCGAGAGGGTCTCCGGGCTCGCGGAGCCCGACAGGTCCCCGGTCCACCAGACGAACGCGCTCCCGTGGGCCACGGACACGGACAGCTCCAGGTCCCCGGCGGGGACGAGCATCTTCCCGGACGAGGGGAACTCGTGCCAGGATCCGTGCATGACGTACACGTTGCCTCCGCCGGTGCCCGTCTTTTCCACGGACACCTCGTAGACCGTCTCGTAGAAGTTCGCGACTATGGACTTGTCCCCGTCCATGAAGACCGAGGGATCCCTGTCTATCGCGTCGATCGAGCCGGTCCACCAGACGAAGGTCCCCGCGCCGTCTACCGCCGTCACGTCCATGTACTCCCCTGCGGGCACTGTTATGCGCCCGGAGGACGGGAACGGCCGCCACGTACCGTGCTGGAACATGACCGTCCCGCCGCCTGCCGCGGATG
This sequence comes from Candidatus Methanoplasma sp., assembly GCA_031256955.1. Lineage (GTDB taxonomy): Archaea > Thermoplasmatota > Thermoplasmata > Methanomassiliicoccales > Methanomethylophilaceae > Methanoplasma. Next base: position 3,343 of record JAIRPP010000014.1, on the reverse strand, counting down.
CGGTCAGGGTGTGCGTCGCGGACAGGGGCTCGAACCTCGCGGTCACGTCCCTGTCCCTTGTCATGGGCACCGTCTCTTCGGCCGAGAGGCTGTCGAGGTCCCCGGTCCACCAGACGAACACGCCGGACGTCGCGGATGCCCTGACGCTCGCGGTGGAATCCAGCGCGAGCCAGACTCCCGCGGCCGGCACGTCGCGCCAGTCGTAGCCGTTCTCCAGCTGGACGGTCCCGGAGCCGGTCCCGTCGGCGGAAGCCGTAAGCTTCGCCGCGGAGCTCCTCTCCAGGAACTCCGCCTGGGCGGTTATGTCCTTGGTCACGGTCAGGGCCAGCCCGGGTTCCAGGAAGGTGAGGTCCCCGGTCCAGAGGCTGAACACGTGCGACGAGTCGCTTGGGACCGCCCTCACACTCAGCTCGGAGCCGGAGGTCGCCTGCATCCCGGACGCCGGGAACAGGATCCAGCCCGAGCCGTCGTAGTACTCTATGTAGCCTCCCGCCGTGGCGGAGAGGGATATGGAGTAGACCGCGTCGCTTGAGAACGTCGCGGTTATGGCCACTGGGGACGATCCGACGGACAGGCTCTGCTGAGCCGGGGTCGGGCTGAGCCCGCCCCCCGCCCAGGACACGAACTCGCTCCCGCTCTGCGGGACCGCCCTGACAGGCAGGGGCGAGTCCTTGGGCGCGGTAAGCGAGCCGGACGGGAAGTCCACCCAGTGACCCCCGCTCAGCCCGTACTGGACCTTGCCGTCGCCGACCGTCGAGGCCGTCACCGTCGTCACGCCGGTCTCGGCGGAGAACACAGCCCTCACTTCGATGTCGTGGACTATGTCGATTATGGTGTACGGGTTGACGTGCCCGTAGATGCCGCCGTCCCACCAGACGAAGACCGCGCCGTCGCCGGCCACGGCCAGCACCTTCAGGCTCTCGTGGGGATTGACGTTCACGCCCTCCGACGGGAAGTCGTACAAATCGCCGTTCATCTCGTACTGGACCTTGCCGTCGCCTGAGACCTTCGCCTTGACGGTGAAGACGTCCGCCTTGCTGAACATGACGCCGATGGAAACGGGGTCCTGCCCGATCGCCTGGTCTATCTGCGGCTGGGTCGGGGTCGCCGCGCCCTGCCAGCGGATGAACCGGCTCTCCTCGCCGGGGACCGCCAGCAGCCCGAGGGACGAGCCCTTCAGCACTTTCAGCGTCCCGGGCAGCGGGAGGTCCCTCCAGTCGTTGTTCTGGAAGTATTGGACGTATCCGACGCCGTCGCCGGTCTTGGTCACGGTCAGGGCGGTCACGTTCGCCGACGGCTCGAACTGCGCCGTGACGATCCTGTTCTCCGTCCCGACCTGCAGGTTCTGCTGAACATCCTGGCCGTAGAGGGCCCCGGTCCACCACAGGAACACGGAGCCGTCCCCCGCGACCGCCATCACAGGCAGGATAGTGCTCTTCGGGACGTACAGCCCGCCGGACGGGAAGTCCTGCGATATGCCGTTCTGCTGGAACTGGACCTTTCCGGATCCGTAGCCGGTGGTCGTCGCCCTTACGAGCACGACGCTCGAGCCCGACGCGAACTGAGCCGCGACGCTCCCGCCGGACTCGCCTACGGCCAGGTCCTGCCGGGCCTGCTGGCCCGAGAGGGCCCCGGTCCACCAGACGAAGACCGCGCCGTCGCTCGGAGAGGCCTTCAGGGGCAGGGCGTGGTTCTTGGGCACCGTCAGGGTCCCGGAGGACGGGAAGTCGACCCAGTGGTCCCCGCTCAGCCCGTACTGGACCTTGCCGGGGCCGTCCGCCGTCGCATTCACCTGCGTCGTGCCGCCGCTCGCCACGAAGACCGCCTTCACGGTCATGTCGCTGACGACGTCGGCTATGGTGTACGAGTTCTGATGCCCGTAGATGCCGCCGTCCCACCAGACGAACACCGATCCGGATGTCGAAACCGCCTGCACCATCAGGCTCTCGTGCGGCAGGACGTTCACGCCCTCCGACGGGAAGTCGCGCCATATGTCTTCCGAGAGGTCCGAGCGGTACTGGACCTTGCCGTCGCCTGAGACCTGCGCCTTGATTGTGAAGACGTCGGCCTTGCTGAACATGACGCCGAGGGAGACCGGGGCCTGCCCGATCGCCTGGTCTATCTGCGGCTGGGTCGGGGTCGCCGCGCCCTGCCAGCGGATGAACCTGCTCTCGTCGCCCGGCACCGCCAGGAGCCCTAGGGACGAGCTCTTCGGGACGTACAGCGGACCGGACGGGAAGTCGTGCCATTTCTCATCCTGGAGATACGTGACTGTTCCGATCCCGTCCCCCGTCTTGGTTACGGTCAGGGTGGTCACATCCGCCTCGGGCTCGAACCTAGCCGTGACGGTCTTCGCGGCCCCTACGGACAGGGTCTGCGCCGCCACATGGCCGGAGAGGTCGCCCGCCCACCACAGGAACACCGACCCGTCGTTCTGGACCGCATTCAGGGGCAGGAACGAGCCGATAGGCACGGTCAGCCCGCCGGACGGGAAGTCCTGCGATATGCCGTTCTGCTGGAACTGGACCTTTCCAGATCCGTTCCCTACGGCCGTCGCCCTTACGAGCACGACGTTGGAGGAGCGCTCGAACTGCGCCGCCACGCTCCCGCCGGACTCGCCGACGGCCATATCCTGTTGCGCCTGCTGGCCCGAGAGGGCCCCGGTCCACCAGACGAACACGGAGTCCTGGCCGGTGGGGACCGCCTTCAGGGGCAGGGAGATGTTCTTCGGGACGTACAGCGGACCGGACGGGAAGTCGACCCAGTGGTCCCCGCTCAGCCCGTACTGGACCTTACCGGGGCCGTCCGTCGTCGCATTCACCTGCACGATGTCCGCGCTCGGCGCGAACACGGCGTTCACGGTCATATCGCCCGCTATGCTCAGGATCTCGTACGGGTTCTGATGCCCGTAGATCCCTCCGTCCCACCAGACGAACGCGCTGCCGTCCCCGTGCGCCGCGCTCACGCTGAGCGCGGAGTTCCTCGGCACGTGCAGCGGGCCGGATGGGAAGTCATGCCATACTTTGTTCTGGAAGTACTGGACCTTTCCGACGCCGTCGCCGGACACGGTCGCCGTCACGGACACCACGTCCGCATCGGGCTCGAACCTGGCGGTGACTTCCTTATCGGATGTCCCCACGGACAGGCTCTGTTGAGGCGCATGTCCCGACAGTGCGCCGTCCCACCAGATGAAGGTGGAATCCTGGCCTTCTACCGCCGCGAGCGGCAGGGTGTGGTTCTTGGGGACGCGCAGCCCGCCGGACGGGAAGTCCTGCCACGCCCCGTTCTGCTGGAACAGGACCTTCCCGGACCCGCTCCCTATGGCCGCCGCCGTCACGGCGAC
>JAIRPP010000017.1 GCA_031256955.1 Candidatus Methanoplasma sp. | reverse complement strand
GGAATGAGATGGACGATACCCGATCAAAAGGGGTCCGCGAAGGGACTGGGGAGGGGGAGAAGGAAGGAAGGAAGAAAAAGGCGCTGCTTCTGCTCTCGCTGCTGCTCCTGCTAGGGGCGACAGGGGCCGCGTGCTTCGCCGCGGGCTCCGCGGGCGGGTGCGAGTGCGCCCCCGCCGCGGGCGGAGGCGCGGGGATGGGGGGCGGAGAGGACCTCTCTGCGATAACGTACTCTCTGAGTTTTGATACTGACGGCGGGACGCCTATAGCCCCGCAGGCGGTTTTCAAGGGAGAGACGGCTCACAAGCCGTCCGACCCCGCCAAGGCGGGGATGGAGTTCGCGGGATGGTACAGGGACGCGTCCCTGTCCGTCCCGTGGAGCTTCGACGACGATGTAACAGGAAACATGGTTCTGTACGCCAAGTGGGCGAGCGAATCCCGCGAGGCGGGGCCGACGTACAAAGTCTCGTTCGACGCCATGGGCGGATCCGCGCTGCCGGACGCCACCGGCATAGCGCCAGGCTCGCGCATAGTCGCCCCGCCCAAGCCCGCGAGGGACGGATACCGCCAGACCGAGTGGTACAGGGACGACGCCCTGACCGAGAGATGGGACTTCTCTACCGACCGCGTGACCTGCGACACCACCCTGTATGCCGGATGGGTGGAGGTGTACGCGCTGAGGTACCACTTCCCCATAGTGGGCGTCGCGGAGGCGGACTGGAGGGTGGAGGCTTCGCACTTCGCCATAGGGGACGAGGTGGACCTCATGAGGCCAGAGAGGGACCCATACACCTTCGGAGGGTGGTTCAAGATGCCGTGGGGGGTCAACTACGGCCCGGGGAACCCCGCACAGGACAACCTTACCCCATATCCCGACGGCACCCAATGGAGCCTGGCGGATGATATGGACCTCTACGCGCACTGGGAGGGGAGTCCGTTCGTAGAATACATAGATTCCGGCATCAACGGCGGGATCAGAGTGCGCGGGTATGACGTCGCGGCGACCCATTTGGTGATCCCTGAATACTATCAGGGCCTCCCTGTGACCGAAGTCATGGGATCTGCCTTTTATTTCTGCAAGCTCCTGCGGTACGTGCGCCTGCCGGACACCGTGATCAGTATTAACCCTTCTGCGTTCGAAGGCCTCTCCTACCTGACGGACATGAACATCCCGTCTAGCCTCATGACTATAGGGACCAGTGCGTTCAAAGGCACCGCGATCTCCTGGAAGGACCCTGTGTTCCCTCCAGGCTTGATGGATATATGGGGACAGGCATTCTATAACTGCCCCTGGATCGAAGGGGACCTGACCCTCCCGTCCTCGCTGAGATATATACGCGATGAAGCGTTCAAAGACTGCCCGGGCCTGTCTTCCGTGCACATACAGAGCGAAACCGTCGCGCAGGGACGCATAGGTCAGAACGTGTTCGGCGGGACCACGGACGCGGTCATCTACGTGGACGCTGCGTCCGCGGGCGCAAGTTGGGATCCGTCGTGGAGCGGCTCCTGCCGGGTGGTCTACCTGCGCTCGCAACCATAAAACGGATCCGCCGGGGATCGGCGGATCCGGTCTTTTTTTATTTTATACGCTGGCGCCAGGCCCTATGCCTCCGCCTCCGCGCCCGTCGCCTAGCTTCAAAGCCTCGTCTTTCGAAGCAACTCTACGAATTTCGCACGCCTTTCGCGAAATATCGCCGTTTAAAGCGCGTTTTATGAGAAAAATATCAGATAAAAAAGACAAGGTTTTATATGGAAAGCCTATACGGCATTAAAATGTGCTATGACATCGTCATCATCGGGGCAGGCCCGGCGGGGCTCACTGCGGGCATATTCGCCAGATCGAAGATGATGAAGACGCTCATACTAGAGGCGGGCCGCGTGGGCGGCCAGCTCATGAGCCTCTACCCCGAGAAGGGCATACACAACTACCCCGGCTTCGAGTCCGTCCAGGCCAGGAAGCTCTCCGACCGCCTCTACGCGCAGGCGGAGTCCCTCGGATGCGAGATAAGGGAGAACGAGAAGGTCGTGGAGATAAACGACGGCGACGAGGAGCTGATCGTGGTCACGCCGAAAGGGTCCCACCGCGCCAGATCCGTCCTGGTCGCCATAGGGATGGGCGACTTCAGGCCCAAGAAGATGGGGTGCCCCGGGGAGGACAGGCTCTCCGGCAGGGGCGTGTCGTACATACTCCCCGTGAAGGAGGAGCTGGTCGGCAAGAAGGTGGTCATGTTCGGAGGCGGGAACAGCGCGATAGAGATGGCGCTCATATCCGATTCCGTCACCGACACCGCGATAGTCCACAGGAGGCCCGAGTTCAGGGCGGACGAGTCCAACGTGGACAGCCTCAGGAAGAGCAACGTCAGGGCCCTGATGAACGCCTCCGTCGTATCCTTCAACGGGGGGGACGCGGTGGAGAGCGTCACGCTGGAGCAGGACGGGAAGACGTTCGACGTGCCCGCGGACCTGGCGGTGATAAACATAGGCATAGACGCCAACATGGACGACCTGAAGAAGTGGGGGCTGGAGCTGACCCCCGGCGGGCTCGTGAAGGTCGACGTCAACATGGGGACCAACCGCAACGGGGTCTTCGCCTGCGGGGACGCGGTGGACTATCCCGGGAAGTACAAGCAGATCATAACCGCGTGCGGAGAGGCCGCCACGGCCACGCAGTCGGCGTACAAGTTCGTCAAGAAGCCCTACTGGGCGTGACCCCGGCGTCCGCCTTGTTTTTTCAGACGCGCTCAGGCGCACCCCATCCATCGAATCGCGCGACGCATCGCATCGCTTTCCGTTCCGCCCGCGCTCCGGGGCCTACGGGCCCGCCTTCTTCGGGAAGCGTCCCCCTAGACTTATCATATAAGAAAATAAAACACATCATAGTGCGTGTTATATATTATAAAACGCTCTATGATGAGCGTTATGAGATACATCCCGATGCACGCGGCCAACGCCCTCAAGAAGCTCGGCCAGGACGCGTGCGACGCGCGCAGGCGCAGGCGCATAACCATGGCGACGATGGCGGAGAGGGCGGGGATCTCCCTCGGGACCCTGTCCCGCGTGGAGAGGGGGGACCCCGACACGTCCGCGGGGGCTTACGCGTCCGTTCTGTTCGTCCTCGGGATGGAGGGCCGCCTCAGGGATCTGGCGGACCCGATGAACGATCCCATCGGCAGGATGCTAGACGAGGAGCGCCTCCCCAAGAGGATATATCACAAGAGGGTCAAGAAGGATGAATGACGGGATGCGGAACGCGTTCGCCATACCATAGATATGAAAATGAAGCATCGGCGGGGTTTCCGCCGATGGGGTTTGTAGAAGCGGGTTTACTCTGTTATGGCGTCCGAGGGGCACTCGTCGACGCAGGCTCCGCAGTCGACGCATTTGGCTCCGTCTATGACGGCCACGTCGTCAACGGTTATCGCGTCCTGGGGGCAAACGTCGACGCACGCGCCGCACGCCACGCACTCTGCTGCTATTATCTTTACCATTGTGGTTTCACCATCCGTTGTTAGAATTTGATCCTATTTTAACCTCTCCGCCAAAGTTTATAAAGTCTCCTTTTAGGGAATCCAGATATTCCGAGCATCTCGGATGACCCCCGCGAGCGGGCCCGCCGCGCCCCCCGCGCGGGCGGTAAACCAAGATATACCCTCACGCGGTTAGGGTCGGCATGGAAGTCTTCCAGGGTCTGATCCTGTCTCCGTCGGGGATCGTCGAGGGGTACGTCGCGGTGGAGGGCGGGATCGTCGCGGAGGCGTCGGAGGGCCCCCCTCCGTCCCCCCCGTCGGCGACCGGCCTGATCCTCCCGTCCCCCGTCAACGCCCACACCCACTGCGCGGACGGAGCCCTGTCCGTCCCGCCCGGCCTCTCCATAGAGGAGCTGGTGGCCCCGCCGGGCGGGCTGAAGCACAGGTACCTCGCGGGCGCGTCCGACGGCGAGCTGTCCGAATCCATGAGGCGGTTCTCCGGCGCCTCCAAGTCGTTCGGATCCAAGACGTTCATGGACTTCAGGGAGGGCGGGGCCGCCGGCTGCCGCCTCCTCAGGTCCGCGGACCCGGGGGCTATCGTCCTGGGCCGCCCCGTCTCCGAGGCGTTCGACCCCGCCGAGATAGGCGAGATACTGGCGGTCGCCGACGGGATAGGCATGCCCAGCGTCTCCGACGCCCCCTCCGCGTACCTGGAGGAGGTCGCGGACGCGGCCAGGAGCGCGGGCAAGATCTTCGCGATACACGCGAGCGAGAGGGTCCGCGAGGACATCGACCTCGTCCTGTCCCTCGACCCCGCGTTCGTGGTCCACATGACGGAGGCCTCCGACTCGGACCTGCTCAAGTGCGCCGAGGCGGAGGTGCCCATAGTCGTATGCCCCGGGTCCAGCGCGTACTTCGGGAAGGCCCCGCCCGCGAGGAGGATGCTGGACTGCGGCGCGGACGTGGCGATAGGCACGGACAACGCCATGCTGCGCCCGCCCGACCTCAGGGCGGAGTCGCTGTCCCTGGCGCGGATCCTGGAGGCGCAGGGCGGGGACCCCATGGACGCGCTAGGCGCGCTCCTCGCCGGGCGCAGGATATTATATCCCGACAGGGAGATGCGCATCGAGAGGGGCGCGAGGGCGGACGCGACGGTGTTCCCGTGCGACCCCCGCGCGGGCGCCCTGTCTGCCCTGTCCGGGCGGGGGCGCGCGATATCGTGCCGGAGCGATGGACATGTCTGAATTCCAAAGGATCCTGATACCGACGGACGGGAGCGAGTTCACGAAGGACGCGGTCGAGAGGGGGCTGTCGCTGGCGGCCATGTCCGGGGGGAGCGTCACCGCGCTGTACGTCATCGACCAGTCGGCGTACTCCAACCCGCACGTGGACGCGGCCGTTGCCAACGCCCACGACACCCTGGAGAGGGAGGGCGCGTGCGCCACGGGGTACGTCGCCGACAGGGGGCGGGAGATGGGCGTGCCCGTGGAGGCGAAGGTCCTCGAGGGGACCCCGTCCAAGGTCATAATCCGGGAATCAAAGGAGTACGACGCGGTGGTCATGGGGACGCTCGGCAGGACGGGCATATCCAAGCTGCTGATGGGCAGCGTGGCGGACAAGGTCATAAGGGGCGCGGAATGCCCCGTCATGGTGGTCAGGTCCCGCATCGGGAGGGGCTGACCGGCCCGCTCCCGCGGGCGCGCAGGCCGCGCGGCATGACAATGGGCTTATTTACGATAATGCGTTAACCGTCCGAGTGCGGGCACGGCGCATGCGCCGCCGCACGCGAGGTCGTCCACAATGAAAACCGTAGCGGATATTATGACTCCGGCCCCGATCGTCGTCGAAGTGCCCGGAAGCCGTAGCGACGCCATCAACATGATGGTCAGGAACAAGCTCACCGGCCTGCCCGTCGTGAGGTCGTCGGACGGCAAGCTAATGGGCATAGTCTCGAGGAGGGACATATTCAGGAAGTTCGACGAGGACCAGCTGTCCCTCATAATGAAGAAGGGCTGCATCGTCATCGGCCCCGACGCCACCATAGTCGAGGCGGCGAAGATCCTCGCCGAGCACAGGATACACAGGCTGCCGGTGGTGGAGGGCGGGAAGCTGGTGGGCATAGTCACCCCGACGGACCTCCTCCACGAGATCAGGGACATGAAGACCTCCATAACCGCGGAGGAGGCCGTGAAGACGACCTGCGTCACCGCCTACGAGGAAGAGCCGCTGGCGTACACCGTGGCGGCCATGAGGATAAGCGACGTCTCCGCCGTGCCGGTGCTGGACGCCCGGGGCAAGCTCGTGGGGATCCTCACGGACAGGGACCTGTTCAGCGACCAGACCGAGGACGCCGAGGCGATGCTCCGCCTGGGGATAGAGGACTCCAAGCTGGCGGGGTACAGGAACGTGCTCCCGCTGTTCTACGCCGCCACCAACAGGTACGCCCCGGACCGCAAGGTGAAGGACTACATGGTCAGGGACCCCATGACGGTGTTCAAGAAGACCCCCCTCAACGACGCGGCGGCCGCGATGATAGACAACGACTTCGGACAGCTCCCGGTCCACGGGACCAAGGACGAGATCGTCGGGATGATATACGACCTAGACGTCCTCGTAGCTCTCACGGGTAGTTCAAATGACTCTTGACGCCAACGAGCTCCTGTCCGTCTGCAAGCGCAGGGGGTTCATATGGCCGTCCTTCGAGCTCTACGGGGGAGTGGCGGGGATGTTTGACTACGGCCCCCTGGGCCTCAGCCTCAGGAACAACATCCTGGAGGTCTGGAGGGACATGTACAAGGGCGGGGAGGGCTTCGTGGAGATAGATTCGGAGACCGTCAACCCCAGGGAGGTGTTCAAGGCCTCCGGCCACGTGGACGAGTTCGCGGACCTCATGACGTACTGCTCCCAGTGCCAGTCCCCCTTCAGGGCGGACCACCTGGTCAAGGGGATGCACCCCAACCCGGACACGCTCTCCCCCCGGGAGCTGGATGCGATGTTCGCGGAGCGCGGCGTGTCCTGCCCCGAGTGCGGCGGGAAGCTGGGGCCGGTGGAGGAGTTCAACCTGATGTTCAAGACGACGATAGGCCCCGGGTCGTCCCGCGTGGGGTACCTGAGGCCGGAGACGGCGCAGGGCATATTCGTCAACTTCCTCAACCTCTACAGGTACAACAGGGAGAAGCTCCCGCTGGGGGTCATCCAGACGGGGAGGGGGTACAGGAACGAGATCGCGCCCCGCCAGGGCATGATTCGCATGAGGGAGTTCAACATGATGGAGGTCGAGCTGTTCGTCGACCCCCAGGACAAGGGCTGGGAGAGGTTCCCCGAGATAGAGGGGGAGGAGCTGGCCCTGGTGCCCAACACCGGCGAGGAGACCGTCAGGATGACCGTCGGGGAGGCGGTCGAGAAGGGAGTGATAGCCAACCGCGTGCTGGCGTACTTCATACACCTGACCAAGAGGCTCCTGGTGCGCCTGGGCATAGACGAGGGGAGGCTCAGGTTCAGGCAGCACCTCTCCGACGAGATGGCCCACTACGCCGCCGACTGCTGGGACGCGGAGATCCTCCTGTCCTACGGGTGGATAGAGGTCACCGGCATAGCCGACAGGGGCTGCTGGGACCTGTCGCGCCACGCGCAGTTCTCAGGCACGGACCTAACCCACTTCAAGAGGCTGGACGAGCCCATAGAGGCGGAGGTGGAGAAGGTGAGGGCGAGGCACAGGGCCCTGGGCCCGGCGTTCAAGGACAGGGCGAAGGCGGTCGCCGCGGCCCTGGAGTCCGCGTCCCCCTCCGACATAAGGGACGGGAGGCTGGCTCTGTCGGTAGGCGGGGAGGAGCTGGTCCTGACGGACGAGTTCTTCGAGGTCGCCAGGGTGAGGGAGAAGATCGCGGGCGAGCGCGTGGTGCCCCACGTGATCGAGCCGTCCCACGGCCTGGACAGGATATTCTACTCCGTCCTGGAGCACGCATACAGCTTCGACGAGGCGGAGGGGTACACCGTGCTCCGCATGAGGCCGGAGGTCGCCCCCATAAAGGTCGGCGTGTTCCCGCTGATGGCCAAGGACGGCATGGACGAGATGGCCAGGGCGATCTACCGCGAGGTCCATTCCTCCCGCATGGAGGCGTACTACGACGACGCGGGGTCCATAGGGAAGAGGTACGCCCGCATGGACGAGATAGGCACCCCGTGGTGCGTGACGGTGGACTACGAGTCCCTGGACGGCCCTCAGAAGGGCACCGTGACCATAAGGGACAGGGACACGGGCGGCCAGAAGCGCGTCCCGGCGGGGTCCGTGGCCCGGCTGATATCGGAGATGGTGGGCGGGAAGAGCTTCGCCGACCTCTAAATATATCAACCCATCGCATCCCGGGGGGCCCGCGGGGGTCTCTGCGCCCTCCGCGGAGGGGGCCTCTCCCCCTCCCCGCCCCCCGCGCCCCGCCGGCGCGCGTTTTCCGAACAAGGTTTATATCCGCACCCCGCGTCTATTGACACAGGTGAGATGTTTTGGGTGTCAAAGACTTGGAAGACGTGAAGAAGCTCTCTATGCTGAGGTCGCAGATCGACGGGACCCCCATCGGCAGGGTCGCGACGGCCGTGTTCCCGACCGTGGGGCCGGAGGACAGGGTCTCAGACGCGCTGTCCGCCATGCGCTCCTCCGGGTTCCAGGAGATCCCCGTGACGGACGGGGGGGCGTACCTCGGGATGGTCAGCTACGGCACGATCCTGAAGAAGAAGAGCGTCATGCCGGACGCCAAGGTCAAGAGCGTGATGAAGAGCCTCCCCACCCTGTCCGCGGACACAGAGGTCACCAGGGCGGCGGAGCACATGGTGTCCACCAACAGCAGGCAGCTGGCGGTCCTCAGCGGGAAGAAGCCCGTCGGCGTGGTCTCCAGGCGCGGCCTGACCGGCATCGCCGCGGGCATAAACGCCCTCAAGGACATCAAGGTCTGGGAGATCATGTCGTCCCCGGTCGAGTCGGTGGGCGCCAACGGGATGCTGGAGGACGCGCTGGAGATCATGAGGGCGCTGGACATACGCACGGTCCCGGTCGTCGATTCGGCCAACCGCCCCGTGGGCATAGTGGGGATGAAGGAGATCATAGAGAACAACTGGAAGACGGACGCCAAGAGCATAGGGGACCTCCACAAGAGCCCCAGGGTGCACATATCGGTGGACAGCGTCTGCGTCAGGTCCGTCACGACCCTGGACTGGGAGGACAGCGTCGAGGACGCGGCCAACGCCATGAAGGAGAAGAACATATCCACCATACCCGTCACCGACGGCGGGGAGCTGGTGGGGATCATAACGGAGTACGACATAATCCAGCTGATCTCCGCGTGCAGGGCGGGGGAGTCCATGTTCGTGCAGATAAGCGGCCTGGAGGACGAGGACAAGCCGTACGCCGAATCGATGTACGCGGACATAGAGTCGGAGGTGTCCAAGATCTCCAAGATCTACCGCCCCGAATCCCTCATAATACACGTGTCCAGGCACAACGAGGACGGCGAGCGGAAGAAGTACACCCTCTCGGCGAAGTTCTTCATAAACGGGTGGACCATCAACTCCAAGGAGGTCGGCTGGGACCTGGTGAAGGCGAACAACGACCTCGTCAAGAAGCTGGGGGAGATGATCGTCAGCAGGAAGGACTCGACGGTCTCCTACAGGAAGCACAGGAAGGCCGCGGCCTGAGCCTCCGGAGGCCCGCCCGATCATCCGGGCGGGCGACCTTTTTTCCGCGGGGCGGCCGCGCCCCGCATCGGCTTCAGGCGGCCCATAAACATCGCGGCGGCCATGCGTCCGGCGGGAAGGCCGCCCGGGCCGCGATCCGGGATTCTAGGGAGAGGGGATCGCATCCCGCCTTCGGGACGGAAGGCGGAGGGAGGACGGGCACATGGGCGTTCAGGGCGCGGCGCGATCTCCCGAAACCTATTTCTTTTATAATCCCCCCCCGATTAGCCCGCGTTAGACATGCCTCAATACGATTCAGCAGCAATAGAGAAGCGCTGGCAGGAGATGTGGAGGACATCCGGGACCTACCGCTTCGACCCGTCGTCGGACAAGCCCTTCTACAGCATAGACAACCCCCCGAGGTACACCTCTGGCCCGTTGCACCTGGGGCACGCCACGGGCTACTCGCTCATAGACTTCGCCGCCCGCTTCAAGAGGATGAGGGGGCACAACGTCTTCTTCCCCCTGTGCTTCGACGTGAACGGGACCCCCATAGAGGTCAAGGTGGAGAAGAAGCACGGCATAACCAAGCTGGACCTGCCCAGGCAGGAGTACAGGAGGCTCTGCAGCGACTACGCCAACGGGTTCATAGACGAGATGACCAGGCACTTCGAGATACTGGGGGAGAGCATGGACCCCAGCATATACTATCAGACGGACGCCCCGTACTACCGCAGGATCACCCAGATCTCCTTCGTCGAGCTCTTCAACAGGGGGCTCGTCTACAAGGGCAACTTCCCGGTGAACTGGTGCCCCAGGTGCATGACCGCCCTGGCGGACGCCGAGGTGGAGCACAGGGACAACGTGAACAAGCTCAACTACATCAGGTTCGGCATAGACGGGGAGGACGGGCACGTCCTGGTGGCCACCACCAGGCCCGAGCTGCTGTGCACCTGCAAGGTCGTCGCCGTCCACCCCGACGACGAGGGGAAGAAGGCCCTCGTAGGCAAGAGCCTGGTGACCCCCCTGTACGGCAGGCGCGTGAAGGTCATAGCCGACCCCAAGGTGGACCCCTCCTACGGCACGGGGAACGTGATGATATGCACCATAGGCGACAAGGACGACCTGGAATGGGTCATGAAGTACCGCCTGGAGATGGAGAAGGCCATAGACGAGTCCGGCAGGATGACCGCCCTGGCGGGCAGGTACTCCGGCATGGCCGTCGCGGAGGCCAGGGAGGCGGCCATAGGGGACCTCCGGGCGGCGGGGCTCCTGGAGAGGCAGGAGGACAACCCCCAGCAGGTCTCGGTCTGCTGGAGGTGCGGGGCCCCCATAGAGTACCTCCAGGTGCCGCAGTGGTTCCTGAAGACCCTGGACTTCAAGGAGAAGGTCCTCGAGAGGGCGGACGAGATCAACTGGCGCCCCGAGTTCATGAAGATAAGGCTCAGGGACTGGGTGGAGTCCCTGGAATGGGACTGGGTGCTCAGCAGGCAGCGCATATTCGCCACGCCGGTGCCCGTGTGGGAGTGCGCGGAGTGCGGCGAGGCGGTGTGCGCGACAGAGGAGCAGTGCTACGTCGACCCGACCATGGACTCCCCTCCCGTGGAGAAGTGCCCAAAGTGCGGCGGCGCCCTGGAGGGGTGCACAGACGTGTTCGACACGTGGATGGATTCGTCGGGGTCGGCCCTGTACAACACCTACTGGAAGAGGGACGAGGCCCTCCACAAGAAGTTCTTCCCCATGTCCATGCGCCCGCAGTCCCACGACATAATACGCACGTGGGCGTTCTACTCCATGCTCCGCTCGGAGCAGATAGAGGGCTCCCGCCCCTGGGACGACATAATGGTCCACGGGTTCATCATGGCTCCCGACGGGACCCCGATGCACTCGTCCGTCGGCAACGTCATCGACCCCATCCCGATAATAGAGAAGTACGGGGCGGACGCGCTCAGGTACTTCGCGGCGTCCTGCTCCCTCGGCATGGACCACGCGTTCAGGGAGCCGGACGTCGTCAGGGGCAGGAAGCTCTGCAACAAGGTCTACAACATAGGGCAGTTCGCGGGCAGGATGATCGCGGACCTCCCCGCAGAGGCGGGGGAGCTCCGCGCGTCCGACAGGTGGATCCTGGGCAGGTACGCCCAGACCGTCGAGTCCGCCACCGCGGACATGGAGGCGTACCAGTTCGACAAGGCCATGAAGGCCATAGAGTCGTTCGTATGGCGCGACTTCGCGGACAACTACGTCGAGATGGTGAAGTCCCGCGGGGACGCCGCCGCCAGGCGCACCGTGCACGACGTCCTGCTGGGATGCGTGAAGATGCTGGCGCCGTTCATGCCCCATGTGGCGGAGGACGTCTATCAGGAGCACTTCGCCGCGCGCGTCGGCGCGGCCAGCGTGCACCTGACGCCGTGGCCGGAGCCCGCCCCGGCGGACGAGGCGGCCGTGGAGGCCGGCGAGGCCCTGGTGGCGGTCGTGTCCGCCATAAGGGCGTGGAAGTCCGAGCGCAAGATGCCCCTCAACGCCGAGATGGCCCGCGTCGAGCTCATAGGGGCGGACGCGGGGATCCTGGAGGGGGCCAGGGCGGACATAGCGGAGACGCTCAAGATCAGGGATCTGGCGATATCGCTCCACGCCGACCTCTCCGAGGAGGCCGTCGCCGCGAAGCCGGTGCATTCCAAGCTGGGTCCGGCGTTCAAGTCGAAGGCCAAGGGCATAGCCGCCGCGCTGGCGGCGATGGATCCGAAGGAGGCGGCGGAGAGGCTCGCCTCCGGCGCGCTCTCCCTCGAGATAGACGGGGAGCGGGTGAGCGTCGGCGCGGAGTTCGTGGAGATAGAGAAGAGGCTGATGCTCGGGGGGAGGGCCGTGGACACGCTCCAGATAGGGGGCGTGCTGGCGGTCATAGAGGCTTAAGCCTTCTCCTGGATGACCCTCACGTAAACCTTTTTCCCGTTATATCTCGTCTTGGGGACGTCCATGGTCATCCGGTTCCCGAACTCCTTGTGGACCTCCACCACGGAGGACTCGTCCCCTATCTGGACCTTCCCTATGGACACGTCCCTTATGCGGGCGGCGCGGGACACGAAGTCGGACAGCCCGACCTTCCCCAGCCCGTCCCTCTTGCCGAGGTTGAGCTCGAACCTGACCATGCCGTAGACGTCGGAGATCTGGTCGTAGTCGACGACCCTCCTTATGGTGTCCCTGGAGCCCTCCTCCGCCTCGGGCACGTCCCTGCGCTCGATGGTCATCTCCGTGCGCAGCTCGAACTCCCTGACCAGGTGCTCCTCCTCCGAGGTGACGAACGAGACCGCCACGCCCTCCTTGCCGGCCCTGCCGGTCCTGCCGATCCTGTGGATGTACGTGTCCACGTCGTCCGGCATGTCGTAGTTCACCACATAGGATATGTCGTCTATGTCAAGGCCCCTGGCGGCCACGTCGGTGGCGATGAGGATGTCCGTCTTGTCGTCCTTGAAGTCCCTCAGGACCTTCTCCCTCTTGGACTGGGGCATGTCCCCGTGTATGGCCTCCGCCTTGTACTTCAGGTCGGATAGTCTCTCGTCGAGGATGTCCACCATCCTCTTGGTCTGGCAGAAGATTATCGCCTTGGGCTTGTCTATGTCCAGTATCCTGCATAGCGCCCAGGACTTGTTCCTCCTGCCCACGGATATGTAGTACTGCTTGGTGAGGTCCAGGACCATCTCGTCCCTGGAGACGCTGATCTCCTTGGGCTTCCGCATGTAGTCGCTGGCCAGCCTCTTGATGTCCTCCGGCATGGTGGCGGAGAACAGCAGGGTCTGCCTCTCCCTGGGCATGGCGGACAGTATGTCCTCTATGTCCTCTATGAACCCCATGTCCAGCATGCGGTCGGCCTCGTCCAGGACGACCATGGATATCTTGGAGAGGTTGAGGGCCCTCCTGTTGATCATGTCCTTGACCCTGCCGGGGGTGCCGGCGATCACGTCGGCGCCCTTCTCGAGCCTCTTCATCTGGCCCTCTATGCTGGCGCCGCCGTAGATCGGGACGCACACGTGGCCGGTGTGCTTGGACAGCTTCTCCATCTCCTCCGAGACCTGGTTCGCCAGCTCCCTGGTGGGGACCAGCACGATCGCGGCGGGGATCTTCATCCCCGCCTCTATCCTCTGGAGCACTATGGAGCCGAACGCCCCCGTCTTGCCCGTCCCCGTCTGGGCCTGGGCGAACATGTCCGTCCCCTTGAGGCCCAGCGGTATCGCCTCCACCTGTATCGGGGTGGGCTCCTCCCATCCCATGTCCTCCATCGCCCTCGCGATCTCCTCGGAGACTCCCAACGTCGTGAAATTCGAGATCATATACGCATCACTGATCTGTGAATCAAACCGCCTGCGACTTTAACGCAGACACCTTAATTTCGATACCGGATCGCATCCCGGATTTAATATGCTCGCCTGACGGAAACTTTATATCGGGAAAGAGGATCTGGAGGGACAACCGTGGACGTAGTGTAGCTGGTTATCACTTGACCTTGCCAAGGTTAGAACTCGGGTTCGAATCCCGACGTCCGCACTCACCTTCCCTTTTTCATCATGCATCCTTCGCCCGCCATGCGCATCCGCCCGCCCCGCGGCCTCTCTCCGTCAGCTTTTCAGGCGGATCGTCACGGCCCCGTCCGGGCCGCGCCGGCAGGCGAGGTCGCGCTCGCCCGCGAACGGGGAGATCGCGTTCAGGCCCGCCAGGCGGATCCTGTTCCCGACGCATATCGCGGTCCCGTAGCCGTGCGGGCGGACTGCCATCGTCTCCAGGTCCAGGCTGACGTGGACGAAGCACTTCCCCGGTGTGAACAGCGAACTCTCGATCGCGTCCTCGGAGACCCTCCTGGCCGCCTCCTGCCCCGCAGGGGCTGGCGCCGCCTGCGGCCGCTCCTCGGCCGCGACCTCCGACCGGATTGCGGGGTAGTCCGCCGCGGCGGCTCCCGCTTCGAGCCTCTCTCTGAGCCCGTCCCTCTCGCGCCTCAGCGATTCCGCCTCCGCCAGCCTCTCCATAAGGGAGTCCCTCTCGGCCCTGAGCTCCCCGATCTCCCTCCGGAGGCTTTCGGCCTCGTCCCCCGCGCCCGGCTCCGCCTCCTCCGCGAGCAGCCCGCGGCAATGCTCCGCTATGATCTGCTCCATGTCCGCCCTGCGGCTCTTCCAGAGGGCCTTCGCGACCTCCTCCGCCTGGTGGCTCTTCAGCTCCATGAAGAACGACGCGTCCACCTTCCTTATGGGGGACGCGATGTACGCCCCGCCGCTCTTCTCCAGGCGGCAGATCCACTCGCCCCCGTCGCCCGCCGCGTCCGCCCCGCGCAGGAACGCGTGCGTCCCGTTGAAGTCGGCGCGGAGGGCCCCCGCGCCGCCCGCCCTCGAGAAGCTCAATATCTCGACCTTCCCGTTGAACTCGTCCAGATCCTCCTCGCTTATGGCCCCGCTCTCGATCAGCTCCCTCTGGAAGGCCAGCCAGTCCTTCTTGCCCCCCGTCATGCCCCATCCCCCCCGGCGCCGCCCGCGGCGGGGCCGTCCATCCTGAGCAGCGGGACGGAATCCAGCATGCGGTACCTGTCGCACGACTTGAGCATCTCCTTCGAGAACGCCTCGTGGAACGCCGCCACCTCCACCCTCTTCCCGGCGGACTGCACGTGCTGTATCGCGGGCACGAAGTCCCTGTCCCCGCTGACGACCACGGCCACGTCGAAGTTGTCCTTGAGCGCGTGGGCCACCATCTCGCAGCCCATGGCCACGTCCACCTCCTTCTGCTCCCTCCTGCTGGGGTCGTAGGACTCCCTGGCGACCACCCTGAAGCCCAGGAACCTGAGGCGGTCGTGCATCCTGTGCGCCCTGTCCTCCTCCCCGTACGGGGCCCTGGTGTCGAAGACGTACGCGGCGACGAGCCTCCTCCCGCCGGCCATGTCCAGGGAGAGCCTGTAGAGGTCCAGCGGAAGGTCCAGGCCCGGGATCTCGGAGCTCTTCAGGACGTTCCTGAGGTCTATGAAAACCATCACGCGGTCGTGCGGGCTGTCGGAGAGTAGCGTCACGCCAACGGATCGCGGCGGCGGGTTATAAAACGTTGCGGGGGCCAGATAGCGGTTCTTTCTCGATATGCTTCGAAAGCGCCAAACTCGGGTGTCCCTCATTTTATCTACATGCATGGGATACCGACAGTCGCGGAGAATCGCCATGAACGTAGTCGCTTTCAACTGCAGCCCCAGGGAGAACGGGAACACGGCCGGGATGATAAGGGAGGTCCTAGGGGTCCTCGAATCCGAAGGCATAGCCACGGAGGCCGTGCAGGTCGGCGGCAGGGACCTGCGCGGATGCAGGGCCTGCGGGTCCTGCTTCAAGAAGAAGGACCTGAAGTGCGCCTACGGGGGCGACGGGATCAACGCGTGCATAGAGAGGATGGCCGCCGCCGACGGCATAATCATCGGGTCGCCCACCTACTTCTCGGACCTCACCTCCGAGGCCAAGGCGCTCATAGACCGCGCCGGGTACGTCACGAGGGCCTCCGGGATGGCCCTCAACAGGAAGGTCGGGGCGGCGGTGTCGCCCGCCCGGCGCGCAGGCTCCATCCACACCCTGGACTCCATCAACCACTTCTTCGCCATCAGCGGCATGCTCACCGTGGGCTCCTCCTATTGGAATATGAGCCTCTCGCAGAAGGAGGGGGACTTCGCCTCCGACGCCGAGGGCGCGCGCACGATGAGGGACCTGGGCTCCAACATGGCATGGATCCTCCGCAGGATAGGGGGCGGGGACTGATGTCCTCCAAGAAGAGGATCCTCATCGTGGTCATGGACGGTCTGGGGGACCGGGGGTGCGAGGAGCTCGGGGGGCTGACCCCCCTGCAGGCCACGGAGACCCCCAACCTGGACTGGTTCACGAAGCACGGGACGGCCGGGACGTGCGACACCGTCGCGCCCGGCGTGAGGCCCGGGAGCGACACGTCGCACCTGTCCATACTGGGCTACGACCCTTTGAGGGAGTACACCGGGAGGGGGCCGTTCGAGGCCGCCGGCATAGGCCTCATAGGCAGGCCCGGGGACGTGGCGTTCAGATGCAACTTCTCCACCTGCGACGACTCCCTCCGCATAACCGACCGCCGCGCCGGCAGGGTGGACAAGCCCGATACCGAGGAGCTCCTGTCCGCACTGGACGGCATGGAGATAGACGGGGCGGAGGCGCTGGTCAGGGCGGGCACCGAGCACAGGGCCGCGCTGATCCTGAGGGGGGAGGGCCTGGACGCCAGGGTCACCGACGCGGACCCCCACGAGGAGGGGCCGATACTTCAATCCAGGGGCAGAGTCCCGGAGGCCGAGCGCACCGCCCGCATCCTGAACGAGTTCGTCAGGAGGTCCTATGGCGCCATGAGGGACCACCCGGTCAACAGGAGGAGGATCGCGGAGGGCAAGCCCCCCGCCAACGTGCTGGTCCCCCGCGGGGCGGGAGAGTTCCCCCACATCAGGCCTTTCCCCGAGATCCACGGGATGTCCGCGGCGTGCGTCGCCGGGGTCGGGATGATAAAGGGCATATGCGGGGTGTGCGGGCTCGACGTGCTGGATCTCCCGCCGGAGTGCACCGGTGGGGCAGGCTCGGACTTCTCCGCCAAGATGAGGGCGGCCATGGCGGCCCTGGAGAGGTACGACTTCGTCCTAATGAATTGCAAGGCCCCCGACGTGGCGGGCCACGACAGGGACCCGCGCCTGAAGTGCGACGTGATATCCCGCCTCGACGAGATGGCGGGGGTCCTCAGGGAGGGCTTCCCCCCGGACCTGGTGGTCGCGTTCACCGCGGACCACAGCACGCCCTGCTCCCTGGGAGACCACAGCGGGGACCCCGTGCCGATAGCGATATACACGCCCGGCAACGTGATGGACGACGCGTCCGTGTTCAGCGAGTCCGGTTGCGCCCACGGGAGGATAGGCCGCATAGCCGGGAGGCAGATAGTCCCGATATGCATGGACCTCGCGGACAGGGTGGAGAAGTTCGGCGCCTGATCAGTAGATGCGGAGGGTCGCGCGCAGCGACCCCCCGTACTCGACCGCCACGTCCCGCTCGCACCACGACGCGGGGCGCCCCGCCCCCGTCCCCGCGGCTATATGCGACCCCCCGTACTCCAGCTCCAGGCTGTACGCGCCCGGGCGCTCGAACAGCCTGTCCAGGACCTTCTCCGCATACTCCGCCGCCGCCCCGTCCCCCGCCGCCATCCTGGCGGCGATTATGTCGGTCAGGGGCAGGATCAGCCCGTCGTCCACGCTCGTCGCGTCCGAGATCCTGACCTTGGCCGAGAAGAGCGCGTCGGCTATCTCCGACGCGTCGCCCTCCGCGCCCTGGCCCGCGGACATGGAGTGCGCCGCCCCGACGGCGACGGTGATCACCGCCAGGAAGATCATCGCGTCCATGGTGGCGGTCATCCCGCCGCGGCACCTTATGCGCATACCGCCGCCTCGAACACCAGGGGTATCGCCCTGCCGTCGTCCGACGGGACCGCCCTGAGGAAGCGCTCCCCGTAGACCCTGCCGTCCATCGATCCCGTCGAGAACTCGAGGGACCCCGAGGCGGCGCCGCACGGGTCGTAGCACCTGACCGAGGCCCCTCTGTACCCCCTCTTCTCCACCAGGGCCCGCAGATCGTCTGAAAGGTCCCCGGACACGGAGCCCGAGACCACGGACACCCCGTCCGCGATCCCCCTGTCTATCGATGGGGCGCCTCCCGCCGCGGCGGAGGAGGCGAAGAAGCCCAGGTAGGCGGTCAGCGCGAGGGAGACCACCATCATCGCCATGACCGCCTCCGGGAACCCGAACCCGCCGTTCTTATCCTTACGCATGCGGGGCCCTTCGACCCGCATGCGGATAAAGCATTCGGATGCAGTTAGCTGGTTAGCTTATCCCCTTGAGGTACGCCCCGTAGTTTATCGCGCCGCACATCTCGGTTATCCTGCCCTTCTTCGAGACGTCTTCCGCGGCGTAGGCCTTGGCGACGACGCGGGCGAGCTCCGGCGGCCGCCTCCTGAGGTCCACGCCGATGGAATCGATCCCCATGGCCTTCAGCTCCCTCAGGTACGGGAGCAGCAGCAGGTCCGACGAGTTCAGGAAGTGGGACAGGCCGAAGGAGTCCCTGTACACGGGGAACTCGCGCCCCGCCTCGTCCGCCATGGACCCCGCCGCCATCCCCGGGTCCCTGGTGCACATGACCTCGATCCTGCCGAACGCCAAGGCCTCGATCCTGCCCGGGAAATGCCCAGCCAGATGCTCCATCTCCGCCTTGGAGAGCTCGGGGGACAGGGTCGCCTGGTAGAGGAGCCCGCGGGGGAAGTCGGAGTTGAACGCGTTCATGTGGTGGCTCCCGTACACTCTGCCATCATGCCCCTCCTCCACCTGGCCGACGGTGTTGGCCATCACCGCGCCGCCCATGCGCAGGATCTCCGGGGAGAACCTGGGCAGGTGCGCCACCATCTCCACCCCCGCCGCCTCGCAGGCCTCCCTGGCCTCCTCCAGGCGGGGCCCCGCGTCGAAATACACCCTGTCGGCGTAGCCGAGGACCTCGCCGAGGGCCTTCATGCCGCTTATGTAGAACGAGAGGTCGCAGCGCCCGTTGGGCGCGCGCACGCACTCCGGGGGGCGATGCTTGGACGGCGCCCTCTTGGAGCTTCCAGTCAGCTTCGGCGCAGGCCCCACGAGGTTCTTGACCTCGTCTATCCTGGGGTCGTACGTGCGGTACACGTCGTACTCCCCGTCCGCGATGCCGAACGGCGCGACGGGGCGCGACGGGTCCGCCACCTTGAACCCGCCGGACTTCTCGTCCCCGCGGAAGAGCGATATCCCCTCGCCCGCGCCTATGGGCTCGCAGAGGGAGCCCGCGTCCAGCCTCCTGTCGCGGACCTCCGCCCTTCCCAGGAAGAACCCGCGGTTGTCGGCGTGGTTGAACCTGACCGGGGACTCCACCCCGGGGAGGTACCCCTCGCAGAACCCCCTGTTGAACACGGTCTTCAGGAGGCCTAGGGCCTCCTCGTCGATGGAGCCCGCGTTCGCCGTGGAATACACCCTGGCCGAGAGGTACGCGTAGGCGGGGCTCCTCATCCTGCCCTCGATCTTGGCGGCGGCGACCCCTATGCCCTCCAGCCTCCCGAGCCAGTCCGCCCCGTATATGTCCGCGCCGCTGACGATGTACCCCGACCTGTCCGCCATGGAGTACCTCTTCCTGCAGGGCTGGGCGCACTGCCCGCGGTTGCCGCTCCTGCCCCCCATCGCGCTGGAGAACAGGCATCCGCCCGAGAGGCTGTAGCACAGCGCCCCCTGGACGAACACCTCCGCCTCAACCGGGGACCCGTCCAGGATGCGCTCCAGCTCGCCGAACGTGAGCTCCCTGGCGAGGACCGCCCTGTCCAGGCCGTTGTCGGCGCACCACTCCAGCCCCTCGCGGGTGTGGACCCCCATCTGCGTGGAGGCGTGCTTGCGGATGTCTATCCTGCGTATGGCGCTCAGGAGGCCGAGGTCCTGCACTATGACCGCGTCCGCGCCCACGTCCCTGAGGAACGAGACGTACGACACCGCGTCGCTCATCTCGGAGTCCTTGATCAGCGTGTTGACCGCGACGTAGACCTTCACCCCGCGGTCGTGCGCGTACCCGACGGCGCCCTCGAGCTCCCTGTCAGTGAAATTGTCGGAGAACGCCCTGGCGCTGAAGGCCTTCCCGCCCAGGTAAACGGCGTCGCACCCGCCCTTGATCGATGCCGCGAGCCCCTCGGGGGACCCGGCCGGCGAAACTATCTCCACTCCGCGGGGGATCGCGTGCAAAGATAATATCTTTCCCGCTCGATAGGGGAGCGCGGCCACACATGGCGGATAGACAGATCCGCGCATCCGCGAGACAGATGAGGGCATGGGGCCCGGAGCACTCCTCACTGAGAGGGAAAGATCCCACGAGCGACAAACAGAGTCACAGGATCGTAACCATCTGGTTCAGATCGTTGTAGTGCCCGCCTATGCGCCTGAACCCTATGGATTCATAATATGGGATCAGATCGTCTTTGCAGTCCAAGCGCACCGTCATGCATCCCACGATGTCGCTGCTGGCCTTGAACATCTCGAGCGCACGGCTGATCATAGCTGCGCCGAGCCCCTTCTGGGCGCCGTCCGCCCTCGCGAGCTGCCCGAGGAGATACGCCTGGGCTATGCCCCTGTCCGTGTTGAGCAGAGCCATGAGGTCGTCTGGCATAGCTTTGTGCCTTTTATCATCGATTTTAAGGCATTTGATCGCCAACGAGAAATATCCCATTATCTCGCTCTTTCCAGACTCATCCTCTCTCAATGCGAGATACGTCCTAGAGATCCCTCTCTCCTCGTATTCTATAGACTTTTCTTTGAGGAAGCTTTCCGCATCCCGCCCCTTGGAGCATTCGAAGGTGGACAAAAAAGATTTAGTCCAGTCCTCGCCGTTGTTAGTCACAATCTTGCGAAGACTGTGAATCGTGTAGTCCATCAGAACCGAATGTCCTTTATCTTTTTCTCGCTCTCTTCAAGCTCCTTGAAGACGTTGGTGGTGGGCACGTAGGGCCCTCTCTTCTTCCTGTCCTCGAACGCGAGGATGAGGTTCTGGAGCTTCTCGTCCGTGTCTATGACCATCATCTCATGGAAAGATCTGGTTGCCATGCGCTCTGCCTCTCTGTGGCATATGTCCGCGCTGTTATTTGTACATTCCCCCTAAATCCAGGAGGTCGATAAATCTGAGATCGAAGGATGGAAATACGGCGCGGCTGAAGTTCCGCAACACTCTTATATGCGCGCCACGCGGGCGCCCGCATGGCGAGGCCGGACCCCGCGGAGTAAAAGATAGGCATTTATGCAAAGATATCGCAGAGGCTCCGGATCTCGCAGTTCGTCAGATGCGGAGGTCCTTGATCTTCTTCCTGTTCTCTTCGAGCTCCTTGAAGACGTTGGTGGTGGGCACATAGGGTCCCCTCTTCTCCGCATCCTCGAACGCGAGGATGAGGTTCTGGAGCTTCTCGTCCGTGTCTATGACCATCATCTCATGGAAGGATCTGGTTGCCATGTCGCCCGCCTCTCGGCGCCCCATCCCCCCCCGCCTATATGTGCGTTGCTTTCCACCCGCGGCCGTAGGCGCGGCGCGAGAGCGGGCCTCGGGGCCGTTCGCATGCTAACTGTCTAACTGTATCCTGTCTCTCTAATACGGATGGTCCGCGACTCCGCCTCATGGACATCATATGCGAGATGCGAAAGGCGGTCGGAAGGCGCGAAGCGCCCCGCCCCGCGACGGAATCTGCGGAGGGGTCCCTCCGCATAGACTGCAGGGCGTGCGCCCGTGCGCCCGAGGCGCGCTCCAACGAATGCATCAGATGCGTCGTCAAGGCGATATCCGGGAGCGGCGCGGCCGGGAAGGTGGTCCTGAGGTCGAGAAGGGACATCGAGATCTCCGGGGCCGCGCTGGACATCCTGTGCGACATCGCGGCGCTGGACGCCTCCGCCGGGAGCATGCCGGGACAGGGCTCGTCGCGCGCGTGCTCCAGATGCGAATACTCCCGCAGGAGGATCTTCGACATGGCATGGGTGGGGCTGCCGGACCCGTACTTCGACGAGGCCAGGTCCAGGCTGAGCGGGTTCAGCCCCAGGTCCGAGGAGTGCGCCGCGTGCGCCAGGAGGACCGCATGGGCCCTGGACCACGCCGAGTCCGGCCTAGACAGGATCAAGAAGAGGGCCGCCGGGATCGCGAGCGGGGGGCAGGGGTGATGCCCAGGCTGCTGGCGTCCCTGTCGGACAGGGTTAAGAGGATCGCGCCGTCCGTCGGGAGGGACCGCTTCATCGTCAGCGACTACAGCGACCTGGAGCTGGCGGAGATGGACCGCATGCGCGCGTCCGAATCGGAGAGGGACGCCTTCGGCGCCCCCATAGAGGTTTCCCGCGACCCCGCGTGCCCGCCCGCGAGCAGGGCCCCCATGGGCGGGGAGGCGGGCGGCCCGGGCCGCGGGTCGTTCATGAGCGACTTCTCCGCGGTCGCGGCCGGATGCATCAGGACCAAGCCGTCATACGCCGACTGCTGGCTGGCCGGGAGCAGGGACGGCCTGGAGGCGGTCTCGGAGTACTCCATCCCGGGCGGGAGCGTGGCCGTGGGGACCGCCGGGGACGGGGAGACGGAGTACAACCTCCTCCCGTCGGAGTACGGGTACTCGGACGAGGCCAACGCCATGGTGGAGGACGCGATAGAATGGGTCAGGGGCAGGTTCAGGGAGTCCGGCGTGGTCACGGACCGCAGGCGCGTCGCCGGGATGGCCAGGGGGAGGCTGTCGGGCGGGATGGACGCGATCTCCGAGGCGTGCGGGGGGGACGCGGCGGCCGCGGAGGCCGCGCTCGAGGAGATGTGCGACGCGGTGTACAGGCACACCGTGGGCCTGGGCGTGTTCGACACGCTCCTGTCCGACCCCAACCTGGAGGACGTATACATCGACGCGCCCTGCGAGAAGAACAGGATCCACGTGACGATGAGCGGGGCCGCGGGGGCGAACACGCACCTCAGGTGCCGCACGAACCTCACCGCGGACAGGAAGGAGGTCCTGAACCTGATAAACGTCCTCAAGCGCGACAGCGGCCTCCAGCTCTGCGAGTCCAATCCGATACTGGAGACGGACATGAGCCTCCATGCGGCCAGGGCGACCGTGATCGGGTACCCGATGAGCCCCAACGGGGAGGCGGTCGCCATAAGGAAGCACTCCGTCCGCCCGTGGACGCTGACGCGCCTGGTGGCGAACGGCACCATAGACCCCAGGGTGGCGGGCCTCATATCGTTCCTGGTCAACAACCGCTCCACGCTCCTGGTGTGCGGGTCCAGGGGGGCCGGGAAGAGCTCGCTGCTGTCGGCCATGATGTTCGAGTTCCCACTGTCGCAGCGCATACTCACCATAGAGGACACCATGGAGCTGCCGGCGGCCAGGATGAGGAGGATGGGGTACAAGGTCCAGTCCATGCTCATAGACGAGAAGCTGGGCGGGAGCGACCTCTCCCGCGCCGACGAGGCGCTGCGCGTGTCCCTCAGGATGGGGGAGTCCGCCATCGTGCTGGGGGAGGTGAGGGGCGAGGAGGCCAGGACCCTGTACCAGAGCATGAGGGCGGGGCGGGCGGGCAGCTCCATAATGGGCACGATACACGGGGACTCCGCCAGATCGGTGTTCGAGCGCGTGGTCCACGACCTGGGCATAGCCCCGGAGGCGTTCATGGCGACCGACGTCCTGATCACCCTGGGCACCGTCCGCGACAGGGGGACCGGCAACCAGATACGCCGGATGAGCGAGATCGTGGCGACGGGGGATTCGGCAGGCGAGTTCCTGGACATGACCGACGGCTCGGCGCTGTTCTCGGCCCCGGTGATGCGCCGGGCGGCCGCGTCCTCGCAGATGACGAGGCCCGAGATCATGAGGGACATCAGGGCGAGGGCGCTCATAAGGGCTCACCTGGCCGGGATGGGGAACAGCCTGGGGGAGGAGTACCACGGCCCGGAATGGATAGCCGCGGCGAACGAGCACGTGTCCAAGGCCAGGGGGGACACGGCGGAGGGCGTGCTGGAATCCTTCAAGTCGAGGTTCTTCGGATCGCGGGAGGCGGGCGCGTGAGAGAGGGGGGAGCGGCGCGGAGGATCAGCCCCGGCGCGCTGATGAACGAGTGCCCCGAGGTGGTGGGCATGATGTCCGCCGCGATAGAGGGCGGGGGATCCCTGGACGCGGCGGTCAGGGAGGTGGCCGCGGGCGGGCCCGAGCGCTCGTCCGCCATATTCCGCGAAGCCGTCTTCATGGCGGACGCGCGCGTGGCGGGGGACGTGAAGTCCGCCATGGGCGAGGCGCTGTCGAAGGTGCCGGAGAGCGCGGCGCCGTTCAAGCGCGCGCTGCGCATGGTGTTCGCGGCGTCCGAATCCCCCAGCAGGTCGGAGAAGAAGAGGATGCTGGACGGAGCGTCGGAGATCGCGCTGGGCGGGCTGCGGGATCTGGGGGAGGCCTACGGGTCCTCCCTCAACGCCCCGTGCATGGCGGTATTCGGCCTGGGGATAATGGTGCCCATGGTGCTGATGTCGATACTGCCCATGCTCAGCATGGGAGGCGTGTTCGGCCCGTCCCCGGTGGACTCGGGGGCTGTGGCGGTCCTGACGATAGCGGTCATACCGTGCGCGATACTCTCCCTATCCCTGTCCATAAGGTCCAGGAACCCGTTCGCGCCCCCCGCAGGCGGGCGGGCGGGCCTCGCCGGGCTGGCCCTGCTGTCCGCCGCCCCCCTGTCCGCGATCCTATGGGCGGCGACCGGGGACGCGGCATCCTCCGTCATGGCGGCGTCGGCCGCCGCCGGGATCCTCACGTTCGCGCTGATGGCGGGGGGCGCGAGGAGGGAGAGGGCGAGGGCGGCCAGGGAGTCCATGCTGAGGGAGTCGGTGTTCGACCTCGGCGGCAGGCTGATCGCGGGGGAGAACTTCGAGGCGGCGGCCAGGGGGGCGGTGGGGGAGAGGAGGGGCTGCGCCCGGGTGGCGGAATCCCTCTCCAGGGAGCTCCACCTGTGCAGGGGGGACGTGCGCGGCGCGCTGGAGAGGGCGCTGGGCCCCATATCTGGGCAGATGGCCGGCGTGTTCTGCCGCATACAGCGCAGCTCTGAAAAGGATTCAAGGGACGCGGGCAGGCTGGCGGTCTCCATAGGGAGGCAGCTCCAGGACCAGGATTCAGTCAGGAAGGCGATAAACAACAGGCTGAAGAGCATGACCGACATGATGACGGGGACCGCGGCGGTGTTCGCCCCGCTGGTCCTGGGGCTGAGCGTGTCCATGCTGGCCCCGGTGTCCAGGGCGATGGGGGGAGCGGGCTTCGGCGGGGCCTCCGCCGTGCTGTCCGTGTACCTCGCCGAGCTGTGCGTCCTGATGGCGCTGCTCACGTCGCACCTGGGCGGCGGGTCGGGCGCAAGGGAGGCGGCGTTCCGCGCGTCCGCCATGCTCCCGGTGTCCATGGCGGTGTTCTTCGCCTGCTCCCGCCTGAGCCTGTGAGCGGGGGCCCCCGCCCTTTTATACGGGCCGGGAGATCGCCGGGCATGGAGGAGGAGTTCCCGGTCAGGATGGCGGCGGCGGCCATAGCCGCCCTGCTGGCCCTGATCGTCGCGATCCCGCTCCTGTACGCCCCGGGGACGTTCTCGGGGCTGGACGGGTCGCCGGGGCGCATGGACTGGACGGCCCCGGGGGGCATCGATCCGGTCTCCGCCGCGGTCTACGCCCTGGGGGACCTGCTCTGCCACCAGATGGAGTCTAGGTCCCCGGTCATCAACGGGTCCGAGGCGGCGTTCTGCGCCAGGGACTTGTCCGTGATGGCGGGGGCCCTCGCCGCGCTGATCCCCCTGGGATTCAAAAGGCTCAGGGGCACGGCGGCGGATCCGCGCGCGGCCGCGTGCGCCCTCGCCCTGTCCTCCGCCACGTTCATAGAGTGGGCGGCGGAGCACGCGCTGGGGGCCGGCGCCCTCTTCCCGAGGGCGGCCAGCGGCGCGCTGACCGGCGTCGGGCTCGCCGTCCTGCTCAGGGCGTGGGCGGCCCGCCTGGCGGCGGGGGGCGGCTGACCGTCAGTCGCACTTGGTCCATCCGCACGACTTGCAGATGTTGCAGCCGCCCTGGAACTGGAGCTCGTCCCCGCACCTGGGGCACGGGTTGACGGGCGGCTTGCCGCAGCCGTCCCTCTCCTTCCTGTCGGTCTCGACGCTTATGCCCTTTATCTCCCTCTGCATCTCCTGGTGCATGTCTATGAGCGCCCATCCCACCGCCATGGGGCAGCAGGACCCCTTGCTGGTGTCGCGCTTCGTGCTGTGCCTGACCACGTAGGACGGGCAGGACCCGCAGCTCTTGAGCTGGTCCACGATGGAGTCGACCTCGCACCCGCTCCTGGCGGCCAGGGAGATCATCCTGGACAGCCCGATCATGAAGTTGTTGCAGCCCCCGGTGGACCCCTTGTTCAGGTACGCCTCGAGGAGCTCGCCGGTCTGGGGGTCGAAGAACGCGGTGCAGTGCAGGCTCCCGCATCCGGTGATCAGCTTCCGCTTCTTGCCGACGACGTCGTCCGCCACGTTCTCCACGAACCCCCTCTTGCGCCTGCCGTTCGCCTCGGGCGGCGCGGGCGCGGCCTCCTTCTTCTCCTCCTTCTCCTTCGGGGACAGTATGCCCAGCCTCTTGCAGCCGTCCCTGAACACGGTGACCCCCTTGCAGCCGATCTGCCACGCGTAGATGTACAGGTCGTAGATCTCGTTCTCGGGGAAGTCGTTGGGGAGGTTGACCGTGGAGCTTATGGACGCGTCGATGTGCATCTGCCAGGTCCCCTGGAGGTTGAGCCTCTGCTTGTAGTCGAGGCTCTGCGCGGTCACGATGAACGGCGGGAGCTCGGAATCGTCGGTTATCCCGTGGGCGTCCATGTACTCCCTCACCACCGGCGTGTAGACGCGGTAGTACTCGTCGTGGTCGGAGAGGGACACGGTCCTCCTCTCGTAGTGTATGGCGTATATGGGCTCTATGCCCCCGGAGACGCCGATCATGGTGGACAGCGTGCCGGTGGGGGCTATGGTCAGGAGCTGGGAGTTGCGCAGGCCGTTCCTGGCCACGATCTCCCTGGTCTCCTCGCTGGCGTTCTCCATGAAGAACGGGGACGCCATCACGCGCTCCGTGTCGCACTTGGGGAACTTCCCGGACTCCCCGGCCATCAAGGCGGATTCGCGTATGGCGGCGTCCGCCATCATGAACCCGAGCCTGTGGCAGAAGTCCATGGCCTCCTTGGACCCGTAGGACAGCCCGAGCTTGATGAGCATGTCCGCCAGCCCCATTATGCCGAGGCCGATCTGCCTCCAGTCCCTGACGGAGTCCTTCTGCTCCTGCAGGGGGTGCAGGGGCAGCCCCTCGTCGAGGACGTCGTTCAGGCCCCTGACGCACACGCCCACGGTCTTCCTGAAATCCTCCTCGTCGAAGACCCCGTCTTTGACGAACACGGAGAGGTTTATGCTGCCCAGCAGGCAGCTGCCCCCCGCGGGGAGCGGCTCCTCCGCGCACGGGTTCGTGCCGGCGTAGGCGTACTCCGGGATCTCGCTCAGCAGGTTCCACCGGCTGATCCTGTCCCAATACAGGCATCCGGGCTCGCCGTAGTCCCAGTTGGCGTAGCACAGCTTCCTGAAGAACTCGTGGGCGTCCAGCTCCTTCGTGACCGAGTCGCTGGTCTCCGGGCGGCTGAACTTCTGCGTGAAGCTCTTCTTGTCGGTGACGCAGTTCATGAATTCGTCGGTAACCCTTATGGACATGTTCGCCTTGGTGGCCCTCTCCAGGTCCATCTTCACGCCCATGAACTCCTCCAGGTCCGGGTGCTCGCACGAGAGCGTGAGCATCAGCGCGCCCCTCCTCCCGTGCTGCCCTATGAGCCCGGTCACCATCGAGTAGAGGTCGGTGAACGAGACCGCGCCCGACGTGGCGGACGCCGTGTTGTTTATCCTCGCGCCCCTGGGGGCGAGCTTCGACAGGTCTATCCCCACCCCGCCCCCGTAGCTGAACGTCCTCGCGAGCTTCCCCGCGCATTCGAATATGGATTCTATGTTGTCCTCGGGCGGAGTGATCACATAGCAGTTGGACAGGGTTATCTTCAGCCCCGTCTTGTGCAGGCCCCTGTTGGCGAGTATCCTCCCGCCGAACAGGAACTTCTTCTGAACGATCATCTCCCTTATCTGCGGCTCCCCGTTGCTGACGCGGTCAAGCCACTGGTCGAAGGTCTCCCCATTGTGACAATACTTCTTCTGCCAGATGTCTATCCCTATCTGATTGTCAGATCCCAACCACTCTTCTACGTCCATGATCCTGCCCTTTGTCAGGCGTATATTTTCCATGGATATTAAACCCGCGAGAGTTGGATGCGGAGGCCTGCGTGGAGATCCGCGAAAATAGTTGGAATATACGTCCATTTAATGGTAGTGCTTATATAATGGGTATTGGATGGAGGAGACAGCATCTTCCGCTGTCGATGCGTTTTGAATGGCGTTTATATCGGAGATATCGAAGGGATGAAAATGACCAAAGAGGATGTTGCGAAGACGGGCACTACCACGATCGGACTCAGGATAAAAGAGGGCGTCATATTGGCATCCGATCAGAGGGCCACCATGGGCAACCTAATCGCCCACAGGGACGTGCAGAAGGTGTACCCCCTCTCGGATAACATCGGCATGACCATCGCCGGGCTCGTCGGGGACGCGCAGCTCATGGTGAGGTACATGCAGAGCGAGATCTCCATATATTCCATGAAGAGGGGGTCGCAGATGTCCGTGGCGGCGGCGGCCACCCTGGTGAGCAACATAATACGCAGGGGCTTCTACCTCGGGCTCATCGTGGGCGGGTGCGACGCCACCGGCGGGCACGTGTACAGCATAGACGCCGCCGGGGGCTACATAGAGGACGACTACACGTCGGTGGGGTCGGGGTCCGTGTTCGCGCTCGGGTCCCTCGAATCGTCCTACCGCGCGGACATGTCCAAGAAGGACGCCATAGACGTCGCGATAACCGCGCTGAACTCCGCCAGGAGGAGGGACAGCGCGTCGGGGGACGGGTTCCTGATAACCTACATAGGCCCGAAAGGGTACGAGGAGATCCCCCAGGACCAGATCAAGATGCGCTGCGCCGAGCTCGGCTTCATATATCCCAACTGAAGCCCCGGCCGCGCCTCTAAACGCCTTAAAACACCATAATTCATGATTCAAGCAGGACTTCACATGAACCCAGACAAATTATTCGAGAGCCTAAGGGAGGAAGTCAGGAGCGCCGTCCCTGAGAACATGAAGATATCCTCGATAGAGTTCGAGGGGCCGGTGATCGTGATATACACCCCGGAGTACGACGAGTTCTCCGGCAACGACTCCCTGCCCAGGACGCTCGCCCAGAAGCTCAGGAGGAGGGTGGACATAAGGCCGGACCCGTCCGGCCTGGAGGACCCCGACAAAGTCAAGGACAAGATCCTGGCGATGATCCCGAAGTCCGCCGCCGTGTACGACATCAACTTCATAGACGACACCGGGGAGGCGCTCATAGAGGCCGTGAACCCCAGCGAGGTCGTCGGGAAGGAGGGCCAGCTCCTGTCCGAGATAAAGAAGGAGTCCGGATGGAACGTGAAGGTCATACGCGCCCCGCCCATACCCTCCAAGACGGTCTCGGACGTCAGGGGTTACATCAGGGCCAACCACGACGAGAGGCGCGCCATGCTCAAGCAGGTCGCGCGGAACCTCATCCGGCAGACGCTGGACGGGGAGCAGTGGGTGCGCCTGACCACCCTCGGCGGGTTCAGGCAGGTCGGGAGGTCCGCCTCCCTGCTGACCACCAGGGAGAGCAAGATACTCATAGACTGCGGGCTCGACCCCGGGAGCGACGCGACCCCGTACTTCGGGGTGCCGGAGGCTCAGCCGCTGAAGGACATCGACGCGGTCGTGATAACGCACGCCCACCTGGACCACTGCGGCACCCTGCCCGCGCTGTTCAAGTACGGGTACGAGGGGCCGGTGTACTGCACCCCGCCCACCAGGGACCTCATGGCCCTGCTCCAGCTGGACAACATAAAGCTGGGGTACGGGGAGGCCAAGAAGATCCTGTACGAGGCGCAGCACGTGAGGAAGGAGATACTCCACACCATACCGCTCAAATACAACGAGACCACGGACATATCCCCCGACGTCAGGCTGACGTTCCACAACGCGGGCCACATACTGGGGTCGGCGATAGCCCACTTCCACGTGGGGGACGGGCTCCACAACGTCGCCTTCTCGGGGGACACCAAGTACGAGAAGACCTGGCTGTTCAACCCCGCCAACAACAGGTTCCCCAGGCTGGAGACCCTCGTCATAGAGTCCACGTACGGCGGGCACAACGACGTCCAGCCGTCCAGGGTGGACGCGTCCGAGGAGATGAAGAACATACTCTCGCAGGCGGCGGAGCTGGGGGGGAAGGTCCTGATACCCGTGTTCGCGGTGGGAAGGTCGCAGGAGGTCATGCTGGTCCTGGAGGAGCTCATGCGCACCGGCAAGCTCCCGAAGATGCCCGTCTACCTGGACGGCATGATCTGGGAGGCGACGGCGATACACACGGCGTACCCGGAGTACATGAACAGCCAGCTGAGGACGCAGATCTTCCAGCAGAACGAGAACCCCTTCCTGTCGCCCATATTCAAGCGCGTGGAGACCGCGGCCATGAGGGAGGAGATATGCCACTCCCCGGACGCGTGCATAGTGCTGGCCACCAGCGGCATGATGTCCGGCGGGCCCGTGCTGGAGTACTTCAGGGAGTGGGCCGACGACCCCAAGAACTCGCTGCTGTTCGTCGGGTACCAGTCCGAGGGCAGCATCGGGCGCACCATACAGAGGGGCCGCTCCGAGATATCCCTCAACCACAGGGGCAAGACCATAGACCTGGAGATAAAGCTCAACCGCGTCACGGTGGACGGGTTCTCCGGGCATTCGGACAGGAAGCAGCTGATGAACTACATCAAGTCGCTGGAGCCCAGGCCCGACAGGATAGTCATCGGGCACGGGGAGGACCGCAAGTGCACGGACCTCGCCTCGTCCATATACAAGAAGTACAACATAGAGACCAAGGCGCCGCAGAACCTAGAGACCATAAGGCTCAGGTGATGAGTTGCGCCACGTGGTCGCCATGACTGGAGCCTCCGGGAGCGCATACGGCGTCAGGCTGCTGGAGGCGCTCCCCGGGGAGAAGATGCTGGTGATGTCGGAGACCGCCAAGGCGGTGCTCCGCCACGAGACGGGCAGGTCCGTCGCCGAGGTGGAGGCGCTGGCCGACGAGGCCTTCTCGGACTCGGACCTGTTCGCCCCGATCTCGTCGGGGTCGTTCAGGCACGACGGGATGTTCGTCGCGCCATGCAGCGAGTCGTCCCTGGCGAAGTTCTCGCACGGCATAGCGGACACGCTGATATCCAGGGCGGCCTCGGTGTGCCTCAAGGAGGGCATGAGGCTGGTCCTGGTTCCCCGCGAGACCCCGAAGAGCGCCATAATGCTGGAGAACGAGCTGAGGCTGGCGCGCTGCGGCGCGGTGATCGCGGACGCGAACCCCGGCTTCTACCACGGCCCGCAGAGCGCGGGGGACCTGGTGGACTTCGTCGTGGGCAAGTGCCTGGACGCCGCCGGGGTCCCCCACTCCCTCTTCGAGAGATGGGGCTGATCACTCCAGCAGGATGGCGGGCCTGCCGGGGGACGCGGCCCTGGACTTCCCGGCGGGGTCGTACAGATCGGGGCCGTCCGCGGACAGCACCGTCACCTCCGCCCCGAGCTCGGCGGACAGGAACCCCGCCGCCGACCTGAGGAGCGCCGCCTCGTCCAGGGACGACGCGGCCCCGGCGTCGATCACGGACCGGGATATCTCCGGGGCGACCTTCTTCACGAACTCGGACACGGCCTTCCCGTTCCGCCTGAGGCCCTCGTCCGCCATGCACGCCTTGGTCAGGGACGGGATGTCCACCGACCCCATCCCGGCGGCTATCCGGAGGACCTCCCTCTTCCACGAGGGGGCCGTATAGACGATTATCCTCCCGGCGCCCGATCCCGCCACCTTCCTGATCTGGGCCACGTCGGATATGAGCCCCTTGAGGAGCTCCTCCCCGTACTCGGCCGCCCCGTCCCTCTCCCCCGCGGGGGGGAGCCTGGATTCGGAGGCGAGCCCCTCGAACCCCGCCGCGGCCCACAGCTCCTCCGCGGAGTGCGGCGTCACCGGCGCCATGCAGAGGATCCACGTCCTGGCCGCGTCCCTCGCGGCGGCGCGGCTCCCCCCGCCCCTGCGCAGGTACCACCGCATGTCGTTGAGCATCTCGAAATACGCGATCGTGGAGGCTTGGCGCAGGTCGTACCTGTCCATGGCCTTCCTGAACCCCTCCAGGCGGGATGCGAACGCGGACGCCAGCCACCTGTCCAGCCCCTCGGGGCTCTCGCGGTCCGCGGAGAGCGCCTCCTCTATCGTGGACATGACGCGCTCGAGCCTCTGCCCGTACATCTCCACCGCCTCCCCGCTCCATTCCACGTCGACGAACATGGACGCAACGTGCGCGTAGTACAGGCGCATGCCGTCCGCGCCGTACTCCCTCACGGCGCCGCGTATGGGCTGCGCCCCGCCCTTGGACTTGGATATCTTGTCCTTCTTGCCCGTGACGTACCAGTTCACCAGTATCCCGCGGGGCTGCATGGAGTCCGGCAGGATGGCGCGGTGGTTGAACAGGAACACGGGGAAGTGCACGGTCATGTGCTCCTTCCCGCCCAGGTTCACGTCGAGCGGGTACCAGTACCCCACGTCCCGCCTCACGTCCTCCAGGACGCCCGCGTCCGCGCCGGTGGCGGCCGCCGCCTCGGCGAGGGTCCCGCGGCTCAGGACGACGTAGTCGAAGAACTCCTCGCCCATGTTCTCGGGGGAGATCCTGCCGTCGTTGGCGTATATCGATATTATGTAGTATAGGGGGTACAGCGTGGAATCGGATATGGCCTCTATGATCCACTTCTCGTCGAACGGGAACCTGGTGCCGAGCCAGTTGCCCTGCCTGACGCACGCCCTCTCGCGGAACCAACCCAGCACCCCGCGGACGTTCTCGCGGTACTCCGGGGGCATTATGTCCATGGAGCGGCTGTGCTCCCGCGTCCTTTCGGTGAGCTCCGCGTTCCCGTAGTCCACGAACCACTGGTCGTCGATCCTTTTTATGAAGACCCTCTCCCCGCACCTGCACACGACCTCCTCTGTGAGGTCGTAGAACAGCTCCGCCTCGCCAGAATCGATCATGGCCTGGCGCATCTTGTCCTTGGCCTCCTCCACCCTCATGCCTGAGAACGGCCCGCAGGTCTCCCTCATCCTGCCCATGTGGTAGCCGTCCTTGTAGACCTGCTTCTTCGCCTCGTCGAGGCGGGGGTCGCCCGGACCCGTTATCCCCATGCGCTCCACGGCGTCCCTCGCGGGGAACTCCCCGTACCCCTCGATGGATATTATGGGTATCGGGACGATCGAGTCCAGCAGCTCCTGCGGCAGCCCGTACGAGTCCGCCGCCCCCGCCTTGGCCGCCGCCAGCGACATCCAGTCGTCCGGGGCGTCCGACGGGACGGACGTGACCAGCCCGGTCCCCACGTCGGGGTCGCAGAACGCCGCCGGGAGCACGGGGATCTCGCGGCGGATCATGGGCGCCTCGCACATCCAGCCGACCATGTCGCGCCCCGGTATCTGCCCGACGCGCTCGACGCCGTCCTTCTGCAGCATGAGCTTCCGCTCGGCCTCCGGGGACACTATCCACACCTCTCCGCCCTTTTTGATCTTTGAATAGGTCACGTCCGGGTTCACCCAGAAGCAGACCTGCCCGTACACGGTCTCGGGCCTGAGCGTGGCGGCCACAAGGAACTCCCCCCCGCGCTTGAACTTGAGCAGGGTGTACTCCTGCGTCTCCGCCCCGCCCCCCTTGGAGATGTCCGTCTCGGACGCGTCCACCGCGACGGGCCCGCAATGGGGGCACACGGCGGAGAAATAGGGCTTCTGGATCAGGAGCCCGGCCTCGGAGAGCTTCCTGAACTGCCACTGTATGAACTTGCCGTAGTCCGGGCGCACCGTGCTGGTGAACCTCCTCCAGTCCGCCAGGAACCCGAACCTCTTCCAATAGTCCTCCACGTACACGGAGTTGAAGAACTCCACCGCGCCGGCGGGGTCCTTCAGCTCGCCCAGCCTGTCCTCGGGGCACCCGTTCCTGACCAGATAGTCTATGAAGCCCTCGTCCCCCCTGGAGACGCGGGCGGCCAGGCTGATCGCGCCGTTGCCCGTGGCGTGCGTGCCCACGGGGAACATGACGTTGAACCCCTCCATCCGCTTGTACCTGCCTATGGCGTCGGCGTAGGTGTACCCCCTGAGATGGCCGACGTGGAGGAACCCGGTGACCCCCGGGTAGGCGAAGATGATCATGAACTTGGGCCTGCCTTCGTCCCTGTCGGCGCGGCCGAGGCCGCGCTCCTCCCATTTCGACTGCCATCTCCTCTCCATGCCCTCGTAATCGCGAACCATCAGGCCACCAGCACGCCTCATGAGGCGGGACAGGTATAAATCTTCATTCTCCCGCGCGGGGCGCGGGGCGCGCCCGTAAGAGCCTCCCGGGGCCCCCGGGCGCGCCGGAACGCGGCTTTCAGGGGCTCCGGGAAGCAAACGGTTAATATTATCACGTTCGATAGAGGGCGGTATGGTCGTCTCGGAGGATTTGATGGCTAAGGCGGACGCGGGATGCCCGAGCGCATGTTTCGCGCTGGGGCAGGCGTATGCCATGGGGGAGTCTGTCGAAGCGAATGAGAAGGAGGCCTTCAGGTGGTACCTGAAGGCGGCGGAGCTTGGGCACACGGCGTCCGAATACGCAGTCGGGCGCTGCTATGCCGACGGCATCGCGGTCGACAGGGATCACGCGGAATCCGTCAGATGGTACGCGAAGGCGGCGCTGAAGGGAGACGCGTACGCGAAAGCGGCCCTCGAGAAGACCTTCGAGCATTCAGAGGTCCCCAGCGACGACGAGCTGTTCAGGGACAGCCTGCGCCGGGCGGAGGGCGGGTCCGCGGCGGACCTGCACACCCTGGGGATGCTGTACAACCTCGGGATAGGGACCCAGTTCGACCCGGCCAAGGCGTTCGACGCGTTCAGCCGCTCCGCGGACATGGGCAACGTCGACGGCATGTGCTCCAAGGCCCTCTGCCTGATACACGGCACGGGGACGGAGAGGGACAGGCCGGCGGGCATAGCCCTCCTGGAGAAGGCGTTCGCGTCCGGGTCGGACGAGGCGGGCTGCGCCCTCGCGAAGTGCTACGAGGCGGGGACGGGGGTCCAGAGGGACCAGCCGAAGGCGTTCGGGATATACAGCGGGCTGGCGGATTCCGGGTCGCCCCTCGGGCAGTACAACCTGGGCAGGTGCTACATGGACGGCGTGGGCGTCGGGAGGGACGCGGTCTTCGCCAACAGCTGGTACACCGTCGCCGAGCGCATGGGCAGCGCCGACGCCGTGTTCGGGCTCGCCAGGTGCTACCTGGGCGGGGTCGGCGTGGACAGGGACAAGCAGAAGGGGCTGAAGCTGCTGGACGACGCCGCGTTCAGGGGGCAGACCGACGCCATGGTCATGCTGGGGCAGCTCTACTCCAAGGGGACGCAGGTCCGCAAGGACGAGAGCCTCGCGGCGGAGTGGTTCAAGAAGGCCGCGGACCTGGGCGACCCGTACTCGGAGTTCGTCACCGCGGAGAACTACGCCAAGGGCCTGCTGTTCCGCAAGAACGCCAAGAAGGCGGCGCAGTATTACGAGAGGGCGGCGAGCCACGGCCACACCCTCGCCTGCCACATGATCGGCAGCGCGCTCCTCTCCGGCGACGGGGTGCCCGTCGACGAGAAGAAGGGCATAGAGTGGTGCTCCCGCGCCGCGGAGGACGGGTTCATGAAGTCGCAGTACATCCTGGCCGAGGGCTACGCCAAGGGCAGGGGCGTCAAGAAGGACCCCCGCAAGGCCCTGGAGCTCCACACCGCGCTGGGGGACAAGGGGTACGTCAAGTCGCAGCTGTTCGTGGGCATGTGCCACCTCGAGGGCAACGGCACGGACAGGAACGACAAGAAGGCGTTCGAATGGTTCAAGAGGGGCGCGGAGGGCGGCAACGTCATCTGCCAGTACTGGCTGGGCTACTGCTACGGAAACGGGGTGGGGACCAAGCAGGACGAGAAGAGGGCGCTGACGTGGTACACCAGGTCCGCGGAGCAGGGGCACGTCGAGTCCAGGAAGATGGTGGAGAAGTTCACAGGGGCCAAGATGGCCTCCGTCCCGAGGACCCCCTTCGAGTCCAGGATGTTCTCGGCGGAGAACGGGGACCAGGAGTCCATGTACATCGTCGCCAGGTGCCTGGAGGAGGGGATCGGCGTGGACCAGAACCTCTCCGAAGCCAAGAAGTGGTACAACAAGGGCGCGGCGGCGGGCCACACTGAATCCAAGAAGGCCCTCCTGCGCCTGAGGATAAACAAGGCCTGAGGGGGGGCTCCCCCCTCAGTACCAGAGCCAGACGGCGGCGGCCAGGGCGGCCACTATGACGAACGCTATCGCGGGGAACGCGTTCACGGCTTTGTGCTCGGCGGTCTTTCTTTGGATGTCTGCCATGCTGGCGGTCAGGGCGTCAAAGGATAAAAAATATGCAGGCCCCGCCCGGCCTCGGCAGGCGCCCCAGCTTCTCAGGCCGCGAGGCTCTCCGGGGGAGTCTGGGCGCATCCGTCCGCGCGCATCCGGCGCCGCCCCGGATCTATAACAACATATATATCCGCATGGTCGGATCCAGAGGCGTGTCTCTGGAAGCTATTATAGAGAAGCTGCAGTGCGCGGGGGGCGTGTTCAAAGTCGAGAGGCTGGAAGGGGAGGTCTTGGACGAGATATTGAGCGAGGAGGCGGGCGTGGACACCTCGATAGGGATGCCCATGGACAACAGGGCCCTGGCGGAGTGCCTCAAGAGGGACACGTTCCTATGCGTGTTCTGCGACTACTCCTTCGAGAAGCCGGAGGACCACGTCATGGTAATGGAGGACGGGAACGGCAACCGCGTGGGGCACGACGTCCCCGAGGGCATGATGGGGGACTTCAAGGACGACCCGGACGCGATCTGGCTGTGCGACGACTTCGTCATGTTCCCCAGCCTGGCCACGTCGGACGACCTCAAGATAGTCATGCTCCCGCAGAGCGTGACCGTGATCGGCGAGGAGGACGGGGCGGGGTCGCCCGTGCTGCTCTATCCCGCCACCACCACGGACGTCGCCCTCAGGAGGGCGCTAGGGGTGAACCCGAGCGACCCGGGCATAGCGACCGCGATACTCGCATTCGATCTCCTTTGAATTCGGGGGGGGGGGAGCGGAAACCGCCGCTCGGCGGCATATTTTAGCTGTACGCATGTCTCTGTAGAAATCTATTTATACTATGGTTTGAGAACCAGGCGATAACATAGAAAATTATTTATACGGTTATACTTGTTTGAATTTTTGTAATCTCTTTTTAAAACTCAAAACTTCTTAAGGAGGAAGAAACTATGACAGATGTTGAGAAGAAGGCCCTCAGGGACGCCATGGTGGCATACAAGGTGCCCGGCATCCAGGAGGCCGTAGACAAAGCCAGGAAAGCGGGCATGCCCGCGAACCAGATAATCGACGCCCTCGGGGAGGGCATGACCGAGGTCGGCGTGCTCTTCGAGAGGGGCAAGCTGTTCCTGCCCCACGTCCTGAGCGCCGCCCAGGGCATGAAGGCGGCGATGGAGGTCCTCGGCCCCGAGCTCCTCGC
>JAIRPP010000003.1 GCA_031256955.1 Candidatus Methanoplasma sp. | reverse complement strand
CCGCCGCCTGGTGTACGTCAAGTCGCGCCACGGCGTCGGGCTGGACCCCGTCGTGGTGTCTTCGAAAAGGGAGATCGACGCGCTCCGCGCCGAGGGCAGGCTGGCGGAAGGGCTTTAATCCCAGCCCCAAACCTCTTTTCGGTTTTTGTCAGGCTCTTCGCTCTCGTCTCCGGCGCGGCCCGCGCTCTCCGTCCCCCTGTCGCCGCGCGCCACGGCGACGGCGTACAGCACGGAGCACAGGAGCCCCATCAGCAAGAGGATCGTCGTGATTCTCATGATTCCACGATCGCGCCGCGCGTTGAAAAGGATTGTCGCGCCCAGTCCTGCGGATTTCGCGGCGGGCCCGTTCGGAATTCGTAGAGAGCTCCCGCGGATTTCGTAATGTCGAGCGCCCGGGGGAGTCCGAACTCATTCAGTTTTTGCCCCCCCCCCCCGATGTGTTTTCATTAGCGGATGATTTTATTGATTTGCGGTGCTCGGCGTAATAGCGCACCGCTGCGACGATGTATTCGGATCTGTTTCTGAATTCGAATGTGTCGTCTATATCCTGTTCTATCAAATCGATTAGACCCGTCGGTATCTTGACGCAAACTTGTTCTGTTCCCCGTTCTTTCATTCGTCGTTCCCCCATGATTCGATTGAAGGTTGAATGAATGTATTAAGTTGTGCAATTTGATCAGAATTCGATCGAATGATTTTAATATTGAAAAATTCAATTATCGTTCAATCGAATTTCAATCAAATGCAATCGAATTGAAACAGGAGCAATGAGCCCGTATGACCCGCTATCCGTACATAGAATTCGTAGAGCAGTACATGGAGCTGTATAAATTGGGCGTCGGCCCCGCGACGTGGCCGCCCGTTTACAGGCGCCTCAAAAGGCAGGCTAGAGATATCAATGCGCTGCGCGACGAGGGATTGATTTCCAGTTCCTCCCCTGCCAAGATGACTCCGGAAGACGTGCGCGTCTGTTTGACGCGCCGCAAGAGCATGGGGCACGGGCATACCGAGTATCGCAAGGAGGTATCCGCCATGCGCGCTCTCTTCGATTTTGTCGGCAACGGTGCCGTCAAGCACTGCCTTTTGAGATATCCTTCGCTCAAGCCGTCCGGCGCGAACGTCCGCCACGAGTCTTTCACCGATGCGGAGTTCGATGGGATCATGGCTGGGGCCGTCGCTGCGGTCGCATCGGGGGAGCGCAGAATGATCCGCGCATACGCGGCCGTGTGCCTGTGTGTTTGTTGCGGATGTCGCGCAAAGGAGGCCCGCATGGCGTCCGTCCGTGATTTGGACTTGGATTCAATGGAGTTCACTGTCCGCCATCCCAAGGGGGAGGGGACTTACGGAGAGGAGCGGAGCGTCCCGGTTCCCGTCAGGCTCCGCCCCCTGTTCGAGGCTTATCTTGAAGGGCGCGCCGCTTTTTGCTTCGAGGAGGGCGTCGAGGGAGGGGCCCTTTTTCCTTCGATGCGGACGGGTGGCGCCCCGCTGTCGTCGCAGCGCTTCCGTTCGCTCAAGTCGATGGTAGAGGAGGATGTGGGGTTCGCGTTTGCTCTTAGCAAATGCAGGCGCGACTTCGGCCAGCGCTATATAGATCGGGGCCTGGACATAGAGGACGCGAGCGTTCTTATGGGGCACGGTTCGACCGTGACGACTGAGAAGTTCTATGGGCGCAAGAGGCTATCGGTTGCGAAAAAGAACGCTCGCGCTCTCGTCGATGCTGGGGTTTGCGATGTTGAGACGCCGGACTGCGCCCGAATTCCAAAGGCGGAAAAACATATAGCCAGAGCTAAAGCTGATGGCGCCGTCGCACGGGATCGAACCGTGGACCTTGGGATTAACAGTCCCACGCTCTACCTGCTGAGCTACAACGGCCTATGTGGGACTGCGAAAGGCTGACTGATATTAAATGTTTGCGTCGCCTGAAATCTCCGCCCTCAGCGCCTCGATCTCCCGGGACACCTCGTCCAGGCGCCCGGGCAGCGAAGCCATGAACCCGGCGCATGCGGGGGATTCCGTCGCGCCCTCCGCGGTCGCGACTATGAGGCCCTCCCTCTCCAGAAGCCTGAGGGAGTACCTGACCTCGTGCTTGGGCAGCCCCATGATCTCGGAGAGCCTGATTATGCCGACCGGCTGGAACTCCCTGACGGCGTTCAGCGTGCGCATGTGCCTCCTCAGGAGCTCGAGCTCGCCGACCGCCTTCTCAAGCATCGATGCGCCGGACATGAGCGCGTATCGCGCTCCCGATTTATATCATGAACGGGGCGCGGTCAGCGGCCGTACCACTTCTGCCTTCCCCACCTGGCGTAGTTCGCCCAGTACCCCTGTATGAAGGATCCGCAGCAGTCGAGGGCTTTCTTCTCTGCGTCGCCGCCGCGGTGCACCCTGTAGCAGTTGAGGCACTGGAATCTGAGGTCGGGGGCCTTCTCTTTCGCCATCGGATCGACATTATTGATTCCATTAATAAAACTTGGCTACGGCGGGGGAGGTCACTCCATGGCGGCGTTTATCGCCATCTCGGAGATGTCCATGCAGTACTCCGCTATCCTCCTCGAGCTGCTAGCTATGAGGCTGGACGCGGACAGCGTGTCCCGGTCCAGGCCCGTGTCGCTGCCGAAGAGCCCCCTTATCATCTCCACCGTCGCCTCCCCCGCCCTTATGCAGCGGTCGGCGGCCGCGATGTCCCTGCTCATCCAGCCGTTGACCGACGAGTTGAACAGCTCCAGGATGCCCTTCCCGATCTCCTGCAGGCGGCGGTCCACGTCCACCGCGCCCGACTGCTTCGGGATCCCGACGAGGAACTCGGACACGAGCACGGCGTGGTCGCTTATCCTCTCCATGACGCGGCTCAGCGACAGGCACATCGTCACCTGCCCCAGGGTTATGTCCGTGTTCCTGAGCAGGGAGGCGTTCTTCTGGTATATGCTGCACTGGCGGGCCACCAGCCAGTGTATGCGGTCCACCTCCACGTCCCTGGACTCCATGTCCCTGACCAGCGACGGGTCTCCCGTGAACGCGGTCTCGAACACGTCCGAGAGCATGTTCCTGACCAGGACCCTCATCCGCTCTATGCTCCGGATCGGCCTCATCTCCGCATGGTCCATGAGATCCTTGACGACGATGCGCGCCTCGTCCTCCTCCACCACCTCGAACCCTATGGAGGTCTGGGTGAAGGACGTGACCGTGTCCACCGCCTGTATGGACAGGGGCTTCTTGGACGAGACCAGGATGGACCCGTGCCCCGCTATGTACGCGCCTACGAGCTGGCGGTACAGCTGGTCCTTGTCCATGGACTCGGGCACCTCTATCTTCTTCACGGTCTGCCTCGCCTCGGGGACCACGTTCTTGGGGTACAGGACGAGGCTCCCGTCGGGGTTCGGGCGGACCCCTATGGGGTCGTTCTTCCTGAGCCCGACGGACGCCGCCCACTCCTTCGGGAGGGTGACCATGTACGACGATCCGCCCGTGATCTGAACGCGCCTCGTATCCATGCGTATTAGATATTTTCTAATCGGATTTAATGGTATCCAAATATCGATAGACGGATACATAGGTATATATTAAAGATATATTTTATATTTTTTTAATATATTATGTCGAGAAGGTATATAGCTGGACGCGATATGACGATCAAACAGGGTGAAAACCTTGGAAAGCAGAACAATGACAATCCTGGCGGTCATAGTCACGGCGATCGTTTGCATCGCCGGAGGCTACGCCGCGTTCTCGGGGTCTGAGAAGAGCGAGACCGTCACCGTGACGGGCTCCACCACAGTCCAGCCCCTCATGGT
This sequence comes from Candidatus Methanoplasma sp., assembly GCA_031256955.1. Lineage (GTDB taxonomy): Archaea > Thermoplasmatota > Thermoplasmata > Methanomassiliicoccales > Methanomethylophilaceae > Methanoplasma. The sequence continues at coordinate 26,982 of JAIRPP010000003.1, read as the reverse complement.
AGAGATGCAGTCGGAATTCCAGAAATACACCAACATCACGCTCAACATAACAGGCGGCGGCTCCGGGGTCGGGGCCAAGTCCGCCATGGACGGCACCGCCGACATAGGCATGCTGTCCAGGGACCTGAGCTCCAGCGAATCCAGCCTTACCTCCACGACCATAGCCAAGGACGCAGTGGTCATAATCGTGGACAAGAAGGCCGGCGTGACCAACCTGACGATCGACCAGCTGGCCAAGATCTACTCCGGGACGTACACCGACTGGAGCCAGGTCGGCGGCGTCGCGGGGGCGATCAAGCCGGTCATAAGGGAGGAGGGCTCCGGGACGAGGGACTGCCTCGACACCATACTCGGAGGCGTCTCCGGCTTCAGCAAGGACAAGTACAACACCTACTCCACGCAGGCGTCCACCGGGGCGATGCTCCAGCAGGTCACCAACGTGTCCGGCGGCATAGGCTACATCAACCTCGGCGCCCTGTCGGAGATAGACGCGTCCAAAATAACCAGCGTCTCCGTCAACGGGATCACCCCGTCGTCCTCGACCGTCCTGAACGGGACCTACGCCCTGTCCAGGAACCTCATACTGGCGACCAAGGGCACGCCCCAGGGCGCGCCGGCGGCGCTCATCAACTGGATCCTGTCCCCTCAGGGCCAGAAGATGGTCGGCGAGTTCGGGTTCGTCCCCCTGAGGTGATCTCGGATGGCGGGCGACGACGCGGCGGGCGAGGCATCGGTATCCCGATACCTCCCCTTCTTCGGGCGGGAGCGCGAGGAGGGGTTCGACGAGCGGAGGGAGAGGCCGGGGGCGGCCCTCCTGGCGGCCGCCGCGGCGACCGCCGCCATCCTCTTTTTTATAATAATCTTCGTAGCCCTCAACGGCTGGCGCGCCGTCTCCGAGATAGGCGCGGTCGAGTTCCTGACGGGGTTCGACTGGATCCCCAGCGAGGGAGCCTACGGCGCGCTCTCGCTCATAACGGGGACCGCCCTGGTCACGGGCGGGGCGATACTGTTCGCGCTCCCAGCGGGGCTGGGGGTCGCGATATACATGAACGACGTGGCGTCCCCCCGCGTCAGGAACATACTCAAGCCCGCGTGCGAGCTGCTCGCGGGCATACCCAGCGTGGTTTTCGGATTCATCGGGATGATGTTCCTCATCCCGCTCATGCTGGACCTCTTCCCGGACCAGCTGTCCTACGGGTCCTCTTGGCTCGCGGGATCCGTCGTGCTGGGGATAATGACCCTTCCCACGATAATATCCGTGTCCCAGGACTCCCTGGCCGCCGTCCCCCGCTCGTACAGGGAGGCGTCCATGGCCCTGGGCGCGACCAAATGGCACACCACCAGGAACGTGCTCCTGAAGTCGGCCGTGTCCGGCATAGCCGCGGCGGCCATGCTGGGGGTCGGCAGGGCCCTCGGCGAGACCATGGCGGTCATGATGGTCACGGGCAACACCGCGCTGGTCCCCGAGCCCCTGTGGAACGTGTTCAGCACGGTCAGGACGCTCACGTCCAACATAGCCCTGGAGATGTCCGAGGTCTCGTTCGGCAGCCTCCACTTCTCGGCCCTGTTCTTCACCGCCCTGATACTCATGGCGATGGTCGTGGCCGTTAACATAGCGTCCAAGAAGATAGTCAAGAGGACCAAGGCCAAGATGACCGGGGACCTCAGGTCGGGCAGGCTGTCCGCCATGGCGGCGGCCGCCGCGAGGCCCGTCGCGCCGTACTTCGGGATCGTGTCCGAGGCGGCCATGGCCCTGGCGGCGTTCGGGTTCGCGTATATGATGCTGTCCCTGGTGGCCGGGGCGGGCGCCTCGGCCGCGGCCGCGGGGGCCCTGGCGGCCCTGTTCCTGCTCAGGAAGAGGCTGTCCCGCATGATCGGGGCGGGGATGACGCAGAAGGCGGTGTACGCCTCGCTCTGGGCCACGGTCGCCCTGGTCGTGGCCGTGCTGGCGGCCATCGTGGGCATAATCGTCTTCAAGGGGCTCCCCGCGCTGAGCCCGGAGTTCCTGTTCGACGCGCCCCTCAGCTCCGGCAGGGCCGGGGGGATCGGGCCCGCCATAGTCGGGACGCTGGAGCTCATGGCGGGGACCGCCGCCATAGGGGTGCCCCTCGGGGTGCTCTGCGGCATATACCTCGCGAAGTACGCCGGCGACGGCAGGTTCGCCGGGACCCTCCGCCAGGCCATAGACATACTCAACGGGACCCCGGCCATCATATTCGGCCTGTTCGGGATGTCCGTCATGGTGATATGGCTCGGCATGGGGTACACGCTGATAGGGGGGTGCGTCACGCTGGCCCTCATGATAATGCCGACGATAGTGAAGACCACGGAGGAGGCCGTGCGGGCGGTGCCCGCGGACCTCACCGAGGCGTCGATGGCGCTGGGCGCCAGCAAGAAGCAGACCATAGACAAGGTCGTGGTCCCGGCCGCCATGGGCGGGATAATCACCGGGATGATCCTGGGCATAGGGAGGTCCATGGGGGAGGCCGCCCCGATAATGTTCACGGCCGCCGTCGCGTTCAAGGCGGTGGCGGGGGTATCGGTCATGGAGCCGGTGATGGCCCTGCCGTACCACCTCTACTACCTCGCGACGGAGGTGCCGGGATCGGCGACCATGCAGTACGGGACCGCGCTGGTCCTTCTGATCATAGCGGGGACCCTGTTCGCCGCCGCCTCTTACGCGAGGCACAGGTACGGCAGGTTCGCCAGCGGGTGATGGAGATGGAATTCGAGGAGAACATAATGGAGGCCGACGGGCTGGACGTCTGGTACGGCAAGAAGCAGGCCCTGTTCGGGGTGGACATCCCGATAAAGAAGAACAGGATAACCGCGCTGATAGGGCCGTCCGGGTGCGGCAAGTCCACCCTGATCAGGACGTTCAACAGGATGAACGACCTGGTGGACGGGTGCAGGACCGAGGGGACGGTCATGTTCAACGGGAAGGACGTGTTCGCGAAGGGGGCGGACGTGCTGGAGCTGAGGAAGAAGGTGGGCATGGTGTTCCAGAGGCCGAACCCCTTCCCCATGACGATCAGGCACAACATAGAGTACGGGCCCAAGGTCCACGGCGTGACAGACAAGGCGAAGCTGGGGGAGATCGTGGAGGAGTCCCTCCGGAAGGCCGCGCTGTGGGACGAGGTCAAGGACAGGCTGGACACGTCCGCGCTGGGCCTGTCCGGGGGGCAGCAGCAGAGGCTCTGCATCGCCAGGGCGCTGTCGGTCGACCCCGAGGTCATACTCATGGACGAGCCGACCGCGTCCCTGGACCCCCTGGCGACGGCGAAGATCGAGGAGCTGGCCACGGAGCTGAAGAAGAGCTACACCGTGGTGGCGGTCACGCACAACATGCAGCAGGCGGCGCGCATAAGCGACTACACCGGCTTCATGTACCTCGGCAGGCTGGAGGAGTTCGGGAAGACGGAGGACGTGTTCAAGAGCCCGAAGAGCGAGCTCACCGAGAGATACGTGTCGGGAAGGTTCGGCTGAGAGCCAGATAGCGATTACCGGAGGCCCGCTGTGGCGGGGGGGATACTGTATGAGAGATGAACCTATAGCGAAAGGAACGCGCATAGCGCTGGCGATCGCCGCCCTCGTGGCGGTCGCCGCGGTCATATGCGTCGCCGCGTACGCCGCGGCCGGGAGCGAGGAAGATGGCGGAGGGGGCGGAGAGATCGCGAAGCCCGCGACGCACACCGTGACCTACAACTCCATGGGCGGGTCCCACGTGGCCCCGTCTGAGGCGCAGGACGGATCGACCGTGGGATACCCGGGGGCGCCCGCGTGGGGCGGGCGCGCCTTCATGGGATGGTTCAAGGACCAGTCCCTGACAGTGCCGTGGAGCTTCGCGACGGACAGGGTCTACGGCGACGTGACCCTCTACGCCAAATGGGAGGCGCTGGCGTCTGCGGAGGAGCCCTCCTACAGGGTGAGCTTCGACGCGGGCGGGGGGACGCCGATCCCGGACATAACGGGAGTGGACTACGGCTCGCGCATAGCCGAGCCCCCTGCGCCGTCCAAGACGGGCTACGGCTTCGGCGGATGGTACAGGGACGCGTCCCTGACGGTCCAATGGAGCTTTGCGTCAGACCGCGTGACCGGGGACGTGACCCTCTACGCGAGGTGGAGCCCCGACCGCTTCGTGATAACCTACCACATGTCCGCCGCGAGCGGGGACGTGGAGACGCGCTACGCCTACTACGGGCAGCAGTACGACCTGATATCGCCGTCCAGGGAGGGCTACGGCTTCGCGGGATGGTTCCTGATGCCTGGCGGCGTGAACATCTATGCCGGATCCGACGACCCCGATAACGAGACGCCCTATGCCGGCGGGGTCTGGACGCTCATGAGCGGCCTGGACCTCTACGCATACTGGACCGGGTCCCAGAGCCTGGCCTACAGCGAGGTAGACGGGGGGCTGTCCATATCCCAGACCGCGGAGATGTCCGGATACGTCGCGATACCCGAGTACGTGTCGGGGGTCAAGGTCGTGTCCATACCGAACGGATCGACTTCCGGCAAGCAGTCGTTCAGCAACTCGACGGCCATAACCGGGATATCCATCCCGGCGACCGTGGAGACCATCGGACAATACGCGTTCTACAAGTGCTCCAACCTGGAGTCCCTGGACTTCGCGCCCGGGAGCGGCCTGAAGAGCATAGGCAACCAGGCGTTCAGGTCCTGCGCCAAGCTCTCCAGCGACCTGGAGATCCCGGCGAGCGTGGAGATCATAGGGGACTGGGCGTTCAACGGGTGCGCCAAGCTGAATTCGATCTCTTTCGGAGACGAGAGCCTGCTGACGGGGATAGGGCAGGACGCGTTCAGCGGATGCGTCGCGCTGGGAGGGGATCTCGAGATACCCGCCAGCGTCGAGAAAATAGGCACCAACGCGTTCAACGGGTGCGCCAAGCTCGAGTCTCTGTCCTTCGGGGAGGATAGCGAACTGACCGAGATAGGCTCGGCCTCCTTCAGAGGCTGCTCCGGGCTGACTGGCTCACTGGACATCCCGGCGAAGGTGATCACGATATCCACGTATGCGTTCGAGGGATGCTCGAAGCTCGGGCCCCTGTCCTTCGAAGACGGGGACGACCAGATGAAGATCATGGCGAACGCGTTCCAGAACTGCTCCGGATTGACGGGCATCCTGGTCCTGCCTTCGAAGCTGACCATGATCGGGAACCAGGCGTTCCAGGGATGCTCGAAGATCTCCGGGGCGCTGGTCGTGCCGTCCAGCGTGACCCAGATAGGCCAAAACGCGTTCAGGAGCTGCACGGGGATCACGACCGCGTTCATACCGTCCAGCGTGACGACCATGGGGGCGAACGCGTTCACCGGATGCACCTCCCTCCAATACATAGACCTTCAGGCGGATTCCGTGCCGTCCGGATGGCCCGTCAACTGGAGCGGGGCCGCGACGGTCAGGACGGGGCAGCCCGTTCCGCAGTAAACGACGCGGTCCGACCGTTCGCGGTCGGACTGCTTTTCCTTTTTTTCTCACCGATTCCCGACGCACGGCGGCTCTTAGCCAGCGACCTGACCCGACGGCGATAATTTTATTTGGCCGCACGCCATGCGCGTCAGTGGATCCTTCGAGGCGCGCGCCTATGGGTTAGGGAGGCGCGCGCATCGCGCCGAGGTCTGGAGAAAGGGACATGACGAGCACCGCGCTGGAGAGGAAAAAGACCGCCATACTCGAATACTACAGGGGAGGCAAGGTCGCTGACTACGAGAACCACAGCGAATCTTTGACTAGATCCCTCAAGAACAAAGGGTATCTGAGGAGCGGGATCTCCCTCGACGAGATGGCGGAGACCATAAGGACGACGGAATTGGGGCTGGCGCATCTGGCATCCGATAGAAAATGGTGAGAGCCTGCGGTTTTATTCGTGGATACCTCATCTGAGCCTCTCATTCAGATCGGATTGGCCGGAAGACAGGGTAAAAGTGTACATAGAGAGCGAATACGCGAACAATAATCCCGGATGCGAGCAACGTCCCGGATGCGCTACAAACGGGACTAGTGAGCTGGACCTGAAGATAGACGCGGCTAGTTTCAAGTATGGGGCCCCCTCGATATCGGTATCGGTCGCCCTGCCGGAAGGTCTGATATTTCACGCCCCTGAACAGCCTCTCTCGAACCGCGCGGCATCGAAAGAATACTTGCTCAGAGCGTCGATCGCTATCTTCGACACAGGGCTGATCTCAATAGACATGGATTTCGACGGGGATTCGAGAGAGATCCGCAAAGACATGGTCAAGCATATTGCCCGCCATATCTATCTCCAATTCAAGGCTCTGTTTCATGAGGACACGCATCATTTCACCTACTGGTGGTGCGAGAACAAACAGGAAGAGAGCATAGGAGTGACAAGTGCGCTCGGATCCGATCATTTGGCATGCATAGCAGATGCATTTGACGATATATCCGGCGAAAGGCTCGTAGAACTCGGGAGGCACATCAGCCTCCAACCGCCTTTCTGCAAACCCGGCTTGAGAAGAAAGAGAGCCAATAGAGTGATCCATGAGCAATACGGAGCCGTTAAAGGCTATTTGACATATGGCGCGAACTTTCTGCGCATCTTCAAAGAGAACCTGCCAGACTATGAGTGGCGCATGCAGACGTTCGATAACCGCTCGGAGGCGGCGGACGCGCTTTATGCGGTTCACTGCAACGGGGACACGCACGCCCTTGCGGACAGCATGAAGAGGTATTCCGTGCTGGTCCCGATAGCCGTCTTCGTCGCAACCATGGTCGCCAATTGGCTCTTCATATGACGCGGCCTCGCCCCGCGGGTCGCGCTCTTTCTGGTTCCGGAGATGCGACGGATGGATGATCCGCCGAGAGCGAGATCCGACGATACGCATGCGCTCTCCATGGGAGGGCGAGGGACCCCCGCGGTTAGGTGAACCCCGTCTGCCCGCAGGCGATTATGCGCCCGCGAGGGGGTCTGGGATGGCCTCGATATTCTTGCGCTGACCCCCCGCTCCCCGCGGCTCGCCCCCATGTCCGGCGGGCGTCCCCCGGGCGTCTGGGTATCTCAGCTTTCGCGCGCTGGCGGCCCGTTTTTTCTCCACATATGGGCGGGCAAATCCTACTCGTTCAGGGCGGAATGCGGCCATTATTCGCCAACGTTTATATACCGATGACGTATTGATTTGCCCCTCATGAATAGGATAAAGGTCATCAACGAGCCTTCTGAACTAGTTCAAATGCTCAGATCTGTCGACACTCCTATAAAACGAGATGTATTGAAAGACGTGACCTTGGAATGGAGGACCGCCGACGAGATCGAGAAGAAGTTCGGTCCCGAGGGAAGACAGGCGATCGTGTTTTTTGAGAAGATGAAGCTCGTTGAGACAAGATGGGTGTCCGTGGGGGGCAACTATCCCGAGAAATCCTACCATACGTACTACGGCTCCTTCAGCATAAACGCCCAGTGGCCCGTCTACGAGATAAGCGACGTGCTCGCCGCGGCGATGATGAGCGACGAGGAATTCTCGGCCATCGAAGCGAAGATCATAGAGCTCGTGGGCAAGGAGGGGAGGTTCTCCGGCGACATAGCCGAGACGCTCGGGCTCTCGTCCACGATGCTGAAGAGCATAGTCCGCAGATCTATGAAGATGGACTACCGCGGCCACCGCATCGAGCTTATAAGAGAAGAGTGAGATGTCCGTCTGGGTCATGCGCATAGGCCATCGCCCCCAGCGCGACAAGAGGGTGACGACGCACGTGCTCCTGGCCGCCAGGGCGCTGGGCGCCTCCGGGGCGTTCGTGGACACCCGCGACGAGGTCCTGGAGGAGAACGTGAGGAGCGTCTCCGAGAGGTTCGGCGGGGGCTTCTCCGTAAAGACGGGAGTCCGCTGGGAGGACGTCGCCAAAAGCTTCGAGGGGAGGGTCGTCCACCTCACCATGTACGGGCAGAGGCTGGAGGAGGGGCTCTCCAAGATCTCGGAGGGGGAGGACCTGCTCATCGTCGTCGGCGCCGAGAAGGTGCCGTTCGAGGTGTACGAGCGGGCCGACCTGAACATATCGGTGGGCAACCAGCCCCACTCGGAGATCGCCGCGCTGGCGATATTCATGGACCGGCTGACCGCCGGCTCCGCGCTGTACTCGGACCGCGGGGGCAAGATGACCGTGATTCCCGAAGAAAGGGGGAAGAGAGTTGAAGAAAGGGATCCCTGACGAGGCGGAGTGCCTGGCGACCCTGGCCGCTGCCGGGTGCGACGCGTCCGTGGTGCGCCACTGCCGCACCGTCCACGCCGTCGCGGCCGAGATCGCCGCGGGCATACCCGGGGCGGACGGGGGGCTGGTGGCCGCCGGCGCGCTCCTGCACGACATAGGCAGGTCCAGGGACAACACCATAATGCACGCGACGGTCGGCGCCGACATGCTGGCGGGCATGGGGTTCCCGGACGAGCTCGTGGAGATAGTCCGCAGGCACACGGGCGCGGGCCTGGACGACGCGGACGTCAGGGAGTACGGGCTCCCCCCCGGGGACTACATCCCCCGCACCATCGAGCAGAAGATCGTCGCCCACGCCGACAACCTGGTGAGCCGCGACAGGGTCGTGCGCCACTCGCGCTCCGTGGAGAAGCTCCGCGCCAAGGGCGCGGACCGCGGGGCGGACCGCATGGAGAGGCTCCACTCCGAGCTCTCCGCGCTGTACGGCGCGGACATAGACGAGATAGCCAAGAGGATGAAGGGATTCAGCGTCTCATGACCCTGGCCCGGCCACGTATCCCGGGAAGCTGTTGAGGATTATTATGTCGCCCACGCTGCGGACCCACCGCATGGGTATCGATATCGAGAGCCCCTCCTCCACCCGGGCGGGGTTCGCCTCCTGAACGAAGATGCCGTGCACGCGCATCTTCAGGATGTCCAGTATGAGCTCGTCCGCCACGCCTATGAATACCCCGTCGGGCCCGTAGACCTCCAGGCCCCTTATCTCGGACGCGTTCTCCAGCATGGCACCGCCCCCTCAGCTTTTTATCGTATTATAATGATTGGCCCGAAGCGAAGGCTATACCATGGTACTCGAATTGACAGATGAGACGTTCGACGCATTCGTAAGAGACAACCCAGTTGCGATCATCGACTGCTGGGCGCCGTGGTGCGGGCCCTGCATGCGCATGGGCCCCATCATCGAAGAGGTCGCGCACACGCTCGCCGGCAAGGCGGGCGTGGCGAAGCTCAACGTGGACGAGAACAGGAACACCTCCCTCAAGTACTCCATAAGGGCGATACCCACCATCCTGGTCTTCAAGGACGCCGTCCTGGTGGACACCCTGGTGGGGCTGAGGCAGAAGGAAGACATAATCGAGAGCGCGCTCTGATGGACTTCGACGTGATGGTCATAGGGTCCGGGCCCGCCGGGATCCAGGCCGCGATCCATTCCGCCAGGAGGAAGGCGAGGACGGTCCTGCTCGGCAAGGCCGGGAACAGCGCGATGGCCGGCGCGAAGATAGAGAACTACTTCGGGACCGGCGGGCCGGAGGACGGGTCCGCGCTGCTGGCGAAGGGGCTGTCTCAGGCGGAGGCCGCGGGGTGCTCCGCGATCGGCAAGAACGCGGTCTCCGCGTCCGCCGCCGGCGGCTCCTTCTCCGCGTCGCTGGAATCCGGGGCCGAGATCTCGGCGAGGGCCGTCGTGCTGGCGACCGGGGTCTCCCGCAACAGCCTGGGCATACCCGGGGAGAAGGAGCTCTTCGGGAAGGGCGTCAGCTATTGCGCGTCCTGCGACTGCAACTTCTACAAGGGCGTGCCCGTGGTCGTGATCGGGGGGGACTCCGAGGCCGCGCTCGCCGCGGAGCTGATGACGGGATACGCCTCGGAGGTCCGCTGGATCGCCGACGGCGTCGCCGCCGACCCGATCCTGGTGGAGCGGGCGCGGAGGGCGGGGGCCGCCCTGGCCGTCGGCAGGCCCGTCAGGATATCCGGGTCCGCAGGCGTGGAATCCGTGGCGCTCGCCGACGGGACGGAGATCCCCGCCCGCGGCGTGTTCATAGAGCTGGGCGGCAGGTCCTCCGCGGACCTGGCCATGGATCTCGGGATAATGCCCGAGCCGGACGACTCCGTCAAGGTCGACGGCGGCTGCAGGACGTCCGTCGCGGGGGTCTTCGCGTGCGGGGACGTCACGGGCAGGCCCTGGCAGGTGGCCAGGGCGGTGGGCCAGGGGGCGGTGGCGGGCTCCAACGCGGCGGATTACTCCAAGGGGGCGGGATCGTGACCGTGGAGGACCTGGTCTCGTCCATGCTCAGGGAGGAGGGCGGGTTCCAGAAGGCCCTCAGGAGCATGCTGGCCGACGAGCTGGACATGACGCTCAGCGAATTCTGCGCCGTGTCCGGGGTGTCCCAGAGCACCATGTACAAGATCCTGGAGGAGAAGCGCGAGCCCAACCTGCGCACCATAAGGCAGATCGTGAAGGCCCTCAGGGCGCTCTCCCGCGACGGGGAGGATTGCTTCGTGGCGGTCATAGCCGCGCCGTCCTTCCTGGAGTCCCTGCCCAGGACCATGGACGTGAACGGGGTCGCGGTGAACATCCGGGAATACACGATATACACCGTCGAGGACGCGATAATCTCCGCCGTCCGCGCCGAGCGCGAGGGCGCACTCGCCGTGGTGTGCGCCCCGGTCATCGCGCTCACGGTGGAGAAGATCCTGTCCATCCCCGTGTCCCCTGTCATGCCCCTCAGCAGCGTGTTCAAGGCCCTCGAGGCGGTTAAAGGCCTCATCTGAACAAATTAAAATATATGCTTAAATTATATCGCTGGGCGATAGCATGTTCGAGCTTCAGGTCGTTAGCAACACTCCTCTGAGCGGAGAGGGGGACATAGGGGTGCTGGCAGAGACTTTCCTTGTGCAGATAGGGTACATCCCCAAGGGGTACGACCCGAAGACGAGCGCGGACGGGGTGAGGGACAGCGTGCCGTACCGCCTGTTCATGGAGTTCTTCATGGGCAACATGGGCAAGGCGTGGACGGTGGAGGAGCTGTCCGCCCTCCTCGGGACCACCAAGCCCACCGTGTACAGGCACATAAACAAGCTGAAGTCCATGGACCTCCTCGAGAGCGCGGACGTGGACTTCAACGGGGCGCCCCGCAAGGGGTACAGGATAAGGTACGGCGACCTGTCCAAGGCGTGGAGCTTCACGGAGTCCAACGTGGCCATGGCCATGGAGAACTACCGCAAGACCGTGGCCCACTTCCAGGCCCTGGCGAGCGCGGGACGGAAATGAGCGGCGACCGCGGCCTCGGCAGGCGCGTCATAGACGCCGCGATCCGCGGCGAGGTGTCCGACCGCGACGGCCTGCAGGCCCTCAAGATGAGGCTGTGCAGGGAGCTGGGGCTGGCCGAGGTGCCCCCCAACTCCGAGATCCTGTCGCAGGCCCGCGGGGGCGAGCTGGATGTTATGGAGCCCCTCCTGGTCAAGAAGCCCGTGAGGACCGCCAGCGGCGTGGCCGTGGTCGCCGTCATGGCGTCCCCGCACCCGTGCCCCCACGGGAAGTGCATGTACTGCCCCGGGGGGGTGGACTCCCCCCAGTCATACACCGGGAAGGAGCCCGCCGCCAGGCGCGCCGAGAGGAACGGCTTCGACCCGTACCTCCAGGCGTCCGACCGCATAAGGCAGCTGGGCGAGATCGGGCACAAGACGGACAAGATAGACCTGGTCGTCATGGGGGGCACGTTCACCTCCCGGAGCGCGGAGTACCAGGAATGGTTCGTCCGCCGGTGCCTGGACGCCATGAACGGAGAGGACTCCGCCACGCTGGAGGAGGCTCAGTCCGTGAACGAGGCGGCCTCCCGCAGGTGCGTGGGCCTGACCGTGGAGACGCGCCCCGACGCGTTCCGCGGGGAGGCGATCGACGCCGCCATGGCTCTGGGGGCCACCAGGGTCGAGCTGGGGGTCCAGATACTCGACGACGCGATCCTGGAGGCGGCCGGCAGGGGGCACGGCGTGGGCGAGGTCGCCGCGTCCACCCGCGAGTGCAAGGAGAGGGGGCTGAAGGTCTGCTACCACATCATGCCGGGGCTGCCCGGGTCGTCCCCGGAGAAGGATCTGGAATGCTTCTCCCGCGTGTTCGGCGACGAGGACTTCAGGCCCGACATGCTGAAGATCTACCCCGCCCTGGTCGTCGAGGGGACCGGGCTCTACGACATGTGGGCCGACGGCAGGTACGTCCCGTACGACGTCGAGACGGCCGTGAGGCTCCTCTCGGACATGAAGGCGGCGGTGCCCGAGTACGCCAGGATCCAGAGGATCCAGCGCGACATCCCCGCGCCGCAGATAGCCGCCGGGATCCTCAAGAGCAACCTGAGGCAGCTGGTCCAGGAGAGGATGTCGTCGGAGGGGAGGGGGTGCAGGTGCATCCGGTGCAGGGAGGTGGGCCGCACCGGCGCGGACAGGGAGGGCGGCGTGGAGATGAAGACGGCGGAGTACCGCGCCAGCGGGGGGACGGAGAAGTTCATATCGCTGGAGCGGGGGGACTCCATAGCGGGGTACGCCCGCCTGAGGATCGATTCCAGGGCCACCGTCCGCGAGCTGAAGGTCTTCGGCAAGACCGCCCCCATAGGGGAGGACGGGGAATGGCAGCACCGCGGGTTCGGGAGGGCGCTCATGGCCGAAGCGGAGCGCGCCGCGAGGGCGGGGGGCATGGACAGGCTCAGGGTCACCAGCGGCATAGGCGCGAGGAGGTATTACGAGGCCATAGGGTATGAGAGAGAGGGGGCGTACATGGTCAAATCTCTCGATCCGTGACGCGTCGCGGGGATCCGCGCGCGCCTGGATCAGATTATATATCCCGCGGCCCATCGCATGGGAGCGGTCGAGGAGCAGTCGAGATGAGAGGAGGAGGCGGATGCGGCGAGGGCGCCGGCGGAGGGCCCGCATACAGGGTCGGGAGCATGTTCGCGGGCATAGGCGGGATATGCCTCGCGTTCAGGGATGCGGGCGCGGAGATGGTCTGGGCGAACGAGCTGGATCACCTCGCCTGCGAGACCTATCGGAAGAACTTCGGGTCGGAGTACCTCGTGGAGGGAGACGTCAGGGGCATCGATCCCTCGTCCGTCCCGGATATGGACGTGCTGACCGCGGGGTTCCCATGCCAGGCGTTCTCGGTGGCGGGATACAGGAAGGGGTTCGGCGACGACAGGGGGGCGCTGTTCTTCGAGGTCGTCAGGATGATCGGCGCCAAGAGCCCCAGGGCGGTCCTGCTGGAGAACGTGAAGAACCTGGTCGGGCACGACGAGGGGAGGACGTTCGAAAGCGTCCTGCAGTGCCTCCGTGGCCGCGGATACTCGGTCGCGCACGCGGTGCTCAACTCCAAGGACTGCGGCGGCGTGCCCCAGAACAGAGAGCGCGTCTACATCGCCGCGTTCAGGGACCCGGCGGACATGGAGGGCTTCGCCTTCCCGCCGCCGGTCCCCCTGGAGATCGGCATCCGCGATGTGGCCGATCCGAGCGTCCGCGGGGACCCGTCGCTGTACTACACCGAGAAGTCGCCCATCTACGCCGCCCTCGACGCCGCCATGGGGAGCCCGGATTCGGTATACCAGTGGAGGCGCACGTACGTCCGCGAGAACAAGAGCGGGGTCTGCCCCACCCTGACGGCGAACATGGGCGGCGGGGGGCACAACGTCCCCCTGATCCGGGACCGCTTCGGCATAAGGAAGCTCTCCCCCGAGGAGTGCCTCGGGTTCCAGGGGTTCCCCCCCGGCTTCGCGTTCGCCGAGATGAGCGCGTCCCACAAGTACAGGCAGGCGGGGAACTCCGTCTCGGTGCCGGTGGTCCGCAGGATCGCGGAGAACATGATCCTGGCCATGAGGCGCGCGGACGGGCGGCGGCCCCTCAGTTGATCACGATCTTGGAGCCCTCTACGCGTATCCTGTCCGTCTCCACCACGATCCTGCCGCGCTCGTCCACCCTGTGGGCGGAGCCCAAGACGCTCCCGGACGCGGAGACCAGCAGGTACCTTATCGCGCCCCCGTCCGTGTCCACCACCAGATCCTCCAGCGTCCCCACGCGCCTGCCCGATATGGTCTCCACCTCCAGCCCGATCAGCTCTCTCAGGAACATCCTGTCGCCCATGTCGTCACCCGTACAGCTGGGACCCGTCCCATGCGCTCTTGCGCCTCTTCCTCATCTCCCTGCCCATCTTGGCGTACTCCTCGAACGTCGCCTCGTCCACCGACGGGCCAACCGTCTCCAGCGCGGCGTCGAAGTGCCTCTGCCACACGCTGATGTCCCCCTCGCGGTACGCTATCATGCCCGCCTCCATGCATAGCGCCTCCAGGTCCGCGCCGACGTACCCGTCCGTGGCGTCCGCCACCGCCCCCAGGTCCACGCCGTCGTTCAGGGGCATGCGGCCCGCGTGCACCTCGAGTATGCTGAGGCGGGCCGCCCTGTCCGGCTTCCCCACCAGGATCATGCGGTCTATCCTGCCCGGGCGGAGCAGCGCCGGGTCCACGATCTCCGGGCGGTTGGTGGCCGCCATGACGGTCACCTTCTCGATGGGGGACACCCCGTCCATCATCACCAGGAGCTGCGCCACCAGGGAGTCCATGCTCCTGCCCTCCGCCCCGTCCCTCTTGCGGGCTATCGAATCGATCTCGTCGAAGAAGATTATGCACGGAGCCATCTGCCTGGCCTTCCTGAACAGCTTCCTGACGGCCTTCCCCGATTCCCCCGCCCACTTGCTGAGGATCTCCGGGCCGCTGACCGATATGAAGTTGGAGCCGGCGGCGTTGGCCGCCGCCTTGGCGATCATGGTCTTCCCGGTGCCGGGGGGGCCGTACAGCAGGACGCCCTTCCCGGGCCTGATCCCCATGCGCTCGAACGCCTTGCCGTCCTCGGACGGGAGGAAGAACTCCTCCAGGACCCTCTTGACTTCGCCCATGCCCCCGATGTCGCCCCATGTGACCTTCGGGATCTCCGCGGAGACCTCGCGCATGCCGCTGGGCTCCATGCCCGCCAGGGCGCCTGTGAAGTCCGACATGGAGACCGTCATGGACGATATGGCCTCCGGGGACAGGTTCTCGTCGTCCGACATGGCGCGGGCCAGGCGCTTCATGGCCGCCTCCTTGGCCAGGGCCGCCAGGTCCGCCCCGACGAACCCCTGCGTCGCCCCCGCTATCTTGTCCAGGTCCACGTCGCCCGCCAGAGGCATGCCCCTGGTGTGTATCGCCAGTATCTCCCTGCGCCCGGTCTTGCCGGGAACCCCGATCTCTATCTCCCTGTCGAACCTGCCCGGCCTCCTGAGCGCGGGATCGATGTACTCCTCGCGGTTGGTCGCGCCTATCACGACCACCCTGCTCCTCCCCATCCCGTCCATGAGGCTCAGCAGCTGCGCCACCAGGCGCACGTCGTGCTCGTGCGCGCCGTCCCGGTTGGGGGTGATGGAGTCTATCTCGTCTATGAACACCACGCTGGGCGTGTTCGCCTCCGCCTTCATGAATACCTCTCTCAGCTTCTTCTCGGAATCGCCGTAGTATTTGCTGACGATCTCCGGGCCGCGGATGGAGAACAGCTTCGCCCCCGATTCGCTGGCGATGGCCTCCGCGATCAGGGTCTTGCCGGTGCCGGGGGGGCCGTACAGCAGGACCCCTTTCGGCGGGGTTATGCCCATGTGCTCGAATAGCTCCGGCCGCTTCAGGGGCAGCTCTATCATCTCCCTTATGTGCTTGATCTCCGCGCCCAGGCCGCCTATGCTGTCGTACGTGACCATGTTGCGCCGGAGATCTCCCCCCTTCGGGATGCTCTCGGCCTTGTCCCGGTCCGTGACGTGTATGGCGGTGGACTCGCTGACCGACACCGCGCCGCCGGGATCTGTGGACACGACCCCGAACATGAGGAACTCCGCGCCCAGCATGGGGCTCTGCACGGGCACGTCCATCCCCTCGACCACCACGCGGCCGTCCAGGCTCCTCTTGACCGCGTTCGCCATCTGGGCGTCGGACGCGCCGTTCCGGTCCTGGAACCTCGGCACCAGGACCACCCTCTCGGCAGGCATGGATGCGCATTTCGCGACTTCTACGAAGCCCCCCACGCTCACGCCCGCCTCCGCCCTCGTGGGGCCGTCTATCCTTATGGCCGACTTGTCCCCGGGCTCCCCCCTGTACACCCTCGCGACGATCTCCTTCTTGCCGCGTATCAACACCGCGTCCCCCACCTCCAGGCCGAGGGCCTTCCTGGACTGCTCGTCTATGCGGACCCGGCCGCAGCCCGCCTCGGCCAGCCTCTTTGCCATCTCCACCCTGAGCCTGAGAACTCCCATGCCAGATGCATGATTCACCCCGGCTTATAACCCCTCCGCTAATGTGCGGAAAAATTCCATTTCCGACTTATAGGTCGGATTCATGAGCGGACCCGCTTCGCTCGCGCGCGGGAAAATTGCGTGCGCGACGCTGGCTATATTTCAAAGCTTTTCGAAAGCCTTAATATATGTGCGCACGGTTAATCGCTTCATTCGCCGCGCGACGGCTCATACGTAATTGGAGGCAAATTTAATGATAAAACTACCGAGCATCAAGGAAAAGCTTCCCAAGATAACCAAGATGCCCCGCATAGAGAAGGAGCTGACGTCCTGCCTCCAGTGCGGATACTGCATAAGCGTCTGCGAGGCCCACAACCAGACGCCCTGGGAGTCCGTCACCCCCAGGGGCAAGATATACTACATCAACCAGCTGTACGCCGCCGGCGGCGTCGACAAGCTGCTGAAGAGGGAGGTCACCCTGAACCCCTACTTCGTGGACGCGATGTACAAGTGCACGGGCTGCGGGAACTGCGAGGTCGTCTGCCACGCCAACATCCACCTCGTCGAGTTCTGGGAGACCATGAGGAAGTGGATCGTGGACCAGGGCGCGGGGCCCATGTCCGCCCACAAGGGGATGGCGAAGAAGGTCGCGGAGGGCCACAACCCCTACGGGGAGCCCCCCGAGAAGAGGGACGACTGGTGGCCCAAGGACGTCGCCAAGGCGAAGGTGCCCGACGTGATATTCTTCGCGGGCTGCACCGGCGCGTACAGGATGCAGGCGATACCCCAGACGGGCGTCCGCATCCTCGACCGCGGCGGGGTCAAGGTCAGCTCCCTCGGCGAGGACGAGTGGTGCTGCTCCTCCCCGCTGCTGAGGACCGGGACGCACACGTCATCGCTGGAGTGCGCCGAGACCGTCGTCGAGAGGGCGGACGGCATGGGCGCGAAGGACATGGTCATGACCTGCTCCGGATGCTTCAAGACGGTATCCACCGACTTCGGCAAGTTCTACGCCAGGTCCGGGCAGAACGTGTACCACTTCTCCCAGTACGCGGAGAAGCTCATAAGCGAGAGGAGGCTCCCGCTGAACAACGAGTTCAAGGCGAAGGTCACGTACCACGACCCCTGCCACATGGGCAGGCACATGGGCGTCTTCGACGCCCCCAGGAACGTCCTCAAGAAGATCAAGGGCATAGAGCTCGTGGAGATGGAGAAGTCCAGGGAGAACTCCAGGTGCTGCGGCGCGGGCGGAGGGTACAAGAGCCAATACAACGACTTCGCCGTCAACATCGCGGCGGAGAGGATACGCGACGCGGAGGAGACGGGCGCGGAGATCGTGGTCACGTGCTGCCCCTTCTGCGTCACCAACCTCATGCAGGGCGCGAAGAAGATAGGATCCAAGATGAAGGTCATGGACCTCGGGGAGATCCTCCTGAAGGTCACCGCGCCCGCCGAGCCCAAGCCCGAGGCGAAAGCGGAGGCCAAAGCCGAGCCCGTCGCGAAGGCGCCGGCCGAGGCGAGGGCCGCGCCGGAAGAGAAGACGGCCGCGCCCGCGGCGGAGCCCGTCGCGGCGGATGCGGAGGGCGACGAGTTCGGAGACGCGGACGCGTTCACGGACATGTCCCCCGGCGCGCTGGTCAGGAGGGCCGCCTGGAACAAGGGCCTCAGGTGCAGGAAGGACTACGGGGACCGCCAGATCCCGGTCGCCTTCGTCAAGGCCCGGGTCGCGGTCTACATGCTCAAGGACGGCGAGAGCGAGGACGCGGAGGCCAGGAAGGCGCTGGAAGGCGACGGATGGGCCGTCCTGTCCTTCCGCGAGAGCGACGTCACGGACGGGGAGGCCCAGGCCGCCGAGATCCGCGTCGCGGTGAAAGAGAACCTGAAGGCCCTCAGGAAGAGATGAGAGCCATGCGCCGGGGCCCCGCCCCGGCGCCCCTTATCTGAGATGTCTTTTGAAATCCTGAGCAGAGAGCTCGCCTCCGCCCTCGAGGCGCGGGGGATATTCGAGCCGACCGCCCCCCAGAGGGACGTCATGCCCCGGATAGCCCGGGGGGACAACGTCCTCCTGGTGGCGCCCACCGGGATCGGCAAGACCGAGGCGGCCATGCTGCCGGTCTTCGACGCGATCTTCCGGAGCAAGGGCAAGCCCGGGATAAGATGCCTCTACGTCACCCCGCTCCGCGCGCTCAACCGCGACATGCTCAAGCGGA
Organism: Candidatus Methanoplasma sp.; assembly: GCA_031256955.1. Taxonomy (GTDB): domain Archaea; phylum Thermoplasmatota; class Thermoplasmata; order Methanomassiliicoccales; family Methanomethylophilaceae; genus Methanoplasma. The sequence goes on along the minus strand of JAIRPP010000003.1, from coordinate 8,531 downwards.
TGGAGGAGTACGGGGGGGCCTTGGGCGTGACCGTCGGGGTCAGGCACGGAGACACTGACCAGGCCGAGAGGTCCAGGCAGTCCAGGAACCCGCCCGAGATCCTCATAACCACCCCTGAGACCCTTCAGGTCCTTTTCACGGGGAAGAGGCTGCGCGAGCACCTCAAGAACGTTGAGCGGGTCGTGATCGACGAGATCCACGAGCTCGCCGGCACCGAGAGGGGGGCGCAGCTGGCCGTCGCCCTGGAGAGGCTGGCCGCCCTGGCCGGGGAGTTCCAGAGGATAGGGCTGTCCGCCACCGTCGGGGACGACGGCGAGATAAGGGAGTTCCTGGCCGGCGCGGGCAGGGACGCGACGGTTTGCAGGCACGACGTCAGGAGGGACTTCGACATAAGGGTGGAGTGCCCCGAGCCCGACGAGGGCGACGCCACCCTCAGGGACCGCCTGCAGAGCGACCCGGAGATACTCGCGGTGATGAAGAGGGCCAGGGCGCTCATCGAATCCAGCAAGTCCGCCCTCATGTTCGTGAACACGAGGGAGACCGCGGAGTGGCTCGCCGCGAGGTACCGCATGTGGGACGAGGAGTTCTCCATCGACGTGCACCACGGGTCCCTGTCCAAGGAGATCAGGACGGACATAGAGGACAGGTTCAAGAGCGAGCGCCTGAAGGCGGTCATATGCACCTCGTCCCTCGAGCTCGGGATAGACATAGGCTCCGCCGACCTGGTGATCCAATACAACTCCCCCAGGGACGCGTCCAGGATGATCCAGCGCGCCGGCCGCGCGGGCCACCGGATGGGCGAGAGGATAAGGTCCGTCATACTGGCCACCGCCCCGGACGAGGTCGCCGAGGGCATGGTGGTCGCCAGGAGGAGCGAGGCCAGGGAGCTGGAGCGCTCCCCCGGCAGGAGCAACCCGCTGACCGTGCTGGCCAACCAGCTCATAGCCATGACCATGAGCGGGCGCATGGACCGCGACTCCGCGTACGCCGTGTTCAGGAGGTCCGGGCCTTTCAAGACGCTCAGGCGCGAGGACATGGACGCTGTGCTGGAGCAGCTGAAGTCCATCAAGCTGATATTCGAGGGGGAGGACGGGTTCAGGCGCTCGAGGAAGGGGATGGACTACTTCTACGAGAACATCTCCATGATCCCGGACGAGAAGACGTACCTGGTCAGGGACATAGGCTCCCGCGCGGTCATAGGGACCCTGGACGAGAGCTTCGTGGTCTCCTTCGCCGAGCCCTACGCCATGTTCATCGCCAAGGGCAGGACCTGGAGGGTCGTGGAGCTGAGGGAGGACGAGCTTCTGGTGGAGGAGGTGAAGGCGGTGGGGTCCGTCCCGTCCTGGGTCGGATCCGACATACCCGTGCCGTTCGAGGTCGCCATGGAGGTCGGGCGCATGCGCAGGCTGATGAACCTGGGGGACTACCCGGGAGACGAGGCGTGCGCCGCGAAGATCCGGGGGTACATAAGGGAGCAGTCCGCCAGATGGGCCGTGCCCACCGACGAGACGGTCACCCTGGAGGTGGGGGACAGGCTGGCGATACTCAACTGCTGCTTCGGGACCAAGGTCAACGAGACCCTCAGCAAGATCTACTCGTCCCTCCTGTCCGCCCGCCTGGGCGAGAGCATAGGGGTCTCCACGGACCCGTACAGGATCATGCTGGAGCTTCCGCGGAGCATCGACAAGAAGATCATGATGGACACGCTCCTGTCCATACGCCCGGGCACGGTGGAGGCCCTGGCCAGGATGACCATAACGAACTCGACCTACCTCAAGTGGAGGTTCGTCCACGTGGCGAAGAAGTTCGGGATCGTGGAGAAGGGGGCCGACCACCGCCACATGAACTTCGGCCGCCTGTTCGACCTGCACAAGGGGACCCCCGCCTACCGGGAGGCCGTGGACATGGTCCTGCGGGAGGACCTGGACATGGAGAACGCGGAGCTGGCGGTGTCCATGATGTCCGACGGCAGGATCTCGGTGGTCGCGTGCGGGCTCTCCCCCATCGGCCTGGAGGGGGTCACCCGCTCCAAGGAGCTGATGCAGCCTGCGCGGGCGGACCACGCGATCCTGATGGCGATGAAGAAGCGCCTGGAGGAGGAGACGCTGTTCGCGTCCTGCCTCAGCTGCGCCGGCCAGTGGAGGGTCAGGGTGGCGGACGCCCCCAGGAGGTTCGCGTGCCCGACGTGCGGCGGGTTCATGATAGCGCTGCTGAAGGGGTACGAGCGCGACGGGATAAAGACGTTCAAGAAGGACTCCCACGACGAGCAGGAGAGGAAGGAGGCGCTAAGGGTCTCCAGGAACGCCAACATAGTCAACGAGTACGGCGGGCGGGCGGCCATAGTCCTCGCCGGGAGGGGGATAGGGGCGGACGGGGCGTCCAGGATCCTCAGGAGCTCCCACGTCGACGAGGACGACTTCCTCAGGGACATAATGGAGGCGGAGATACTGTACGCCAAGACCAAGAGGTTCTGGGACTGATCAGACGAAGCCGCCCTTGACCGTGAACTCGGGCTTCTTCGCTTCCGACGCCTTGTCCTCCATCGGCCTCGGCTCCACCGAGGCCTTGAACCCCTTGCAGACGACGTAGACTTCCGACGACGTGTCCCTGGACGCGTCCGGGGACGTGACCTTCACGTGCTGGAACCTGCGCTCCAGCTCCCTGAGCAGGGAGTCCGCCATGTCCCCCATGAAAACCTTCATTACGCACGCGCCGTCCCTCTTGAGGATGCGGTCGCACACGTCCACCGCGAACATGCACAGCTCCACGGAGCGGGCGTGGTCTGTGGAGTAGTGGCCCGCTATGTTCGGGGCCATGTCCGACAGAACCGCGTCGGCCCTGCCCCCGAACCTCCTGAGGAGCTCCGCCATCGTGCCGGCGTCGGTGATGTCGCCCACTATGGTCTCCACGCCCTCGATCGGGCGTATCGGCCTCAGGTCCACCCCGACCACCTTCCCGCGCTCGCCCACCCTCTCCCTCGCCACCTGGAGCCATCCCCCGGGGGACGCGCCGAGGTCCACGACCGACGACCCCTCCCTGAATATGCCGAACCTGTCGTCCAGCTGCATCAGCTTGAACGACGCCCTGGATCTGTAGTCGAGCTTCTTGGCCAGCTTGTAATAGTGCTCGTGCCTCCTCTCCTGAACCCAGCGATCGTGCAGCGCCACGCCTTCGCGATGCGTTAGCCGTTTATACCGTTTTGCGGCGGTGATCGCGAAGTCGCTCGCCGGGTCCTCGGTCCGCGGATCCGGCCGTCACCCTGACATCCGGGAAGAGGGCCATGGCCGCGCCGCTGATCGTGAAGAGGAATGTCTCGCAAAAGCGATAATTTATTTTGCGTTAAATCTATAATTAAAATAGCGCAAAAGCGATAAAATAAATAGCGCAAAAAACATGTCAGACCATGGCTCAGCCTGTGGCGGATCCGACTGGCGCATATGGCGCGATGAAGAATGCCGACGAGGGATACCGCGGAAGGCTGGTAGACGGGCGCATAGAGTCCCTGCTCGGGTCTTTCGGAGGCGTGCTGATAACCGGGCCCAAATGGTGCGGAAAGTCCTGGACCGGGTTCCATCACGCCAGGTCCGCGCTGCTGGTCGATCAGAAGCCGAATCTCGCGAAGGCGCGCCTCGCGCCCTACGAGGCGCTGAGCGGGGAATACCCGCTCCTTGTGGACGAATGGCAGCATGCGCCCGAGCTTTGGGACGCCGCTCGGAGGAGGATAGACTTCGAGCGCGCTCGCGGGATGTACATATTCACAGGCTCCGCCACGCCTCCGGGGGACGCGCCCATGCATTCCGGGACGGGGAGGTTCGCCACGGTGGAGATGAGGACGCTCTCCTCCTTCGAATCGGGGGACAGCGACGGGTCCGCTTCCCTCTCCGCCCTGTTCGACCGCGGGAGGGTGGAGGTCTCCCTCTCGGACATGGGCTTTCCGAAAGCGACGGAGATCATATGCAGGGGCGGATGGCCCGACGCCGTCTGGTCCGCCAACGGAAACGGGGCCGAGACCGCCCGCGGATACCTGTCGTCCGTCGCGGAGTCTGACATATCCCGCGCCGATGGCGTCAGAAGGAGTGCGACTACGAGCAGGGCGGTGCTTAGATCGCTCGCGAGGAACAGCGCGACCCAGGTCAAATACACCACCATACGGTCGGACGCGTCCAGAGACGACGGGACGGACGTCAGCGATCAGACCGTCGGAAGCTACGTCGAGGCGCTGAAGAAGATATTCGTGGTGTGCGAGCAGGAGGCGTGGCTACCGTCCCTCCGCTCCAGGACGAGGATGCGGACGTCGCCCAAGATCCACCTGACCGACCCGTCCCTGGCGGCCGCCGCCATGAAGGCGACTCCGAAGCTGCTCTTAGACGATCCCGGAACGGCGGGGCTGCTGTTCGAATCCCTTTGCTACAGGGACCTGTGCGTCTATGCGCAGAACATGGGCGGAGAGGTGCTGTTCTTCCGCGACGAGAAGGGCTTCGAGATAGACGAGATCGTGGTCCTGGACGACGGCAGGTGGGGGGCGATAGAGGTCAAGCTGGGCGACTTCGAGTTCGACGCTGCCGCCCGCAACCTGCTCCGCCTGAAGGACAGAATGAGCGACGGGGCGCGCGGGCCGTCTTTCCTGGCCATACTGTCCGCGAGCGGGGGGGCGGCACACACGAGGGACGACGGGGTCGCAGTGATCCCGATCGACAAGTTCGGGCCGTGATTCGCGACCCTGCCCCTTAACTGAGCCGAGCGGCGAAAACCGACCGCGAACTGTCGAGGTCGGGATCCATCTCGTGAAAACAACGGATCCCCCCGATTAACTTCTTCCATTCAGGCATGTTCTCCCCCTGAACGATTATTGAGGCGCGGACCGCCATTTCGCCACATGCTCCCAAATTTTTCGATGCATGTCGGTTCTACGCAGTCGTGGTCAAAAGAAAGAGAATGAAACGTCCATACATTTTGAAAAAAAATATCCATAAAAAACAATATAAATGAACACGATATCCAAGATATCATGCGCGTGACTTCGACTGATTTCAAGAACAATTTCGGCAAATATCTAGATCTATCGAAACAGAGGGAGGTCCACATCACCAGACACGGCAAGCCTGAGTTTCGCATCTCTGGCACGGTAGAGGAGAGGAGAAGGGTCATAGACTCTCTCGACGGGATAGTGAAATACGATGGCGACGTAGACGAGCTGCTCAAAAAAAGGCTGGATGACCTATGAGGGCTATGTTCGACACGAATGTCATCCTCGATCTGATACTGCATCGCGAGCCGTTTTATGCGGACTCGAGACGCGCCATCGATCTCGTGACTGATGAAAAAATCGAAGGAGCCATACCCGCAACGTCTGCCAAAGACATATTCTATGTGGTCGAGAGAGCGATAGGGGAAACCGAGGCGAGGAATGCCTTGGACAAGCTTTCATACGTGTTCTCTTTCTCGAGCGTGGAGGAATCAGATGTGATCGACGCGCTGTCGCACGAGATGGACGATTTCGAGGACGGGCTGATCGCAGTTTCCGCAAAAAGGCTGGGATTCGACATGATAATCACGAGAAATACCAAGGATTTCTTAGAATCCGAGGTGCCTGCGATCCACCCCAAAGACATCAAACGAGCGCTAGACGGTCATTTTGAGAGCGGGGTTTTCAATCTGGACTCGCCCCCGTGAGGCCGCAGGACGTAACGGGATTCACTCCTCCAGCAGCCACCTGATCAGGTTCTTGTGCTTTATGCCGTCCGGGGCGCCGCGCATAAAACCGTCCATGGACAGGATCGTCTTGGGGAAATTGTCCCTCACAGCCTCCAGCGGCGACGCCTCGCGCTCATAGGTATCGTCGCTCCGCACGGTCTTCGCCACCTGGAAGTACTCCAGCTCAGCCCCCCGCCTCGCGGTGAAGTCCACCTCCTTGTCGCCGTACCTCCCCACGGTCACCTCATACTTCGCTCGCATGCGTAAATAGTTTGAGGCGTTGAAACCTCAAACTTAGTTTTTCATATTAGTTTGAGGCATTGAAACCTCAAACTCTGTCAGATTTCGAGCTGTGAGCGATCCGCAACAGAGTTATACTGCGATCAGATGTGCTCGCCATGGATTTCGCAGACATGACCGCCTCGGAGAGGGCCGCGTACAAGAAGGCCCTCATAGGGGATTTCACGGACCGCGGCATGAGCGAGAGGGAGGCCCTCGCATGCTACGTGTTCTGCGTGAACCCCGATCCGGTGCGCTGGCTCGGGCACAAGTACGGCATACCTCCCGGAGAGGCGGAATCGCTCAGGGAGTCCGGCATGGCGAAGTATGCGGAAGCCGGCGGGACGGCGGACCTGCGCAGGGCGCCGTCCGCTCCGCCGCGGGCGAAGAGGCAGTGCAGGTGCTCCAGGCTGATCGTCCCGGAATGAGGGCGCGACCGTCGAAGGGGCGGGCTCCCGATCGCCGGGCTCGCGCAGGCGAGAGATGTGCCGCTCGGGACATGGATACTAATAAGAACGCGGAAACGATACATCGCGCGTTATCCATATGACCGAAGGATGGACCTATTCCAAAGCGGGAGTCGACATCGACAGGAAGTCTAGCGCGATCGGCTCGCTGGTGGGCGAGCTCAGGCACAGGCGCGAGGGGATCGGGCGCATGGTCCGCATCCCCAACCTCTTCGCCAGCCTCATAGACTACGGTAGCGAGTACCTCACGCTCGCGACCGACGGCGTCGGGACCAAGCTCCTGATCGCAGAAGAGCTGGGCGTCTGGGACACCGTCGGGATCGACTGCGTCGCCATGAACGTGAACGACACCATATGCGTGAACGCCGAGCCCATGTCCTTCGTGGACTACGTCGCGGTGGCGGTCCCCGACGAGGGCGTGGCGAAGGCGATCGGCAAGGGGCTGGAGAAGGGCGCGGCGCTCTCCGACATGGAGATCGTCGGCGGCGAGATCGCCGTGCTGCCCGAGATGGTGAACTGCGTGGATCTGTCCGGCACGTGCCTGGGCCGCGTGGCCAAGGACCGCGTGATCACGGGGGAGTCCTGCGCGGAGGGCGACCTGATCGTCGGGCTGGAGTCGTCAGGCATACATTCCAACGGCCTCACCCTCGCCAGGAAGGTCATGCAGGCCGCGGGGGTGTCCATGACGGACAGGCTCCCCGGCATAGGCGGGACGATAGGGGAGGAGCTCCTGACCCCGACCGAGATATACGTCAAGCAGGTCCTCGGCATGACCTCCGCTCACGAGGTCCACGGGCTGGTGGACATAACCGGCGGAGGGCTGAGGAACATCCTGCGCATGAGGGAGGGGCTTAGGTACGTGATAGACGACCCGATCCGCCCGGGACCCGTGTTCGAGAAGATACGGGAGCTGGGCGGGGTGGACGACCGCGAGATGTACCAGACGCTCAACATGGGCATGGGGTTCGCCGTCATCGCCCCCCCGGCGGAGGCGGAGGCCATCGCCAGAGAGAACGGGAACGCGAAGATCGTCGGGCGCGTGGAGAGCGGGCGCGGCGTGCTGCTCGAAGAGGGCGGCGTGCTGTACGACCGTTACTGACTCAGAGCATGGCTCAGGGCGCCGGCTACGGCGCCCATGGCGGTGCAGGTCTCGAGGGAATACCCCCCTCCGGTCACGTCCAGGTCGTACGACGATATCCTGGCCGCGTCCTTCGGCACGCCTTTGGGCCCGAGACCGAACACCAGGAGGACGCTCCTCCCGGACAGGACCATCTCCGCCACGCCGTCCGCATCTATGCTCTTCTGCGGGGACGGCCTGCTGGTGGTCAGGACGGGCTCTCCCAGCTGCGGGGGGAACCCTTTCGACGGATACGGGAACTTCATGAACCTCCCCTCCTCCGCCAGCCTCATGAAGTAGTCCCCGTGGCCCCCTATGCTGGTGGTGCCGGCCACCCACTCCGCCGTCTTGGCGGGCGTGTCCGCGTCTTCCGGTATGGGGAACCCGAACAGGGCGAGGTTCATGCCGAACGCGTACGCCAGGTCCCCGGCGCGGGCGAGGGCCCGGCGATGGGGCTCCCTGAACTTAGCGGGGTCGTAGGAGTTGTATATCCCCATGGTGACGCGGCCCCTTCCGGCGGCCCTGGTCACGGCGCCTTCCTCCTGCCCGCGATCGCGTGCGCGTCGCCGTCTAGGAATATCTCGTACCCGGGGTTCTCCGCCCTTATCTTCTCGATCTCCCTCATGACCTGGGCGACGGTGAGGCCGCTGGTCCTGATGTCGATGAAGATCTTGTCCTGCTCCATGGGCGAATCCTCGGCAACTGTGGCGCATAGAATTGAAATGGTGCCGCGAGCCGGGCTCGAACCAGCGACTTCATGATCTTCAGTCATGCACTCTCCCAACTGAGTTACCGCGGCGCAATCCCCCCTATGTTGCCTTTTCCATTAAAAAGTTTGGGTCCCTCAAAGGGGAGTGTTTTGAAAAACGATAATCATTACAGAGGCGGACAGACGAGAAGCCGAAGGCTTCGAGGATGTCCGCCTCTGAAAAAATCGGAAATAGGAGGGATCCTTGCGGGAAACGTGTTGAAAT
>JAIRPP010000001.1 GCA_031256955.1 Candidatus Methanoplasma sp. | reverse complement strand
CGTCGAGATTTATGACATGAGCCTCACGATCGTGGTTTCCTCCGCCCCGCCCACGCAGAACACCTTCAAGATAGCGTACAACTTGAACGGCGGATCGGGATCCGTCCCGATGTCCACGTACACTGACTCCAGCTCCACGTACTATGGCGCCGTTACGGGCACCGTCCCCTCCAGGGAGGGATACGTCTTCCTCGGCTGGTGGACCTCGCCCGGGGGCAACTCGTTCGGATCTTATTCCCATGCCGGCGATTCCGTGTACTTCTCCGCGCCCGGGACGATAACGCTCTACGCCATCTGGGCGCACACGGGCCCGCAGGCGGTCGCATTCGACGCGAACGGGGGCGAGGGGCTCGTCCCCGCCCAGACCGTGAACGCCGGAGTCTCGATAAGCCTCCCGTGGTCGGGGTTCACCAAGCTGAACCACTACCTCTCTGGATGGAAGGCGGGGTCGCCGGCGGGCGCGCACCGCGACCTCGGCGAGACCGTGGAGATCGACGCCCCAATAACCTTCTATGCGGAGTGGACGCACGTGTCCGACACGCACGACCCGAGCGCGCCCTCGACGGCGACGGCGGGGCAGGCATACACGTACAGGCCCGACGTGTCCGCATCGGCCCCTCCGTGGAAGTACTACAAGAACGTCCTATCGGGCGTCAACCCGAACACGATATTCGTCGACTCCCCCTCGTGGCTGTCCGCGTCCAGGGTCGGCCAGACCGTGACCTTTTCCGGGACCCCCTCGGAGCCCGGCATATACCAGGTCTCCGTCTCCTGCGGGTCGCTCGGCAACAAGGGCCACGCCATATCATGGACGGTCACCGTCTATCCGACCTCTGGGGCCGCGCCCCCGGTGTACCGCGTGAGCTACGACGCGAACGGCGGGACCGGGAGCATAGGCTACGACGAGTCTCTGCCGAACAACGCCATAGTCCTCCCGGGGCAGATTTTCGCCCGCCCGGGGTACACGCAGATCGGATGGGAGGCGCGCCTGAGCGGGATGGACGTGCTCCTGTTCCTGGGGTCGAGCTACACCGTCTCCGGGGACGCGACCCTCAAGGCCCGCTGGACGGCGGACCCCAACATAGTCGTGCTCCATGCCAACGGCGGGTCGGGGAGCATCGAGCCCTACATCGCCTACACCGGGGACGTGGCGACTCTGCCGTCCTCCGGGGTGGCGAAGCCCGGGCACTCCCTGGAGGGGTGGTACCTGGCGGCCGCGCCCGACTCAATCTACCCGAAGGGGTATATGTACCCCATATCGGGGTCTGCCACTTTCTACGCCTACTGGGTGCCGGCCGGGGCGCAGGCGCTGACCGTGACGGTCAACGCCAACGGCGGGTCCGGCGGCTACGCGCAGATCATCGAGGAGGGGAAGTCCGCCATGCTCCCATACTATGGCGTGACGAAGCCCGGGAGCTCGCTGCAGGGTTTTGCGGCGTCCGCATCGGCGACGGAGGCGCAGCATGCTAAGGGGGCGGCGTACCCCGTCGCCGCGTCGGCCGCCCTATATGCGGTGTGGTCCGACGCGCCCACGGGGTCGATGGTCACCGTGACCTTCAACCTCAGCGGGGGGTCGGGATCCTTCCCCGTCCAGACGATCCCCTCCGGCGGCCATGCGTCGCAGCCCGCGTCCAACCCGGTCAAGCCCGCGTCGGTCTTCACGGGGTGGAAGCTCTCCGGCGGCGCGGCGTGGACGGACTGGAGCGTGGCGGTGACTTCGGACATAGTCCTCGAAGCCGTCTGGCAGATGCATTTCTCCGCGAGCTTCTCCGGGCCCGTCGCGACCCTCACCATCAACGGCCCGTACACAGGCCAGACGACCATCGACTGGGGAGACGGGACCATGTCCTCCACCGCGACGGGCGAGGCTTCGCACGAGTTCAGCCCGGGCGCGTACGGGGAGATCACGGTCACGTCCGTCGTCCTCGGAGAGAGCCTGTCCTCCTCTCTAGGCTACGCCATCGACGGCGATGGCGATGGCGACGGAGGAGGGGGAGGGGGCGGAGGAGGGGACGGCCACGATCCCACGGAGCTCGACCTGACGATGTATCTAGCCATAGGCCTGTACCTCGCCGGCCTGCTCGCGCTCCTGGCGCTCTACAAGCCCGCCCTCGCCGTCTACATACCCGCAGGAATACTAGCCTTGTGGTGGTGCCTCTCATGATCGAGGAGAGGGCCGCGTCCAAGCGCGCCAAGGCCGTCGCGGCCGTCGCGCTCCTGGCGGTCGCGGCGATCGGCGGAGCCCTCATGGTGGACGAGGGCGCGGGGTTCAGCGAGCCGGCTGACGCGATAGTAATCACTGCCTCCATGCTGGCGGTCATGCTGATCGCCGCGATAGTCGTCGCGATCATAGGGTGGGCGATGTACTTCTATAAGGACGTGTCCGCGGGGGCGGACGAATGGGCGAGGAACGAGGAGGCGAAGACGGTCGCGTCGTCCATCGCCCTCGGCCTGGCCTACTACAAGAACGCCCTCGACAACTACGCCCAGATATGGGGGCTCACCGACGAGCACTTCATACGCACGGCGGAGATCGCCGCGTCCGCAGCCTGGCAGAAGGGCAAGGCGTACTCCCCGGAGGAGATCCTGGAGGACGCGGGGGTGTACCTCAACGGCTCCTACATGCTGGCCAACGCCGCCGCGCAGACCTCCGCCCACTTCCACTCCCTCGACGAGAGGCTTCATCTCTGGAACGGGCTCGACGCGTACAGGGGGAAGATGGACCTGTCGTGGGTCTACGGCCAGCAGTCCTTCGGGTCGAAATCGGACTTCGACGGGTGGCTGACCGGCGTCGCCACGCCGACGGCGGGGCACGACAAGGTGTATCTGTCCGGAAACACGCACACCGCGGGCGACGGGTCCGGGGTGGACCACGTGGACTTCTGGAGCCTAGGCGGCCCCGCGACCCTGACGAAGACCGGCGGCGGGACGGTGTCCCTCCCCACGGGCCCGACGGACCTCGACACCGTCCCCGGGTTCGAGCCTGGCGTGTACACGCTCCCTCCGGGGACCTATGCGGGACAGTTCACGCACATAATCGACCCCGCCGCCGCCCCGATCACATCGGGGATCGTCATGAAGGCGGGGAGCGCCTACAGGCTCGCGTCGCTCGGAGCGGACAGGAAGATATACGTGGACGGGGGGAGGTTCGATTCGCTTTCGGTGAGGATATCGCCCGACGGGGGGACCCCGCAGGAGACCGACGTGTCCAGCGCCCTCGGGAAGCTGAGGCAGATGCAGCTCGCCGTCGGGTCCACCGCCTCGTCCTCCAGCTCGTCGGCCGCCGCCGTCTGGAGCATATTCGGCAAGGCCGGGGCCGCGTCGGAGTACCTCACGACGCTGGCGGTCCCCGACTCGTATCAGGACATCGCCGTGAACGAGGCGCAGAAGGAGCTCATCACGATCATGGCGATGGCCCAGCTCGCCGACTACTGGTCGAGCGGCCGCGACAAGATATCCGCGGGCGACTTCAAGCTGTCCTCGGACAGCCTGCAGCTGTTCGTCCGCGGGGACCTCGTGGACAAGGACGGCACGATCCTGCACAAGGACGCGATTTTCACGCCGTTCTACTACGGGAGCGACCTCGACCTGTCGAAGGGGCCCAACCAGAACACGCAGACCGCGATCGTCGCGATTTGGGACAAGGGCCCCGCGCTGTCGTCGTGGAGCTTCACGTCGAGCACCGCCGTCGCGTCCCTGCAGGCGATGCAGAGCGGCACGTCCGTATACGCCTACGAGATCATGTACGGTGGCCAGATGGTCGACTCCGTCCACCTGGACATAAGGGGCATAGACATCATCGATCCCGAGAAGATCCAGATCGTGATCGTGGACCCCCCGCCCAAAAAGGACGACCCCTGGGGCCTCGTGTCCATGATCCTGCTCGCGCTGGGGATCGTAGCCGTCGCCTCGTTCCCCCTGCACAGGCGCGTCATGCTGATCGCCGGCGGCGCCGTCTGCATAGGGGCGGGCCTGCTGATACCGATCGTCACGGGAAACCCCCTGCTTGGGATCGCGCTGGGGGCGGTCTGATGCCCTCGGGCATCCGCACGGAGGGGCTGGATGGAGCTGACTGCATCGGAGCTGTGGGGGATGGCCTCCCTGGGATGGGTCCTGGGGAGCTTCGGCTGGGCGGTCCTGCGGGGCCACGCCCTGAAGGCGGCGCTCTACGGCGGGGCGATGCTGGTCTGCGCGATAACGGCGCTGAACGCCGGCGGGGTCGTGGACGCGGAGAGCGTGAGCCTCTTCGGCGCGGCCGTGTTCGGCGCGGAGGCGCTTTGGAATCTGAGGAGGGGGCGCCCGGCCAGGGCGTGCGGGTTCGCCGCCGCGATGGCCGCGTCCCTGCTGCTGGGGTAAGGAGGAAGGAAGAATGGTTGCACCTGTGATAATGGCTGCGTACGGCCTGCTCGCGATCGCGACGGGCCTGGCATGGATATACCTCGTGGGATCGATAGCGGTCTCCATCGGGTTCGCGGCGGTGGGCGTGGTCCACTTCGCGAGGAAGAAGTGGCTGCCGGGAGTCATATGCCTGATACTGGCGCTCTCGTCGGCCCTGGTGGTCTACGGGTACGTCACCGTGGGGGAGTTCTCGATTTGATCGTGGAGATAGACGCCTCGGCGCTCTGGCCGGTGTTCCCCGCGGTGATCCTGTCCGTCCTCCTCGGGAGGATGGTCGAGCGCAGGGCGCACTTCATCTGGCCGATCGACGCGTACTCGCTCGCGATATACGGCGCATGCCTCGCGCTGGGAGCGGCGGGATTAGTCCTGCCGCAGGTCCCGTCCCTGCTGGTCCTCGTCTCGGCGCTCTCGTACCTCGTGGGCTTCGTGGCCGCGGGGAGGCGGAGGCACGTCAACGTGGTGAGGCTGAACGCCGCCTCCAGGATCATCGAGGCGCCCTTCGTGGTCCCGTACCGCAAGGGCAACGACTGGTACCTGCGGTACCAATCGCCGAGGGAGCACCTCAAGAACATCCTCTGGCCGGAGACCGAGGCGAGGCTGGAGACGAATTGGGACATGGAGAAGCAATGGGCCATCCGGATGAAGGACCCCTTCTTCCCGGTGCCGGAGATGACTGGGATCCTCGCCAGCCGCATGGACCTGGAGCGGCACGACTTCCTCCGCCCCGGGAAGAGGGTGAAGATCAAGAGGTACCTCCCGCTGATCGAGGTCGCGCCCGGCGACATGGACACTCCGCTCGAGACTATGTTCCGCATCGAGGGGCTGGAGGGGGCGATAGCCCACAGCGTCAGGATGGGGGGCGAGCTGATGAGGGCGAAGCACGTCGCGGAGCAGAGGAGCGTCTTCACCATAGCCCGCATGCTGAACGAGAACCTCTGGGGCGCGTCCCCCATAGAGCAGCTCCGCAGGGTCTCCGAGGAGGAGAGGGCGGGGCAGGCCCGCGCCCCCGAGAAGCCGCGCGCGAAGCTGTTCGGGAGACGGAGGAGGGGAGGCGATGGCGGAGAAGGATAAGTTCGCCCCGTACCCCGAGGCTGTGAGGGACAGCGTCCTGCAGCACGCCTACGACAAGGCGAAGTTCACGGCGCAGAGCCTGAGGCAGCTGGGCAGGGAGGCGGTCCTCATGAAGGCCTACTACAAGGACGTGATCGACGCTTTCGAGCGCGCGGGCGGGAGGGTCGAGGCGGGAGAGGGGGAGAACGAGAGCGTGATATCCGTCGGGGGGACCTCGCTCGTCCTAGAGCAGGACCCCGCTAGCAAGAGGATCGCGTACATCGGCCTCCACATGGACCTGGCCGAGAAGCCCGCCATCCCCATGCCCGACCTGGACCTGATCCTCCAGGCGCTGCACGCGTACACCTTCCGCGAATCCCCCGACAAGACGGCCGCGCTGCTCGAGCGGAAGGCCCGCGAGCTGTGGTCCGCGGGCATGGTGCGGGGCGTCCACGAGCTGGGGCGCAGGATCCGCGAGGACACCCTGCTGACCTCCTCGGCGGTGAGCGGCGCGAACATCGAGGAGATGGAGGAGCCCCTGCCGGAGGGCGTGCCCGACCTGAGGGAGCTGGACAGGCAGACAGAATACGACAGGAGGGGTTGAGGCGGAAGGGCTCCTCGGGTCGGGGTCGGACAAGGGCCTGCTCCTCGGGCGGTGCTACAACTCCACCGACGAGCTCCCGGACGCCACGCGCAAGGCCCACAGGGCGGTCCTCCGCCCAGTGGTCCCGGGCATGATGGCGTTCGTGCAGGTCGCGGTCAACGGGATACAGGGGAGCGGAAAGACCGCCTACTGCATGTATTGGATGTGGGCGATATCCCGCCACTACCGCGCCGAGGGCGTGCGCCTCATACACACCGACGACTTCGACGTGGCGGCGGACGAAATCAGGAGGATGGAGCCCGGCGGGCCCCGCGTGATCGCGATATGCATCGACGACGCCATGGCAAACCAGTCCTCGTACCGCAGCCTCGCTCTGAACGACAAGGTGGCGAAGTGGTACGAGGTGAGGCACATCGCGGAGGAGAAGCTCGGGGACACGGGCGTGATCATCGTCCTCATGAACTGGCAGAGGTACAACTCGGTGAACACGAACTTCCGCAACGCCGACCTATTCGCATTCTTCACGCCCATGAGCGACGAGGCCGACGCCGACCTGATCCGCAGGAAGGTGGGGCAGAGGGGGTACGACGCGATAAGGCTGGAGTACGCGGAGAGGCAGGTCTCCGCCAAGAGGAGATCCCGCGTCGTCGTCTCCCTGGCGGGGGCCCTCGACGGGGACGCGGCGGGATGGCACGAGTACAAGTACGTGCCGGACGAGGACCCGGAGTGGGCGCCGCCGAGGCTCATACGGAGCGCGGCGTACTACGCACCCCCACCGCCGCCCCCCAAGCCCACGAGGGAGGAGGCCCTGGCTAAGATCGCGGAGGACCCCGCGAGGGCGAGGGACCTGGAGTTCTTCGCCGCGGAGGAGAGGGGGGAGCAGCGCAGTGCAACGGCCGAGAGGCACGGGGTGACGCAGTCCACGGTCAGCAGGGGCATAGCCAGGATCAGGAAGCTCCTAGAGGGGGCGGGAGCCTGACGCGGATCGCACAGGATGCACAAAAAGGGGGGTGTTTCGTTGCAAATGTGAGGTCCTTTTTCATTAGGCGGGCGCGCAGGCGCGCGCGTTATCTGGGGCCGGCCCCGGCGGGGTGAGATCCTGGCCGAGCCGTCCAAGAGCGAGAAGCTGAGCAGGAGCGCGATGCGCGCGGACAGGGACAGGGGGCGGTTCGCGGGGGGAAAGAGATAGTTCGTCATGATAGACGAGAGCGGCGATTCCAAGCCGCGCAAGGGGCAGTACTTCACTATGACCGCGTCGGTCACGGACGATCCCGGGAAGTTCGCGGAGATAGCGGAGAGGGCGAGGAAGGAGCTGAACCAAGAAAAGGAATTGAAATTCAAGGATACGCGCCCAGAGCCGCGCAAGAAGATACTCAGGGAGATTGCAGGTACAGGGGCGGAGATGTACGCGGTCGTCGCGGCGGAGGAAGACATAAGCCTTGATCCTGTCGATGCTCACCGCAGCGCGTTCGGACAGCTCGCCGACATAGTGCTAGAGAGCCTGAAAGGGGAGGATGTGACGATCAAGGTGGACGAGAACAACAAGGCCAAAGGAGGGGTGCTGAGGAAGATCGTATCAGAATCTAGTAAAAAGCACGGCGTGAACACCATCGATGTGAAGGTAACCAAATCTATAGACGACAGCGAAATGCAGGCGCAGGACAGCGTGGCGGGCGCGGTCGGGAAGAAATACAACGGACCGAACAGGACGGACGAATACGCGAACGAGCTCCCGAAGCTGAAGATACACCGGGTGAAGCTGAAATGATGGAGGGTGTGAGGCACGAGCCGGGAATGTTGGACTCCATCCAGCAATCTTCTTCCAGATTACCTCAACGCAATAAGATGAACGAGGACGTATTTAAAGATGAACTCGGGGCTGCTTTCCATTCTGCGAAACCCAAAAGGAATCCCCGCGGGTTCCGTAGCCTGCGGCATCGGAACACGCAGCGCCTCTAGTTAAATATAATAATAAAAATAGACCTATCTCTTAATAAGAATAGATAAGCTTAACAAGGAGGAAAAGATATGTGCAGATCAATAGGAAACGGGGCAGGGCTTGGTGCTTGTCTGACCTGCCCCGGCCCCACGGGGGCGGCGGCATGACCGTGGACGTCATCGACATGGGAGACGGGGAGCCGTCGCGCATACTTCTGACAGTGGACGAGCGCGGCGGGGCGCTGTGCTCCCTCGCCGTGGTCTCCGAACAGGGCGCGATCCTAGTGCGGATCGGCGCCGGCGAGCTGGCGGACGTGGCCGCCGCGTGCCTCGACGTGCTGGGCGTGCCCGACCCGGTGGGCGCGGTGGAATCCATGCTGAGGGGCGGGGGCACGAGCCCGTGCTGACCGACGACGTGAGGCGGTTCGTCGCGGACAACCCCGCGGGGGTCACCGGGAGCGACGCGTGCGCGCACATCATGCGCCTGCGCGGGCATGCGGACGAGCGACGCGTGCGCGAGGCGCTCGACGGCATGGCGGACAGGGGCGAGATCCGCAGGTGGCGCCTCCAAAAGAAGGGGCGCGCCATACCCGTGTACGCGCCGGTCGCGGAGGGCGACGCGGCGATCAGGAAGGGGCCGAGGGAATTCGTGCAGCGCAGCCTCGACGCCTTCGCGGGGCGCGGGCCCCGCGCATGACTTTTCAGGGCCTCTCGCCGCGCTCCTCCGCCTGCATATACCTCAGCACGCAGACCTCGATTCCATGAGCCATGGTGGAGAAATCCCTCCGATCGACCTTGTCCCGGAGGTAGTCTATGATTTCAGGCGGTAGCGTGACCGTGACCGAGGTGCGACGCCTGCTCATGCCCTGCAAAATACTTGCGGCCGCGTTTATATATGAGCAAATTGATGCACGCAAACGCAAGCATTTGCAAGCGATTTTAAAAAACAAAGAGGCAGACAAGCATGACAGAGGCGGAGAAGACTGGGTGCCTGGAAAATCGGGCTAATTCGATGGAGTTCGGAGAAGGGAGCGCGAAGGGGACGAGGTCGCGGCCGGAGAAGCTCGCGAGGGTATGAGGGATGGCATATGAACGTGCTATCCGCCCACCTAGAGCCATACGCCGACGGCGACGACCTGGGGATCGCGGCGGTGATACCCGGGCGCGTGGAGCATATACCGTCCAGCACGTGGTTCGACCGCCAGAGGCGCACCGACGCCGAGATGGAGGCGTTCGAGAAGATCGGGCTGAACTTTCGATGGGCCCTGCCGAGGAAGCCCCTCGCGGACCCGTTCGAGCCCCCGGCAGGCCTCATCGACATACAGCGCAGGATAACCCTGTGCCTGGCCAGGTACGTGTGGTTCCCCAACGACGACTGGTACGACGTGATATCCAACTGGGTGATAGGGACCTACTTCCGGGACCAGTTCAGGACGCAGCCGCTGCTCATCTTCGACGGCATCACCGTCAGCGGCAAATCGACCGTCATGAAGGTATTGAAGGAGCTCGTCTATCGCGGCGAGCTCATGAGCTCGGGCTCGGGCGCGGCCATGGCGAGGGAGATAACCGACTACGACACGACCATCCTCCTCGACGAGATCCTGGACAGCCTGAACTCCGACAGGGGGCAGGACATCCACAACATCATGAAGTCCTGCTTCGACAAGAACGGGATGTGGATCCGCGCCGATCCAAAGGGGCGCGGGAACTACAAATATAACACGTACACCTCGCTGGCCGTCTCGATAAAGGGGGCCGCGCTGCCCGAGGATGTGTACAACAGGGGGATCCGCATCAACATGACCGCGATGCCGTCGGGGACCGAGCTCGGCGACATCGAGTGCGCGGACGAGGACGACTGCTCCTCCCCGGACAGCCCGATCAGCATACGCACCGACCTATACGCGCTCAAGCTATGGACGATGAAGAACCCGGTCGCGCCACAGCCGGACCCGCTCGATCCCGCGCCGGAGGCGAACCCGCACTCCGCCGACTTCCACAGCCACTACAACAAGATGCGCAGCCACTTCACGCAGAGGACTGAGGACGGCAGGTGGATGTACGCCTTCGTGCACGATATGCCGGCCGACTCCCCCCAGATCCGCGACCGCAAGCGTAAGATCGCGGGGACTCTCTACACGATCGGCCTGGCCACGGGCACCGAGGACAGCGTGATCCGCGTCATCCTCGAACAGGACAAATGGAACCGGGAGATCGCGGCGGACACGCCCGAGTCGCTTGCGTTCACCGCCCTCGCGGAGCTCGTCGAGGAGGAGTGGGGGCGTATGAAGAACGTCTACGGCAGGCTGACGGTCCCCGCGCTGTGCGCGATACTGGACGGGATAAACACCACGATGATCGCAGACAGGTACAACGACATCCTGGCCGACCAGGGCAACGCGGGGCGCGACAGGGTGCAGACGAAGTTCGTCACCAGCAAGATCGCCGCGCTTGGCCTCGCCTTCAAGCGCGGGAACGGCAACAAGTCGTTCCTCGACCCGTCGGAGCCCCGCTTCGTCCGCAACTACGTGCAGAACGTCTACAGGTGGGCCCCCGACCGCATCGGGGCGTACCGTCACCTCGACAGGGATAGGGCCGAGGACGGCTGACGAGTTAAGACCGAGTTAACAGGACCATACATCCAGCTAAACGACCCAGGCGGTCGGGCGAGTTAACATAGTTAACAGAGTTAACACGAAACGGACGGGATGCGGATGAGGCGGGGCAGGGCGGCCGAGGCGGCCATGAGGTCGAAGTCGGAGGACTACCGGGGGGACCCGTCGAGGGCGAGGCTCGGATCGAGGCCGTTCATGGCGGGGGTGGCGCACTACATGGCGTGGAGCGAGCCATACCTCCTGGAGAGCACGATAAGGGAGAACGCCCGCAAGCTCTACTTCTTCGCCGACGAGCTCCGCGAGATGAAGCGCGCCGGGAGAGTGCGCACGACGGATCCGAGGCACATGGGGCCCGGGGACATAGAGGCGTTCCTGGTGTGGATGAAACGCAGGGGGCTGTCGCAGTCCACCAAGAGGAAGTACCTGCAGATCCTCGACGGCTACCTGTCCGCATGGGGCAACCGCGTCGTCGGCGACATGAGGGCAAGGCACGAGTTCGACCACGCCTTCAAGGGAGCCAAGGCGGAGGTGAGCTTCATCGAGGAGGAGGACCTCCGGCGGATTTTCAGGTGCGTAGACGAGTGGCCGGGCTACGAGGGGATAATGCTCCGGGGGTGCTTCGCGCTGCTGTTCGGCGTGGCCGCGAGGCCGAAGGAGGTCGTGAGCGCCCTCGTCGAGGACGTGGACCTCGACGGTGGCGCGTTCTACATAAGGCATCCCAAGGGAGAGGGGTCGTGGGGGGTGAGGGAGTGGGTGCCCATAGTCCGCGGGGACATGTTGGAGAGGGTTAGGAGGTTCGTCGCGGAGCGGGCCGCGTACCTGCAGAGCATAGGGAGGGATTCCCCCTACCTGTTCGCGAACACCGGGCGCGGCGCCCCATATACGACGAACGCGCTGAGGCTCTGGAAGGCGAAGGTGGAGGCGAAGACGGGGATAAGCTTCGCGCTCAAGGAGTTCAGGAGCTCGTTTGCTACGATCACTTACGCCCACGCCCCGGAGATGAAGGGCGCGATCAGCAAGCAGCTCCGCCATTCCAAAGAGGGCACCACGGAACAGTACTACATCGCCTACGACAAGAAGCGGGCGGCCGAGCGCCTCCGCGACGAGTGGAAGAAGTCGGAGATATGACGGGGAAAACCCTCTATTTTTCATTGCGCCGAACTGTCTGGGCGCGACCCGTCTCTAATCCGGACGGGCCCACTTCGAATTTTACTTTTTGCCGGATATGTCCGTTCAAAAATCGCTCCTCCTCCCCCGCGTCGGCGACCGCCGAAAGCACCCTGCGGGCGTTCTCCTTGGCGGCCGTCAGCCGCTTGCGGCCGTAGAACCGCTCGGTCATCAGCGTGGAGCCGTGCCCCATCAGGACGCTGACGTCCTCTATGTCCAGCCCTCTATCGACGTACCGCTGGCCGAAGTCGCGGCGGCACTTGTACAGGGTGAACCTGAAACCGACGTCCGCCTCGACCTCCGACTTGAACGCGTTGAACCGCTGGCTGGAGACGATCCCGCCGCCGCGGAGGGACGGGAACAGCGAGGAACCCGGGACGCCCCGTTCGGCGCACCGCGCGGCGCGGAGCTCCAGGTAGCGCTCGAACAGCGGGCGCATCTCGATCGGTATCGGGACGCTCCTCTCCTCTCCGTAAGTCCCCTCCCCCTTGGGATGCCGGACGGTGAACTCCATGGCGTCCATGTCCAAGTCGCGGACGTCGGCCATGCGGACCTCCTTCGCGCGGCACCCGCAGCAGACGCAGAGGCAGACGGCGGAGTATGCGCGGGCGAGCGAATGGTTCGCGGACCCCGCCGCCGCGGCCGCCCCCTCCATGATCGCGGCGTACTCGGCGTCGTCGAAGGACGAATGGCGGGCCCGCCCTACGGACGGCTTGAGCTGCGGATAGCGGAGGAGGCACTGCGCGAGGGCGCCGGACCCCACGTACTCGAAGAATCCGCGCATTATCGAAACTTCCTTGGCGTAGTCCCCTGCGGACCTGCCCAGCGACTTGCGGCGGGACAGCACGACGCGCACGTCCTCCATGGTCATCTTGGCGGGGGAGGAACTGGAGATCAGTCCCTCGTCACGCAGCGCGTTCACGGCGGCGGCCTGCCTACGGAGGCGGCGGTAGGCGTTCAGCGCGGTGTCGCGGCCCACGCCCAGCTTGTACAGCGCGATGTACTCTTCAGCGAACTCCATGTACGGATAGCGGCTCATACGGGCTCATTGCTCCTGTCTATTTGAGGTTATATCGAGTTTCGTTGGTAGTCATATCGAAATACCAACTATAAAAGAGATTCTAACGAAACTCCAACGAACCACCAATGTTTATCCATTGGAGATTCGATCAAACCACCAGGGGAAGACGAATGAAAGAACGGGGAACCGAGCAAGTGAGCGTCAAGATCCCGTACGGGCTGATCGACGCAATCGAAAAAGACATCGACGCGACTTCAGAACACCGCAGCAGATCGGAATACATCGTCGCGGCGGTGCGCTATTACGTGGAGCACCGCAAGAACATGATCAGCAAAGACCGCGAACAAACGGGGGGGGGGGCAAAAGCTGAATGAGTTCGGACTCCCCTGTGCGCTCGCCGCTACGAAATCCGCGGGAGCTCTCTACGAATTCCGAACGGGCCCGCCGCGGATCCCGCAGGACGGGGCGAGGCAATCCTTTTCAACACGCGGCGCGATCACATGCGCATGTCCACCGCGCTATGGCTCTTCCTGAGGGCGGCCGCGCTCATCGCATGCCTATGCTGCTCCATCTATTATTATTGCAGATGGAGAGAGGCGGAGGCTAAGGCGGGGGGGACGGCGGCCGCGAAGCCGGAGGACCGCGTATCAGACATGAGGCCCGGAGACCTGTGGGATTGGAATTAAAGCCCTTCCGCCAGCCTGCCCTCGGCGCGGAGCGCGTCGATCTCCCTTTTCGAAGACACCACGACGGGGTCCAGCCCGACGCCGTGGCGCGACTTGACGTACACCAGGCGGCGG
>JAIRPP010000012.1 GCA_031256955.1 Candidatus Methanoplasma sp. | reverse complement strand
GGGTATAACTATTTAAGCGTGCCGCCCCGGCGGCGGCATGGGGCGCTGGCACGTTTCGCGCGCCGCGCCCGGACTCAGAAAAAACCGATTAAAATACCCTAATTGACGGAGTTAGAGTTGAAAAAGAGAAGGGCGAATTTAGCCAAATAAACAATTTTCTTTTTTCTTTTTATGCATAGGGATTTCATTCTCTTGGCGGTTATCGCGGGGATCGCCATCGCCTCTGTTCCCCTATACGCTATCGGCGGCGAAGAGACAGACGATAAAATAAGCATGAGTTTTTTTGGGAATATGCGGGTCACGGCTATCTCGTCGAAATTAGCATAGAAACCAGGGAATTCGAATATTTCTCGAATTTAGACACGGATAGAGTTCCAAACAGAGGGAGCACGGATAGAGGGGACAACATACTCCGATTCGCATACACATCCTTTCCAGAAATGAGCGGCGGTGCAGTTGGGATGCTTTGCGATGCCCTACGGTCTTTGTATCCTGGAGACGCAGTTTCAGATCCTGCTGGGTTTGCAGAATTCTCGCTTTCTTTTGTACAGTCTGTATTCGAATACCGCACTGACCTCGAATCGCACGGAATACCAGATTATATATCCTATCCCGTGGAAACTCTCGTTGAAAGAGGTGGCGACTGTGAGGATGCGTCATTGCTCTATGTTGCGATCATGCTATGTGCGGGATACGATGCGGGTCTGTTCATATTCAAAAACCATGTGATGGCCGCCATCTGTATTCCAGAATACGTTGCGTCCGCAAACATCCCAGGATGCGAGTTATTTTCTATCGCGCATAACGGCAAGGAATATCTCGCATGCGAAACCACGCCTGGAGAATTCATTCCCGTTGGGTTCATTGTGACCTCCCTTGTAGGAAACGCACCAGAAGCCCTCCTGTACATTTGACTTCGACTCCAACTAGGTAAATCGGAGTATATTTCATCCCGATGATCTGAAGACGGCATCGCGACCCCTGCGAGGCGGCGGGCCCCCATAATGTTGCCTAACCCGCCCCCTCCCCCATTACAGATCTCAATCGCCCTGTTGAGAAGTGCGTGTATGCGTTCGATTCTCAAGACCTCATCGTGTCGACGGCAACCGTCGCCCCCATGGTAGCTATGAACCAGGTCAACGCACGAGCGTAAAACCTCATTGGCAAACCAGAGTCCGGATTATTTCATGGAAGCCCTCGGTCAATTGGGAGGCAAACCCCTCTATCTCCTCCCTTAGTTGTGGCGGAGCCCGCCCCGACAACAATATAATATCCAAAACGACCTGGGAGGCGCATGAGGAGGGCCAAGAGCATAGACGAGATCTACGAGGAGGCGAAGGGGTTCGACGCCGTCATAACCGTGGACGCCTCCCTTGCCGACGCCCTCAACGCCAGGATAGACTCCGCCAGGGTGGGGGGCTTCGCGTACACCCCCCGGCTGATCGCCCTCAGGGAGGCGGCCGCGATCCTGGGGGAGGGCGCGTGGAGCGACCTGAGGATCGTCGCGGAGATCTCCGAGGAGGCGGGGTGCGACTTCCGGTTCGCGCACAGCGAGCTCCGGAACATCAGGAACATACGCAGGCACACCAGGGACGTGGAGAAGCACCTGCACTCCGCCGCCTCCCGCAGGGTGTACAGGTCCTTCTCCGCCATGCCCACGCTGGAGAAGGCGATGGAGGCGTTCGACGCGGACGCCGGCGGGTTCTACGGGGGCAAGAGGGTGGCGGTGGTGACGGACGGGGACATGCGCCTGTTCGACGACCTGGACAAGCACTTCCTGCCCCGCCCGGGGAGGTTCGAGGAGATAGACGCCTTCGCCCGCGACGACTTCGAGATAGATCGGATATACATGGCCGGGAACGACCACCAGCTGGCGGAGAACGCGGTGGACCTGATAACCCCGGAGAACGCGGGGGACTCGGCGATAGTCATGGACGTGTCGGGGCCCATCGCCGACGCGGTCCGCGCCGCCCTCTACCGGCGCGGCATAGACTTCAAGAACGCCATGGCGGTCAGGGACCTCTCGCAGGTGAGGGACTACCTCAGGTTCATATCTCTGTCGCTCTCGTTCCGCACGCTCAGGATCCGCCACGTGAGGGAGATGTTCGCGTCCTACGGGATCCGCCTCAGGCAGGAGGAGGACGCGTACCTCCTGTCCAGGCGCATGGGGTCCCTGCCGTCCGAGCGCGCGGAGAGGACCGCCGAGCTCATGAGGGACATACGGTCGGTCACGTTCGGGGAGGCGTGCGACGCGGTGGTGGACCCGAGGCACAGGCCCCAGGTGAGGATGCTCCTCAGGGACATGGGGATGGAGGGCGAGAAGGTGACCTCCGACCGCGCCGGGAAGATATCCTACGCGGTGAACAACGTGGACGAGCTCCGCCACAACGAGCAGATACCCGCGAGGGAGAAGCGCGGCGTCCTCCTGGCGGACTGCAGGAGCTCGGTGTACATCGACAGGGGCACGGTGATCTTCCTGGGGATGGGGCCGGAGTGGATCGTCTCGTCCCCCGGCAGGGGGTACATCGACAGGGAGGCGGAGGCCGCCGCCAACGCGGTGAGGTTCGCGACCCTCCTCCAGCAGGGCTCGTCCAGGATATACATGGCGAACTCCATGAGGGACGGGCGCGAGCCGCGCCCGTCCCCCGTGTTCGGATACATATCGGAGTACCTCGGGGACGGGAGGCGCGCCTCCCGCTTCTCCGACATCTGCTCGGAGGAGCCGGTCCGCGGGAGGTGGCTGGCCTCTCCCTCGGAGGGCCCGCCCCGCCCGGCGGGGCCGGCCGCGGGGGCCCCTCCCTCCGGATGGAGGTTCTCCAAGTCGTCGTACAACCTGTACCGCCAATGCCCGCGCGCGTTCATGTTCGGGGACTTCCTGAAGCCCCCCGACTCCAAGGCGACGGTCATGGGGGGCCTGGTCCACGACTTCGCGGAGCTCTGCCTGTGCTACCCCGACCTGGTCAGGGAGAAGGGCGCGGACTCCTACGCGGAGGAGGCGTCGGAGATGTTCTCTGGCCTGTCCTCGGACCGCATGAGGGACCTGGACGGCGCGAGGATAAGGGGGTGCATGAGGAACGTGGCGAAGTTCGTGGAGTCCCTGGGCCTGGGGCGGGTCCCGCTGGACAGGGAGAACTCCGCGAGGAAGTACAAGAACGCGTTCATGGAGGCGCGCGGCCTGGAGAGGTGCAGCGGCATGACCGAGGCCGCGTTCCAATCGTCCAGCGAGCCGCTGTTCGGGAAGTTCGACCTGGTCTTCGGGAGCAGGGTCGTGGACTACAAGACGGGGCAGCCCAGGCGCTCCGAGTCCCACGACCCGTCGGACGTCGTGAAGGCCATGGCGATGGACGGGGACGGGGACCGCTTCGAGTTCCAGCCCCTGGTCTACCTCCACCTGCTGAGGGACGGGGGGGCCGCCCCCCCGTGGAGGTTCAGCCTGTTCTTCGCGGAGGACAACGCGGCGGAGGCCGCGTCCGACGATTCGTTCGACCCGTCCAGGAACGTGATAGACGTGTTCCTGATGGAGGAGGGCATGGAGGAGCTGGTGAGGCGCTCGGACCTCGCCAGGGGCGAGTTCGGGAAGACGTACAAGGCGATAACCGACTCGTGGGAGGCGTTCGCGGACGCGGCCATGTCCGCCGGGATCGATGGCCGCGAGTCCTGGGATTCGGACGATCGGCTGATCGCGTCGGTGGTGTCCCGCTGCGGGATGAGCGACAGCAAGACGAGCCGCGAGAGGGCGGCGGCCGCGCTCAGGAAGCTCTCCAAGCTCATAGCCCCGGGCATGTTCGAGGCCGGCGGCGCCATATACGTCCCGTCGGACTCCCTGGACCGCTTCCTGTCCAGGGTGCGCGCGGACCACGCCAAGGCGTCGGCGGAGATCGCGTCGGGGTCCCCGGCGGAGCCGTCGGGGGACTGCGACGGCTGCTACTTCTCGAAGGCGTGCACCCTGGAGGGGGGATCCGAGGCGGAGGGGGGGCCCGATGAGTGAGCTGAACCCCTCCCAGAGGAGGATAGCCGAGGCCCTGGACGGGATGGTGGTGGTGGACGCGGGCCCGGGCACGGGCAAGACGCACACCATCGTCGACAGGTACATGAACATAATCTCCAGGGACGGCGTGAGCGCGTCGGACGTGCTCCTGCTGACGTTCACCAGGAACGCGGCCGCGGAGATGGAGGAGAGGATAAGGGAGAGGATGGGCGCCCTGGGCCTCTCGGGCCCGTCCAAGCTGGTGCAGTCGGGGACGTTCGACTCGCTCTGCCACGCCATCGTCATGGAGTCCCCCGAGAGCGTGAGCCGCTTCTTCAGGGTGGACGAGAAGCTCTCCAGGGGCGCGGCGGTATCCGAGAACGAGACCCTGAACAGGGTCCACTTCTCCGACTTCCTGGACGGGTTCATGGCGGACCGCGGGGAGGACTACGGCGACGACGCGGCCATAGCGGAGAGCTCGCCGGGAGGGCTGTACGACCTGATATGCCGCCTGATGTCCCGCGGGATCGCGCCGCTCAGGAGCGGATGGTTCGGGGGGGACGGCGGGAAGGCGCTCCTGGGGGACCCGGGCGCGCTGCTCGGCCTGCTGTCCGGCATGAACGGGGGGACCGACCTGTCCAAAGACCTGTGCGAGAGGATGCGCGGGGAGAGGTGGACCCACTCCGCCGACCCGCTGGCCCCCCTGCCGGAGGAGATGCTGAGGGAGGCCGCGTTCGAGGACAGGGGGAGCCTGCTCGCCCTCGTCCACGACGTCTACCACGCGTACATAGCGAGGTCCATCGCGGACGACCGCCTCACCTTCGGGCTGACCTCGCTGTTCGCGTTCGTGGCCCTCTACAGCGACGGGCGCGCGAGGGAGAGGATGTCGCACAGGTACGTGATGATAGACGAGTTCCAGGACACGAACGAGACTCAGATGATGATCGCGCTCATGCTCCTGAAGGAGCCGAACCTCTGCGCCGTGGGGGACTGGAAGCAGGGCATATACGGGTTCAGGCACGCCGACGTGGGCAACATGATAGAGTTCGAGGCGCGCATGGTCCGCCTGAGGAAGGCCCTCAACGACGACTCCGCCAGGATCCCTTTCCACATACCCGAGGCGTCCAGGATGACCCTGGACGTCAGCTACCGCAGCTCGCAGGAGGTCATAGACGCGGCATACGGGGTCCTCTTCGCCCCGGCCACGAAGGAGGAGGCGCTGGACGCGGAGGCCCTGTCCCGGTCCGTGAGCAGGATATCCGCCGGGAGGTCGGACATAGGCGGGTTCACGGGCGTGGAGTTCTCGTCCTCCCCCACCCGGGAGGGCGAGGCCGCCGAGGTCGCCCGCAGGATAGCCGGGTACGTGAGCGACCCCCGCTACATGATATGCGAGGGGGAGTCCCGCAGGCGCCCCGGCTACGGGGACATAGCGGTCCTCTGCAGGAACGGGGGCATGTGCCGCGAGGTGGCGGAGGCCGCCGCCTCGCTGGGGATCCCGGCGTTCCTCCAGGGGGACGTGGAGATCATGCGCTCGAGGGAGGGGAAGCTGGCCCTGGCGTGGCTGAGGTACGTGAACAGCCCCGGCGACCCGTGGGGCCTGGGCGCGATACTGGCGGACCTGGGGCACCCCCTGGCGGAGATCCGCCGCATGCTCGCGGACGGGCCGCCCCCCGAGGTGTCCCGCATGAGGTCGCGCCTGCTGGCGAAGAGGCGCAGGATCACCGACCTCCTCACGGCGGTGTTCTCGTTCTACGGGCTGAACAACGACGTCACGCAGGCGATCACGTCGGTGATCGCGTCCGCCCACCGCGAGTCCCTCATGACCATATCCGACGTGATCGGCATGATCGAGAAGGACATGGAGGACAACACCAAGTACGGCGTGGACGGGATGCTGGACGGGAGGGCTGTGACCGTGCAGACCATGCACAAGTCCAAGGGTCTGGAGTACCCCATAGTGATAATAGCGGGGGTGGACCAGGGCGTCATGCCCAGCGTCAGGGGGGACTCGTCCCTCTATCCGCTGAGCCCCCTGGGCGGGGTCAGGTGCAGGAAGGCCGTGTTCCGCAGGGAGGGGCACGCCGCCATGGCGCAGTCCTGGAGGACGCGCCTCGCCATGAGGGCGGCGGAGGCGGACTACGGGGAGGAGAGGAGGCTCATGTTCGTGGCGATCTCCAGGGCGAAGCAGTACGTGTCGCTGGTCTCCGGGCCGCGCCCGTCGCTCTTCTTCAAGAGCCTGTCCAAGGGCGCGCCCGAGCCCCCCCGCGGGGAGGGCCCGCCCCTCCCTGCCGGCCCGCCTGCCCCGGAGGCCGCGGCGATCCCCCGCCCCGCCACGGCCGCCCCCGCCGCGAGGAGGGTGGGGATGCCGGTGCACGCGATAATGAGGTTCGCGGGATCCGGGGCGGAGGACAGGGACGAGGCCGGGGGGAAGGGCGCGGAGTACGGGACGATGGTGCACGAGGCGGCCTACGCGATGGCCATGGGGGTCCCCCCGAGGAGCGGCGCGCCTGAGCTGGAGAGGATACGGGAGATCCTGTCGTCGCTGGAGGGGGCGGACCTGCTCCCGGAGATGGAGTGCTCCCTCCCCGTAGAGGGGCTGAACGTTACGCTGAGGGGGACGATGGACCTCCTGGCGGTGTACCCCGACCGCGCGGTGGTATACGACTACAAGACGGATTCGGACAAGTCCAACCTGGGCGAGTACATGGTGCAGCTCAGCGCGTACGCGCACGCCGCGTCGGGCCATTTCAAGAGGAGGGCGGAGTGCGTGGTGGAGTACGTGTCCCTCGGCGAATCCGTGCGCTTCCAGCCGCTGGGCATGGAGGAGATAGCGGGGCGCGTGAGGGAGGCCCTGGAAGAGGATGACGGGGAGTGAGCCCCCGCCCGCGGGCGGGCTCACGGGAGCGACGTCGAGCCCCAATGCACCTCGATCCCAACGGGATTCTCGCCCATCCAGTCCGGGCTCCACCCGCTCGGCACGAACGGATGTGTCAAGTTCTCCTCCGCGGCCGCATAGACTTCGAGCGGCCCGCAGCCCTCCACCGCGTTCTCGCCCATCGCCGCGCCCAGCGGTATGAACATCCTCTCCATGCCCGTGCACCCGGAGAACGCCTTCGCCCCCGCCTTCTCCAGGCCGTCCGGCAGGGACAGCTCCGAAATGCCTGTGCATCCCTCGAACGCCCGCGCCCCTATCTCCCTCAGGCCCGCGGGCCACGACACCGATTCTAGGCTCGCGCATCCGTAGAACGCGGAGTCCGGGATGGTCTCAATGGTCGCGGCGGACATGTCGGCGCCCGAGATCAGGAGGCAGTAGGAGAACGCCTCGGCCCCCAGGCTCCTCAGGCTCTCCGGGAACGTTATAACCCCCGTTATCGCCTCGCAGGCGAAGAACGCCCCGTCCCCTATGGCCTCGAGCGCCTCCGGGAGGATCAGGGGGCCTCCCGCGGCCATGCAGTTGGAGAACGCGCCTTCGCACAGGGACCTCAGGCCGGGAGGCAGCGCGATGGACGATATCCCCGTGCACCCGCCGAACGCGTATTCGCCTATCTCGGCGACCGCGTCGGGGATGTAGACTCCTGTGATCCCAGTTTTGTTCGCAAACGCCCCGTCCGCGATCCTGGACACCCTCATCCCGCGGAACCACTCCTGCACGGCTATCTCCCCCCTCGGGTCCGCGCCCCCGAGGGACGCCTCGCACTCGCCGCCCCCGATGGGGGCGTAGAGCAGACCCTCCGTCCCCAGCCAATAGGCGTGGAGCTCCACCTCCCGGGAGAACGGCCACTCCCCGCTCTGCGGGACGGGGTCGGTCGAGAGGTCGGAGTTGACCCCGCCCATCCCCGTGTACCATCCGCCGAACCTGTACTCCCCCGCGCGGACGGAGCGGACAGGGAGCGGGAGCATGTACGGGTCGCCCTCCCTCAGGGACATGGTGCCCCCGTCTGCGCCCGGGTCCCCGTCTGCGCCCTGGTAGTCTAAGCGCGCGACGTGGGGCATGGGCGTCCACTTCGCATAGAGGGTCGCGTCGCCGGAGACCCTGTCCACCGGGAAGGTCCACAGCGCCTCGCATGCGCTGTCGGCGTACCATCCCGAGAAGGCGTACCCGTCCCTCTCGGGCTGCTCCGGCGGGGGCACGAGCGAGGAGTGCGCCACGGACGCGGGCGGGACGGGAGTCCCGCCCATGCTGTCGAAGGACACCGAGTGCATGACCCTGTCCCACCCGGCGTATATGGTGGTGTCCTCGAGGATGTGGTCGCTCTGGAAGGACCACGGGTTGACGCACGCGGCCTCCTTGTACCATCCCGCGAACGCGAACCCGTCGCGGACGGGGTCCGCGGGCCGCGCGATTATCGCGTCGTAATCCACCCCCGATATGGGGGATATGTACGATCCGCCCATGGAATCGAAATGAACAGTGTACGTCTGGGAGTACGGGCCGCCGACGGTCTCCCACTTGGCGCGCAGGGTCATGTCCCCGCGGACCTTGTCGAAGGCGAAGCTCCACGGCGCGGCCATGGATTCGTCCATATACCATCCCTGGAACGAGAAGCCGGGGTACTCCGGCCGCGGCGGCTCCGGAACCCTGGACCCCTCCGCCACCCTCACGGGCTCGACGGGGGACCCCCCGCCGCTGTCGAACGTCACCGTGAACTCCCTCTCCGCCTTGTCGCCGCCCGCCATCGAAAAGGCGGCCGCCGCCATGAGCGCGATCGACGCCGCCAGGATGGCGAGGGCGAACAGCGTGTGCCGCCTGCTGCCCCTGCTGTCCGTGACTGACCCCTCCCCATAGCGGCTTAAAGCGTGCGGTTAAATAGAACTGTCTATGGCGGCGGCCCTGGATCCGGCGAAATGACGGAACGCGGCACCGCATCATCCCCGTTCGCGGGGCGGCGCGTCGAAGCCGCGGGGCCGCGCGCGGGCGGCGGGCGCACGTCGGAACGGATGGAATATAGAAAAGGCCGATCCGCCGGGCTCCCGGCGGATCGGGTTGCCTGAGGTTATGGGGCCCAGGTATAGTCCACGGTCCTGCCTCCGTTCCACGCGGGGTTCCAATCGGACGTGTCCGCGCCGGCCTCCACGTAGATCGTCGCGATCGAATCGCATCCTGAGAAGACGCCCCCCTCCATGGTCGCCACGCCCTTGTGTATGTAGGCGTTCGCGATATTTTTACAGTCCTGGAACGCGCCGTACCCTATGTACGTGACCGATGCGGGAACGATGAGATCCCCCTCTAGGAGAGTGCCCCTGAATGCGCATTCGCCTATCTCCGCTACCCCATCCGGCAGGGACGCGGCCTTTATGCCGGCGTAGTTGAACGCGTATTTCTCGATCTCCGTTATCGGGGATCCCGGCGCGAACGACAGGGACTCCAGGCCGAACGTGCTGCTGAATGCGTACTCCCCTATGCTGGTCACGCTGGACGGTATCGTCAGGTCCCCGTGCAGCGCCCTTCCGTTGAACGCTCTCGCCCCGATGGTCTCGAGGCCGCTCGGCAGGGCAATGGGGGTAGACGCCACATGGACGTTGGTCAGCATCCCGAACGCGCCGGCTCCGATCTTCTTCAGATTGGGGCCGAGCGCGGGGAGCTCGAGGCGGTAGCAGTCCCCGAACGCGTAGTCTCCTATCTCCTTCACGCTGCCCGGTATGGACAGCGGCCCCTCCAGCAGGTAGCATCTGTCGAAGGCGTAGCTCCCGATCTTCTCCAGGGCGGAGCCGGCGCCGAAGGACAGAGAGGTCAGACGGGCGTTCTCCGAGAACGCGCCGTCGCCCAGGTACGTCACCGAGCCGGGGATCGCAACGCTGATCAGGCTGTCGCAGTTGGCGAACGCGTAGTCGCCTATCCTCCACAGATTGCCGTTCGATGCGAACGCCGCGCTCGCGAGGGGCGAGATGGGGGCGGAAGGGACTCCGCCGGGGGGCGACTTGTAGAAGGCGCGATCCCCTATCTCCTCCATGTAGGCGGGGATGGAGACGGACGCGAGCCCCGAATCCGAGAACGCGTAGTCGCCTATCTTCCTCAGCTCGCCGTTCGGGGCGAAGGCCGCGCTCGTCAGGTTCGCGCAGTTCCGGAATGCGCCGTCCCCGAGAGACGATACGTGGGCTGGGATGGACACAGACATGAGCCCCGAACCCATGAACGCCTCCGCCCCTATGCTGGCGAGGCTGGACGGCAACATCACGCCGGTCAGGCCGCCGCATTGCTTGAACGCGCGGTCGCCTATCGACGCGATCGTTTCCGGGAGGTATATGCTCCCCATGGAGATACATATCCCGAATCCGTCCGTGGCGACTCCGGTGACTTTTCTGCCGTAGTGGTACTCCTCGACTATGACGCCTCCTGTGACGGGCCTCTGAGCCCGGACGGAGCATTCGTCGGCGCTCGCGATCGGATACGCCGCGTTGCTCGTCCCCTTCCAGTACGCGTACAGCTCCAGATCGCCGGACAGCGACCACACGCCGGTCTTCGGGAATTCGACGGTGTCGCGATTCGTGATTCCCGAAGAGATCGAGTTCGACCCCCCGACCATCTTGAACCATCCTCCGAACGCGTACGACAGCCTGTTCGCCGCGGGATCGGGTATGCTGTAGCTCGCTCCGCCGGTCACGGGGATCTCTACGTCGGTCGCGGGGTCGGAAATAGCCGCCGCGGTCGGGTAGTGCAGGGTTATCGTGTACGCGCCCGGGGTCCACTTGGCGTACAGGGTCACGGTGACGCCTTTGTCGACGGTCAGGTTGCTCACTTCCTCCTTGTCGCTTAACAGGCGCCCGCTCCCGTCGGTCTGGAGGCTCCATCCCGCGAACTCGTACCCGCCCATGGAGAAGCCGTTGGCGGTCAGCTCGCGGCCTACGTCGTAGGTGTGCTCGCTATCGGCTGTGGATCCCGATGCGGCGGCGGCGTTCTTGTCGTACGCCACGGTGTAATGGTGAGGATCCCACTTGGCGTACACCTCGGTGTCTCTGTCGACCGTGTCCGCGCCGAAGTCCCACTCGTTCGCGCACTCGGGCTCCTTGTACCACCCGCCGAAGTCGTACCCGGGCCTCTCCGGGTCGCTCGGCTCCGTCGCATGCGAGCCGTGCACGACCGATTCGGGCGGGACGGGCGTCCCGCCGTTCGCGTCGAAGGTCACGCTGTGCGACTCCTCCGCCCATCTGGCGTACAGCGTGACGTCGCGCGTCACGCGGTCGGATTCGAAGAACCAAGATCTGGCGTATCCCGAGTCCTGATACCACCCGCGGAACTCGCGCCCGTCCAGGGCCGGCTCCGGCGGGGCCGCGATGCGCGAGTTGAAGTCCACCCCGGTTATCTGCGGGACGGGGGATCCCCCCATGCTGTCGAACGTGACCGTGTACTTCTGATCCGCCGGCGCCTCGAGGGTCTCCCACTTGGCGTAGAGGGTGAGGTTCCCGTACACCTTGTCGTACGTGAAGTTCCATAAGCTGTCCGATCCGGGGTCCTTGTGCCAGCCCGCGAACGAGAATCCGGCCAGATAGAGGGTCACCGGCTCCTCGACCAGGCCGCCCATGGCCACCTTCTGCGCATCGACGGCCGGCCCGCCGTTGGATTCGAACGTTACCGTGAAGGGGCCTGCGGCCCCTCCCCCTCCTTCGCCGCAATGGCACTCGCCCTCCTTCGCGACGTATATAGCGAACACGGACATGGCCATGGCGGCTATGAAAAGCAGGACGATTATCAAGAACGCCTTGAACTTCGCGTCCCCCTTCTCATCATCTCTCTCCTCTATAGGGCTAGCGCCCCCCTCAGATGATGACATCTCCCCTGGATTGGATCTGATACTATAGAAAGCAATATGCTAGACTATATAATATCTATAGAAAATGCGCGGGCGCGCCATGCCAATCCCGCACGGGTCGCCGCCGCCCCCCCTCGCGGATCCGTCGCGCCAATCGTTATATCGGCGGGATCCCATGGGGGCGGCATGAGCGGAGGACTTAGCGACGAGGAGGTGAGGGACAGGATCTCCTCGGGGAGGTCCAACTCCTTCGAGTCCCCCGTGAGCAGGAGATACTCGGACATCCTGGTGAAGAACGCGTGCACGCCCTTCAACCTGATGCTGTTCCTGCTGGGGGCCGCGCTGGTGTACTTCGAGGAGGAGGTCAGCGCGGTCTCGGCCACGGGGGTGATCATCCTGAACATCCTCATCGCCACCGTGCAGGAGGCCAGGGCCAAGAGGAGGCTGGACAAGATAGCGCTCCTCATCCGCCCGAAGGTCAGGGTCCTGCGCGGCGGGTCCGTGCGGGAGATAGACCCGTCAGGGATAGTCATGGACGACTCCGTCCTGCTCTCGGCGGGGGACCAGGCCCAGGTGGACGGCGTGCTGATCGATTCGGATTCGGTGGAGATGGACGAATCCCCCCTCACCGGCGAGTCCGGGACCGTCAGGAAGGCCGCGGGGGACACGGTCTTCTCCGGGACCGTGTGCGTGGCGGGCGACGGGCTCTTCCGCGTGACCGCGCTCGGGGCGGACACCTTCGCCTCCAGGATGCTCCTCAGCGCGAAGAGGTTCAAGAAGAAGAAGACGCCCCTCCAGGCCGAGACCGGGGCCGTGACCAAGATGCTCATGGCCGCCGCGTTCGTGTTCCTGGCGTTCATGGTCGCCCGCGGCCTCCTGGGGGGCACCCCCCTGAGCGGGGGCGACTTCGCCATGAGGTCGGTGGTGGTCCTGGACATAGTCCCCATCGCCCTGTTCCTGCTGATAACCATAACGTACATGATAGCCGCCGTCCGCATGTCCGGCGGCGGGGTGCTCCTCCAGAACTCCAACTCCGTGGAGTCCATGAGCCACGTGGACACCGTCTGCATGGACAAGACGGGAACCATAACCACCAACGGCCTGGCCGTCGAGTCGGTGGAGTACGTCGCCGGCGAAGAGGCCGCCAGGCCCGCGCTGGAGGCGTTCGTCTCCGCCACAGGGGGCAGGAACCGCACCGTGGAGGCCATGGAGAGGGCATTCGGGAGGTCCGAGGCGAGGCTCATAGAAGAGATCAGGTTCTCCTCCGAGCGCAAGTACAGCGCGGTCAGGACCGAGGGCGCGTGGAGCGGCACGGTGTTCGTCGGGGCGTGGAGCGCCCTGCGCGGGCGCGCCGCGGACGACGGGCGCGTCTCCCGGGCGGTGGCGGAGCTCTCCGGGAGGGGGCTCAGGTCCGTCGTGGCCTGCGTCGGGCCCGACGCGCCGCTGCACGAGGGCGGGGAGCCGTCGATCCCCCGCCTGGAGCCCGTCGCGATAGTTTCCATAAGGGACGAGGTCAGGCCCGACTGCCGGGAGACCATACAGGCCTTCCTGGACGGCGGGATGGACCTCAAGGTAATCTCGGGGGACGACCCCGACATGGTCGCCGCGCTGTTCAAGACCGCCGGCATACCGGGGGAGAGGGAGGCCGTCTCCGGGGACGAGCTGGACGCCATGGCCCCGCGGGAGTACGACGAGGCGGTCCTGAGGGCGGGCATATTCGGGAGGATGAAGCCCGAGGGCAAGGAGAGGGTGATCGAGTCGCTCCGCCGGAGCGGGAGGTACGTCGCGATGGTCGGGGACGGCGTGAACGACGTCCGCCCCATCAAGGCCGCCCAGGTGGGCATAGCCCTCCAGAGCGGGAGCGGGGCGGCCAGGGGGGTGGCGGACATGGTGCTGGCCGGGGACGACTTCTCCGCCCTGCCCAGGGCCATCTCCGAGGGCAAGAGGACGGTGTCCGGGATGAGGGACATCCTCAAGCTGTACCTCACCAGGAACTTCGTCCTAGCCATCATGGTGCTCCTGTTCCTGGTTATCCTGGGCAGGGTCCCGCTGCTCCCGGTGCAGAACGCGTACTACGCCCTGGCGTCCGTGTCCATAGCGGCGTTCTTCATGGCCATCTGGGCGAAGCCCTCCGACAACGCGGGGGCCGTGCTCCCGGCGGTCCTGCGCCACGCGGCCCCGTCCGCCGTGCTGATATCCGCGTTCGGGATCGCGACGTACGCCCTGTTCTCCCACGGCGCGGGCGGGCCCTGGGCCGCCGACCTGGGGGAGCCCCTCTACCGCGGCCTGCACGAGGCCTACGCGCCCGGCGCATCGTTCGAGAGGTTCCTGGAGACCATGGGGTGGGGGCCGGGAGGCTATGGGGAGATAACCGCCAGGAGCGCGATGCTGCTGTTCCTGGTGCTGGCAGGCATCTCCCAGATATTCCTGATATGCCCCCTGTCGAGGCTGTGGTCCGCCGACGGGAAGCCCTGCGGGGACCCGAAGCCCACCGTCCTCGCGCTGCTGCTGTTCGGGCTGGTCGCGCTCCTGTACAGCGTGCCCCAGGTGGCGGTCGGCGTGGCGTCGCTGGCGCTCTTCCCCCCGCAATACTACGCGCTGATCGGGGGCATAGTGTGCGCATGGTTCGCCTGCAGCGCGCTCATGCTCCGCGGCGGGAGGATGGGAGCGGTGACCCGCGCGACGGAGAAGATGTACGGGAAGAGCCTGGAGAAGGAGATGGGGAAGGGGGATCAGGGGGAGTAATCCCCGTCGCGGATCATCTTCAGCATCAGGTGCGAGGCCATCCTGGCGTCGGACAGGGCCCTGTGGTCCTGCTTCCCCCCGATCCCCGCGGGGTCCCCGTCCCCGAACGCCATCGAGTACGCCCGCTCCAGCGTGGGGAACCTGTACCTCACCCCGTAGTACTGGCTGGGGAGCTTGCAGACCTCCGTCGCGGCCTTCATTATGTCGGCGCGCTCCTCGAAGACCCCGCGCATGGACCACGGCTCCCTATAGAGGAACTTGCCCAGGTCGAAGGGGATGTTATACGTCGTCAGGCTCCTCCCCCTCAGCAGGGCCCTCAGATCGGCGTCCACCCTGTGCCTGGGAGGGGCCGCCGCCACCATCTCCAGCGTGAGGTCCGTGTTCTGGAAGATCCACGCCTCCCTCCTGCCCCTGTCCCATTCCCCCACGTCGTACCCCACTATGGACGAGTACGCGTCGCGGACGGTCCCGCGCGCGACGTCTACGGCGCAGACCCCCACGTCCACCACCACGTCCGCCGGCGCGCCGTTCAGGCCGGTCGTCTCCGTGTCCAGGACGTATATCTCGCCGCCGACGGGCGGGTCAGCCCCTGCGGAGGTCATCTATCCTCCTCGCGGCGAGGCTCATCCTCGCCGCGTGAACCGAGAGCCCCGCCAGGAGCGCGGACAGCGCCAGCGCGGCGGCGATCGACCACGGGGGGAAGCCCGCATCCTGCGGCGGCGCCTGCGCGGCCGCCGCGGGGGGAGCGGGAGACCCCCACACGGGGACCAGGTCCTCGTGGTGGAACGTTATGTAGAAGTCCTCGGAGACGCCGGCGACCGTGTACGTCACCGACCCTCCGGGAGTCAGCGGGCCCTTCCAGTGCGACAAATATGATATGCTCCGCTCGAAGTCGGGGGCGCCGTCCCCCGCGGCGTAGAACCGTATCCCGCTCTCCGCCATGTCGTAGACGTCCGACCTGGCCTGGAAGGACAGGAAGCCGCCTTCCGCGACCGGCCCCGACGGGAACGACACGTATATCCCGTCCACGGGCTCGTATGCCGCGACGGGGGCGTGCGCCGGCGCGGCGGACGCGGCCACCATGGACGCTATGACCGTAGCGGATATGCAGAGTGCGGGGCTCACGCCGAACGTATGCGCTTAGGTATTATTTGGAGATTCGGTAACGGGGCCCGGAGACGGATCTGCGCCTGATTTTTTTTCGATTCAGCGAAATAAAAATTAAAAATCAAAAGTTTTTTCGATACAACGAAAAAAACATTGAAAAAACGAAATTATTTCGATATAGCGAAAAATATTATATCCGAGACCCCCATCCGAACCCATGGTCGCGGTGAAGAGGGAATCGTATCTCAGGAGGATCCGCCCCTTCTACGATTCCGATCTGATAAAAGTCATAACGGGGATGAGGCGGTGCGGCAAGACCGTCCTCCTGGATCAGATCAGGGAGGACCTCCTTGCCTCCGGGGTCCCCGGGGACCGCATAGTGCGCCTGAACTTCGAGGACCTGGACAACGCGCGCCTGCGGGACGGCGCCGCGCTGAACGAGTTCTCCAAGGCCTACAGGGGCGGCGGGAAGGCGTACTTCCTGTTCGACGAGATCCAGAAGGTGGACGGGTTCGAAGAGGGCGTAAACTCAATGCGCGCGACCATGGACTGCAGCATATTCGTCACGGGATCCAACGGGAAGCTGCTGTCGGGGGACCTGGCCACGGCGCTGACCGGCAGGACCGTGAGCTTCGCCGTGATGCCGTTCACTTTCGCCGAGGCGACGGATTACAGGAGGGCCAACGGCCTCGGCGACGGGGACATTTTCGAGTATCTGAAATGGGGAGGCCTCCCCCAGAGGCTGCAGCAGAGGGACGAGGAGTCCACGCGCGCCTATCTGGAGTCCGTGTACGGCGACATCCTCTACAGGGACGTGGTGGCCGGATCGGGGGCCAGGGACGCCGACCTCATGGCCCGGGTGGCGGATTTCCTCATGGACAACTCCGGGAAGGCGTTCTCCGCGTCGAGCATAGCGGAGCATCTGGAGAAGAGCGGGAGGAGGAGGGCGTCCACGGAGACCGTATACGGCTATGTCCGGCGCATATCCTCGTCCATGATGGTGAACGGGCTCGACAGGTTCGACGTCAGGGGCAAGATGTTCCTGTCCTCGCTCCGGAAATACTATGTGGCGGACCCTGGGCTCGTCAGCATCCGGAGGGCTGACGGGAGCATGGACATAGGGGCCAGGATCGAGACTGCGGTGCACAACGAGCTGGTCTCCAGGAACTACTCCCTCGGCATAGGCAAGGTCGGGGACAGGGAGGTGGACTTCGTCGCCGAGAAGGGCGGGAAGAGGCTCTACTTCCAGGTGTGCTACCTCATGGCGGACGAGAAGACCAGGGACAGGGAGTTCTCCGCCCTGGAGGCGATAGGGGACAACCACCCCAAGTTCGTCATATCCATGGATCAGGCGGACATGTCCCGGAACGGGATAGAGCACCTCAGGCTCGTGGAGGACTTCCTGCTGTCGGACAGGTTCTGACGGGGAGTCAGGGCCCGAGGCAGTCCAGCGGGACCACCGCCACGCCGTCCCCCCTCATGTACGCCGCTCCCCCCGTGGCGCACAGAACCATCAGGAACGAAGGCTCGGCGGCCTCCCCCGCGAGCTTCTCTTTCAGGCGGAGCAGGCTCGCCGCCGCCTTGTCCGCGTCTCTGTGGCCCATCTTCACCTCGACCGCGCCCCATCTGCCGTCGCCGCGCTCCACTATGGAGTCGACCTCCAGCCCGCTGTCGTCGAGATAGTGGCCCACGCGGCCGCCGAAGGCGGACGAGTACGCCGAGAGGTCCCGGTAGCACATGGATTCGAAGAGGAATCCCGCCGCGTTCGGGTCCCGGGCTATCTCCTCCGGCCCCGCCTCCATGAGGGCCGCCGCCAGGGACGGATCGGCGAAATGCCTCTTCGGGGATGTGCGCAGGCGCTTCCTCGAGCGCAGGGACGGGACCCACGCAGGC
This sequence comes from Candidatus Methanoplasma sp., assembly GCA_031256955.1. Taxonomy (GTDB): domain Archaea; phylum Thermoplasmatota; class Thermoplasmata; order Methanomassiliicoccales; family Methanomethylophilaceae; genus Methanoplasma. The sequence goes on along the minus strand of JAIRPP010000012.1, from coordinate 106,922 downwards.
TGCTCGCCTATGGCGAAGACGCTCTTGAGCGCCCCCATGTAGCTTCTCACGGTTTGCTCCGAGACGGGGTCGCCCCCGCCGGCCATGTCCGCGGCCAGCGCGGGGGCCTTGGCGGCCGTGGCATTGTTCCTAGCCAGGGACTTCAGCAGCGCCCTCATGACCCCTGGGTCCCTCTTCACCCCGTCGACGCGGGAGAGGTCCATCCTCGCTAGGGTCTCGGAGTAGACGCGGGGGATCAGGAGCGCGTCCTCCATGCTCGCGCCGAGCCCTCCCGGCCAGCCGCCCCTGCATATCAGCCTGATCGCGCCCATATAGTCCATGTCGGACCATGAGGACACCTCGGCCGCGCCGTCGAACATGGCGGAAAGGGACACGGAGCCGCGGCTGTCCCCGGATTCGAACAGGGACATGGGGCGCATCTCCACCGTGGCGAACCTGCCCACGCCCGTGTGCGACACGGACTCGGCGGGGGGCGTCGAGGATCCCGTGAATATGTACATGCCCTTCCTCGCGCTGAAATCGATGTTCATGCGGGCGACGTCCCACAGGTTGGGGGCGTCCTGCCATTCGTCGATGAGGCGCGGCTCCTCCCCCCCGAGGACCAGCTGCGGGTCCATCTCCGCCACCTTCCTGCCGGTGTCCGTCCCTATGAAAACGGACGACTTGGAGTGATATAGCCCCGTCCAGGACTTGCCGCACCATTTGCACCCGGTTATCTGAACGCCGCCGAACACGCGCAGGAGATGAGATATCCGCGAATCTATGACTCTGGGGCGGTATCTTGCGCGCATCTCCTTTTCCGGGATCCCATCCATGCAATGATATGGAGATCGTATGATATAACTTTTGGGAATGGTTTGATATCACTTTTGGGAATGGTTTGATATCACTTTTGAGAATGGTTTGATATCACTTTTGTGAATTGTTTGATATCACTTTTGTGAATTGCGTCGCAACGAGATCAGTCGGAATCGATCATGAGGCTGTTGCATGAAAACGGAGATCTGAGCCTCAGGGAGATGGAGGAGCGTCTCGGACTCGGGCGCGAAAACATACGCACGAACGCAGTCAAGCCCCTGATCGAGCTCGGCTTGATAAAGCAGATGAAGAAGTCGTCTCGCTCCCGCGCACAGAGGTATTCCATCTCTGCGGATAAATGAGAAAAACGCTTTCCGCCACATCCTGTTTACTTCCTGTTTACTTCCTGAAACCAAATCGATCCAAATAACACATAACGATATGTGCCAGTACGTTTATTTTTCTTCCTGATTTCTTCCTGATTGACTCGTGTAAAACATTTGGGGAAGCTAGTCCCTGCGCCCCCATGCCGCGCCCGATGCGAGCTGGGATACAGGCGAGCAGAGCGGCGGAGGGATTCCGCCCGCGTGGCGCAAAGAAACAAATACGGACACGGCGGTGGCTCCGCCGTGAGCGCGACCATAATGCTGGGAGGGAGGGCCGTCGAGGCCCGCCCGGGCGAGACCATAGCGTCCGCCATGAGGTCCGCAGGGATGATCGCGGACGCGTTCCTGTTCCTGATGGACGGCAGGCCCGTCCCCATGGACACCGTCCTCGCGGAGGGCGCGTCCGTGAAGGCCCTGAAGGTCGCGTCCGGCGGTTAATACCCCGAGATCTCGTCCAGCCCCGCGAAGTCCAGCCCGGACGACTCGGCCATCTCCAGGAGCGCGTCTATGTTCCCTATGAACGCCTCCATCGCGCTGGACCCGCGCAGGTCCCCGCCGGAATCGGACAGCGAGTCCTCCTCCGGGAACTTCAGGCGCGCGTATGGGAGCACTCCGAGGAACCTCATCCCCGTGAGCTCCTCTATCCTCCTTATGCCACCCTCCAGTATCTTCGCGTCGCCCCTGAACCTGTTTATTATGAACCCCTTCAGGAGCGGCTTCAGGTCGTCCGGGGTCAGCAGCCAGGTGCCGTACAGGGCGGCGAACGCCCCTCCGCGCTCTATGTCCCCCACCAGCACCGCGGGCACGGAGCGCTCCCTCATCATGCCCAGGTTCGCGACGTCCCTGTGCATCAGGTTGAGCTCCACCGGGGACCCCGACCCCTCGCACACCACCGCATGCCCCGCCGACAGCCTGTCGAACGCGGCGCACGCCTCCCCCATCACCCTGCGGAAGTCCATGGGGCTGTCCCTGGAGGTCTCCCCCGCGGGGGCCCCTCCCAGGACCAGCTGTATCTTGCCGTTCCCGGAGGGCTTCAGGAGCGCGGGGTTCATGTCCCCGGAGGGCTCTATCCCGGACGCCCACGCCTGGAACGCCTGGCCCATGCCTATCTCCTTCCCCTCGGGCGTGACGAAGGAGTTCAGGGACAGGTTCAGCGCCTTGAACGGCGCGACGCGCGCGCCCTTCCTGTAGAGGTGCCTGCAGTACATGGCGGCCACCGTGGTCTTGCCCGCGCCGGAGGCGGTCCCCAGGAACAGTATGCTCACTCGCCCCCCTCCGCTATCCTTATGAGCGCGTCCACGTCCATGTTCTCCTCGAACGCGTCCGCCAGCCTGTCTATGCTCTCCTCTATCGCGTCGTCGAAGTCCCTCGGCTCCGCCCTCGCGGCGGGCCCGCCGCCCGGCTCGGCGAAGGACAGGAAGAACTTCCTGAACGCGGGCTTGTCGAACACGCCGTGCAGGTACGTGCCGAAGAGCATCCTCTCCCTTATGAAGGAGCCCTCGGTCTCGTCCCCGGAGTACCTCTCTATCCTGAACAGGGGCGGGTCCCTGACCTCGCTCAGCCCCATATGTATCTCGTACCCGCTGACGGGCTCCCCGGTCTCCAGGAGGACCCCGCGGTCCTGGATGACCTTCTTCTTGTACTCCGACCACTCGGTCTCCATGTCGAACAGGCCCAGGCCCGCCGCCTCGGACGGCGACCTGCCCTCTATGCCCTGCGGGTCCCTCAGGGCCGCGCCCATCATCTGGTACCCCCCGCATATCCCCAGGATGGGGACCTTCCCGGCCATGGCGGAGACCGCCTCCGCGAAGCCGCTCTCCCTCATCCACGCGAGGTCGTCTATCGTGTTCTTCGTCCCGGGGATTATGATCGCGTCGGATCCCTCCAGCCCCTTCGGGTCGGACACGAACCTGACCGTCACGTCCTCCATGTACAGCGGGTCCAAGTCGGTGAAGTTGGCTATGCGGGGCAGCTTGACCACGGACACCTGCGTCCTGCCCGTCCCCCTCGAGGTCATCCCGCGGAACGCCTCCGAGTCCTCGGAGGGGAGGAACACGTCCACGTGGGGTATCACCCCTATCACGGGTATCCCGAGGATCCTCTCCAGCTCCGCCGCGCCCGCCCTGACCCCCGCCGTGGAGCCGCGGACGTTGTTCAGGATCACCCCCTTGATCATCTTCCTGTCCTCCTCCGGTATGAGCATGACCGTCCCCACGGCGTACGCGAACGACCCGCCCCACTCCACGTTCACCACGAGCACGCACCCCGCGCCGGCTATCTTCGCCGCGCCCATGTTGGCTATGTCGCGGTCGTAGATGTTTATCTCCGCGGGGGACCCCGCCCCCTCCATCACCACGAAGTCGTAGCGGTCCTTCAGGAAGCGCAGCGTCTCCCCGACTATCCTCGTCCCCGGGCCGGGGACGAACTCCCCGTAGTACTCTTCCACGCCGTAGTCCCCGAACGGGGCGCCCATGACCATCACCTGGGAGACCGTGTCCCCCTTCGGCTTGAGCAGTATGGGGTTCATGAACTGGTCGGGGTTCTTCAGGCCCGCCGCGGCGCTCTGCACGGTCTGTATCATCGCGATCTCGGACCCCTTCGGGGTCACCTTGGAGTTCAGGCTCATGTTCTGCGACTTGAACGGGGTCGCCAGGTACCCCCTCCGGTGCAGGATGCGGCATATGGCCGCGACGGTCACCGACTTCCCCGCGTCGGACGTCGCGCCCAGCACCATCAGCGCCTTCCCGGGGCGGAAGAACCTCTCGACGGCCGACTGGAAGACCCCCCTGAGGCGCGGGTCCCGGGGGGACTCTATCCCCAGCCTCTTTATCTCGGACATGGCGAACATGCCGACCTCCCTCCTGTGTATGAACAGGCAGAACGTGCACTCCCACACCTTCTCGCCCTTCTTGGACTCTATTTCGCGACCCAGGCGCGGGTCGCCGCAGGGGTAGAACGGGCAGAAGCAGAACGTGCAGTCCTGCCCCTTGAAATGGCACGGGTGGTACTTGCATTTGGTCCTGGACCCGATCCAGCCCCTCTTCATCTCCGCCTCCACCCTCTTCTCCACGTCCATGCGAATCAGTCGGATGTATGCGCTAGGCGTATATTGATTGTGCGTGAGTTGGATGGATGGATATGCCCTCTGCGGGCGCGGTAGCGCCTCTTTCGACACTTTCGGCACTTTCGGCGGCCCCCGGCCGATGGTATAAATACGCGTCATGCGGTGGATCGGGCGTGTCAGGATTCAAATTCGTACACTGCGCGGACCTCCACCTCGGCGGGAGGTTCTCGGGGGTCTCGTCCAGGGACCCGGGGCTGGGGGAGAGGCTGACGGAGTCCGCCTTCGCCTCCTTCCATAGGATAGTCGACCTCGCGATATCGGAGGGCGCCTCCCTCATGGTCATATCCGGGGACGTGTTCGACGAGAGCGGCGAGAGCCCCGACACCAGGTACAGGTTCGCCAGGGAGCTGGAGAGGCTGGGGGCCCCCTGCGTGATCGCGCTGGGGAACCACGACTTCAAGAGGTCCTGGGAGAAGAGCATCCCGTACCCCCCCAACGCCCACGTGTTCCCCGCGGAGCCCGAGAGGATCGAGCTGGAGCTGGGCGGGGAGCGCGTGGAGGTCGTCGGGAGGAGCTTCTCCTCCAGGCACACCGGCGAGAACCTCGCCGCGTCCCTGCGCGGGTCGGGCGGCGCGTTCACCATCGCCGTAGTGCACTGCGACCTGGATTCCGCCGAGGGCAGGTACGCGCCGTGCCAGCCCGCGGACCTGGTGGGGAAGGGGGTGGACTACTGGGCGCTGGGGCACATACACGCCCGCAGGCTGGTCCGCGAGCGGCCCCACGCGGCGTACCCCGGGAACATACAGGGCAGGAACCCGAAGGAGAAGGGGGAGAAGGGCGCGTACGTGGTCGAGGTCTCGGGAGGGGCTGTGGCGGGGATGAGGTTCGCCCCCACTCAGGAGATCCTGTGGGCCGACGCCCGCGTCGACATAACCGGGAAGGACATGGGCGGGCTGATGCGCGCCATAAGGCGCGAGTGCGAGCCCGGATCCATCGTGAGCCTGGAGATCACCGGCAAGGGCGACCTGGACGAGGCTCTGAGGCTGGACCCGTCTCTGGCGGACCGCGTCGCCAGGGAGGCGGGGTGCATCGTGTCCTCCATAGATCTGAGGACCTCCCCGCCCATCGACCTCTCGTCGCTCCCCCCGAACGGGATCCTGGCGAAGGTCGCGGAGGCGGGAGGGGCCGCCGCGGCCATGGACAGGGAGGCCCTGATCTCGCGCATATGCCGGACGAGGGCGTCCGCCTCCATCAGGGGGGCGTTCGAGGGGATGAGCGACGATGAGCTGCGCGCCATGGCGCGCGACGCGGAGCTGCTCCTCATCGACAGGATCGCGGGGGGGTCCGCATGAGGATAGAATCGATCCGCGTAGAGTCTTTCGGGGCGCTGAGGGACAGGGAGATCGCCTTCTCGCCCGGGCTGAACGCCGTCTACGGCAAGAACGAGTCCGGGAAGACCACGGTCATGGAGTTCATGAGGAGCGCGGCCTCCCCCGACAGGAAGAGGACGAGGTACCCCGAGCGCGACAAGAGGGACGCGGGCTCCATGAGGGTGGTCATGGACGACGGGAGCGTCGCCGAGCCCTCCCTGGACAGGCCCATGGCGCAGGCCGTGGACCCCGCCACGTTCCGCAGCGTGTTCGCCATGGCGTCCGGCGACCTGCGGGATTCCAAGATCATAACCTCCGGGGATGTGAAGAGCAGGTTCCTGACGGTCCCGGGCGGGGAGGGGGTCCCGGGAGCCAAGGCGCGGATATCGCAGGAGATGCAGGCCCTCCTCACCGAGAGCAGGGTCTCCGACGGCACCGAGATCGGGAGGAGGATCAAGAGGCGCGGCGAGATCGAGAGGGACCTGGCGGCGGATCGCGGGGGCGAGAGGTACGACGAGCTGTTCGCCGAGCGCGCGGAGGCGGAAAAGAGGCTGGAGGAGGCGAGGGCGGGCGCCAGGCTGGCGGGGGAGAGGGAGAGGGCGGACGCCGTGAGGAGGTCGCAGAGGGGGAGCCTGGAGAGGATCGAGGCCCTGAGGAGGGAGGCCGAGGCGCTGTCCGCGTCCGAGATCGTGGGCGAGGGCGACGCGGAGGAGTACGCCAGGCTGAAGGGCGCGGCCGACGGCAGGTCGGGCGCGCTGAGGGACCTCGCCGCGGCGGGGCCCGGGCCCGCGCCTCCCGGGCTGGACGCGGCCGCCCTGAAGAGGCGCGAGGCGTTCATAAGGGAGATCCCCGCGAGGCAGAGGGCGGCATGGGAGATGTCCAGGAGGAGGGCGGAGATGTCCGCCGCAGGGGCCCCGGCGGCCCGCGGGCGGGCCGCGCCGCTCGCATGGGTCCTGATATCCGCGGGGATCGCGGCCCTGGCGGCGGGGATCGCGCTCCAGTCGGTGATCGTGGCGGCGTGCGGCGCCGCCGCGGCGGCGGCCGGCGCGGTATGCGCGGCGATCGGGCTGAAGGGAGCGGGGCGCTCCCCCCCGCCCGCGGGGGCGGCGGAGGCGGAGAGGCTGGACCGCGAGATCTCCGCGTTCCGCTCGGAGGTGGAGGCCGCCGCCATGGACGCGGGGCTCGACCCACGCGAGGCGGCCGCGGACCCGCTCATGCTGGCCAGGGCCCTGGATTCCGCGCTGGCGCGCGAGAGGGCGGCGGAGGCCCGGAGGGGCGCCGAGATCGCGGAGAGGGACGCGCGCTCGGAGCTGAGGGAGTTCCTGTCCCGCTTCGGCGGGGAGGAGAGGTTCCTGGCCCTGGCGAGGGACCGGAAGAGGAGGGCGGAGGCGCTCTCCGCCGCGGAGGCGCTGGAGGAGGCGGTCAGAGCCTCCGGCTACTGGGACCTCCCCCCGGAGGAGCCGGGCGCCGCGCCCATGGAGGCCGGGGCCGGCGCGGAGGGGATCAGCAGGCGCCTCGGCGAGATATCCAGGGAGATGGAGGAGATCCGCGGGGACAGGCGCATGGAGAGGCTGAGGGACGAGAAGGCCCTCCTGGATTCGGAGCTGGCCGCGCTGGCGAGGCGGTGGGGGACGCTCTCCCTGGCGGAGTCCATCCTGGACGAGGCGTGCGGCGAGATCTTCTCCGGGGTCCAGCCCGCGGTCGTCGCCAGGGCGGACTCGTTCCTGGCGCTCATGACCGGCGGGAGGTACCGCCTGGATTCGGACCCCAGGAACTCCGACGTGTCCGTCGCGTCCGAGGGCGGGAGCAAGAGGGAGGGGCAGTGGAGCTCGGGCCTGGGGGATCAGATAATGCTGTCCCTGAAGATGGCCGTCGCCTCCGAGCTGTCCGCGGAGAGGATGCCCCTGATCCTGGACGACGTCCTGCTGACGTTCGACGGCGAGAGGAAGCGCGGCGCGTGCGCGGCGCTGGCGGAGATGGCGAAGGGGGCGCAGGTGCTCCTGTTCACGTGCGACACGGAGACGCTGTCCCTCATGAGGGAGGCGGGGGCCGCGGTGACGGAGCTCTGACCTCAGAGGCGCCTCTGCATGAACCTCTCGAGCCTGTCGTAGGCCTCGTTGATGACGGCCTCCGGCGGGAGGAGTATCGTGCGGAAGTGGCCCTGGCCGAACTCGGAGCAGAACCCCGACCCGTGGACCACCACCACCCCCTCCTCGCTTATCAGGTCGAGGACGAAGTCCCTGTCGGACTTCCACGGGGAGAGGTCCACCTTCGGGAACATGTAGAACGCGCCCCTGGCCCTGTTGGCGGAGATCCCGGGGATCTCGTTGAGCCTCTTGTGGGAGAGGTCCGCCCTGGCCTTCAGCTTGTCGTTCATCTCCTTTATGTAGCCCTGCGGGCCCTGGAGCGAGACCCTGGCCGCCTCCTGGCAGGGCACGTTGGGGCAGATCCTGATCCTGAACTGCCTCATCATCCCCTCCCTCACGTCGTCCAGCACCCCGCCCCTGTCCATGAAGTAGCAGTACCCCTCCCTCCAGCCCGGTATGAGGTTCACCTTGGAGAACCCGTTCAGGATTATGCGGGGCAGGTCGTCCGGGAGCCTGGACGCGGAGAAGAACCTCCCCTCGAAGACCAGCTTGTCGTATATCTCGTCGGAGATCAGCGGGAGGCCGTGCTCCCCCGCTATGTCGCCTATCTCCCTTATCGTCTTCTCGTCGTACACCGCGGATGTGGGGTTGTTGGGGTTTATGACCACTATCCCCTTGGTCTTCGGGGTTATGCGCTTGCGGATCATGTCCGTGTCCGGGCGCCAGTCCTCCTCCTCCATCTGCCTGTACGGAACCGGCCTGCCCCCGTAGAACGCGACGTACTGGTTGTAGGACGAGTACCCGGGCCCGGGGATCAGGAGCTCGTCCCCCGAATCGATCAGCGCCGCCATCATGACGTTTATGCACTCGCTGAGGCCGCTGGTGACGTACACGTCCTCCGCGGTTATCCTGACCCCGTTCTTCTCGTACTCCCTGTCGACTATGGCCTTCCTCAGGTTGAGGTTGCCCTGGGAGTCCCCGTAGCCGTTGTCGGTGTTGTCCACCGCCTCCCTGAGCGTCGCCTTGAAGTACTCCGGGGTCTCGAAGTCCCATTTGTTGGGGTCCCCTATGTTCAGGCTGTAGAGCTTCATGCCCCTGACCGCCGCGGCCGCCGCGGGCACGGTGACCTCGCGTATGGCGTAATCCATCTCCATCGACCGTTTCGAAGCCTTTATCTTGTTCATGGGCGGCACTCCGAAGAGCGCCAGGCATATCGGATTATATAATGGATGACCCGGGACCGCACAGGCCGCGTATGCGGGGACCGAGCGGTTTTTATCCTGAACGCGCATAGTCGCGGGCATGGGAGCCGTCGTCCTTGGAAAGAACCACCTCAGATGGTGCCGCGGGTGCAACCTGCCTATTCTAGAATCCCCCCGTTGCGCCGCGTGCGGGTCTAAGACGATCCAGGTGGAGATAACCCCCCCTGCGGACGCGAGGCCCGCGTTCAAACACAGCATCGACCTCGTCCGCAGGCTCGCGGACGAGGCGTTCGGAGACGGGTGCGGGCTCGCCCTCCTGCCGGAGGGGCGCCTGGCCATCCTGAACAAGTGCCCGTCCATCGACCGCATGGACGAGATAGTCTGCGACGGCGCGGTCGTGGCGGGGATGAGGTACGACATAGGCGCGGGATGGAAGCTCATGCTCAGGATGCAGGGCGCGATGCGCCTGGAGGGGGTCATGTCCAAGGGGTACGTGGTCTGCGACCCGGGCGCGGTCCCGTTCATCAGGGACAGCAGGAACCTCATGGCGCCCGGGGTCCTCGACGCCCACCCTGAGGTGGAGGCGGGGGACGAGGTCGTCATAATCGATCCCGACAGGAAGGCGGTTGCCACCGGGTCCGCCAGGATGCCCGCCGCGGAGATGAGGGAGGGGGGGCGCGGCGTCGCCGTCAAGACCAGGTGGTACAAGAGCGAGGAGCCGGTCGCGTCCGAGAAGGGGGGGACCTGGGAGGACGCTGTCTCCGCCAACAGGGAGGTCATAGGCCGCAGGGCCGCGGAGGCCGTGGCGTTCATAAAGGACACCATGGAGAAGAAGGGGCTGCCTGCCGCGGTGTCCTTCTCCGGGGGCAAGGACAGCCTTGCCACGCTCCTGCTGACGCTGGACGCGGGGCTGAAGCTGCCGGTGATGTTCGCCGACACCGGCCTCGAGTTCACCGAGACCGTGGAGCACGTGCGCGAGACGGCGGAGCGCCACGGCCTGCCGCTCTTAATGGAGAAGGCGCCGGAGAACGCGTTCTTCGGGAACCTGGGCGCGTTCGGGCCGCCCGCCAAGGACTTCAGGTGGTGCTGCAAGACCAACAAGCTGGGGCCCACCGTCGCCGCGGTCGAGAGGAACTTCCCGGGAGGGGTCCTTGCGTTCATAGGGCAGAGGAAGTACGAGTCGGAGGCCAGGAACTCCAAGCCCAGGGTGTGGTCCAACCCGTGGACCCCGGGGCAGATCGGCGCCTCTCCCATACAGAGCTGGTGCGCGATGCACGTTTGGCTCTATATATTCTCCAAGAGGGAGCCGTTCAACGTGTGGTACGAGCGCGGGCTCGACAGGATAGGGTGCTTCCTGTGCCCCGCGTCGGACCTGTCGGACCTGGAGGCCGTGTCCAAGGGCAGCGACCGCTTCCCCGAGTGGGAGGCGTTCCTCGACAGGTACATGGAGGAGAACTCCCTTCCCAGAGAGTGGAAGGAGTTCGGGCTGTGGAGGTGGAAGAGCGCCCCGCAGTCCGTGAGGGAGGAGGTGAAGAGGGTGACGGGAAGGGATCTGCCTGATATGGCCAGGCGCGCGCCGCGCGGGGCGGAGGGGCCGGTGGGCATAAAGATACAGGAGGGGCACGTGCCGTGCTCCATAGGGTACAGCATAGAGGCGGCGCTTTCCCGCCCGATAGACCTGAAGAGGCTGAAGCCGTTCGCGCACGCGCTGGGGTGGGTAGTGGAGCTGGACGAGGAGGGGAACACGCTCTCCGCGGACTACGTGACGTTCTACGGGGACGGCGCGATAATCTCCAAGGCCAACATCGAGAGGGACGCGAGGGTCCGCATGGACCACGCGTACCAGCTGGTCGCCAGATCGGAGCAGTGCGTCGGATGCGGGCTGTGCGCCGCCAGGTGCGAGCCCGGCGCGCTGTACATGGACGGCGGGAAAGTGGCGATCCGCGAGGACGACTGCGTCTTCTGCAGGAAGTGCTTCGGCCCCTGCCCCGCTGCGAGGTTCGGGACCGGGGACGAGGCGTTCGAGCAGTGACGGGGGGCGCTGGAACTCATGCGGGGGCGCTAATCGCCCCCGCCCTGTTTTTCGTTATTCGCGCATCTCCCGTCAAGGATATGCCGTCCGAACCCATCCGTCCGGCATGGGGTCCAGGCGCTCCCGGCGCCGATCAGACGGCTCCCGAGGAGGTGAGATATATGAGCGGACACATCTGCGCGTACTGCGTCCACGCCAAGCCGGCGAGCGCGCCCGGCAAGCTATGGTGCCAGAACTTGAGTCGCACCGTCGATAAGACGAGCGGGGAGAGCTGCCCGTATTTCAGGTGATTTTTGTATATTGGATCCGGGGGCGGGGCGCGGTTCCCGCGCCCGCCCCGGATCCTCCTTCAGTCCCCGGAGAGGGGGCCCGCGGCCCCCCTCGGGAGGATTTTGACCGAGATCTCCGCGCCCCCGTCGTCGAACGACGCGAGGCGCCCGTCGGACCTGTCGCTTATCGGCTCCCATTTGGCGTACAGGGTCATGTCCTTGTATATGGTGTAGGTGAAGATCCACTCCCTGGTGCATCCCTCGTCCCTGTACCATCCGCAGAAATCGTACCCGTCCCTCACGGGCGGAACGGGCGGGCTGATCGTCTGATCCTCCATGAGCCCGGTGAGGCTCTCCACGTCCGAGCCCCCGCGGCTGTCGAACGTTACCGTGTACCTTGTGCCTTCGCGCACCGTGCCGTCCCCATCGCCCCCGATGGCATCGAACTCGGGCGCGCCCGGCGCGGGCCCGACCAGGACCAGCGCGTGCGCGGATATCGATGCGACTACGATGACTGACAGCGCGATGACCGACAGCAAGACGCGTCTACTATCCATCGTGCATCACTCGTGCCTTTGACCGTCCCCTTGTGCGGATTTCCACCCGCTGGATATGCATCTTGCAATCAATATTTAAAACCGATCTGGACATCTGGCGGACAAAACGGGCAGATGCGATAAATCCATACATTCAAGGGGGGGGGGGGTAAACAGATGCGCGGGGCGCGGGAGATGGGCGCCCGAGAAGGAAGCTGGAGATGGGGGCTAGCGGAGCGCACGGGTGGAGAGAACAAGGGGCGGGACGGAAGTGAAAAAGAAAAGATAAGGGGCGCCCCGCCCGCTCCCGGGCGGGGGCGCGTTGTGTCGTTTATCGGCTGGCCGGCATTCAGTCCTCAGGTTGGCGGATCTCCGCGCCCTGGTCCCAGCCATCCTCCCATCCATCCGGGAATTCGCTCGGGGTCAACGGAGTGTAGATCCGCTCCAAGTCACATCCTTCGAAGGAGTCTGCCGCTATCGTCTCGACGGATCTGGGGATGTGTACTTCTTGGAGCGAGGTGCAGTCTTTGAACGCGCCCGAGCCTATGGCGGTGCATCCCTCCTGGATCGTCACGCCGGTGACGCCCGTGCATCCCTCGAACGCGCCGGACCGGATCTCGGATATCGTGCCGGGTATCGTCAGGCTCGTGATATTCGCGTTGCCCGCGAACCCGTCGATGCCCGTGACCTTCTTGCCGTTGTAGTAGTCGGGTATGAACGCGTCTCCTGACGCGCTGGAGCCGTCCGCGATATAATCGTCGCCGGATTCCGTATAAGAGAGATCCGACGATCCGACCCAGTGCGCGTACAGCGTTATGTCGCCGTCGTAAGTCCACTCGGAGACGATGGAGTCGCTTCCGGAGTACTGCGTCCCGGCTCCGCCGATAGCGTCGAACCATCCGCCGAACCCGTATGGGGCGCGCATGGGCGCGGCCAGCGTGAACGCGCGGTCGTACGTCACCGTGTCCGTCTCCCGAGTATCGCCTTCGTTTGCGCCGCAGTACACGTAGGTCACGGTGTACTCTTTGGGAGTCCATATGGCTACGAGAGTTATCTCGCTACCGGGGACCATGCAGTTTATGTCCGCTCCATCAGCATACGTGACGGCCTCATTCGACGCGTCGCGCCATCCGGCGAACGTCCATCCCGCGAGGGTGAGCTGGCTGGCGGTCAGCTGGCTGGCGGTATCGCATTCGAATTCGCTCTCCATCGCCATCTGGCCTATGTCGACGTCTCCCGACGCCTCTCCCGGCTTCCCCTTGTCGTAGACGACCTTGTACTTGCCGACCTCCCACTTTGCGTAGAGATTCACCACGCCTCTGTCGATGACGCTCAGGGTCTCCACATCGGCTCCGTCCTCGTAGATGGTTCCGTTCCCGTTGGCGATCTGGGTCCATCCTATGAAGTTCCATCCGGCCAGGGAGAAGCCGCAGCTCCTCAACCCGCTCTTGGCGTCATAGACGTGATCGCTGTTATCCATCGTCCCCGTCACGTTGCTGGAGGCCGCGGCCGGCTTGTTAGCGACGTATTTCACATGGTACTCGTTGGCCTCCCACTGCGCATACAGGGGCATGAAGCCCCCTGGGGAGTACAGGTTATTGATGAGCCCTTTGTCGAGGTATGCCTCTCCCCTGCCGTCCACCCATCCGGTGAATTTCCATCCAACCAGGGAGAAGGTGTTGGGGATGATCTCGCTGTACTCGTCGCAGAGGCGCCCGTCCGTCTTTTCGGACATGGTCCCCTCCACGTTGGCGGATGCGCCGGCGGGCTTGTTCGGATAGTACACTACATGATACGGAACCTGCTTCCACTGCGCGTACAGCTTGCCAGTCCCGCTCTCGAACAAGGTCGAGACCGCCGCTCCGGAGCCATACGCGTAGCCGCTCCCGTTGGCCTCGGTGTTCCATCCGACGAAGTACCATAAGAACAGAGAGTATGTCTCGGAGCTCAAATTGCTCTCAGTGTCGTAGACGTGCGGAGTGTTGTCCACGTCGTCTTCCACATCCCGGGTAGCTTTGGAAGGCTTGTTCATGTCATACTCGACGAAGTACTCGTTCGCCTCCCACCGGGCGTACAGCGTGTCGCCCCCTCCGTCCAGCATGGTCTTGACCGGCGCCTCGTCCGAATATGACTTCCCGCTTCCGTCCGCCTGCGTGTTCCACTCCACGAAGCGCCACCCGACCAGCTCGAACTCGTTCTCGGCCAGGCCGCTCTCGGTGTCGTAGACGTGATCGCTGCTATCCATCGTCCCCGTCACGTAGTTAGAAGCCGCGCCGGGCTTGTTCCCATCGTACTTTATGGAGTACTCGTCCGCGACCCACTGGGCGTACAGCGTCACGTCGTCTGTGCCTTCGGTCAGGTTCGGTGCGTCCGCCCCGCCCGCGTATGCATCCCCGCTCCCGTCCGCCACTGTGTTCCATCCGGCGAAGCTCCACCCCGTCAGAGTGAATCCGTTGTCGGACAGGAGGCTCTCTGCGTCATAGGTGTGCTCGCTTTTGCCAGTGGAGCCCGTCACGTTTCCGGAAGCCCCGGGGGGCTTGTTGCCGTCATAGACCACGTCGTACCTGTTGGCTGTCCAGTTCGCATACAGGCTCATGTCGGATGCCGGCGCGTCGTCGAAGGACCACTTATCTTTGAAGTCCTCGTCGGCGTACCACGCGTCGAACCCGTATCCCGCCCTCTCCGGCTCCGCGGGCTCGCCGACGGGGGATCCCACGATCGCCTCGCCCGTGCCGATCAGGACCCCCTGGCTGTAGAAAGACACCGTGTATTTGGGCTGCTCCCATACGGCGTAAAGCGTGACGCTGCCGCCGGGTTCGGCGGTCAGGTTCAGGACGGCCTCCCCGTCGGCGTAGGGCGCCCCGTTCGCATCGATCCATCCCTTGAAGTCCCATCCCGCCAGGCTGAAGCCGCACGGGTTGAGTTCGCGCCTGACGTCGTAGACGTGTGTCGAGAATCCCGTAGAGCCGTCGACGGAGGCCGCCGGCGGTGCGTTGCCGTCGTAATATACTCTATACTCGTTAGCTTTCCACTGTGCGAACAGGTGCACGGTCTTGTCAGCCTCCGATGTCAGGTTCAGGACGGCCTCCCCGTCGGCGTAAGACGTCCCTTTCCCGTTCGCCATGGTGTTCCATCCCTTGAAAGTCCATCCCTCGACGGTGAATCCGTTCTTCTCCAGGGCCTTTTCGGACCCGTACTCGTGGTCGGACGGATCTGTGGAGCCTTTCGCCTTCGCGGACGCGCCCGCGGGCGCGTTGGCCTGGTAATCCACCTTGTATTCGTTAGCGACCCACTTGGCATAGATCGTCGCGTTCCCGCTGACGCGGCTGGATTCGAACAGCCACGGGACCTCGAGCTCCGGGTCGGAGTACCATCCGCCGAAGCCGTACCCCTCTCTCACCGGCGTCGGGGGCTCGGCTATCCTGGACCCGTCTCTGACCTCCGTCATGGGCGGCAGGGGCGATCCCCCGCCGACGTCGAAGGACACCGCGTACGCGAAGCCCTTGCCCTCGCCCTCCTCGTCCTCGCCGGACCATTTCGCGTATAGGGCGATGTCGCCGAATATCGTGGAGGAGAAATCGAACTTCGAGTTGTGCGCCAGGTCCCTGTACCATCCCAGGAACTCGCGCCCCTCCTTCGTGGGGCTGGCGGGCTCCCTCGCGGGGGAGCCCTCCCTGACCCCGCTCTCGCTAGCCACGGCGGAGCCGCCCCGGCTGTCGAAATACACCGTATACGTGCGATCGGAGACCGCTCCGCCGCTCCCGCTACCGGCCGCGCCGCTCCCGTCCCCGCCCCATCCGCCGCTCCCGCCGGCGGCGTCGTCGGAACCGTCTCCGCTTCCGATCAGTACGACCGCCGACGCGACAGCGACGGCAACGAATGCGACGCAGGCGATAAGCGCATAGACTTGACTTTTGACCATCTTATCACCGTCATCTCTCTTACGCCTCCCTCCATCGACCCCAGGGTGCGCTCTCAAGCGCTGGCTATACATCTCTCCGGCATTACTTAAAGATTGACGCCCCGAAGGGGGGAGTCCGTGGGCGGATGAGCGGCGGAACCGCCCCGCCTTTCGACATTCGTCGATTCCACAGGCGGTTGATCGGACGATCCCTCCGCCGGGAGGCCGCCCCGCGGGCTCCCGCGCGGGCGAGGCGGCCTCTCGCGGCGCGCATCCGCGCGCGACAATCATTTTTATATACGCCTGCGGGCGTCGGATGTCCGATGCGCATTCAATCCTGGATAGAGCCCGAGGACCTCGCCGCCGTCATGGAGAGGGATCCCGCGATAATAGACGAGAGGGACGCGAGGAGGCGCCACACGGGCCTGCACGCGGTGGCCATGTACAGGAGGAGCCACGAGCTCTGGTCCGCGGGCAGGAGGGAGGAGGCCAGGAAGATCAACTACAAGGCGCACCAGCTGACTGGGTGCGACATACACCCGGGCGCGACCGTGGGCAGGAGGTTCTTCATAGACCACGCCACCGGCGTGGTCATAGGGGAGACCGCCGTCGTCGGCGACGACGTCACGATATACCAGGGCGTCACGCTCGGGGGGGTCTCGTTCAACAGGGGCAAGAGGCACCCGACCATAGGGAGCCGCGTGGTCCTCGGCGCAAACGCAACCGTGCTCGGCAACATAACGATCGGCGACGACGTCAGGGTCGGCGCGGGGTCCGTGGTGCTCAAGGACGTGCCCCCCAACAGCACCGTGGTGGGCGTCCCCGGCAAGATCATATCCCGCAACGGGGTGCCGGTGACCAAGAGCGACATGCTGAGGCACGACGACATACCCGACTACATAAACGACAAGATGGCGCAGATGGAGGCGGAGATCTCCAGGCTGCGCACGATGGTCGAGGCGGGGCTGGCGGAGGCGGAGTCCCTGGGAGGGTCCGTCCCGGCCAGGTCCAAGGGCGACGGGGAGTCCTGACATGGCGCTGTGCATACGCAACGGCCTTACCAACAGGAAGGAGCCGTTCGTCCCCATAAAAGAGGGCGAGGTCAGGATGTACGTCTGCGGGGTAACCGTGTACGACGACATCCACATGGGCCACGCCAGGAGCATGATCGTCTTCGACGCGGTCGCGAGGTACCTCAGGTACCTGGGGTACCGCGTCGTCCACGCCACCAACTTCACCGACGTGGACGACAAGATAATCGCCCGCGCCAACGAGAGGGGGATCGATCCCCTGGAGCTGTCGGCCGGGTACATAGAGAAGTACTTCAGGGACGCGGCCAGCCTGGGGGTGCGCATGGCGGACATGTACCCCAAGGCGAGCGAGAACATAGATTGCATAATCGACATGGTCCGCGAGATCGTCGACCGGGGCTTCGGGTACGCCACCCCGGACGGCAGCGTGTACTTCGAGGTCGGGAAGGCGGAGAACTACGGCAGGCTCTCCCACAGGAGGCTGGAGGACATGGAGCCCTCCGGCAGGATCGCGTCCGACGAGCAGAAGAGGGACCCCATGGACTTCGCCGTATGGAAGGCGGCGAAGCCGGGGGAGTGCTCCTGGCCGTCCCCCTGGGGGGACGGGAGGCCGGGATGGCACATAGAGTGCTCCGCCATGGTCCGCAGGCACCTGGGCGACAAGATAGACATACACGGCGGGGGCAACGACCTGGTGTTCCCGCACCACGAGAACGAGATACTCCAGACCGAGGCGGTCACCGGCGACGTGATGGCCAACTACTGGATGCACAACGGGATGCTGCAGGCGAAGGGCGAGAAGATGTCCAAGTCCCTCGGCAACTTCTTCAAGGTGGAGGAGGTCGCCGGGAGGTTCGACCCGCAGACGATCCGCTTCTATTTCCTGAACACCCATTACAGCAGCCCGCTGGCGTACGGGGAGGAAGCCCTCTCCGAGGCCAAGAGCGCGCTGTCGAGGCTGTGGAACAACTACCGCGACCTCGTCTCCTACGGGAAGAGCGGCCCCGCCTCGGGGGACGGGGCGGAAGCGGAGGCCGCAGCCATGGAGGCGGAGTTCCGCGAGGCCATGGACGACGACTTCAACACCCGCGCCGCCATCGAGGCGGTCATGAGGCTGGTGAAGCGCACGAACAGGGGCATGGGGGACGGGTCCCTGTCCGCGTCGGGGGCGGCGGCGGCCGCGGCCGCCATGAGGCGCGCGGACGAGGTCCTCGGGATCCTCCCGCCCGACGGCGACGGCGGGGACGGCCTCCTGGACTCTGTCATGGAGATACTGATAGGGCTCCGCGGGGAGCTCAGGGGAAGGAAGATGTACGATCTGGCGGACGGGATAAGGGACGATCTGAAGAAGGCGGGGATAGCTCTGGAGGACTCTTCGGGGGGGGCCAAATGGAAGAGGACGTGAACCTCAGGAAGAAGTCCGAGCTCAGCCTGGGCGGGGGGATAAAGCTCCCGCGCGGGTTCGCCATGCCCTTCCGCCTCTCCAGGTCCACCGCCGGCCCCGGCGCGGGGTCCGCGTCGGCCGTGTTCGCGTTCGGGAGGTACCGCGTCAAGAAGGGGGTCTCCTACGACTCCGGGGAGTTCGAGCTCCATGAGGGCGGCGGGAGGCTGTACCTGACCAGGGGGGGAGAGCCCTTCCTGGACGAGGTGACCATCCAGCCCGTGGTGTTCCACTGCCCGGAGCAGGCGTTCTTCAACCTGGACCAGAGGTGCATGTTCAGCTGCGCCTTCTGCGCCTCGCCGAGGCTCGACAAGGGGACGGTCAAAGACCTGTCCCCGGAGGCCATAGTGTCCATGGTCAGGGGCGCGATGGACGGCGGGGAGGTCCGCTCGGTGTCGCTGACCAGCGGCGTCGTGGACGGCATCGATCAGACGGTGGAGAGGATGGCCGCGGCGGCGGCCGCGGTCAGGAGGGAGTTCCCGGGGATGCCGATAGGCGTGGAGCCCTACGTCTCCCGCAGGGAGCACCTGGAGGCGCTGAGGGAGGCGGGCGCCAGCGAGGCCAAGCTCAACGCGGAGGCGGCCAGGAGGGACATATTCGAAAAGGTGTGCCCCGATCTGGACTACGGCGGCGTGTTCGAGATGCTGGAGGCCGCCGTCGAGATATTCGGGCGGGGCAACGTCACGTCCAACGTCATATACGGGCTGGGAGAGAGCGACGAGGATCTGGCGGAGGTTGCGGAGCGGCTGTGCGCCATGGGCGTGATCCCGACGCTGAGGGCGCTCCGCCGGAACGCGTACAACGGCGAGAGCCTGGACGCGGCCATAGGGAGCGTGCCCCCCGTGGACACGGAGAGGGCGCTCAGGGCGGCCGGCATGCTCAAATCGGCGCTGGAGAGGCACGGCCTGAACCCGCGCGGCTGCCGCACCATGTGCCTGGAGTGCGGGTGCTGCGACCTGGTGCCCTTCAGGGACCTCTGATCCTTTCCCTGAGGGAGTCCAGCATCTCGCACGACTTGCACCTGGATCCGAGGGTCGGCTCCCCGCACGCGCACATGCGCAGCTCCCTCCCCCCGGAGGGCAGCAGCGGGCGGATCGCGTCGAACGACGACAGTATCCCGAACCTGGTGCCCGGGGACCCGTCCTCCAGCTCGTCCACCGCCCTGCGGTACTGGTTGCGGAGCGCGTCCCTGTAGTACGGGCACTCCCCGTCCCAGAACGGCGTCTCCGACAGGATGGCGTACAGGAGCGATTCCTTCTCCGGGATCATCCTCAGCGGGTGGAACCTCGGGACCAGCCCCGGCTGGGCCCTGGAGTGGGGGCCGAGCCTGGCCAGCCTCTCCGCGTCCCCCCTGGCGAAGTTCATCAGGATCGACTGCGCCATGTCGTCCAGGTTGTGCCCGGTCGCCAGGAACGACGCGCCGATCCTCCTGGCCTCGTCGTTCATCAGCCTCCTCCGGAGCACGCCGCAGTAGGAGCACGGGCTCGAATCGCCCGAGACGGGGGCGATCCGGTCCATGTCCACCCCGAGCTCCGAGAACGAGCGGACGCGCATCGGGACCCCTATCTCCTCGCAATACCCCCTCGCCACGTCCAGGCTCGGCGGGCGGTACCCGTCGATCCCCTCGTCTATGCATATGGCGCACAGGCCGACGTCCCTCCTCATCCCGAACACCGAATGCAGGATCCGGAGCGTCACCATGCTGTCCTTCCCCCCGGAGACCGCGACGGCCACGAGGCTCCCGGGCGAGACGTCTATCTGCCTCCTTATCTCCCTCTTGGCCCTCTTCTCGAAATAGGACTTGAAGTGCTCCGCGCACAGGTGCGCGCTGCTGTACCTTATGAGCGTGGCGGCTTCCCGGGGGCACAGGTCGCACTTCATGTCAGTACCTGCACTCGTCGCATCCGGACGGGGCGTCCAGGAGGATCTCCAGCTTCCTGGCGAGCTCCTTGGGGGGGATGTCCGGTATCGATATGTACGTGACCCTGCCGCCCTCCGCCTCGCTCCTGACCGCCGTCTCCAGCAGCCCCGCGCCCTCCAGGTCCTGGATGTACGTCCAGAACTGGGTGTGCTTCCTGGCCTCCTGCCCGTATTCCTCGCACACGACCGCGTAGGTCTTCTCCGCCGCGGTTATGCTGACGAACGGGCTCCCCTTCATGGACCTGGAGACCGCCAGGAGGGCGAGCTTCCTCTTGCAGTCCAGGTCGGCCAGCTTGCTCTCGGAGACGTTGCTGTATATCATCGCGTTGGCGGACCTGGCGTCGTCCGCGGTTATGCGGCCCTCGGCCCCGCCCTCCGCTATGGACGCGGTCCTCTCGATGAGCTCTATCGCCAGCCTCGCGTCCCCGTACTCGCGGGACATGTCCGCCAGCAGGTCCATGACCTCCGGGCTCATGGCGCCCTGCACGAGGGCCTCCTCCGCCCTGGACTCTATTATGTCCCTCAGCTCGTCGCGGGTGTAGCGGTCGAACCGGACCGTGTTGGCCCTCTTGAAGCTGGACGCGCTTGCGTCGTCTATCTTCTCGGACACGGAGTACTGGGAGATCAGGATCAGGGACACGGACGCGGGGGGCCTCATCTCCTCGCTCAGCCTGGACAGCTGGTACACCAGGTCCCTGTTGCCGCTCTTCAGCAGCACGTCCGCCTCGTCGAGGACCACCACCAGCGGCTTGGCCGACTGCTCCGCCTTCTTCCTGAGCGCCCTCAGCATGTCGTCGGCGGAGAAGCCCCTGTCGGGCCACCCCGGGTCGTAGTGCCTCAGCAGGTGGTAGATCACGCCGTGCTCCGTGCTCCTTATCCTGCAGTTTATCAGGACGCGCTCCATGCCCAGCCCCTTGGACGCGCAGTGCGCCGCCATGTCCTCGCAGAAGCGCCTGGCGGTGACGGTCTTCCCCGTCCCCACGCTCCCGAACAGGAACGCGGAGCACGGCCTGCCCTCCTCCACCAGCGGCCTGAACAGGGTCTCCATGCGCCGGGTCTGCTCCTCCCTGTGCACTATCCTGGCCGGGACGTAGTCGAAGGACAGCTTGGAGCCGTCCTTTATTATGGCGGACGCTTTCTCGAACATCTCAGTTCCTGCTGAACCTGGTGAACCCGGAGCACCCGAGGACCTCTATCCCCTTCTTCTCCCACACGTCGCATATCAGGTTGATACCTAGGGAGTCGGACGCCATGTGGCCGGACACCACCATGTTGACGTTGCACCTCTTGGCCTCCTCGACGTGGCTCTCCGGGAAGTGCATCCCGACCACCGTCCCCACGCCCGCCTGCGCCAGCGCGGCGTAGATCTCCTTCGGCCCCGAGGTCCCCCCGGTCATCTTCGCGACGATCTTGCCGCAGCGGCTCTTCTTGCCGCCCACTATGATCTTCGGGGGGTCGTTGTACCTGGCCGCCTGGGCGAACTCGGGCTCCTTCAGGAGCGCCTTGACTATGTCCTCCAGGTACTTGGGCCTCTCCCTCTCGAATATCTCCCCCATGCGCTCGTCGACCATGTTGTCGGCGGGCGAGTGGATGTTGAACATCGGTATCTCCAGCAGCCTGGCCGCGTCCACGGGCTGGTTGTAGTTGGACCCGAGGACGTTGCGGGAGACCTCGTCCATCCTGCCCTTCATCAGCCCCTCGGCTATGTTGATGGGCACGCCCGCGCCGTGGAACATGTCCGCCTGCATCCTCATGACCTCCGGGAACGGGGTCTTGGACATGCCGACGGGGTGGTGGGCGACCACGGCGGAGACCTTCCCGCCCCTCTCCCTGAGGCGGTCCGCGAGCAGGACCTCCCCGGTCCCTATGTCTATGCCCCACATGAGCCTCTCCGCCTTCTCCCTCTTCGCCATGTCCGCCCCCCACGAGAAGCGGGAGTCGGAGTACGGGTTCCAGAGGCGCTCCTCGTCGAACAGGGCCTTCTCGTCCTCCGGGAGCTTCTCGTAGGCCTCCCTGGCCTCGTCGAGGACGATCTGAACCTCCTCCTTCGGCCTGGGGTCGTGCCTGATGCCCGTCTCTATCGCCAGCTTGTAGGCGTCGTATACCTTCATATGCCCGGTGGATGGGCGAGCAACTATTATATCGTATAGCCGCCCCGGCCCTAGACAAGTTTATCAGCCGCCTGCGCGATCGCCGAGGCTGACCATGAACGAGATTTGGACGGAGAAGTACAGGCCGCGCGCGCTGGGCGACGTGGTCGGGCAGAGGCACGTGACCGAGAGGCTGAAGGCCTACGTTGCGGCGGGCAACATGTCGCACCTCCTGTTCACCGGCCCCGCGGGCACCGGGAAGACCACCTGCGCCCTCGCCATGGCGAGGGAGATGTTCGGGGAGGACTGGAGGAGCAACTTCACCGAGCTGAACGCGTCGGACGAGAGGGGCATAGACGTGGTCCGCGGGAAGATCAAGGAGTTCGCCCGCACCGCGCCCATCGGGGACGCGGAGTTCAAGATAATATTCATGGACGAGGCGGACGCGCTCACCGGCGACGCGCAGGCCGCCCTCAGGAGGACCATGGAGAGGTACTCCTCCGTTTGCCGCTTCATACTGTCCTGCAACTACTCGTCGAAGATAATAGACCCCATACAGTCCAGGTGCGCCGTGTTCAGGTTCAGCCCCCTGTCCAGGGAGGACGTGGAGGGGTACCTGCGCCGCATAGTCGAGGGCGAGGGCGTGGACATCGACGCGGACGCGATGGAAGGGCTCATCCACGTGGCCCGCGGGGACCTCAGGAGGTCGGTGAACTCGCTGCAGG
This sequence comes from Candidatus Methanoplasma sp., assembly GCA_031256955.1. Taxonomy (GTDB): domain Archaea; phylum Thermoplasmatota; class Thermoplasmata; order Methanomassiliicoccales; family Methanomethylophilaceae; genus Methanoplasma. The sequence continues at coordinate 84,070 of JAIRPP010000012.1, read as the reverse complement.
CGGCCGCGTCCATGGGGAAGGAGATAACCCTGGACGTGATCTACCAGACCACCGGCATGGCCAACCCGCTGGAGGTCAGGAAGATGCTGGAGACCGCGCTCTCCGGCGACTTCTCCAAGGCGAGGGACAGGCTGGACGACCTGATGATCGTCTACGGCCTCTCCGGGCAGGACGTGATAAAGCAGATGCACTCCGCCATATTCGACCTGCCTATAACCGACTCCGAGAAGGTCAGGCTGATGGACAAGACCGGCGAGATAGAGTTCCGCATAGTCGAGGGCAGCAACGAGAGGATCCAGCTGGAGGCCCTGCTGGCGTACCTCGTGATGGTGGGCGGCAGCAAGCGGTGATCAGTACCGGTTGTCGAAGATGCGGTTGGTCTTCTTCTCGCTGCGGGGGAGGTCTCCCGCGTCCACCGCCTTGGGGATGACGGTCAGGCCTATGGACGACTTGACCCTGGACATTACCTCCCTCTCCAGCTCCGCCCTCTCCCCCTTGGGGGCCAGGGTCTCGAAGAACAGCGTCACCGTGTCCTTGCCCTCGAGGTGATCGATCATCACCTGGTACTCGCTCTCCGCCCCGGGCGTGGCGCTGAGGGCCTCGTCGAACTGCGCGGGGAATATGTTGACCCCTTTCACCTTCACCATGTCGTCGGTGCGCCCGGCTATTATGTCTATGCGCGGGAACCTGGACCCGCACGGGCACTCCCCGGGGATTATCCTGGTTATGTCGTGCGTCCGGTACCTCACCAGGGGCGCTCCCTCCTTCAGGAGGGTGGTTATGACCAGCTCCCCCGTCTGCCCGTCGGGGACCGGCTCCCCGGTCTTGGGGTCGATGACCTCGAAGTAGAGGTAGTCGTCCCACACGTGTATGCCGTTGCTGTAGTCGCAGCTTATGCCTATGCCGGGGCCGTATATCTCGGTGAGGCCGTATATGTCGTACAGCTCCACCCCCAGGTCGCCGGCGATGCGCCTCCTCATCTTGTCGCCCCACCGCTCCGACCCGATTATGCCCTTCTTGAGGCGCATCTTGTCCTTCAGGCCGCGCCTCCTTATCTCCTCGGAGAGCAGGAGGGCGTAGGAGGACGTGGCGCACAGGACGGTGGACCCAAGGTCCGCCATCATGGACAGCTGCTTCTCGGTGTTCCCGGGGCCCATGGGTATCGCCATCGCCCCGAGCTTCTCGGCCCCGTGCTGGAAGCCTATCCCCGCGGTCCACAGGCCGTACCCCGGCGTTATGTGGACGCGGTCGTCGGAGTTGAGGCCCGCCATGCGGTAGCACCTCTCGAACATTGTCCCCCAGTCCTCCACGTCCTTCTTGGTGTACGGTATTATGACGGGGGTGCCGGTGGTTCCCGAGGAGGAGTGGATCCTGACCACGTCCCTGTCGGGGACCGCCTGGAGCCCGAGGGGGTACGCGCCCCTCAGGTCGCCCTTGTCCGTGAACGGGAGGCGCTCGAACTCCTCCTGGGTCTCTATCTTCGAAACGTCTATCCCCTCGAACTTCTCTCTGTAGAACGGGCTCTTGTCCTTCAGGGACGAGAACATGTCCCTGACCCTCTGCATCTGGTAGTCGCTCATCCTCATAGAGAACTTCCCCGGTGCGTGTCAGAGAATGGCAGTATTAAACGTTAACTCAAACGCGGCGACGCTGGACGCCCCGCGGCCGGCAGGGACCGCGGCCTCTGCCCGAGCGGCCTTCCGGAGCCTCTCCGCCTTGGGTTTCTCGACCCGCGTCCACACTCATTCGGATTCTTCCTTCATGAATCAGTCCGTGTCTCCCATGAGCCATGCGGGTTCATAGTCCTCGACCCCCCTTTTCGCGGGTTCTTTCGGGATCCCGTACCCTTCTATCGGACCTTCTTTCTCACGTATCTCCTGGAGTATTGCCAGGAGCTTCTGGGCTTCAGCCTTACCAGTCTTCTCCCACTCGTCGTCGGATCTGCTCCTCGATCCGTCCGTATCCTCTCTAGCCCATATGGGTTTGCTGTCCATGGGGCGCCTCGTGCGCACTGTCGGGGAATCATACATCTCTCTCAGGCCTCCTGCGATCCACGTACCTCGGATTGAGATCCAGGTTGAAATAGTGTTTGCGTTTGACCCATATTAACCCTTCGCTCTTGGATATGACCGCTACGTCGATCGGCCCGCCCACGCTCTCTATGTCGTTGGATACGCGCCTTTTCAGAGAGGTGATGCCTATGAGCGATTCGGCCATCTCCGCCATCTCCCCCTTGGACAGATAGCGCACCGCATCTTGGATCGGCCTGTAAGACCTCTCCGTGCAGCATCTCCAGAAGTGTCTGCCATACTCCGCCACCCTATGGCGGTTCTTTTCCCTCGTTTCATTCTTTACATCCTCGTTCCCGCCGATGCGGTCCACGAGCTCGTCCATAGCGGTGTTCCACAGATGCTCCATGTCCGCTAGCATCTTAACCATCATCTCCTCGTCGAACCCGTACATGTACGTCCGGACCACGTCGTCCTGCGCGAAGGGCTCTATCCACGAGCGCGTGCCGACTCCTATCTTCTTGGAAGACACCTCCCTGTAGACGGGGCCCCTGTAGAAGACTCCGTCGACCGCTATCTCCCTGAACGACGGGAAGGGCTCGTCCGACCCGTATCCCGCGATCACCACGCCCGTGGACCTCCTCTTGCTCCCGCCGGACGCGAGGACCTTGGATAGGAGGGACAGCAGGAGCCCGCGATCGAGGGGCTCCCCCCTGCAGAGCGGGGAGCGGTCTATCGCCTCCCGGACCTCCGCGCTCGCCTCCAGCCTGGACAGCATGAACGACGCCTCCCCCTCGTCCGCGGAGATCGCCCCGAGCCTCTCCCTCATGATCTCGTTCGCGCGGGGCGCGCCCCGGGTGGACTCGCGGCCGCCCGACCGCATCTCCCTCGATATGGAATCCAGCAGATCGATCGCCTGCATGGCCGCCTCCCTCTCCACGCGGTCCGCCGTGATCAGCGGGTTGGACTCGAAGGACTCTCCCCCGCCGCGCTCCACGAACCCCATGAAGTCGCGGACGCAGTCGTCGAGCGTCCTGAAATCCGCGCCCGGCCTGGAGCGGTACTCCGACACGAGGACGCTCACGGGCACGTCACCGATGCTCGCGCCGCCGTAGAACATGACCCCTATGGGCTGGGATCCGGACAGGGAGAACAGCTTGTCCGCCTCGAACACCTTCCTCGCCCCCGACCCGACGGTGACGGCGCTGTCCGCCGCTATCGCCACGCATTTCTCGTTCATTATGAGTATCTCCGAAGTCATGGGGCCGCCTCCGCCCCGATCGGGCCATGTGTACGGGTCGTCGCCATATCGCACCGGGCGCATGTAGGATCGGGGCTAGGCTATAAGCGTGGCGAATACAGTTAGTATTACTCCGGAGGGGCGGCGGAAACGCGGAGGCCGGGGCGAGGCGGGCGGAACTGCGAGAACCATGGATAGTCGCCGCGACGATCCCGTCGGGGCCCGTCATGCCGCCCCTGGCGTCTGCAGACAGAATCCTACTGAAAAAGCGTCAATGGATCATCTGCAAAACAGTCAATGGATCATCTGCAAAATCATAAATATGCATTGATCCATGCATTGACGATGGGCGAAAACGCAGATCTGCCAGCTGAGGATATAAGGGACGCGTACAAGCCCCGCCTAATTGACAATAAGGTGAAGAGGCTTTTATCCATTCATGGAGGAGTCCTGATCACAGGGCCCAAATGGTGCGGCAAATCCTGGACAGGCATGATGCATTCGAAATCTGCGATCTCTATGGCAAACGACGTATCGAGAAGGCTAGCTCAATTGGATCCTCAAAGCGCACTCAGCGGGGAGCGCCCGAGGCTAATCGACGAATGGCAGGAGCTGCCGGGCCTGTGGGACTCCGCCCGCCTGAAGATCGATGCGTCTAGAAAGAAGGGGCTGTTCCTCTTCACCGGATCCTACCTCCCTTCCGACAAGGCCACCGCGCACAGCGGGGCGGGAAGGTTCGCGCTGTTGAAGATGCGCACGATGTCCCTCTTCGAATATGGATACAGCAACGGAGCCGTGTCTTTATCCGGACTGTTCGACGGGAAGGCGTTCGAGACGACGTATTCGTCACTGAATTACAGCAAGGCGGTCCGTCTGATCTGCAGGGGCGGATGGCCGGATGCGATGCAGATGAGCGACGAGGACTCTGTGGAGATCCCGAAGGCGTATCTGGAAATCCTATATGATCACGATTCCTCCCGCGTGGACGGCAGGAAACGCAGCCCGGAAAAGATGAAGAAGATCGTCATGTCGATAGCTAGGAACACAGCCACCTGCGCCACCCTGAGATCCATAGCGTCGGACATGGCGGGAAAGGGCGGGAGGGGGCCCAGCGAGAACACCGTGGCGGACTATCTGGGGGCGCTGAAGAGGCTGTTCCTGCTGGAGGAACAGAGCGGGTGGAGCCCGAATCTCCGCTCTGCCACCCGCATGCGCTCGTCGCCCAAGCGCCACCTGACCGACCCGTCCCTGGCCGCCGCCGCGATCTGCAACGGGCCGGGGGAGCTGGAGAGGGACCCGAACACAGCGGGGCTCCTGTTCGAATCGCTGTGCTACAGGGACCTCTGCATCTATGTCGCGGATCTGGGCGGAGAAGTGTGCTACTACAGCGACAACAGCGGGCTGGAAGTGGATTTCGTCATACAGCTGAAAGACGGCAGGTGGGGCGCGATAGAGGCGAAGATGGGGACGAGCGAGTTCGAGAAAGCGACGAGGAACCTGAACAGGCTGAGGGACAAGATGGTCAGCGGCGGGCTGAGGGAGCCGTCCTTCCTGATGATCCTGAACGTCACCGGGCAGATAGCGATCCGCAGGGAGGACGGGATAATCGAGGCCCCGATAGACTGCCTCGGGCCGTGAGGGGGGCGCGGCGGGAAGGCCTGGCCCCACCGTCGCGAGATCGGGATTGAATAGCTGCGATATGATCGGATCGATGAGGTAATGCCGGACAAGGTGCGTCAGATTGGCGACCCCCGGTTCTCTCCCTTTTACTGCGCCTTTCCGTCGCGCCCGACATCGGGGGCCGCCCCGCCCGAATCACCTGAGCGCCCCCCTCCTGACCGATTCCAGGTACACCCTGCCCTCGAACCCCCCGCGCTCGACGGACTTCTCGAAGCTTATGTACTCCAGCTCCCTCCTGCCCCCGCCGACGTGCTCCGCTATGGAGCAGACCACCTGGTACACGTCCGCCAGCTCCTCCATGCTCCCGTCCCCCATGTACTCGGACACCTCCTCCAGGAGCTTCCTCCTGAGCTCCTCCAGGTATTCGGCGTCGCCCATCATCCTGAACACGGGCTCGTCCCCGCCCGACGCTATGATGTGCGGGATCTTGTCGCGGACCAGCTTGCCGATCTTCTCCTCTTCCATGGGGGCGTGGATGGGGCAGGATGGATATCAGCTTTCTTGGTCAGATGCCCCGCGCGGAGGCTGTCGCTTTCGGATTTCGGATTCGGACGGATTCGGCTATTTCAGCCGGAGGCATAGGGAAGCGGGATGACTAAGACGACACTGGTCATAGGGATCGCGGTAGCCGCGGTCGCAATAGCCGCGCTCTGCCTCTTCTTCCTCGGAGGAGCGGGGGGAGCGTCGGGCGAGGGCTCTGAAAAGCTGACTGCCCCTGGCGACACGGTCAGGTACATCGTGAAGATCGACGGGGAGATCACGTACGACGAGAAATCCCCCATGCACGACGGGATGTTCCAGATAATCACCTATGTGCCGTCCTGGAGCGGGCACGCGTTCACGGGATGGAACGACAAGGAGGACGGGACCGGGAAGAGCTATAGGTCTGGAGAGACCGTGATGCTTTTGGACATGCATAACAAGGGCATCGTGCTGTACGCCCAGTGGTCCAAGTGATCAGATCGCCGCGGCGCGGCCTCCGAACGGCGGGGCTGCGCCGCCTAAACCCCTTCCGATATGCCGGGCGCACCGCTGCTCTTTTTAGAATCTCGTTCGCCCCGGTCCCGTATGCGGAACAGGCGGCGAAGCGCCTCACACGGAGGCGATCCGTATGGTGGCGGGACCGTAGCGGATGACGTCCTCGGGGCCGATCCTCGCCACGCCCCCGGACAGGGGCGCGTCGTTGACCGACACCTCGCCGGGCTTGTCCGCCACGAGGATCCACGCCCCGGGCCCGTCCGAGCACACCGAGACCTTCGAGGCCGGCATCCGGGGCATCCTGAACCTCAGGCTCTCCTCCGCGCCGTCTATGCGCACGGCCAGAGTCATGGGCGCGGCGTCCCCGTACCCCGCGCCGTCGCGGTACTTCCCGCAGAACTCGACCCTGTCGGTCGCCAGGCGCTCCACCGTGGCCCCGTTGTAGCTGAACAGCGCGCGGTGCCTCTGCGGCCTCCCCCCTTGGGCCGCGATGATCGCCTCGGTCCCGCAATACAGGCAGACCCCCCTGTCGCCCCTCTCGCCGACCCTCAGCCGCCCCCCGCATTTCTTGCATATCAGCGCATCGATCATCTCATCGGCCCTCCGTGCCCCGCCCGTCCAAAAACATCGCGCATCGGAGCGCGCCCGCGCCGTCGCGGGTAGTTCTCGCGCGGCCAGTCCGTGTACGGGTTGCCGCACTCCCTCAGGCGGGCCAGGAGCTTGTGGGTCGCCCTGAAGAAGCCGTACCTTTCATACGCCATCCTGCCGTACATGGAGCACGAGGGGACCATGTTGCACACGTGCTCGCGGCTCTCGGTGAATAGAGAATAGGCATCGATCATGCGCACGGCGAAGGCGTTGGGCAGGCTCACGGCTATCGCGCCCCCAAAGGGGATGGGGGGAGGGATAAATGCGGAAACCCTCTCCCCCCAGAATGTGTTTATCCTGACCTCGCGTTGAACTCTTGGATGAGCGACTGCGCCGCCCCGATGTTCTTCCCGACCATGAGGTTGTACACGGTGCCCTGCACGTTTATCGCGAGGACGCCGACGCTCTTGGACCCGATGCACGCCTTCACCTTGATCTGCTTGGTGGCTATGGAGGAGATCTTGGTTATGGGCAGGTTGGCGGTCTCCACCTGCTTGCTCTTCGTGTCCGTGTAGTAGATGCGGGTGTTGTACAGCACGCGCTCCTCGGTTATCGCGACCCACCCGTATTCGAGGGGCACGTACTTCACAACGCTGTCGTTGGCTTTCAGCTGGCTCGTCAGTTCCGTAGGATATGTTGCCATCAGCACCAGTCAGGGCCGTGAGCGTATTTGAGCAGACCCATCTGAATTCGGAGACCGAAAACGACAACCGTAAAAACGCCTTTATACGACGTTCGGCTTCGACCCTGGCGGTGAGTCTGGGTGTGCAGAGACAGGCTGGAGGGAGCGCATAGCCACGGAGTGCTTCTATCGCTGTATGCGGCGGGCGGAGTCCAAACCAACGCCAAGCTCAGGGAGAGCGTCGGCGCGTCCAGCACGGTCGGCGCGCGCGTCAGGGAGCACAGGGAGCGCGGGCTGGTCCAGACCCTCGCGGCCGTCGGGAGGACGCACGACCTCGACGTGTATCTGACCGAAGAGGGCGCCTCCGTCGCGAGAAGGCTGTCCGCCGCATACGTAACCATGGGATTGGGGGGGGGGGGAATGGAGGGAGACGCTGCCGCTCGAGGAGGAGCACAGCTGCGACATCCTGATGTCCCTGCTGGAGGGCGGTCCCCAGAAGAAGACGAGCCTCGTGAGGGGCGTCACGAAATCCAACGTGGCCGGCGCGAAGAGGGTGGCGTCGCTCGAGAGGCACGGGCTGATAAGGGTCGAGAGGGGGGGGCGGGGGGAGGGTCTCGTACGTCGTCAGCCTGACGCAGGCGGGCCTCGCCGCGGCGAGGGAGATGCTGGAGATCAGGAGGATCCTCGACGGCATGGAGAAGGGGGGCGCGGGCGCCGCGGCGCCGGGGGAGAGGGAGAGCATATAGGAGAGGGAGGCCAGAAAGAAGATGGACGAGCGCGTCGCGAGGCAGAATGCGAGGCAGAAGACCGTCGCGAAGCTGGCAGAGGGCGCGTCGGATCCGAAAGCGTGAGGCGAGGGCGCCGCGGGGCGAGCGGGGAGCGCGTTCTGTCATCCTTTGATCCCCCGCTCCTCTCGTCGCGGCGCCTCTGGAAGCGGAGCCGCGTCCGGCGATTTAACCGACGGGATCGGTTTTCGGATAGCGAAAACGGAAACCGCCTCTGTCCGCGCCCCGGTTGCGATCTCCGCGCTTGGAGCTACGGGGGCGCGGACAGAATCATCGCCCGCGGCGGCCCCCCGCGCCTAGCCATCCGTCTGAAACGTCGCCTGCCGCCGGGTCAGGCTCGAATCCCTCGAAGATTAAACAGTCGAACCGGGATGCGCACTCCGAGAACCTCCCCTCGTCCTTTATGGTCCATCCCAGGACGGGGCGCCTCCCCCTCAGCCTCCGCAGCCTCTTTTCGGGCACGGTGTGCTCGTACCCTATGAAATCCGGGCGAGACGCCACTCCGCGCGGCGACCGGCTCATGGATCGATCTTTGCGGGGATGTCCGCCGACGTCCGTCCGATCCGGATGTTTCGGTGTGTATTGAGCAGTTCTGTTTTTCCACATGCAAACAGGGTTTCCGCATCGCCTGCTCGAGTCAATCTTTAAATCCCGATATCTTATAGCCAGCCCGGACGCGCCCCGCCCATTCTCGGGTTCGCGGGCGGTCATGGAGACATAGAGGCACATGGGACTCATCGCGGCTGCTGCAGGGGCTATAGGCGGGACTTTGGCTGACCAATGGAGGGAGTTCTTCTACTGCGAGGCCCTCCCCGCGGACGTTCTCGCCGTCAGGGGCAGGAGGAAGGCCTCCGGCCGCTCTTCGAACAAGGGCGGGGAGGAGAACATAATCTCCGACGGCTCCGTCGTGTCCGTCGCGGACGGGCAGTGCATGCTCGTGGTCGAGCAGGGCAAGATCCTCGACGTGTGCCTCGAGCCTGGAGAGTACGTGTTCGACGGGAAGGGGGAGCCCACCCTGCTGGCGGGCGGCCTGGGGAAGGGCGCGCTCGAATCCCTTAAGAGCGCGTGGAGCCGCTTCAAGTTCGGCGGGATCCCCGGGAAGGACACCCGCGTATATTACATAAACACGAAGGAATCGCTCGGCAACAAGTACGGCACCGCCAGCCCCGTCCCGTTCAGGGTGGTGGACAGGAACATAGGCCTGGACGTGGACATATCCGTGCGGTGCTTCGGGGAGTACAGCTTCCGCATATCCAACCCCGTGCTGTTCTACGCCAACGTCTGCGGGAACTTCGGGGAGAGGTATCTCAGGAGCGAGATAGAGGGGCAGCTCAAGGCCGAGCTCCTCACCGCCCTCCAGCCCGCGTTCGCCAGGATCTCCGGGATGGGGGTCAGGTACTCCGCCCTCCCGGGGCACGCCTCCGAGATGGCGGACGCCCTCAACGAGGTGCTCTCAGCGAAGTGGCGCGACATGCGCGGGCTGGAGATAGCCTCGTTCGGCGTCAGCTCCGTGTCGGCCTCCAAGGAGGACGAGGAGAGGATCAAGGAGCTCCAGATGCGCGCGGTCATGCGCGACCCGTCCATGCAGGCGGCGACCCTGGTCGGAGCGCAGGCGGAGGCCTGGAAGGCGGCCGCCGGCAACGAGAACGGCGCGATGATGGGCTTCCTCGGGTTCGGCATGGCGCAGCAGGCCATGGGCGGCGCGAGGATCGACGCGGCTTACAACGGCCAGGCGGGGCAGCCCCCCAATCAGTACGCCACGTCCCCCGGCGGGGGGTTCGGCGGGGCGAGGCCCGCGCCGGCGGGGTGGGCGTGCCCATGCGGGCACGCCGGCAACTCCGGCAGGTTCTGCGAGGAGTGCGGGAAGCCCCAGCCCCCCGCCGACGGGTGGGCGTGCGCCTGCGGGGCCGCCAACAAGGGGAAGTTCTGCTCCGAGTGCGGGAGGCCCAAGCCCGCCGGCGCCCCGCAGTACAGGTGCGACAAGTGCGGCTGGGAGCCGGCGGACAGGTCGAAGCCCCCGAGGTTCTGCCCGGAGTGCGGGGACCCGTTCGACGGGGGGGACGCATCGAAGTGAGCCCGCGGGGGCTCTCCGCCCGAATGAGTTTAGAGGGATGTCCATGGGATTGTTCGACAAGAAGTTCTGCGACGCGTGCGGCGACAAGATAGGCCTCCTGGGAAACAGGAGGCTGGAGGACGGGAACCTCTGCGGGGGGTGCGCCAAGAAGCTCTCCCCGTTCTTCAGCGATCGCAGGCGCAGCACCGTCGCCGACATAAAGGCGCAGCTGGCCTACCGCGAGGAGAACAGGAAGGCCGTCGCCTCGTTCAACGCCACCAGGTCTATCGGGCTCGGGACCAGGCTGATCCTGGACGAGGGCAACATGAACGCGATAGTGGCGCCGCCCGGGCGCTGGCGCGACGGGAACCCCGACGTGATAGGCTTCGCCGCGATCACCGGGTGCGAGGTGGACGTCAGCGAGAACAGGGCCGAGGAGAGATACAGGGACTCCCAGGGCAGGGATGTGGGATACGACCCCCCGCGCTACTCGTACACCTACGACTTCTGGATGAACATCCACGTGAGCTCCCCCTACTTCGACCTGATCCGCTTCCGCATAAACGGGGCGCCCGTGGCGCGCGGCGGAGTCGACTACGGGGAGTGCGAGGCGATCGGGAGGGAGATGAGGGAGGCCCTGGAATCCGCCAGGAGGAAGGCGGCGGAGGAGTCCTCCGCGGAGGCCGTCCTGTGCCCCCTGTGCGGCGCGACGACGATCCCCAAGGCCGGGCGCTGCGAGTACTGCGACGGGCCCGTGAAATGACCGCCCGGCCCCCCTCGCATCATTTCAAATAAAGAAAACGCCATCGCAAACGGGAGGCCATAGCGTGTCGCCGGAACAGCAGAACATAGAATACAAGTCGTCATGGCGCGACGACTATCTAAAATGGGTGTGCGGCTTCGCGAACGCGCGGGGGGATCCATCCGCATAGGGGTGGACGACGACGGCAACGTGGTCGGCCTCGAGGACTATAAGAGGCTCATGGAGGAGATCCCCGACAAGATCAAGAGCACGATGGGGATCGTCGCCGACGTGAACCTCCTCCGGGAGGGGGAGAAAAGGTACATAGAGGCCTCCGTGTCGCCGTACTCCGTCCCGATATCCCTGAACGGGAGGCATTACTGCCGCAGCGGCGGCGTCAAGCAGGAGCTCACCGGCACAGCCCTCAACGAATTCGTGCTCAGGAGATGCGGCCGCACCTGGGACGACCTCGTGGAGCCCCGCGCGTCCATAGAGGACATAGACGCGGATTCGGTGGCCTCGTTCATGAGGAGGGCCCGGGAGGCGGGGCGCATGCCCGATGCGGACGGGGTCTCCCTCCCCGATCTGCTGGAGAAGCTCTCCCTGTCGGCCGACGGGCAGATCAAGCGCGCCGCGATCGTGCTGTTCGGGAAGAACCCGGGGAGGTTCTATCCGAACACCTTCGTGAAGATGGGGAGGTTCGAGGACGACGACTACACGATCAGATACCAGGAGACGGAGGAAGGGAACATAATCAGGGTGCTGGACGCGGTCCTGGAGCAGCTCGACCACAAGTTCATGATACGGAACATCTCGTTCGAGGGCATGAGCCGCATAGAGACGCTCGAGTACCCCGTCGCGGCCCTGAGGGAGATGATCCTGAACGCGCTCATCCACAGGAACTACGCCGGGGCCCCGACGCAGATCCGCGTCTACGACGACAAGATGTTCGTATGGAACGACGGCGGCCTCCCGGAATCCCTCCCGATGCAGCGCCTCAGGTCGACGCACTCCTCCCATCCGCGCAACCCCACGCTCGCCAGGGCGTGCTTCCTGGGGGGATACATCGATTCATGGGGGAGCGGGATAATGAAGATCGTGGGCTCGTGCGAGGCCGCCGGGCTCCCAGCCCCCGGCATAGAGGAGAGGGAGGGCGGGTTCATGGTCACCCTCTTCAAGGACAGGTTCTCGAGGGAGGAGCTTCAGAGGATGGGGTTCAACGCCAGGCAGGTCAAGGCGGTCTCGTACGTCAAGAGGAACGGCAGGATCACCAACAGGGAGTACACCGAGCTCAACGAGTGCTCCAGAAACACCGCCACCGCCGATCTGAAGGAGCTCTCGGACAGAGGCGTCTTCGAAAGCATCGGGAGAGGCGCGGGCGCGACGTATCTGTTGATCCTGAGTTTGACACTTACGTGATTTTCCGACAGGGCTCGCGCTGAACCCGCCGCGGATCCGGGGCGGCCGCCCCGTTCCCAGTTAGCCGATCCTCATCGCATGAAGCGGTCCAGGGAGGCCCGGTCGGGCGGCCGGGCCGCCTCCGGGGCCCATCCGCGCCCCATCGCGAGCGTTATCACGCGCCCGTAGTTGCTGTAGACCCTCTCCCTCCGCCCGCCTTCGCCCGCGAATACCGTAACTGAGAACGAGCCCGCGTCCTCGGCGACCGATTCCGCCGTCATCCCCCTCATCTCGGGGTGCAGGAACCGCATGAGGGACACGGAGAACAGGGCCAGGAAGGATATCAGGACGCGCCCCCTGATCGCGTCCTCCGAAGTGCACCTGGCCGGCCTCCAGTCGATGCCGTGCTTGAGGTCGCGGAACGCCCCCTCGACGGCGTTGCGGGAGCGGTACGTGGACAGGGCCTCCGGAGCCGTCAGCGGGCGGTTCGTCACGATGGCGAAAAGCCCCTCCTTCCCCGTCGCGGACCCCTCCAGGGCGGCCTCCACGGCCTCCTCCCTGGACATCCCCTCGAACCCGGGGCGGTACGAGAGCCCCGTGTCCAGGAACATGTTGGGGCTCCTGTGGCCCGCCCGGGGCCTCCGGCCCGCGGCGGCGCCCGCCATGAGCCCCGCCGCCTCGTCCCAGTCGCGCCCCGCCCTGGCGCGCCTGCGGGCCAGGGCGTCCGCCCTCCCGGCCTAGTCGCAGAACAGGTACCGCCTCCTGCCCAGGTTCCCGTCGATCTCCAGGCGCGGGAGCCCGCCGTCCGAGATCCACGGGGCCCCCGGGTCCAGGGCCGCGGCCGCGTCGGACGCGTTGAGCTTGGCGCGGGTCACGAACCCGAACCCCGCCTCGTCCAGGACGCGGGCGTTCTCCATGGAGTACGCCCCGCTGTCGAAGACCGCCACGGCCCCCTCGCGCAGGAGGGGGCGGATCCTGGCGAAGGTGTCCGCGAAGTGCGTCGCGTCCACCGTGTTCCCTGGGTTCACGGTCAGGCCGACCGGCATCCCCGACGCCGCGTCCATCGCGACCCCCACGGTCACCTGGGGCCTGTCCGGCCTGCGGTCCCTGGAGTACCCGAAGCGCACGATCCCGCGGGCCGGCGCCTCGAAGTACATCGAGGTCCAGTCGACCATCACCGTGCCCATCGCGACCCCGAAGCGCGCCTTGAGCGACTCGCCCAGGAACGCGACTATCTCGTCGCTGCATCTGCCCAGGCGCTCGACCGCGCGGTACAGCGACTTCGCCGACGAGCCCCCCAGCCCGTGCTCCTCGCGGGCGGCCCCGCCCTCCAGCATCCGGTCCAGGCGGCTGAGCGACACCCCCGTCATCTCCGCCGAGCAGGCGACCAGCGCCGCCGCCTCGGCGGACAGCGGCGCGCCCTGCGCCCTCTTCATCCCGTCCAGGAACTCGTCCAGCCCGGTGGCGGCCATGGCCCCCCGGGCCAGGTCCAGCCACCCTATCCGCACGGTCTCGTTCCCGTTCGGCGCAGGCCTCACCGGCGCCGCCGCCCTGTAGATCTTCTTTTTCTTAGGCATCCTATCCGGTCCCGCCGCCCGGGAGGCGCGCCGGGGGCCGCAACATTAATGCCACCCCGCGGGGATGCCCGTCTCGGCCCCCGGCGCGTCTTCTCGTTTGGCGACAGAGCACCGCCGAGGGGCCTCTTCTGCCTTCCGCCCGATCGAGCCCCCCGCGCGGGCGCCCGGAATCCGAGATCAAGCCATGCCAGACTCAGTAAGTGTCAAACTCGGGGTTGATCGAGAAGAAGTGAGCGGCCGCCCAGAACCCGGGACCTATGGATGCGGGGCGTCGCGAAATGATCGATCCGTCGCGATTTCTTGTGATTTCCCTGAATTTATGCTATATTTTGGCAATTGCACAAATTGCACAATAATTGCACAATAATTGCACAAATTGCACAATCCGGCGCTCAAACCGTTCGTTTTACTCGGATCTCTGCATTTTGACCATGGTTCCGATGGCGATCTGCGATCCGGGACGCGGGCCCCGCGATCCCGCCTTGCAGAGGCTATATGGCGGGGCCGAGTTGCACATGTTGCACAATAGTTGCACAAGTTGCACAATCCGGCGCTCAACAGTCAGTTTCGCCCCGATCTCCGAGGGCGCGTCTCGCAGGGGGGGCCGGACTGACTCCGCCTCCGTGCCCCCTGTTCGCGTCAGCGCCGTCCGGGCATGGCGGGAGCGGAGGCCGCGCCCCCGCCGACAAAGGTTAACTAGATCCGCCGCGTTGCCGGTGGCATGCTGTTCAAGGCCCAGTCCGTGGCCAAGTCCTTCGGCCCCGTCAAGGTCCTGACGGACGCTAGCCTCCAGATCAACGAGGGGGACAGCATAGGCCTCATCGGCGTCAACGGCGCCGGCAAGAGCACGTTCCTGAAGATCATCACCGGCGAGCTCAAGCCCGACACCGGCGAGATAACCCGCTGCGCCTGCGAGATAGGCTACCTGGAGCAGTTCCCGGAATCGTCCCCCGAGTTCACCGTGAGGGACGTCCTGGGCCGCCCGTACGGGCACATAGAGTCCATCCGCCGCAGGATGGCGGAGATAGACTCCGCCATGGCGGCCGGCGGCGACCTGGACTGGAACTCCCTCGCGTCCGAGTACTCCAGGCTCGAATCCGACCTCTCCAAGTCGGACTCTAGGGACGAGGGCAGGCTGAGGGAGTCCCTCCGGAAGGTCGGGCTGTCCGACGGCCTCATGGACCGGACCATGGACTCCCTGTCCGGCGGCGAGAGGACCAAGGTCATGCTCTCCCGCATACTCGTGCAGGCGGACGAGTGCAGGCTCCTGGTCATGGACGAGCCCACCTCCCACCTCGACATAGGCACGGTGGAGTGGCTGGAGGACTATCTGCTGGAGACCAAGTGCTCCGTCCTCGTCATAAGCCACGACCGCTACTTCATGGACAAGATAGCCACCCGCACCGCCGAGATCTCCATGGGCAGGACCCGCGAGTACAAGGGGAACTACACCGACTTCATAACCAAGAAGGCCCTCGACCTGGACCGCATGGAGAAGGAGTACCGCAAATATTCGGCCAACAAGAGGAGGCAGGAGGAGATCGCGGAGCAGCTCCACCGCGACCAGTGGTTCTTCGCCGCCCACAAGACCCGCGAGAGGCTCGTCTCCAAGATGGAGGAGAAGGAGAAGCCGGAGGCCTCCAGGGAGATAACCGTGAGGATACAGGCGGCCCCCAAGTCTGGCAAGAACGTCGCCAGGTGCAGGGGGCTCTCCGTGGAGCTCGGGGGGAGGACGATCCTGGACGGGGTGGACCTGGACATAGACAAGGGCGACAAGGTCGGCGTGTTCGGGTCCAACGGCGAGGGCAAGTCCACGCTGATCAAGGCGCTCATGGGTCTGGTCCCGTCCAAGGGGGACCTGTGGATGGCACCCGGCGCGAAGATAGGGTACTACTCCCAGCACCACGAGGGCCTGGACCTCCGCCTGACCGCGGAGGAACAGATCCTGTCCGCCATAGGCCCAGACAGGAGGGCGGACGCCAGGTCCGTCCTGTCCAGGATGCTCCTGGGCGGGGACGACGTCTCCCGCCCCATGAAGACCCTCTCCGGGGGGCAGAGGGCGAGGGTCGCGCTGTGCCTCCTGCTCCTGAGGGAGACAAACCTGCTGATCCTCGACGAGCCCACCAACTACCTGGACATACCTTCGAGGCACGCCGTGGAGGAGGCCCTCAACGAGTACGGGGGCACCATCGTCGCCGTCACCCACGACCGCTACTTCCTGGACTCCGTGTGCACCAAGGTGGCGGAGGTCAAGGACGGGCGCGTATCGGTGTTCTCCGGGACGTACTCGGAGATGAGGGGCAGGCCCAACACGAAGGAGATCGTCGCCGACGCGGACGAGTACAGGGTGGTGGCGCCGTTCACCAACTGGCTGAGCGGGAGGAAGTACGGGAAGAACGACCGCGTGCTGGTGGCCCCCGCGGACCTGCCGGGGTTCGAGTGGGCCATAGGGCAGGGCAAGATGAAGAAGACCGGGGGCAGGCAGAGGAAGAAGGTCGAGGCTCCGGACGGGGAGGCCTGACCGCCGGGGCCGCGCCCCCTCGGGGCGGCGCGGGAGCCCCGACGGGCCGCATGGGTATTGAATGGTTTTTTTTATTAGATTCGCATACCCCTGATTGGGTGCGCCGTTGGAAGAGATAAATCTGCTGATGAATATGACGCTGCTCCTCCTCGTGGGGGGCATATGCTCCGTCATATTCCGCAGGTTCAAGATGCCCCTCATAATCGGCTACCTGGCCACGGGCATAATCCTGGCCAACTACTGGGGGGGCAACGAGGGCACCGAGATGATCGTGGACCTCCTCTCCAACATGGGGCTGGTCCTGCTGATGTTCTGCATAGGCATGGAGCTGAACCTCGCCAAGATCCGCAAGAGCGGGGCGTTCGCGGTGATGGTGGGCCTCATACAGATGCCCCTCATGATCTTCGGCGGGTACACCTTCGGCATGCTCCTGGGCTGGACCGCGCTCCAGTCCCTGTTCTTCGGCGCGATAATATCCGGGTCCAGCACGGCGGTGGTCACCGCGGTGCTCAAGAGCCAGGGCAAGCTCTCCAAGGAGGACATCGAGATGATAGTCCTCATAACCGTGGTGGAGGACGTGGCCCAGGTCATAATACTCTCCATGTCGTCCCCCCTGCTGGTCGGGCAGAACATGGACATGGAGTCGCTCGTGTGGATGATCGCCACCATCATCGCGTTCATGGCGACCAGCGTCCTGGCGGGGATATACTTCATCCCCCGCGTCCTGGACTGGATACAGGACAGGATGCCGGACGAGGCCCTGATGATGACGGCCCTGGGGCTGTGCTTCGGCATGGCCCTGGTCTCCGTGTACATAGGCATGTCCATGGCCATCGGCGCGTTCCTGATGGGGGTGATCGTGTCGCAGTCCAAGGCGCGCAGCGTCATAGAGCACGACATCACGCCCATGAAGGACGTCTTCATGTCCATGTTCTTCATCTCCATAGGGCTGCAGATCTCCCCGATGGGCATAGTGGACAACATCTTCCTCATACTGATCATATTCGCGATATACGCCGCCCTCAAGGCGGGCAGCGTCATCATAGCGTACTTCGTCGGCAACAAGTCCCTCCGCCTGTCGTTCATGTCGTCCGTCAGCCTGGTGGCCATGGGGGAGTTCGCGTTCATCATCGCGAAGGACGCCATGGACGCGGGGATAGTGTCAGAATCGTTCTACACGTCGGTCATAGGCGCGGCGCTGGTGTCCATGGTGATGCTGCCGCTGATAGCCAACAACTCCGGCAGGATAGTGGACTACGCCTACGCCAAGGCCCCGAAGCCCATAATCCACGCGGTCGAGCGCGTGGAGGCGGTCAGGTCCAAGCACTACTCCAGGATGGCCCGCGCCTCGGACTCCACGTCCAGGAAGCTCAAGAGCAAGGCATTCCAGGTATACGCGGACGCGTTCGTGCTGGTGGGGCTGGAGACCGTGTTCATAGTGGCCTCGGACGATCTGGCGGACCTCCTGTACAGCGTGCTCCTCCCGCTCAACCGCGTGTCGTGCTACTTCCTGGTGATGGTGCTGAACTACATCGCCCTCTCCATACCGCTGTACACCCTGGTCAAGAACGTCAAGTTCATGGACAAGTTCTTCGTGAACCTCGGGCGCGTGGCCAACTCCAGGTCCTCCTCCCAGGGCAAGGTGAAGAGGTCGTCCAGGGCCAACGCCCAGTTCCTCAAGCTGAACAACTGGGTTCTGGCCCTGTCCATAGACTTCCTCATACTCCTGGTGGTCCCGAGCCACTTCGGGCTGTGGGAGCACGTGATAGTGATATCCGTGGCGGCCGCGGCGATGACCTCCGTCTACCTGTACAGGTCGCTCCGCAGGCCGTGAGGCGGGCGGCGGGGCCTCGAGCCGCGGCCCTCGCTCCGCTCTTTGTTTCCCGAGGGTCAGCTCTCTTCGGTCCAATCCTCTATCTTCAGCCCGGCCACGCGGCCGAACTCTCCGACGTTATTGGTTATGAGGATGCAGTCGTTCGAGACGGACGTCGCGGCGATCATCATGTCGTTGCCCCCGATGACTTCGCCCGCAGACTCCAGATCCGCCCTTATGCGGCCGTATTCCCTCGCGGCGCGGTCGTCGAGATACAGCGTCTGGAACGGCCTGAGGATGGCTTCGACCCTGTCTATCTTCCTTTGAGGGTCTCTGCTCTTGAACGCCCCGTACATGAGCTCCGCCCGGACGACCGACGGCACGAAGATCGTGTCTCGGGAATGCTCCGTCAGCTTCCGCATGAGGCCGGGGTGCCTGCCGCTCAGGAGGAATATCCATATGTTCGTGTCTATGCAGTATCTCATAGGGGTTCCAGCTTTCTGTTGAGGGAGAGGGGGATGTCTTCCGGCACAGGGAAATCGCCCTCTATGCTGCCATAGCATTCCCTCACCACGTCTATCCAATGCTCTCTGTTGTAGTTCTCCACCAGCTCGGAGACGAACTTCGACTTGGATATGTTCCTGAGCCTGGAATTCCTCTCGATGACCTCCACGAGGCGATCGTCCATGTATAGGCACACCTGAGCCATAAAATAAATGATATATTATAATATATTTATACTCATCACGAGGCGATCGCGACGCCCCGCGAACCCCCGGGGCGGCTAGCTAGCCCATCGCGTCTTCGATGATCCGCGGCTGATCTTGCAACCGGGGCGGCGGGGGCGTACGCGATGCTCTGCCGCTCCGAGCGCCCGCACCGGTACTTCAGCCCGAGGGCCCCGGATTCGGCGCACCACCCGCCCTCTCTCGCGCTTGTTGTTTATCCTTCGTCTTCATTCCATGGGTTTGTAAGGATAACCTCCTTTCAAAGCGATAGCGGCCTATGCGGCGGTTTTACATGCGGTTCGGCGACATATTCGAGAGGCGAGACCCCTCATCCACAGACGGTCTTCAGAACGATGAGAGGAAGAACATGAAGGTCGGGGAGATAGCGCTCCCTCCGACGGATGAGAATGGAAGGCTCGTCCCGGACAGATCCCGCAAGGGACAAGTCCTGAACCCGCCCCGCCCCAGGCCCAAGAAGTGAGCGCGGGGGCGGGGCGGCCGAAGGGGTTTTTTCTATCGCCGCCCGGCGGCGTCAGGTCTCGTCGTCCAGCGGGTCCTCGCCGGCCTTCATGTCCCTGTACATGTTCAGCAGCTCGTCCGAAGAGATGCTGCGGTGGAGCTTGACGGCTATCCTCCTGACCCTCTCCAGCAGGTCGGCCGCCTCCTCGTCGCTGAGCTGTATACCCCTGTGGGAGAGGTCCGTCACGATGGTGTTCCTGCCGGAGTGCTTCCCTATGACGATCTTCCTCTCGAGCCCGACCTCGTCCGGGTCGTAGGGCTCGTAGTTCCTGGCGTCCTTGATTATGCCGTCCGCGTGTATCCCGGCCTCGTGGGCGAAGCAGTTGGCCCCCATGAACGCCTTGGACACGGCTATGGGGCGCCCGGACGCGACGGACACGAACTCCGCCAGGGGCTTGAGCTTCAGCGGCTCTATCCCCGTGCTCTTGCCGAACAGGTGCCTGCACGACATGACCGTCTCCTCCAGCGGGGCGTTCCCGGACCTCTCGCCTATGCCTAGCACGGTGGTGCTCATGAACCTGGCCCCGGCGGCCACTCCCGCCATGCAGTTGGCGGTGGCCATCCCGAAGTCGTCGTGGGTGTGCATCTCGACCTCGATGCCGACCTCGTCTATTATCCTCTTGACCCTGTCGTAGCAGCTGAACGGGGTCTCCCTGCCTATGGTGTCGCAGTACCTGAACCTGTCCGCGCCCGCGTCCTTGGCGGTCTTGGCGAACTCTATCAGGAAGCCCATGTCCGCCCTGGACGCGTCCTCCCCGTTGCAGGAGACGTACAGCCCGTGCGCCTTGGCGTGCTCCACGCTCGACGCGACCTGCTCCAGGACCCATTCCCTGCTCTTCTTCAGCTTGTGCTCTATGTGTATGTCGGACGACGACATGGATATGGCCACGGAGTCCACCCCGCAGTCTATGCTCGTGTCTATGTCGGCCTTGTTGGCCCTGTTCCACCCCAGGATCGACGCGTTCAGCCTCATGCGGGCTATGTGCCTGACCGCCTTCTTCTCGTCCGCCCCCATGGTCGGGATGCCCGCCTCTATCTGCGGCACCCCCGCCTCGTCCAACAGCTGGGCTATCCTGTATTTCTCGACGTTGGAGAAGACTATCCCCGCAGTCTGCTCCCCGTCCCTCAGGGTCGTGTCGCAAACGATCACATCGTACTTTCCCAGGATGCCGTATACCTCTTCTTTAGTCTTCATCTCAATCACCGGTTAAGGCGGTTTGCGGTCAAAACATCCGTAAGGATGATCAGCTCGGAGAAGGCGGGACAATAGTTAAACCTTTCCTAAACGCGGCCCGCGCCCGGATCCCGAAACGCGCGCGCCGCGCGCTTTTCACAGCTTATAGCGGAGTATCGCGCCCATGCCGCCCAGCGCCGCCAGCTCCCTCCCGCCGTCGTGGCGCTCGGACACGACCACGACCCCGCCCTGGCGGGACTCCACGTCGCGCACTATGCCGTCGAAGTCCTGCCCCCTGAGCCTGGAGTCCAGGATCAGGAGGGTCTCCACCGCCCCGGCGGCCGCGGCCGCCGCCACCTCCCCGACCCCGTACTCCGCGCGCCCCCCCTTCCCCAGCTCGGCCATCAGCCTCTCCACCGCCTCCATCTCGACCCCCACCGCGGACTCCCTCAGGATGTCCGAGCCCATGCCCCCCTTCATGACCTCGTTGACCCCCGTCATGCCCGCGTGGCCCGTGTGGTGCACGTGCACCTTCCCCACCCCGCTCTTCTTCAGGTAGTCGGCCAGGCTCTCCTTCTCGAACCCCGGCCCTATCAGGACCAGGGGCATGTCCTCGGAGAGCATGGGGGCTATCTTGGACAGTATCTCGCCGTGGTATCCGTCGTGCCTCTCCTTCTCCTCGTACTGCTTGCCGGACCTCATGGAGCGTATCGTGGCGACCTCCTTCAGCCCGAACTGCCTGAGCACCGCTATCGTCGCCTCGTCCTGGTCCAGGGACACGAACGCGATCCTGGGCTTCCCGGAATCCGCCACCGCCTTCCGTATGCGGTCGGTCTGCGTGTCCCTCCACCTCCTCTTGGAGACCTCGATGGGGTCCCCCGGCTCGAACAGGAGGGTGTGGTGCTGCCCTATGTCCTGCGGCCCGCTCTCTATCGTCCCCAGGACCCTCAGCCTCAGGTCCTCGTCGGAGAACTCTATCTTCTCCACGCGCACGCCCAGGGTCATCCTCTTCTTCTCCGCCCTCTCGGCGCGGACCTTGTCCGCCGCCTTCTCCTCCCTCCGGGTGGTGGACGCGGTGACCAGGTCCCCCTCCTCCAGGACGTTGTAGAGGTGCCAGACGTCCTCGTCCGTCTCAGGCAGCATC
The DNA here is from genome assembly GCA_031256955.1 of Candidatus Methanoplasma sp. Lineage (GTDB taxonomy): Archaea > Thermoplasmatota > Thermoplasmata > Methanomassiliicoccales > Methanomethylophilaceae > Methanoplasma. The sequence goes on along the minus strand of JAIRPP010000012.1, from coordinate 62,439 downwards.
TTGACCCATTCTCCCTTCGGGTCCTCTCCGAGAACGCGCATGCCGGCGGATATGCGTCCGCCGTTTATCCTGGTTTCGCAGGCGGGAGGGCCGCGGGGAGGCCGTTTGGAAACCCTTTGTCCGAAATGAGACAACGGCTGACGGCGGCTGTATCGCGCATTCCCAAGCTATTATATACGGCACTTGGCTGTGAGAAATTCCCGATGGCGCATAGTTATTTGGTCCTCGAGGATGGAACAGTCTTCGAAGGGGAGTCTTTCGGTTTCCGGGCCCCCGCCTTCGGCGAAGTGGTCTTCTCCACTGGCATGTGCGGATACCAGGAGAGCCTCACGGACCCGTCCTTCCGGGGGCAGATCCTGGTCATGACGTATCCCCTGATAGGCAACTACGGCACGGACTCCCCCTTCTGCCAGTCCGACATGGTGCACGCCAGGGCGCTGGTGGTCAGGGAGGCGTGCGCGGAGCCGTCGCCCGCGTACGGCGGCAGGACCATAAGCGACTTCCTCATAGAGCATAAGGTGCCCGGCATATCCGGCGTGGACACCCGCGCCCTGGTGATAAAGATACGCACCATGGGCACCATGAGGGGCGCGATAACGGAGGACGCGGACTCCATAGAGGATCTGATAAAGAGGATCAGGGGGACGCCCGCCCCGTCGGAGGGCAACCTCGTCGGGGAGGTCTCCCGCAGGGAGGTGGAGGAGCTCTCCTTCGGGCGCGGGGTCCGCGTCGGCCTCCTGGACTGCGGCGCAAAGAGCGGGATACTGAGGGACCTCTCGTCCAGGTTCGACGTGACCGTGTTCCCTTACGACGCGCCCGCCGACGCCATAGCGGAGAGCGGCGTGAGGGGCCTGCTGATATCCAACGGCCCCGGGGACCCGTCGCACCCGGCCGTGACGTCCACCGCCGCCAGGACCGTGGAGTACCTGTCGGACCGCCTCCCGTTGTTCGGCATATGCTTCGGGAACCAGGTCACCGCCCTCGCGCTCGGGGGATCCACCTACAAGCTCAAGTTCGGCCACAGGGGCTGCAACCAGCCCGTGAAGCACGAGGGGCGCGTGCTGATTACGTCCCAGAACCACGGCTTCGCCGTGGACGAGGCCAGCCTGGAGGGCACCGGCCTGGTGGCCGACCAGTTCAACGTCAACGACGGCACGGTGGAGGGCATGAGGCACGAGAGCCTCCCCATCTTCACCTGCCAGTACCATCCGGAGGCGTCCCCCGGGCCGTGGGACTCCTCCTTCCTGTTCGACAGGTTCGCGAAGGCCGTCAGGGAGGCGCGCCTATGAAGAAGGAATACAAGAAGCTCATGGTGATAGGGTCCGGGCCCATAACGATAGGGCAGGCGGCGGAGTTCGACTTCTCGGGGACGCAGTCGTGCCGCTCCCTCAGGGAGGAGGGCTACTCCACGGTCCTGGTCAACTCCAACCCCGCGACCATACAGACGGACCCGGAGACCGCCGACCGCGTCTACATAGAGCCGCTGAAGGCTTCCGCCGTGGCCAAGATCATAGAGAGGGAGGGCGTGGACGGCATCCTCTCGGGCATGGGCGGGCAGACCGCGCTGAACATATGCTCGGAGCTGGCGGAGTCGGGGGAGCTGGAGAGGCTGGGCGTGGACCTGATGGGGACGCAGCCGGAGGCCATAGCCATGTCCGAGGACCGCGAGCTGTTCAAGGAGACCATGGAGCGGATAGGCGAGCCCGTGCCGCTCAGCCGCAGCGTCCACACCATACAGGAGGCCATCGAGGCCGTGAAGGCCATCGGCAGGTACCCCGTGCTCGTCCGCCCGGCGTACACCCTCGGGGGCACCGGGGGCGGGATAGCCTACGACGAGCAGGAGCTGGTCGACATATGCGCCAGGGGCCTGGCGTACTCCCGCATACACCAGGTGCTGATCGAGGAGAGCGTGCTCGGGTGGAAGGAGTTCGAATACGAGGTCATGCGCGATTCCAAGGACAACTGCATCATCGTGTGCAACATGGAGAACCTGGACCCCATGGGGATACACACCGGCGAGAGCATAGTGTGCGCCCCGATACTCACCCTGTCCGACAGGGACCACCAGCGCCTGAGGACCTCCGCCATAAAGGTGATCAGGGCCCTCGGCATAGAGGGCGGCTGCAACGTCCAGTTCGCCTTCAACCCCGATGACGGGGAGTACCGGCTGATAGAGGTCAACCCCCGCGTCTCCCGCTCGTCCGCGCTGGCGTCCAAGGCCACCGGGTACCCCATAGCGAGGGTCGCCACCAAGATAGCCGTGGGGCACACCCTGGACGAGATCCCCAACAAGATAACCGGGTCCACCTACGCCGCGTTCGAGCCCGCCATAGACTACGTGGTGGTGAAGATACCGCGCTGGCCGTTCGACAAGTTCCGCACGGTGGACAGGCACCTCGGCACGCAGATGAAGAGCACGGGGGAGACCATGTCCATAGGCCGCACCTTCGAGGAGGCCCTGCTCAAGGGCCTCAGGTCCCTGGAGATCGGGGTCAGGGGGCTGGACCGCGTGGACGCGAGCGACGCGGAGATCGAGGAGGAGCTGGCGCATGCCACGGACCGCCGCATATTCCACATAGCCGAGGCGGTGAGGAGGGGGTGGCCCATGGAGAAGATAGCGTCCGCCACCCGCTGGGACCCGTTCTTCCTGTCCAAGATAAGGAACATAGTTCGGATGGAGGAGGCTGTCGCGAAGGGCCCGCTGGACCGCGGCCTGATGCTCTCCGCGAAGAGGATGGGCTTCTCCGACGAGTCCATCGCGCACCTGACGGGCCGCCCCGAGGCGGAGGTCAGGGCCGAGAGGAAGGGGATGGGGATATCCCCGGTGTACAAGATGGTGGACACCTGCGCCGCGGAGTTCGCGGCGGAGACCCCGTACTTCTACTCCACGTACGGCTCTTCCACCGAGGCCCGCCCCGGCGACGGGAGGGAGAAGGTCCTGATAATCGGCGGGGGGCCCATCAGGATAGGGCAGGGCATAGAGTTCGACTACTGCTGCGTGCACGGCGTGATGGCGGTGCAGGAGGAGGGCGGGGCGGCGGTCATAATCAACAACAACCCGGAGACGGTGTCCACCGACTACGACATCTCGGACCGCCTCTACTTCGACCCGATAACCATAGAGGACGTGCTGAACGTCATAGAATCGGAGGGCGTCGACGGGGTCATAGTCCAGTACGGCGGCCAGACGAGCGTGAACCTGGCGGTGGACCTGGGCAGGGCGCTGGAGGGCTCCAAGGCCAGGATCCTGGGGACCCCCCCGGACAAGATGGACGTGGCGGAGGACAGGCGCCGCTTCTCCAAGCTCATGGACGACCTGGGGGTGCTGCAGCCGGAGTCCGGCACGGGGTACTCCTTCGAGGAGGCCAGGGAGATAGCGGAGTCCATAGGCTACCCCGTGCTGGTGAGGCCGTCGTACGTCCTCGGCGGGAGGGCGATGGAGATAGTCTACTCCACCGACGAGCTCAGGACCTACGTGGACACTGCCGTGAAGGTGTCCAAGAACCACCCCATACTGGTGGACAAGTACCTCACCGAGGCGATCGAGATCGACGTGGACGCGGTGTGCGACGGGGAGGACGTCTACATAGGCGGGATAATGGAGCACATAGAGTACGCCGGGTGCCACTCCGGCGACGCCACCATGGTCCTCCCGCCGTTCACCCTGTCCGAGGAGATAGTGGACGGGGTGGTCTCCATAACCGAGAAGGTCGCCCTGGCCCTGGAGATAAAGGGGCTCATGAACCTGCAGCTGGCCGTGAAGGACGGCAGGATCTACATGATTGAGGCCAACCCGAGGGCGTCCCGCACCGTCCCGTTCATATCCAAGGCGACCGGGGTCCCCCTGGCGAAGATAGGCACGAAGGTGATGCTGGGCAAGAGGCTGAGGGACTTCGGCCTCTCCGGGTACAGCCCCGTCCGCCACTACGCCATAAAGGCGTCCGTGTTCCCGTTCCTCAAGCTCCCCGGGGTGGACTCCATACTCACCCCGGAGATGAAGAGCACGGGGGAGGTCATGGGGATGGACGAGGACTTCGACGTCGCCTACTTCAAGGCGTTCACGGCGGCCGGGAACTCCGTGCCGACGGAGGGCGGGGTGTACATAACGGTCAACGACGGCGACAAGGAGAGGGTCCTCCCGGTGGCGAGGGAGCTCAGGGCGATGGGCTTCGACATATACGCCACCAAGGGCACGTCCACCTATCTGAGGGAGCGCGGGGTTGAGACCGCCACCGTGTTCAAGATAGACGACAACATGAAGCCCAACGCCATCGGCCTCATGAGGGAGGGCAAGATAAACTTCATAATCAACACCCCCTCGGAGAAGTCCGGGCCCGTCAGGGACGGGCACAAGATGCGCAGGCTGGCGGTGGAGCTGGAGATACCCTTCCTGACCACAGTGCAGGGCGCGGACGCCCTGGTGGGCGCGATAGCCGTGGCGAGGGACAGGGAGATAGGCGTCCGGCCCGCCACGGACTTCCACGGGTGAGGCTCAGAGCATCCTGAGCTCGCCCGTGATCTTGTCCAGGACGGACTTCCGCTCGGGCCCGATGCCTATGCAGGTGACGGTCCCCGGCTCGATCTGAGTCCTCCCGGCGTCGGTTATCACGGAGTTTATGATGCCCTGGGCGTCGGCGACCGCCTTGAACTCGTAGAGCTCGCTCTCGGACTCCACCCGGAGGACGATCTTCGGCTGGCCCCCGCCGATCCACTCCTTCATCAGGTCGGGCTTCTTCTTGACGCAGGCCATGGCGCAGCACACCGCCGCGTGCCCCGCCTGCGCCGCGATCTTCCCCTTGCCCATCTTGAGGTCGCTCCTGACCAGTATCGCGAGCCTGCATTCGTCGTCTCCTGCTTTGGACATGATGCCGCCCGATCGCCCTCATCCGACTAAAACGTATCCTCGCGCCGCGGTCACTCCCCCTTGCCGGATGTGCGATACATCTGGTTCTTGCTGGTGGGCTTATCTGGCAGCGTCGGCTCGATGAGGCCGTCTCCGATCATGTGGTTCAGGGTCTTTTTGGTCACATCTTTGGTCAGATCTTTGGTCAGATCTTTGTCATTTCCCACTTAGGTGTCGTCTTAAGCCACATCTTAGGTCACATCTTAGGTCACATCTTAGGTCACATCTTAGGTCACATCTTAGGTCACATCTTAGGTCACATCTTAGGTCACATCTTAGGTCACATCTTAGGTCACATCTTAGGTCACATCTTCGGTCACATCTTCGGTCACATCTTCGGTCACATCTTCGGTCACATCTTAGGTACCTTCTTTGTCGGATCTTTGTCGGATCTTAGGTACTGTACCAAACTGTCGCGCACGATCGAAAATGCGCTGGAGACGCGACCTTCATCGGCATAGGAAAACCCCGGCGCGCCTCTATCATCCGCCTCACGGCCCGAGGCAGTCTATCGGGACCACGACCGTCCCGTCGCCCCTCGGATAGGCGTATCCGCCCGAGGCCGACAGGATCATCAGGAAAGACGGATCCCCGCGCTCGCCCCCGACCAGATCCTTCAGGGCCAGAAGGCTGTCCGCGGCCTTGTCGAACTCGAAGCTCCCCATCTTGACCTCGACCGCCCCCCATCTGCCGTCAGGGAGCTCGATCACCGCATCGACTTCCAGCCCGTTGCTGTCGCGATAGTGGTAGACCGTCCCGTCCAGAGGGGTGGAGTACACGCACAGGTCCCTGTGGCACAGGGATTCGAAGAGGAAACCGGAGGTCTTGGCGTCCCCTCTGAGCATCTCCGGCCCCGCCCTCATGGCGGCGGCCGCCAGCGATGGATCCGCGAAATGGATCTTAGGGGACGCGCGCACGCGCGCCTTCGAGCGCAGCGAGGGGGACCATGCGGGCTGCTCCTCTATCGCGAACATCCCCTCGAGCGCGTCCAGGTACCTGTATACGGTGAGTTCGGACGCGCCCCTCTCGCCGTCGGACGCGTCTCCGGCTATGGTGGACTTCTTAACGGTCGTCGCGGAGTTCCTCGCGACGGACCTCAGGATGCGCTCGGTCCTGACGGGGTCCCTCCTCACGCCGCCGTAGCGAGCCATGTCCGAGGAGATCAGCGACCTTATGTACGCCCTGGGCACGTCCGCCGTCCTGGCGGCCCCCGTCCTCAGATGCGCGGGCCATCCCCCGACGCATATGAGGTCGATCGCCTTGGCGTAGCTCATGGACGACTCCGCGGGCTCGAACCCGCCCGTCGCGAACATCTCCGACAGCGAGGCCTTCCCGCTGCTGTCTCCAGATTCGAAGAGGGACATCGTGCGCATGCGGACCTCGTCGAACCTCCCGGTGCCTGTGTGGGAGGGGGGTTTGGGCGAGGGGACGGAGGATCCCACGAATACGTACATCCCGTTCCTGCCCGCGTCGTCTATGTTCCGCCTGGCCGCGTCCCACAGCTTCGGCACGTCCTGCCATTCGTCGATCAGGCGAGGCTCCTCCCCCGCCAGGATCGTCTTCGGATCCGTCATGGCGATCAGCCTCGCGTCCTCGTCGTCGATGCGGGCGGAGGATTTCGAATGATGGGTGCCCGTCCACGTCTTCCCGCACCATTTGGGCCCGGTTATGAGCACTCCCCCGAACATGGACAGAGCGCGGGCTATGCGGCCGTCCGCGACTCTCGGGCGATACCCTCTCTCGTTCGGCGCGGTCATGGGATTCTCCTGCGCACATAGGCACTCGTTAGTAATTGATATAGCTTTTGCAGTGTTTTTAGTTAAGCTTTTGCAGTGATTTTGAGATAGCTTTTGCAGTGTTTTTGATTAAGCTTTTGCAGATATTCGTCCAAGAAACGCATCTTTGTCACGATTAACCGTCCGACAGGCTCATAGGCTGTGCGTCCGTATGTGTAAGCCCGTATGTCGGATCTATGCAAACTCAAAACGGGCGAATCTGAACCCATTGGGAGAGAGGTATCGCTAGTGAGGGAATAAGGGAAATGGTTTGATGGAGTTTTTAGCCAGTCACGATCAAGATCGCTTGGGAGAGTTGTTTCCTCTGCCGCCTCCAGACGGTTTTCCAGTGGTGCTCGGAGCGTTTGCGGGTCCTTTTCCTCCAGATGATTTAGACATTTTTCACCCCCATGTGTCTGATTTTATTGCACGTATATCTATATTGGCATTCAAGCCAGGCATTTCAAGGCCTATCGGGTCTAAAGCATTTCCGAGGCTGTGTTTTCATGGCTCACTCAATGGTTTTTATCCCCCCGCCCCCATGCCCCCCCATGGCCATGATCGACATAGAGTATCGCCGCTCCTCCGAGCCCCGCGGCTCCGGGGAGCTCAGGAGGAAGTCCGTGGAGGAGATGTCCTGCTACCTGGAGGGGCTCGTCCTAGAGATGCGCCGCGCGGACATATCCGCCGAGCTCAAGGTTTCGGAGGCTGAGGGCGCTAACGAGGTCCTCGTCAACGGCAGGCGCGTCCAAGACATACTGGAGGGGCTGGAGATCAGGATGCCCGAGGTCGAGGAGAGCTGCGACCTCGGGAGGGCGAGCATCGTCCGCTTCGAGCGCCCCACCCTGGATTGGGACGAGGATTGCATAGAGGACATACCCGACATCCTGGTCAAGAACGCCATCTCCAAGGTGTTCGCCGAGATAATCGGGGACAGAACAGTTTAAATCAGCCCCCCCTATGGCGATCCGATGTTCGAGATGCTTAAAAGGGACGGGCTCGCCAGGATAGGCAGGTTCGAGACGAGGTCCGGGGCTGTGGAGACCCCCGCGCTCCTCCCGGTCGTCAATCCGAAGATATGCACCGTGTCTCCCAGGGAGCTCCGCGACGAGTTCGGGTTCGAGGCGCTCATAACGAACTCGTACATCATAAAGAACAGCCCCGACCTCAGGAGGGACGCCGTGGAGCGCGGGCTCCACGAGATGCTGGACTTCCGCGGCGCGATAATGACCGACTCCGGGACCTTCCAGAGCCACATGTACGGCGAGGTGGAGGTCACCAACGAGGAGATGGTCGAGTTCCAGAAGAGCATAGGCACGGACATAGGCACGGTCCTGGACATATTCGCGGAGCCCTCCTGGACAAGGGAGCAGACCGCCGAGTCCATAGAGGTCACCCTCGAGAGGACGGCCAAGGCCTGCTCCATGAAGGGGGAGATGATGATAAACGGCGTGGTCCAGGGGTCCGTGTACCAGGACCTCCGCGAGGACTGCGCGCGCAGGATGGCCGCCATGGACGCGGACGTCCACCCCATAGGGGGGATAGTCCCCCTGATGGAGCAGTACAGGTACTCCGACCTGGTGGACGTGGTGATCTCGTCCAAGAAGGGGCTGGACCCCAGCCGCCCCGTGCACCTGTTCGGGGCTGGGCACCCGATGCTTTTCGCCCTGGCGGCACTCATGGGGTGCGACCTCTTCGATTCCGCCTCGTACGCCAAGTTCGCCAGGGACGACAGGCTGATGTTCACCGACGGCACGTACCGCCTCCAGGACATGCAGTCCCTGGACTGCCCCTGCCCCGCGTGCCGCGGCATGGCCCTGGAAGGCCTCAGGAGGCTGGGCGGCAGGGAGCGCACCGCGCTGATAGCGCGCCACAACCTCTATCAGATAAAGTCGGAGATGGCCCTGGTGAAGAGGCACATACGCGAAGGCCGCCTGTGGGAGCTGGCGGAGGCCAGGTGCAGGTCCCACCCCGCGCTCCTGGACGCGCTCCGCAGGCTGGGGGGCCACTCCGCGTTCATGGAGCGGTTCGAGCCCGTCAGCCGCGACGGGGCCATGTTCTACACCGGCCCGGAGACCTATGGGAGGCCCGTGTTCCGCAGGTACGCCGAGAGGCTGGCATCGAGGTACGCCCCGCCCGCGGACGGGGCGGCCGTCTTCCGCGACGCCGGCTCGAAGCCGTACGGCAGGGCGTTCGCCGCGGAGTTCGACAGGGCCCGGAGGGCGGGGCTCACCCCGGTGACCGCGTCCCCGTTCGGCCCTGTGCCCGCGGAGCTGGACGAGATGTACCCCATAGCCCAGTCCGTCTTCCCGTCCATCGCGGACCTCGAGACGGAGCGCCGCATGGGCGCCGAGTTCGGCGAGAGGGTCTCCTCCATGTTCGCCCGCGCCGTCCCCGGGGGGGACGTCCCCGAGGGCGGGGCGGAGGAGGCGGATCCGGACCTCCTCAGGGCGAAGGCCGTGGCGAGATACCAGTTCGGCATGGACGAGGCGGAGGCGCTCTTCAGGGGGGAGATAGAGCTGGTCGTGAGCCGCAAGACGGGCAAGATAAGGAACGTGGTCTCCGACGGGGAGCACGTGCTGTCCATGCGCGCGGGCGACGGCCTCTACACCCTGAGGATGGAGGGCGCCCGCCGCATAGCGTCCGCCGCGCCCGCGCCCCGCATGAGGGTCGCCGTGTCCGACGACGCCGCGCCGTTCGTGTCCGAGGGGAAAAACGTGTTCTGCCGCTTCGTGACGGGCTGCGACGAATCCCTCGTCCCCATGGACGAGGCCATAGTGGTGGACGGGAGCGACCGCCCCATAGCCACGGGCCGCCTGCTGATGGTGGCGGGCGAGATCCGCAGCTTCAAGAAGGGGATGGCGGTCAGGGTCCGGAGCGGCTCCGGGGAAGAGGACTGATCCGGGATCAGGTGTCCATCGGGACCCCGTCCCAGTCCAGGCCGCGGTCCGCCGCCCACTCGAGGGCCCTGCGCCTCTCGAACGCGACGCCCTCCCTCTCCATGTCGCCCCTCCCGCGGACCCTCTCGTCCACCCAGAACCAGTGGACGTTGTAGTAGAGGTCCAGCATCCTATAGAGCTCCGCCGCGGGCCTCGGCACGCAGGCGCAGCATATGTTCGAGCAGTCCTCGTCCTCCACCGGGTACGGGAACGCGCCCATCATGTCGTCGTCCACGCCCCCGTCCGGATCGAGGTCGTCTATGTTCCCGGTGAGCCAGAACAGCGCCCACAGGCACTCGGTGTACCAGGTCATGGGGAGCAGGTCGTCTTCGCTCCCGCTCTCCAGGGCGGCCGCCTCGCTCTCCGACAGGCCCCCGTAGAGCCCGTTCGCGTCCAGCCATGCGATCGCGGCCTCCGGCGATATGACCCTGTGGGCGGCGTAGACGAGGATGCTCATGACCGTCATGCGGCACGCGATCTCCTCCGCCCTCCTCGCCTTCGGGCTATCGATCAGGGGGAGGCCCTCGCAGACCCTGTACCCCTTCTCGGCCAGGATCCGCGCGTTCTCCCCCCGGATCCTCCTCTTGGCGCCGCCGGTGATCATTCCTCCCCCTCCGGGCCGGAGCGGGCGAGGCCGCAGGCCTCCTCCGCGGCCCTCACGCACGCCAGCAGGTCGTCCGCCGTGTTCTTGAGGGCCCCGGCGGACTCCGCCTCCAGCCTGAAGGCTATGGCCTTCCCGTCCAGCTCCGACTCCACGTACCCCTCGTTGTCGGGGCAGACCGCCTCGAACACGGACTCGGCGGCCCTCCTCCTGTCGTACTCCAGGCGGACGTCCAGGCGGAGCATCGGGTCACCTCTTCCCGCCGAGGACGATGGAGCGGATCTCCTCCCCCACCTCGGCGGTGGTGAGGCTCCCTCCCAGGTCGGGGGTGGTCCTGCCCCTGTCGAGGCAGCTCCTGACCGCTCCGCGGAGGATCGCGCCCTCCTCCCTGTGCCCGAGGCTCTCCAGCAGCATCTGCGCCGCCAGCACCGCCGCCATGGGGTTCGCCTTCCCGCGCCCGGCTATGTCGGGGGCCGACCCGTGTATGGGCTCGAACATGCTGAGGCCTCCCGGGTTGATGTTGCCGCTGGCGCCCATCCCGAGCCCTCCCTGGAGCTGCGCCCCCAGGTCCGTGAGTATGTCTCCGAACAGGTTCGGCACCGCGACGGTGCCGAACGTCTCGGGGCGCACGATCATGGCCATCGCCATGGCGTCCACGAACATGAACTCCAGCCCGATCCCGTGCTCTTTGGACTTCTGCTCGAATATCTCCCTCTGCATCCCGTATATGTGGGTGCAGACGTTCGCCTTGTCCACCAGGGTGACCTTCTCGTCGCCCCTGGCCGCGGCGTACCCGAAGGCGTAGTCCGCGAACCTCTCCACGCCCCTGCGGGACAGGAGGCCTATCTCGAACGCGAAGTCGTCCCCTCCCGTGGACGAGCCCTTCAGATCTATGTCCACGTCGTACATCCCGCGCCTGACCCTCACGGAGGCGCTCGGGGAGCCCGCGCCGAAGGTCCCCCCGGCGCCCATGTAGAAGTCCTCCGTGTTCTCCCTGAGGAAGTGGATGTCGAACGGGACCTCCCTCTTCAGGGGCACGAGGGGGAACCACGAGGACACGGGCCTCAGGTTTATGTACTGGTCGAAGACCGCCCTCATCTTCAGCAGGATCCCCTGCTCGAGCACGCCCGGCTTTATGCGGGGGTCGCCTATGGCCCCGAAGTAGACCGCGTCCTTCTTCCCGAGCCGGGACACGTCCTCGTCGGTGAGGAGCTCGCCCGTCCTGAGATAGCGGTCGGACCCTATGTCGAAGGGCTCGCCGTCGTAGCTGAACGAGGATATCTCGGACACCGCGTCCAGGACCCTCTCCCCGACCGCCACCACCTCCTTGCCTATGCCGTCCCCCGGCACTATGGCGATGTGCTTCAGAATCTCCCCTCCCTGACCAGGTTCACGAGGCCCCCGGCCTCCACGAGCCCGGCTATGAACGGGGGATGCCCCTCGAAGGAGCGCTCGCTCCCGTCGCTCCGGTTGCAGACCCTGCCGGCCTGCGCGTCTATGGAGAGGACGTCCCCCTCCGCCGCGCCCGCCTTGCACTCGACCAGCAGCAGCCCTATGTTCATGGAGTTGCGGTAGAATATGCGCGCGAAGGACTCTGCGACCACGCACGATATCCCCGCCTGGATGAGCGACAGCGGCGCGTGCTCCCTGGACGACCCGCACCCGAAGTTCTTCCCGGCGACGATCACGTCGCCATCGGATATCTCCCCGGCCATCCCCGGCCTGACCTTCTCGAACACGAAGTCGTTCAGATGGGACAGGTTCGCCGAGACCAGGCGCTCGGCTGGTATTATCTGGTCGGTGTCCACGTTGTCCCCGAAGACCCAGCATTTTCCTACTATCTCCGCCATATCATCACTCCAGCATGTCGGGCGTGGCTATCCTGCCCGCTATCGCGGAGGCCGCCACGACCTCCGGGCCCGCGAGGTAGACCTCCGAGTCCTTGTCGCCCATGCGGCCTATGAAGTTCCTGTTCGTGGAGGACACGGCCCTCTCGCCCGCGGCGAGTATCCCCATGTACCCTCCCAGGCACGCGCCGCACGTGGGCCCGGACACGAACGCGCCGGCGTCCAGGAATATCTGGGCCAGCCCCTCGTCCATCATCTGGCGGTACACCCTCTGCGTGGCCGGCACCACGAGGAACCTCACGTCCGGGTGCACCTTCCTGCCCTTGACCACGGCGGCCCCCGCCCTCATGTCCTCTATGCGCCCGTTGGTGCACGACCCGAGGTACGCCTGGTCTATCTTCACGTCCGCGTCCCTGACGGGGCGGCCGTTGCTGGGCAGGTGCGGGAACGCGACCATGGGCTCGATCTCCGACAGGTCGTACCTGAGGGTCGAGCAGTACGCGGCGTCCGCGTCCGGGGATGCCGGCGCGTACTCCCCCCTGACCGAGCCCCTTATGTACTCCTCCGTCAGGCGGTCGAACGGGAATATCCCCGCCTTGCCCCCGGCCTCGATGGCCATGTTGGAGACCGCCAGGCGGTCCGACACGGCCATGTTCGCGACCCCGTCGCCGCAGAACTCCAGCACCTTGTAGTTCGCGCCGTCGACGCCTATGTCCGTTATGATCTTGATTATGAGGTCCTTGCCCCCGACGCCCTTCCCGAACCTCCCGGCGAGCTCCACGCGGATCGTCTCCGGCACCTTGAACCACAGCTTCCCCGTGGCGAACGCCACGGCGGCCTCCGTGGACCCTATGCCCGTGGAGAACGCGTTTATCCCGCCGTAGGTGCAGGTGTGGGAGTCCGCGCCCACGATGAGCCTCCCGGGGGCGGCGAAGCCCTCCTCTATCATTATCTGGTGGCAGACCCCGCCCTTGCCCACCTCGTAGTAGTTCTCCACCCCGTGCCTCTTAGCGAAGGCCCTCATCTCCTTCGCCTGCTCGGCGGAGGCCACGTCCTTGTTGGGCACGTAGTGGTCCGGTATCAGGACCATCCTGTCCCTGAACATGCTCTCCGTCCCGAGCCTGCCGTACTCCCTGAAGGCTATCGGCCCGGTGACGTCGTTGACCATCACGTAGTCCACGTCTGCAACGACTATCTGCCCCGCCCGGGCGTCCGTCCCGGACTTCTCCGAGAGTATCTTCTCGGCTATCGTCTTACCCAAAGTCAGTCCCTCCTTCTCGCGAAATCCCTGTTTATCGCGGCCATGGTGGCATCCACTGATGTCTCCACTATATCTAAACCAACCGCCTTGCCGACGGAGAGCGCCCCGTCCCCGCCGACGTTCTTCAGCATCACCGTGACCTCGCATATGGAATCGCTCTTGCCGGTTATGGCGCTCAGCTTGTACTCCTCCATGGTGATCTCGTCGTTGATGGCCTTCCTTATGGCGTTGATCGCCGCGTCCACCGGCCCGACGCCTATCTCCGACACGGTGCTCCTGGACCCGTCCGCCAGGACCACGGACACCGTGGCGGTGGACGTGGTGTTCTTGCCCGTCAGCACCGTCAGCTCGTCCAGGGCCACGGAGTGGCTCCCGGTCTCCTTCTTGCGCAGGACGTTGTCCACTATGGCGACCAGCTCCGCGTCGTCTATCATCTTCCCGCCCACGGCGATGTCCTTCACCGCCTCCATCAGCTCGGGCATGTGGTCGTCCGGGAACCTGACGCCCAGCGCGTCCAGCCTCCCGCGCACGGAATGCGCCCCGGAGTGCTTCCCTATCACTATCTGCCTGTCCACGCCCACCAGCTCCGGCAGGAACGGCTCGTACGTGGACGTGTTGCTCATGACGCCGTGGACGTGTATGCCCGACTCGTGGGCGAACGCGTTCCTCCCGACTATGGGCTTGTTGCCGGCCAGGGCGAACCCGGTCACCCTCTCCACTATCTTGGACGTGGCCCCTATCTTGCCCAGGTCCACCGTCTGGACGCGGTAGTTGGCGAACAGGTTCAGGGCGACCTCCTCCAGGGAGGCGTTCCCCGCCCTCTCCCCTATCCCGTTCATGCATACGTGGCATATCGTGGCCCCGGCGTCGATGGCCGCCATGGTGTTGGCCACCGCGAGCCCCATGTCGTTGTGGCAGTGCACGGATATGGGGATGGACACCGCCTCGCGGATCCCCTTCACGACCGCGCCCATGGCCTGGGGGATTATGACCCCGACCGTGTCCGGTATGTTGATGGCCGAGGCCCCGGCCTTCTGGACCTCGGAGACCACCCTCTTCATGAAGCCCATGTCGGAGCGGGTGGCGTCCTCGCACGAGAACTGGACCTCCAGCCCGCGCTCCCTGGCGTACTCGACGGTGTCCACCGCCCTGGCGACGACCTCGTCGGGGGTCATCTTCAGCTTGTACCTCATGTGGAGCTCGGAGGTGGCTATGAACGTGTGGACGTAGTCCACGCCCGCGTCCGCCGCCGCGTCTATGTCGGGCCTGACCGCCCTGGCCAGGCTGCACAGCCTGGCGCTCAGCCCCATGCCGGACAGCTTCGATATCACGTCCCTCTCGGCCTTGCCGGAGGCGGCGAAGCCCGCCTCTATGAAGTCCACGCCGAGGTCGTCCAGGGCCAGGGCTATCCTGACCTTGTCCTCGGGGCTCAGGGCTATCCCCGGGGCCTGCTCGCCGTCCCTCAGGGTGGTGTCGAAGATCTTTATGTCCCTGACGGGCCCCGCACCGGAGAGCGCGAGCTGGTTGTACGGGCTCACAGCCAGCATCATTTCCATATCCTTAGCGCTTCCACTGGTTTGCTGCGTTTTCATAAAACCACCAAACCGCCCTCGCTGTCGCTGAATCTCATAGAAGAAGCCTAAGCTCAGCGCGCGATTCAGGGATCATTTCATGACCTCTCAGACGGTGGATTGCCATTGGATATGCGGTATTTATATTTATTCGGCCTCCGCCGCCGATCGGGGCGGGGGCGGGGCGAGCCCCTCGGGGGGCCCGTCGCTCAGGTACACGTAGGCCCGGTCGCCGACGACCACCGCGACCCACCTCCCGCCCTCTCCCAGGGAGCAGTCGCCGTATATCTCGAACACGCCCTCGGTCAGCGCTATGACCTCGAGCCCCGCCCCGCCCGGGCGGGCCTGCAGGGCCGCGCTCACCAGATCGGCGGGCGGGGGGGCGTAGAACACCCTGACCTCTCCGCCCGCCTCCACGTCCAGGACGCACGGGGCCCGGCGGACCTCCCCCATGTACTGGGCCGCGAACGCCCCTCCGCCCACGGAGACCCTGTACGTCCTGGGGATCCACCTGGACGCGATCTCGAGGTCGGACAGGACCGCTCCCCCCGCCCCCTCCCAGGAGTCGAAGATGAAATGGGGGTCGGACGGGGCGCCGGGAGACGGGACCTCGTCCCCGTAGTTGCAGTAGAACCTGGCGTGCTCGCCCTCCCTCGCCATGAACACGACCCGGTGTATCGCCGGCAGGGAGACGCTGTCCCCGAAGGAGTAGCCCGCGCCCATGGGGGACTGCGCCGCGGTCCCCCCGATCCCGGCGACCCTGGACGCATAGTCGGGGGACAGGAGGTACCCGGGCTCCGCGGATATGACGACGACGTCCCCGGGGCACACGTCCAGCGCCTCGTGCTCCGGCGTCCCGTTGGCCACGAGGTTCTCCCCCACCGTGATCCTCACTATGGACGGCATGGATTCGTCGGACGAGACCCTGTACCCCCCGCCGACCCTCGCCACGCGGGGGGAGACGTGGCTGTCGTAGGTCGGGGGCATGGAGAAGCCGGGGGCGGGGTCCACGGTGACGACGTCGAAGATGGTGGCGACGCTCCCGGGGAGCCCGTTGACCCTGACCACCGTGTTCTTGCCGGCGGACACGACGTACTCCGACAGGCTCACGCCCTCCACGATTATGGAATGGCTCCCGCGCACGTCGCGCACCGTGGCGGCGCCGGAGGACACGTCTATGGCGGGCCCGCCGGCGATCCTCACCGAAGCGGGGCCCCCGTACCCCGGGCTGACTGAGAACCGCACCTCGTACGACTGGCCGTGGTGCACCCTGTCCGGGGAGACCGTCAGGCTGTACCCCGTCTGCTCGCGCGGGACGGACACGGAGTACACCCTCACGTCGACCACCCCCTCGACGGTCACGGCCTTGTCGTCCCTGACGTCCCTCAGGCGGATCTCGCCGAGGCCGTCCATGGACACGACCCTCCCGTTGACGGCTATGCTGAGGCCCGCGTCGGAGTACCCGGGGAGGAGCCTGTACCTGAGGACGCACGCCCCGCCGTCGGGGACGTACTGCCTGTCCGCCGTGATGACGTACCCCGTCTGCTCGCGGGGGAGGGACACCCTGTGCTCGCACGCCCCGCGCTCGACGGATATGACCACGGCGGAGGTGCCGTCGACCACGTACGCCCCGCCCACCCTGACCGCCCCGGAGACGGAGAACCGCATCCCCTCGCCGGCCCTGCCGAGCGTGAACGCGTCCCCCGCCGCCATCTTGCCGAAGCTCTCGAAATACGCGGAATAGACCGGCTCGAAGCCCATGCTCGACGGCGAGGCGCCGCCGCTCGCCGACACCGGGAACAGCGCCACCGTCCTGAAGCTCTCCGAGCCGGGGCGGAACGCGATCCTCCCGCCCTCTGCCTCGCACGGGATCTCCCGCATCCCGCCCGGGCCGGCGGAGAACGCCCTCGCCTCTCCCCCCTCGGCGATGCCGGGGCCCGCTATGACCGTGACCGCTGCGCGCAGCGGCGCGCCGCCGGAGGACGCGGCCGCGCGCATGGAGCCGTCTGGGCCGACCGAATACGACACGGCGAGGCCTCCTTCGGGGGCCTCGATCCCCCACTCCCTCCCGAGGCGGATCCCCAGCCCTCCGCGGAACTCCACCCTCACGGAGGCCTCCGCCCTCCGGATCAGGGAGGCCGTCTCCCCGTCGATGGACACGGAGTCGACCCCCGCCGAGTGCCTGAGGTCCACGAGGGCCTCCCCGAAGCGGGGGGGCTCGGACACGGATGAGAAAGACGCGCGGCTTCCATCGACCGCGATGATCCCGTCCGCCACGACCGCGTAGAGAGACGCGGAGCGGCCGGCGGGAACGCAGTCCCCCTCGGAGTACAGCCTGCCGCTCCCGTCCGGGTGGAGGCTCCATCCGAAGAAGGTCCTCCCCGCGCCGACGCGCGGGGAGAACTCGATGGCGCCCTGGGGCGCCTGCTCCGCGACCATCTCCCCGTCTAGGAAATAAGATATGCGGGACCCGTCGCCGGGAGACCCCTCCGCGACGACGAGGCAGGCGACGGCGGAAGCTGCCACGACCGCGGCGACGAAGACCTTCGTCCTATGCGTCCCGCGGATACCCGATCCGCCCCGCGCGGCGCGCGCCAGCGCAGGGATATGGCTGCGGCTACCCCTTGACATGCAGTGCGGACCGCAGTACGCGGTGCAGTTAAAAAACGCTTCCGCCGAGAGGGATGGGGGGCGGAGCCCTCACGGATCCTTCTTCCCGCCCTCGACCCATTCCTCGTCGCTCATCTTGCCCTTGGGCGGCTTGGCGGCGGCCCTCTCCCTGTGCGCGAGCTCGTGGATCTTCTCCAGGTCCCTGCGCTCGGCCTCCTTCCTCTTGGCGACGGATTCCTTCAGCTCCGCCTTGGCGGCCTTCCTCTCGCCCTTCGGGAGCTCTTTGATCTCCTTCTTGCGCTCGGCCTCGTATTTCTTGGCGAGGCCGCGGTCGACGGCAAGCTTCTTCTTCATAGACTCTATGTCGTCGCGCTTGGCGCGGGAGATCTTCTCGTGCCTGGCGGTGGCCTTCGGCTCGTATCCGCCGCTATCGGATTCGTCGTTCTTCTTCGCCATGGTGCATCAGCGTCCGTCGGACTGCGGCGGTATGGGGGTCAACCGATTTAAAACCCCGGCCCGCCGCCGGGCGGGCCCGTCACTGGCCGGACGCCCAGAGCTTGTGGAGGTTGCAGAACTCCCTCGCGACTATGTCCTTCGCATCGGTCTCGAAGCGCGCCTCGGGAGCGTCCCCGGGCTGGAGGTACCTCCTCATGATCGCGCCGTCGGCCTCGATCTCTATGAACACTATGTAGTGCTCGGGCGTCATGGGGTGCGCGGCCTCCTTGCCGACCCTGACCTTGACGATCCTCCCGTCCCTCTCTATGTACGGGACGTGCTTCTCCGTCGAAAAGTCCCCCGTCTTGGCCGCGGCCTTCTCCATCCGTTTGCCGCAGCACACGGGGACCGGGCTCCCGGAGGTCACAGCCTCCACGGCGTTCCCGCATTCGGCGCACAGGTATATGTCTTTGCGTTCAGTCTTCCCCATAATCGATCACCGCGACTGCATCGGCCCCGATGGTTATTAAACTATCCCGCCGGCGGGCCCGCGCGCCGCGATCCCGGCCAGGCCGAGCCCGAACTCCCTCGCCGGGGGCCCCGCGTCCGCAGGGGCCATGCCGTCCGTGCCGGGGACCTCCAGGCACCCCGCCCACTCCAGCCCCACGGTTATGGAGAACGCCCTGAACATCCTGACCGAGGGGGAGAAGTCGGGCCTCGGGCCCCCGCCGCACACCATGGCCGCGGAGAAGCCCCCGCGGGCCCTCCCGCGGCGCCAGTACGGCTGGAACCGGTCCATGGCCGCCTTGAGTATCGACGACGGCCCGCTGAACCTGATCGGGCACGCCAGCACCAGGAGGTCGCACCCCTCGAAAGAATCCATCACCCCCCGCATGCCGTCGCCGATGACGCACTCGCCCCCCTCCAGGCAGGCGGAGCACCCGGTGCAGTGCCTCAGGTCCAAATCGCACAGGCGGACCACCTCCGCCCCCCACCCCGAGTCCTCCAATGCCTCCGAGCAGGACGCGCACATGGCGGACGTGAAGCCGTCCCTGCCGCTCCCGTCCAGCAAAAGCGCCCTCATGATACCGGACCCAAGTGCAGTGTTTTATATCTTCCTTCGCATTGAGGAGGAGCGACGGAGGAATGGGTTCAGTGGATGTTTTTTCAAAGGCGAAATCGATGGATTTCCCCAGGAGCGTGATCCTGGGGCATGACGCGATACTGAAGACGCGGGACCTATGCGATTCTCTGAAGTTCGGGGAGGCGGGGGTGATGGTCACCGGCGGCGAATCGTACAGCGCGGCCGGGAGGGCGATATGCGAGTCCATGTCGGAGAGGTACGACGTCAGGGTCGTCAGGACGGGCATCGCCAACTCAGAGGGCGTGGACCGCGTCTGCGCCGAGGTCGAGGGCAGCGGCGCCTCGTTCATACTCGCCGTGGGCGGCGGGAGCAAGATCGACACGGCCAAGATGGCCGCTAAAAAGACGGGGATGCCGTTCGTGAGCATACCGACGTCCGTGTCCCACGACGGCATAGCCTCGGACAGGGCGTCGCTCAAGTCCGACGCCGGGTCCAACTCGGTCGCGGCGGTCTCCCCCATCGGGATAATCGCCGACACCAGCGTGATAAGCGCCGCCCCGTACCGCTACCTGGCGTCCGGATGCGCGGACGTGATCTCCAACCTGACCGCCCTCAAGGACTGGGAGCTGGCCAGGAAAGAGAAGTCCGAGGAGTTCAGCAGCTCGGCGTACTTCCTGGCCAAATACGCGGCTGACAACCTCGTGGAGAACTGCGGGCTGATAAAGAGCGGCATGGAGGAGAGCGTGTGGCTGGTCATGAGGCCCATAATCGCGTCGGGGATATCCATGTGCGCCGCGGGGAGCTCGAGGCCCACCAGCGGGTCGGAGCACATGTTCTCCCATGCGCTGGACACCCTGTACCCCGGGAAGAAGTCCCTGCACGGGGAGCAGTGCGGGATCGGGGCCATAATGATGATGTGCCTCCACGGCGGGGACTGGAAGACCATATTGGAGGCGCTCAGGACGATAGGGGCGCCCACGACGGCGGAGGAGCTGGAGCTCGCCGACGACGACATAATCGAGGCCCTGGTGATGGCCAGGTCCATGAGGGAGGACAGGTACACGATCCTCGGCGACAAGGGGATCAGCCGCAGGGAGGCCAGGAGCGTGGCCAAGAGGACCGGGGTGATCGGGGGCCGCAGGCGGAGGAGCCACAGGCAGAAGCCGCCCTGCGAGAGCCCGGAGTGACTCGCATGGCCATAACCCTGGTGAGCGTGGCGCAGGCGCGGGCGGGGAGGAGGTTCGTCTACCTCGGCCCGCAGCCTGAATGCGAGGGATGCAGGCTCAGGCGGGCCTGCCTGAACCTGGAGGAGGGCTCCACGTACGAGATAGTCGGCGTGCGCCCGGTGTCGCACGAGTGCGCCCTGGGCGAGGGGGCCTCCGCAGTGGCGGAGGTGGAGAGGGTCCCGTCGGAGTCGTCGGTGCCGAAGAGGTCCGCCATAGAGGGGAGCGTGATCACCTACAAGGGGATCCGCTGCGGCAGGCCGGGGTGCCCCAGCTACCGCGTGTGCCACCCGCACGGCGCGTCCGACGGGGACAAGCGCTCCATAGTGGAGACCCTCGGGGACATGGACTGCCCCGCGGGGGAGAAGCTGGTGCTGGCCAGGGTGCTCTGATCAGAACCTCTCCCCGGTGATCCTCTCGTACATGGACACGTACAGGCCGCTGACCCTGGCGACGAGGTCGTCCGGCAGCGCGGGGATGTCCGGCTCGGGGAGGCCTTTGGCGCGGGCCTCCATGAGCCTCGCGTGGTAGCCCGTGTCGCGGTAGTGCCTGCGGACGAACTCCTTGGACAGCTCCACTATGTTGCCCTTGCGGTACTCCTCCAGGTCCCACCACCTGTCCTCGTCCAGGGTGCCGAACGTGTCTATGACCATGAGCCTGCGCTCCCTGTCGTACCCGAACTCCTTCTTTCCGTCGCAGTGGATCAGGCCGCGCTTGGCGGCCTCCCTCTCTATGATCCCGTCTATCCTCAGGACTGCCTCTTTGATCTCCTCGTAATCGCGGTCGGAGAGCCCCGCCATCTCCTTGGCCTCCTCGTCCGTGAGGTTGGAGTCGTGCTCCTCCAGCTTGGTGGTCGCCTCTATGAACGGGCGCGGGAGCCTCTCCCCGTATGCGACCTCGCGGCCCGCCTCGAACCCGAGGTCCTCCGGGGACACCTCCCCGGACTTCAGCCTGTCCATCAGCGACCCGGCGGCGTAGTGCCTGCATATGATCTCGAGGGGTATGAGGTAGTTGGAGGAGTCCTTCCTTATCCTACTGTAGTCGCGGATGACCTCCACGCGCCTGACCCTCATCCTGTCCCCCGAGGGCTCGCTTATGTAATGGTTGAGGATGCCGTTCTCGGAGAGGATGCCGAACCAGTATTTGGCCGTGCGGCACAGGGTCTCGCCCTTGTGCGGTATCTTGGAAGGGATGATCTTGTCGAACACGGAGATGTTGTCTGTGTACGCGAACTCGAGGGTGTCGCCGTCCACGATGTACACCTCCTTGACCTTGCCTGTCATCAGATGCTCCATGGAGGACCGATGCGCTATATTCTATATACGGATTGTCAGGCGCGCCTCGCCTGCGCCC
Source organism: Candidatus Methanoplasma sp. (assembly GCA_031256955.1). Classification (GTDB taxonomy): domain Archaea; phylum Thermoplasmatota; class Thermoplasmata; order Methanomassiliicoccales; family Methanomethylophilaceae; genus Methanoplasma. Next base: position 40,837 of record JAIRPP010000012.1, on the reverse strand, counting down.
CGCACGCGGGGCACGCCTCGTCCCTGCGCACCTCCGTCACCTCGAACGACCCGCTGAGCAGGTCGGCGGTGAACAGCCTGCCCTCCAGCGGCGATCCCAGGCCCGCGGCTATCTTGATGGCCTCTGCGGCCTCCGCCGCCCCTATGAACGCCACAGCCGCCCCTATGGAGGGCGGGGGCGACGCTGGGTCCCCCATCTTCAGGAGGCACTCCAGGCACGGGGTCCTCCCGGGGGCCACCACGGTGACCTGGCCGTGGAACCCGGACACCCCTGCGTGCACCAGGGTCTTGCCGGACGACAGGGCGTACCCGTTGAGCATCTTCCTGCCGGACACGCTGTCGAGGCAGTCCACCAGGAAGTCGCACCCCCCGAAGACCTCCCCGGCGTTGTCGCCCGTCACCCTCTCGGGGAACGCGCTGACGCTCACGCCCGGGTTCAGGGACGATATCCATTCCTCCATAATGTGCGCCTTCTTGCGGGTCTGCCCGCTCCGGTAGACGTACTGCCTGTTGAGGTTGGAATCGGCGGGGACGTCCCCGTCGGCGATGGTCAGGCTCCCCGCGCCGGCGGACGCCAGGGCGGTCAGGACGTTCGTCCCCAGGCCCCCGCACCCCGCCACGCCGATCCTGGCCCTCCCGAGCCTCTCCTGGCCCTCCTCCCCCAGCAGGGGCAGCTGCCTCTCGTACCTCCCCATCTCGCCCACCCGCGGTCAGTCCGCGCGGGATATCTCCCGGATCCTCTCCGCCCCGTCTATCTCGTCGATCACGTTCGCGACGGCCGCGGGGACGAGGGCGCGCCACCCCTCCCCCCTGGCCATCTCCGCCCTCACGGCCGTCCCGGAGTAGACGTCGCGGTTGTAGAGGGGGGAGTCCCTTATCCTGTAGCCCGCCTCGCTGAACAGCCTCCTGGTGAGCGGGTTGTTGCTGTAGACCGTGTTGAACGGGGGGGACAGGGATTCGACCTGGGAGACCCAGACGGAGTACCTGTTCAGGTCCTCTATGGGCACTATGAAGAAGTTGTCCATCCCCTCGGCCTCCAGCGCGTCGTGGATCATGAGGTACCTCTCCCCCGCGGTGAACGGGTTCTCGCGGGCGTGGGAGTACTGCGCGCTCCCGATTCCTATCGTCAGCCTCTCCGACTCCGAGGCGCATTTCCGTATGACCTCCATGTGCCCGTTGTGGAGCGGCTGGAACCTGCCGATCATCAGCGAGTACCCGTCGAAATCGCGCCCGCCCGCCATGAGGCTCACCCGGACGGGGCCTCTCCCGCCCCCGCGCGCGCCGCGCGCCCGGGCTCCGCGGGAGGGTCGATCTTCACCGCGGACGACGCCCCGCCCTCGGTGAGGGGCAGGAGCCTCTCCATGTACTCCCGCTTCTTGGGGCAGTCCACGAAGGCGTACTCTATGACGTCCCTGAAGTTGTCCACCGTGTAGATCTCCATGGACTCGTAGTACTTGGAGTCTATCATCACGTCGTTCCTGTTGTCCTTCGGGATGAGGGCGATCCTTATCCCGCACGCGGCCGCGGCCTCGAGCTTGGCGGTCACGCCGCCGACCGGGAGCACCTGCCCCCTGACGCTGAGGCTGCCGGTCATGGCGAGGTCCTGGCGTATGGGGATCTCCTCCATCGCGGAGAGTATGACCGTCGCCATGGTGATGGACGCGCTGTCGCCCTCCACGCCGTCGTAGGTCCCTATGTACTGGAGGTGTATGTCGCTCTCCGACAGCGTCTTGCTGGTGTACTTCTTGATCACGGAGGATATGTTGTCCACGGCCTCCTTGGCTATGTCCCCCAGGCGCCCGGTGGCTATTATGCGCCCGCCCTTCTTGACCTGGGAGGGGGACACCTCGGCGGCTATGGGTATGACTATGCCGGAGTACTCGGACATGCCGGAGTTCGCGCCTATGGCGGCCAGCCCGTTGATGAGGCCCACCTGCTCCCCGCTGGTGCGGAAGAGCTCGTACCTCTTGCTCCTCTCGATGTACCTCTCGGCTATCTGCTGCTCCATGCTTATGGCGGTGCCCTTGGCCCCGGCGACGTCGTCCCGGGTGACCAGCTCCCCCCCTCTGCTGACGGCCATGTCGCCGGACACGCGGACGAGCCCCCCCAGCTCCCTGAGCCTGAGCGTGAGCTCGCCCTTCCTGCCCGCCCTGCGCTGGGCCTCCCTTATGATCTCGCCTATGGCGTATTTGTCGAAGTGGGGGATCTTCTCGTCCTTCACGACCTCCTGCGCGACGAACCTGGCTATCTTGTAGCGGTTCTCGGGGGTGTCTGGCATGGTGTTGCGCATGTACACCTCGTACCCGTACCCCCTGAGCCTGGACCTGAGCGCGGGGTGGATCCCGCTCATGGCGTCCAGGTTCCCGGCGCAGACCATGGTGAAGTCGCACGGCACCGGCTCCGACTTCACCAGCGCGCCCGAGGACCTCTCTGACTGCCCGGTGATCGCGAGCTTCTTCTCCTGTATGGCGGTGAGGATCGCCTGCTGGGACTCCATCCTCAGGAGGTTGATCTCGTCTATGAACAGTATGCCCCTGTTGGCCTTGTGTATCGCGCCGGACTCCAGGCGGGCGTGGCACGGGGTCTCCAGGCCGCCGCTCTGGTACGGGTCGTGCCTGACGTCCCCCAGCAGGGACCCGGCGTGGGCCCCGGTGGCGTCCACGAAGGGGGGCTTGTCCGAGGGGTCGTGCCCCACGAGAAGCTTGGGGGTGACGGCCGTGTCCCTCCTGAGGTCCCCGGGGCTCCTGGAGAACATGAGCAGCACGATTATGCCGAACAGGGCGATCATGATTATGTACGGGTTGTTCAGGAGGATGGAGGCCACGAGCCCGATGACCAGTATGCCCACGGCCAGGTAGATGAAGACGGAGTTCTTCTGGTCCTTCACCATCTTGGCGGCCCTCCTCTGCTCGCTGACCAGGGCCTTCCCGCGCCCGGCGGGGAACACCCTCACGCGGGGCTCGTTCTCGTCCTCGGGGTTGTGATAGGCCACGATGTCCTGCATCTCCTCCTTGGGGAGGTACTCCACCATGGAGTTGGCCAGCATGGACTTGCCTGTCCCCGGGTCCCCTATGAGCATCACGTGCCTCTTCTGGAAGGCGGCCTTCTTGATCACTTCCACGGCCTTCTCCTGGCCTATCACCCTGTCGGACATCTTGACAGGGATCTCTATGTCCCTGGTGGACTCGAAGGCCTGTTCCTCTATCCACTCCTCCAAAGGCACGAATTCCGTTTCCATCTCTGCGCCAGCCTCGGTCATGTTGTCGTCCCCCTTGTTCATCCGTATGCGCTCGTATATATTATTTTTTATCAATGGGATCCCCTTCTGGAGATGATTATGAGCCCCGCGATCACGATCCCGACTATCAGGGACATGGCGATCCACGAGTACTCCTCGTGCGTCTCGGGCGGCGCGTCGAAGTCGCCCTTCTCCAGCGGCGGGTACGAGAAGGGCATCACGGTGCCCGAGCCCGCCATCGTCCCCTGCTGATGGTCCAGGAAGAACGAGGAGGCCCCCAGCAGGAAGTACCTGTCTTCCCCGCGGGCGTCGTTCCACGTGGAGTCGACGGCGTACCATTTGCCGTCCTCCGTCATGACGTAGTTCCACGCGTGGCCCTCCATGGACGGGGTCCCCGTGCCGAACACGGTGAAGCACGCGACCCCGATCTTCTCCGCCAGGAGCTGGAACGCCTTGGCGTACCCCTCGCAGACCGCGTACCCGCTCTCAGAGGCGAGGGCGCCGTACGCGTCGTGGTCGTACGGGCTCTTCTTGTCCTTGTCGGCGTAGTCGGGGTCGTAGGTCGCGCGGTCCCTCAGGTACCTGTTTATGTCGCTGACCTTCCCGCGGAAGTCGCCGCTTTCGGACGAGAAGCCCTCCACTGCCTTCTCCAGCGCGTCGATCTTCTGCTGGCGCTCGTCCTCCTCCGTGGAGGGGTCGTCGGCGTACGCGGGGTCGGGGGAGTTGGAGAGCCTGAGGCTCCTGACCGCGAGCCCGGGCCCGAACGGCTCGAACAGGGACTCCCTGTCGTAGGTGGTCAGGCTCTCGCCCCAGAGCCACACGGCCCTGGGCGCCCCGATCTTCAGCGCGTCCATGGCGCGCCTCCACAGCGCCTCCACGGCGCCGGACAGGTAGGCCTCCGCGCCCTCCCCGTCGCTTATCAGCGCCGCGGGCAGGTCGACCACCATCTCGAAAGTGGCGGCGTCCGCTCCCGATACGGCGTCGAAGATCGCGCGGCCGTTGACGTCCAGCTGGTCGCGGTACCCGGGATGCGCCGCGGGCGCGTCCGGCTCCGCGTCGCAGTACTGCGACGGGAGGGGGGCCAGAGACAGCGACGCGGCGACGAGAGCCGTAAATAGAACCGAGGCCGCCCATCTCCTTTTCATACCGCCCTGAATGGACATAGGACTATTTAAAATTCAGACACGCGCATCAGTTAAATAAGCCGTCGCCCATGGAGCCGGCGACATGAGGGTCTCAGATCTGGACATACCTCCCGAGCTCAAAAAGTCTCTCGAGGATCAGGGCTTCTCCGAGCTCTTCCCCCCGCAGGCGGAGGCGATACCCATAGCCCTCCGCGGGAGGAGCGTCGTGGCCGCGGTGCCCACCGCCAGCGGGAAGTCCCTCATAGGCTTCATCCCCGCCCTGGACGCGGTCCTCAGCCGCGGGAGGAAGGTCCTGTACATAGTGCCCCTCAAGGCCCTGGCGTCCGAGAAGAAGTCCGACCTCGACAGGTTCGCCCCGCTGGGGGTGAGCGTCGCCATGAGCACCGGCGACCTGGATTCCGACGGCGGGAGGCTCGCCGGCGCGGACATAATAGTCGCCACGTCCGAGAAGGCCGATTCGATGATCCGCCACGGGAGCGGGTGGATAAGGGAGGTCGGGGTCGTCATAGCGGACGAGGTCCACATGATCCACGACCCCGACCGCGGCCCGACGCTGGAGGTGACGCTGGCGAAGATGATGGCCAGGGACCCCGGCCTGCAGGTTATCGCCCTCTCCGCGACGGTTTCCAACGCCGGGGACCTGGCGGAATGGCTGGGGGCCGAGCTGGTGACCAGCGACTGGAGGCCGATACCGCTGAAGGAGGGGGTGTATTTCGAGGGGGAGATCGACTTCGACGACAACACGTCCGCATCGGTCCCGGGGGGCAAGGACCCCGTGTGGGACCTGGCGGAGCAGACGGTGTCGTCCGGGGGGCAGTGCCTGGTGTTCGTGAGCACCAGGAGGTCCGCCGAATCCCTGGCGGCCAGATACGCCCCGAAGATGGGGCGCATATCGGGGGCGTCCGTCCCGCAGGGGGACCTGGACATGCTGGAGGGGGGGTCGGAGTCGACCCCGCTCGGAAAGAAGCTCTCGTCCTGCGTCAAGTGCGGCATCGCGTTCCACAACGCGGGCCTGACGTACGCCCAGAGGAAGTACGTGGAGGACGGGTTCAAGGACGGGAGGATAAAGTGCATAGTGGCGACGCCCACCCTGGCGGCAGGGATAAACCTGCCCGCCAGGAGGGTGATCGTGCGCGACACGTCCAGGTTCGAGTCCAACGCGGGGAACGTGCCCATATCGGTCATGGAGGTCAAGCAGATGTGCGGGCGCGCCGGCAGGCCGGGCTACGACCCGTACGGCGAGGCGGTGCTCATAGGGAAGAGCCCCGCCGACCGCGACCGCCTGATGGAGAGCTACGTCATGCACGACACGGAGAGCCTCACGTCCAAGCTCGGCAGCGAGAAGGTCCTCAGGAGCCACATACTGGGGCTCGTGGCCACAGGGGACGCGGACTCGGAGGATTCGGTGACCGATTTCATACGCGGGACGTTCTACGGGAGCACGTCGAGGCTGTACGGCATAGAGGGCGCGGTGGAGAGCTGCGTCGAGTTCCTGGAGAGGCACGAAATGGTGGAGCGCGACGGCGACAGGATAGCCGCGCTCCCGTTCGGCAGGAGGGTCTCCGACCTCTACATAGACCCCGTGTCGGCGGTCGCGCTGAGGGAGGCGGTGGAGAACATGGGGGGAGGCACGGGGGACCTGCCCATACTGCACGCGGTCGCGTCCGTGCCGGACGTGCTGGGCCTGTACCCGAGGAAGGGGGACATGGAGCGCCTGAGCCGCATGGCGGGCGAGATCGAGGGGAGCCTCCTGGTGGGGGGCGGGGACGGGCCTTACGAGGAGGACCTCTTCATGAGCTCCATGAAGGTCGCGGCCGTGCTCCACGACTGGATCAACGAGGTCTCGGAGGAGGAGATCACCGAGGGCATGGGGATAGGGCCCGGGGACGTGAGGTCCAGGGTGGAGATGGCGGAGTGGATAATGTACTCCATGGGCGAGATCGCGCACATCTTCAACCCGGACGCGGCGGTCAGGATAAAGCCGCTCCTGACGAGGCTGAGGTACGGGGTCAGGGAGGAGCTCCTGAGCCTGGTGTCGTTCAAGGGCGTCGGCAGGGCCAGGGCGAGGATCCTGTTCGACCGCGGCATAAGGAGCAGGGGCGACGCCCTGCGCGCCGGCGCGGCGGGGATGTCGCCCATACCCGGCATAGGGCCCGCGCTCGCCGCGAGCATAGCGGAGCAGGCGGGGGGCGGGGGCCCGGGAAAGCGGGCCGCGCCCGCGGAGAAGGCGGCCTCCCGCGGGGCGAGGCAGACGGACCTGTCGGACTTCTGATCAGCCGGACAGGATCCTCGCGGCCTCTTCCACCGAGCTGCCGCACCTCATGGGGGCCCGGGCCCCGAGCGTCATGGAGTCGGGGTCCTTGAGCCCGTTGCCCGTGCATATGCACACGACCCTCTCGCCCCTGTCGACTACGCCCTCCCTCCTGAGCTTGGCGAGGCCCGCCACGGACGCGGCGGACGCGGGCTCCACGCACACGCCCTCCGTCCTCCCGAGGAGCCTCTGGGCCGCCAGGATCTCGTCGTCGCTGACCGTCGCGGAGAAGCCGCCGGTGTCGTATATGGCGCGGAGCGCCTTCCTCCCGCTGACCGGGTTGCCTATGCGTATGGCGGTGGCTACGGTCTCTGGGTGCTCCTCGGGGACGAAGTCCGCGCTCCCGGACGCGAACGCCCTGGCCACGGGCGCGGACCCCTCGGCCTGTATGCCTGTGAGCATGGGGGCCCTGTCTATCCATCCGACCTCCTCCAGCTCCTTTATGGCCTTGTACACCGCCCATATGTTGGCGGCGTTGCCCACCGGGAGCACTATCCTGTCGGGGACCTCGTAGGACAGCTGGTCCATGATCTCGAACAGCACGGACTTCTGCCCCTCGGGGCGATAGGGGTTGATGGAGTTCAGGAGGTAGATCATGCGCTCGTCGGCCATCCTCCTGGCCAGGTCGAGGGCGTCGTCGAAGCTCCCGTCCACCGAGAGCACCTTGGCCCCGAAGAACAGGGCCTGCGCCAGCTTCCCCGCGGCCACCTTGCCGGCGGGGAGGAACACGGCGCAGTCCATGCCCGCCTTGGCGGCGTAGGCCGCCAGCGACGCGGACGTGTTCCCGGTGGAGGCGCACCCCACGACCTTCGCGCCGATCTCCCTGGCGTGGGTCACGCCTATGGTCATGCCGCGGTCCTTGAAGGAGCCCGTGGGGTTGAGCCCCTCGAACTTCACGTGGGTCCCGGGGACGCCTATGGCCTCCCCGAGGGACGAGGCGCGGTAGAGGGGGGTGCCCCCCTCCTGTATCGACACCTTGTTGGCGGGGTCGGCGGGCATGAAGGGGGCGTACCTCCACACGCCCATGCGCTCTCCCCTGAGGTCCTCGGGCCTCATCTCCTTGACGGGCTCCAGGTCCATCCTGATCGTGAGCAGCCCCTTGCACCTGGGGCAGACGCTGAGGTGGGGGTCCTCCACGGCGGAGCCGCAGTCCCAGCAGACGACGGAGTGGGACGCCATCAGATCACCTCGCATCCGCGGCCGCACCCGGTGACCCACGTGTCGCAGCCCATGCCCCCGCGGGCGTAGACCTCCCTCACGCTCTCGGCGATCCTGTCGCCGCAGTGGGTGTCCCTGTCGTAGAACGAGATGACGCACGGGCCCGACCCCCCGAGGAAGGACACCAGCGCGCCGTGGGACGTGGCGGCGGCCTCCGCCTCCCTGAGGTGGGGCACCAGGCTCGCCCTGGCGGGCTCGAACACCGCGTCCTTCACGGACCGCCCGATCTTGGCCAGGTCCCCGGTCATCATGGCGTACACCAGCGTGGACGCGTTGCCCACGTGGAACACCAGGTCCCTCACGGAGACTTCCTTGGGGATGACCCTCCGGGAGTCCGCGGTGCAGACCATCACGTCGGGCATGGCCACGACCACGCCGAGGTTGGCGGGGGGCTCTATGCGGGAGACCTCGAACGGCTCGTAAGACCTTATTATCGTGAACCCGCCGAGTATGCACGGGGCGACGTTGTCGGCGTGGAAGCCGCCGGACATGACCTCCTCCGCGTGCGCCGCGCACAGTATGACCTCGGCGTCGGACAGGGGGCTCCCGCAGAGCAGGTTGGCGAGGTACGCCCCGCCGGCGGCGGAGGCGCCCGACGAGCCTATGCCGCTGCACGGCCTGATGCCCTTCTCTATCCTCAGCTCCACGCCGAAGCCCGCCCCGGCCCTCTTGAGGACCTCCGCCGCGGCTATCGCGGCGCTGTTGGAGGCGGGGTCCCTGGGTATCCCCTCGGCGCCCCTCCCGCGGATCTCGGAGACGGAGGTCCCGGATGGAGAGGCCCTGCCCTCCATGATGTCGAAGGGGCTGTCCAAGGCCAGCCCGAAAATGTCGAATCCCGCCCCGATGTTAGACGTCGTGGCCGGCGCCCTGATCCTGATCCACTCTCCGGTCATTTGAATATACCGTGGCCGCCAACTCCCCCATATCTTATATTACTGCCGATTTCGGAGCGGGGCGGGTGGAGCGGCCCCCACGCTGTTTTATATACGGCCCAACGCGATGCCAGGCGCAGAGTGGTGGTAGAGATGGTGAAGATACCCGAGAATGTCGAAGAGCTGATAAAGAAGCAGGGCACGACGAAGATCCTGGTCACGTCGTCCAAATCCGGGAAGCCCCACGCCATAGTGGCGGGGTCCATAGGCCTGGCGGGCCCCGGGGAGATCATAATGGGCGAGATCCTGTCCAAAGTGAGCGGGGCGAACCTGAAGGAGAACCCGAACGCGGCGTTCCTGTTCGTCAACGGCCTCGAATCCTACGAGGTCGACGTGTCGTTCAAGGCGCGCCTGGACAAGGGCCCCGCGCTCGACGCGATGAACGAGGCCCTCAAGGCGATGAAGCTCAGCGCGGCCGCGGTGTGGTCCTTCGAGGCCAAGGCGGTGTACGACCAGGGAGCGTCCCCGAAGGCGGGGACCAAGCTGGCCTGACCGGGGCCATGGACCTGTCCAAGCAGAAGAGGGCGATGACCGCTTCCGGCGTCGCCGGCATGGCGCTCGCCCTCGCGGGGGCGGCGGCGTGCTATCTCCTGTCCCTATGGATAGGCCTGCCCCTGGTCATAGCCGGGGCGGTCCTGCTGCTGTACGCCTCCGCGTGCTCCAACGTGATATTCCGCCTGGAGTTCAACGAGAGGCTCAACAGCGGGCCCAAGGGCGGCGGCCCCAAAAAGAGATGATGCCCCCCGACGGGGGCTGAAACCGGTTCTCCGGGGGATCCGGCCGGGGCGGGCGCCCGGGCCCGCCCCCCATCCATGCGGAGCGCGCGCGGAAAGGCTTTCAGAGATCCGCCGCCGAGCGCGATCGATGCGGAGGCTCCGCTCCGAAAAATCAGGTAAAATCAAAATAAGTCGTTTTTGAAGGGGTTTGGGGTTTTCCCGCGGTTCAGAACCTGCGTCTCTCGCCGCGGTCTTCGGGCTGGTGCTTCCTGAAGCAGTCCTTGCAGTACACGGGTCTTCCCTGCGTGGGCTTGAAGGGCACCTCGCACTCTTTCCCGCAGTCCGAGCAGGTCGCTTTGAAAAACTCCCTGGGCTGGTCCCTGTCTCTGAATCCGCCTCTGTTCCCACCATTGTTTCCGTAGGCCATTTTACATTCCTCTTTGTTGGGTACTCCCAATACTCACCTTTACCACTTTACGACGGACCAGGAGCAATATCTCGAATGCCCGAATCGCGCTAATGCTTTGGATATATTTAAAAGATTAGAACGAAAAACGAAAAAGCCCAGCCGCGCCCGGCGGCTCTCCGGCCCCGAGCGTCAAAAGGAGCCCCTCCCGCACGGATCGTACAGGCAGCACACGCTCAGCCTGTCCGTCGGCTCGCCCGTCGCCGAGCACGTCGCGCCCCCCTCTCCCAGGGAGAGGGAGCGGCAGCTCTCGCAGCATCCCGGACGGTATCTCCCGCACGATCCCCCCGGATCTACCGGGAGGCTCGAGTGCATGCACGCCCAGACGTCGAGGGAGCGCACGCAGCTCCTGCAGGTCCTGCATGTGAGATACCCGGGCCCGGTCATGCGGGAGCATGCCCCAGGAGAGATAAAAACCATCGCCGAGATCCGCTCTGATTCAAGTTTTTGAGGCGTTTTCCCCCAGACAGATGCGTTTTTAAAGGGTAGGGATATACCAAAAAAACACAGAGTGATATTATGTTCTGTCAAAAATGCGGAAAAGAAATAGATGCCAGCGTCGCCTTCTGTCCGGGATGCGGCGCGTCGAATAACGCGGGAGGGGCCGCATACAGCCCCGCGCCCGACAGCGGCCAGGGCCAAAGCCAGGGATACAACCCCGGGTACACTCCGGGATACAACCCGGGATACGGCGGCCCCGCGCCGGGCTACGTCATACCGGAGAAGAACAGCGGGATAGCCATAATCCTGGCGTTCTTCATCATCGGCCTCGGGCACATATACCTCGGCAAGACCCAAGACGGCATAGTCCTCTTGATATTCGCGATAATCCTGAGCGCGATCTCTTACTTCCTGTTCTGGCCCATCGGCGTGGTCAGCTTCGTGCTGTGGATCTGGAACCTGTACGACGCGTACAAGAAGACCGAGGAGTACAACTCCCACCTGCGCCGCACGGGCAACCCCCCGTGGTGAGCCGCGAGGCGGCGGGACCTACCAAACTTTTTATACTCTTTTGTTTTTGCACGCAAATCGTCGCATGCGCATGCGTGCGACATGGGGATTGTGAAATGTATTGCATAAAATGCGGGACACAGATGGCGGACGGCGCATCCTTCTGCCAGAGCTGCGGGGCGCCGTCGGCGGGGGGGGCAGACGCCGCCGTACCAGGCTCCCCAGTACCAGGCGCCTCCGTACCAGCCTCCCTATCAGGGCCAGTGGCAAGGGTACCAGACGCCTCTCAAGAGCACGGGGATCGCGATCGTGCTGGCCTTCCTCTTCACCGGGCTGGGCCACCTGTACGTCGGGAAGATCACCAGGGGCCTCGGGTGGATGGGGCTTGGCATAGCCACATGGGTGTTTTCCATATTCGCGCTGATCGCCCTGCTGGATGTCCAGGGCGGCTTCTTGGTAACCATGACGATGATGATTGTTGCCAGCTTCGTCGTCTGGATACTGAACATCTACGACGCGTACAGGCTCTGCAACGAGTACAACGACGCGCTCAGGCGCACCGGCGGCAACCCTCCGTGGTGACCGTCGCGCAGGCGCGGAAAGGAGCCCTGCGCGCGAGCGCGGGGGCTCCCCCATATTTTTTCATCTAAAAACCAGCGAGCCGGGACCGAGCCCTCAGATTTCTCTGGAGGACAGCGCCTCCTTCAGTATCCTGGCCTCTTCCACGGACAGAGTTATGCCCTTGCCCATCTTCTCTCCGTCGGGAGACCATTCCCTTATGTCGTATTTGGGATCCCTGTCGTTCCAGCTTATGAGGTTCAGCTCTTTGGACCAGCCCTTAGAGGACTCGGACAGGACGGCGATCTTCTCCACTATCTCATATTTGAATTCGGCGGGCATGGGCTCTCTCCGTTTGCTTCTGATGCTTTTAGAATATATAAAAATAAGGAGGACGGCGAACGCCTGCCAGCTTTCGGCGCGCCGCCTCTGACGGCCCAAAGATATCTAGGGCGCGCTCGAAATCGCGTGTTTCACATCATATTTATATAGATATAGAAAAATCGGCGGTCATGTCATTCTTTGACAACAATCAAAACGTCGGGCTAGCCCTTATCGTCATAGGTCTGATAAACCTGATAGCGGGCATAGTCTCGGCCGCATGGGAGCACACGGGCTCGTCCATAGCCTACGGCATAGGCAGCGTGATCACGGGCATCCTGATCCTCCTCTACGGCATCAAGGTCCGCAACGGGAGCAACGACAAAGTTGCCATAGTGTCCGGCCTCGTCGGAACCATAGGTCTGGCGACGATCCTCTCCGCGATATTCAACGCGATCGGGGCGTACACCGCATCCGACGACGTCACCCTCGTCGCGGCCATCGGCGCGGTGATCTTGAGCATAATCATAGGTCTGATCTACCTGTGGGTCGCTTCCAAGATAGCGGGCGCCAACAAGAACGTGATCAGCAAGATCGTCTGGGTCCTGCTCCTCATAGTGTCCGTTCTCGGCGCGATAGGCAGCCTGATCGGCGCGATATCCGGCAACCCGATCGCCATAATCACCGGCCTCGCCTGGTTCGTCGTGTACGTCTACGTGCTCATAGCGGCCCTCTCGAACGAAGTCAAGTCCTCCATGGGCGTGAACTGAGCGAGAAAACGCCAAACCCCTTCCCAAACCATTTATCCCGGCTTTTCCCCGTTTCCCCCAGGCAAACGTTAAATCATAGATAGGCGTATTTTGAAAGGTAGGATGACTGTCTGCGGGCGCGGTCGCGCCGGCTTTGTGGAATGGGAAATGAGATGGATGGCGTGATATTGGCCGTGCTGGGGGCGGCGTTCTCTGTGCTTATAGCCCTGTCTTCGTTCTTCTCCGCGAGCGAGACCGCGTACTCCACCATGAACGTCATAAGGATCAAGGCCCTGGCCAACGAGGGGGACAGGAGGGCCGCGAAGGCCCTGGCGCACAGCGAGGACTACGAGAGGCTCCTTACCACCATACTCGTGGGCAACAACCTGGTCAACATAGCCGCGTCCGCCATAGGCACCATGATCTTCACGGAGCTCTTCGGCCTGGCGGGGGTGGCCTACGCCACGGCGTTCATGGCCACCGTGATCCTGGCCTTCGGCGAGATAACCCCGAAGACCCTCGCCCGGCGGAACGCGGAGCGCTACGCCATCGCCCTGGCGGGCCCGCTCAGGGCCGCGGAGGTCGCGCTGTCCCCCATAGCCGCGGTCTTCATGAAGATGACCGGGGCCCTGTCCAAGGGCGCCAAGAACGATTCCGCGGAGATGCCGTCCTTCACAGAGGACGAGCTGGTGGTCATAATCGACGAGATCGAGGAGGAGGGCACCCTAAAGAAGAGGGAGAGCGACCTCATCAAGTCCGCCATCCAGTTCGACGACGTCCAGGTGTCCGAGATACTGACCCCGCGCGTGGACATGGTCGCGGCGGAGGAGGGATCCGGCCCGGAGGAGCTCAAGGAGCTGTTCCTGAGGTCTGAGTTCTCCAGGATACCGATCTACGACGGCACCGTCGACCAGATTACCGGGATAGTCAACTTCAAGGACTTCTTCAGCAGGTATTCCGCCGGGGGGGACTTCCTCATAAAAGACCTCGCGAAGCCGCCCACGTTCGTGTCTGAGACCGAGAGCATAGCCACGCTCCTGAAGGACCTCCAGAAGGCCAGGTCCCAGATGGCCATAGTGTCCGACGAGTTCGGGGGGACCCTGGGCGTGGTGACCGTTGAAGACGCGGTCGAGGAGCTGGTGGGCGAGATATGGGACGAGGACGACGAGGTGAAGTACCCCGTGCAGAGGGAGGGCGACGGGAGCTACACCGTGCTGGGAGACGCCAACATCCACGACGCGATGGAGCAGATGGGCCTGGAGTTCGACCCGAAGGGCTTCCAGGCGCACAGCGTCAGCGGGTTCATACACCACATGCTCGAGCGCATCCCCAAGACGGGGGACGTGATCGAAACGGACAACGCCACGATAATAGTCAAGTCCATGAAGAGCCGGCGCATAAAGGAGGCCCGGATAATCCCGGACCCGGAGAGGGCGGAGTCGGAGGAATCGTCCGCCGGCGAGTGAGCGTCAGAATGTTTCCAGGAACCCGCGGAGGTTCGAGACCGCGATCCCCTTCCTGGCGGGGTGGGCGACGATCTTCCCGGTTATGGACAGCACGTCCCCGTGGTGGGCTATCTCGAGCGCGCCCTCGGCGAGCCTCTGCCTGTCCAGGCGCAGGCGGAACACGCAGTCCTCGTCCACGCGGGCCTCCATGTCCCTGGAGGCCTCGCCCCTGACCCCGGGCCCGAGCTTCTCGAAGAGGCTCCTGAACTCCGCCTGCCTGGTCATCTCCTTCCCGAACACGGTCAGCCTGTTGCCGTGCTCCCCCTCGGACGACTCCTCCTCGACGCCGTCCCCGGCGAGATCCGTTATCATGGACCTTATGAGGTCCTCCCTCTCGGTCGCGTAGCAGAATACCTGGACCCTCAGCCAATGGAACGCGCCCTGCATGAGCGAGCCATGCCTTGCCGGTTAATAAAGCCGCTCTCCGCCGCCGGGCAGGCTCGCGGCGAAGCCCTCGGGGTCCACCAGGGATATGGACACGACGCGCTTCCCGGCGACCTTCAGGGAGATCCCCCGCTCGCTGCCCGCGGTCGCGAAGCTGCTGAACCTCACCCCGTCCATCCCCCATCCGCTGTAGCTCCTTATCGAGCCCATGTCGCCGATCTTCCAGTCGATCACGTCGCCCAGGGGTATGCGGCGGGTCCTGACGAGGGAGACGGTTATGTCGGAGTCGTCGATAGATACCCTCAGCTTGACCGTAGCGCACGCCAGCAGGACCGCCGCGAACGTCGCGGTGGTCGCCCAGAACATCCATGCGGGGGTCCCGGCGCCCAGCAGGACGCACGCGAGGATGAACGCGTCGGTGGCGACGAGGATGAACGCGAAGGCCATGAACGCGTTCCTGGGGATGACGTCCTGGACCTCTCGGAACCCTTCCATGCGGGCGGGATGGCCCGAAGGGGTTATCTTTGTTTCGATGCGGGCGCGCGGATTCTCGAACCCGCGCGCGGGCGCGCCCTGGCGACGTGACATTTGAGCATAGATGTTGCTATAAAACTCGTCCTTAACCGCGGGACCCCCTTGACCTCCCGCTCGCGTTTATCGGGGCGCGGCCCCGGATTCCGTCACTTCTTCTGGAACTTGCCGTCCTTCGTGTGCGAGACCACCCTCGAGCCCTCGTTGTTGCTCTTGAGCGTCTTGACGTACTCCTCGGCCTCGGCCTTGGTCCTGAAGAGCTTGGTGGCCTTCTCGTTGCCCTCGGCCTTCACCTGCCACTTGTCGTCCTCCTCGCGCTTGGTTATGTGCCATACCTTGGGCTTGTCCCCCCCGGAGGGCTTGCTCTCCTTGGCGGGCTTCGCGGGCTCCGCCTTCTTAGGCTCTTCCTTCTTCTTCGCTTCCTCTTTCTTACCGAACAGACCCATTCAATCACATCCTCTCTTCATCTCTGATCCTTAACCAGTATGAGGTGCCATCCGAACTCCGTCTTGACGGGGCCGACGACCTTCCCCTTCTCGGCGGCGAACGCGGCCTCCTCGAACGGGGCGACCATCTGCCCGCGCCTGAACCACCCCAGGTCCCCGCCCTTCTTCCCGGAGGGGCACGACGAGCGCTTCTTGGCCAGATCCTGGAAGCTCTCCCCCCCGTCGATCTTCGCCTTTATCTCCTTCGCCTCTTTCTCGGTCTTGACCAAGATGTGGGCGGCGCTGACTTCCTTCGCCATATGCGCGGAACGGCATGCGGCTTTATAGAACTAACTGGAAAAAGGCGGGCGCCAGGATCGCGCCCGCATCATAGCCAGATTCCCGCGCCGTAGAAAAGAGTATATCCCCACAGGCCTTTGACCCGACATGAACGGGACGAACAAAGCATTGATGGGAACGGCGGCCGGTGCCGCCGCGATGTATTGTTTGTCGTCGCTCCTTCTGACCGCCGCCGACCTGTTCGGCGGGGAGTCCGCGGGCGGCGTCTGCGTGAGCGTGATCAACATAGCCGCGATCTTCGGCGCGGGAGACTGGGTGGTCCAGACCGACTTCGGATACCTGGGTTCGCTGGGCGCGCTGTACGGCGCGCTGCCCACGGGCGCGGGACTGTCTGCGACCCTCTTCCTGTCCGTGGGGTTCATGCTGTCCGCCATGGGCTTCGCGTCGTCCCCGTCGAGGGACGTGAAGGGCGGGGACACCGATCCCCGGGAATACCTGTTCACGCACCGCCCCATGGCCCTGGCCCGCTGCCTCGCCATGCCTTGGAACTCCATCCCCCTGTTCTGGGGGTTCAAGAAGGCGCCTGTCGCGATACCGATCGCCATGCTCCCCTTCATCGCCCCCTTCGCGCTGATCGCGGACCTGGCGCTCCTGATCGCGTTCCTGATCCTATGGGCGATCATGTCTCTGAAGATCGGGTCCGCGTCCAAGAGGGACAGGGCGAGGTACGATTCGCTCACCCACTACGCCGTGTGCCCCAAGTGCAAGCGCAACTTCTACCAGCCCCGCGTCAAATGCTCGTGCGGGCTGGTGTTCGGCTACCCCGTGCCGGGCCCGCACGGCGCCAAGATCCACACGTGCAACAACGGGCACTCCGTCCCCGCCACCAACGACCTCGGGGGCAGGGGGGCCCTGTCCATGGTGTGCCCGCACTGCGGCTCCGGCGTCGTGACGCACGAGGCGAAGCCGCTGGTGGTGTCCCTGGTGGGAGCCAGGGATTCCGGGAAGACCACCCTCATGCTGTCCTCCGCCGAATCCCTGTGCGAGGCCGCCAAGTCCAAGGGGGTCATGGCGGAGTTCGCGTCGCCGGGGCTGTCCCCGCGGGCATGGGGGGCCAAGGGGCGCGTCGCCCCCACCGCGCCCGGGGAGCTGGACTCCGAGTTCCTGTTCCTGAGGTCCAGGGACTTCCCGGAGAAGGAGATAATGTTCAACGACATATCCGGCTCGGAGTTCGAGCCCGACAGGGACAAGGTGCTCTTCGAGGAGTACTACAAGTACAACGACGGGATAATCTTCGCCATAGACCCCGCGTCGGTGGTGGCGGTGCACAGCTCCCAGTCCCCCGCGAAGGGCTCCAAGCCGACCCCGGTCTCCGTCATGGAGTCGTTCTACCACATGTACACGGAGATAAACGGGTACGGCCCGTCCGTCAGGTCCACGGTCCCGTTCGCGGTCGTCCTGACCAAGATGGACGACCCGCGCTCGTCCGCCGCGGCGGCCGAAGGCGCCGAGGCGTTCCTGGCCAGGCACGGGCAGGGAGACTTCGTGAAGATCGCGAGATCCGCCTTCGAGAACGTGAGGTTCTTCAAGGTCTCGTCCCTGGGCGACGGGCGGAACGCCGCCGAGCCCCTGGCGTGGATCCTCTCGGAGAACGACGAGGACGTCAAGAGGATCTTCTGACGGGGCGCTCCGTCGACCCGTCTGCGCGCGCCAGGAACCTCTCCGCCCCCTTGGGCTGCGTCCGGTCCACCAGCCCCCAGGGCCAGTCCGCGAGCTCCCTCCTGCGGATCTCGTTCATCGCGTCCAGGACCTCCCTGTCGGTCCCGAGGGCGACCGGGCCGAACGCGGCTCTCCTCTCCCCTATGGGGACGCCCTCGAGGAGCCACATCGCGGATTCCGCCCCGCCGTTCTCCACGCGGAACGCGGAGCCGTCCATCTTCAGCCTCTGCCCGCTCCCGTACGCCTCCCCCCCTATGGACGCGTCCGCGCCGGACACGAAGTAGAGGTTCCTCCGGGCCCCGGGCGCGGCCCCGTCCACGTCCAGGGACGCGCCCGGGCGCATCGCGATCCTTAGGATCCTGACCCCGTGCGCCGGGTCGGCCGCCCACGACCCCGGGTGGGGGGCGGCGGCGGACGCCCCGCCGAAGCTCCCGGCGACCACCTTCACCTCGCACCCCTCCAGCTCGACGACGGGCACGTCCTCCGCCCACACCGTGCTCACCGCCGGGGCGGACCCCTTGGACGACGACGGCAGGTCGATCATTATCTGCGTTATGTCGTTGGGGTTGGGGCGGTCGTCGAACGCGAGGGGGTACATCTCGTCGTGGCTGTACAGGCTCCCGGCGGAGACCCACTGCACGTCCCCGAACCCGAACCTCCCGCAGTTCCCGAGGGAATCGAAATGGTCCACGAACCCCTTCTCGGGGACGGTCACGGTCTCGTAGCCCCAGTGCGAGTGCAGCGGGAACCCGGGCACGACCTTCCCGTGGTACATCCTGAACCCGAACAGCTTCTGATAGTCCCTACCGAGGTTCCTCCCGCTTATCTGCCTCAGCGGGGGCGCCTGCTGGGCGTTGCCGGCGGGATAGTCGTCGCTGTGGTGCGATGCGAACAGGAACGGGTCCTCCGCGTCCCAGTGCATCCCCAGCCCCTGCGCCTTAAGGACGGGGGGCGCGGGCTTCTTCTTGAAGAGCGGGAGCTTCATCGGCGGGGTACCGCCTCCGCCGTTAATAACGGCGCGGTCGGGCGGCCGCTTCGGTTTAATAAGGCCGCCCCGTATCCGGGGGCATGGTCGAAGATCCTTCCGGAGTGCGGCTGAACAGGTTCCTGGCGGAGGCGGGGGTCGCGTCCAGGCGCGCCTCCGACCGCATCATAGGGGAGGGCAGGGTCACCATAGACGGCAGGGTCGCGGTCCTGGGGGACAGGGTCCCCCCGGGGAGCTCGGTCCTGCTGGACGGGAGGCCCGTGTCCCCCGAGGAGGAGGACGTGATACTGGCGTTCAACAAGCCCGTCGGGCTCACGTGCACGTCCAGCCCGGACGACGGGGACAGCGTCATCGAGTTCATAGGGTATCCCAAGAGGATATTCTGCATAGGCCGCCTGGACAAGGATTCGGAGGGCCTGCTCCTGCTGACCAACAACGGGGAGCTGGCGGACAGGGTCATGCGGTCCAGGCACGGCCACGAGAAGGAGTACGTGGTGACCGTGGACAAGCCCCTGTCGGACGGCTTCGCGGAGGGGATGTCCAAAGGGGTCCGCCTGTCTGACGGGACGGTCACCCGGGAGTGCGAGGTCGAGAGGACCGGGGCGAGCGAGTTCAGGATAGTCCTCAGGCAGGGCCTCAACAGGCAGATCCGCCGGATGTGCGACCGCTTCGGGTACACCGTGACGGGGCTCAAGAGGGTCCGCGTCGTGAACATAGCCCTGGGCGACATGAGGCCGGGGCGCTACAGGAACATAACCCGCGCGGAGCGGGAGGAGCTGTTCCGCCGGACGGGCCTCGGAGGCCCGCCCGGGCGGTAAGGGGTTTAGAAGGGCCGCGGTCAGGCCCTCTGGACCTTCTCCACCAGCCCGCGGGACTTCTGTATCTCGGAGTCGGACATCTGCAGCCTGTTCTGCAGCTGGTACTCCTTGTGGCTGCCGAGGCAGTCCGCGGAGGCTATCAGTATCCCCTCGTCCGTCGCGGTGAACTTCACCGCGATGGGGGTGTTCTTCGTGACGCCCTCGGGGAGCGTCATCTCGAAGTCGCCCACCGGGCACCCCTCCACGAGCTCGATCCTCCTCTCGCCCTCGACGTTGTTCGCCGCGCTCTCGTAGATCTCCACCATTATGGAGGACTGGCCGTCGTCCACGGGGTAGTACGTCTTGATCGAGGATATGGGCAGCTTCTCGTTCCTGAAGATGATGTTGGAGATCATCTCCGCGGACGTGTCGTCGTACACCGCCTTTATGCCGAAGGTCTGGCTGAGCACGTTGTGCACCACTATCTCGCCCGCCGCGGGGACGTACTCCTCGCCCTTCTTCTCGGCGTCCTCCATGTCCTCCCTCAGGTTCCAGTTGTGGGTCCCGGCGAATATGGCGGCGCCCTTGGCTATGGACTGGTCGGGGTCGAACAGCCTCAGATTGGCGGACGGGTACTTCGCGGATATCCCGGCCTTGACCTGCGGCATCCTGGAGGACCCGCCGACGAGGATGACCTCGTCTATGTCGCCCATGGAGAAGCCCTTGGACGAGAGGGCGCTGTCCATCTTCTCCAGCGTGGCGTCCATCAGGGAGCGGGTCTCCGCCTCGAACTCCTCGCGGGTGACGGTGTACACGGCCTTCCTCCCGCCCACGGTCAGCGTGCCCTTGGTGGATTCGGCGGAGGACAGCCTCTTCTTTATGGTCTCCGAGTCGAGGATGAGGTTCTGCTTGACGTCGTCGTCGGAGTCGAACTCGCTCTCGTCCACGCCGTACTCGTCCATGATCTTCCTCTTGATGATCTTTATGAGCTCCGCGTCCCAGTCCTTCCCCCCGAGGAGCCTCTCCCCGTCGGTGGCGACCGCGGTGAAGCTGTTGCCCTCGATCTCGAGGACGGTGACGTCGAACGTCCCCCCGCCCAGGTCGTAGACCAGCACCCTCTTCCTGCCCTCGACGCCGCCGCCCAGCCCGAAGGATATGGCGGCCGCGGTGGGCTCGTTGATTATGGTGACCTCCTCCAGCCCCGCGATCATGCCGGCGTTCTTCGTGGCGTCCCTCTCCAGCTGGCCGAAGTATGCGGGGCATGTTATGACCGCCTTCTTGATGTCCGTGCCGTGGTTGTCGTTGAAGTCGTTGATCATCTTCTTGAGGATCGCGGCGGACAGGGACACCGGCGTGTACACCGCCCCGTCGATCTCGACGTCGACCTCCGGGCCGGTCTGCCCCATCTGCCTCTTTATGGCGGTGACGACCCTCTCCATGGAGTACATCATCGCCATGTCCTTGGCGGGCGACCCGACTATGATCTCCCCGTTCTCGTTGAACAGTATGACCGACGGCGTCGTGTCCTCCTGCTCGAAGTTCTTCTCGACCACAGGGCTCCCCTCTTCGTCGAGGTAGGCCATGCACGAGTACGTCGTTCCCAAGTCTATTCCTATAGCGTATTCCTTGCTCATCTCATTCATCTCCTCTGTCTGTCTCTTCCCCACTCGTCCCCGTGAACCTGTATACGTTCACCTTCTCCTTGAGAAGGACGCGGCCCAGGTACTCGTACCCGTCCGACACCCTCTCCGCGATCGCGCCGTTCATCGACTTGTCTCCGGTCGGCACGATCCCGACCATCCTCTGGTGCCTCACGCTCAGCCTGTCGTAGGGGAACGGGCCGACGCGCACCCCGCAGTCAGCGAGCATGTTCTCCATGTCCACCGCGTACGCCCCGAACGATTCGAGGACCTCGTCCGCGGAGAACCTGTCTATCTTCTCCCTCATGTCCCTGCAGAGCTTGGAGAAGTCCTCCCTCATGGCGGACAGCCGCTCCAGGAGCGCGGCCATCTCCCTGTTCGCGGCTTCCGCGTCCCTCTTGCCGAAGGCCGCCGCGTACTCCCTCAGCTGCTCCTTAGTGGTGGTGCGCGCCTCGATCTCCGCCCTGACGGACTCCAGCGCGCCCCTCAGCCACTCGGGCTCCGGGGCCGGGGCGGGGGGCTCGGGGGCCGGCGGCTCCGCCTCTGCCTCCGGCTCCGCCTCGGGCTCCGCCTCCGCGGGGGCCTCCGCCGGCTCCTCCTCGAACGGGACCACGTCCTCCACGACGGGCTCCTCCGAGGGGGCGTCCGCGCGAATCTCCGCCGGCTCCTCCTCGAACCCCCTCTCGGGTATCTCTATCGATCCCGTGACCAGGAACTGCCTCAGCTTCTCGGTCTTGCTCATCCTCTTCTCGCTCATCTGCCCGATCCCTCCGCGTCGCAGTTCAGGAGCCATATGAACGGGTCCTCCACCCTCATGGGCGATATCGCCCGCGAGAGCACCGGCCCGGTGGGGTTGCTCCCGAGCGCGGAGACGGCGAAGTAGGAGTGCCTCTCGAACTCCTTCACCATCTGCACGAACGCCCCCGAGGCGACCCTCCTCATGTACTCCTCTATCTCCACGCTTATCTGCTCGAAGTTGGTCTTGTCGTACCTCCCCCTCTCCCTGTCGATGTGTATGGACGACCCCGGGCCGAACAGCACGTTGGCCTCCTCCTCGTTCTCGGGGGCCTTCATGAGCACGTCGCTCTTGGTGAGCACGACCGCCAGGGGTATGTCTATGGGCTCCCTCGGGCTCATGGACCTGTTCGCCCGTATCGCGTTCGATATGTTGCTGAGGATGTCGGTCACGTCCTTCCCCTGCGGCGGCTTGTTGTCCATGCGTATGCGGGAGTTGATGTACGGTATCTGCAGGGGGTCCACCAGGAACACTATCCCGGAGGCCATGGACGTGAACGAGTTGAGGCTCAGGTTCATCATGCGGCCCGCGGAGTCCAGGTCCTCCCCCGCCGTGTCGAAGAACGCCAGCGTGTACACGCGGGGGGAGTCCCCGCCGAAGAACCTCAGGTAGTATATCATGGGCTCCCGGGAGTCGCGGCTCTGCTCGTAGGACGCGGTGGGGTCCAGCTTCCTGCCCTCCTCGTAGAGGCGCTTGTAGTAGGACTCGCGGTACCTCAGCGTGGTCCTGTCGGTGGCGGGGCTCATGGTGGCCCCGAACTCCGGCGAGAACGACTTGGTCAGCTCGTTGATCAGGACGGCGATGTAGTGGCTCTTGCCCACCCCCTTGGGCCCCAGGATCACGAACACCGTGCTCCCCTCCTCCTCCGCGCCCTGGGGTATCGGGTTGTGGCACCCGGGGCACAGCCTCCTGTACGCCGGCCTCTTGCACATGTCGCATATCCCGGACGAGTCGCGCATGATGTGGTTCCTGGTGGTGACCGGGGACGGGCCCTCGGGGTCCTTCCCCAGGAAGATCGTGTTCTCCACGTCCACCTCCTCGTCGAGGTTCCTGGACATGTAGACGCTCTTGGCCCCGGACTCCCTCAGCCCCCGGAGGAACATCTTAGCGCACGCTGGGTTGGTGCACTGGTAGTGCGTGTTCCTCAGGTCCACCGTCTTGCAGCAGAACGGGCACGTGTACCCGCCCCCCGCCTCCCTCTTGGCGCGCGCCTCGCTTCTCCTAGCCATCCCATCACTTCTCCTTGAAAACCGGGTGTATGAATTTGAACAGGTTGTAGCTGTCCTCGCCGTCGAAGAAGACCCTCACCCTGGACGGGTCCGTCCCCGGCTTGCACGAGAAGGCTATCGTGGCCTTCCCGCCGCTCAGCGCCACGGGGCGGTTGGAGGACCATATCGCCTCGCCGTCCCTCCTCCTGAGGGGTATGCCCTCCTGCACGCGCACCGCGGACAGCGGAGGCAGCTCCGCCACCGAGCGGTCCGTGTCGATGCAGATGGTGAACTTGGCCCCCCTGCCGTCGCCCTCGGCGGACATGGAGTACCTGACCTTGGTGCTGGACCCGGAGTACAGGTCGAGGCACATGCCGCGGGAGAACATCTTCTCCCCGGAGACGTCGTAGGCGGCGTATATGGTCGCCACCCTCTTCTTGGACCCCCCCATGGGCACGCGGACCCTGCGGTCCATGTTGTACGCCTCGCGGGTTATGGTGATCATCTCCGCGCCCAAGTCGTCCGGCCCCGACGCGGGGGCGTCCTTCACCGCGATCACGGCGGACTCCGCGCCCGTGGGCCACGTCATGGTTATGTCGCAGTCCCCTCCGCTGACCCTCTTCTCCACGTCCCTGAACGGCTTCAGGTTGGCGACCATTATCTCCTTGCCCCTGACGGCCACCTTGCCGGCGGGGATCATGGGGTACACGTACTGCACCGCGCCGTCGGGCACGGAGAACCTGACCCCGTCGTCGTAGGACTCTATGGGAGGTATCTCGGACATCCACGCGCCCAGGTCCTCCATCTTCACCACGCGCCCGCGCAGCTCCACCCGCCTGGGGGAGGAGTAGAGGACGACCCTCTCCGGGCTCTTCCACCTGGCGGTGAACGACCCGTCCGACTTGTTCCATTTGATCTCCACGCTCTTGGGGGGGTCCGGGACCCTGGGCGGGACGTGCGAGAACTCGGTCCCCATGGAGCGCTCGGTCCTGCCCCCCTTGCGGTATTCGGCGACGAACAGGTAGTGGTACCTGACCCCGCCCTTGAGCCCCAGATCGTCGATGACGGTCTGCCCGCCGTGGGAGATCTCCACCTCGTCGCCCTTGCCGGCGGCGGACGTCCCCTCCTTCCTCCATATGCGGACCCTGCTGCACCCCCTGGGCTTCTCGTATATCAGCCTGAGGCCGCCCTCGACGGGCTCTATGGCCACGTCCTCCACCTCGGGGCACACAGAGACGGGGCCGAACTGGGCCGCGTCCCTGGAGAGGACCCCCCACCTCTTGGAGTACACTGAGTAGTACAGGTCCACGCCCGGGTCGGGGCTCTTGTCGAGGTACACGCCCCCCGGGATCTCCGCCAGGGGCTCGGTGTCGTCGGACACGGCGGGCAGGCCGTCCCTGCCCCGGAACACGCAGAACGTCATCCCCGCCCTCTCCTCCGGCACCGCGAATTTGACCAGCACCTTGCCCTCCCTGGGCTGCGCCGTCGCGTCGGACGGCGATTCGGGGGGGTTCTCCCTTATCTTGGACATGGCCGCGGGGTGGTCCGGGCAGATCTCCGCCGCGGACACGTAGAGGGGGAGCGGGTCCCCGTGCGAGGCGGCCTTCTCGCATATCCGGTCGGCCTCCCCCACCTTCGACGCGGCCTCGTCGTACATCCTGCCGATCTCGGGGTTGGACGTGATCTTAGGGAAGTCGCCCAGGGCGGCGTCTATGCGCGCCTCCAGGGCGAAGTACTTCTTCTGCCTGTAGAGGCTGTTCGCGCTCTTCAGGACCTCGGAGTACCTGGCCTGCAGCGGCCTCAGCTCGCCCTCCATGGATTTCAGGGAGGGGTACGTGGAGTACGCCCTCTTCACCCCCGCGAGGTGCTCCGCCGCCTCTTCTATCCTGCCCTGGGAGACCGCGGACCTGAACCGCTTCTCCAGGTCCCTGGCCTTGGCCAGCCCCCCTTTGAAGTCGAACCCGCACCCGACGCAGGACCCGTTGGACGACGCCTGCGTCCTCCCGCACTGGGGGCACTTGGTCTTTATCTCGCACCCGCACACGGAGCAGCACATGACGTCGTCCCCGGCGTCGACCAGCGCGCCGCACCCGGGGCATTCCGCCAGCCTGCTGTCCCTCTCGGAGAAGTTGGCTATGTACTTCTTCTTGACGCAGTAGTCCTCCAGGATCGCCCGCGCCATGTGGTAGTCCCTGCCGGACCCGCCCACGGCCTTGAGGAGCAGGCGGTCCAGGTATTCCCTGGAGAACGGCTGGCCGTAGTCCGTGTCCATGGCCTCCTTGGCGGGCTCCAGCGCCTTCATGCACCTGCCGTAGGTGAGCAGGTCGGAGAGGTCCTTGTCCGACGCCAGGGCCGCCTTCACGGCCCTCATGGCCAGTATGTAGGAGTCCTGGTCGGGGAGGACGCCCTGCTTGACGGTCTTCACGCGCTTCTCGCA
This sequence comes from Candidatus Methanoplasma sp., assembly GCA_031256955.1. Lineage (GTDB taxonomy): Archaea > Thermoplasmatota > Thermoplasmata > Methanomassiliicoccales > Methanomethylophilaceae > Methanoplasma. The sequence continues at coordinate 15,506 of JAIRPP010000012.1, read as the reverse complement.
GGCCTCGAACGCGGCCCTTATCTGCGCCGGCCCGCTCCTCTCGTCGAGCCTCTCTATGCCGAGGCTGAGCGCGGGCCTGTCTATCAGGGAGTTCAGCATCTCCGCGACCGTGAACGCCCGGACCTCCGCCAGCCCCTTGTAGGCGGCCAGGACCCTCTCGTTCACGGGGGGGCTGGACACGGTCTTCTTTATGCCGGACAGGGAGATCAGGTCGCTCTTGTCGACCCCGTCCCACTGCATCTTCTTGGCGAGGTTCTCGGCCGCCCCGGAGATCAGGACCTTGGTCCCGTCGTGGAGCGTGATGCAGTCCTTCAGCAGCCTGGCCGCCTTGGCGCGGAGCAGCGTCCTGGCGTCCGCGAACTCCTCGCCCCTGAGCGCGGGGTCCGCCATGACCTTGCGCATGTCCGGCGCCGCATCGAAGCACTGCTGCGCCTGGAACCTCTTCTCCGCGGGGTTCTGCTTGTCCGCCGCGAACTTCTTCCATTTGACCTCCTTCGCGGCGATCTTCTTCTCTATGGAATCCGCGTTGTAGGTGGATTCCTTCATCGGGTTCAGCCCGATGAGGTAGCAGTAGTTATCTCTGTCTTTAGCCATGCGTCGCCCTCAGCGGGTCTTGATCCTCTCTTTCTTCCCGCCGTCGGAGGACCCGCCCTCGCGGAGGCCCATGGACCCCTTCTTCACGGCGGTGGCTATGGTGCTGAACTTCTCCCCCATCCCCCTGATGGTGGTGAATATCGCGCCCTCGTCCACGGTGGCTATCTGCTTTAGAAAGGAGACGTCCGCGTTGCCGAAGCCCATGGCGATCACGACGATGTCAGAGCTCCTGCATGCCCTGGCCTCCGCGACCGCGGCGTCCCTCTTCCCCCACTTCCCGTCGGTCAGGATCAGGATCATCCTGACCCCGCTCCGGCTGGACAGCATGGCGGCGGCGGTGCCTATGGGGCTGGCGTCCGTGCCGCGCCCGTACTCGTTGACCTTAAGGCTCTCCAGGGCGCCGATTATGGATCCCTGGTCGGAGGTCATGTCCCTTATCACGCCGACCTTGTCCCCGAACCCCACCAGGCCGAAGACGGCGCCCTCGGCGGCGAGCTCGCGCACGAACCCGGCGGTCTCGCGCTTGACCTCGTCCAGCGGGCGGACCCCGTCGACGATCTTGTCCATGCTCCTGGACATGTCCACGCATATGACGACGCTCTTCTCCACCGCCCGCTCGGCGGGCCTGGGGGCCTCGCCCATCCAGCCCGTGTCCTCCGGGACGGGCTCGGACTCGATTATAAGGGGCTCGCCGCCCTGGTACGCGGCGACGTCCACCACCCCGTTCTCGTTGTACCTGTACTCGATCTCGATCTCCGTCCCGCCCCCGTCGTTCTCGAAGCCGGTGGCGGAGACCTTGGAGAGCACGTGGCAGTCCCGGGGGTCTGCGCTCTCCCCCTGCAGGATGTAGACCTCCACGACGTCCGTCATGTTCCCCTCGCCCAGCCTGAACGGCTTCCTCACGGACGCGGGGATCTTGGAGTTCTTCGGTATCATGACCTCGTTGACGTACGCCTTGCCGTCGCGCCTCAGGGAGAGCGCGCCCAGGCTGTGGGCGGTCACGTCCTTTATCTCGAACGCCCTCACCTTCTTGCTGTCGCCGGCGTACAGCGCGGCGGTTATCGCCGCGCCCTTCACCACGGCCAGGTCGGTGTCGGAGTTGGACACTATCCTCGCGCCAATCAGCTCCCTCAGGAACGCCTCCACCTGGGGCATCCTGGTGGACCCGCCTACTAGCAGGACCTCGTCTATGTCGCCCCAGGACATGCCGAGGCTCGATATCAGGCCGGCGCACACCTCCCTGGTCGCCAGGAGGAGGGGCTCGGTCATCGCGTCGAACGCCTCGCGGGTGAGGGTGTACTTGCCCGCGTTGCCGTCGTGCTTCAGCTGTATCGTGACGCTGTCGCTCCTGGACAGCACCTTCTTGTAGTTCTCGGATGCGACGATCAGCTCGTTCTTGGCGGACTCGTCGTCCCTGGGGTCCACGCCGAACTCGTCCAGGAACTGCTCCGCCACGAACTTGGAGACGGCCGCGTCCCAGTCCTTTCCGCCGAGGAGGTGGTTGCCGTCGGTGCCCTTGACCTCTATGCCGCCCTTCCTCGCCTCGAGTATGGTCACGTCGAACGTCCCCCCGCCCAGGTCGTAGACCAGGATGGTCTTCTCGGAGCTCCCGCTGTACCCGTAGGATATGGCGGCCGCGGTGGGCTCGTTCACGATCTTGAGGACCTTGACCCCGCACGCCTCCCCGGCGCGGATCGTCGCCTTGCGCTGGAAGTCGTTGAAATACGCGGGGACTGTGATCACGGCGGAGTCGATCTTCTCCCCGGAGACCGCCTCGGCGTCGGATATCAGCTTCTTCAGCAGGATGGCCGAGAGGTCTTCGGCGGAGTACTGCGCGCCCGCGGCCTCGACCGTGAAGCTCTGGTCGCCCATCGCGCGCTTGAACGCCGCCGCGGCCGCGCCGGTCCCGCCCGCCTGCATGTCCTTGGCGTCCTCCCCCACGAGCACGTCCCCGTTGTCCAGGAAGCATATCACCGACGGGGTGAGCTCCTTGCCGAACGTGTTGTTTATGACGACAGGCCTTGAGTTCGCCTGGTCGTATCTAGCCACCGCCGAATAAGTCGTCCCGAGATCAATTCCGACCCTCATTTTGCATCCCGCCCTCATATGCGCGGGCGGGTATAAAAAACAGCCGAAGGCTCCTGCGGATTTCGTATAATGGCCGTCCGCCAGGCCTCGGCCGCCGCGCAGATTACGAAATTCGTAGAGGCCTCTCGGGGGGGTTCCCCGGGGCGCCGGGGGGCCGCGGGAGCAGGTCCTCCAGGCTCGATATCAGGAACGTCGGGGAGCACCCCGCGGGCGGGCTTCCCCCCCTGGAGACGAGCGCGGCGTCTATCCCCGCCCTCAGGCCCGCCAGGACGTCGCTTGCGCTGTCCCCGACCATCAGCGTCGACGCGGGGTCCGCGCCCATCTCCCTCATGCACAGGAGCACGGGCCCGGGGTCCGGCTTGGAGCCCGCCCTGTCCATGCCGACGAGGGACCCGAACATCCCCGAGACCCCCAGATCCGACAGTGCGCCCTCCACGTGCCTCGTGTGGCAGTTGGACGCGACCCCCATCGCCTTTCCGGCGAGCCGGAGGGACTCGATGCACCTCCTCGCGTCCGGGAACAGGCGGGAGGACCCGGGGGCGTGCCTGTCGTAGGCGCTGGAGAACAGCTCGCAGAACTCCCCGTAGGAGCAGCGGCCCTCGCCCACGCGCTCGTCGTACATGTCGCGGAGCGAGCGCTGTATGTAGTCCCCGTACTCGCCCGCCCCGCCGCGAACGCCCAGCCTCCCGAAGGCCTCCGCGATCGCCCCGTCGTAGCCCCTGCTGGAATCCACGAGGGTGTTGTCCATGTCGAAGATGTAGAAGTCGTACTCCCTCAAGCCGCTCCGTCCCGGCTGCGGATGGCGCTCATCTTTCTTTTCGCTTTCGCCCCGGCGACATGGCGCCTTTATCTATTCGCCGGCAGATCCGGACGCATCATGATGAACGACATAGAGATCGGGGAGGCCCTCCGGGCCAGGCACATATCCAGCGTGGCGGAGTCCATAGGGATACCGCCGGACGAGATAGAGCAGTACGGGAGGCACGTCGCCAAGGTGCCCCTGGGCGTGCTCTCGCGCTTCGACGGGAACCCCGACGGGAAGCTGGTGCTGGTCACCGCGGTCACCCCGACCCCCGCGGGGGAGGGCAAGACCGTCACGACCATAGGGCTCATACAGGGCCTGGGGCGCATGGGCAAGAAGGTGGTCGGCGCGCTGAGGGAGCCGTCGGTGGGCCCGACGTTCGGCGTCAAGGGCGGGGCCACCGGCGGGGGTTACTCCCAGGTGTACCCGATGTGGGACATAGACCTCCATTTCACGGGGGACATACACGCGGTGTCGTCCGCCCACAACCTCCTGTCCGCGGTGCTGGAGAACAACCTGGTCAGGGACAACCCGCTCGGCATAGACCCCATGAGGATAGTCCTGAAGAAGGCGGTGGACATGAACTGCCGCGAGCTGAGGAGCGTGATGGTGGGGCTCGGCAACAGCAGGCTGAACGGGGGGGTCCCCCATGAGAGCGGCTTCCTCATAACGTCCGCCTCGGAGATATCGGCCATACTGGCCCTCTCCACCGGGTACGCGGACCTGCGCGCGAGGCTCGAGAGGATGGTGGTGGCGTACACCTACGGCGGGGACATGGTCACGGCGGGGGACCTCGGCTGCGTGGGCGCCATGATGGTGCTCCTGAAGGACGCGATAAAGCCCAACCTGGTGCAGACGCTGGAGGGCCAGCCCGTGTTCGTGCACGGGTTCCCGTTCGCCAACATAGCCCATGGGAACAACAGCGTGCTGGCGACGAGATACGCGCTGAAGCTGGGGGACTACGCGGTCACCGAGGCGGGGTTCGCCGCGGACCTGGGCGGGGAGAAGTTCATGGACATAGTCTGCAGGCAGTCGGGGCTCTCGCCCGACTGCGTGGTGATCGTGGCGTCCGTCCGCGCGCTGATGGTGCACGGCGGAGCCTCCCTGGAGCGCCCGGAGACCCTCACCGCGGAGGCCCTGGAGAGGGGCTTCTCCAACCTGGACAAGCACATAGAGAACATCAGGGGGTACGGTGCGCCCGTGGTGGTGTCCATCAACCACTTCGCCTCCGACGACCCCGCCCACATGGACATGATCAGGCGCCACTGCGCCGCGGCCGGGGTGGAGTGCGCCCAGTCCGACGCGTTCGCCGAGGGCGGGAAGGGCGCGGAGGAGCTGGCCCGGAAGGTCGCGGAGGCGGCGGAGGGCGGGCGCAAGGAGTTCCGCCTGCTCTACGGGGACGAGCTCCCGCTCAGAGGCAAGATAGAGAAGATAGCGCGCGAGATATACGGGGCGGACGGCGCGTCGTACTCCCCCCAGGCGCGGAAGACCCTGGACGACCTGGAGGCGAAGGGGTTCGGGAGGCTCCCGATATGCATGGCGAAGACGCAGTACTCCATATCCGACGTGGCGGAGCTCAAGGGCGCGCCGAAGGGATGGACCCTGGCCGTGAGGGAGGTCTCCCTCTCGGCGGGAGCGGGGTTCGTGGTCCCGATATGCGGGGCGATGATGCTCATGCCCGGGCTGTCCGGGTCGCCCGCCGCGCTCAGGATGGACCTGACCGACGACGGGAGGGTCAGGGGCCTGAAGTGACCTCGGAGGCCATGCGGTACCACCGCCGCGCCTCGTCGGGGTCGGCGTCGACCCCGTCCCCCGTCTCGTACATGCCGCCCAGCAGCAGGCGCGCGCCCTTGTGGCCGTTGGCCGCGGCGGAGACCAGCAGGTCCACCGCCCTGTCCGCGTCCCTCTCCACCCCGCAGCCTATCTTGTACAGCTGCCCCAGGACGAACTGGGCCTCGGAGTGGCCGGCGGCGGCCGCGATCTCGAAATGCGCCGCGGCGGCCTCGGCGCTCCTGGGGACCCCCGCGCCCTCCAGGCACATCGCGCCCAGGTGGTACCTCGCCCTGGCGTCCCCTCCCTCGGCGGGGGCCTCGTAGAGCCTGGCCGCCATGGCGTTGTCTTTCGGCACCCCGTATCCGCGCTGATACATCTTCCCGAGGAAGTACATCGCGCCCAGGTGCCCCTTGTCCGCGGCCTTCTCGAACCATGTGGCGGCCGCCGCGAAGCTGCGGCGCACCCCCTGCCCCCTGGCGTAGACGAGGCCCATGAGGAACTCCGCCTCGGCGGCGCCTTCGGCCGCCTGCGCCTCGAGCACGTCCATGGCCTGGGCGTAGTTCTCCTCAGAGCGGGCCTTCACCACGAACCTCGCCCACTCCAGGGGGTCGAGCCCGCTTTCGAAAGGAATCCCCGAGATCTCGCGCATCGCGTCTCGATACGTCGCCTTCTATTTATATGGCTATAGTCGGGGGGAGGGCTCCGGGGAGGCCTCGCGGAGGCGCGCGCCGCGCGCGGAGGCCCGCCCCCGCGGGCTAAATGAAATAAACGCGCTCGGCATCAGGGCTGGCATGCAAAGAGAGGACTCCGCAGGCAGGGGGGTGCGCGAGCTGCGCAGGCTGATGGATTCGTCGTCGCCGTCGCGCGACCTGGCAGAGGCGGCGAGGCTGGCAGAGGCGCTCTCCGACGGCGGGGACCCCGAGGCGCAGTACATCCGCGCCCTGTTCCTGTACTCGGGGGAGCGCGCCCCCATGGACAGGCGCGCCGCGGCGGAGCTGATGGAGCTGTCCGCAGCGGGCGGGTGCAGGCGCGGGTCCGTCTCCCGCGGGGAGATCGAGAGGGCGGGCGGGGACGAGTCGAAGATCGCGCCGCTCATGGCCCTGAAGCTGAAGGGCGAGCAGGGGATCCCGGGCGCGTGCGCCGAGCTTTTCAAGATATACGGCGAGGGGAGGCCTCCCGCCCGCAAGGACCACGCCGAGTCCGCGTCGTGGTACGCCGCCTGCGCCGACAGGGGGGACCCCGAGGCGCAGAACGCGATCGGGTTCATGCACCTCATGGGCAAGGGCGTCGCCAAGGACCGCGAGCGGGCCGAGGCCCTGCTGAAGGCGGCCGCGGAGTCCGGGCACGCCGAGGCGATGCTCCATCTGGCCGAGATGCACGACGGGGGCCTGTGCGGGGCCCCCGCGGATCTGAAGGAGGCGGAGAGATGGTACCTCAGGGCCTCGGAGGCCGGGAGCGCGGAGGCGTCGTACAGGCTGGGGATGATATGCCTCACCGAGAAGGGGGGCTACTTCGACGCCAGGAGGGCGGCCTCCCTCCTGGAGAAGGCGGCCGCCTCCGGCCATGCCGAGGCATGCTACAACCTGGGCATGATGCTCCTCCACGGGCACGGGGCCAAGAGGGACCCGTCCAGGGCGGAGGAGATGCTGGAGGCCGCATGCGGGGCGGGGTGCCAGCAGGCGATGGTGGACTACGCGGGCATGAAGCTGGAGGGGATCGTCCTGGAGAGGGACGAGGCCGCGGCGGCGAAATGGTTCCTGAAGGCGGCTGAGTCCTGCAACGGGTACGCCAGGTACGCCCTGGGGTGCATGTACGGCAACGGATACCACTTCGAGAGGGACGACGCGGAGGCCGCGAGGCACTTCAGGGACGCCGCCGAGATGGGGGAGGTCAACGCCCAGTACGCCCTGGGGTGCATGTGCTACGAGGGGAGGGGGGTCAAGAAGGACCCCAGGGAGGCGGCGATGTGGCTGGACCAGGCCGCGGACCAGGGCCACCCGGGGGCCAAGTCCCTGATAGGGATGCTCATGATAAACGGCATAGGGGCCTCGAAGGACGTGGAGGGGGGCATGCGCCGCCTGAGGGAGGCGGCGGACTCCGGCGACAGGGACGGGCAGTACTACGTCGGGAAGATATACCACGACGGGGAGTTCGTCAAGAGGGACCCCGCGATCGCGAAGAAGTACCTGACCATGGCCGCCAGGCAGGGGGACGGGGACGCGGCGGCCCTGCTGAAGAGGGCGGGGCAGAGATGACCCCTATCGGAACGGGGGGATGAGCGCGGGGTTCAAGGAGGTCCTGGAGGCCGCCTCCGGCGGCGACCCGAACGCCCAGAACGCCCTGGGGTACATGTACTTCGAGGGGAGCGGGGTGGAGAAGGACCTTGCCCGCGCGTTCATATGGTTCGACCTGTCGGCCGCCCAGGGGGACCCGGAGGGCCAATGCAACCTCGGCTACATGCTGTCGCACGGTTACGGCGCCAACAGGAACCCGGAGGAGGCGTTCGAGATGTACCGGAAGTCGGCGGAGCAGGGGTACGTCAGGGCGCAGTTCAACCTGGCCAACGCCTACTCGGACGGGATGGGGACGGCGCAGGACTGGGCGGAGGCGATGAGGTGGTACGGGAAGGCGGCTGAGGGCGGGAGCCTGATCGCGCGCTACCGCATGGGGGTGATGCTCGAGGAGGGGAGGGGCGTGCCCGCGAGCGAGGAGGCGGCCGCGGAGATATACGCGGAGTGCGCCGAGGCGGGGCATGCGGGGGCCATGTCGAGGCTCGGGGCCATGGCCCTCGAGGGCAGGGGGACCCGGAAGAGCGCGGACAGGGCGGCGAAGCTGCTTTTGAAGGCGGCGGGGGAGGGGGATGCGCCGGCGATGCTCCTGCTGGGGAAGATGTCCATGGCGGGCGAGGGCGTGCCGAAGAGCGCGGCGAACGCGGAGAAGTGGCTGAAGAAGGCCGCGGCCCGGGGCAGCGAGGAGGCCAAGTCGCTGCTGAAGGCCGCATGATGCAAATACCCCGAACGCATAGGCCGCCCCATGAGGGCTGAAGGAGGCCTGCTGTTCACTGGGGGCCACGTCTGGGTCGACCGCTCGGGGTCGACCAGCGTGGTCGGGATAACCCCCGAGGGCGTGGCGGAGATGGACGCGCTCCTGTTCATAGAGCTGAAGGGGGAGGGCGCGGAGGTCCTCGCGGGGGACGAGATCGGATGCATAGAGAGCGTGAAGACCGTGCACCCGATACTGTCGCCGGTATCGGGAGTCATAGCGAGGTCCAACGCGTCCGCCGTCTCCGACCCCGGCATCGTAGCGGAGTCGCCTTACGGGGAGGGGTGGCTCTTCGAGATAGAGGAGTCCGGCCCCGATGCGGGGCTTATGGGCAGGCGGGAGTACCTGGAGAAGGCGTCCCGCGGGACCGGGTGACGCGATCGCCCGTTTTTCGTCATATCGCGCCCGCTTCGCCTTTCGGCGCGCGCCTCTTCGAAAACCGTCTCCTCCTCCGCCATGCCGTCGCTCCAGAGCGGATGCGCCGAAGGGGGTCCGCCGGGGGCTCGTCGGGAGGGCCGTATGGCCGTCGCCGCCCCGCGCCGGGGCGGAGGGGCGGAAAAATATGGAGCGGGGCTCGCGCCCCGCTCAGTTGAACATCTGGTCTCCCAGGTGGTCGTTTCCGAGATAGTACTGAGAGGTCTCCTTCTGCGCGTCGGAGATGTCCTTGGACATGCCCTTCATGTACGAGCCGTACTTCTCCCTTATCTGCTCCTCCACGGGCCTGGAGCGCCTGAGCGCGTCCCTGATGTGGGCGTCCGTTATCAGGGCGTCGCCGTTCATGACCGCGGCGTCCCCGGCGGCCCTTATCAGGCCGCCCATCTCCCTCAGGCGGAGGGTGAGCGCGTTGGGCTGGTTGTCGCCCCTGGCGCGGAGCCTGCCCTCGGTTATGATGAGCTTCACGGCGTCCATCGTCGCGTGGGGTATGCGGCCGTCGATCATGACCTCCTGGGCCACGAACTGGGCGTACTTGGCGCGGTTCTCGGGCGTGTCCGGCATGGCCACGTCCACCAGCGCCTCGTACCCCCCGCCGATTATCCTGGACCTGAGCGGGGACAGTATGTTCCCGAGGTCCTGTATGTTGCAGGCGGCGACCAGTATGAAGTCGCACGGGACGTTCTCCACCTTCACGCTGGCGCCCGCGGACTGCGGGTTCCTGCCGACTATGGGGAAGCGCTTCTCCTGCATGGCGGTGAGTATGTACCTCTGGAGGCTGCCCAGGTGGGATATCTCGTCCACGAACAGCACCCCCTCGTGCGCCTCGTGTATCGATCCGGCCACGACCCTCTCGTAGGCGGGGGTGCCGAGCTTCTCGTGCCCCCCGTAGGGGTCGTGCCTGACGTCCCCCAGCAGCTCCGTCTCCGACGCCCCCGTGGCGAGGACGAACGGGTCCCTGTCCAGCTTGACCAGGACCTTCTGGTTGGCCTTGTTCATGAGCTGGCTGCGCTTCTGCTGCGCCTTGCCGTCCAGCATGCGGATCTTGTCGCCGGCCATCTCGAACAGGACGAACTCCTGCTCGCCGCGCGAGTTGACGGTGGTGGTGCGGACGGACTTGCCGCCCTGGGGCGCCTGGACCGCCGCCTCCAGCATCCCGCCCAGCTGCCCGAGCAGGTCCCCGAAGGGGTTGGATCCGTGGGCGACCTCCATCTTGCTCTTGCCGCAGCTGGGGCACATGAGGTCGCTGGGCTTGGAGTACGCCTTGCACTGCCTGCACACGTACCCCAGCCTCTCGCAGATGTCCTGCTGGACGTCGTGCGGGTCCAGGAGCCTGCCCATGGAGTCGGCGCGGATCCTGTCCTCGTCGTAGACCTGGTCCTTGTCTAGGATCTCCAGGAACGGCCTCTCGGCGTTCTCCGTGTTCTTCGCGACCCTGATCTCGTGCCTGGGCTTGGGGATGTTCATGGAGAGGGCGCGGGCTATCATGGACTTGCCCGTGCCGGGAGGGCCCACCAGAAGCAGGTGCCTCCTCTGTATGGCCGCGATCTTCGCCAGCTTTATGGCGTCCTCCTGCCCGAGCACCCTGTCCAGGGGGTCGGACGGGATCTTCACGTCCGCGGTGCTGTCCAGGTCCTGGATCTCGTCCCACGTGGTCACTCTTTTCTTGGCCATGGGCTTACCTTTCAATAGAGGTCCTCTTTGGTCCATATGTGGGTGTCCGCAGGCAGCTTGGAGATGTTGCCCTTGCGCGTGCCTATTATCGTCCTTATGCCCTTCTCCACGGACACGTCCAGTATCCTCTGGGAGATCACGCCGTCGAAGACTATGGTCGCTATGCCCTCGGAGTCCTCCTTGAGGGAGTTCACGAGGTTCTTCACGGCCACTTCGCGTATTATGGCGTTCTCGGGGCCCAGGAGCTTGGCGTTGTGGGTGGATGACATGTCCAGGAGTATGTCCCTGAACGCCTCCTGCTCCGGGGACAGCGTCTTGGTGTTCCTGTCCCTCTTCCCGCGCAGCGTCCTGGGGGAGCGGTCCCCCCTGGGCTCGCGGTCGTCGTCGCGCTCCCTCCTCTGGGAGGGCTCGTCCCCGCCGTCGCGGTCCCTGGCGGGCTTCTGCTCCGGGGAGTCCTCGGATCTGTCCTGCTGCTCCGGCTCCGCCGCCTCGGGCTCGTCCTGGGACGGCTTCTTCCTGAACCTGTCCGCGTTCTCCTGGCTGAAGCGGCTCTTCTTCGCGCCGTCGTCGGGCTCCTCGCGGACCCTGGTCTCCTTCTTCCTGCCGTCGCGGTCCCTGCGGCTCTCCTCGCGGTCCTTCCTGGAGCCCTCCTCGCGCTCGTGGCGCGGGGCGGGGGTCGCGTCGCGGATGTTCCCGTCCTCGTCGAACTCCTTCTCCTCGGTGACGAGGCCGTTCATCTCCATGTACTGGTCGCCGGAGACCTTGTTGCGGAGGCACTTGACTATCTGCTTGGCGGTCAGCTCCTCCACCTCGTGGGCGCGCGGGGCGCGGGCCACGAAATCTATGTCGGAGGTCTGGAAGAGCTCCTTGAGTATCAGCTCCCCTCCCCTGTCGCCGTCCACGAACGCGATGGTGGTCTTCTCCCTGGAGAGGTCCTGCACAGTCTTGGGGACGTTGGTGCCCTCGACGGCTATGGCGTTCTTTATGCCGGCCTTCAGGAGGTTCAGGACGTCGGACCTGCCCTCCACTATTATGATGGACTCGGAGTCGCGGACGTCGGGCCCGGCGGGGCACTTGTCCTTCCCGTAGGACGTTATCTCCTCGATCTGTATGCTCTGCCTTATGCTCTGAGTCAGGTCGGAGCTGGTCCCCTTGGACTGCGCCATGAGGTCGCCGAGGAGCTCCTTGGCGCGCTCGACCACCTTCTCCCTCTTCAGCACGCGCACGTCCTCTATGCCGAGGACGCGTATCGCGGCCCTGCACGGGCCGACGCGGTCGACGGTCTCCAGCGCGGAGGCGAGTATGACCGTCTCCACCTGGTCCAGGCTGGACGAGATGTAGATGATCCCCTCGGACTTGCCACCCTTGGAGACGACCTCCACCTCTATCCTGCCGATCCTCCCGGACTTCTGGAGGTCCCTGAGGTCGAGGTCCTCGCCCAGCAGGCCCTCGGTCTGACCGAAGACCGCGCCGACGACGTCGGGCTTCTCCACGATGCCGTCGGCGGTTATCTTGGCTTTTATCATGTACTTGGTTGCGTTAGGATCTATGTTCATTGGATTATGCCTCCTACGGCATGGAAAAACCGGTCTAGCCCCCCTTATCACGCCGCCGCATTCTCTCGGCTGGCGACGTAAAGCTGTTCTCATCCCATCTTTGCATCTCATTCGCGGGTTGCGGGCATCCCGGACCGCGGATCGCCCGCTCTCGGCGGGCTCGTCTCTGTAGTGATCGTGAACAGGGGAACCGATGTTCTCCTTGTAGTCGGAATGGCGGAGGTGTTTAAAAAAGGTTTCGTGAGAAAAACGGATCGGGGATCGGGGCGCAGGCTCGGGCGCGTCCCGGATCGCGAAAGACGTGTGAAAAGGGAGAACCGGGGGTCGCCGTTTAGACGCACCTTGTCCGGACTTGCCTCGCGGAGACCTATGCGCCAGAGGTATTTTAATCCTGCTCCGATGCGGAGCTCCGGCTCGGAGCGATGCCGCCGCGGATCGGATTCAGTCTTTCAGGCATCCTATCGGGATCACGTGCACCCCGTCTCCCCTGGTGTATGCGAACCCCCCGGACGTGACCACCGCCAGGAACGACGGGGCGTTCATCGCCTCGGAGTCCACCTTGTCCCTCAGCCTCTTGAGGCTGGACGCGCCCTCGTCGATGCGGCCGGGCCCGAGCTTGACCTCCGCCGCCCCCCATCTGCCGTCGTGCAAATGGATCACCAGGTCCGCCTCCAACCCGTATTTATCGCGATAGTGGTACACGTCTCCGCCCAGAGCCTGCGCGTACGCCCTGAAGTCGCGCACAGCCATGGATTCGAAGAGGAGCCCGAACGTCTCCGGATCCATCTCCAGGTCTCCGGGGGACGCGCCTAGGAAGTACGCAGCTATCGCAGGGTCCGCCAGATGCCTCTTGTCCGACGTTCTTATAGTCGTTTTGGAGCGGAGCCTGGGGCTCCATGCGGGGAGGTCGTCTGCGACGTAGAGCCTCTTGAGAGCCGAGACGTAGTCGTTCAGCGTGTTGAGGTGCATGGATCCCCCTTCGCGCGCGGCGCCTTTCAGGATCGCGGCGCTGGACGCAACGGAGGAGGTGTTGCGCGAGAGGGATCTCAGCACCGCCCTCGCCTTGTCGGGGTCGCGCCTCCTCCCGTCGATGGCGGACACGCCATAACGGACGATGGATTCGCAATACCCCGACACGCGCTTGTGCGCCGTCTCTTCGCTCGCCCCCACGGATGCGGGCCATCCTCCGCGGACGAGGATCCTGGCGACGTCGCTCAGGTCCAGATCGGACGATCCATCGATCTCGCCGGGCCTGGAAAACAGGGAGCCCAGGCTGACCTCGCCCGTGGAATCGCCCGATTCGTATAGGCTCATGGTCCTCATGCGCATCCTCGATATCCTTCCAGCGCCCGTGTGCATCATGGCGGTCTCATCGACGACCGCAGACCCGGTGAGGATGTACAGCCCCGTCAAGCCGCGCATGTCCACGCTGTGCCTGACGGCATCCCACAGCTTGGGGGAACTCTGCCACTCATCTATCAGGCGGGGGTTGTCGCCGTTCAGGATGTTGGACGGCTTCATCTCCGCGATGCTCGCGTATCTATCCCTCATTTCGGGATCCCGCATGTAAATCGCGCTCTTAGCCGCATGTTCGGCAGTGGTCGTCTTGCCGCACCATTTGGGACCGACGATGAGAACCGCGCCGAAGGCGTCGAGCTCTGCTTTAAGCTGTATGTCGGCTAGCCTCGGCCTGTATTCCGATTCGATAGCCATGTTAAAGGCGATAGATCTCCAGAATATATTTCTATTGTGTAAGTTGGCTATATTTTCATTGTGTAAGTTGGCGATCACATCTTCATCGTTCGGCTTAAAGAAACGAGAACGGGGTCGATTTTCGAGACTCGCCTCGTCCGATGCGCTCTTTTCGATCCATGGAATTCTAGATCCCGCATCCGATTGCGCTTCCCTTAGGACATATGCGGAGCGCCCGCTCTATGGCGGGTGTTGAAACCGACCGTTGGGACGCTCACCGGGAGCATGATGCCGAAGCCCCCTTTGAGAGCGCATCGTCCGTATGAAGGGAAAGTCCGCTCTGAAAAGACCGTCGCCATAGGAATGCGGCGATAAGCCTGATGCCGCTCACGACCTCCCCCCTATCAGGTTCTTCTTCCATATCTCTCCGAGACTGTAATCCTCGAGCCATCTCTCCAGCTCGCCTCCGCCTATGCGCCTGAACACGGACGCGTCGCCATCTCTCTCGGCCACTATGACGTCGCTGGGATCGAACTCGCTCAAGAGGTCCACGGACTGAGTGGAGATTATGATCTGCCTGGGATCGTCGGTGTCGCCGTCCGTGATCCCGCGCATGATTTCTGCGAGCATCAGGATGGCGGCTGGGTGCAGCCCCAGCTCCGGCTCATCGATGACTATGGTTACAGGCATGAGATGCTTCGGCTGCAGAAGGAGCGTCGCCAGACATATGAAGCGCAGGGTGCCGTCAGACAGCTGGTGGACGCTGAACGGCATATCCCCGCCGACAGCCTTCCATTCTAGGCGGACAGTATCCGGGTTCAAAGGATCCGGGCGCAATATGAAATCGTCAAAGAACGGGGCGCTCATCCTGACCGCATCCACTATATTCCCATAGCTCTTCGGCTCGGTCTGCTTTAGCCGATACAAGAACGCCGCCAGGTTCCTGGCATCGTCTGCAAGGGACGTGTCGTCGTCGATGGGAGACGGCCGCCTGGCGGGAGAATCGCGGCCGGAGCCGCAAAAACGATACGCGCGGCACAGGGGGCGTCCGACGCGGGATGCGATGCGTGCGCCCGACCCGCTTTCCAAGCCGTCGCCTAATTCGGGCTCGCTATGCCCCGAGCCGGGACGGATCCTATCGAACGTCTCGCGCCCTTCGTCCGAGGCGGATGCCGGATCTCCCGGATCGATCCATTCGTCTACGAGCGCGATGCCGCCGGCAGCGGGAGCCAGTTCAAACCCGTACCCGCCGTTGCGGAACCAGAGCTCCACGCATATCTCGCCTGCGGATTCGACGCCTTTGAAGAACAGGGATCTCGATCCCTCCTCTCCGACATACGCGTCGAGATCCCTGTCGAGCACATGGCGCAGGAGCTCGAATATCGACAAGAGATTGGATTTCCCCGAGCCGTTGCCGCCGACTAGAACGTTCATGCCTCTCAGGGGCACGTCGCACTCGCGCATGGATCTGAACCCCTTTACGATGATCCTCTCCAGCGGGCCGCAGCGCCCCCGTATCTCATCTTCGCATCCCATGTCTACACCTGCAGGCGCAGTCGCCGATAGAGGGGGATGTCGCAACATGTCTTAATGATCTCCATGAAGGGCGCATCGTGCGCCGTCCGCCTCTCGGGGCGCTACCCGTCATTCGTCGAACCGAACGATAGAGGATGGCCTCGGAAGAAAGCGACCGATTCAGGGGCATAAGTTCGCCAGAACGCCGTGTCGTTTGCCCGATCTCTACGCGGATGATACGCGGATGATACGCGGATGATACGCGGATGATACGCGGATGATACGCGGATGATACGCGGATGATACGCGGATGATACGCGGATGATACGCGGATGATA
>JAIRPP010000002.1 GCA_031256955.1 Candidatus Methanoplasma sp. | reverse complement strand
ATCGGCGGAGGGGTTCCGCGATGCGGGGATATAAGGCCGCTATCTCAAGGATAGTTAAGAGGAGTTAAGATAAGTTAAGATGCAGTTAACAGGAGGTATATGCCAACTACTCCGACGGGGGGAGCCGAGCCAGCGTCCGGAGCGGATGCGCGAGTTTTAAATAGCGATATTATTTTGATAGTTAACAAAGTTAACATAGTTAACACAAAACGGACGGTGACCGAGGCGACCCTTGGCGAGCCGGCGGAGGCGGCGGGCGGAACGGTTTACGCGGGCTCAGCCACGGATTTATTCCGTTCGAAAAACCGAGCGCTGGATGGGAGGTTCAGTGGGCCCGCCCGGATTTGAACCGGAGTCAATAGCTCCCGAAGCTACAAGGATACCAAGCTACCCCACGGGCCCTTATGTGGGTTGATTCCAACCCTGTTTTTAAACCTATCGGGGGTTCACGGCGCCATGCCCCTCAGCACGTACTGGAGTATGCCCCCGCACGCTATGTACTCCGCCTCTATGGGCACGTCCACCCTGCATACGGTGTCGAACTCGATCTTCTTCCCGCCGCGGTACGCGACGACCCGTATGCGCCCCCTCGGCTCCAGGTCCTCCAGGAGCACGTCGAAGGTCTCGGTCCCGTCCAGGGACAGGGACTCCGCGCTCTGCCCCTCCAGGTACTGCAGGGGGACTATGCCCATGCCGACCAGGTTGGAGCGGTGTATCCTCTCGAACGACTCCGCTATGACCGCCCTGACCCCCAGGAGGCTCGGCCCCTTGGCGGCCCAGTCCCTGGAGCTCCCGGTGCCGTATTCCTTGCCCGCGAGCACAATCAGCGGGGTCATGTCCTCGTAGTACATGCGGGACACCTCGTATATGGTGCCCTCCCTCTTCTCCGGCAGGTACACCGCGCTGCTCCCCTCCCTGCCCGGGGTCATCATGTTCCTCAGCCTGACGTTGGCGAAGGTCCCCCGCGCCATCACCTCGTGGTTGGCGCGCCTGGACCCGTAGGAGTTGAAGTCCCTCTCGCCCACCCCCAGCGACAGCAGGTGCCTCCCCGCGTCCGACGACGGCCCGAAGGACCCCGCGGGGGATATGTGGTCCGTGGTTATGGAGTCCCCCAGCTTCGCCAGGCACCTCGCCCCGTACACGCTCTTTATGTCGGGCTCGTCGAGCATGTCGTCGAAGAACGGCGGCCTCCTTATGTACGTCGACCCCTCGTCCCACTCGAAGAGCGGCGAATCCCCGCCCCTTATCGCGTCCCACCTCTCCGACCCGCGGAGCTCCCCCCCGTAGGCCCTCGCGAACGTCTCGGGGGTCACGTGCCTCTCCACCATCTCCCTGATCTCGCGGTCCGACGGCCACACGTCCCTCAGATACACGTCCCTCCCCCCGGCGCGGCCCAGGGGCTCGCTCTCGAGGTCTATGTCGACGCGCCCCGCTATCGCGAACGCGACCACCAGCGGCGGGGACGCCAGGTAGTTGGCCTTCACCAGGGGGTGTATGCGCCCCTCGAAGTTGCGGTTGCCGGACGCGACGGCGGCGACCGCCAGGTCCCCGCCCACTATCTCCGCCTCTATCTCCCCCGGCAGGGGGCCGCTGTTGCCTATGCAGGTCATGCACCCGTACCCGCAGTTCTGGAACCCCATCGCGTCCAGGTGCGCCTGCAGCCCGGACTCCTCCAGGTACGCGGTGACCGCCTTGGACCCGGGGGCGAAGGACGTCTTGACGTGCCCCTTCGGCGCCAGCCCCAGCTCGCGCGCGTTCCTGGCCAGGAGGCCCGCCGCCATCATGACGGACGGGTTGGCGGTGTTGGTGCACGAGGTGATCGACGCGATCACCAGGGACCCGTCCCCCAGGGCGCCCCCGCCCGCGGGGGCGGGCGCGCCGCGCTTCATGGAGGGCAGGGCCTTGGAGAACTCCCTGCCCATGTCCCTCAGAGGCAGCCTGTCCTGCGGCCTCCTGGGGCCCGCCAGGCACCTCTCGACCGTCGACAGGTCCAGCTCCAGCGTGTCCGAGTACTCCGGCTCGCCGTCGTACCACAGCCCCTGCTCCCTCGCGTACCTCTCGGCCGCGTCTATGTGCGCGGGGTCCCTCCCGGTGAGCCTGAGGTAATCCATCGTCTTCGCGTCTATGGGGCAGTACCCCAGGGTGGCCCCGTACTCCGGCCCCATGTTCGCTATGGTGGCCCTGTCCGCCAGGGACAGGCTCTCGTACCCGGGCCCGAAGAACTCCACGAACTTCCCCACGACCTTCTTCGCCCTGAGCATCTGGACCACGGTCAGGGCCAGGTCGGTGGCGTTGACCCCCTCGCCCATCTCCCCGGCCAGCCTGAAGCCCACCACCTCTGGGACCTCCATGTAGCTGGGCTGGCCGACCATGACCGCCTCCGCCTCTATCCCGCCCACGCCCCATCCCACGACCCCCAGGCCGTTGATCTGCGTGGTGTGCGAGTCCGTGCCGAAGCACGAGTCGGGGTAGGCCACCAGCCTCCCATCCTTCTCCTTCACGTGTATCAGCGGGGACAGGAACTCCAGGTTCACCTGGTGGCATATGCCGTTCCCCGGGGGGACCGCGCGGAAGCCGCCGAACGCCCCCTGCGCCCATTTGAACAGGGCGTACCTCTCCGAGTTCCTCTCGAACTCCAGCCTCTCGTTCTCCTCCCTCGCGCCGGCGCGCCCGGACGCGTCGGTCTGGATGGAGTGGTCGATGACCAGGTCCACCGGGACCATCGGGTTGATCGCCTTCGGGTCCATGCCCATGTCCGAGACCGCGTCCCTCATGGCGGCGAGGTCCGCCACGGCGGCCCCCCCGGTCAGGTCCTGCAGGAGCACGCGGGCGGGTATCCACGGGATCTCCCTCCCGCCGCACGGGCGGGGGCCCGGCGCCCAGGAGGCGGCGGCGATCACGTCCTCGTCCGTTATGACCTCGCCGTCCCTCTGCCTCAGCAGGGACTCCACCACTATCCTGATGCAGTACGGCATCTTGGACAGGTCCCTGATCGCTCCCTTGCGCTCGAGCTCCCTCAGGCTGTAAATGGTCAGGCGCCCCTCGGCGGTGTCTATCTCCCCGGTGCATTCTCCGATGTTCCCTGTCGGCCGCATCGCTCCACCATCAGCGCCGGGGGGTATATCAATGTGAGGTCTGCCCCGCGCCGCGCGCGTCCCTCCCCGGAGCGTCGTTCCACGCGCGGAGCGGTGTGTGCGCGGGCGCTTCCGCCCCCATGTGCGCGCAAACTGTTTTAATGTCCTGATCCGATGTCTCTGGCATGTTCTGTGCGCGTTGTGGGACCAGGGGGGAGGAGCGCGACGAGTTCTGTCGCTCCTGCGGTGCGCGTCTGTGCGCATCCGTCCAACACGATCCGAGCCCGGGAGGGCTCGGCAGGAGGGGCGGCTCGGCCGTGAGGCTGGCCGCGATCCTGATGACGATCACGCTGCTGTCGGTCATAGCGGCGGCGTCCATAGGCTGGCCCGCGGCGGGGCCGCAGGGGGGAGACGCCGAGGACAAGACGGTGTACTCCGTGGACCTCGGGGGCGGGGACGGCCTGCTCCTTTCGGGGGACTTCCTGCCGGAGCGCGCGGCCCTGTCCTTCGAGATACGCCAGGACGAGGTCGCCTTCGTCCTGGACCCGCAGAAGGCGTCCGAGTACGGGTACTACTCGTGGAGCCTGTACCAGTGGGACCACGCGTCCTCCAACAGCACCCGCGTGTACCGGCCGTACTCCGGGGAGGAGCCCATAAACAAGGCGGAGGCGACGCTGCATTACTTCATGGTCATGGGCGACGGGAGCCACGGCGTCCCCGGCGCGGGCAAGTTCACCGTCAAGGTGTCGTGCTTCGAGTCCGAGGGCGGGCGGGAGGTCGCGGCGTACACGGGCTCCGTCACGTACATAACCTCGGTGGAGAGGTCGTACTCGTGGAGCTTCGGCGGCGAGACGTACGAGATGTCGGTGGAGTTCAGCTACGGGGACTACGACGCCCGCCGCAGCGGCGGCTACAACAGGTGGCCGCTGCAGGACTCGTACCCCTCCTTCATGGACCCGCTGGACCCCGTCGTGCTGGAGATCGCGTCCGGGCTGGAAGCGGCGTACGGGCCTCGCGCGGAAGGGGACGAGCGGTTCGCCGACTTCGTCCTGTCCTTCGTGCAGCTGTGCTTCCTGTACCCGCCGTACACCACCGCCATGAACGCCGACATGTACCTGTTCGGGTCCGAGGAGCACTTCCTGTACCCTGTGGAGACCGTGTTCTGGGGCGCGGGCGACTGCGAGGACACGGCCATACTGGCCGCGTCCCTGTACGTCGCCCTGGGGTACGACGCGGCGCTGCTGATCCTGCCGGAGCACGCGATGGTGGCGGTCGCGCTCGACGAATCCCACTCGCCGGGCGCGGTCCAGGGGTTCGAGGGGCTCACGGTGTCCAAGGGCGGGAAGACGTACTTCGCGGGGGAGACCACCGCCGAGCGCTACGTCCCGCTGGGGCTGGCGAGCGCCACGGCCGCGGCGGGCTTCAAGAAGGCCCTGGCGTCCGATTCGGGCCTGTACGGGCTCTACTTCCCGGAGTGACCCGGGAGCCTTTTTCTAAGGGCTAGGAGATCGGTGGCCATGGAGGCGCTCATCCGGAAGGAGCAGGAGGAGGAGCTCGACCGCATCCAGCAGGAGGCCTATTCCAAGGGCCTCCCCGTGCTGATCGTGTTCGAGGGGGACTGCGGCAGGGTCATAGGCAGGGTGGTGAACGAGCTCATACGGTGCCTCGAGCCCAGAGGGGTGGAGTACCACCACTTCTCGCCGGGGCGGGCCTCGGACCCCAGGGGGGTCATGGGGTTCCTCAGGCACACCCCCGCCAGGTCCAGGATATCCATCTACGACCGCTCCTGGTACTCGGAGATAGCGGAGAGGTGCGGGAGGGACCCGTCGGGCCTCCCGGGGATGCTGGAGGCGGCCAACGGGTTTGAGGCGTACCTGCACAACAACGGGACGTTCGTGATCAAGGTGTTCCTGCGGGCGTCGGACGCCGCGCTGGACCCGTCGTCGGAGGCGTACTGGCCGCAGGCGGACGAGTGCTCCTTCCTGTGCGCGGACCACATCGATCTGTCCGGGGGCCGCTCCGGGATCATGGACGGGATCCGCAGGGGGACGGACGCGCCCCACTGCCCGTGGAGGGTCATAGACGCGGGCGCGTCCGTCAGGGACACCGTGGGGGAGGCCGCGTCCTATATAATTGGCAGGCTGAGGGCGAGGCTGGGGTCCGATCCCGCGCCGGTGCCCGCCGTCTTCGAGAGGTCCCATGCGGGCGCCCGCACAGAGAGGGGCCCCGGCCCCGGGGGGAGGATGGAGGGCTATCAGGAGGAGAT
Organism: Candidatus Methanoplasma sp.; assembly: GCA_031256955.1. Lineage (GTDB taxonomy): Archaea > Thermoplasmatota > Thermoplasmata > Methanomassiliicoccales > Methanomethylophilaceae > Methanoplasma. Next base: position 5,364 of record JAIRPP010000002.1, on the reverse strand, counting down.
GGACCGCCTCTCCGGCGAGATCGCCCGGCTGCAGTCCAGGCTGTCCGTCAGCGACAGGTCCCTCATAGTGTGCTTCGAGGGCAGGGACGCCGCCGGCAAGGGGTCGGCCATCAAGCACCTCTGCCACGCGCTGAACCCCCGCGGGTACGAGGTCATGCCCATCAAGGCCCCGACCCCGGAGGAGCTGGCCCACACGCACCTGTGGCGCTTCGCGGGCACCGTGCCCGAGAGGGGGCGCGCATCGATCTACGACAGGACGTGGTACGGCAGGATGCTGGTGGAGCCCGTCGAGGGGCTGTGCACCGACGCGGAGCTCATGAGGGCCCCCGCCGAGATAAACGGGTTCGAGAAGGCCCTCGCCGACGCGGGGGCGATCATCGTCAAGATCTGGATGGAGGTCTCCAAGAAGGAGCAGCTGAAGCGGTTCAAGGACCGGGGGGAGGACCCGCTGAAGAGGTGGAAGCTGACGGACGACGACTGGCGCAACAGGTCCAAGTGGGGGGAGTACAGCGAGCGCATAGACGCGGTCCTGGCGACGACTGACACGGAGGCCGCGCCGTGGACGGTGATCGGCTCCGATGACAAGAAGCGGGCGCGGGCGGAGGTGCTCCGGGCGGTGGCCGGGGCCCTGGAGAGGGGGCTCGGCTGATGTACGTCGATCAACGTCTACCCTCTTCGACAATATTAAATAACGCCTCGCCATCTGAACTCCGATGGCAGACGAGTTCAGGGAGAAGATCGCGGGGGAGATCGCCCTCTCGGCGGAACCCGGCAAGGCCATAAGGAAGTGGAGGGAGGAGTTCAGGCTCTCCCAGCACCAGCTCGCCGCCGCGATGGGGATATCGCACTCGGTCATAAGCGACTACGAGTCCGGGAGGCGCAAGTCCCCCGGGGTCGCCGTCGTGCGGAAGATGGTGGACACGTTCATGAGGCTGGACGCGGAGAGCGGGTCCCCGGTCATGTCCAGGTACATGCCGGGCCTCAAGCTCGAGTGCATCATCGCCATGGACGAGTTCTCGGAGGGCATCGACGAGCAGAGCTTCATAGACGCCATAGCCGGGAGGAACCTGAACACCGAGCGCATGCCGAAGAAGCGCATCTACGGGTACACCATAGTGGACTCCGTCAAGGCGATACTCAGCCTGGGCTCGGAGGACTACCTGAAGATATACGGGTGGAGCATAGAGCGGGCCCTGGTGTTCACCAACGTGCACTTCGGGCGCTCGCCCATGGTGGCCATACGCGCCCACCCTCTGACCCCCGCCATGGTGGTGTACCAGAGGCCGGAGCAGACCGACCCGCTGGCCATAAAGCTGGCGAAGCTGGAGGGCATACCCCTGGTGACGACCGGCCTGTCCGTGGAAGAGATCGTCGAAAGGATGAATGATTTGAAGGAAGGGAGATGATGGAGATAGGAATCGTGAGCTACGGGGCGTACGTCCCCCGCTTCAGGATAAAGCCCGAGGAGATCGGGAGGATCTGGGGAGTCGACGGCAAGGGAATGGGCAAAGGGCTGATGATAAGCCAGAAATCGGTCCCGGGGTGCGACGAGGACGTCGTCACCATCGCCACCGAGGCCGCCAGGGGCATGATGGCCCGCGCCCCCGAGGTGGATCCGAAGGACATAGGGGCGGTGTACGTGGGGTCCGAATCGCACCCGTACGCCGTGAAGCCCACCGCCACCATAGTCGCGGAGGCCATCGAGGCCACGCCCGACATGACCGCGGTGGACATGGAGTTCGCCTGCAAGGCGGGGACCGCCGGCATCCAGGCCTGCATGGGCCTGGTGGGCGCCGGGATGGCGAGGTACGGCGTGGCCATCGGGGCGGACACGTCCCAGGGCGCGCCCGGGGACGCGCTGGAGTATTCGGCGTCCGCCGGGGGCGCGGCGTACCTCATAGGGAGCGAGAGGGTCATCGCCAGGATAAACAAGACCATGAGCTTCACCACCGACACGCCCGACTTCTGGAGGCGCGAGGGCCAGCCGTACCCCCTGCACGGGGGCAGGTTCACGGGGGAGCCCGCGTACTTCAGGCACATAACCTCCGCGGCAAAGAAGCTGATGGAGGCCATGGGCACCAAGCCGGCGGACTACAGGCACGCGGTCTTCCACCAGCCCAACGGCAAGTTCCCCACGAGGGTCGCCGGCATGCTGGGCTTCTCGCCCGAGCAGATCGAGGCGGGCCTCCTCACCCCGAGCATAGGCAACACGTACAGCGGGTCGGTCCCGCTGGGCCTGGCGGCGGTTCTGGACAAGGCCGAGGCGGGCGACAGGGTGTTCGTGACGTCATACGGGTCCGGCGCGGGCAGCGACGCGTTCGACATAACGGTGACGGACGAGATAAAGCGGTACAAGAGGGAGAACGCGCCCACCGTGGCGAAGGTGCTGGAGAACCCGGTCTACCTCGACTACGGGCAGTACGCCAAGCACAAGGGCAAGATAATCATGTCGGAGTGATCAGATGAGAGAAGTAGCAGTCATAGGAGTGGGCGCGACCAAGTTCGGAGAGCTCTGGGAGAAGTCCTTCAGGAGCCTCGGCCTCGAGGCCGGGATGAAGGCCATGGAGGACGCGAACCTCTCGGGCTCCGAGGTGGACGGCCTCTTCATAGGGAACATGTCCGCCGGCCGCTTCATAAACCAGCAGCACATAGACGCGCTCATAGCGGACTACTCCGGGATGGCGACCAACCACATCCCCGCCACCAGGGTGGAGGCGGGGGGCGCGTCCGGAGGGGTGGCGTTCAGACAGGGCGTGATGGCCGTGGCCTCCGGGATGCACGACGTGGTCCTGGTGGGCGGCGCCGAGAAGATGACGGACCTGGACGACACGTCCATAAACCACATCATGGACTCCACCGCGGACGCGGAGTGGGAGGCGGGGATGGGGCTCACGCTGGCGTCGCTGCACGCGATGATCGCCAGGAGGCTCATCCACGAGGGCGTGGCGACCCGCGAGGAGATAGCCTCGGTGGCGGTCAACAGCCACTTCCACGGCGAGCTCAACCCGGGCGCGCAGTTCAGGAAGGCCGTGCCCATAGAGACCGTGCTGAGGTCCGGGCCCGTGGCCGACCCGCTGGGCGTGTTCGACTGCGCCCCCATATCCGACGGCGCGGCGGCCGTGGTCCTGTGCCCCCTCTCGGAGGCGAAGAGGTACACGGACAGGTACGTCAAGGTCTCCGCGGTGGCCCAGGCCAGCGACACGCTGGCGCTCTTCCAGAGGAGGGACATAACGAGGTTCGGGGCGACGGCCGCGGCCGCCGAGAGGGCGTACGCGGCGGCGGGCATATCCGCATCGGACATAAGCGTCGCGGAGGTGCACGACGACTACACCGTGTCGGGCATACTGGCCCTGCAGGACCTGGGCATATGCGCCAGGGGGGAGGCCGGCAAGGCCTTCCTCAGCGGCGCCACAAGGGTCGGGTCCGGCAAGGTCGCCGTGAACACGTCCGGCGGGCTCAAGGCCAGGGGATACCCCATAGGCGCCGCGGGGGTGGCGCAGATAGCCGAGATAACCGAGCAGCTCAGGGGGACCGCCGACAAGAGGCAGGTCAAGGATGCGAGGTACGGCCTGGCGCAGAGCGTCGGGGGCACGGGCTCCGCCGTCACCGTGAGCATACTGGAGGCGGTCTGATGTCGTCGGTGGCGAGAGAGTGGAGGGAGATCCCGGGCAGGTACAACCTGGAGGGCTCCAAGTGCGGGTGCTGCGGGCAGGTGTACTTCCCCAGGCGCGACTTCTGCCCCAAGTGCCGCAGGGACGGCATCGGCAAGGTGTCCCCGTACAAGATCGACAGGAGCGGCGAGATCTTCTCGTTCTCCATAGTCTACGAATCCCCCGAGTGCAACAGCTTCCTGAAGCCGTACGCGGTGGCCCTGGTGAAGACCGGGGACGGGGCGCTGGTGGCGGGGCAGCTGGTGGACGTCGACCTGGAGAAGATATCCATCGGCATGCCCGTGCGCGCGGTGCTCCGCAAGCTGGACGCGGACGGGGCCTCCGGAGTGATACACTACGGGTTCAAGTTCGCGCCCGCGCTCTGACGCGGGGCGGCGGGGCCCCGCTAACCGGGCCCCCAAACCCCTTTCATAACCTCTTATCTTTTCTATACTGTCTATAAAGGGAGGCGCGCGCCCGCGGCTCACATCTTCATGAGGTCGACCATGGCCACGTGCTCCAGGACCAGGTCTGCGCAGCTCATTCCGTCGGCGGGCTCCACGCCCAGGCGGGCCGCCTTGGCGGGCGACGCGTCCATCACGGAGTCGTCCCTGGACATCCCGGCGTCCCCCAGCCTCGGGTCCGGTATGCCGAACAGGACCGCCACCATGTCTCCCCTCCCCGGCTTCGGGCGCATCCTCTCGGAGGCCCTGTTTATCTGGCGGTCCCCCGCGGCGTATATCACGGTCTCGGTGAGCAGGCTCTTGGATCTGTTGGATCCCGCGGCGAACGCGCGCTCCGCGTGCATCAGCGCCGACAGGACGTGCTCCCGTCCGCAGACCATGTCCGGGTCCAGGAGCAGGGCCTCGCCGCCGAGGCTCGAGAAGTGCTCCATGGCGCGGTCGAAGCCGCCGCTCCCGACGATCCCCATGACCGTCGCCCGGGCGCGCTCGGGCGGGGCGTTCATTCCGTCTCGGCCCTCTTGAGGTTCGAGAGCGCCAGCAGGGCCAGGTACGCCGCCCCGGCTATGACGAAAGGCAGAAACTGAGCTATGTCCATGTCCAGCCCATCCCGGAGAGGATATATATTCATTTTGCAGGGTCGGCGGATCCGCCGCGCTGCACGCGGCGTATGTGCTGTATCACCAGCGTCGTCCTGCCGTCCTTCATGTACGGCACGGGGAGGCATTCCAGGTCGCCGCCGCCCTGGGCGGCGAACCCGCGCCCCCGGCGGCGCGGCCCGCCTATGACGTTGTCGGCGGCGCAGCCGTCGCAGCAGCAGGTGCCCCCGAAGACGCGGTAGCATTTGCAGCCGACGGCGTCGCCGAGCCCTATGTCGAGCCCTTTCCTGGCGGACGGGTTCATCCAGATTATGTTGTGGTCGCCGTCTAGGATGGAGATCATGTCGTCGACCTCGTCCAGGACCATGTTGAGGATGCCCTCGGCGGATGCGTCATCGCGCGACATGAGATCTAATCGGCTTGCGCTTATAAAGATGCTATCGCGGCGCCGACGCCCCCCTCTCGAAACCCTTCGCGGCGATTATCGGAGGAGGCGCCTGGAATCGCCGTCCACGATTCCATTAGCCAGGCATCCGGATTGGCGATGCTTTATATCTCCGGGCGGCGATCCATGCGGGGAAACGAGTTACCCAGGAGGAATGAGATGGACGATACCCGATCAAAAGGGGTCCGCGAAGGGACTGGGGAGGGGGA
>JAIRPP010000011.1 GCA_031256955.1 Candidatus Methanoplasma sp. | reverse complement strand
GGGTATAACTATTTAAGCGTGCCGCCCCGGCGGCGGCATGGGGCGCTGGCACGTTTCGCGCGCCGCGCCCGGACTCAGAAAAAACCGATTAAAATACCCTAATTGACGGAGTTAGAGTTACAATCATGGATTTCCAGACATCTATCAATTCGAACCCCGTGTCCCTGCAGATTTTTGACGCGATCTTGGTGCATTTCTCAACATCCAATGGGGTCAAGGGCGACCTGAGAATACATCTCTCTATGAAGATAATGCGTCACAAGATATTCTGTCCCTATCTTTCATCCACAGACCGTGTATACTTGCGCTCCCATGTCTCAAAATCGCGGGATCGGAATGGAGTGCAACCGCCGGGATTCGAACCCGGGTAGCAAGCTTGGAAGGCTTGAATCCTGACCAGCTAGATTACAGTTGCGTCCAATGCCCCTAAATTCAAATGCGTATTTAATGCTGATGCAGGCTCGATTCCGTTCCGTTTCGCATGCGGGCGGGGCTGGGCGGAAAACCGTCCCGCCCCCGCCGCGACTGCGCGCGCTATGTGGGCGCCGCGTCAGAGGTCCTCGTCCGACATCAGGAAGTCCTCCACCAGCCTCAGGTGCCTCACGCCGTCCCTGGACATGTCGACCCGGTCCATGGATATCACGTATTTGGGGTGGTTGTCCCTCAATCCCAGGAGTGGCCCGAACTCCCTCTCGACGACCCTCTCGTCGCTGAGGAGGTAGCACGCCTGTATGTATATCGGGTCGGAGCGCCCCTTCTTCACGGCTATGAAGTCGATCTCCCCCGTCCCGGTCGCGCCTATGCTCACGCCGTACCCCCTGGCCGCCAGCTCGTTGTGGACCACCGTCTCGATGCACGATCCCCAGTCTATCGCCTGCCCCTCCCGTCTCGCGAACATCATCCCGGTGTCCGCCACGTAATACTTCTCGAGCGTCTTCAGGAACCTCTTCCCGCTCAGGTCGTACCTCCTGACCTTGCTGACGATCATGGACGCGACCGCATAGCCGACGTAGTTCATGACTTTCTCGGGGGACGCCGGCCTGCCTTCCGACGCCATGTGTTTCTTGACGGAGTTGGACGAGAACAGGTCCCCCGAGTTGTCTATGAGGAAGTCCAGTATCCTGTTCATGAGGTCCGCGTCAGGAACCTTGAACCGCGTCAATATGTCCTTGGCTATGATGGATCCGTACAGGTCCTGGGCGACAGCCCTCGCGCTCTCCTCGGACGGCAGCTGGAGCCTCACCGGGGATCCTCCGCGCCTGACGTACTCCTCCAGCTCCCTCTCCGACAGCGGGATGCCGTTCAGCCCCTTGTATTCGACCACTTCCCTGTACGTGAACGGCATCGCGCGGAACTCCACGAACCTGCCGGTCAGGAGCGTGGCAAGCTCTCCCGACAGGAGCCTGCCGTTCGACCCGGTTATGAATATGCTGCACCCCCATTCCGATCTGAACGAGTTTATCGCCCTCTCGAAGTCGCGGACCTGCTGGATCTCGTCGAAGAAAAGGTACATGACGGGCTCCCTCGACAGCTTGGGGTTTATCGCGGCGTAGAGGTCCTCCGCGGTCTTCACGCCCGCGTGCTCCATGCTCTCGAAGTTCATGTATATTATCCGATCCCCCTCGACTCCGGATTCCTCCAGCTCGGCCATGATCTGTCTCAGCAGGACCGACTTCCCGCATCTGCGCACGCCCGTGACCGCCTTTATGAGGTCCATATGGTAGAACGGCCTGATCTTCTCGAGGTACATCTCTCTCTTCAGTTCTTTCAGCATGGCTCTTTCCTGGGATATTTTTTCCGAATTCAGAAAACTCTTCTAGAATATTTATTTTTTTTCCGAATTCAGAAAAAACTTTTTAGAAAACCGCTTCTGTGGCGCACGGAAAGGGATCGGAGGCAAAGCCTCCGAACCCGTTTACTCTGTCGCCTCGCCCATGAGCCTCGCCCAGAGGGCCGCCGCCGCCTTCCTCTGAGAATCCGTCTCCGCCGCGAGGGCGGCCAGCCTCTCGCGGGCGAGATCCGCCTGGGCCTTCACGGACTGCGACGAGGTCCCTCCCGCCGAGCGCCTCCTCTCGACGCACGCCTCTATCGAGATCGCCTCGAACACGTCCCCGCCGATCCTGTCCGACAGGCCCGCCATCTCCTCTGCGCTCATGTCCTCCAGGCACATCCCCCTGGATATGCACATCCTGACCGCCTCCGCCGCGATCCCGTGCGCCTCCCTGAACGGCACGCCCTTGGTGGCCAGGTAGTCGGCCAGATCCGTCGCGTTCATGAACCCCAGCCTGGTCGCGCCCCTCATCCTGTCCCTGTCGAACCTCGCCGTGGACACCGCCTTGGCGAGGATTCCCAGGCACCCGGACAGGACCGAGAGCGAGTCCATGACCGCCCCCTTGTCCTCCTGGAGGTCGCGGTTGTACGACAGCGGGAGCCCCTTCGACATTATCAGCACGGACGCCAGGTCCCCTATGGCCCTCCCGGCCCTGCCCCTGGCCAGCTCCGCCACGTCCGGGTTCTTCTTCTGGGGCATGATGGACGATCCCGTGGCGTACCTGTCGTCCAGCTCGACGAACCCGAACTCCTGGGACGACCAGAGCACGATCTCCTCGCAGAGGGACGAGGCGTCCACCATCGCCATGGCGGCGCAGAACGCCGCCTCCGCCGCGAAGTCCCTGGAGCTCACCGAGTCCAGCGAGTTCTCCGTCGGCCCGTCGAACCCCAGCAGCCTCGCGGTCATATCCCTGTCTATGGGGTACGTGGTGCCCGCCATGGCCGCGGATCCCAGCGGGCACAGGTTCATGCGCCTCCTGGCGTCCATGAACCTGTCCGCGTCCCTGAGGAGCCTGAACACGTGGGCGAGCAGGTGCTGCGCCAGGGTTATGGGCTGGGCGTGCTGCATGTGGGTGAACCCGGGCATGACCGCGTCCGCATGCGCCTCCGCGACGCGCAGCAGGCTCTCCGCCAGCTCCCGCAGGCCGTCCGCCGATTCGGTGCACGCGTCCCTCAGGAACATCCTGAGGTCCGTGACCGCCTGGTCGTTCCTGCTGCGCCCGGTGTGCAGCCTCCCGCCGGCGGGGCCTATGGCCTCCGTCAGGCTGTTCTCTATGTTCGTGTGCACGTCCTCCAGCGACGGGTCCATGTCGAACCCGCCGCCGCGTATGCGCCCAGCTATGTCCCTGAGCCCCCTCACTATGGCCTCCGCGTCGCCCTTCGGGATCACCCCGCGCGCGCCCAGCATCTCCGCGTGGGCTATGGAGCCCATGGCGTCGTAGAACGCCAGCGCGGAGTCCACGTCCAGAGACGACGTGAACGCCAGCGTGGAGGAGTCCATGCCCCCCTCGAACCTCCCGGACCACAGCGCCTTGCCCATGGGATCACTTCTTGTGCGCCCTGGCGGCCGTCCTGTCGGGCAGGCCCCAGCAGTAGATGAAGCCGGTGGCGGACGCGTGGTCGAACGAGTCCCCCTCCGCGTAGGTGGACAGCCCCGTGTCGTACAGGGAGTACGGGGACTTGCGCCCGACGACGGAGCACCTCCCCTTGAACATCTTGACCCTGACGGTCCCGGAGACGTACTCCTGGGTCGCGTCCACGAAGGCGCATATGGGCTCCTTCAGCCCGCCGAACCAGAGCCCGTCGTATATGAGCTGGGCGAACTTCTGCTCCACCCCCCTCTTGTACTCTATGACGTCCTTGGTGAGGGTCATGCCCTCCAGGGCGCGGTGCGCCTCTATCAGGACGGCCGCGGCGGGGCACTCGTAGGTCTCCCTGCTCTTGATCCCGACCAGGCGGTCCTCCACGTGGTCTATGCGGCCCACGCCGTTCCTCCCGGCGCGCGCGTGCGCCTCCCGTATGAGCTCCACCGCCCCCATCCTCTTCCCGTCTATCGAGACGGGGATCCCCTTCTCGAACCCGATCTCCATGTACTCGGGCTCGTCGGGCGCGTCCCTCGGATCGGCGGTGTGCACCCAGGCGTCCGCGGGAGGCTCCCTCCACGCGTCCTCTATGATCCCGCACTCGCACGACGCGCCCCAGAGGTTCTCGTCCCTGGAGTACGGGCTCTCCTTCTTCACTATGATCTCCACGCCGTTCTTCCTGGCGTACTCTATCTCGTCCTCGCGGGTCATCACCCACTCCCTCATGGGCGCGATGATCTTCAGGTCCGGGTCCATGGAGACTATCCCCACGTCGAACCTGACCTGGTCGTTGCCTTTGGCGGTGCAGCCGTGGGCGATGTACTTCGCGCCGTGCCTGTGGGCGGCGTCCACCAGCTTCTTGGCTATGAGGGGCCTGGCGACGGACGTGCTGAGGGGGTACACCCCCTGGTACACCGCGTTCGCCTTGAGCGCGGGCCAGATGTACTCCTCCGCGAACTCCCTCTTGGCGTCCACCAGCTCGGCCTCCGCCGCGCCGTTCCTGAGGGCGCGGGCGATGATGTCGTCGGAGCTGGGGGGCTGTCCCACGTCCACGGCGACCGCTATGACGTCGAGGCCGTGCTTCTCGCCGAGCCATCTTATGGCGACGGACGTGTCCAGACCGCCGGAGTACGCCAGGACGATCCTCTCCCTCTTCCCGCTCGAATCTTTGTTTTCCTTATTGGAGGCCATCTTGATCGACCGATGATGCGCTTCGCCCGTTTAAATCATTACTCTACGCGGCGCGCGCTTCGCCCGACGGGCCGCGCCCTCGCGACCCCCCCTCGATCCCCCGGCCCCGTCCGCCAGTCTCCCCGTGTCGGAAATACGGCGCCGTGTCAGCATGTCGCCGTCCCAGGGATCCGTTGCAATCATGCCGACAAGTCATGTCTGAAATTAAACAACATCTTTTTATTAGATGTTCAGAGTGGCATCTATATAGGACAGGGAAGCCGATTTGATAAAAATAGGAATAATCGGAGGCACCGGGTACACCGGGAGCGAGCTCGCGCGCATCCTCTGCCGCCATCCCGGCGTCGAGATCGCCGCGATGACGTCCCGCCAGAGCGCAGGCAGGAAGGTCTCGGACGTGAGCCCGTTCCTGAAGGGATACACGGACATCGCCTTCTCGGAGAGGCTGGACCCGTCGGGGCTGGACCTGGTCTTCGTGGCCACGCCCCACGGCGTGGCGATGGAGGAGGTCCCGGCGATCCTGGATTCGGGCGCGAAGGCCATAGACATGTCCGGGGACTACCGCCTGCGCGACCCGGCGCAGTATGAGAAGTGGTACGGGCACGAGCACAAGGACGCGAAAAACCTGGGGGAGGCCGTCTACGGCCTCCCCGAGCTCTTCCGCGGCGAGATCCGCGGGGCGGACCTCGTGGCGAACCCGGGGTGCTACGCCACGTCCGCCGCCCTGGCGATCGCGCCCCTGGCCAAGCGCGGCCTGGTGGGGTCCCGCGTCATAGTGGACGGCAAGAGCGGGACCTCCGGCGCGGGCATGGTCCCGTCCGCCCGCCTCCATCACCCGTTCTGCGGGGAGTCGGTGGTCCCGTACAGCGTGGGGACCCACCGCCACACCCCCGAGATGGAGATGGCCGTGGGCCTGTTCTCGGGGATGGAGCCGGAGGTGTTCTTCACTCCCCAGCTGGTCCCCATAGTGCGCGGGATGCTGTCCTCCTGCTACATGGGTCTGGCGGAGGGGGCGGATCCGGGGGACCTGTCGCGGGCGTACCGCGACCAGTACGGGGGGGAGCGCTTCGTCCACTTCGTGGACGAGCCGTCCATCCGCGCCGTGGCCGGGTCCAACCACGCGCACGTGGGGTTCCGCGAGGCCCGCGGGACGGTAGTCGCGTTCGGGGTCCTCGACAACCTCGTTAAGGGCGCGTCGGGGCAGGCGGTCCAATGCATGAACCTCATGCTGGGCCTAGACGAGGGAGCCGGCTTGGATGCGCCGGGGCTTGGTGTTTGACATGGTAGAGATCATAGAGGGAGGAGTGACGACTCCGCAGGGGTTCAAGGCGGCGGGCGTGCACAGCGGAGTGAAATACAGGGCGCTGGACCTGGGCATGCTGTACTCGGAGGTGCCCGCGACGGCGTTCGTGGGATACACGTCCAACGCGGTCAAGTCCGCGCCGGTGCAGGTGATGATGAGGGAGAACTCGCAGAAGCTCTCCGCCGTGGTCATCAACAGCGGCAACGCGAACGCGCTCACGGGCCGCCGCGGGATAGAGGACGCGATGGCCATGAAGCAGGCCGCCGCGGCGGAGCTGAACCTCGACCCGAGGGAGGTCGGGGTGATGTCCACGGGCCTGATAGGGCGCTTCATGGACATGCACAAGGTCAGGTACGGCATAAGCCGCGCCGCCAAGGAGCTGGACGAGGGCAGGGAGGCGGACGGCCTCCTGGCAGAGGCCATAATGACCACGGACACGCTCAAGAAGGAGTGCGCCGTGCGCGTCCGCCTCAAGGACGGGACCCTGGTGTACATCGGAGCCATATCCAAGGGCAGCGGCATGATCGCGCCGCACCTGAAGGTCCTCCACGGGACCACCCTGTCGCTGGTGACCACCGACGCGGCGCTGTCGCCGCGCTTCAAGGGGGCGTGGCAGGAGATCCTGGACGACACCATGAACATGGTCTCCGTGGACGGGGACCAGTCCACGAACGACACGTGCATAATGCTGGCCAACGGCAAGGCCCGCGGCGGGTTCGCGGACGACGACCCGGCGTTCAGGGAGGCCCTGGAGATGGTCATGGCGAAGATAGCCAAGATGATCGCCATCGACGGGGAGGGCGCGACCAAGCTGATAGAGGTCCAGGTCACCGGCGCGGAGACCAAGGAGGACGCGCGCCTGGCCGCCAAGAAGATCATAAACTCCCCCCTGGTGAAGTCCGCGATCTTCGGGTCGGACCCCAATTACGGCAGGATAATGATGGCCCTCGGCAACAGCGGCTGCAGGTTCAACCTGGAGGACGTGCACCTCACCATAAAGGGAGGCGACATGGAGGTCCCCATACTGGACTCCGGCGCGCCGGTGTTCCAGGAGGAGAGGGCGGTCGAGGTCGTCAGGATGGCCATGGACAACAAAGAGGTGGTCATAGCCGTGGACCTCGGCATCGGGAGCGAGAGCGCGACGGGGTGGGGGTGCGACCTCACCTACGATTACGTCCGCATAAACGCGGAGTACGCGTCGTGATCCCATGGACTCGTATCTCGTGAAGTTCGGGGGGAACGCCCTGCGCGGCAGGGAGGACATGCTCCGCCTGGCGGCGGAGGTCGCGGACGCGATCCGCAGGCGCAGGCGCGTCGTCATAGTGCATGGCGGCGGCCCCGAGATATCGGCGGAGCTGGACCGGAGGGGCATACCCACTACGAAGATCGCGGGGGTCCGCGTGACCGACGAGAGGGTCCTCGAAGTCGCAGAGGAGGTCCTGCGCGGGATCAACGCGGAGATGGTCGCGGCCCTGGAGGAGTCCGGGGTCAGGGCGGTCGGGATGTCGGGCGCGATGTGCTCCCTGTGCCGCCGCAAGCCGCCCTCGGAGGCGGTCGTCGGCGGGGAGAGGGTCTCCGTCGACCTGGGGCTGGTGGGGGAGGTGGAGTCCGTGGATTCCAGGATGATCTCGGACCTCCTGGCCGAGAAGGTGGTGCCCGTGATCTACCCCATAGGGGCCGACGGGAGCGGGGCGCGCCTCAACGTGAACGCGGACACGATGGCCGCGGGCATAGCGGCCGGCATCGGCTGCAGGGAGATGATAGCGGTCACGGACGTCCCCGGGGTGCTGGCGGACGTCTCCGATCCGTCGTCCAAGATCGACGTGCTGTCGCTGGCGGACGCGGACGGGATGATAGCGGACGGGACCATATCCGGGGGCATGGTCCCCAAGGTGGAGGCGTGCCGCGACGCGCTGGCGGCGGGGGTCGCCAGGGTCCGCATGGTGAGCGGGCGCGACGGCGGGAGCATGATATCGGACGCGATAAAGGGGGCGCGCCGCGGGACGGTGATAGTCAGATGACCGGAGAGATGAGCCAGGCGGAGGTCGAGGAGGCCTCTTCGAAGTACCTGTTCCAGAACTATTCGCAGACGCCCCTGGCGTTCGAGCGCGGGGAGGGCGCGTACCTGTACGGCCTGGACGGCAGGAGGTACCTGGACCTCGTCGCGGGGATCGCGGTCAACGCGATAGGGTACTCCCATCCGGAGTGGGTCGCGCGCATGAGCGGGCAGATCTCGCGCATAGCGCACTGCTCCAACCTCTACATGTGCAGGGAGAGGGCGGAGCTGGGGGAGAGGCTGGCGTCCATAGCCCCCGGGGGCCTGTGCCGGTCCCTGTTCGTCAACAGCGGGGCGGAGGCCAACGAGGGGGCCATGAAGATGGCCGTCAGGTACACGGGCCGCGGCGAGATCGCATCCGCCCTGAACGGGTTCCACGGCCGCACGGCGGGATCCCTCGGCGCGACGGGGCAGGAGAAGTACCGCCAGTCCTTCGAGCCCCTCATAAGCGGGGCTTATAGATACTACAGGTACGGGGACGCAGAGTCGGTGAAGGAGGTCGTCGGCAGGGACACCGCCGCGCTCCTGTACGAGCCGATCCAGGGCGAGGGCGGCGTGGTGTCCGCCGACCCGTCGTTCTACAAGGCGCTCAGGGACATATGCACCGACAACGGGACGGTCCTGGTGGCCGACGAGGTGCAGACCGGCATGGGCAGGACAGGGAAGTGGTTCTGCACCGAGCACTACGGCGTGACCCCCGACGTCATAACCGTCGCCAAGGGCCTCGGAGGGGGGCTCCCGCTGGGCGCGGTCCTGGCCACGGAGGAGCTGGCGAAAGTCATGGTCCCGGGCACCCACGGCACCACTTTCGGCGGGAACCCGCTGGTGTGCGCCTCGGGCTGCGCGGTCATAGACATAATCGAGGAGGAGGGGCTCCTGGACAAGGTCTCCAGGATCGGCGGGGAGTGGATCTCCGACCTGAGGGCCATAGGCTCGGACAGGGTCAGGGAGGTCCGCGGGCGCGGGTTCCTGATAGGGGCGGAGACGGATTCGGAGGAGACCGCGAAGGGCGTGCGCGAGCGGATGATGGAGGCGGGGATCCTGGTCAACGTCTGCCACGGGAGCGTCATAAGGCTGATCCCGCCGCTGATCCTCTCCGAGGCGCAGAGGGACGAGTTCACGCGCCTGTTCGCGGAGTTCCTGTCATAATGGACACGCGATTTGGTTTTCAAACTTTTTACATTCCCTTTTGTTCGAAATAGGGCATATATACTTCCTCGCGGATTCACGCACGATGTCCAGCAACGCGCCCAAGGAGAGCCTCGCAGAGCGTACCAGAGCATACATCGACGCGCATCCCAGCATAAAGGACTGCGTCGCGAAAGGGCTCATAAACTACTCGTCCCTCGCGCGCGTCATAAAAAAGGAGCTGGATGTGGACAACGAGGAGGCGGTCATGATCGCGTGCCGCCGCTACGCGGGCAGGCTCAACGTCACCACGGACCATGAGATCAGCATACTCAGGATCCTCAGGGACAGCAGGCTGGAGATGAGGACCAAGACGTGCATCGTCACGGCGAAGAACGACTGGACCGTCCTGCACAAGATGGACAGCCTGTTCAAGGACCTCTGGAACGAGAACTCCATAATGCAGTGCGTCCAGTCCGCGTCCGCGGTCACGATAATAGCGGACCGCGCGCTGAAGGACAGGATAATGGACACCGTCGGCAGGTTCAACATAATCAAGATCCGCGAGAACCTGGTGGAGATAGCCGTGAAGTCCCCCGAGAAGATAGTGAACACCAGCGGGGTCATAGCGTACCTCATCACCAACCTCTCGGACGCGGGGATAAACATAGAGGAGACCGTCAGCTGCCACACGGACACCATATTCATCGTGGGCGAGGCGGACATGATCAGCGCGTACTCCGTGCTGACCAAGTGCATACAGTCCGCGGAATCGGTGGTCGGAGACTGATCCCCCAAAGCGCAGGTTTATATACGGTCCCGCCTACGAAGGCTGAGATATCGAACGCCCCGGGTCGACTCGGGCATTTTGTATTGGGAATGATCAGATGGCAACCTTTGAGGAGCTCGGAGTCGGTAAGAAGATATGCGACGCGGCCGCGGAGATGGGATGGACGGAGCCGACTCCGGTCCAGGTCGCCGCGATACCCGTCGGCCTCAGCGGCAGGGACATGGTGGTCCTGGCGCAGACGGGCACTGGAAAGACGGGGGCGTACGCCATGCCCATGCTGTGCAGGACGAAGCGCCTGTCCCAGTCCCCCACCGCGCTCGTGCTGGCCCCCACCAGGGAGCTCGCGGTGCAGATAGAGGCGGAGGCGTTCAAGCTGGCGAAGTACACCCGGCACACCAGCATAGCGATCTACGGCGGCGCCAGGATGGAGCCGCAGATACGCGGGCTGGAGAGGGGGGTGGACATAGTGGTGGGCACGCCCGGCAGGGTCAAGGACATGATCGAGAGGGGCCACCTGGACCTCTCCTTCGTGACGGAGCTGGTCCTGGACGAGGCGGACCGCATGCTGGACATGGGATTCGCCGACGAGCTCGAGTTCATACTCGGGAAGACCAAGGCCAGGCGCACGTCGCTGTTCTCGGCGACGATGTCCGGCCCCGTGAGGGCGGTGGCGGACAAGTACATGACGAACCCGGAGGACATAAGCATCCCGTCGGGGCAGGTGGGGTCGGGCAGCACGAGGCAGTACTGCGTGCCCGTGTCCAGGCCCGGGAAGCTGGAGAGGCTGGAGCGCATACTGGGCAACGGGGTCCCGAAGGCGATCGTGTTCTGCCAGACCAAGAGGATGGTGGACGACCTGGCGGGGAGCCTGCCCCGCGGGCTCCGCGCAGAGGGCATACACGGCGACATGCCCCAGAACAAGAGGGACCGCGTGATAAAGAGGTTCAGGGAGGGGAAGGCGAACGTCCTCGTGGCCACGGACGTGGCGGCCAGGGGCCTGGACGTGGACATGGTGGATCTGGTGGTCAACTACGACTCCCCCCTCGACCCGGAGACCTACGTGCACCGCATAGGCCGCACCGGCAGGGCCGGGAGGGAGGGCGCGGCGGTGTCCTTCATGACCAAATCCGAAGACCGCCTCCTGAGAGCGTACGAGGCGGCGGCGGGATCCAGGATAGAGAGGTCCCGCGCGGAGGACCTCCCGAGCTTCGGGAGCGGCAGGCCGCCGGCGGGCGATCAGGAGGAGGAGCGCGAGGCCCCGGCCCGCCCGGTGCGCGAGAGGCGCAGGCGGGAAGACGCGGCTCCCCGGGCCCGCGAGAGGCGCGACTCGGGCGAAGCCCGCGCGGCCAGGGTCCCGGAGGCGGGCGCGCCCGGGCGCGCTCCCGTCGCAGAGGCTCCGTCGCAGGACGCGCCGATCCCGCGCCCGCGCAGGCAGCGCCCCGTACCCGCAGAGCCGGCGCAGGGCGGGCTCGCGGCGGAGAAACGCCCATCGCCCAACGGCAGGAGGATGCTCCAGATAAACCTCGGGAGGGGGGACGGCATGGGGAGGGCGCAGATAACGAAGCTCGTCGCGGACGCGTCCGGAGTGGACGCGTCGGAGATCGGCAGGATAGGGCTGGGAGACTCCGCGTCCTATTTCGAGGTCCCGGAGCGCGCCGCGGACTCCATAATCTCCGCCGTCGGCGGCAGAGAAGCCGGATCCAAGAAGATCCAGATCCAGACCGCTCCGAAGAAGAAGAGCTACGCCGAGGCGAAGCGGGCGGCCTCCAAGGCCGACGGCGGAGCCTCCGGAGAGGGCGCGCCCGAAAAGGCCGGCGACGCGTGACCCATGGAGTCTCGAGGGGGATAGGATCATATGCGCGGGCGCAGTTTCCATATAAGAAATGCCTGCGCAGGAACCGAGATACATGAAATGCGACCATGCCTAGACGAGAGTGTTCGACGGATACGTGCTGAAGCACAAGGATATCGATGTGGCTTCGATCGAGCTGAACTCGACCGGGGAGATCGAAACCGCGTCTCGGATATTCGACGAGAGCCGCATCCCCATGGGTGCGCTCGCGAAAGACGGGCTAGACGAGGCATCCCTCAGAGAATGGTGGAGGGGCAGATCCATTCCGTCTAGCCGCGAAGGGCTGACGGAGATGTTGGAGTCCCTGGGGCTCTGTTTCCCCCAGGAGCTTCTCAGAAAGAGCCTGGGGCTTAGCCTGTCCGACCAGTATTGGGCATGCCCCGAAGGCCTGGATCTGCAATGGGCGGACGTGAACTTCTTCGACAATGACTTCAGCGAAGACGTGGGAGACATGTTGTTCGGGAAGATGGGTGCAGGAGACCCGAGCCTAATGTCTCCAGATAACACCTCAGATGGTGCATTGAGAAAGAAGTGGAAAATAATGGGCGGGAGGCGCATTCTCATAAAAGGTGGGACCGCGCCTTATCGCGCCGAGCCTGCGAATGAGGTCCTGGCATCCCGCATATGCAAACGCCTGGGCATCCCGCACGTGAGATACGATGCGATGGAGATCGGAGGGGAGATGTGTTGCGCGTGCGAGGATTTCATAGACGGCGACACGGAGCTGGTTTCGGCGTGGCATCTCAAGAAGCGGATGGGGAGGGACAGTAGCATATCCGAATACGAGGCGTTCGTATCCATGGCCGAAGGCATGGGCGTCAAGGACGCCCGTCTCGGCACGGACATGATGATCGTCCTAGATTTCATCATCTGTAACACCGATCGTCACTATAACAACTTCGGCGTCGTTCGCGACGCGAACTCTCTGGAGCCGCTGTCCATGGCTCCCATCTACGATAGCGGCACGTCCATGTGGTGCAGGGAGCTGACGGAGGACATAGATCCCGCCAGCGATAGGATAGGGAGCAAGCCGTTCAGGAGCAGGCATTCGAACCAGATACGCCTGGTGAAGGACTTCTCATGGCTGGATCTGGACGCGTTGGACGGCATCGAGGGCGAGTTCGCAGAGATACTGTCCCGCATGTCGAGGCCGTCGAGGGAATCCGAGGCCAGGGGCGCGAGGCTGTGCGCCGCCCTGTCAGAGAGGATCGGGATCCTGCGCGGGATATCGGGGAAATGATCCCCTCAATCGAACCGCTTCATGTCCACGCGCCCGCTACCGAGGTTCACCACGGGCATCACCGCCGGCTCCGGGCTGAAGTTGTGGGACCTCTGATACTCCGTCTGTCCCTGCCACGCGGACGCGTTGATGACCTTCACCCCCCTGTAGTCCAGATGGGCGGCCCCGTGCACGTGCCCCGATATGAACACGTCCGGCGCGGTCTCGATGACCAGATAGTCCTTCTTCTCCGGGGCCAGCGGGTTCTTCGCGCCGTATATCGGCGACAGGTGGCGCCTGACAAGCATCTCCTTCATGGCTCTGGCGGGGTCGTCGTAGCTCATGCCGCTCACTTTGGCGACCCAGTCGTCTATGCTCTTGCCGTGGTACGTGAGGATGTTGCGCCCCTCTATCTTCAGGGACACGGGGTTGCTGGTCAGGATGACCTCCGAATCGAAGCACTTGGCGAAGTCCCCTCCGAGGGCGGGCTGGGGCTCGGCGGGGCGGACGGCGTCGTGGTTCCCCGGCTGCACCACGATCTTCATGTGGTCCGGGATCTCCTTGAGGTACTCCGACAGCATCTCGTACTGCCGATATATGTCCTTCACGTCCAGGTCCTTGTCGTGCCCGGGGTATATCCCTATGCCGTCCACCACGTCTCCCGGGAGGATCAGGTAGTCGATCTCCGACTCGTAGGCGTTGGCCTTGAGCCATGAGATCATCGCGTTCCACTGGCTCTTCAGGAAGGTGTGGCTGCCGACGTGCGCGTCGGAGAGTATGGCCACGGACGCGCTGGAATCCGACGGGACCCATCTCCTCCCGGACGGGACGTCCGGGCGGAATATCTTGTTGGCTATGAACAGGTCCCCCTTCGTGGACGGCTTCCCGCACACCCCTATGACCTCGTCGTCGGTGAAGGTCTCCGACGCCATGGGCGAGTCCTTGGTTATGAGGACGGTGCACTTCCCCTCCTCGTCCTCAACGACTATCCTCTTGTGCCCGTTCCTGGTCTCGCTCCTCTCGTAGACCATGCCTATTATCTTCGCGTCCCTCCCGCCGCGGTCGAAGGCCCTCTTTATGGAGCACACGTCGCCCGCGGGCTCGGACTTCATGAAATCCCTGTTCTCCCTCAGTATCTTCGACAGCATGGAGAACCTGTTTTTGAAGTAGACGACGAAGTCGTTTATCTTGCCCTCGCAGGTGGAGCACCCCGTCACGTCGGTCCCGCTAGCCACCGCGAGGTCGGAGACCAGCTTGTTCTTGCGGACGCGCTCGTTGGCGGATTCGAACAGGACCTTGTCCCCCGCTATGCAGTCCATGATGTCCTTCTTGCTGACGAACATCGCGCTCTTGGACAGGGCGGACAGGACCGTGTTCACGAAAGAGAGCGGGTCGGAGTTGGACATAACCATTTCCAGCGCGTCCGGGGACAGGAAAACGTTCCTCCTAGCCACTGCGCCCAGCACCTCTTCCTTCATGCCCGCCTCCATGTGTTAGCATCCTAAAAACTTGACGGGCCCGCCCCGCGCGTCCGGAGGGCGCAGTTAAATATCCGCGAAGCATGGCATCGCCATGGCCTCAGCAGAGATATCGTGCCCAGTCTATCCTACGGAAGACCCAGCGAAGGTGAGGGACGCCGTCATGCGGATATTCCCGACGGCGGACCTGTCCGAAGAGGGCGGCCGCCTCTCGGGGACGGCGGACCTGGAGGCCTTCTCCAAGCTCATACGGAGGCAGAAGATCCTCGACAGCGCCAGGAGCTCGCTCATAAGGGGGATCAGGGGGGGCAGGACGGTGGTGTACCTCAACAAGCAGGTCGCCACCGTCGGGAAGGTGTCCTTCACGGACCCGCGCCCGATCCTGGGAGCCATAGAGGTGTCCGTGGCCGACGAGGACATACAGGGGCTCATAGACCGCGTCGCCCCCGCGACCGTGGACGGAGAGGAGGTGAGGCCTTGATCGGGGTCTCGTGCCCCGGGTTCTGCGCGGCGGACCCCGAGGAGACGTGGGAGGCGGTCTCCAAGCACTTCGGCCACTGGGAGATATTCTCGGAGGCGAGGCACTCGGTGGATCTGTGGTCGGAGAGGTTCCTGGAGGCCAGGGGGGGCTATGACATGACCTATTCGGTGCACGCCCCCATATGCGACGTCAACATCGCCTCGCTGAGCGACAGGCTCAGGGAGGCCGCCATCCTGGAGATGTTCGTCGCCATGGACCACGCGGCGGCCATGGGCGCCAGGACGGTGACGGTCCACCCTGGCCTGCGCTCGTTCGCCGTGGAAGGCGTGGAGGCGAGGTCCGCGGAGCTCGCGAGGCTGTCGCTGAAGACCATATCCAGGGCGGCCGCGCAGTACGGCGTGGCCGTCGCGGTGGAGAACATGCCACAGGTCCCCGTGATGCTCGGGAGGACCCCGGAGGAGCTGGGGGCGCTGGTGGACGGGACGGACGTCGGGATATGCTTCGACATAGGCCACGCCAACACCGCCGGATGCATCGACGGGTTCCTGGACGCGTTCGGCGACAGGATCGCGAACGTCCACATCCACGACAACGACGGGGACAGGGACGCTCACCTGGCCATCGGAGAGGGGAGCATAGACTTCGCCAAGGCCCTGTCGAGGCTGAAGGGCTATTCCGGGGACTACATAATAGAGTCCAGGAGCCTCGAGTCCGCCATAAGGTCCAAGGCGGCCCTGGAGAAGTTACTTGGGTGACCCCGGGCCCTTCCACCGGGGCAGCAGGGGCAGGGAGGGCAGGCCCGCCCCGACGAGCTTCTTCAAGATGTACGCCAGCGCGGCCGCGCCGACCGCCAGCAGGCACAGCATGACTATCGCCTCGAGCGCGAGGCTCCCCGTGAGCCATCCTATCGCGGACATGTAGTCGTTGACGAAGTGCGCCAGTATGGCCGCGTAGAGCCCGAACCTCACGAACAGGTATCCCAGGGCCGCGCCCATGACCATCGCCGGGGGCACCTTCTCGAATCCCCAGCCCTCCATGTGCGCCAGCCCGAATATCGCGGCGGATACGATTATGAGCGCGACCGAGGCCTTGCTCATGCCGAACCCGCCCAACAGGCACTTGAGGGACTCGAAGGCCCCCCTGCGGGCGGCGAGGGCGATCACGGCCATCGGGGCCCCTATGTAAACGACGCGCGCCGCGATCTCCTCCCAGACCCCCGCGTCCGCCAGCAGGAACTGGAGCTTCCTCTCCGGGGTCTCCTCGATCCAGGACGAGTCTATGGAGTGGCCGAACGCGGATATGGCTATGTTGTACGTCAGCGTGACGAAGATGTTGAGCGCCACGAAGGCGGCGACCCAGAACACGGCCGTGTCCTCCGCCTTCTCAGCCGGGCCCCCCATGTCGGCGGGGGCCAGTGCCCTCGTGAACCGGACCAGCGAGTACGCGACGCACGCCAGAATGACGGCTATCAGCAGGATCCAGTACGCCTGAAGGGCGATGCCTTCGAGTGCGATCACGCCGACCGCCTTCGGGGCGAGGATGAAGAGGGTGTATCCCGCGCCCTCTATGTATTCGAAGACGGGCCCGGCGTTGGCCGCGAGGCTGACAGCCTCGACGACCGCCAGCGCGGCCACGGCTATGGCGGCTATGACCATTATCGCGGACAGCGGGCCTTCCCAGAGGCCGCTTTCCAGGCTCCTTCCGCACGCGCTGCAGAACCTGTGTCCCAGGCTCCTGTTCCTCTCGCATTCCGGGCATCCGTCCGCCATGTCAGTCGCGCTCCGTCCCGCCGAGCAGGCAGAACACGCCGCCCGCCCGCTCGACATCGATCACAGCTAATAGGGATCCCCTGTATTTCGCGGTTTCCATTATCTGCCCCGCCATGTGCGCCTCCCTCAGCCGGGCGAGCCTCGCGAACCCCTTGCTCTTGTTTATGAACGCGTCCCAGTCCTTGGCGAACGCCTCCGGGGAGCTGGCGTCGAGCCTCTTCTTCATGCCCTTCTTGGCCATTCCGTGCTCGCTGACGAACTCCAGTATCCCGACGTTCTTGACGTATTCCGCGCTGAACAGGTCGTTGTTCATGTCCAGCGGTATGGCGGACTCCCCGTCCGCCAGGCACAGGTCCACGATCTCGCAGAACGCCGGCGCGGGGGCGGTCACGTCCCCGAAGGCGGACAGCCTGTGCGCGTAGACCAGGTCCACCTCGCTAAGCTCGCATTCCCCGTTCATCTCCCCCCGGCGCGCGACCGCGGTCATCTCCTCTATGCCGAGGGCGACCCCGTAAGCCTCGTGCGCCCCGTACGCCTCCCTGACCTTCGCCGCCTCGGAGACCAGCCCCTTCACCACGGGCAGCACGTCCACGCGGCACCCGCCGACATCGATGCTCATCATCTCCTGGCGCTCCTGGACATTATGAGGTCGGTCAGCGCGTCGCGGTCGTCTATCCTCTCCAGCTCCTCGTTGGAGACCAGGGCGGTGCCGTCTATGCTGTCCGAGGCCTTTTTATCGACTATGATCAGGGAGTACCTCCCGGCGATCCTGGAGATCTCCGCCGCCACCAGCGCCTTCTGGACGAGCTTGTCCTCGTCCGCCCCTATCCCTGTGAGTATCAGCGTGCGCCGGCTCCTGGAGACCGCCTCGAACGGGCTCTTCGTCACAGGGGTTATCGCGAAGCCGATGTCCAGGAGGCGGTTCAGCGGGTCGGAGGACGTCCTCTCCCCGTCGTGCACCTCGTAGTCCTCGGACTTCTTCTCGCTCTTGTACTCGAACGGGTCCAGGGGCTCTATTATCGGGACTTGGAGGAACTCCTCTATGCGTATGGCCGCGTCGATCATCGCCCCCATGCCCGCCTCGTACATCTGTATGGTGCGCCTGGACACCCCCGCGGTCTCCGCGAGCGTCCCGAGGCTGACCCCGTTCTTCTCCCTCATCTCCCTCAGGAGGCCGCTGTCCAGCCTGACGTACAGGCCCCCCGGCGCGGCGAATATGAACGGCGGGACCTCTTCCAGGAGATGGTCCGCCAGGGTTTCGTTGGAAATTATCGGTATCTTGAACCTGCTGTAGACGATCCCCGTCTCCAGCGGCCCGGAGCTGGAGGTCTCCCCTATGAGCAGGGGGCTGGCGCGCAGGGCCTCGGAGAGAGCCTTCATCTCCTCGGCGTTCTCGCGGGAGAACGCGTCGATGTTGCTGAGGACCTTGATTATGAGCAGCACGTCGTCCTTCCTGCCGACGACGTCGAAGCATATGCTGCGCATGTTTATGGCCGACGATATGTCGAACCCGGCCTTCGCCAGTATGGCGCGCGCGGTGTTTATAAGCTCCTCTCTGCCCATCTCGTGGTCGTAACCCCTTGGTTGTTTAAATAAAAGAGCGCGGTCGGCAGAGCCGACCGCTTTTGGGTCAGCGCCCCGTCAGGACGGTGTCCGAAGACATCTCCAGCAGGATCCCCTCGATCTCCATGTTCACATCGCAGGAGGCCTTGTACATGAACCCGTCGCCCATGTAGACCCTGTACGCGAAGCCCGTCGCGGCTGAGCCGAGGCCCTCCAGCCCCGCCATCTCCGCGATGTTCTCGGCGGTCAGGGCGTACTCGTACACGTCGACCGTCACGTCCCCGTCTATGGTGCCCTTCAGGGTCTGCCCGCGCTTGACCGTTGGCGCGACGGACGAGAACGGGGTGTCCTCCTGCCCGGCGAGCACGGTGCCCGCGCCCGCATCGTCGCTGATGACGAACACGAATCCGCTCTCGGAGCCCATCCCTGCGACGGAGACCGTCGTTTTGACGGAGTACACGAACCTCCCGTCGGCGGTCGCGCCGTCGCACTCGACGACGATGCTCCCGGTCGTCTCCATGTCCATGGGGATGTCGAAGCCGCTTATCTTCACGGAGGACGAGAAGCTGTACTCCAGGCGCGACCCCACATTGGAAGGCAGCGCGGCGACGGGCTTGACCACGCTCTTGGACTCGTCGAGGACGTAGGCCGTAGAGCCTATCTTGACCTCGGAGACGTTGTACTCCCCGTTGATCTTCTTGACGGCGACGTCCGCCTCCGCCCCGTTGTACGATATCCTGTAGACGCTCACTCTCCCGTCCCCGGCGCCGGTCTGCGTGAGGGGCGCGGCGTCTTCTCCGCCCGCGCTCACCCCGCCGTCGGCCCTTTTGACCGCGAACGTGGCGTCCTTGATCGCGCCTGAAGTGAAGCGGATCGTGTATTTGTCCGCGCTCACGCCGAGGATCTCCGTCCCGATCGAGCTCCCCCCGGCGGCGTATGCGAACGTGGAGCCCGCGCCCATGCCGCTCGCTTCCTTCTCTCCCCCGTCCTCGCCCCCGCCCCCTCCCCCGAGGGCGACGTAGGCGGCGGCGCCGGCGGCCGCGACTATGATGATCAGCACGACCGCCGCCATGACCGTGCTGAATCCGGCGCGGTCCCGGCCCATTGTTTTCGTTTTCATCGAATCCCTCCCCCCCTTGCTGGATGGACTTCGTTTCAACTCTAACTCAGTCGATTAGGGTATAACTCCCCCTCCATCCTTCCGGGGGCGCCCGCGCCCCCTCCGCGGGGCGGGCGGGTCCGAATAGATCCACAGCCCCAGCTTCGCGTCCA
Source organism: Candidatus Methanoplasma sp. (assembly GCA_031256955.1). Lineage (GTDB taxonomy): Archaea > Thermoplasmatota > Thermoplasmata > Methanomassiliicoccales > Methanomethylophilaceae > Methanoplasma. The sequence continues at coordinate 3 of JAIRPP010000011.1, read as the reverse complement.
GAT
>JAIRPP010000013.1 GCA_031256955.1 Candidatus Methanoplasma sp. | reverse complement strand
AACTCTAACTCCGTCAATTAGGGTATTTTAATCGGTTTTTTCTGAGTCCGGGCGCGGCGCGCGAAACGTGCCAGCGCCCCATGCCGCCGCCGGGGCGGCACGCTTAAATAGTTATACCCTAATAGGGTACTACATGGGATGCGAGCCCGATCAGTGGGCCAGGGACTGGCTGGAGGAGAGGAGGAGGGCGGGCGAGAGGGGGCTGACCGTCGAGAAGGTCGGCGGCTCGCACTACCTCAAGAGGGCCACCACCAGGTGGGACCCGGAGCTGAAGAAGAGGCGCAAGGAGTCCGAGTACCTGGGCAGGCTGAACCCCGACGGGACCGTCGGGGCGCCGAGGCCGCGCCGGGAGCACCTGACCGTCCTGGACGTCAGGGACGGCGGCAGCGCCAGGGTCCTGGCCAGGGCGGCGGCCCCCGTGATCGGCGCCCTGAGGGAGCACTTCCCCCGGGAGTGGCCCGAGATAGCCCTGCTGGCGTTCGCCAGGGTGCTCGGGCGGGGGGAGCTTTGCAGGGCGGGGAGGTGCTGGAAGGGGCTGGAGGACGTCCTGGGCGCGTCCCCGAGCACCTCGCCCAAGGCGCTGGGCGAGGCGCTGGAGAGGATCGGCGGGGCCAGGGGGGCCCAGGACGCGTTCTTCGCCGCCGTCCGCGGGCGCGAGGGGTCCATGGCGGTCGACCTGTCGGCGTGCTTCAGCAGGTCCGAGGGGGCGACGATCCTGAAGAGGGGGTACAACAGGTACGGGCTCGCGCGCAGGCAGTTCAACATCCTGCTGGCGTGCGGCGTCCCGTCGGGGAGGCCGCAGTACGCGAAGGTGCTGGCGGGCAACGTCGGCGAGCGGTCCATCGAGGACATGCTGGACGAGTTCGACGTGCCCCGGGGGACGACGCTGGTCATGGACAGGGGGTACTGCAAGGAGGGCGTGTTCGGCGCGCTGCGCGCCCGCGGCCTGGACTGGATCGTCCCGGCCAGGAGGGACTCGAGGGCGTACGGCGCCGCGTCCGCGGGCGACGGGCTGTTCGCGTGGAAGGGCTGCGCGGTCAGGTTCGGGAGCGCGCCCTGGAACGGCATGCGCGCGTACCGCTTCGAGAACGTGTCCGCGATGAACGACGAGCTTGTGGACCGCGCCGAGTGCGCGGAGCGCTCCGGGGGGGAGCCCCTCGACGACGGCAGGGCCGGCAACATGGTCCTGCTGTCGTCGCTGGACCTCCCGCCCCGGGAGGTGTACGCCATGATGAAGAAGAGGTGCGAGGTGGAGCAGTGCTACGACGCCGCGAAGAACGTCCTGGGCGCGGACAGGGCGTACATGCGCGGCGACCTCGGCATCATGGGGCACTGCTTCGTCACGTTCGTGGCCCTGTGCATATGGGCCGAGATAGACTCGTGGATCGAGGCGGCCGGGCTGGGCGGCAGGCACACGCCGGCGGACGTGCTGGACATATACGCCTCGGCGAAGACCGTGACGGTGGGCGGGGCGGAGCTGAGGCAGTCGGTGGGGAGGGACGTGATCGATCTGGACGCGAAGCTGGGGCTGTGGATCTATTCGGACCCGCCCGCCCCGCGGAGGGGGCGCGGGCGCCCCCGGAAGGATGGAGGGGGAGTTATACCCTAATCGACTGAGTTAGAGTTTCAAGTAAAAGCATATTGTTGCGATGCTAGCTAGTATCGCAAATGCCGTTCCAAGGATGATAGATGCGCGACCATCGCCATCGAAAGACCAATCGGAGAGGTACATATTGCGGATGCCACTGACTATGGATCCACCAGCTACGCCCCACAGAAGGTATTGGATGTGTTCTCCTGTTGTGATTTTTCTCTTTCTATTCATTGTCTTGTAACTCCCGTGATCTGAGTAGGGCATGGCAGACTAAAGGGGATTCCGAAAACTTTGTAGTTGTTGAAGCATTTTATAGTTATGATTATGCCAGTATCTGTTTTCAGACCCCTGGTCACGAGTTCAGATACTGCGTCTCCGATCGCCCATCCGATAAGGCCTCCCGCTAAGCCCCCAGCCACAGGCACTGCCATGTTGCCGATGATGCTCCCTGCTGCGAGACCTATGGCTGATGCCGGCCTGCTGGCAGTATAGCTGTCTAAATATATTTTGAATCCATCGGATGTGCGATCCGCGCCCAGCCTCCCAGCGTCAAGCGTGTCTATGATCTCAGCGTTTATCCCGCCAGAGCCGTCTTCTGTCAAAGATATCGTTTTCGACCTCAGTGCCGAGAATGCGGTGGCCGCGTCTTCTTCAGAGAGGCCGAGATCACTCATGGAGTATTCTTTTTCGAGTGTCGTTAATTTTTTTTCGTCATCGTTTGTGATGGCGGATGATGGCAACGACGCCATCAGCAACACTGCGATCGCACCTAATACGACTAGGGGCATAGCGCGTATCTTTTTCATTTTTTCCTCCTTTCTTATATAGCCCTCTCCAATCTCATTTGGAGATGGCCTAATTGTCCCCATGCCCAAAAATCCGAATCTGATTCGGACGGTCTTCCAAAATGAAATATTGCATAGATATAAATAGGTATTTTTAACACTAATCTACTTGGTATGCATCTTTGTGAAATCCGTCATATGGGGCATTAAAAACATCGTTGATTTATGGGTACCAAAATCATCTATCCCATGTCTCCACCATCTCAGGCTTCAGCACGCGGTCGATGTCGTACGTCGCCACGCGGCACTGGATCTCTGCCCCTACTCCCCTCGGATTCTCGACCGCACCATGTCAACGAACAGGATATCGAAGGAGGAGTTCACGCCCTCTATAGTGGATTTCCTCCTCTGGACGCCTGCGAATCCTTCCCGCGCTGGCATGTCCTTGGACCCGTGCTTGTTGAACTTGTTCATCCTGCATTGGGCCCGGTTGGTGGAAGCGGTCGAATACCACGCGGGCAAAGCATGCATCAATGCTCCGTACAACTTGACGAAGAATAATGGTTGAACGATAGGGGCGCATCATTCAAGATGCGCCTTGAAGATGATGCGTCACGTATTCAACGGGTGCGCATCCGTCGAAGTGCCCGGCGAGACGCTTAAGAGGCGCTGGAAGGTTTAGTGCGTCTTCTTAGATGGGAATATATCATTCTCGAGGGACCGAGGTCTAGGTGCCGTGACGCGATAGTTCTAGAGGCGCGCTGGAAGGCGTCGGCTTGCAAAGAGCACAATCTCTTGGACGGGTGTCGATGGAGAAGTGAATTACCAGACTCGGTGGGGAGATCAAATGCGCCCAAAACAGATAACTACGGCGCGGGCCTACGGTGGATCATGTCAGGCAGGGTGTTCGTGGTGCAGGCGGTGGCCAGCGGGCCGGACGGCTACCCGTACGACGAGATAGTGGACATAGCGGTCTGCTCCGTGGACCCGTCCGCCGGAGACTTCGACACGGTATACAGCGGCGCGATATCCTACGAGCCCAGGAGGCTCGGCAAGCGCAAGCTGGACTATCTGGAGGAGGTCGCCGGGATATGCGCCGGGGACCTCTACGGGGGCGATCCCGAGGCGGAGGTCGCGGGGGAGGTCATGAAGACGATATCGGGGGGGAGCATAGCGTGCTTCGACGCGAGGCAGGAGTTCGGCAGGTACATGACGTGCGACCCGTGGGACATAACCATGAGGGCGGAGGTGATGCCGTCGGTGTCGTCCAGGCTCCCGGTGAGCCTGAAGCCCAGGGACCCGTCCGACGAGCCCATGGCCATAAGGAAGGCGTATTCCAAGCTCCTCCCCCACGACCCCGCGTGCGTGGGGAGGGGCAGGCGCGCCGTGCACCTGGCGCAGATGACCTCGCAGATCCTCATCGACCTGCGGGCCCGGGGGAAGTACTGATCACCTGCGGATCCCGAACCTCAGGCTCGCGCCGAACGCCGCGTCCATGAACGCCGCCAGCGCGACCGCCAGGTACGCCAGGAGCAGGACCCCGTCCAGGACGAACAGCAGGATCGCGGACAGGATCCCCGATTTAAGCATCAGCATGAATATCCCGATCATCGGGACGTAGATCGCCAGGCCGACCGCCAGGAAGAACAGCCCCCTCTCGACTCTGCGGAAGCCGTACAGCTGCCCCAGGCCCAGGAGCCCGAAGAGGGGCGGCACCAGCGCCAGCACGAGCGCGATCCCCGGCGAAGGGCGCCCCTCGCGGGCGCGCCCGGGCCCCGGCTCCCCGACGGGGGCCTCCCGGGGGACCTCCCCGAAGCACCGGGGGCAGGTCAGGGACGTGCTCTCCACCGGCTCCCCGCACGAGGGGCACCTCCTCGCGCTCAACTCCGCCCGGCCCCCTTCTTGAAGCCTATGCAGTCGGCGGTGGCTATGAGCCTGCCCCCGGACGTCACCCTCACGTAGACCGTGACCAGCGACCTGGACTCGTTGACCACCTCCGCCTCCGCCTCGAGGGATCCCGTCGGGCAGGGCCTGTGGTACGTTATGTTGCAGGAGAGGCCCACCGCGTCCCCGGAGATGTTGCAGGCGACCGCGAACGCGTGGTCCGCCAGGCCGTAGGTGACCGCGCCGTGGGCCACCCCGTTGCTGTTGAGGTCCTCCGGGCGCACCTCCCTCCTCATGGAGACGCGCCCCGCGTCGGCGCGGACCAGCTCTATGCCGGAGGCGGCGGCGTAAGGCGCGTTGCACATGGCCAGTATCCTTTCCGAATGGCAGAGTATGTCCTCGCCTACCAGCCCCGAGAGCGTCTCCATGTCCATGCGGACCCGTATGCGCCATTGGTATAACAGGCCTTTGGAAAGACGCGCGCCTAGCGCCCGGCCTCCCCCGCGGCGTCAGCGGCGGGAGCCATCTGCGGCGGACCAGGCCCCGTCCCCCCGATCCCCGTCCCTCTTCGCGAGCCCCCTGGATTCCAGGAGGCCGAGGTATTTCTCTGCGGTCCTGACGGAGGCTCCCAGCTCGATCGCCAGCTCCTCCGCCGTCGTGAACCTCCCCTCCCTCAGCAGGCCGTATATCCTCGCCTCGCCGTTCGAGAGCGCCTCGGGGGAGGCCCGCGCATCCGCGGGGGAGACGGGGCTCCCGTCCATGTCCCTGGGGACTATGCCCTTCTCGAACACTATGTTCGGGAGCTTGGCGACGAACCCGCCCGCGAACGCGTCGAACCCCGGGAGGGAGGCCCCCCTCTTGCGGTACTCCTCCGTCATGAGCTCGAAGCCGCGCCCGAAGCTCTCGACGTAGTGCGCGGCGCGGAACGCTAGCGCCATGCCCCTGTTGCGGGGCATGGACCTGTGGTTCTCCATTATGTCGCCCAGGGAGGCCCCGTCCGGCAGCCCGCCCGCGTTCGTTATGTCCAGATAGCCGTCGTAGACGCGGATCATTATGGGCTCGTTCTCGCTGTAGTCCGCGTTTATCACGGCGTTTAGCACGGCCTCGCGGAGCGCGCCCTTCGGATAGGGCGCGTTCTCCACCCTGACGATGCCGTCGTAGGTTATCGGGGCGGCGCAGTACTTGGAGGTTATGAGCTCCACCGCCTGGTCCGCGACGAGGTACATGGGGCCGCTCAGCTCGTCCTGGAAGACGAGGTTCGCCCCGCTCAGCCTCCCTATCCTGATGCACGCCCCCCTGGAGATTTTTAGCGCGTCGTTGCGGAACAGTATGGCCGCCGCGCGGGTGGGGCGGCCGCCGCTGACTAGCTCCAGCTTGTCAAGGAGGGCCTCCGCGGGCAGCGATGCCTCCGCCTTCGTGAGGCGCCCGTAGGTCTCGGCCCTCTCCCTGAACGCGTCGAAGGCCTGCCCGCCGATGTCGTCGGGGGACAGCGACGCGACGGGGACGTCCGCCCAGGAGAGCGGCTTCGCGCGCATATGGAAGTCCCTCAGCCTGGCTCCGCTCAGCTCCTGGACGGTGCTCCCGCAGCGGACGTAGGCGCGCCCCCTCAGGAGCACGGGGTCCTCCGACCTCTCCACGGCCACAGCCACCACGTCCCTCCCATCGATCTCCCTGAGGGTGACGTCGCTATCGATCCCGAGGCTGGTTGCAATCGCGTCCGGTATGGATTTAAGGAGCTCGGCGGCGTTGCTCACGCCGACAACTGTGTCGTCGTCATCTATCCCGATGAGAACCGTCCCCCCTCTGCGGTTAGCGAAGGAGGCTATGACCTTCAAATGATCGGGTTTCCACTCGAGCTTCCACTCTGTGATGTCGTTCTCCATCTTTCCTGCACCCGGGATCACAGTCACGCTTCGAATATGCCGTTGCGGATATTTTACGCATGCGGCCGCCGCCAGGCCGAAAGCTTTGTCTCCGCGCGGCGCGATCTAGGTGCCATGAGGATCGCCATAGACGAGGGGAGGTGCATCGGGTGCGGGCAGTGCGCCGAGGCGTGCCGCGAGGGGGTCATCGAGATGGCCGGGGGGAAGGCCAGGGCGGTTCGCGCGGACCTGTGCGACGGCATGGGCGGATGCCTCCCGTCCTGCCCCTCCGGCGCGCTGTCCCTGACAGGGGGGGACGCGATACCCATGGCGGGGGCGGGGCCAGCCCCCTCCGGCGCGCAGTGGCCCATACAGCTGAGGCTGGCGTCCGCCGGGTCCCCCTTCTTCAGGGGCAGGCGCCTGACGGTGGCCGCGGACTGCACCGCGTTCTCCGCCGACGCGTCGAGGCTGATCGAGCCGGGGGGCGCCCTGCTGATCGGATGCCCCAAGCTGGACCCCGACCAGACCGAGAAGCTCGCGTCGATACTGTCCGCGGGCGTCACCGGCGTCACGGTGGCCCGCATGGACGTCCCCTGCTGCAGGGGGCTGGAGAGGATGGTGGCGTCCGCTATGGAGATGTCCGGGAGCGGCGCGCCGGTCAGGGTCGTCTCGGTGCCCGTCGGCGGGCCGGCGAAAACGGCTTAACCCCGGCGCGAGATACGCCGCCGATGGCGGAGACGGTCACGGTCAGGCAGCTCAACGAGAGGGTCAGGTCGCTCCTGTCCGATTCAGCGGCCGTGCGCGACGTATGGGTCGCGGGGGAGATCTCCGGGCTCAAGAAGTACCCTTCCGGGCACTACTACTTCACGCTCAAGGACGCGGACAGCGAGATCCGCGCGGTCATGTTCTCGAGGTACAGGCCGAGGCTGGACTTCGAGCCCGCGGACAGCATGATGGTGTCCGCGCTGGGCTCCGCGGGGATATACGTCGAGAGGGGGCAGTACCAGTTCTCGGTGGAGTCCATGCGCAGGTCGGGGGTCGGGGATCTGTACCTCGCGTTCGAGGCGCTCAAGAGGAAGCTGGGGGCGGAGGGCCTCTTCGACGCGGGCAGGAAGAGGAGCCTCCCGCCGTACCCGAGGGTGATCGGGGTGGTGACCTCCCCGGCGGGGGCGGCCATACACGACATAATAACCACGTCCCGCAGGCTGTTCCCCGCGGACATACTCCTGGCGCCCGCCCTGGTCCAGGGCGCGGGGGCGGCGGAATCCATAGCGTCGGGGATAGCCCTGCTCAACAGGCACGGGGTGGACGCGATAATAGTGGGCAGGGGCGGCGGGTCCATGGAGGACCTGTGGGCGTTCAACGAGGAGGCGGTGGCCAGGGCCATAGCCGCGTCCGCCGCGCCCGTCATATCGGCGGTGGGCCACGAGACCGACTTCACCATAGCGGACATGGTGGCGGACGTGAGGGCCCCCACCCCCACGGGGGCGGCCGAGCTGGCTCTGAGGGACGCCGGCGAGATCCGCAGGCAGCTGGATTCGGAGGCCTCCAGGGCGGCGAGGGCGCTGCGCTCGGCCGCGGACCGCGCCAGGTCCAGGTTCGCGGTCCTGGACTCCAAGCTGTCCCCGCAGAGGGCGGCGGAGCGGGCCGCGATGCTCTCCATGCGCCTGGACGAGCTGTCCGGGAGGGCGGCGTCGGCGCTGGAGAAGGCGCTGTCGTCGGCGAGGTCCCGGCTGGCGGTGGCGGAGTCCGCCGCGGGGGCGAGGGCCTCGCCCGCGGAGCCGGCGAGGAGGGAGCTGGAGAGGTTCTCGGAGCGCCTGGAGGGGGTCAGCCCCATGAGCGTGCTGGGCAGGGGGTACTGCTTCCTGACCGGCCCCGGCGGGGAGGCGGTGTCGTCCGCCCGCTCGCTGCGCCCGGGCTCCGCGATAGGGATAAGGATGATGGACGGATCCGCCGAGGCGGAGATATCGGAGGTGAGGATGGATGAGCGATGAGGAAGCGACAGAGGAGACGTTCGAGGAGAGCCTGAAGGCGCTCGAGAAGATCGTGAGGGACCTGGAGGGCGGGGGCCTGCCCCTGGACGAGGCGATAAAGGCGTACGAGCGCGCGGCGCTCTACAGGGACCGCTGCAGGAAGATACTGGACGAGGCGGACCGCAGGGTCCAGAAGCTGATAGAGGCGGCGGACGGCGCCAGGAAAGAGGATTTCCTCACCGAGTGACCCACAGGGCGGCGCCGGCCGCGTCGGCCCACGCGCGCGTGTCGCGGTACAGGGCGGTCTCCCTGAAGTACTCCCAGCCGAACGCCAGCCTGAGGGCCCCGGCCAGCTGGCCCTCGCCCAGGGACCGGCAGTTGTATGCGCCGAACGCGCCCGAGAGCCCTATGAGGAGCACGGACACGGCGTCGTGGCCCCTTATCGCGTCCCACGGGTCGTCCAGCAGCTCCTCCTCCGCCTCCACCCGCTCGATCAGGCCCGCCTTGCCGGCGGCCCTCTGACTGGACCTGGAGAAGACCTCGTCGATCATCGCCCCCATGTCCGCGGCCAGGCTCCGCGGGTCCACGAAGCGGGAGTGGTCCACGTCCCTGAAGCTCAGGCCGAGCCCGTCGCGGGCGGACACGAGCATCAGAAGCCCCAGGGGGTAGCTGGCCCTGGCCAGGGCGTCCCTCGCGCTCCCGTATCGGGCCTCGAAGGCCTCCAGCCTCTCCCCGTCCGCATACTCCGACAGCACGTCCTCCAGCGCGCGGGACGACATGATCATCGCCTCCAGGTCCCTCCCGTCGGGGCAGAACAGCGGGGGCGAGCGGCGCCTGCCGCGCAGGCGGTCCAGATCGGCGTCCATTATGCCGATCACCCCCAGGTCCCCCCTGGACCGCGCCTCGGCCACCGCCTTCTCCACGGAATCCCTGGAGAATGCCAGGACGATCCTCACCCCGTCCGCGGCGAACTTGCCGTAAAGCCTGCAGTCGGTGACCCCCTCCACGACGATTATCGGCCCCTTGTGCGCGGACCGCGTCATGGAGACGGCGTTGGCTATGTCCGAGGCGGTCAGCTTATCTCTCATCGCCCGCCCTCAGCTCGGTGGCGGAGTCCCACCCGTCGTGTATGATCTGGGGCGAGTGGGTGGCCACCACTATCTGAAGGTCCCTCATCCTGGCCAGGTTGGAGAGCATGCCCCCCATCTGCTGCTGCCAGGAGACGTGGAGGGATATCTCGGGCTCGTCTATGATTATCAGGGACCCCGCGGGCGAATCGAAGAGGATGCGGTACAGCATTATGAGCATCTGCTCCTCCCCGGACGACAGCTTGCCCATGGGGACCGCCGTGCCGTTGGACATGCGGGCGTTCAGGCTGCAGCCGTCGTTTATGAACACCTCCTTGTTCATGAAGAGGCCGTTGGCCAGGTCCAGGAACACCACCACGGACTCCGCGAACGCGTAGAACCTCCCCACGTACCCCTCCACCGACGACGCCAGGTCCTCCGCGTGCCCGCGCCGCTCGTGTATGTCCATCCTGCCGGGAGGGAACCTCTGCCCGGGGGGCATGTCGGGCTCCAGGCCCGCCCCCTTCATGAAGTCCAGCTTGGCCTTGAGGTCCCTGCACCTCCGCTCCAGCTCCTCGTCGGAGAGGCCCGACATCGCCCCGGCGCGCGGGGCGGGCAGGGCGGAGCCCTCGGACGCGGCCCTGAGGCCGTCGCGGAGCCTCGCGAGGTAGGTCGGCAGGGCGGGGGCGTACCCGTCCCCTGACTTGACCAGGTACCTGTAGGGGGAGATGTACACGGTGTTCATCACCGAGCGCGCCTCTTCGGCGGACAGGTCCTCCGTCAGGTCGTTCTTCTGCATCCTCACGGAGACCTCTCCCCCCTGGTTCTCGGCTATGAGGCAGGTCCCGTCGTCGAAGCGGAGGTCCATGCGGGCGAACGCGACGTCCGACATCTGCTCCAGGTCCCCCGTCAGGATGCAGGATATCAGGCGCATGAGCGTGGATTTCCCGAACCCGTTCTGCGAGTGGATGAAAGACAGGCGGCCGTCGATGAGGGCGACGTCGTAGTCGTACTCGTTGAACAGCCCGTACACCGCGAAAGACATCAGCCTCATGCCCCGGGCAAGGGTTTCGGATTATAAATAGGAGATCAGGGCGCCCCCGGAGGGGCCGCGCTGCGCAAGGTTTATTTTTCAAGTTGACGGTTGGCTCCAGCATGGGCGTGGACGAGGACTTCAGAGGCGTCAGGTCGATGATAGCGGCCGGGAGGAACTCGGAGGCGGCCGGGGCGATCTCCGAGATCGCGCTGTCTCGCCGCGGCGACCCGCTCGCGCTGCTCACATGCGTCTCGCTCCTGCGCACGATCTGCGCCGACGAGGAGGCGGATTCCGCGGCCAGGCTGCTGACCTCCGCCGACTGGGGGGCGTCCGCCCCCGAGGTCGCCCGCGGGCTCAGGGCCATGGGGTACCCCGCGGAGGCGCTGGGCGTGGCCAGGTCCGCCGACATGGGCGACGGGGGCAGGCTGGAGGCGGCCGCCCTGAGGGACATGGGCAGGCACGCGGAGGCGGCGGAGATCCTGTCCGGGATGCCGGACAGGGCGACGGAGGACGAGATAGACCTCGCCGAATCCCTGTCGCTGTCCGGGGCGTCCGACGAGGCCATAGGCATCGCCGAATCGCTCCTGGAGGGATCCCCCGGAGACTTCCGCGTCCAGAGGATGTACTGCTCCGCCCTGGTGTCTGTCGGGCGCAAGAGGGACGCGGACCGCTACGTGAGGCTCCGCCTGAAGGAGGACTCCGATTCGGCGGACTCCAACGCGCTGGCCGCCCACCTGTTCTGGATCATGGGCAGGGTGACCGTGGCCGGCGCCTACGCCGGGAAGGCCGTCAAGGCGGACCCGGGCCACCTGGGGGGCATGGAGGTCCTCGCGTACTCCATGATAAAGAGGGGCATGACCCGCGAGGCGAAGATAATCGCGGGGGCCATCAACGAGAAGAGCCCGGGGAACCCGTCAGCGTTCAGGATCCTGAACGCGTGCAGGTGATCATCTCCTCCCGCCGCCCGCCTTCTTCATGCCGAGCGCGGCGTCGTTCCAGAAGGACCTGGTGAACAGGCACAGCGCCATGACCAGCTCCACGCGCCCGGCCCACATCACGAAGGACAGGAGCATCTTGGACGCCGGGGACAGGCTCGCGAAGTCCACGTCGGAAACCCCCAGCCCGGACGTGCTGAGGGCGGCGCCGGTGGCGGACACGGAGTCCATCAGCGTCATGCCCGGCTCCAGGACCAGCATGGCCAGGGTGACGGCCGCGCCGGTGAACGCGAACAGGAGCAGCACTATGACCGCGGACAGGGCGGACTCCCTGTCCACCAGGTACCCGTCCATCTTTATCTCCCGGATCGTGCGCGGGTGTATCATCCTGTAGATCCCGTTGCCTATGAAGGACTTCACGATCAGCACGCGGTAGACCTTCACGCCGCCGGAGGTCGACCCCGACATGGTCCCGATCATGGTGACCGCCAGCAGCATCGCCGAGGCCGCGGCGGGCCACGCCGCGTGGTCCGCGACGGAGAACCCCGTGGACGTCCCCAGCGACACGACCATGAATACGACCCCCCACGCGTCGCCCCCCGCGCCGCCCAGGCCCTCGGACCCCGCCAGCACCCCCAGCACCGCGGCGGACGCGACCGCGAATATGGCAACCGTCCACGCGAACTCCCTGCTCTTGACGTAGACCATCGCGTCCCTCTTGTAGAGGGCGCGGTAGTGCAGGTAGAAGTTGGTCCCCCCGAGGAACATGAACGCCAGCAGGACCGCCTGCGCCGGGAAAGGGTACCCCGCGGCGCCCTCGCTCCGCACGCTCATGCCGCCCGTGGATATGGTGGAGAACGTGGCCGTGGCGGAATCGAACACCCCCAGGCCGCAGGCGTACAGCAGCGCCGCCTCCGCGGCGCTCAGCAGCAGGTAGATCGCGATGAAGTGCTTGGCGGCGTTGTTCATGCGCATGGAGAAGTTGTAGTCCCCGGACCCGGAGAGCTCGTTGTTGAGGAAGGCCCTCCCCCCGAGCCCCATGGTGGGGACGATGAAAACGAACAGCAGCACCACCGCCAGCCCCCCCGCCCACTGGATGAGGGACCTCCAGAACAGCAGGCTCCGGGGGAGCGCGTCTATGTCCGGGGCCACGGACGCCCCCGTGGTGGTGAACCCGCTCACCGCCTCGAACACGGAGTCCACGGCGGAGAACCCGCTCATGGCGAACGGCACCAGGCTCACGGCGAACGCGACCAGCCACCCGCACACTATGACCAGGACCCCGGACGCGGGGACGACGTTGTCCACGCGCCTGAAGAAGAGGCACTGGGCCGAGCCGCAGGCTATCAGGGGGGGCAGCGGGAGGAGGTACGGGAGCGCGTCCTCCCCGTAGATCGCGGCGACCGCGGCCGGCGCCGCCAGCATGGCCGCGAGGGCCAGCTCCACCATCCCGAGGATCTTCAGGATGTTGCTCTCCCACCTCTCCAGGCGCCTGAGGCGCATGCCCAGCGAAGACAGCATGCGCTCACATCTCCGCCGAGACTTCCTGCCCCAGGAGCCTGTTCAGCCTGATGGGGTCGGCCATGTGCGTGAACACCAGGACCTTGTCGCCGGGCATGAACAGGGTGTCCATGCGGGGGTATATCGTCTCCTCCCCCCGGACCACCGCGGCTATCCTGACCCCCTCGGGGATCTTCACGTCCCCGAGGCGGTTGTTCGTCAGCGGGGAGCCCCTGTCCAGGGTGACCCCGAAGAAGTACTCGTCCTCGCGGTCCATGACCAGGATCGCCTTCTCGTCGAACACGAGGCTCTTGGTGACCTCGTTGGATATGACCCTGTGGTACCCGATTATGGACTCTATCCCGGTGTACTTGAAGATCTCCTCGTACTCGCGCTTCGAATACTTCGATATTATCTTGCGCGTGCCGAACCTGAGAGCGGCCATGCACGCCAGGAGGTTGCGCTCGTCCATGCCGGACGCGCTCACGATCACGTCCGCCCTGTGCACGTTCTCGGCGCGGAGGACCGAGGGGTCCACGAAGTCCGCGTTGATCACCAGCGCGTCGCTCAGCTCCCTGGACGCGTGCCTGCAGAGCCCCTCGTCCTTCTCTATGATCTTTATGAACCGCTTCTTCCCGGAGGCTATGAGGCTCCTGGCGACCTCTATCCCGACGACGCTGGCCCCCAGTATGACCAGCTCCTTTATCTCCCTCCCGCCGCCGATTATCGAGTTCACCCTGTCCACCGACGCCGGGCTGCCCAGGACGCACAGGCGGTCGTCGGCGTGTATCTCGGCGGTCTCGCTGTCCAGGACGACGCCGTCGCCGCGGTATATGGCGATGATGTTGCAGTCCTCCGGGAGGTCGAGGTCCATGACCACCCTGCCGACGAGGCCGTGGCTCTTCTCGACGCGGAACGTCGCCAGGGCCATGCCCAGGCTGTCGATGCGGTCGTAGGAGACGGCGTTCTCCAGGGAGATGAGCTTCTCGATCTTCTGGGCGGTTATCAGCTCGGGGGAGATCAGGACGTCTATCCCGCTGGCCCCCTCGGCCTCCGTCTCGATTATGTAGTCGGGGTCCCGGAGGCACGCCACGGTGGTGATGGACGGCTTTATGCGCTTGGCCATCATGCAGATGAACAGGTTGAGGCTGTCGTCCGGTATGGCGGACAGGAGGACCTCCGCGCCGACCTTGGCTATGGCCGCCTCCAGCACCTTGGGGTTGCTCCCGTCGTCGTGGAGGACGGAGGCGTTCAGCGACGCGCGGGCGGCGTCCACCCTCTCCAGAGACTTCTCGACGATGAGGACGTCGTGGAACTTCGAGAGAGCCTCGGCGGACGCCGACCCCACGTTGCCCGCGCCTATGATTATGACCTTCATAGTCCCGACGCCTCCTAAGCCGTGTGCCGATATAGGCTTTTGCCGCGCGCCGCGCTCATCCGGCGAGCTCCGTCATCCTCTTGACGGGCTCGTACGCCCTCTTCAGGACCTCGGCGTCCAGCACGACCTCCCCCTCGCCGGTCTCCAGCGCATGGAGCACCGAGGCGGGCTCTATCATCTTCATGGTCATGCACACGGCGTGCTCCGGGAAGTGGAACCTCTTGCCCGGGTGGGCGGCCTCCAGGCGGCGCCTCATCCCGGACTCGGTCAGGACGATCACGTCGTCCGTCCCGGCCTCCCCGGCCAGGGAGACCATGCGCTCGGTGGACCCCGTCGCGTCCGCAAGCCGGAGGACCTCCGGGCGGCACTCCGGATGGGCTATGACGGCGGCCCCGGGGAACTTCGCCTTCAGGGCCTCCACGTGCCTGACGGTTATGCTGTGGTGGACCGGGCAGAACCCGTCCCAGAGGATCACGCTCCTCCCGGTCTCGGACGCGACGTACGCCCCCAGGTTCCCGTCGGGGACGAACAGTATCTCCCTGTCGCCCAGGGACCTCGCGACCGCGACCGCGTTGGACGAGGTGCAGCACACGTCCATCTCGCACTTGGATTCGGCGGTGGAGTTGACGTACCCGACCACCGCCGCCCCGGGGTTCCTGGCCTTGGCCAGCCTTATCTGCTCGGCGGTGCACATGGACGCCATGGCGCAGCGCGCCTCCGGCTCCGGGAGGAGCACGGTCTTTCCCGGGCTGAGGATCTTGGCGGTCTCGCCCATGAACGAGACGCCGCAGAAGACGATCACGTCCGCGTCGGTGCCCGCGGATTTCATGGAAAGGCCGAGGGAGTCCCCGACGTAGTCGGCGAGCTCCTGTATGTCGGCGGAGGTGTAGTTGTGCGCCAGTATGACCGCGTTCCTCTCCCTCTTCAGAGCGGAGATGCGGTCGGCCGTGGAGGGCATGCACTCGTATCCCGCGCATCCTTTAAATCCTATGCCCTCATCATCCGCCGATGGCCTCGGACAGGGAGAGTCTGGCAGCCGGGAGGTTCGCATGCACCGAGAGGGAGCGCGCGCTCTTCGAGGCGGGCATAAAGATGGGCACGATCTACCATCAGTTCGTGGGCGTGCCGGTTGACGCGGGGAGCGCGGAGGCGCTGGAGGAGGCGATCGCGAAGGGGGTCATGGTCCAGCCCTACGTGAAGGGCGTGAGGGTGGGGATAGACAGGGCGGCCCTGGGGCCCAAGACCGACGAGTACTCCTACGTGTCCCTCACCGGGGAGATGCTGGACGTGGCCCTGACGATAAGGATAGGCGGGGTGGAGGTCGAGGCGGAGATGAGGTACGACCGCGAGCTCAGATACCCCCTGATGTTCGTGTCCCGGATATCGGAAGGGGACTGACTCCGCTACGCCATCTCCCAGACTTTACGGCTCCGTCCGCTCGCAGTTCCGGGGGCGGAGCCTCTTTGAAACCGCTGGGAAAGGCTACGGGTTGTTTTTATACGACGAATGCAATACAGCAGCCAGACCCCGAGTTGGCACAAATGATCAGCGACATCAAGATCGGCATCACCGGCCTCCCAGGCTCGGGCAAGACGTTCGCCTTGCACCGCGTCATAGAGATGCTAAGGGAGAGCGATCTCAAGATAGGCGGGATGATCGACGAGCCCCTGACCGACGGCCGCAGGAAGACGGGTTTTCTGGTCAAGGACATCATGACGGGCGAGTCCCAGGTGTTCGCGGGCCTCGACGTCGAGAGCAAGACCATGATCGGGAAGATCGGCGTCGACCTGGCCAAGTTCGAGGAGATCGGGATAGCCGCCATAAAGAGGGCGTGCGCCGAGTGCGACATCATCGTCATAGACGAGGTGGGCAAGGTGGAGGTGGAGAGCCAGGCGTTCATAGACGCGGTCAAGGAGGCCCTCGACGCGGACAAGCCGATGATCCTCACGCTCCACAAGAAGTCCCGCAACCCCCTCCTGCAGGACATACGGAGGAGGGACGACGTCAGGATACTGGAGGTCACTCCCACGAACCGGAACCTGCTCCCGTACAAGATCGTGCGCCTGATGAACGGTGAAAACGTCTGATGCCCCGGGGAGCCCTTATCAGCGAGGCCTCCACCAGGCTGCTCGTGCCCGAATCGCATTCCGTGAGGGGCCCGGGCGCCAGGACCGGCCCCGTGTTCTTCAACGAGCAGATGGCGTTCAACAGGGACGTCAGCGTAATGTTCCTCCGAGCCGCCCCCGCGGGGGTCTCGGTGGCGGACGCGATGTCCGCCACGGGTTCCAGGGCGGTCAGGATAGCCAACGAGGTCCCCGGGTCCAGGGTGACGGCGAACGACATTAGCCCCGAATCTGTCGAGTTCATAGAGGAGAACATACGCCTGAACGGCCTGGACAACTGCTCCGCGTCAAACCTGGACATGCACGCCCTGTTCTCCGGCGAATCGTTCGAATACGTGGACCTGGACCCGTTCGGGTCCCCGGTCCCGTTCATCCACTCCGCCATACGCGGGTGCAGGCGCAAGGGGATCCTGGCCATAACCGCCACGGACACCGCGCCGCTGGCCGGCGCGCACGCGCCCAAATGCAGGCGCAGATACCAGTGCGAGCCCCTGAGGGGGTACATGTGCCACGAGGGCGGGCTCAGGATACTCATGTGCAACATCGCCAGGGAGCTCGCCAAGTTCGACAGGGGCATGCGCCCGCTGCTGTCGTTCTACGCGGACCATTACTTCAGGACGTACGTGAGGGTGGAGGAGGGGGCGGAGGCCGCGGACAGGTCGCTCTCGTCCCTCGCGTACGCCGGGATGGACGGGGCCACCCTGGAGAGGTCCCTGTCCCCGGAGCCCGACGCGGGCCACCGCCTGGGGCCCGTGTGGGCGGGGCCCCTGCACGACCCGGGCCACCTGTCCCGCATGTCCCCCGAGGGCATGGCGGAGCCGAAGAGGTGCGCCAAGATGCTGGATCTATGGATGGGGGAGCTGGATTCGGTCTTCCTGTACGACATGAGCGAGCTCTCCTCGCACACGAAGATGTCCCCCCCGAAGCTGGAGGACCTCATAGATCTCCTCGGGATGCACGGCCGCGCGTCCAAGACGCACGTGTGCCCCACGTCCTTCAAGACCGATCTCGGCGCGGCGGACGTGGTCTCCCTGTACAGGGAGGCCAGCATGAGGGCGAACGGCGGCAGGTGACCCTGCGCAGGAAAGGGGTTCGTCGAACGACGTTGCCGGAACCCCCCGCCGCGGTCGGGAGTCAATGTTTATAGGGGTGGAGGGGATGGGGGGTGCAAGGTGCGATCTTGCCGGGAATAGCGGTGATTGGAGCCCAGTGGGGCGATGAGGGAAAAGGAAAGATAACCGACTATCTCGACGAGACCGCGGACGTCATCGTGAGGTTCCAGGGCGGCAACAACGCCGGGCACACGATAATCGTCGGAGACAGGGTTTTCAAGCTGCACGGGCTGCCGTCCGGGGTCGTGAGGCCGGGCAAGCTGGCGGTCATAGGCAACGGCGCGGTCGTCAACGCCGACGAGCTCATCGAGGAGATGGAGGCGGTGGCCGCCGCGGGCGGGTCCGTCGAAGGCCTCAGGATATCGGACAGGGCGCACCTGATCATGGGGTACCACAAGAAGCTGGACGGCGCGGAGGAGAGGTACCGCGGCAAGAAGGCGGTCGGCACCACCGGCAAGGGCATAGGGCCGGCGTACCAGGACAAGGCGGCCAGGAGCGGGTTCCGCGCCGGCGACCTGTTCGAGGGCGGCCTGCTCAGGGAGAAGATAGATTTCAGCCTCAGATACAAGAAAGACCTCCTGGAGATGTGCGGCGCGGGCGAGTGCGCGTGCACGCCCGGATCCCTCTATGAGAAGATGGAGGGGTGGAGGGAGAGGCTCGGGAGATACGTGTGCGACGCGTCCGTCCTGGTCAACGACGCCCTGGACGAGGGCAGGAAGGTCCTGTTCGAGGGGGCGCAGGGCGCGATGCTGGACCTGGACCACGGCACCTATCCGTACGTGACGTCGTCGTCCACCTGCACCGGCGGGGTCTGCACGGGCGCGGGGGTCGCGCCGAACAGGATAGGCGAGGTGGTGGGGTGCCTCAAGGCGTACACCACGCGCGTGGGAGAGGGCCCCCTGGTCACCGAGATACCGGGGGAGGCCGGGGCGGAGCTCCAGAGGAAGGGCGGCGAGTTCGGGGTCACCACGGGCAGGGGCCGCAGGTGCGGGTGGTTGGACCTGGTGGTCGCGGAGCACTCGTCCAGGCTGTGCGGGTTCACGTCCCTGGCCATAACGAAGATAGACGTGCTGAACGGGTACGACGAGATCCCGGTGTGCGTGGCGTACGAGATAGACGGCGAGAGGGTGGACCGCTTCCCCTCGTCGCTCTCCAGGCTGGAGAGGGCGAAGCCCGTCTACGAGGTTCTGAAGGGATGGGGCGGATGGGACGACGCCGGGGCGGTCTCCTCGGGCGGATGGGACGCCCTCCCGAGGGAGATGAGGGACTACGTGTCCTTCATAGAGGAGAGGATGGGGGTCCCCGCGGACATCGTGAGCATCGGCCCCGAGAGGGACGAGACGATAGACCGCAGGGGCGACTGGTGGTCCCCCAGGGTCAGGGCCTGACCCGGGCCTTCTCGTAGAGCGACCTGTCGGCGCCCAGCGGGATGGTCGCGTCGAACCCGACCTTGTAGGTGGTGCCGTGCGTGCTGGGGTCCAGGGAGGACCCGGCCGCGCCGGGTATGGATATTATGCGGTCGCCCTGCATCCTGGTGGCCACCGCCCACTCGACCTCGCGGTCGTCGAACACGTCCACGTCCCTGTCGACGACGATCACCTGCTTCATGGAGGGGTGGCCCGTGAACGCCGCCATTATCGCGTTCACGCCGTCGCCCTCCTTGTTCTTGTCTATGGAGACGACCCCGTTGAGCCAGCAGCACCCGCCCTCAGTCAGGCGGACGGCGCCCACCCTGGGCACGGCCTGCCTGACCGTCCTGAATATCATGGGCTCGCGGGGGAGCCCCATCAGGAGGTAGTGCTCCCACCCTCCCGGCAGGAGCAGGTGGAAGACGGGGTCGCGGCAGGACCAAATCCTGTCCACCTCTATCACGGGCTGGTCCCTCACGGAGTCGTAGGTGCCGGTGATGTCCACGAACGGCCCCTCCGGAGCCGTGCCGAGGGTTATCCTGCCCTCGATGACGTAGTCCGAATCCGCCGGGACCAGGATGCCGTTGTCGCACCTCCCGACCTTCAGCGGGGACCCGCGGGACGCCTTGCGCATGGCGGAGGCCACCCTGAGCTCGTCGGCCCCGTAGTCCATCGAGAGGGCGGCCGACAGGAGGACCTCGGCGGGGGCCCCCACGCATATGGCGACCTTCAGCTCCTCCCCGGCCCTCTTGGCCTCCCCGTGCATCGTGAACAGGTGCCTGGGCACCAGGCGGACCGCTATCCTCCCCGAATCCATTATCATCATGCGGTGGAAGGAGACGTTCCTCCTGCCTCCGCGCTCCGCGATCACGACGCCGGCGGTTATGTACCTTCCGCCGTCCCCGGGATAGTATCTGGGCACTGGGAGCTTGAGGAGATCCGTCTCCGGCACGGATTCCCTGAACGCGGGGTCCGGGACCTCCTCCGGATCGACGGGGGAGTCCATCGCGCCCATGATGTGCCCCATGATCCCGTCCGCCCGTATGCCCAGGGCCTCCGCGATCTTCTCCCTGGTGGAGAATACGTTCCCGGCGGCCCTCCCGCCGTTGAGGCCCTCGAAGACGACGGTCTCCCCCTGGTCCTCCAGCAGGGCCTCCGTCACGGCGGGCGATTCCGGGTCTACGTGTCCTGCGACGATGCGGGCGTCTCCCTTCAGGGAGCTTTTGATGCTCATGCCGACCCATAGCGCGGGCGGGGATATATTAAAAGCGGCCGCCCGCCCCCGCCGCCCGACGCGGATCGGGGGCGCAGAGCAAAGTTTAAGCCTGCGCGGGCCTTCTCACGACAGAAGCGCGGTGCGGGGCCGCGTCAAAGGGGATATATATGACAAGCATCGCGGTCGCATCGTTTTTCAAGCGGGCGGGGGAGGTCGCGTCGCGCCTGTCCGAACGGTCGAAGAGGCTGGGCGCCGCCCATATGGCCGTCATAGCCGGCGCCTTCCTGGCGTCGCTGTTCGCGTGGAACCATTTCATGTCGGGCCAGCCACCCACCGTCGACACGGAGAACGTGTTCGCGCAGGCGGAGATGCTCAAGTCGGGCATGATGCCGTACAGGGACTTCGTGTTCGAGTTCCCCCCGCTGGCGATGCTGGTGTTCCTGGCGCCCGCGCTCTTCGCGCCGGACTTCCAGTCCTACGTCTTCCTGTACGGCCTGGAGATGATAGCGTTCGCCGCGATCGCGGCGTATTTCATGATGAAGATCGCGGAGGGGCTGGGGTTCGACAAGAGGGCCGCGGGGATCATGTTCGTCTTCCTGGTCGTCGCCGGGAACCTGGTGGTGGGGAAGTTCGACATAGCGGCGGCGGCCGCCGCGACCGCGTCCCTGTACCTCTGCCTGCGGGGGAGGTACTGCCTCGGCATCGCCGTCATGTCGGCGGCGGCGCTGATGAAGATATACCCCGCCGCGCTGATCCCGCTGATATTCATAGCCATGGCCTTCGACCCCCGGGTCGAGCGCAAGCTGAAGGCGGCCCTCTTCGGGGCGGCGTCGTTCGCCGCGGTCGCTCTGGCCGTTTTCGCCCCGCTGCTCCTCGCGTCCGTGTCCGTCGGGGACGCGACGTCCTTCCTGGGCTTCCATTCCGACAGGGGGTTCCAGGTGGAGAGCACGGTCGCCGTGGCCATACAGGCGCTGGGCCAGCTGGGGCTGGCGGACTTCTACATCGTCCCGTCGCACTCCACCTACGACGTGGCGGGCCCGATGGCCGACGCCCTCCTGCCGTTCGGGATGCCGGCGTGCGTCGCGATGGTGGCCTCGACGCTGGCCTTCGCCGCCTTCAACGAGCGGAGGCCGCGCCCCGCCGCGGCGGGCGGCCTGCCCATGAGGCTCGCGCTGTACTCCGTCATGGCCATGATCGCGTTCATGCTCTCCAACAAGGTGTTCTCCACGCAGTACGTGGTGTGGCTCTACCCGATGCTCCCGCTGATGGCCCTGGCGGCCCGGGGGAGGAGGCGCGCGGCGATAATCGCGGCCTCGGCGGCCGCGGCCTTCCTGTCCATGCAGATCGTGCGCATCGGCCACCTCGGCGACGCGTTCCCCGCGGTGAACATAGCCCGCGACGCCATGCTCGCCTTCCTGTTCGCGCAGGCGCTCCTGATGGCGATGGAGCGCGCCGCCCCCGAGGAGGGGGCGGACCCGCCCCGGGAGGGCTGACGCCGCCCGCGCCCCTGCTCATCAATAAATACGAAGAGCAAAATCCAGACTGCATGTCCGGGGACCAGATCGAGGATGTCATAAGGAAGTACGCCCTGCAGAACGCCGTCTTCTTCAAAGGGAGGGCGAATCCCAAAGCGGTCATGGGCAAGATCCTCGGAGAGAGGCCCGAGTTCCGGAGCAGGGTGGCTGAGATATCGCCCCTGGTGGATTCCGTGGTGGCGGAGGTGAACGCCATGCCCCCCGAGGCGCAGGCCAAGGCCGCCTCCGAGATAGACTCGTCCCTCCTGGTCAGGGAGAAGAGGGAGCGCACCTACGAGCTCCCGCCCCTCGCGGACGCGGAGAAGGGCGTGGTCATGAGGATAGCCCCCGGCCCGTCCGGCCCCCTCCACATAGGGCACACCAGGGTCTCCATACTCAACGACGAGTACGCGAAGAGGTACGGCGGGAAGCTCATAGCCAGGTACGAGGACACCAACCCCGAGAAGATCGACCCCGACGCCTACGACATGATCCCCGAGGACCTGGACTGGATGGGAGTGAAGATACACGAGTCCGCGGTGCAGTCGGACCGCTTCGAGATATATTACGATTACACGAGGAGGCTCATAGCCTCCGGCCACGGGTACGTCTGCACCTGCGACGCGGACGCGTGGAGGGCGATGAAGGAGGAGGCGAGGGCGTGCCCGTGCAGGTCCCTGTCTCCGGAGGAGTGCCTGGAGAGGTACGACAGGCTCCTGTCCGGGGGGTACGGCGAGGGGGAGGCGGTCGCCGTGGTCAAGACGGACATAGCCCACCCCAACCCCGCCGTCAGGGACTTCGTCGCGCTCCGCATAGTGGACGCCCCCCACCCGCTCAAGGGGGACAGGTACCGCGCGTACCCCATGATGAACCTGTCCGTGGCGATAGACGACCACCTCATGGGCATGACGCACGTGATCCGCGGGAAGGACCATCTCAACAACACCCTGAGGCAGGAGTACATATTCGGCTACTTCGGGTGGAAGAAGCCCGTCTACCACCACTACGGGCTGGTCAACATCCCAGACACGAACCTGAAGACATCCCTCATCAAGGAATGCATCTCCAAGGGCGAGTACGACGGCTGGGACGACGTCCGCACCGGGACCGTGAGGGCCCTCAGGAGGCGCGGGATAAGGCCGGAGGCGGTCAGGAGGTACTGGGTGGAGAGCGGGATCAAGCCCGTGGACATACAGTTCTCATGGGACAACCTCTACGGCATGAACCGCGACATCATAGACGGGGAGTCCAACAGGTACTTCTTCGTGCACTCTCCCGCGAGGCACGCGATCGAGGGGGCGGAAGAGATATCCGGCAGGGCCCCGCTGCACCCCGACCACCCGGAGCGCGGGCACAGGGATTACCTCCTGTCCGGGCGGAAGGAGGTCTTCTTATCGGGAGAGGATTCGAAGGCGTTCGCGGAGGCCGGGCGCATACGCCTGAAGGACCTCTGCAACCTGGAATACTCCGAGCCCGCCAGATACGCCGGCAACGACGTGTCCGTGCTCAGGCGCGGGGTGAAGGCGGTCCAGTGGGTGGGGCCGGACGGGATGGCCGCAAGGCTCCTCATGCCGGACGGATCCGTGCTGGAGGGGCTCGCGGAGCCCGCCATAGGCGCGGAGAAGGGCGACACGGTCCAGTTCGAGAGGGTCGGGTTCGCCAGGATAGAATCCAGGGCGCCCGGCGGGATCTCCGCCGTGTTCGCCCACCGCTGATCAGTCCGACGCGTCCACGAACACGGCGGACGCCATGGACTTGTCCAGCGCCACGAGGGAGCCGTCGACGTGCACGAGCACCGTCGATCCGTGCTGCTCCCCGTCCATGCGGACCTCCCTCCCCGGGACCATGCCCATCCCGAGCAGCCTCTTGACCGTCTCGGGGTCCTCGCTGCGTATGTGGGAGACGACCCCATGGCCCCCCGGGACTATGTCGGACAGGGGCGCGGTTATCCTCACGCCGCCGAGGGACACGGCCTTGCATTGATCGGCGCAGCTCTGGCAGTCGCAGTCGATGTCGGTCCCGATGACCTGGCAGATCTTGACCGCCGATTCGTCCGAAAGGACGTGCTCCATCTTGCAGGCCTCGTTGTGCGCCGTCTCCTCGTCCACGTCCAGGATGTCGGTCAGGAACCTCTCCATGATATGGTGCTTCTTGCGGATCTGCCTGGCGTAGTTCAGCCCCTTCTCGGTGAGGCCCACGCCCTTGTATTTGGCGTA
Organism: Candidatus Methanoplasma sp.; assembly: GCA_031256955.1. Taxonomy (GTDB): domain Archaea; phylum Thermoplasmatota; class Thermoplasmata; order Methanomassiliicoccales; family Methanomethylophilaceae; genus Methanoplasma. The sequence continues at coordinate 214,592 of JAIRPP010000013.1, read as the reverse complement.
CTCCACGAGACCCTCCGAGTGCAGGGCCTTCAGCATCTCGCTGACGCTCGCGGGCGACACGCCCATGAACGCGGCGAGCTCCGTGGTCTTGGCGGAGCCCTCGCCCTCGGTTATCCTCAGGATGTTGATGAGGTAGTCTTCGCGGTTCCCCGTGGTCATAAGACCGGATCGTGTGAAAAATAGATAAAGGTGAGCGTCCGGCGGATGGGCGTGGCTCAGCGGCGCAGGCGCGCCAGATAGTCGTAGTAGGCGCGAACGAGTTCTTTGGCGATGCTTTTCGTCGGAGGGCAGCTGTGTTTTTCTCCCGTCAAGAGGACGTTGGACGGGCACCCCCCCAGGCATACGGGATACATGAAACAATGCGCGCACTCGGGGTCAGAAGGCTCCGCGGACACGAAGTGCCTGTAGACGTCGTTCGCGATCACGCCGTCCGCCACGTTCCCGCAGGAGAGGGATTCTCTGCCCGTGTGCCTGTGGCATTTGTAGATGCTCCCCCTGCTGTCCACGGAGAACCTCATCTTGTCCACCGCATAGCACGGGACCGGGAAAGGCATCATCATCACCTGCCTCAGAGCCAGGTTCGCGTCTCCGCGGGCCAGGTCCATGCCCGCGTGGTGCCCGACCTCCTCGCTGATCTCCCCCGTCTCCAGAGGCCCTTTGAGGATGCCCAGGAGCTCCCTGTCGCATCTATCGGAGTATTCGGGATCCCGCTCCAGATCGGGCATGAACAGGGACGCGCAATAGACATAGACGTTCGGCGAGCTCCCGAACGCCTTCGAGAGGTAATCGGAAGTCTTCTTCGCGGCATCGGACTGGCGGTCCCCGTAGTTCACGCGGAGATACGTGACTACGCCTGTCCGAACGACTTTCCCGATGTTTTCCATCACGATGGAGAAAGGGTCTCCGCCCAGCCCGATGTAATCCTTTATCCTGTTGTATTCTTCCCCGATGGAATCCACGGTTATCTGCACGCGCTCCACGTTCCACTCCCTGAACTTTGCCAGCACGCCGTCGTCGATCAGCGATCCGTTGGTGGTCACGGAGGATTTTATCGATATCCCCCTCGAGTTCAATTGGCGCACTATGCGATCGATGACGTCCGTGGCCAGGAGGGGCTCGCCTCCGAACCATGAGATGCTGATCTCCCTGCCCGTCAGCTCGCGGTCTATGAATTCCACCAGCAGATCCGCCGTCTCAACGGACATCTTGGCCTGCTCTATCCCCCTCTCGAAGCAATAATGGCATCTGGCGTTGCATTCGGTGGTGGGGGATATCGTCAGAGCCATCTGGCCGCCGCTCTTCTCGATATGCTTCCCTCTCAATGCGGATAGGCGCTCCGACTGCGCACAGGGGTCGCCGTCGAACAAAAAACCCATCTCGCGCAGCTTGGAGCACTCGCGCGGATGCGAAGAGAAGTCGCGGTTCACGAATATGTCTTCATACTCGCTTCCGCTCAGCGTCACGACGGACGTCGTCAGCGTGCTGTATAGCAGCATCTCCCCTTCCCCGCCCAGGGGCTGGGAGATGATATACTCTGAGACATTATACATCGGCATCCCGCTTACCCGTGTGCGCCTGGGAGGGTCGGGTTCATCGGGGCTCGGGCCTTATCCGTCCCCTGCCTGGCAGAGGCACTGCACATGGGCCTTCTGGTTGCAACCCGTAGCGGTAGATTCGAGGCTGGCTATGGCCTCGAACTCAGTGACTTCGGATACGATCTCCATGACTGTAAGATGAGCGGTTCGGCATAAATAAAAGCAGGAACTCTTTCGAATAACGGAAACCGCGCATCTGGAGAGGGGCCCGTTCAGCCATAGGCGGGGGCATGGCATCGGATGTCAATCGGGTAGAAGCCCGTCGCATGTTTCTCGGAAAACGGATCCTCCCGCCCTTGCTCGAGCATCGCCCCGCAGACCCACGCGCCCGGCGGCCGTCATGCCTGAAGCCAGCCGATTCGCGGTGCGGCGCAGTCAAACGCATCATCGGCGCGGCTCTGAGAAAGGATAATAACCAAGGAACACGTAATAACAGGCGGGTACCCGATGAGCGCGCGCAACGGAACGCCGAAGATAGACTGCGCATTGGACGCCGTCATGCACATGATAGGCGGCAGGTGGAAGACCGCCATATTATGCAAGCTGTGCACGAAGGGCGACCTGAGGTTCAACCAGCTGCTGAGGGAGCTGGAGGCGGTGTCCCCGAAGATACTCACCAGGCAGCTCAGGGAGCTGGAGGACGACGGGCTCATCTCGAGGGAGGAGCGCGGCGGCGCGGCCGTGGAGTACTCCCTGACGGAGCTTGGCAGGAGCCTCGGCCCCGCCCTCGCGCCGCTGCTGGAATGGGCGCTCCGCAACATGTTCTCCAACATGGTGGCCTTCGACGAGGGCGTGGCCATGCCGGGAGGGGCGGACCCCGCCCCCGCAGAGGTCACTGCCCGTTGAAGATCTCGTCCAGCAGGTACATCGCCCCGTGGGCCCCGAACACCGGCTTGGGTATGAAGCTGCAGCACGCCAGGTCCGGCGCGCACATGCCTATCCCCTTCCTGCAGGACCCCATGAGCTCCAGCGTCTCCGCCATCTGCCCGTCCGCGAACGCGAAGTGCGCCCCCGACTTGGCGATGTCCTTCGACAGGCAGCCCTCCAGCCCGCGAGACGACACGAACTCCCCCAGCGCCCTCATGCATGCGGCGTCCTCCCCCGGCTCCGCCGACAGATGGACGGGGAGCATGCACAGGTACCCGTACAGCCATTTGGACAGGGGCAGGAGCACCGAGCTGTCCGCGTGGACGGCGAAGCGGCACCCCCTGGTCCTCTGGTTGTACACCAGCTTGTCTATGGTCTCCGCCGCCCTCCTCTTATGGCCGTCCACGTACCTGAGCGCCTCGGACGGGTCCGTCCCGGCCGCGTCTGCCACGGCGCGGATCCACGATTCCGTGGCGTCGAACCCGACGGGCGCCCCGTCGGGCCCCCGCACGCACGGGATGCCGTGCGCCTTCTCATAGTACTCCGCGGTCCTGGACCCGTACTCCGGGCACACCATCACGTTGAGCTCCGCGTTCGCGGAGTCCGCTATGTCGCTTATGGAGCATCCCGCGCCCGGGGAGGAGATCACCTCCACCCCGCACATCGACAGGATCTTCTCGAGCTCGGACAGGGAGTCCCTCCACGACCTGGACGTGATCGGCAGCCCCAGCAGGTTCGCGGTCCCCTTCCGGGCGCGGCCCCTCTCCGGCCTCCTCCACGCGATCACGTCCCTGACCGTGCCGTCGTAGCTGGACGAGAACGGCTGGGAGATGAGCGACTCCTCTATCGCCATGGCTATGCCCGAGTACCCCCGCCTCTCGATGACGTCGGACACGTTGTCCCCTATGAGCGCCGCCCCGGGGGACTTGATGAACACGGCCATCCCGCCGTCCACGTCCTTGACCATGTCCAGCACGTCCTCGATCTTGTCCTCCGCCCCGTTTATGTAGTCCGTCTCGTCCATGTAGGTGCACGGGATGCGGGCGGTCCAGTAGAAGTACCTGTGCGCGTACTTCTTGAAGTTCTTGGGGGGCCTGCGCGGGTAGCAGGTGGTGGTCATGAAGGTGTGGTAGTTGCGGCACCCGCCCGGCCCGTGCAGCACCGTGACCATCCCGTCGAAGCTGTCCACCGCCAGCAGCGCCCCGGTGAACCCGTCCATGCATATCTTGTCGTCAAGAGGCATATCTCTCGTCCTCCATCCTGTCGTCGGATTTGGCGTACTCCCTCCACCCCTCGACCGCCGGCAGGCGCATGAGGGTGTCTATCTCCGCGGCGAGCCTCAGGGTGCATCTGACGCCCACGCCCGCCCTGACCATGAACGCGGTGTGCCTGGTGCCCTCCACGTCCCCGCGCATCCCGTCGCTGATGACGATGTCCGGCTTCTCCCCCTTCGTCTCCTCGTCGAACCTCTCGCGGGAGTAGTCGGTTATGAACCTCAGGCGGCCCTCGTGCCTGGAGGGCTTCCTGACGTCCCTGAAGTGCCTCTCCGGCCCTATCCCGACGAACATGACCCTCATCCCCAGGTCCTGCAGCAGGTCCAGCACCCAGTCTATGCTGTTGGGGTACCAGGACTCCACCGCGGCAGTCCTCCCCTCCAGCGATTTCCTGTGGGCGGCGATCTCCGCGAGGTACTCCCCCTCCTCCCTCGCCAGGACCTCCCTCGCCAGATCCTCGCGGCCGAACTCCCTGCCGATCATCTCGGCGAACTCGCGGAACTCGTGCATCCCGTAGGGCAGGAGCCTCTCCTCTATCTTTATCCCGTGCCTACCGCCCAGGGCCTTGGCGAGCCCCCTCGCCCCGGTGTCGTCGTTGACTATGAAGTTCATCCTGCCCCTGCGGAAGTTGGCCACGGACTCCATGTCGCAGTCGTGTATGAGCCTGCAGTTCACCTTTATGCCGAACTTCCTGAACATCTCCGGCGCCTCGTCCTCCTTCTCCTCGTTGGCCCTGAAGAAGTACCTCTCGCCCACCAGGTTCACGCAGTCCGGGGACGGCTCCACGTCGCCGCGGATCATGTCCGCGATGGCGTCGGCCGCCTCTATGTACCCGTCCTCCCAGTCCCCGCGTATGTTCCCGTCGGCCTCGATCACCCTGAAGTACAGGTCGGGATGGGCGTTGCTTATGGCGTTGACCACGTCTATGGCGTTGTCCCCTATGATGCCGGAGACGCAGGTGGTCACTATGAAGAAGTTCCTGTGCCCCTCCAGTATGAGGTCGTTCAGCTTCTCCTCCAGCAGGCCCGCCCCCCCGAACACGGATATGGTGTCGTCCATCTCGGTGGAGCACATCCTGGAGAACTGGGGGTCGGACATGCCCCTCCTCCGCCTGCCCCTCCGTATCTCGCTGAGGTTCCTGGACGAGGACATTATGTGGGCGCAGCTCCTGGGCCCGTGTATCACGGTCACCGCGTCCCTCACGCTGCTGCACGCGTACACCGCCCCTGCGGCGGCGCAGCTGGCCACCAGGGGCCTGGACTTGGCGTCGATCAGGGCCTTCTTCCTCGCGCAGCCTCCGCAAGAGGGGCCGCCGGGGGCGGCCCCGCCCTCATTTGGGCGGACTTCCTCTCCCGCGGCCAGCCGCCCCATCTGCTCGTCGGTCAGCGGCTTGGAGTCCAGCAGCAGGGACGGGTTCCCCAGCAGCGACGCCACGTGCGCCGATATCTTGCCGAGCTCGGCGGCGGCGTCGGAATCCGGGAACAGCTCGGCCACGGGCATGCCTCTGGCCTCCGCCTCGGCGAACAGCCCGCTGCGGGGGATCGCCGCGATCACAGGGAGGGACACGGCCCTCGCGAAGCGCCCTATCACCTCCAGCTCCCTGTCCATCCCGCGGCAGTTCGCGATTATCCCCGCGGTCCGGGGGATCCCCTTGTCGAAGTTCTTGATGCCCTTGAGGATGTTGTTGGCCGCGTACAGGGACATGAACTCCCCGGACGTCACCAGGTAGACCCCGTCGGCGTACTCGTTGCGGAGGGGCACGGCGAACCCCCCGCACACGACGTCCCCCAGGACGTCGTACACCTTCACGTCGAAGTCCATGTCGTCCATCCCGAGCCTCTTGAGCGTGTCGAACGTGCTCAGAATGCCCCTGCCGGCGCAGCCTATGCCCGGCTCCGGCCCGCCCGCCTCCACGCACTTTATGCCCATCTTGCCCTCGAGGACCACGTCCTCCAGGCGCCTGTCGTACGGCGGCGTGTTCTTGATGTACTCCAGCACGGTGGTCTGCCCCCTCCCGCCGAGGAGCGCCCTGGTGGAGTCGTGCTTGGGGTCGCAGCCGATCTGCAGCACGCGCTTCCCCATGCGGGCCAGCGAATACGAGATGTTCGCGGACATGGTCGACTTGCCGATACCGCCCTTGCCGTATATCGCGATCTGAATCATTTGCGTCTACCGGGTCGGCGTATGCGATGCGCCCATATAATGGTTGGTGGATCCAACCATGTTGATCCGGAGGCAGGGCTGGAGGCTCAGGGCGGCGAAAAGGGGCGGGCTGGTCAAGCCGCGCCCATCTCAGCGGACGCCCGCGGAAGGCCGCCCGGAATGCGGGCGAGGATCGCGTCCGGAGGTCATTCCAGTTCGCGCGCGACCAGCTCGCCCTTCTCCGTTATGCGGTATCTCTGGTTGCTGCTGTTCGGCTTGTCGGGGATGGTCCTCTCTATCAGGCCGCTCGCGACCAGCGGGGTGATCCTCCTGTACGTGAAGTTGGGATCGCCCTTCCCTCCCGCGATCTCCGCGAGATCGGCGGAGCTCATGTCGCGCGCGCGGGCCAGCGCCTTCAGCATCGATATGGATTTGGGGGCCAGGGCCGCCCGGATCTCGCCGTCTGCCCGCTCCGCCTTCCGCGGCGCCCCCCCGCTGGCGCCCACGTCCCTCAGGGTGACGGAGAAAGACGACTCCGTTATCTCGAACTCCGGCCTCATCCCCGGGCCGTAGCCCTCGTACGATTCCATTATGCGCTCTATCCCGCGGCCCCACGTCTCCACGTCGCCAGCATACGCGAGCGTCCTGGCCAGCACGGGGTTGAACGGGATGGACGCGTGCGGGGACAGGAGGGTGTCGACGGTCCAGCCGCTGGGGACGGAGCCGCGGTCCGTCACCATCATCTTCTCGTCGCCCCAGATCCTTATCTGTATCGGCGTGCGGGACGAGTAGTCGTTGTGCATTATCGCATTGGTCACGCACTCCCTCAGCGCGTCGCCCGGGTAGGGGTCCGTCTCGACCCTGGAGATGCCGTCGTACGTCACGCCCTTCTTGGAATACTTGGTGTTCAGCAGATCCATGACCCGGGCGTGCATCAGGATGAACGGGCACGAGACCTCGTCGTGATAGAGGAGGTCGGAGCCCTTGAACATGCCTATCTTCACATACGATCCCAACAGGATCTCGTCCGGGTGGGGGTGGAACAGGAGTATGGCGGCGCGCGTGAGCTTTCCATCGATCGAGAGCCCGAGCTTGTCGAGCAGCTCCCCGTCGGGCACAGAGAGGCTCTCTCTGCTCAGCTTCTTCGCGTCCGACGCCTTTTTACGGAAGAACTCGAACGCCCCGCGGTCCAATTGAGACGCGTCTATGCCGTCAACCGCGGCATCTATCCAAGACGACCCCCTCTTGCCGCTGACTATCCTCTCCAGCTCCCTTCCTCTGGCCTCGCGCGTGGTGTTGCCGACTCTGACGTAATACTTGCCTCTGAGGTCCACCGGGGCCGAAGACGGCGATACGGATATCGTGATCACCTTGGTTTTCTTATCCAATGAGATCTCTGGATAGATCCCGAGCGTGTTGATTACAGTGTCGGAGATCTCCTTCATCGTAGACTTCGGATCAGATACGCCGACGGGTTCACCGTCGTCGTTGATCCCTATGCGCAGCTTGCCGCCGCTCTTCGAATTGGCGAACGCGCATACGACTTTCAGGTATTCGTCCTTCCAGATAGACTTCCATTCAGTAGACCCGTCTTCCATGCTCTGCCTACGGGTGCATCTCCTTCATCGTTCTTAATTTATCTCACTCACTCACTCACTCACTCACTCACTCACTCACTCACTCACTCACTCACTCACTCACTCACTCACTCACTCACTCACTCACTCACTTGCTCGCGCCATAGGGGCGCGGATCTCCGCGCGCTCGGCGCGCAGAGAGGCAAGTCGTGTAAAAATTTCTACTATAGTCCAAATTTTTACAAAAATTGCAAAAATTTCTATTATGATACAAATTAAATACAACGCACCGCATCTCTCAACGGACGATCATGATAGTCGACGGAATGGTTCTCCGAGAGGGATACCTCTCGAAGCTGGACGCGCACAGGGACCGCAGGGACATCGCCAAGATAATAACGGGCGTGCGCAGGTGCGGGAAATCCGTCCTGATGAGGCAGTACATGGACCGCCTGGCCGCGTCCGGCGTCGGCAGGGATCGCATCGCGTACGTGAACATGGAGTCGTCCGAATACAGCTCCGTGGAGGACTTCCGGGAGTTCGACAGGGTCCTCCGCGGCCTGGTCGCGGAGGGATCCCGCACCTACGTCTTCATAGACGAGGTTCAGAACGTCCGCGGCTGGGAGAAGAGCGTCAACGCGCTGATGGTCGACCGCGACGTCGACGTATACCTCACGGGGTCCAACGCGCGCCTGCTCTCGTCCGAGCTGTCCACCATGATATCCGGGAGGTGCGTGGAGATCGCCATGACGCCCCTTTCCTTCCCGGAGTATCTCGAGCTCCATCCGGCGGACGGCGCGTCCGGCGTGGAGTCCAGGTTCGACGGGTACGTGAGGTACGGCGCCCTCCCGGCGGTGGATCCGGACGATCCCAGGGACGCGATCATAGACGTGCTGTCCGGGATCTACAACACCGTCCTGGTCAAGGACGTGATGGGCAGGCTGGAGATGCGCGACCCGTCCGCGCTCGTCAGGATATCCAAGTTCCTGATGTCCAACATAGGGAACCGCACCAGCATCCACGGCGTCGCGTCGGAGATCGGGCTGTCCGACGCCACCGTGGAGAGGTACGCGTCCGCTCTGACCGACGCGCTGCTGCTGTACAGGGCGGACCGCTACGACGTGCGCGGGAAGAAGACGCTCAGCTCCGGGGGGAAGTACTACGCCTCGGACACCGGGATCAGGAACGCGGTCCTGGGCCATGCGGCGGGGGGAGACCTGGGCAGGCAGCTGGAGAACGTGGTGTATCTAGAGCTCAGGAGGAGGGGGTACGAGGTCGTCACCGGGAGCTATCGCGACCTGGAGGTGGACTTCGCGGCGCTCAAGGGGGGCCGCACGGAGTACTACCAGGTCGCGCAGACCCTGCTCGGAGACGACGTGGCGGAGAGGGAGGCGAGGTCGCTGAGGGGCATAGGCGACAGCTTCCCGAAGACGATCCTCTCTCTGGACCGCGTGATGGCGGAGCCCGGGGGAGGCATATCCCACGTCAACCTGATAGACTGGCTGCTGGGGAAGGCATGACGCGGCGGGCGCGCTAGACGGAGGGGCGTAGAATCGCGCGAGGCGAGCGCTCGCGCGCGTAAAGAATCGCGGGCGGGGCGCCCAGGCCCCGCCCCGATGGGTTTCACTTCTTCTTGGATTCCAGGTCGGCTATCTCCGCCTCGATCCTCTTGACGTCCTCGCAGAGCTTGGCGACGTCGTCCCCGAAGCCCTCCCCCGCGGAGAAGCGGCCGTAGATCATGGCGCCTATCTCCTTCTCGATCTTCTCGATCTCCCCCTTCTTTCCGCTTATCTTGGTCGAAATCCCCGCGTTGTCGATCGCGCCCGAGGTCTTGTTGGCCACCGTGCCGATCCCGCTTTTTATAGAGTCTCCGAATCCCATGGTATCATTCCACCAGCTTGTGGTAGCCGTACGCCGGCTCCCCCTCGTTGAAGCAATACCTTATCCCCGTAAAACCCTTTTTGAAGGACTTCACGTCTTCCTTGACCCTCTTCGGGTCCTCCCTGCCCTTGACGACCCTCGCGATGAGGGACGCGACCTCCCTCATGTCGCCCTCCCTCATGCCTATGCGGGTCATCTCCTGGGCCCCGAGCCTGAGGCCGGAGGGCCTCACGGCGCTGGTGTCGCTGGGGAGCATGTTCTTGTTGCAGATGATGTTGGCGTCCTCCAGGAGCTGGGCGCACTCCTTCCCGCCCCCGAACGCGGACACGTCCAGGGCGATGGCGTGGGACCTGGTGAACCCGAGATCCGGGCAGAGCACGGGGACCCCCAGCTCGTAGAGCGCCTCCCCCAGCGCGCGGGCGTTCTTGCACGCCTGGGCGGCGTAGTCCCTCGCGAACACGTCCATCTCCGCCAGCGTGACCGCCAGCGCGGCCATCGCGTGCAGGTGGTGGCTCGAGGTGACCCCGGGGAACACAGCCTTCTGGAGCTTCTTCTCCTGCTCCTCGGTTATGCCGGACGCCAGGATCATGCCGTGGTTGGGCCCCGGGAACGTCTTGTGCGTCGACGACGATATTATCTGGACCCCGTCGTCGAACGGCTTCTGGAACTGGCCGCCCGCGATCAGGCCGAGGACGTGCGCGCAGTCCTCCCAGACCAGGCACCCGACCTCGTCGAACACGGGCTTCAGCTCCTTTATGGGCGGGGGGAACAGGAACACCGACAGCCCGAACTGGGCTATCTTCGGCTTCTCCCTCCTGAGCAGCTTGGCGGTCCCGTCCACGTCCAGGTTCATGTCCTCCGTGCTGAACGGGTAGTTGACCGACCTGACCGCCCTCTGGCCGAACGCGCCGAACTCGCACGTCGATATGTGCGCGCCCTGCGCCAGCGCGCAGGTCGTTATCACGTCTCCGGGCTCGGCGAAGGCGAAGAGGACCGCCATGTTGGCGACGGTGCCCGATATGGGCCTCACGTCCGCGAAGTCGGCGCGGAACAGCTTCTTGGCCAGCTCCGTGGCCTTCTCCTCCACCTTGTCCACATAGATGTTCCCCTGGTAGTACCTCTTCCCGGGGAGCCCCTCCGCGTACCTGTCCGCGAAGTCGGATATGAGCATCTCCTTCGCCAGGGGGCTCATGAGGTTCTCGGATGCGATCATGGGGATGCACTCCTCGAACCATTTGTTGTGTGCCATTACCTCCTGCCGGATGTAGCGCGCGTCTTCGATAGCCATTGTTATCGCCGGCGCATGGGCTGGGGCGTTAAAAAGAGTTCGTATGCCCCCGCCGCTCCCCCGCGGGGCGGGCCGCTCCCCCCTCCCCCGCGTCCGGGTCCGTCATCCTGAGGCGGGCCAGCTCGATGGACACCAGGTCCCCGAACAGCATGCACTTCAGGTTCCTCTCGAGGTTGCTCCCGCCGTCCACGCGATATGAGAGGACCTCTATCCCGTTCTCCTCCAGCGTGTCCCTGGAGGCCTCCACTATGGTCTTCACGTATCCTGACGCGCCGCCGTCGCACAGGAATATGGGCACGCAGTCGGACACGCGGGCGCTGTCGCCCATCCACCCGACTATCTCGTTGTGCGCGAACTCGGGCAGGTACCCGAAGGACGACACGAACCCGGAGTTCTCGTTGATCTGAGTCTTCCATCTGACCGCGGACGACCTCATGTTGCCCAGGCCGTACACCACCGGGATCCTCCCGCGGATCGCCCGGGCGAACCTCTCCACCTCGCCCCTCCCCTCCCCTACCAGGCGGTCGCGGTGCGCCTTCAGCGCGGGGACGGTGGACTCCAGCCCCTCCGCCGTGCCCGGCTCGCCCATCCCGTCCAGGGCCACCGCGAGGCTCCCCAGCAGGCTCCCGAAGGAGCCCCTGGACGACAGGTCGTCCGGGACCGCGACCACGGGCGCGCCGTCCCTCGCGCACATCTCCATGAGCCTCCCCCCGGACGTGACGCAGGCGGCGGCGCATCCCCTGGAGGCCGCCTCCCCGTACGCCAGCAGCATCTCCTCCGTGTCCCCGGAGTAGCTGATGACCACCGCCGCGTCGCCCGGGCCCGCCCATCCGGGGAGGTCGGGCCCGCGCTGGACGTGCAGGGGGGCCGCGCACGCCTCGTCGGCGTAGTCGGAGGCGATCTCGCCCGCGAGGGCGGACGTGCCCATCCCGCATATGCAGATCCTGCGCGGCCTCGGCAGGCTCGGGCGCTCCGCCCTCAGAGCCTCCTCTATCTGCTCCGGCATCCCGACGACCTGCCCGTATATGCCCCGTCCCGGCTTGGAATCGCGACCCATATCGCCCATGCTAAACGCGCGGGGCTATAAAAACGGAGCACAGGGCCGGGGCCAGACGCGCATGCGCGGCGCCAACAAAATATCCGGTAGATGTGTACTGTTTTTATTTCCCCAACAGTAAGATTCATTCAAGAGGAGGGATCATATCAGCATAGACGGAGCGCTGGAGAGCATAAGGCGCGGAGGGTTCGCCCTGGTGTACGATTTCGACGACAGGGAGCGGGAGACGGACATGGCCATAGCGTCCCAGTTCGTCACGGCGGGCGCGCTCATGCGCATGAGGCGCGACGCGGGAGGGCTGGTCTGCACGACCACCCCGAACAGGCTCGCGGCGGAGCTTGGGCTGCCGTTCCTGTCCGACGTGTTCTGGGGTATGGGGGAGAGGTACCCCCTGCTCAGGACCATGGCTCCCACCGACATACCGTACGACGGGACGAAGTCGTCCTTCGGGATCACGATCAACCACAGGAAGACGTACACGGGCATAACCGACGAGGACCGCGCCCTCACCATAAGGGAGTACGCGGAGACCATCTTCAGCGACTCCCCCGCGGACGAGAGGAGGAGGATGCTCGGGGCCAACTTCAGGGCCCCCGGGCACGTGCACCTCCTGAACGCGAGCCCCAGGATACTCAAGGCGAGGCGCGGGCACACTGAGCTCTGCACCGCCCTGATGTACATGGCGGGGGTCCACCCGTCGGCGACCATCTGCGAGATGATGGGGGACCGGGGCGGGGCGGCGGACAAGGCGGGCGCGATGGAGTACGCCGAGAGGAACGGGCTGCCCTTCGTCACCGGGGACGACGTGGTCTCCGCGTGGGAGGGGTACCTGGAGAGGACCGGCGAGGACCTGTGACCACATGACCAGAGTCATGGCCTCCGGGGTGTTCGACATCCTCCACACGGGGCACATATCGTACCTCCAGCAGGCCAGGTCCATGGGGGACGAGCTGGTGGTCGTCGTCGCGTGCGACGACACCGTCAGGAGGAGGAAGCACGAGCCCGTGACCCCGGAGGCCATGAGGGCCAGGATCGTCGGGAGCCTGAAGATGGTGGACGAGGTGGTCATAGGAAGGGGCGGGGACATGTTCGACACGGTGAGGGAGGTGTCCCCGGACGTGATCGCGCTGGGGTTCGACCAGGCGTTCGACGCGGCGGAGCTGGAGTCCGAGCTCGCGCGGAGGGGCCTGGGGGGCATAAGGGTCGCCAGGGCGGGCGAGTGCGCGGAGGACCTGGGGGCCACCCGCAGGATAATAGCCAAGATACGCGGCGGGGAGTGACATGAAGACCATAGGGATAGCCGACACGACGTTCGCCAGGTACGACATGGCGCGCTCCGCGCTGAGCGAGCTGGAGAGGACGGGGACGGGGTTCAGGACCGTCAGGCGCACCGTGCCGGGGGTCAAGGACCTGCCGGTGGCCTGCAAGAGGCTGCTGGAGGAGGAGGGGTGCGACATAGTGATCGCGCTCGGGATGCCCGGGCCCATGGAGAAGGACAAGATGTGCGCCCACGAGGCGTCGACAGGCTTGATAAGGGCGCAGCTGATGACCAACAGGCACATAATAGAGGTGTTCGTCCACGCCGACGAGGCGAAGGACGACGGGGAGCTGGCGCTCCTGGCGGACCGCAGGGCGAGGGAGCACGCGGTCAACGCCTACGACCTGCTGTTCAGGCCGGAGAGCCTGACGCGCAGGGCGGGGACGGGGCAGAGGCAGGGGTTCGAGGACGAGGGCCCCGTCAGGATATGAGAGGAGATATCGATGAAGGCATACAAGATAGGGTTGGTCGCGTCGGAGTTCAACTTCGACGTGACGTCGATGATGATCGAGAGGGCGAAGGCGGAGGCCGAGTTCCTGGGCGTGGAGATAGCGAAGACGGTCATGGTCCCCGGGGTCATGGAGATCCCGCTGGCGGTCAAGGCGCTCCTGGAGAAGGGAGAGGTGGACGCGGTCGTGACGCTGGGAGCGGTCATAAGGGGCGAGACGAAGCACGACGAGGTCGTGGTCGCCCAGGCGTCCAGGCTGATATCGGACCTCCAGCTGAAACACGGGAAGCCGGTGGCGTTCGGCGTCACCGGGCCGGACATGACGCAGCTGCAGGCAATGGACCGCATCGAGAAGGGCAGGGACGCGGTCGACGCGGCGGTCAAGATGCTCCAGAGGCTGGAGAGGATCTGAGGCGCCGGGCGGGGCCTCCGGCCCCGCCGGCTCCCGGTCACTTCAGCTCCCAGCGGCCGCCAGCGCGGCCGATCGCGCCGCTCTCGACGAGCGCCCTCATCTCGCGGGACAGGGCTCCGCGGGACAGCGACAGCTTGGCGGAGAGATCGCCGCAGGTGGCCTCCGGGTTCCTCATGATCTCTCCCTTTATCGCCCTGCCGATCTTGGCGTCGCCGCCCCTCGCCGCGGGGGCGGGGCCGGCGTTCAGGTTCCACAGGGTGGCTATGAACGCCTGCCCGGTGGATTCGAAGGACGGGGCCCTCCCGGGAGGGTACTGCTCGACTATCTTCCTGAGGCCGCTGCCCCTGCGCTCCATGAACCCCAGGCGCTGGAAGACGTCGCAGACGACCGGGTTGCGCCGCACAGACGACACCTTGAAGACGTCTATGTCCTGTATGCGCCTGCCGTCCGCCATCCCGCCGGGGGAGACGATCTCCAGGCGGTCGTCGTACATGTCCACGTGTATCTCGCTGCCGCGGATCATGTAGTCGCGGTGGACGATCGCGTTCACGAGGGCCTCGCGCACCGCCGCCTGCGGGTAGTCGGGGAGGTCCACCCTGCCCTCGGCGGTCTTGAACCACTTCACGGACGAGTTGTGCCTGACGAACCCGATCGCGTCCCCGAGGAGCTTTATGGCGTTCCCCTCGTACTCCGCGTCGTCGATGGCCTCGAACACGGATGTCTTCTCCAAGCCGTTCCATCTGGTGCAGAACACACGGGACTGATACACCGCATGCTGGTCGGCGAACAGGGCGCCGGCGAATGTCAGCCTGCCCCCGCTCTGCATGCCGAAGGAGACGTAGTCTCCCGGGCGCTCTATCTGTTTCCCCGTCCGCTCGCGATACGTCGCGTCGAAGAGGGTGAAGCTGTAGTCGGACGGATCTAGGCCGCTGTCTAGAGAATCGAACGTCTGATGGCTCCCTTTCAAGATGAGCTCGTTCATTATGTTGGCCGGGCATTGCACGGATTCGCTGCCCAGGCGGTAGAACGCCATTTTGTTTCCGTCTGCGGAATAGTAATACGGGGTGTACACTCCGCTGGGGACGTCTAGGCGCAGGACGCTCTCCCCCTTCACGTCTACGGTGGACAGCCTGACGGACAGCGCCGGCTCGATGTGCGCGCGTATAAGCTCGCTTATCTTGTCCGTGGCGCCCTGTATGTCGTCTATGCGGATGGGGTCGTGCGTCGCATCATCGATCCCGAAGAACAAGCTCCCCCCCAGGCCGTTGGCGAAGGCGCTGACCGTCTCTAGCCAGATCCCCGGCTTATTCAGATCCGGAACCGATTCGAACTCGCAATCGGCGCTTTTCGTCGCGAACACGTTCCCTCTGACGATCATCCAAATCCATCCGTTCGTCGCCAACATTCGTCAGTTTGCAATCAGATGGCTACGCACCCCGCCCCTCATCGCCGCCCTTCCGTCAGGCGGCCCCGCGCTCCGTCGCCTCGCCAGAGACAATGCACCGCCTCCCATTTTAACGTTGCCCAGATCCCGGATCGAGGCGCGCGAGGCGGCGGGCGAGTCACTTCTTCGCGATCCACATCCCGTTCTTCTTCGCGCCGACGCGCTCCACCAGCCCCGCCTTGCGGAGCTTCTCTATATTGATCTTGATCCTGCGGGCGGTTATCATCGTCCTGTACGACATCTCGCTCACGGTGACGTTCGGGTTCTCCTCCATCAGCTCCAGGATCATGCCTTGGATCTCGGTCACGGACTCCCTCGCGGCCGCCAGGTCCATCTCCCTCCTCCCGAAGGGGAGCGTCACGCGCACCCCGCCGCCGGAGGCCTCTATCCTCGGCGCGAGGTATCCCCCCGCCTCGCAGGACTCCATGATCCTCTCGATCCCGCGCCCCCACGCCTCCGTCATGCCGGAGCGGAAGAACACCCTGGAGACGTTGGGGTTGCGGGGCTCCGACGGGTGGTGCGACAGCAGCCTGCCGGCGTCCCATCCCGCAGGGAGGCTCCCGGGGCTCATGATCTCCACCCCGTCCGCGCGGACCACTATCCTGACGGGCTCCCCCGACGCGTAGTCCCTGTGCACGACCGCGTTCAGGATCGCCTCGCGCACGGACTCCGGATCGACCGGGTACGAATAGGAGTCCTCTTCGGGGTCGTATTCGATCAGGTCCGCCAGGTGCCTGTTGTAAAGGGCCTCGACGGCCAGGTCCGGCTGCGAGATCAGCGGGCCCCGTATCTCTTCGGCCCCTCCAGGGTCCCATCCGCCGGGGACGCGCTCGATAGCGACGTACGCCCCGTCCGCCCATCTCTCGGGCTCTCCGAGGAAGCACAGGGCGGCCGCCCTGCTGAGGCTCCCGCCGCTGAGCAGCCCGAGGGATTCCATCAGCTGCACGTCCGTGATGTCCAGGTCATCCGGGCTCAGCCTCCCCCTCCCGGCGGACTTCTTGCGGAACTTGCGGACGGCGCCCTCGTCCACGTCGTCCGCGGAGGCTCCGGGGGCGGGCTCCCCGTCCCAGGGGGACCCGCGGGAGCGGCCGGGGTCCCAGCCCGCGCCGCCCTCCCCGCGCTCGACGGTGAACCCGTCCGCGCGCACGTACACCCGCCCGCGGTAGCGGACGGGGATCGGGCTCCTGTCCACGGACACGGAGACGTACCCCTCTCCCAGGTACGACGCCCTGCATGGCACTCTCAGCTCCTCGCGGACCCTCTCCTCCATGGCCCTGGGGGCGTCGTCCGCGTATCCCAGCCCGACGATCCTCCCGTCCCCGCCCTTGCCTATGCGGAGCTCCCCGCCATCGGAGTTGGCGAACGCGCATATGCACGCCACGCACTCGTCGCTCCATGCCCTCTTCCATTCGACGTCTTGTTTCTTCATGAGGCAGCCACGCTCCATGCCCCTTACGGCAGAGCTCCCCCGCAACCCGGCGAAAGCGTTCGGCACCCCAGAGACCGGACGGCTAAGCGATAACCTCGCCCCCTTTTGCGATCAGGCTCGGAAGGCGCTCAAGGGATATACCGTTATCGCCAGTGGGATCAGAGCGCCAAAGCGGCCAAAAAAATGAAAGCGCCGCCTCGAGCCGCGCGCCGGCCCCGCGTCAGACGAGCTTCATGAACCCCGTCGAGCGCAGGGGCTTCAGGGGCGCGCCGACGCGCCGCTCAGGGGGCCCGCATATCGCCATGCATACGGCGTCGGACCCGTCGGCGTACGCCATGGGCCTCAGCTCGGCCCTCGCGAAGCCCCTGCCCTCGTAGAAGGATATCGCCCTCTGATCGTCCGCCCTCGCCTCCAGGTCGACCACGGAGAACCCCTCCCCGAACGCCGCCTCCAGGAACGCGCCCAGGAGGGCGGAGCCTATCCCGCGCCCCCTCATGCGCTCGTCCACCGCCAGCAGGGCCACGGTGGCCACGGACCCGCTCTTCCTGGCCCCGCACAGGAACCCGGCCACGGCGCGCCCGTCGCACGCGGCGAGCTGCCCGGAGGGCCAGTCCGACATGGCGGACCAGAACGCGTCGGGAGGGTAGTACTCCGCGAGGCACCTCCCGGCGAGGGCCTGTATCTGGGGCACGTCCTAGCAGGCCGCCCTGCGGATGGAGATCATGCGCCCTCCCTCCGGCGGAGGCGCGCGACGGCCGCGGCCGCCAGCAGGATCGCTATCAGGGCGGCGGCTATGAGCCTGTAGTCGACGGCCTCTCCCGCGCCGCCCTCCTCCGCCCCGTACCCCCCTTCCGTCCCCTCCCCTCCGCCGGCCGAGCCGCCGGACACGCTGTACGCCAGCTCGGCGTAGAGATCCGTCCCGACGGCCCTGACCCTGAGGACGTGGTCGCCCGCGGGCAGGTCCTGCCTGACGATGGTGGCCGCATTGGATTCCATCCAGCTCCCGTCTCCGAGGACGTCCCATTCGTATCTCGCGCCGGCTCCGCCCCCGTGCACGGTGAACGCGACCTTGGAATCCGTCCTTATGTCCGCGGGCGAGCAGGTGACGGTCAGCGCGCCCGCGGCGGGGGCGTTCGCGGCCCAGTCGGCCAGGAACCATCCCGAGTAGATCTCCGCCAGCTCGGCCGAGCGCATGAGCGCGGCGGCCTCGCGGTTGTTGTCGAAGGAGTTGGGGGTCCAGTTGACCGATCCCAGCCATACGGAATCGTCTATGACCAGGCCCTTGTTGTGCGTGGTGGAGAAGCCCTGGCCTCCCTTTATCACAGCCGCATGCACCCCGGTAACGCTGTTTATCAGATTGACCTCGGACGCGTGCGCCCCGCCGGAATCGTTGGACGCATCCAGGATGAAGCGGGCGTCCACCCCCCTCTCGGCGGCGTCCGCCATCCACTTCACGGGGGACCCCGCGCTCGTCACGGTGAACGAGGAGCTCAGGTCCAGCTGCTCGGAGTATATCCTGCTCTCCGCATGCTCCATGTAGTATCTCAGCGCAGCGTAGGAATTGTCGGGGGACAGGACGGGGGACACCTCGGCGGGCACCCTGGGGCTGGACACGGCGGGGGGCGGGGAGTACGAAAGCCCCGTCGCCGGCTTCGAGTCCGGGTACGCCTCGAGGAGCGGGTGTATGTCTCCGAAGGACGGGTCGCGGTCGCTCATGAAGACGGACCTCATGTACTGGGCGTACCCCGGGCTCTCTATGACCGCGCCCCATCCCCTGTTGCCAGTGCCGGGCCCCATGTTGCCAGTGGTCCAGTTCTCCGACGTTATGACGACCTTCTCCCCGTCTATGACGGCGTACTTGTTGTGGAAGTAGGAGAACCTCTCGTAGTTCCCGGCTATGCCGTCGTTGATGAGGGCGACGTCTCCCCCCGCGTCGGAGACGGCCCTCATGAGCGTGAGCTCGGTGGACATGTCGTATCCCAGCGCGTGCCCCTCCAGAGTCACGGTCACGTCGACGTGCTCGTCCCCGATCCTGGACTCCAGCTCGCACAGGAGGGCGGCGACGTTCCTGCTGGTGAGCTGGTAGATGGATATGAGCACCTCGGACTTGGCGGATTCCAGGGCGCGGTACACGGGCTCCCCCTGGCTCTCCGGGAACAGGAACGGGGTGACGACCGCGTCGAACAGGAGCGAGGGGGAGAACGGCAGGTTGGTGAACCCGGGGTTGGTGGCGATCCAGTCCGCCGCCGTGTCCGTGTCGGTCGCGCCGACCCTCAGGAAGAACTTCTTGGACGAGACCTTCACGGCGGGGCCGCTCCAGCCCTCGCCCGCGGCCTTGCTCCCGTAGCACATCGCGTCGACCACGGAGCCGTCCCTGTATAGGTACACGTCGTCCCCCGCGTCCGCCAGGGCGAAGCTGCCGGTGACGGTTATGCCGGGGGATCCGAAAGACAGCACCCCCTCGCGAGACGAGAACCAGTCGCCGGCGCCTATTTCTTTGACGACTGTGAGCCTCTCGCCGGGGGATATCGAGATCCCCGCGCCGAAGGCGATGGACCCCTCCTTGCCCGTGTTGTCGTCCCTTATGGAGTACCCGCCCAGGCTCACGGCGGAGGGCCCGTAGTTGAAAACGGACACGCCCTCGAACGATCCGAAGGGCTGGACCTCCATCAGGAGGACGCGGTCCCCCGGGGCGGCGTCCGCATACGGCGCGGCCGCGGCCGCGGCCGAGAACAGGAACACCGCGATGACAGCGACGGCCGGCGCCTTCATGGTCCTCATAGCCGGCCGACCAGTCCCCTCAGGACCGCCGCGGGGTCCCTGGCTTTGACCACTCCGGACGCCAGCAGGACGCCGTCGGCTCCGAGCGCGACGGCGGCGGCCGCGTCCTCCCCCGTCTTGACCCCCGCCCCGCACAGGACGGAGACCCTCCCGTCGACGGACCTGACCGCGTCGACCGTGTCGGACACGACCTTCGGGCTGGCGGTCGTGACGGACACGTCCCCCCCGATGAGCTCGGGGGGCTCCACCGCCACGTACTCGGGCGCGAAGCGGGCGCACGCCGCGGACTCGGTGGCGTCCTTCGCGCATATGATCACGGTCAGGCCGCACGCCTTCGACATCTCCGCGCACCTCCCCACGGACGCCATGTCCATGCGGTGCTCGGAGTGGTTGACCAGCGTCCCGGCCGCCCCGCAGGCCTTGACCATGGACGGGGTCGCCCACCCGGTCGCGGCCCCCGGCGGGATAGGGTCGACGCTCTGCGCGAACACGGGGATCCCGCACCCGGCGACGCGCCCCAGCTCCACCATGGGCGGGGCGGCGGCTATCGCCACCCCGGACTCCTCGGAGACGGAGCGGCACGCCTCGGCGAGCCTCATCGCGCCCGCGCCCTCGGATTCGGCGTAGGCCTTGAAGTTGACGACGATCAGCGGGCGGGTCATCGGGCCGCGCCTCACTCCACGTCCTTCTCGCAGGCCGGCGCGCCCTTAGCGGAGCCGGACCCGGGGATCTTCTCGAACCTGGAGACCAGCGACTTGAGGACCTCGGGCCTGGAGGTGTACTCCATCTCCTCCGCCGGGAGTATGGACGGCACGAACGGCCCCTGCGACCTCATGAAGCGGCTGGCCCTGATGGCCCTGGCGCGCGCCTCCGCGAACGTGTCCCCCTTGAAGAAGTCCACCGGCTCGTGCTTTCCGCCGGCGGAGCCGGCGGGCTCCAGGCCCTGGAGCATGCCGTCGTTGAGCTGGAACCCGAGGCAGCATATCCTGGGGGGCCCGTCGTAGTACGTCGGGTCAGATTCCTCCGGGGAGCACGGGTAGAACGCGCCGTAATGGGAGCCCCTCATCCACCCGGCGGCGAGCCAGGTGGTGTTCAGGAAGGGCTGGGTGTACTCCCCGACCGAGGGGAGGCCGCTCTGGCAGCGGCATATGCAGACGGGGTCGTCCTTGCCTATGTACTTCCCCGCGGTGAGGTTGAGCTTGTCGGTGGACAGGACGCACGCGGGCCCTATGCCGGCGCGGGAGGTGACCCTCTTGATGGCGTACCTGGAGGTGTCCCCCAGGAGGCTGAGCATGCTGAGCGTCTCCTCCGGCGAGGACATGACGACCCTCTCGCTCTTGAGCACGTCGTGGATCTCCACGTCGAACCCCTGCTTCGCCCTGGCGTCCACGACCAGGCCGGTCGTGGTGAACGGGTCCAGGAAGACCCTGGACAGCGGGCCGGAGAAAGAGGACGGCTCGGTCTTGTCCGCGAGGAAGAACAGGAGGGGCTCCGAGCCCCTCTCCTCGAAGGTCATCTCCGCGGACCCGGGGCCCGCGCCCTTGACGTTGCCCGAGAACGCGTCGGTCAGTATGTCCTGCCCGGCGGCGTAGAGCTTCATGGACTTGGCGATCTTGGTCGCGGCCTGGAAGCAGTCCCACGCCGCCTGGTGGACCTCCTTGTCGCCCTCGCCCCTGTAATGGGTCATGAACAGGTTTATGTCGTCCCCCACGCGGGTGACGTAGAAGTCGTTGATGACGCCCCTCTTCTGCTTCTCCGCCAGTATCTCCCTGGAGACGTCCATCATGGACGGGTGCGGCCTGGAGTGGCCGACGACGGACCCGACGTCCGCCTTGATGACTGTAACCGTAACTTTATCTCTAGCCATATGCGCACTATCCCAAATCTCATTGCTTTCCGTCCCGCCTCGCGCGACGGGATGCGAACAGGCATGAATGGCGGATACCCTACTATAAATTATCGCAGGGTACCGGACCCGCGGCGGCGGTCGCGCCGCGGCTGCGCTGGCTGGGCGGCCGTCGTTCGATCCGCGACGCGAGGCTCTCCTCGCGCTTCTCGAGGGCGCGCCTCATCCTCTCCCATCCGTCTTCGCTTATCCCATGGGCCCGTCGCGCCCTCCAGCCTGAGAGCCGGAAGGCGAGTCGGGCGCGGCGCGCATTCGCAGGCGCGATTCAAGCGTTTCGCCCGCGATCCCGCGCGGCCGCCCCTTAGGAGCGATCTCTCTCCAGACGGGGCGCGGGCGGAGCCCCGCGAACCCGCGGGGCTCCGCCCGCGTCACCGCCACTCCGCCCCCCGCCCGTCCAGGGACAGCATGTACTGCGACGTCCATTTGGCGTACAGCATGGTGTTCCCGCGCACGGAGTCCCTGTCGAAGTCCCACGCGTTGACGCAGTCGTCCTCCGTGTACCACCCGCCGAAGACGAAGCCCCTCTTCTCGGGCGCGGGGGGCTCCAGTATCCTGCCCCCCCACATGATCCCGAACACGCTGGACACGGGAGACCCGCCCTGGCTGTTGAAGCGCACGTGGTACGTGGTGGAGGACGAGCCCCCTATGAAGTCCCACTTCGCGTACAGGGTTATGTCCCCGTAGACCGTGTCCGAGGCGAAGTTCCACCTGTTCACGCAGTCCTCCTCCCTGTACCAGCCCCCGAACGCGTAGCCGTCCAGGCTGGGCGGCGCGGGCTCCGAGATCCGGGACCCCTCGGGGACCCTCTCTATGGAATAGACCGAAGACCCCCCCTGGCTGTCGAAGGACACGTTGCAATCGGCGTCGGGCCAGGAGTCTCCCCCCCCGCCCCCGCCGGCGTCTCCCGGCGCGCTCGCGACGGCGTCCGCGGCGAATATCGCCGCGAACGCGGCGAGCGCGGCCGCTATGACATACACTGCCGAATTCCCCATTGAAGTTTTCCCCCTTGATTAAGTCGTTTGCTGTATGGAACCGATCTGTGCCTATTTATAATATATAGAGGAAACTTTCGCAATCTATTAAAACGGGACACCGGTTACCGGACGTTTGAGATGACGATAGTTAGAGATTTCTCCAGCATAAGGGCGGGCGGCGAGGTCACGGTCAGCGGATGGGCGCAGGACGTCCGCAACCTCGGGGGCATATCCTTCCTGACCCTGAGGGGCGGGAGCGGCGAGGTCCAGATAACCATGCCCAAGAAGAAGATAGACCCCGCCCTCTTCGAGCTCCTGACCAAGATCCCGAGGGAGTCGGCGGTGTCGATAACGGGGGAGGCCAAGGAGAGCGGGCAGACCGCGCTCGGGGTGGAGATAATCCCGTCCTCCGCCGTGGTCCACGGAGAGGCGGCGTCCCCGCTCCCGCTGGGCGTGGTGGACAAGGTCAACGCGGAGATGGACACGCGCCTGAACAACAGGTTCATGGACCTCCGCAAGCCGGAGGCGAGGGCGGTGTTCGAGCTGAGGTCGATGGCCTCGTCCCTCATATCCGAGGCGATGGCCGCCGAGGGCTTCGTCGGGGTGAGCACCCCCAAGATAGTCGCGTCCGGGGCGGAGGGCGGGGCGACGCTGTTCGGGGTGGACTACTTCGGGAGGAAGGCGTACCTGGCGCAGAGCCCCCAGCTGTACAAGCAGATGCTCATGTCCACCGGGCTGGACCGCGTGTTCGAGATCGGGCCCGCGTTCAGGGCGGAGAACTCCAACACCAACCGCCACGTCACCGAGTTCACGTCGTTCGACGGGGAGATGGCGTGGATAGGCGGGCAGGGGGAGGTCATGGCGATGCTGGAGAAGACCGTGAACCGCGTCCTGTCCGGGCTGAGGGAGAGGGGGGCCGCCCAGCTGGAGATCCTCGGGAGGGACGTGGAGGCCCCCGGCGCGCCGTACCCCGTCCTCAGCTACTCCGAGTGCCTGGAGATGGCGGCCGAGTCCGGCCTCCGCCTCCAAGAGGGCGACGACCTGGGCACCGAGGGCGAGAAGGCGGTGGGCGAGATAATGGAGTCCAGGGGGCACAGCCTCTACTTCATATCGGAGTACCCGGAGGAGGCCAAGCCCTTCTACATAATGGAGAAGCCCGGGACCCCGTACTCGTACTCGTTCGACCTGGACTTCAAGGGGCAGGAGATATCGTCGGGCGGGCAGAGGGAGCACAGGATAGGCCCGCTCCTGGAGAGGATGGCCAAGAAGGGGCTGGACCCCGCGGACTTCTCCCGCTACCTGGACGCGTTCAGGTACGGCATGCCCCCCCACGGGGGCTGGGGCATAGGCGTGGACCGCCTCGTGTCGAAGATCCTGGACCTGCCCAACGTGAGGGAGGCCATACTCTTCCCCAGGGACACGGCCAGGCTCGAGCCGTGACCGGATTCGGGAAAGCCGCCTCTTTCGGCGGCCTCCCCCTCCGGGGTGTTTAATAGATGCTCGGCGATGAGCGCCCATGGCGGCGCCGGGCGACACCTACGAGAGAGAGCTGAAGTCCCTTCTGACGGGCGAGAGGAAGGCGGTTTCGAAGATGGTCAAGACCTGCGACGCGCAGGAGAGCGCGTCCTACGGGTCCATAGAGGGGAACCCCTTCCTGGTCATAAGGGCGGCGGGGTCCCACGGCGTGGACCTGGTGGCGCTCAGGTGGGACTTCTCGTTCCCCATAGAGGTCAAGAGCTCGTCGGAGGACGTCATGCACTTCAGCAAGAGCGCGAGGCTCATAGAGCAGGGCGACAGGATGCTGGAGACGTGCCGCATGTCCATGCTGGCGCCGATATACGCCTTCCGCCTCAAGGGCGTGCGCGGGGACCCGTGGAGGATGTTCACGATGCCCATGGCGTCCGCCCCGCGCGGGAGCTCGGAGGCGCTCTGGCGCAGGCTCCCGAAGCTGGAGGTCACGGCCGGGGGGAACTACGTCATGAGGTGGGCGGACGGCATGAAGCTGAGCGAGTTCGTGCATTTCATGGAGGCGCACTCCGCGGTCAGCGACGGGATCCGGGAGGAGGGGCGGGGCCCCGGAGAGGCCTCGCCAGACTGCTGATTTATAGATATCTCGATCGATGATCGACTCGATATATGCTTTGTGTCGTGCGTAATAACGTACGCATTTATAGATGCAATTGCGATAAAGGATCCATGACAATAATCAATGTGACTCAAGCGAGGAGCAACCTCTATAAAATCGTAGATTCAGTGCTTGACGACGAGACTGTGACCATCGTTTCAAAAAGAGGAAATGTCGTCATGATATCTGAAAATGACTGGGAGGGCATCAAAGAGACGCTATATCTCATGGGGGACCCAGAATTCGCTAAAGATGTTGCTGAAGCTCGCAACACTCCCCTGTCAGAGCGCGAGGTATGGAATTGACATACTGCATATCCCTTTCAAAGAAGGCCTCTAGCGATCTAAACGATCTGCGAAAAAGCGGAAAGGGCAAAAAAGCTGAGGAGATTCTGACGCGCCTCGCAGAAGACCCGTTCTCTATAAGATATGAAAAGCTAAAGGGGGAATATGATGGTTTGTTCTCGATAAGGATAAACGCGGCGGATAGGCTGGTATATGAGATCGAAGAATCAGACGACCCTAGATACGCAGGTGTGATCAACGTTCATCGTATGCGGACACACTGCAAAGGAATCATTCCTCTCATTCTTCTATGATTGGAGGATTTTTGGCGCTGCATATTCTCTCATGAGGTGCCAAAACACGATATCGAGTCGTCTCAGCATATATGGGCGTCAAACCACGGATGAAAAATAATCCAAGAGCACCCCCCCCCCGTGCGGGGGGGCGCCTTAATGCGTTTATAGGGAGGCCCGCCTCTCGGCGGGCCCCTCCCCTTTCACTCCCTCTCGGAGTCCCCGCCGAGCCTGAAGCCGGCGATCGCGAACGCGATCGCCGCTATCAGCAGCGCGAGCAAGGGCAGGGTCCATCCGTCCATGGACCTCACCGGCAGCGACATGTCCTCCGTGAGGATGAACACCAGGACGGACGCTATGCCCAGGATCAGCGCGACGACCCTGGCCAGGGGCGCGGGCCTCTCCCTCTTCCCGCATGCGGCGGCTATTATCCCCGCGAACAGGGCCAGCACGGCGCATATCAGGTTGAGCGCGGACCAGTCGCCGTCGCCGGAGGGGCGGGCCTGGGGGGGCTCCCCCCCGTCGCCGGGGCCGGCTCCGCCGTCCCCCGGACCGGGCCCCGGCCCGGGGTCGGCCTCGCCGCGCACGGATATGGTGTGGTTGGACGACACGCTCCTGAACGAGTACGACCCGAGCGAGACCTCCTCGCTGGAGAGCGGGACCCCGTCGACCTCCACCGACGAGACCAGGTACCCCTGCCTCGCAGAGAAGGAGAACGCCGCATCGGATCCCGGCAGGACCCTCACGCTCCCGCTGGGGGATATGAGGGTCATGGAATCGGAGAGCGCGGTTATGGTGTACGGCACGGGCTCGGGAGCCTGGTCGGGGGACCACTGGGCGTGCAGGTCGGTGTTCGCCGAGACCGTGAACACGTCCCCTTCGTAGTAGTAGGCTCCGCCCGCGGGCAGGAGCCCCCATCCGACGAAGGAGTGCCCCGCCTTGGCGAGGGACCCCGCCCCCAGCACGGTCGCATCGTCCCCTGCCATGTAGCCGTTGGGGTCGACGGGAACGGTCCCGGAATCGGAGCCGTTGCCGTGATACGTCACGGTCAGGGCGGGCACGTTCACGTCGCGCAGGTCGAACGCGATCTGGTAGTTCCTCCCGCTTGGGGGAGCGCCGTCGTAGCCGAGGGTCCCTCTGACGACCCCGTAGTCGCCGGGAGAGGCGGGCTGGGACCCGGAGGCCCAGTCGAGGTCCCCCTCCAGGGGGCGGTCCGCGTCATAGTTGCCGGACGCGGCCCACTGGGGGTGCGCCGAGAGAGGGGCGGACTGGTCCACGGTCACGAGTATGTTGTTGTTCGTGGTCTTGAGGTACGGCAGGGTCCAGCCCGAGTACAGCGTAGCGTCGTATATGCCCCACGTGTCCGGGTCGTAGGTGGAGAAATAAGAGCTGCTCATGTCGCGCCATGCGGCGGCATCGGGCAGGAGCGCCCCAGAAGAGACGTTGTTGTAGGTCAT
Organism: Candidatus Methanoplasma sp.; assembly: GCA_031256955.1. GTDB lineage: Archaea > Thermoplasmatota > Thermoplasmata > Methanomassiliicoccales > Methanomethylophilaceae > Methanoplasma. The sequence continues at coordinate 188,040 of JAIRPP010000013.1, read as the reverse complement.
CCCTGACGCTGCGCCTATCGAGCCGTAGAAATGGTTCCCACCCGATGTGTTCGGCGCGGGCCCGGATCCGGAATAGACATAGATGGAGCGTGACACGTCTAGCTGGGTGGAGCTCTGAGTTCCAGCATATTTAAATATATATCCGACGAAGCCCCCGATGTAGCATCCGGAATTCGAAGGTATCTCTATGAATCCGTAGCTGTAGCAGTTAGCGATGATTCCCTTGGTGGTCGGATTCGCATCATCGATCTCCCCCGCGATGCCGCCAACGAATGCGTATCTCCTCTGCGTCCCGTCGACCGTGATCTGGCCTGAATTGTAGCAGTCCTCGATCTTGTCGTGGTATATTATGAACCCGACGATGCCCCCGATCGATAGTGTGTCGTTTGCGCGGGTCATCGAATACACTTCGCCGGAGTTGTAGCTTCCCGTAACTGACACTTTGGCCGCGTCGGGCCGCCAGGCACTTCCAGTGGTGTTGGGATGGTAATCGCCCGATAGATATCCCGCCAAGCCACCGACTGCAACCTGATATCCATATCCTACATTAGCGGTCGTTCTGTCGAGGCGGACGTTCCCAGCATTAAAGCTGTCTTTTATCAGGATCTCTGAGTTCGGGGTCAGTGCGTTGTACGTTTCGCCGATGAGGCCCCCCACATATATGTTGGGCGCCATGGCCGCTCCGCTTCCCGCGTTTCCGATATGGGGGGAGACGTTCAGGGACACGTCGCCTATGTTAGAACTGCCTGTGATTGTCAGAGGGGCGTTCCTTGCAAAGCCGATAAGCCCGCCTAAGCTCGCCCAGGAGCCTTCTGCAATCACGTTTCCTTCGTTACGCGAGTCGCTCACGGTCATCGCGCCGTTATGGTTCTTGTCGCGATAGTCTCCAGCCACCCCGATGAGGCCTCCCACGCGCACCCTGCCGTTCAGGGAGGCGGACGAGGATTCCGCATAGGCGATTACGTCTCCCGCATTGGAGCTGTTATCGATCTCGGTGCACCATGCGAAGGCTACGAGCCCCCCGACGAACGCCTCCTGGACGTAATGCTTGGGAGACTCTCTGATTCCTGCGACTATGTTAGAGTTGGACACGTTCTCGATCCCGACTCCGCTGGCGGCAGTCCCGTGCGCCTCGGATGCGATGCTCCCAGCACGTGCGCCGACCGCATCGGTCGCGACGGTTCCGGTAGTGGAGCTGTTGTATGCGAAGGAGGATCCGCCTCTGAGCTCGAGGTTCTCTATGGTCGCGCCAGCTCCCAGTTCTCTGAAAATGCCCGCCCGCACTATGTCATCGATGGAGGAGTTGATGTTGACCTCCAACCCGATTATGGCGTGGCCGTTTCCGTTGTATGTCCCGGTGAACGACCCCGGTATGGGGTCGAAGTTGCCGTTCGAGCTCTTGGTTACGGAGAAGGACGCGTCCGCGCCGGACGCGTCGATCGCGATGGCGAAAGGCTCCGAGCCGACCTTGCCGGCCAGGAGCAGAGTGCTCTTGGCAGGCGAATATGACGAATCGTATGTGAATTGGACGTTCGCCGAATCTGTTCCCGAGGAGGACGCGGTCCATATCCTCGGCCCGGATGCGAGGTATCCCTTCACGGCGATGCTCCCGCCATTGGCGGGCTCCACTTTGAAGGTTATGTCCGATGAGCTTGCGGATACTACGCTCACTGTCAGGTCATACCCCCCGTTCAGATCGATCCCCGTAAAATCTATGTCCTGCGTCTGCTCGTAATCGCCCGCCATGTCGCTCGCGATGTTTTTCAAGTCATCGGGAGTCGAAACCGCGTTCGGCGCGGCGTATGCGAGGTCAGAGGTGGCGACCGCGATAAAAGACGCGGCCTCCATCGCGATGGCTATAGCGATTATGACCATCTTGTTCTTGCTGTGTTTGTAATATGCGCCCATATCAGTGACGACCTAGAAGGTGCCCCCAATATATAACTTTATGAATTTACCTGAATAATCGGGCGGATTTTCTGATATGACAAGATATGGCTAATTAAATCCATACTCTTACGATATGCTTAGGATGGATCCCCCGTAAGCCGCCCCCGAGCGGCGGCTTACGACCGGCGCGGCGGGAGGCGCGCGGAGCGCGGGCCGCGACGCCGTCAGAACTCATAGGGATCGTCACCGGATCGGCTTCCGTGCATCATCACCCGGCGTCCGCGATGCATGGGCGGGGCGCGATAAAACCGTTGCGCGGCGCCGCCCCGCCCCGGCGCGGGGTTCGCGCCGCCCGAGAATCTCGCGCTCCCCTGAAATACGCGCGGCGCGATCCCGTCGCACAGGCCCGCGCTCGCGGGCGGGACGGAGGATAGGAGATGGCGCTCTGGGGCAAGAAGAAGGGAAACGCGAAGGAGATAACCGGCACCGGCCGCGGCGCGGGCAGGAAGTACGTCGGGGACGCGGTCGGGGGCGTCCCCCACGGCCGCGGCGTCATGACGTTCGAGGACGGCGCCCGCTACGAGGGGGGCTTCGACACGGGGTATTACAGCGGGCAGGGGGTCCTCGTGCATGCGGACGGCTCCCGCTACGAGGGCGGCTTCGAGAAGGGGAACTACAAGGGGCGGGGCGTGTTCCATTTGACCAGGGAAGGCGGGATCGTCATAGAGGGAGAGTTCGAGGGAGGGGTCACCGGCTTCCTCACGGCGAAGTATTCCGACGGCTCCCGCTACGAGGGGAGGTTCGAGGACTACAAGCGGGAGGGCGAGGGCAAGATGTGGTTCTCGGACGGATGCATCTACGAGGGGGGGTTCAGGGACAACGCGCCGGACGGGGAGGGCAGGTACGTGCACTCCGACGGGTACGAATACGTGGGGCAGATGTCATGCGGCGAGAAGAGCGGGCGCGGCAGGCTCTACGAGCCCGACGGGAGGCTGTACATAGACGCGACATGGAGCGGCGGCGCCCCCGTAGAGGGGACGCTGTTCCACGAGGACGGCTTCCGCTACGAGGGCGAGTTCGACGACTGGGTTCCGTCCGGGGGGACGCTGTTCCTCGAGGACGGGACCGTCGCCGCCGAGGGCGTCGCGGCCATCGACGGGAAATGGGTCCGGGTCTGAGCCCTGCGGGCGCCTTCTATGGCAGAGGGATGCGGATTCGAGTCACATCGCACTTTTAGGATCCTAAAAATGCGATCTAAATAGAATCATTGATATAGTATGACGATGTAAATTCAAGCAGAGGCGAAAATGGAGAGGCTCATAGAGAAGGACCTGTCCCGGTGGAGGGAGAGCCCCGACAGGAAGCCCCTCGTCCTGTTCGGGGCGAGGCAGGTGGGGAAGAGCCACACCCTCACCGAGTTCGGCGCAAGGGAGTACGGGGACGTGGCCTACTTCTTCTTCGAGAACAACCCCCGGCTCCAGAGCCTCTTCGACAGGGGCGTGGAGGACGCCCATTCCCTGGTCGAGGACCTGTCGGCGTATTCCGGGAGGGCCATATCGCCCGGGTCGACCCTGATAATATTCGACGAGATACAGGCGTGCGGCGCGGCCCTCTCGTCTCTGAAGAGGTTCTGCGAGGACGCGCCCGAATACCACGTCGCGTGCGCCGGCAGCGCCCTCGGCCTCGCGCTGGAGAGGGGGGGATTCTCCTTCCCCGTGGGCAAGGCGGACGCGATGCACATGCGCCCCATGAGCTTCGAGGAGTCCCTGTCGGCCCTCGGCAACGCCCCGCTCCTGGACGCGATCAGGGACGGGTTCGAATCGGATTCGCCGCTGCCGCCGGCCCTGCACTCCAAGGCCATGGAGGCGTACAGGAGGTACCTGGTGGTGGGCGGGATGCCGGAGGCCGTCAAGACGTACGCGGAGAGGGGGGACCTCATGCTGGTGAAGGCCAAGCAGATGTCCATATTGGACGCGTACGCGACCGACATGGGGAAGCACTCCACGCCGCAAGAAGCCAATAGGACCAGGGCCGCGTACAACAGCCTGCCCTTCCAGCTCGCCAAGGAGAACCGCAGGTTCCAATACAACCTGATCAAGAGCGGCGCGAGGGCGAAGGAGTACGAGGGCAGCCTCGAGTGGCTGAAGACCGCCGGCATAGCCCTGGAGTGCAGGAAGACCCAAGGCAAGGCCCCCCTCTCGTTCTACTCGGACCCCCTCTCGTACAAGGTGTACATGTCCGACGTGGGGCTGCTGGCGGCGAAGGGGGACTTCATACCGTCATCGATAATATCGGACGCCGGCATGGGGGGAGAGGCCAGGGGCGCCCTCGCCGAGAACTACGTGGCGCAGGAGATAGCCGCCGGGGGCAGGGACCTGTACTATTGGGAGAGCGAGGGCAGGGCGGAGGTGGACTTCGTCATCCAGGGCGAGAGGGGGGCGATCCCCGTGGAGGTGAAGGCGGCCGAGAACACCAGGTCCAGGAGCCTGGGCGTGTTCAGGGACACGTACTCCCCCGAATACTCCATAAGGGTCTCCGGCAGGAACTTCGGCTTCGAGAACGGCATAAAGAGCGTGCCCCTGTACGCCGCGTGGTGCCTCCGGCTCCTGCCGGGGGCGAGGCGCCCCGCCTGGGGGTGAGCCCCGCGCGAGCCGGAGCGGCCCGCGGGATCGCGGATCGCAGGCGCGGGCCGACGGGGGCCCGAGCCGCCCGACCCATGCGTTTTTATCGTTTCAGGAGGATGGGGAAACCATGTGGAAGCACACCTCCGAGAGCCTCTGGAAGGAGAACCGCGAGTCTAAGATGGACGCCGTCGCCGACGCCGTCCAGGACATAATAGACCTGGTGAAGTTCGAGGGCGACAAGGCCCTCATCGACCTGGGCTTCAGGTTCGACAAGGTCTCCCTGTCGAGCGTGGCCGTGTCCAGGGACGAGATAGAGGAGGCGTACGAGCAGGCGGACCCCGACCTCGTGGACGAGATCGAGGCCGCGGCGTACAACATACAGAGGTTCCACGAGATGCAGACCCCGCCCGACCTCTGGCTGAAGGAGGTTGAGCCGGGAGTCACCCTGGGCGTGAAGAGCACCCCCCTGGAGAGGGTGGGCTGCTACATCCCCGGGGGCAGGGCCGCGTACCCGTCCACCGCCCTCATGTGCGTCGTGCCCGCCATGGTGGCGGGCGTGTCCGAGGTGGTGGCGTGCACCCCCCCGCCCGTCAACCCGCTGACCCTGGTGGCGCTGGACGTGGCCGGGGCCACCGAGATATACAAGGCCGGCGGGGCGCAGGCCATAGCCGCCATGGCCCTGGGGACCGAGACCATATGCCCCGTGCAGAAGATAGTCGGGCCGGGCAACGTCTACGTGACCGCCGCCAAGATGATCCTGTCCAAGGTCGTGGACATAGACTTCCCCGCGGGGCCCAGCGAGATAGGCGTGATAGCGGACTCGTCCGCCGACCCCGAGTACATAGCCCTGGACATGGTCGCCCAGGCGGAGCACGACCCCTCGTCGGCGTGCCTCCTGGTCACCGACGACCCCGAGCTCCCGGGCGAGGTCTGGCGCGCCATGGAGGGGATGATAGAGGCGGCCCCCCGCAAGGACATAATGAAGAAGGCCCTGGAGAACTCCGGGTACATCGTGGCCGACAGCATGGACCTGGCCGTCGAGGTCATGAACGAGGTCGCCCCCGAGCACCTGTCCATACAGGCCCGCGACCCGCTGAGCGTTCTGTCCCGGGTGTCCAACGCCGGATCCATATTCATAGGCCCGCACACGCCCGTGGCGGCGGGCGACTACGCGTCCGGGACCAACCACGTCCTGCCGACGGCGGGGCGCTCCGCCACCAGGTCGGGCCTCAACGTCGCCCACTTCCGCAAGACCTCCACCGTCCAGATGATCACCGAGGACGGCCTCAGGTCCATGGCCTCCACGATAGCCGCCCTGGCCAGGGCGGAGGGCCTCCACGCGCACGCCGAATCGGTTCTCAGAAGGGTCGGGTGACCGCCGTGGAGGAGAGGGCGAAGGCCGCCGAGGAGATAGACCTCTACGACCACAGGCTCTACATCAACAGGGAGCTGTCCTGGCTGGAGTTCAACCGGAGGTGCCTGTCGGAGGCGGACAACCCCCGCACCCCCCTGCTGGACAGGGTGAAGTTCCTGGCGATAGCGTACGGGAACATGGACGAGTTCTTCATGATACGGGTCCCGGGGCTCATAACCAGCCTGAGCGGCCAGAGCCTGGAGGCCGTGGGGCCCGACGGCTACAGCGACCCCGGCCTGCTCCTGTCGGAGATAAACGCGTCGGTGGACGCCCTCATGAAGGGGTACGAGGAGTGCTGGGGCAGGCTGAGGAGGGAGCTGGCGTCCAACGGCGTGACGGTGGCGGACGTGTGCTCGCTCACCGAGGCGCAGAGGGACTGGATGCGGTCATACTACCGCGAGAGGGTCCACCCGCTGCTCACGCCCCTCGCGCTGGACATCTCCCACCCGTTCCCGTTCATCTCCAGCAACTCGCTCAACGTCGCCGTCAAGCTCCGCAGGAGGGGCGACGGGGCGCACCTCTACGCCAGGGTGAAGGTCCCCGTGGGGATCATCCCCCGGTTCGTGGGCGTGCCCTCCGACTCCCCCGGCCTGCTGTACATCAAGCTGGAGGACGTCATCAAGGCCAACGCGGGGGAGATGTTCCCCGACCTGGAGGTGATGGGGGCGTACACGTTCAGGGTCACCAGGAACGCCGACGTGAAGGTCACCATAGACGAGGCGTGCGACCTGATGGCGGCGGTGGAGACCTCGCTGGACTCCAGGGACGCGGGGTTCCCTGTCATGATGATGGTCGAGAGCAAGATGCCGTCCGAGATGGTGAGGCTTTTCGCCAAGAACCTCAAGCTCCGCGACTACCAGACCCACCGCGCGTCCCCCGAGGGCATGCTCCTCACCGACCTGTGGCAGATCGCGAACCTGAAGATACCCTCCCTCAGGGAGGAGCCCCTGTCCCCGTACGTCCCGCCCGAGCTGGCGGACGGGTCCGACATATTCCAGGCTATAAAGAAGAGGGACTGGATCCTGATGCACCCGTACGAATCGTTCGACGCAATAGTCCGCCTCATAGACGCGGCGGCGGAGGACGATAGCGTCCGCAGCATCAAGATATGCCTCTACAGGATAGGGAAGGACAGCCCCATAATCTCGTCGCTCATGAAGGCCAGGGACCGCGGGAAGACCGTGTCCGTGCTGATGGAGCTGCGCGCCAAGTTCGACGAGGACAACAACATCCACTTCGCCAGGGAGCTGGAGAAGATAGGCGTGCACGTGGTCTACGGGCCGGTGGAGCTCAAGGTGCACTCCAAGCTCCTGCAGATAGTGAGGCTGGAGAAGGACCGCCTGGTGAGGTACACGCACATGGGCTCCGGCAACTACAACGTGGGCACCGCCAGGCAGTACATAGACATATCCTTCCTCACGTCCAACCAGGCCCTGGGCGAGGACGTGGGCGAGCTGTTCAACGCGCTCACGGGCTTCTTCAGCCCGAGGGACTACAAGCACCTCCTGGTGGCCCCCACCACGCTCAAGAGCTCGCTCATAGGCAAGATACGCAGGGAGGCGGAGAACCAGAGGGCGGGGGCGAAGTCGTACATAGCGATCAAATGCAACGGCCTGGTGGATTCCGACGTCATCGCCGAGCTGTACAGGGCCTCCATGGCGGGCGTGAAGATAGACCTGAACATACGCGGGCTCTGCTGCCTCAGGCCCGGGCTCCCGAAGATATCGGAGAACATAACCGTCACCAGCATAGTGGACAGGTTCCTGGAGCACTCCAGGATATACTACTTCGAGAACGGCGGGAATCCGGAGATGTACATGGGGTCCTCCGACGTGATGCCCCGGAACCTAATGGCCCGGGTGGAGGTCCTCTTCCCCGTCCTGGACGGGGAGATGATGAGGCTCATAAGGGACCGCATACTGAAGGTGCACCTCTCGGACAACCAGAAGGCGAAGCGCCTCCTGCCGGACGGGACCTACGCGCCGGTGGGCAGGGGCGGGAAGAAGGTCCGCTCGCAGAAGTGGTTCATCGAGCACAGGGGGAGCTGGCACGGATGAAGGCCAGGACGGCCTCGTTCATCGACGTGGGCACCAACTCCATACACATCCTGGTCGCCAGGTTCTTCGAGGGGGCCATGGGCACCGTCATATACCAGGACAAGGAGGCCGTGAGGCTGGGCCGGAGCCTGTACGAGTCCGGCAGGATAGGCCCCGAGGCCATAGGGAAGGCCGCGCTGGTCATGTCCAGGTTCATGGACAGGGCCAGGGCGCTGGGGTCGGAGGAGACGGTGGCGTACGCCACCTGCGCCGCCAGGGAGGCCCCCGACAGGAGGGAGCTCATATCCGCGCTGAACGCCTGCGGGGCGGACGTGAGGATAATATCGGGGCTGGAGGAGGCCAGGCTGATAAGGCTGGGCGTGTTCGGCCCCGGCGGGCCGCCGGAGAGGTCCCTCGTCATCGACATAGGGGGCGGGAGCACGGAGATCGCGCTGTGCGAGGGGGGGAGGGACGCGTACCTGGACAGCCTGTCCATGGGCTCCGTCAGGTTCGCCCACGGCCTGGGCGCGGACCCGTCGGCGGCGATGTCGCACTCCGAGTACGACCTCCTCAGGAGGAGCGTGGACCTGCTGTCGTACCGCACGCGCAGGATGGTGAGGGACGCGGGGTTCGAGAAGGCGTACGGCTCCTCGGGGACCATGATCGCCCTGGCGGAGATGTGCGCGCTGAGGAGGCCCGACAGGGACCCGTCGTACATGACGCTCCGCGAGCTGTCCTCGCTCATGCGGGACCTGTACCCGAAGACGTCCGAGGAGAGGAGGGGCGTCCCGGGCATGAGCCCGTCCAGGGCGGACATAATAGTCGCGGGCGGGGCCATAGCCGAGGAGCTGATGGACCTGCTGGGCGTGGACAGGATCGAGATAAGCCAGGGCGGGCTGAAGCAGGGGATGGAGATGGACTACCTGCTCAGCAGCGGCCACACGGACTTCGACGTGAAGCGCTCCTCCGTCGCCGCTTTGGCGAGCCGCTGCCAGTGCGACCTCGCCCACGCGGAGACCGTGAAGGCGAACTCGATGCGCCTGTTCGACGAGATGAAGGCGGCGGGCCTGCACCGCATGGGCGAGGCCCCCAGGCTCCTGCTGCAGTACGCCGCCGCGCTGCACGACGTCGGCGAGTTCATAAGCTACGCCAGGCACCACATGCACTCGCAGCTCATAATCCAGAGCTCCAGCATGGCCGGGTTCGACGATTCCGAGCTGATGGCCATGGCGCTCATGGCCCGGTTCCATCACAAGAGGTTCCCCGACGCCAAGGCGAAGCAGCTGGCGGGCCTGGGCCCCCGCGAGAGGGACGAGGTCCTGAAGTGCGCCATGATCCTGAAGGTGGCGGACATACTGGACAGGCAGCACGACGGGTCCGTGTCCATCAGGGGCCTCTCCGCCTCCGGCGGCGCGGCCACCCTGCGCCTGGCCTCTGAAAAGGACATGAGCATGGAGATGTGGAAGCTGGAGACCATAAAAGAAGAGTTCAAAGGGGTTTTCGGAGCGGATCTGGCCGTGGAGAGGGTCACCTGAGGTGCGCCCCGTCGCAGAACGGCTTGTTGCGGGACTTCCCGCACCTGCACAGGGCCACCCTGTTCCTGTCGGCGTAATCCCCCCTGTCCTGCGAGGACACGGGGATCCCGCCGGTGACCCTCAGCGGCCCCGTCCTGCCGGACGCGGTCGTCACCAGTATCTCCCTCGGGAGCTCCTCCTCGGACAGCTCCCCCCCTATGCGTAGGGTAAGGCTCCCGCCGGCGCAGTCGGCGCACTGGGCCTTGGCGACGCCCAGCGTCTTCTCCTTCGACATCGTCCTGCCCACGTCGTCCCTGCCGTGGCAGAACCCGGAGCCGGTGCACAGGCGCGGGTCCTGCAGGAGATCCACCCCGTTCGCGCTCCTGACCACGCCCGCGCCCTCCTCGAACGGCCCCATATGGGCCGTCTCGGTCCCGTCGAACCCCACGGCGTGGGAGCCGTCGCAGAACGGCTTCTCGCCGGACATCCCGCACCTGCACAGCGCGTACGCGCCGGCGGGGCCGTAGGGCTCGCCCTTCTTCCATCCGATCGCTTTTCCAAGAACGTCCGTCTTTATGGACCCGTCCGACAGAGGAACCCCCCCGCTCACCAGATACGGCCCGTTCCTGGTGACTTCTATCTTTCCATCGTCGCAAGGCAACCGATCACCTTGGAGCATGGACGGCTCTGTATCTATTTATAAAAGACGTAGTATCGCGGCGCGAATCCGCCGAATAGGCGGGAACATTGGGAAAAAGGAAAATCTGCCCGGGGGCTTCCGGCTGTTTAAGAGAGGCCTCCGGAATAGAGCCCCGCGCCGCCCGGCGCGGGCGCATGCCCGGACGGTCGGCTTTATCTGGCCGGGACGCATGCGCGACCGCATGGCCGGAGGCGAGGAATTCATGCAAGCATGGGATCCGAAGATCCTATGCGACATAGCCGCGCTCGCCAACTCCGAGGGCGGAACCATCTATGTCGGCATATCCGGCGACGGGGGCGCGGCGGAGACGCCCTCGTTCAGGTTCACGGGGTTCGAGTTCACAGTCACGCTGTTCGATTCCAACTTCGGCGGCGGCGGAGACGCCTTCGGCGGCGCCGCGCTCACCGGCGCCCAGTCGGCTTCGCTGGCGGGCATGGGCGCGGGAGAGCACTCGATGGAGGACTTGATGAGGATCGCGTCGGCCGAGAACAGGGAGAGCTTCCGCAGGCGCGTCCTGAAGCCCCTGATAGACTCCGGATGCGTGGAGATGACCATAGCGGACAAGCCGAGGAGCATGCTGCAGAGGTATCGCGCAACGGAGAAGGGCAGGAGCCTCGAATGAGCCCCCGATCGTGGCCCACCTTCCTACCGACCTTCCCACCTTCCTACCGACCTTCCTACCCGTTTGTGCGCACGCCCTCTAAAGATCTTTCAAAGCGAAGCGCCTCGCCGAACCTACCCGCGCCTTCAAGTCAATTTGAAATATCATGAAGGCTAATGCCCGCTCAAGGCGGGAGGAGGCCCCTTGCACAGGCTTCGGCCAGTCTCCGCCCGCTCAATCCGTCGCTTTTCAGGAACCATTTTTTACCGCCACGCCATAGCGGATGCCGACGCGAGCATGGCAGACACTTCTTTCTTCGACAGGATGGCGGAGGCCAACAGCGCCGCGAGCGGCGCGGGGCTGTGCTCCATATGCAAGGGGTCCCGCAGGCTGTGCGGAAAGGACAGATGCCCGCTGATGATCAAGTTCTACTCCCAGCAGAAGACCATGCCCCTGATAGATGCGAAGGACCTGGCGGGGTGCAGCCCCCCCGCGGTCTTCGTCGGCAGGCACGGGTACCCGAAGGTGGACATCGGGCCCCTCCTGCCCCCCGAGTTCGGGGACACGTCCATAATGGACACCCCCGAGAGGTGGATGGGCAAGACCATCGACGACATCGTCGACATGAGGTTCCGCCTGGTCAGGGGCAAGTTCAGGATAGACGCCAGGGACTTCAAGGCCGCCGGGAGGATCGTGGACGACATCCAGGGCCTCGCCCTGGCGGAGAGGCCCGTGGAGGTGGAGGCGAGCTTCCGCCAGAGGCCCGCGGGCAGGGTGATCCTGGACGACGAGGTCCAGCCGTTCGGGCCGTCCGCCAGGCTGGATTCGATGAGGGTCGGGAACGGCAGGTTCGAGAGGAACCTGGAGAGGAGCTTCTACGACACCGACCTGAAGGCGTCGGGGGCGGTCGTGAGCGCGTATCGCAACGGCACACTCATATCGGAGATACAGAAGGCGTTCGCGGTGGGGACCATGGGCCTGGAGAAGAACAGGAGGTTCGTCCCGACCCGGTGGAGCATAACCGCCGTGGACGACATGATCGGCAAGGACCTCCTGAAGACCACCAAGCACCTCGAGACCATAGACGAGTTCAGGATCTACCAGTGGGAGCAGCTGGACAACAGGTGGTGCATCCTGCTGATGCCCTGCACCTGGAGGTACGAGCTCATAGAGGCGTGGTACCCCAACACCACCTGGAACCCCCTGGGCAAGGAGATCGACATAATCTCCGACTGCGAGTTCTTCGACGGCCGCTCCGAGTACGCCCACATAGGCGGGTGCTACTACGCGGCCAGGATGGCCGTCAACGAGCTGCTCATCCGCGAGCGGAGGACCGCGGGCGCGGTCATATTCAGGGAGGCCCACCCGGGGTACGTCATGCCCGTGGGGGTGTGGAACGTGCGGGAGAACGTCCGCGCCGCCCTGCTGACCGAGCCGCACAGATACGATTCGCTGGGCCCGGCGCTGGCGCACGTGGACCGCGTCATGGACATAAAGCAGGGCACTTGGATACGGCACTCCGGGGTCCTGAGGGACTGGATGGTCCAGAGGAGGCTCGATGAGTTCTACTGAGCTCATCGAGTTCGGCAACGCAGGGGAATGGGACGGCCCGTACGAGATCTCCCCGTGCAGGCGGGCGCTGTCGCCGTCCCGCCTCCCCGGCATAGACTACGCCCTGAACCCCTACGGGGGGTGCGAGCACGGCTGCGTCTACTGCTACGCGCCGGAGGTCACCCACTCCGACTGGGCCGGGTGGAGGGTGGTGAGGGTGAGGTCCAACATATGCGAGAGGCTGGCGCTGGAGCTGCGGGGGGTCTCGGGCACCATAGGCGTGGGCACCGTCACGGACCCGTACCAGGGCGCCGAGAGGCGCTTCGAGCTGACCCGCGGGTGCCTGGAGGCGATCGCGGAGAGGGGCGCCAGGATCCACGTCCACACCAAGTCCGACCTCGTGCTGCGCGACATAGACCTCATATCCCGCATGAGGGGCGAGGTCGGGGTGACCGTCACCACGCTGGACGACCGCAGGTCCAAGATCACCGAGCCCGGCGCGCCGCTCCCCGGCAGGAGGCTGGCGGCGATCAGGGGGCTGGCGGACGCGGGGGTCGACGTGTACGCCCTGGTGGGCCCCGTCCTGGACGCGCTCGGCGGGCGCGAGGGCGAGCTGGTGGACGCGCTCGCCGCCGCGGGCGCCCGCAGGGTCGTGACGGACGACCTCAACCTCCGCCCCGGGCTCGCCGCCCGGCTCAACAGGATGGGGATATCCGGCGCCCCCGGCGCCGCCGAGAGGGTCAGGGCCCTGGCCGAGGCGCGGGGGATGCGCGCGGAGAGGGCGTTCTGATGGGCGCATCGAGAGGCGAAACGTAAAAAGGCGGGGACGAGATGGAGAGGCGTGAACAGATACGCCCTCGTCTTCGCGGCGCTCGCCGCCATAGCTGCATTCGCGGCCCTCCGCATGGCGGGCGGCGATGCCTGGGAACCGCTGGCCCTGACCGCCGCGCTGGCGTTGCTCGCGTCCGCCGCCAGGTCCCCGTCCAAGGGGAGGGGGCCTTCCCTCGACGAGGACGGGATACGCCTGAGGAGCGCCGTCGCGCCCGTGTTCATCCCCTATGGGAGCATAACCCGCGCGGAGGCGAGGCAGAGCATAGACTACGGGGCGGGGATGTACTCCGTGTCGGGGGCCAGGACGGTCTCCGGCAGGTACAGGAACAGGGAGTTCGGCACGTACTCCGCGCACGTGACCAGGAAGGTCCAGCAGGTCATCGTGGTCTTCCATTCCGGCGGGGTGTTCGCCTACAACCTGCCCACAGAGGAGGACACGATGCTGTCCTACATGTCCCTCAAGTCCAGGGTCAGGCAGGAGGAGAGGAGGAGGAAGGCGGAGGCCGCAAGGGCGGAGAGGGCCCGGAAGGCCGCGTCCCCGCCCCGGGCGGAGCCTCCGGGCAGGCGCGCGCCGCAGCCTCCGCCCCGCCTGCAGGCCGAGGGAGGGGGGCCTCAGGCGCGGCCGCCCGCGCAACCGGCCGAGAAGCCCTCCGACTCCCAGAAGAGGCGCGAGGGCCTGTTCGACGCGCTGTTCGACTGGTGACCGCCGCGCCCGCGGGGGGCGCGGATCCGAAAAGAAAAAAGTAAGGGGTTTGGGGGGCCTTTGTCAGATCACTCTCCGCCGACCTTCAGGGATTCCTCCACGGGGATCACGAAGATCCTGCCGTCGCCTATGCTGCCGGTCGCCGCGGACCTCCTGACCGCGTCGATTGCGTCCTGCTTCCTGTCGTCCTCCACCACGATCTCCAGCATGGTCTTCTCTATCTCGTCCACGCAGAACGAGCCCACCCTGGTCGTGAACCTTATGCCCGCCTGGGAGCCCCTCCCCCTGACGGGCACTATGGTCATCCCGCTGATCCCCGCCTCGGTGAGGGCGGCCTTCACGCTCTGGAGCCTCTCTGGCCTTATTATCGCGACTATCATCTTCATGGGATCGCCTCAGTTGTACGCCGACTCCCCGTGCTCCACTATGTCCGCGCCCACCTGCTCCTCCTCCTCGGTGAGGCGGACGCGCATGAAGAGCGAGATAACCTTCATTATGGCGAAGGACACGGCCATGCAGTACGCGAAGGTGAACGCCACCGCCACCAGCTGCCCGCCGAACAGGTCCGCCCCGCCGTAGATCAGGCCGGGCGTGTCCGTCAGCGCCGGGACCGCCAGGGCCCCGGTCATGATCGCGCCGGCTATCCCGCCGACGCCGTGCAGCCCGAACACGTCCAGCGCGTCGTCCACGCCGGACTTCCTCCTCATGAACGAGACCGCGAAGTAGCACAGGACGGACGTTATGGCGCCTATCGCCACCGCCGCCGGGACGTCCACGAACCCGCACGCGGGGGTTATCCCCACCAGCCCGGCTATGGATCCGGCGCACAGCCCGGTCACGCTCACGCGCCCCACCTGCAGCGTCTGGACCGCCGCCCAGGCGATCATGCCCACGAAGGAGCTGATTATGGTGACCGCGATGACGTTGATCAGCCTCTCGTCGAACGCGAGCCCCGAGCCCCCGTTGAACCCGAGCCACCCGAGCCACAGCATGGCCGCGCCCAGGAACATGAAGGGCACGTTGTGCGGCCTGTCCTTGATGATCCTCTTGCTGCGCCTGCCGACCACCATGGCGACCGCGAAGCCGGACACCCCGGAGCAGATGTGCACCACGGTCCCGCCGGCGTAGTCCAGGGAGGTGAGCCCTATCTCGCCGAGGTAGCCCGGGGAGAGGAGCCCGCCTCCCCAGACCATGTTCGTCATCGGCGCGTACACGAACACGCACCACAGCGCGAGGAACACCATTATGGCGGAGAACCTCACGCGCTCCGCGGTGGCCCCGATCACTATGCAGGCGGTCACCATGGCGAACAGCCCCTGGAACACCAGGAACTCCAGGTCGGGTATGGACCCCGCCACCACCGCCGAATCGAACGGCACGTTGTTCATGAGGGCGTACTCGAACCCTCCGATTATCCCGAGGTTGTTCCCGTCGAACGCGAACGAATACCCCAGCAGCGCCCAGAACAGGAACACCACCGCCGACGCCAGGGCGCACTGGGCGATGGTGGACGTCATGCTCTGCTTCCTGAGCATCCCGCCGTAGAACAGCGCCAGGGCGGGCGCCATGATGAACACCAGCAGTATTGAGATCATGATCCAAATGGCGTCAGCCATCACGACCGAGCCGTCGGAGAACACCTCGCCCGCGGCGAGCGCCGATAAGGAACCGGTATCGAAAGTCATTTTTTTCCTCCTTCGTCTCCTTTGTTTGAGACTGAATGGACAAATGAGCATATTGTATTTCAAATTATGCTCAAATAAACAGTCAAACAAACTATTAACGCTGTTGTGCGCATCGTTTTTCAATCAAATCCAGCCGATCGGACGTCGAGCGCCCCTTATTCCGAACGGACGTCCAAGCCTCCTCCGATTTTGGCTGAAAAACGCGGAATAAAAACAACATTAATATAGAAGAACAAAATTACTTGTCCTTCAGAGATATAGGAGATCACCCTATGTACGCAAACGGAAACCAACCAATCATCGTGCTGAAGGAAGGCACCGAGAGAACCAAAGACAAAGAGGCCCAGTTCAACAACATAGCCGCCGCGAAGGCGGTCGCGGACGCGGTCAGGTCCACCCTCGGGCCCAAGGGCATGGACAAGATGCTGGTCAACACGATCGGCGACGTCGTGATCACCAACGACGGAGTGACGATCCTCAAGGAGATCGAGGTCCAGCACCCCGCGGCCAAGATGGTCGTCGAGGTCGCCAAGACTCAGGACAGCGAGTGCGGCGACGGGACCACCACCGCGGTCGTCCTCGCCGGGGAGCTCCTCAAGCAGTCCGAGGAGCTCATAGACTCCAACGTCCACCCCACGGTCATAACCAACGGGTTCAAGCTGGCCGCCGACAAGGCGGTCGAGGTCCTCAAGAGCATAGCCGTCGACGCCAAGAAGGACGACATACTGAAGAAGGTCGCGATCACCACCCTCACCGGCAAGTCCGTCGGAGAGGAGTACCAGCACCTCGCGGACATAGTCGTCAAGGCGGCGAAGGCGGTCGAGGACGGCGGCAAGGTCGACACCAAGAACATCCGCATACAGAAGAAGGTCGGCGGGGTCATCGGCGACACCTACCTCGTGGAGGGCGTCGTGATAGACAAGGAGGCCGTCCACTCCCGCATGCCCAAGAAGGTCGAGAACGCCAAGATCGCCCTCTTCTCCTGCGGCCTCGAGGTCAAGAAGACCGAGTTCGACGCCCAGATACAGATAACCGACCCCGCATCGATGGGCACCTTCCTCGCCGAGGAGGAGAACACGATGAAGGAGATGGTCGAGAAGATCAAGGCCGCCGGGGCCAACGTGGTCTTCGGGTCCAAGGCCGTGGACGAGCTCGTCCAGCACTACATGGCCAAGGCGGGCATACTCGGGTACAGGAGGCTCAAGGAGAGCGACCTCGAGGCCATCGCCAAGGCGACCGGCGCCAACATCGTCGGCAACATAAACGAGATCACCTCGAAGGACCTCGGCCACGCCGGGTGCGTCGAGGAGAAGCTCGTCGGGGAGGACGGCATGGCGTTCATCACCGGGTGCAAGAACCCCAAGGCGATAACGATCTTCGTGCGCGGCGGGACCGAGCACGTCCTGGAGGAGATCGAGAGGTCCCTCAACGACGCGATCCGCACCGTGGGAGTGACCATCGAGGACGGAAAGGTCGTCGCGGGCGCGGGCGCGCCCGAGATAGAGCTCAGCCTCAGGCTGGCGGACTACGCCTCATCCGTGGGCGGCAGGGAGCAGCTGGCCATAGAGAAGTTCGCGAAGGCCATGGAGATCATCCCCTGGACCCTCTCCGAGAACGCCGGCATAGACGCGATCGACAGCATAATAAAGCTGAAGAACGCCCACGAGAAGCAGAAGAACGGCAAATACTACGGCATAGACCTGGACTCCGGGGAGGCCGTGGACATGCTGAAGCTGAACGTGGTCGAGCCCCTGAAGGTGAAGATACAGGCCATCAACTCCGCCGAGGAGGTGGCCAACATGATCCTCAGGATCGACGACGTCATCGCGGCCCGCAGGTCCCAGCCCGCGCCCCCCGGAGGGGCCGGCGGGATGCCGGGCATGCCCCCGATGTGATCTCGGGAGCGCATCCCAAACCCCTTACCTCTTTTCTCCAGGGGGGCCCGGCCCCTCGCGCTCTGCCCACGCGAACCGTAATATAAACTGGACGCCGATCCTTCCCCGAGCCTCGCGGCTCCAAGGGGGTAGGGGGAATGGAGAAGAGAGATCTGCCGCTGGCGGCGTTGATTCTATTGGTTTTGATCATACTGGCCGCGTCCGCGCTGGCCGCGTCCGCGTCCTCCATATCCGTCCAGTCCCCCGCCCCCCATGCGGCATGGGCTAGGGGGTGGAACGGCGGGGTCCTGTGGACGCAGGTCCCGTGACCGAGCGGCGCCCCCGCCCTCGGACGGGAGGCGCCGCGCCTTTTTATGATCCGCGCATCGCGCCGGAAAGGGAGGCGATGAGGCTGGAAGGCGGAATCTAATATATCCTAGAACGACAATCTTATCCCAAACGCGCTTAAATCTTCAAAGGGGGAAAGGGGAAATGGGGAAACGAAGCATACTGCTTGTAATTCTGATCATATTGCTGCTCGCGTCCATCGCCGCGTCCGCGTACGCGATAACGTCCTCCGCCGAGGGCAGGTGCCAATGCGGCGACAAGGGGGGCGACGGCGGGAGCACGCAGAACCCGCTAGAGTTCGACGTCACCTTCGACAGCCAGGGAGGCCGGTTCGACGCGCACGAGGGGAGCCCCGGCAGCATCACCGTGAAGGTGCGCGACGGGGGCAAGGTCCACACTCCCGACCCGCCGACCAGGGACGGGTACCTTTTCGACGAGTGGTACGCCGAGAGGGACTGCGTCAACGAATGGGACTTCGCCAGCCGCACGGTCCACAACGACATAACCCTCTACGCGAAATGGGTCTCGGAGGACAGCCAGGCGCCGTACGAGACGTATTCCGTCGCGTTCGACAGCCAGGGTGGTTCCGCCGTGGCAGGCCTGACCGACGTCAGGGAGGGGTCCAGGATATCTCCCCCCGCGGATCCGACCCGCGGCGGATACGTGTTCAGGGGATGGTACAAGGAGGCCGCCTGCACCGACGGATGGGACTTCTCCATGGACCGCGTCTACGAGGACCTAACCCTGTACGCGGGATGGGCCAAAGGGTACCTGGTGACCTTCGACTACCAGAAGGCGACCGGCGGGGACTCCGACAAGGCCATGGTGATCGACTTCGGGGACCAGTTCCAGCTGCCCAGGCCCACCAGGTCGCCGTTCGACTTCGGGGGGTGGTTCCTGATGGTCGGCGGGGTCAACGCGACCATCGGAGACGACGATCCCGCGAACATAGCGGGCCTGTGGGACGGCCAGTCGTGGCCGTACGCCCAGAACATGACGCTGTACGCCCACTGGAACGGGAGCATAGGCATGGACTACGAAGACACCCTTCCCGGAGAATGCGAGTTCAAGAGTTTCGGATACGCGAGCGACGTGTCGATAGTGATACCAGAGTGGAGCCTGGGGAGGAAGGTCACGTCCATAATGGAAGAGGCATTCGCCAGAAGCTACTACACCGAGAGCATATACATACCGGATACGGTCGCCAGCATCGGGTTCAGGGCGTTCGCCGCCTTGAGCAACCTCAAAAGCGTCCGCATCCCCGACGCGGTCGAAAGCATAGGATACGAGGCGTTCGAATACTGCTCCAATCTGGAGGCGATAGTTCTCCCGAAGAGCCTGAAAGTCATTGAAGACCGCACATTCTACAATTGCATAGAACTGAAGTCGGTGACCATACAGAGCGGCGTGACCGCCATCGAAGAGAATGCGTTCGTCAATTGCGTCGAACTGACGTCGATCGTCATACCGGACACGGTCACCAGCATAGGCGTGGGCGCGTTCGCGGATTGCAGCGGCCTCACGAGCGCGGTCCTCCCCAACAAGCTGACGACGATAGAGGATAACCTGTTCTTCGGATGCGGCCTGACGTCGATAACGATACCGAGCGGCGTTACCGGCATCGGGGAGAGCGCTTTCGGCTACTGCGTGGATCTGGCCGCCGTATCCATACCCGACAAGGTGGCCAGCATCGGGAACCGCGCGTTCGAAAGCTGCGCCAGCCTGACGTCCGTAACCATACCGGGAAGCGTGGCCAGCATAGGCGACGAGGCGTTCTCGTACTGCGACGGACTGAAGTCCGTCACCTTGCAGAGCGGCGTGGCCAGCATAGGCGACGAGGCGTTCGAGGATTGCAGCGGTCTCACGAGCGCGTACGTGTCCAACAGCGTGACGTCCATGGGAAGCAAAGCGTTCGCGGGATGCTCGTCTCTGACCTCCATAACCGTCCAGTCCCCCGCCCCCCACTCCGGGTGGGCGTCGGACTGGAACGGCGGGATACCTTACGTGCAGGTCCCATGAACCGATAGGACGCCCTCTCAGGCGAGCGGCGCCCGATATCGCTTACCCGCGATCCCGCCCCAGCTCGGGGCATCCGAGCCGGGACGGGATCGCGGGGTCCAAACCCCAACATTTTTTCAAACATACACGACTACCAAGGGGGAAACTGAAAATGGAGAGAAATGAAAAGAAGAAGAGGAGAGCGCTGCTCATAGCGCTGATCGCGCTGCTGATAGCATCGGCCGCGTTCGCCGCGTTCATCGCCGCCTCGCCGACGGGCGGCAGGGACGGCGGCGGCGACGGGGGCGGGGACATAGACGCGCCGCTCGAGTTCGAAGTCACCTTCGACAGCCAGGGCGGCAGGCCCGCCTTCATCAGGGAGACCGTCCGCGACGGCGGCAAGGTCCACACGCCGGACCCGCCGACGAAGGAGGGATACCTGTTCGACGGGTGGCACAGGGAGGCCGCGTGCGCGAACAGATGGGACTTCGTCTCGGACACGATCCACAGCGACACGGTGCTGTACGCGAAATGGGTCCCCGGGGACGGGTCGGCGACGCGCGAGAGGTACACCGTGACCTTCGACAGCCGGGGCGGGTCCCCCGTCGCCGGCCTCGCTGACGTGGAGGAGGGGTCCAGGATAGCCGCGCCCCTCGCCCCGTTCCGCCAGGGCTACGCGTTCCTGGGATGGTACATGGAGCCCGAATGCACTAACGATTGGGATTTCTCGACGGACCGCGTGTACCGCGACGTCACCCTGTACGCCGGGTGGAAGAAGGGATACCCGGTGACGTTCGACTATCAGAAGGCGGACGGGGGCGACTCCCTGAAGTCCATGGTCCTGGACCTCGGCGAGGCGTACTCGCTCCCGTCCGGCCCCACCAGGTGGCCGTACTCCTTCGGAGGATGGTTCCTGATGATGGGAGGGGTCAACTACGCCGTAGGGGACCCGGACCCGTCGAACACCGCGGGCGTTCCCGACAGCGGGCAGTGGGCGTACGATCGCGAGATCACCCTCTACGCGTACTGGAAGGGGACCGTCGGCCTGGGATTCGCGGATTCGGGGCAGGGGGAGTGCGAGCTCTACGACGCGCTCGCGTCCAGGGACGCGCTCGTCGCCATACCCGAGTGGAGCCTGGGCAGGAAGGTGGCTTCCATAGGGGAGGGGGCCTTCGAGAGCAACGCGCACATCGGATCCGCGTACATCCCCGAGACCGTCGAGAGCATAGGCAGGCGCGCGTTCGCGGAATGCCCGCGCCTGACCTCCGTGGTAATACCGGACAGCGTGGGCTACATCGGCCCGGGCGCCTTCGAAGAGTGCGCCGCGCTCGTGAGCGCGACCCTCCCGAGGACCCTGGCGAAGATAGAGGACAGAACGTTCAGATGGTGCGACAGCCTCTCGTCCGTGGTCATGCCCGCGAGCCTGGCCGAGATCGGGGGCGAGGCGTTCGACTACTGTTCGATGCTGTCGTCCATAAGCCTCCCGGACGGCCTCTCCGCCATAGGCCAGCGCGCCTTCGAGGGCTGCGCCCTGAAGTCGGTATCCATCCCCGGCAGCGTGGCTTCTATAGGCGGGGGCGCCTTCAACCACTGCCTGGAGCTGGCCTCCCTGTCTCTGGGGAGCGGCATCGCCAGCATAGGCACGGCCGCGTTCTACGAATGCAGGAGCCTGCTCGCCGTGATCGTCCCGGACAGCGTGACCAGCCTCGGGGACGGCGCCTTTCTGGGATGCTCCGGCCTGAAGAGCGTCACCCTGCCCAGCGGGCTGTCGTCCATACCGCGCGACCTGTTTTTCAGATGCTCCAGCCTGGAGTCCGTGACGATACCCGCGACGGCGTCGAGCATAGGGGACTACGCGTTCTACGGATGCTCGTCCCTGGCCTCGGTCTCGATACCCGGGAGCGTCGCCCACATAGGCGAGCGCGCCTTCGAAGAGTGCACGAGCCTGGCGAGCGTGTATCTGCCCAACACCATCGCGACCATGGGCGAAGAGGTGTTCGAAGGCTGCTCCCCGCAGCTCTCGATCTCCGTCCAGTCTCCGGCCCCCAACCATGGCTGGGACGCGAACTGGAACGGCGGCAGGCCGTACTCCCAGGTCCCGTGAACGCACGGGCCCGCCCTCCGCGCGGAGGGCGGGCCCGGCCTTTTTTTCACGCGTCCCCGGGGCTTCCGGGAGACGGCCTAATTTATATCCCGCCACGGCGATGAGCCCCTAGGATGGGAATCCTATGCGAGCGGCGCTCTACATGAGGGTGTCCACGGAGGATCAGGCCAAGGAGGGCTTCTCTCTGGACGCTCAGCAGAAAAGGCTTGAGGCATACTGCAAGGTACGCGGCTGGAACGCCGCGGGCGTATACCGGGAGGAGGGCTTCTCCGGGCGCAGCGCGTCCCGCCCGGAATACGAGCGCATGATGTCCGAATCCGACGGTTGGGACCTCCTGCTGGTCCTGAAGATGGACCGCATACACAGGAACAGCGTCAACTTCACGCTCATGATGGACGACCTCCGCAGGAGGGGCAAGGAGTTCATGTCCCTCCAGGAGAAGTTCGACACCACCACGGCCATGGGGAGGTTCGTCATGGACGTGATACAGAGGATAGCGCAGCTGGAGAGCGAGCAGATCGGCGAGAGGGTCAAGATAGGCATGGCCAGGAAGGCCAGGAGCGGGGACGGGCCCATGGGGTCCGGGCACCCGTACGGGTACGTCTACCGCAGGGGCGAGATGGGCGTGGTCGACTACGAGGCGGACGCGGTCCGCCTCATATACTCCATGAGGGCGGAGGGGAGATCCTACAGAGGCATAGCGGAGACGCTCAACGAGACGGGCGTGAGGCCCAAGATCAGCTCCAGATGGAGCGGGCAGTCCGTCAAGAACATACTGGAGAACCCGCTGTACGCGGGATACGTCCGGTGGGACGGGATAGTCCGCAAGGGCCGCCACGAGGCGATAGTCGAGCGCGAGGAGTACGAGCGGGTTAACGGAGCGGCGCTCCCGGACGCGTGACCATGAGGGCCGCGGTATACGTCAGGGTCTCGACGGACGAGCAGGCCATGGGGGGATACTCCCTGGACGCGCAGAAGGAGATCCTGGCCAGCTATTGCGTCGCAGAGGGATGGGACGTGCACGCGGTGTACGAGGACGACGGGTATTCAGGGACCAACGCCAGGCGCCCCGCTTACGCCAGGATGATGGCGGAGATGGATTCTTGGGACGTGGTCCTGGTCATGAAGATGGACAGGATCCACAGGAACAGCCGCAACTTCATGGCCATGATGGATTCGCTCGGCAAGAGCGGGAAGATGTTCGTCTCCTCCATGGAGGCCCTGGACACCACCAACGCCTTGGGCAGGTTCGTGGTGGACATGATTCAGAGGATAGCCCAGCTGGAGAGCGAGCAGATCGGCGAGAGGACGCACATGGGGATGAGGGAGAAGGCAGAATCCATGAGCAACACCCCCGCCGGGAGCAGGACGCTGGGGTTCAACCCGCCGTTCGGGTACCGCCTGTCGGGGGGCCTGTTGGAATCGGTTCCGGAGGAGATGGAGGTGGCGGAGGGCATATTCGGCTCGTACCTCTCGGGGTCTACCATGGACTCCATAGCGTACCGCCTCAACAAGGAGGGGATATCCACCAGGAGGGGCAACCCGTGGAACCAGTTCAACCTGGGGAAGCTGCTGCACAACCCGATATACGCGGGGTACATGAGGTGGGACGGGGTGCTGGTGAGGCATTTCGCGGGATCCGCCGTATCCCCGGAGGGATTCAACTCGGTGCAGGAGATCATCGCGTCGAGGGTGAAAGACCCCAAGAAGCGCAGGATATGCCTCCTGCCGGGGGATTTCGAGGATTGATTTCAGCCGTCGTTACGTTAACCACTATATACGTGTTTCTATTTTTTCATCCATCTGGACAGGCTTCGCGGCTATATTCGCTCAAATAGTTTTGATCGTTCTGGGTCTTCCTTGAAAAGGCGCGATCGCACCGTCTGGTTTATATATTTACGAGTGCAAGCCGACAGTGAGGATAATCCCTCAAAGGAGGAAAAAAATCATGGTAGAATGCCAAAAGTGCCTGGACCCGACGTCGTTGGGTCTGTTCATGGTGGCCGTGGTCTCGCTGCCGCTGGCCGTATTGATGCTCTGGAACGACCCCGTCCTCGGAGTCGTCCCGACTGCCAACTTCTTTAAATTGCTCGGCATAATGATCATCGGCGTAGCTCTGCTCGCGTACAGATCCGACAGCAACTTCGGGTTCGTCGTCTTCGCGCTCGTCGGAGCCGCGGTGGCGATGACGGGGTACGGAATGGGTCCGCTGGAGAACATAACCTTCGCCATCGTGTTCATACTCGCGATAATCTGGTCCCTGCTGGCCAAGACCCCGAAGGTCCTGTCGCTCATACTGGTCACGACCGCGCTCATATTCCTGACCGTGGGCCTGAGCGACCCGAGCATAATCGGCGGCGACTACTGGCACTGGATCATAGGCATAGTGGCTCTGTTCAACTTCCTGTTCAACATCTACCTCGCCTACGCCCTGGCGCTGGAGAACAAACTCCCGATAGTCTGATCCGGCGATCCTAAAAGGACAAACCCCTTCCCAAACCACTTATTTCTCAATCTATCCCAGTCGCACCCCCCGTTCGACCTTTGATCAAATCATATCGAGGTCGGGGGGAGCGCATAGGATCCGTCGCTCAAAAGGCGCGGCTTCTCAATCATGCATATCGCGCACGACGCCCCGATCTCGAAGCCCGCCTCCGGCGGGCGGCAGAGCGCGCCGCGCGCGGATCCGCATCCGATCAGCGACATGCGCCCGTTCTGGAAGATCATAAGCTCTACCGCATCCCCCCGAGGCCCGCTGTAATGGTAGAATCCGGCGTTCTCGCGGTTGTTCTGATAGGATTTGAGGATCTCGTTCACTATGAACGTCTCCTCCATCTGCCTGCGGAGAGCGCTCTCCATCAGGCTCCCAGCATCCTTCACGCCCGCCAGGTGGCACGCGAGCCCCGTGTCGCTGAAGTATATCTTCGGGCGCTTGGACGCGGATGCTAGCGGATGCGCCCTCAACAGGTGCACCAGGCCGTTCGCGGCCAGCGCGCCCACCCAGGATTCGACCGTCCTCGCGTCCATCCCCAGCTCCCGGGCTATGCCCCCGTACGACAGCTCCCTCCCCGTGAGAGATGCCATATGTCTCATGAATCTGGCGAACCTGGCCCCGTCCCTGACCTTGAGGTGCTGCGGCAGGTCCCGTTCAACATACTCTCTCGCGTATCCTGAGTAGAACGCGCCCGCATCGATCCCTTCATCCGCATGAAGGTCGGGGTACATCCCGCGGACGATCGCCTCGTACATCTCGCCCACGGAGAGCTCCAGCTCCGCGCCCCTCGCGGAGTTCTTTTCAAGATCTATTCTGAAGGGGACCTCCTCGCGGGAATGGATCTCGCTCAGGCTCAGCGGAGACATCTTTATTATGCCGATCCTGCCCGCCATGGACTGCGTCACGCCCTTCATGAGATTGTAATCGCGGCTTCCTATGAGCAGGTACATGCCTTTGTTGAAGTCGGTTTCGAAGAGAGCTCTGTCGACCACGGCCTCTATGTAGTCGAACAGGAACGGCGCATATTGGATCTCGTCGATGATCAAGGGGGTTCCGCGAGATCTCAGGAACGCCTCGGGATCGGCCGAGGCCTCCGAGCGGTCCCTCTCGCTCGCCAGGGAGACGTACCCGAAGCCGCGCTTGGAGGCCAGCTCGCGACAGAGCGCGGTCTTGCCGACCCTCCTCGCGCCGGTGACCAGCGTCGCGGCGCGCTGCTCCAGGCTGCGCTCTATCGCCGCGGAGACCGTCCTGCCGAACATGAGCCTCCGATGCCTAACCTGTATTTGAAACATATATGGCGGGACCGTCGCCGTTTGCGAAAAACCATTCGAAAACGCTATGTCGGGATCAGAGCCCGTCTCTTTCAGCGGCTTTCTCGCACGCTCTAAGACTCGCTCCGAGCCTCCCGCCCTCTTTTGAACTCGACGTAGTCGTCGATTTCGTCCAAGACCCCCTCGATCCCGGTCATGTGGAACACGCCGTATCCCGCCTCTATGAAGCCCAGTATGTCGTATCTCTCGTCGAGCTTGACGAATTCCGACGGCTTCAGCCCGTGCCTGCGCATGTAGGCGCGCCCAGCCTCCGCCTGCATATAGGCTACGAGATCCAGATCGAGCTTCATATCTCCCTCCAGCTTTCGAAGTCGCCCCTGCGTTCGTCGTCGAGCATGTCCAGCACGTATTCCACGCTCTCGTGGTAGAGGTAGGATTCCCTGCAGTCCAGGACTTCGAACGTCCTCGTGGACATGAACTCGCGCATGCATTCCGCAGTGGTCCTCCCGCTCTCCCTCGCCATGATCTCCGCGACCTTGGCCGTGGTGATGTCGATGAGATATTCGGCGACCTCCGGGGTGTCCTTCATTTAGATTCCTCTCTTGATTCCGATCCAAGCGCATCGATCGTCTGTAAGCGCGACGAGCATCCGCGGTCCAAGCGACCTCTCAACAGTCTTAACCTCATATTCTGGATCGCGTCGGGATATATTCATTTTACCCGCATCCGAGATCGCCAGGCGTCTTCGAGACGGTTCTGAAGAAGAGTAGTTCAGATGAAACCCGAGCCCTCGCGCATGTCGCCTTTGAAACAAGCCAGGCTTCCTGAAACAATGTTTTTATTGGGAGAGAGCATTGGAGGCGCAGGATAAGCATGCGGGAAGAGAAGAAGAAGAAAATCATGGCTTGGTTCATGGTCGCTATCATGTTCTTCGTCGTGTTCGTGGTAGCCGCGTCGGTTTTTGTGTCTTGATTTCAATACACATTAATTAGTTAAACTGATTACTTTATTTCATTTATTATTATCATACTATTGCTCCATATGTCTCTTAAAAATAGCAAGCATGTAATTAATAAAGCAAATATCTTTACTGTAGTTATTTTTATCAGGTGCTTGCGTCGGGCGGATCCGTTTTTGAAAAAAATAGAGTTACGGTGCAAATAATTAAGTAGGTATCTTTATTTAGATTATTTTTATCGCACATCTATTTTGCTCTGCGTTTTCAGTCGTTTTTTCGCGGCGGCTCGCCGTGTCAGTTCGAGATGCGCGGGTTCCAATCAGACGGAGCGGGCTAGCGCCTCGAACGAGCCTTGTCGCCGAGGCGCCTTTGCGCGTCGGGCGCACCCATCCGCTCCGCGTTTCTCGGATCGCCCCCCCTCGCCTGTGCGGGCGCGATCCTGTGCGCCGCGCCTCGGAGCTCACCCCATCGAGGTTCGATTCGCCCTCCGAACGCGGCTCCCTTCCCCCTCCGCGCCGCCTCCGTGAGTCTGCATCTCCTTCAGACCTCTCGGCCATATCCTCGCAGCAGGGCCTTCTCCGCCTCTCCGGAGCCTTCTTGAGGCAAAAATCGGCCCCTGCACAGGCGTTTCCGCCCCGTCGCCCGCGCTCTGCGCGTCGCGCACGGCGCCCCACCCCTTTTCATGTCGAATCGGCGTTTCCAAGTTGATATTCGGGGTACCGTCGTTGACGCCTTTTCCATGCGGATCCGATGGATTTTACAGCTTTTTCGCGCAAAAACGGCGTTTTTGCGCTCGAATCCCGCGTTTCGACGGTCTTTTTATTCCACTGTGCATTTAATTAATGTCGTACCTAAACATACTATATTTTGTGCGCTGTGTCTTTTGCGTCCGATCGCAAGTCGAGATACAGCGCAATAAATTAAGATAGTATCTAAACATGATAAAATAATATCGCACTTGTATCCTGTGAATCTTCGAAACAGAGATGATGCGTTATTATTCAACTTTGTTTAGATATCAGATTAAATAATATCGCTGTAGCTCCTCAGTCGAGTATGCGGAACCCGAGCTCGTCGGAATCCATGCGGAACCTGACGTTCTGGCTCCTGAGGACGTCGACTATGGTCTTGGTGTGCACCCCTATGCCTATGTTGATGAACTGGTTCTCGACCACCCTCTTCCCATCGATCTCCACCGAGGGCTGGAACCCCAGCGGGGCGTGGCTGGTCTGAACCTGCATCGCGTACACCTTCCCGTCCCTGTCCACTATCGGTCCGCCCGACTGCCCGGTGAGCCCGGGGGTGGAGGTCTCCACGTACAGCATGTCTATCCCCCTGTCCGCGCTCTGCCCGCGGTTGGTGGTCTTCGAGTGGATGCCGTCGTTCGGGAAGAAAGGTATCGGCAGCGCGGCCCTGTTGAGGCGGAACACGCCGAGCGAGTCGTCGAAGGAGGACTCCACCCCCGCGAACGGGAACCCGAGCCTGCACACGCTCGTTCCGATGCGGAGGGAGTTCGGGTCGCGGAACACGGGGTACTCCCTCACCCATTTGGGGTTGAACGGCTCCAGCCTCCCGACGCACAGGTCTATCTGCCTGTTCACGTAGGCGTTGGCGAGCTTGGCCTCGTCCCAGCTCCACCAGAAGGAGTGGTTGGTGATCCATCCCGGGTCCATCCTGGACGCGTTCCCGGGAGCCCCCTGCACGCTGTCGCGGGAGGCGTTAAGCTCCCTCACCTCCCTTATCTTCTTCTGGTCGGTCTGGAACGCGGCGAAGGAATCGAACATGTGCCCCGCGGTCATCACCCACCCCTCGTCGTTGATCACGATGAACGATCCGCACGAGGTGCGCACGGTCCCGTCCACGTGCCTGGTGGAAACCACCAGCGGGCGGGTGAAGTTCGATGCCTTTTCAAAGGCGCTCACAAACATGCCAGGAGTATCGTTATCTTCGTATTTATGTGGGCGCATGCGCCGAAAAGGATCTCTGCGGAGCCCCTCTCCGCCCCCTGCCCGGCTTATATGCTCGGCGCGCGTATCGGTCGCCGATGATAGTCCGCCATCCGTGGCCTCCCGTGTTCGACGAGAGGTCGGAGGTCCTGATCCTGGGGACGATCCCGTCTCCCGCGTCCCTGAGGGCGGGGTTCCCGTACGGCCATCCGCAGAACTGCTTCTGGCACGTCCTGTCGGAGGTCCTCGGCGAGGAGGAGCCGGCCCCCGACCCCGCGTCCCGCAGGGAGTTCCTCCTGAGGAGCCGCGTGGCGCTATGGGACGTGCTCAGGTCGTGCGAGATCGACGGCGCGTCCGACGGGAGCATCCGGAACCCGGAGTTCAACGATTTCAGGGAGATCATGGGCTCTGCGCCCATCAGGGCGATATTCGCAACCGGGAAGGCGGCGACGCGCCTGTTCAACTCCGGATGCGCCGCCGGCGCCGGCATGGAGGCGACATACCTCCCGTCGACCAGCCCCGCCAACAGGCGCATGAGGTCGGACCCCGCGTTCATGGAGCGGTGGTCCTTGGTGCGCCGGGCGCTGGAAGATAAAAAGGAAGCGGTTTGAAGGGGTTTGAGCGGCCCGGAGGACCGGTTCACTGTTTGTCCAGCGCGTTCATGAGCTCGGGGTCGTCCAGCACCGCGTTGCCGATGATGGTCACGAGCTCCTCTTTGGACATGATTATGTCCAGCGCGCGGGTGTGCATGAGCGCGGATCTCCCCAGGGAGATTATGTACGCCTTCCTGATCTCCTTGGCGTGCTTCGCCTTGATCTCCATCGCCCTGTTCTCTTCCTCGCGGTCCTCGGAGGGGAGCGCGGGGAGATACACGTCGGAATACAGGGCGAGGGACTCGTCCGGCATGTTGGCCACGTCCCACAGCTTCGCCAGGAGGTCGTTGTAGTTGCCCTCCTTGAAGTCGTCTATGACCAGCTTGTACCCGCTTATGTCCTTCTTCAGGAAATCTATGAGGTCGAGGTACTTCGCGGCCTCGTCGCCGGTGCTGCCCTCGGCCTTGATCTCGAATCCGTCCATCTCCATGATCTTGCGGCCTATCACCGCGCGCATCAGGATTATCTGCTCTTTCAGGTTCCCATCCATTTTCTTCACCCACATCGACAATGACTCGTCTAACCCCCGTATGGATCAGGCCTCATTTATCCTTTTTCTTCTTGTCCTTCTTCTTTCCCTGCTTGGAAGAGGCGGCCTTGTCGAACAGGGCCATCAGGAACTCGTCCTCCATGATGATCTTCCCGATCTCGGAGACGGCGTACTCGTCCTCCATCAGCAGCTTGAGGGTCTTCTTGTCGCTCAGCGCATCCATCCCGACGCCGTACGCGATGTCGCCGTATATCTCTTCCAGGATCCCCATCCTCAGTTCGTCCGCCGCGCGCTCGTCCGCCGCCGCCCTCTTGGAGAGCTTGGAGACGTACGCGGCGTGCCTCTCGGTCCCGTAGAACATGCTGGGCCCGTCTTCGAAGAGCCTCAGCGCATCCTCGTCCGCCTCTATCCCGGTGAACTCGGAGAACAGGGCCGCATACGAGGCGATGTCTTTTCTGAGCCAATCGGTGAACTCGGGGTCCGCCTTGGCTTTGGACTCCGCCCGCTCCAGCTCCTTCCTCTTCCTGTCGATGGTGCGGCGTATGATCGCGCCTATCTCTTCGTCGCTCATCGTGAGCCACTTCGACGCCTCGAGGACGGGCTCGCCCGCGTCCGATGCGGGCTCTTCAACTGGCAGCGGTTTGTTCGCCATGGCGCCCCATCCCGCTAGGACAATATAACGGATTGCCTCTGAAACGGCGCTCCGCGCCAGTTATGGCCAGATGCGCGCGGGTCCGAGGGCGCGCGGCCTCATTCTCGCGCATCCCGGCGATCCCGCCCTTCGGGCCTGATGGCGATGAACTCCTCCATCTCCCGCAGGACCCCCTCGGGCCCCGTCAGGTGGAAGGGCACGTACCCGTCGCGCAGGAAGCCCAGCAGGTCGCACTCCGCGTCTATCCTGAGGAACTCCTCCGGGGATATCCCGTGCCTGCGCATGTACATGTTCGACATCATCACCTGCAGGAAAGCCTCGTCGTCCATCGGATCACGCCCTCGCCCAGTATTCCCAGTCTCCGCGCAGCTCCGCGAGGAACATGTCCAGGACGTATTCCGCGCTCTCCAGATATAGATACGATCTCGGGTCCAGGAGCAGCGCGTACGTCTTCGTCGCCATCAGCATCCTTATGGCCTCCGTCATGCCGACGCCCTCGCGCTCCGAGATCATCTCCGACGCCCTGGTCGCGACGATGTCCTGACAGATTTCTATGCCCTTATCGCCCGAGACGGTCACGCCATCGACCTCCCCTTCAGCGCCAGGAGGCCCGCGGCCCTCTGAGTGGCGAACAGGTATTTCACGGGCAGGCGCTCCGGGCGAACGCGCTTCAGAAAGAATTCGACGGCCTCGTCGCCATCCGCGTCGCCGAACCCGCCCGACAGGTAGACCTGCATCCCGGCGATCGCCTCTCCGTCCGCGGCGGGGCCGATTACCGCGTCGAAGCCGTGGCCCGAACCGCCCGAGCGACAGGATGCGACGAATCTGGCCCAATCCCCGTTCGCGCGGCCGAACCTCTTCGCATCCAGGCCCGCGAGCCCGCCCGCGTCCAGCTCCAGCTCGTAGACCCATGGCGCGACTTTCTGGGGCGCCCCGATGCGCTCGAGCCGCCGGGACTCGATCTCGGAGAGGCGGATCGCCTCGCCGGCGGCCGCCTCGCGGCTCTCCATAGCGTAGAAGCCCCTCCCGAAGTCTCTGAACGGCTTGCCTCCGCCCGCGTCTATCCCCTCGAGCTCGCGCGTCGAGCTATGATATAGGGTAATGGCATCGGTTTCCAAGCGCTCCGTCCTCCGTTGCAGGCTGGACGCGGATCGCATCGAAGATATACAAACCCCCCTGCGTCTGGGCGATCTCGCTCTCTTTTCAGCTTCGCTTAGGCATCGCCGTCGCAGATGGCGGAACGCATGCGGCCGAGGGACAGATAGCTATTTTTGATCGGTTGGCATATATGGGCGGAGACAGAGGATGTGAAGACGATGGGACGCATGCGTATCAGCGAAACGATGGCTCGGAGGGGATCCCGCGACGGATCCGAGCCCGCGCCGAAGTCGAGATCGAAGCCGGGGGCGCGGGGCGAGGCCGGGGAGTGAGCGCCTTGGAAAGCCAGAACAGGGAATGGAAGGAGTCCTGGAAGGACGACCATCTGAAGACGATATGCGCCTTCGCGAACACGCAGGGGGGAGTCCTCGAGATAGGCAGGAGCGACGACGGGGCCCCCGTGGGCGTCCCCGACGCGGACAGGATGCTGGAGGAGATCCCGAACAAGATCCGCAACGTTCTCGGCGTCATAGTCGGAGCGGACCTCGTCCGCGAAGGCGGCAGGGATATCGTGTCGATAAGCGTGGAGCGCTATCCGAATCCGATCAATCTCCACGGGCGCTACTACCGCCGCTCCGGCAGCACGACGCAGGAGATCTCCGGCGCGTCCCTGGACGAGTTCGTCCTCCGCGCATACGGCAGAACGTGGGATTCGGTGCCCCTGCCCGGAGTGGCGGCGGACGACCTGGATCCGTCCGCGTTCCGCGCGTTCCGCAGGCTCGCCCTGTCGCGCGAGCGCCTCACCAAGGAGGATCTCGACGTCGGCGACGCCGACCTGCTCAAGATCCTGCGGCTCGTCGAGGGGAGATTCCTGACCCGCGCCGCAGTGCTGCTGTTCCATGAGGATTCGGAGAGGTGGATCCGCGGCGCATACGTGAAGATCGCCTACTTCACCGACGATGCGGAGATCAAGTACCAGGACGAGGTCCACGGCCCCCTGGTAACCATGCCCGACCGCGTGCTCGAGGTGCTCTTCTCCAAATATTTCAAGGGCCTGATAAGCTACGAGGGCATACAGCGCGTGGAGGATTACCCCGTCGCCAAGGGCGCCATCAGGGAGGCGGTCATAAACGCCATCGCGCACAAGAACTACAGCGCCTGCGCCCCCATCCAGATCAGGGTGTACGACGACAAGGTCATGGTCATGAACGACTGGCGCCTTCCGGAGGACTGGAGCCTCGACGACCTGATCGGCCCGCACCAGTCGCGCCCGCACAACCCGCTCGTGGCCGACGCGTTCTTCAAATGCGGGCACACCGAGGCGTGGGGCAGGGGGGTCGAGCGCATCCGGAACGCGTGCCGCGCGGCGAAAAAGCCCGAGCCGTCGTATTACATGAACCCGTCCAACATAATCCTCACTCTGAACGTGGACAAGGCGTATCTCTCGCGCCTGAGGGCGTACGGCCTGATAGGGACCAATGGAGACATCTATGAAAACGAGTCTTGGGTGAAGATCCTCGACGCGTTCCGCAGAGACGGGTCCATGACCATCGCGGGCCTGTCGGTCATGCTGGGCGTCTCGGAGAAGACAGCATGGCGCCACCTCGCAGCCATGCGCGAGGCGGGACTGATCGATCGCGAGGGCCCTGACAATGGGGGCAGGTGGATCGTGAACGTCCCTGTAAATGTCCATGATGGTGTCCATGATGGTGTCCATGAGAATGTCTTCGCAAACGAGTCCTGGGCGAGGATCCTCGACGCGCTCCGCAGAGACGGGTTCATGACCATCGCGGACCTGTCGGCCACGCTGGGCATCTCGGAGAAGACCGTGTGGCGCCACCTAGGAGCCATGCGCAAGGCGGGCTTGATCGATCGTAAGGGTCCCGATATGGGGGGCAGGTGGATCGTGAAGGTCTCTGTAAATGTCCATGAGAAGTCCATGAGAAGTCCATGAGAAGTCCATGAGAAGTCCATGAGAAGTCCATGATGGAGTCCATGATGGAGTCCATGAGAAGTCCATGATGGAGTCCATGAGAATGTCTTCGCAAACGAGTCCTGGGCGAGGATCCTCGACGCGCTCCGCAGAGACGGTCGTACGACCGCGACGGACCTCGCGGCCATGCGCGAGGCGGGACTGATCGATTGCGGAGGGTCGGACAAAACAGGCAGGCGGATAGCGAATATCGGACAGGAGCGGTTCTGTCAGCCTCTCCCCCTTCCGTCCCGCGCCCTCCCGCGGGTCACCGCCTCCTTCTGCCTCTGCTTCATCTGGGGGGACCTCTCCGACCTCACCTCCGAGCCGTCCCTCGGGTTCCGACGGGCGTGATACATCGCCGTGGACGCCGTCGACGGGGTCGGCGTGAATATCTGGACCTGCTCCGGGTTCGTCCTGAGCTCCCTCCTCGCGAAGTCCCCCAGCTCCCTCATGTCCTCCTCCGTGCACCCCGGATGCGCCGCCATCAGGTAGTACGTCAGGAACAGGTCCCTCCCGGCGCACCTCGCCGAATCGTCGAACATCTCCTTGAACCTCAGCAGGGCCTCCGGCCCCGGCTTCCCCATGAGGCCCAGGACCTTCTCCGACGAATGCTCCGGGGCGATCTTCAGCTGCCCCGACACGTGCCCCCCGCCCACCAGCGCGTCCACGTACTCCCTCCCGTGCGCGCGGTCCGCCACCACCATGTCGTGCCGCACCCCCGACGACACGAACGCCCTCTTCACGCCCGGGACGGACGACGCCCTCTCCAGCAGCCTGATCTGCGCCGAGTGGTCTATGGGGAGGTACCTGCACGGGGACGGGTACAGGCACTCCCTGTCCCTGCACGCCCCGCGGACGGGCTTCGCGGGGCATTCTATGCCGTACATGTTGGCCGTGGGCCCGCCCAGATCGTAGATTATGCCGTTGAACCCCGGGGAGGACGCGATCGCCTCGATCTCCGCGATTATCGACTCCTCGGACCTGGACACCACGCACCTCCCCTGGTGCGCCGATATGGCGCAGAACGAGCAGCCCCCGTAGCACCCGCGGTGGGTGGTTACGGAGTTCTTGATGGTCTCCATCGCCCTCACGGGGCCCCTCGCGGCGCACCTCGGGTGCACCGAGCGCTCGTAGCCCATCGAATGGATCCGGTCCAGCTCCGATTGGCTCAGGTGGCGCGACGGGGGGTTCTGGACCAGGAACCTGTCGCCGTGCGCCTGGCAGAGCCCCGACGCGGTCGCGGGGTCGCCGTTGTCGCGGAACATCCGGAACGCCTCCAGGAACGCCCCCGGGTCGTCGCGGCACCTCTCGAACGACGGCATCTCCGCGTATCCCTTCCTGGCCTCCCTCGATATCACGCACGTCCCCCTGATCCCCCGCGCGTCCCCCCCGTCCCTCAGGGCGCGGGCCAGCTCCAGGTTCGAGAGCTCCGCCATGCCGTACGTTATGAAGTCCGCCTTCGCGTCGAACAGGACGCTCCTCCGGACGGAGTCGGACCACGCGTCGTAGTGGGCGACGCGCCGGAGGCTCGCCTCGATCCCCCCCAGCGCTATGGGCCTCCCCTTGAAGTGCCTCCGTATGAGGTTGGAGTAGGCTATGGCCGCCCTGTCCGGGCGCCTGTCGTTGGCTCCGCCCGGCGTGAAGTCGTCGTCCTTTCTGAACTTGCCCGTGGGCGTGTAGTTGGCCACCATGGAGTCCACGGACCCCGCCGTCACGCTCCAGAACAGGCTCGGCTCCCCCAGCCTCCCTATGTCCTCGCCGGAATCCATGCGGGGCTGCGATATGATCCCCGCCCTGAACCCGCTCTCCGTCAGCCAGCGCCCTATCACCGCCGCGCCGTTGTACGGGGAGTCTATGTACGCGTCCCCCGAGACGATGGCGACGTCCACGCGGTCCCACCCCAGCCTCCGGGCCTCTTCCAGGGAGGTCGGCAGGAACATGGTCACACGTACCTGTATTCCATGACGTAGTCGTCTATGACTATGCCGTCCCTGAACGGGACCGTCCTGGAGCTCACTATCTCCATGCCGTTGGCCTCGTATGCGCGTATCGCCTGCGCGTTCTTCTTGTTCACGTGGAGGTACGCCCTCTCGGAGCCTATGCCCCTGCCGTACTCTATCAGGCTCGATATCGCCCTGGACCCCAGCCCGGTCCCGCGGTGCGCCGCGTCCACGTACACCTTGCTTATGCACAGGTCCCTCCCCTCCGGGCGGACGCACACGTACCCCGCGACCTCCCCGTCCGACATCACGAAGGAGTACAGGTACCCCTCGCGGATCTGCCTCCTTATGGCCTCCTCCGACTGCCAGTCCTCGAATATGAGCTCCGTCGCCTCCCGCCCGATCATGCCCGGATAGCACTCCATCCATATGGGGCGCGCTATCTCCGACAGCCTGCCCGCGCTGGACTCGCCCAGGAACTCCAGCCCGACGCCCGCTCCCGCCATGCATCCTCCCTCCTCGGTCATCTCTTCAGATCCTCTATGAGGCCGCCTATGCCCGCCTCGAAGTCGACACCGAACCTCACGTCCGTGCCCGCCTCCGCCGTCCTCAGTATGCTCCCCGCGGTGTACCTCACGGCGATCTCCGCCGCCTTGTCCAGGCTCAGCCCGTTGGCCAGGGCGGCCACCACCGCCGACCCGAACACGTCCCCCGTGCCGTGGTACCTCCCCGGGATCAGGGAGTGGAGCGCGTAGGACACCCTCCCGTCCGGCGACCCGCACGCCGCGCCGAGGTAGTGGCGCGCCCCGGGCGTGATGACGGCGTAGGCGCCCCTCCCGCCGGGGCCGAACAGCACGGGCTCCAGCGCACCCCCGTCGAACTCCACCCCCGTGAGGACGGAGCTCCCGGGGCACACCGACCGCAGCTCGGAGAGGAGCCCCTCCGCATAGCCCTCCGAGTGCGGCCCCTCGCGGTACTCCGAGCCGGTCAGCAGGGACGCCTCCGTGATGTTCGGCAGGATGACGTCCGCCTTCCCGCAGAGCCCCCTCATCCCCTCCGGGAACTCCTCCGGGAAGACCTTGTAGAGCTCCCCGTTGTCCGCCATGACGGGATCCACGACCACCGTGGTCCCCCCGTCCCGGAGGCGATCGATTATGCCCCCGACCATGTCAATCTGCTCGAAGGACCCCAGGAACCCGGTGTATATGTAGTCGAACCTCAGCCCCAGGGACTTCCAGTGGTCCACGATCGGCAGCAGGTCCCCGGTCATGTCCCTGTACGTGAAGCCCTCGAACCCGCCGGTGTGGGTGGACAGGACGGCGGTGGGGAGCACCGCGCACTCCGCGCCCGCGGCGGATATTATGGGCAGCGCCACGGTCAGGGAGCACTTCCCGAAGCATGAGACGTCGTGTATCGCGAGCACCCGCTTCTGCATGCCCCTTTCAACGCCGTAGCGGGGATATAATACAACCTGTCGCGGGCGCCCGCGCCCGCCAGATACCATTATAACCTCCACGGGACTCACGCCGGCATGGCTAGTCAGTTCTGCGCGAGGTGCGGCACGCTGGTCCTCCCGGGCCGCGGATGGTGCTCCAGGTGCAGGAGGCCGCTGGACGGCGATTCGGTGGTCGAGAGGAGGTCCCTGTCCGACTACGACGACCGCGCGCTCCCGCCGAAGGTCCTGACGGCGGAGAACGAGGGCATGCCCTACATGCCCTACGTCCCCAGGGCGTGCCAGGGGGACATGGTGTCCGACATACGCAGGGCCCTGGACGAGGGAAGGCACATCCTGATGGAGTCCGGCACGGGCACCGGGAAGACCATAGTGTCCCTCGCGGGGGCGCTGGAGCACGCCAAGGCCAGGGGCAAGAAGATAGTGTACCTCACCCGCACCATATCGCAGTGCGACCAGGTTATGAAGGAGCTCAAGGCGATATCGTGCATAAGGGACGTGTCCGGCATGACCGTCACGGGCAGGAGCAAGTCCTGCCCCCTCCACGCCGCCACGGGGCAGGACCCCCTGCCGCCCGGAGTCCTCTCGCTGATGTGCGAGGACAGGAAGCAGAGGAGCAACAGGGGGCAGGCGGGCGGGTGCAGGTACTACGACCGGACCAAGGGCGCGCTGGACTCCGCCGAGGCCTACTGCAGGGCGAGCTTCCCGACGTCGGACGAGCTGGACAGGCACTGCGAGAGCCTGGGCGCGTGCCCGTACGAGGTCAAGAAGATGCTCATGAGGCGCATGGACGTGGTGGTCGCGCCGTACATACAGGTGCTCTCGGAAGACATAAGGGCGAACTTCCTCAGCAACCTCGGCGGGGAGGACGCGCCCATGACGCTGATAGTGGACGAGGCGCACAACCTGGCGGACGCGGCCAGGGAGCAGGAGAGCTTCTCCCTGACCATGAGGTCCATAGAATCGGCCTTGGACGAGTGCGCCGCGGTGAAGTCGAGGTCCATAGCGGGCGGGATCGCCATCGATGACTTCCTCAGGCATCTCAGGGCCTCGGTGAAGCGGCTGGCCTCGGAGCACATCCCGTTCTCCAAGACGGAGGCGGTGCTCCCGAAGGACGCGCTGGAGGACGCGATGCTGTCCAGGCTCAAGATCGGGAGGGAGGGGCTGTCCGCGGCCATAGGGGACCTCATAGGCATAGGCGAGGCCAGGATGGAGGCCCTGTCCGAGGACGGGGCCCGCGCCTCGTCGGAGATACTGGCCGTCGGGACCGCCCTCTCCCTGTGGATCGGCACCCCCTCCGACGGGTACGTCAGGGGGGTCAAGACCGGCGACGACGGCGAGTACCTCCACGCCGCGTGCATAGACCCCAAGAGGATAGTGGAGTTCATGCAGGGGCTGCCGGGGGCGGTCCACATGTCCGGGACGCTCGCCCCGCTGGAGCAGTACCAGAAGATCATGGGGCTGCCCAAGAACTCCGTCCCCAGGACGTACCCGTCCCCGTTCCCGAAGGAGAACAAGAAGGTCGTGTACGTGGGGGACATGAGCACGAAGTACGAGGACATGCAGAACCCCGCCGTGGTCTCCAGGATGGAGGACAGGATCGTGAGGCTCTGCAACGCGGTGGAGAAGAACACGCTGGTGTTCTTCACGTCGTACAGGATGATGAGGAGCATGCGCCCCGCCATGGAGAGGGGCATAGCCAAGAGCCTGTTCTGGGAGGAGTCCGGGAGGCAGAAGAGCACCTCCAGGTCCCTGGACGCGTTCAGGAGGGGCAGGAACGGGGTCTTCTTCAGCGTCATGGGGGGGTCCGTGGCGGAGGGCATAGACTTCCCCGGGGACGAGCTGTGCTTCGCGGTCATAGTAGGGATCCCGTACCCCCCGCCGTCCATAGAGGCGAAGGCGGCGCAGGACCTGCTGGACGCGAGGTACGGGCCGGGGACGGGGTGGAAGTTCACCAGCGAGACGCCCGCGGTCAGGAAGATCAGGCAGGCGGTGGGCCGCCTCATAAGGACCGAGACCGACAGGGGCATGGCGGTCATACTGGATTCCAGGGCGTCCAGGTACGAGAGGCAGCTGGACGCGACGCTGTCGCTGGACCCCGTGGGGGACGCGGCCAGGTTCTTCGGCGAGGGGTGAGCGCGCCCGCGGGCCCCCGGCTCGGAGACAGGCAGAGATATATATCAAAAAAATAATAGTCTGACCAAGGGAGGTGACGGCCCTCTGAAAGAGGACCGGGCCCGTAACGCGGAGCCATGCGTTCCGTCAAGTTACGGCCAGTCTATGTCGATGGTAATCGACATAGCCCCGACGCGTATCCTAACGGTCAGACCGTCTTTGCGACGGTGAACGGATACCAGGGCATCCACCTCCTGTCGTCACGGTCCGGGTCGCCACACCCTGAAAGCACGGCGACCCGGGCTTCCCATGATGCGACGCCTCCCGTACTGGCTCATGCGATATCGATGCATCGAGAGATCGTTTTCAGCGCTTTAAAAAGCGACGGTTCGCGAGCCCCCGGTTCGGCGCCTCGCGGGTCCCGCGGCGGCCCGGCGCATCGAACGCGCGCTCCGAGAGCGGCGGGCTCTCGCCCGCCCGCTTTGAGGCAAGCGTAAATACATGGCTGGCGTTGGCTGGCCATGGCTCTCGCGGAGGTCTTCGCAAACGTGAGGATCTGGGTGGCGCTGGGGATCGCGTGCGGCCTCATATTCGGCTCGCTCGGGCCGGAGACGCCGACGATGGTCATAGCGGTGCTCATGGTCCAGATGGTCCTGTCAATGGACGGAGTATCCTTCAAGAGGGCGGATCTGAAGGGCCGCGGGAGGGACGTCGCCGCGGCCGTCCTGGTATGCTACGCGGCGGGAGGGGGGATGTGCGTCCTGTGCGGCCTCCTGTTCCTGGGGGACGCGCCCATATGGAAGGGGTGGGCCCTCATGGCGGCCATGCCGTGCGCCGTGTCCTCCATAACCATATCCCTGTTCGCCAGGGGGAACCTCAGGCTGAGCATACTCAGCATGACCGCGGTGTACCTCCTGTCGCTGGCGACGGCGCCTCTGGTCACGCTCGCCCTGATCGGCGACGCGGTGAGCCCGCTCCAGATATTCAAGTACGTCGTCCTGTTCATCGCCGTGCCCCTTGCGCTGAACGTGCCCATAGGCAGGGCGAACATAGACAGGAGGGTCAAGGTATCCATAATAAACGTCATGATATTCCTGCTGATCATGCTCTCCCTGGGGCACAACAGGGGGTACGTCCTGAGCGAGCCGGGAGCGGTGCTGGCGATGTTCGCCCTGAACATCGCCAGGATATTCGGGGCAACCCTGCTGATGGTTCGCGTTTTCAAGAAGCGCGGGACGGACAGGTCCAGGGGGATAATCTACGTGTCCATGGCGGTTTGGAGGAACAGCGGGCTGGCGATGTCGCTGTGCATGGTGCTCCTCGCGGACGCGTCGGAGGCGGTCATCCCCGCGATGACCGCCATAGTGGCGGAGATGATCTGGTTCGCGGTGATAATAGACTACCTCAACAAGCGCTGGCCCGCGGACGGGGGGCCCCTGCCGGGGAGCGCCCCGGACCCGAACGGATCGTGAGGCGAAGTTTTTCCGTTATAGTCGAAAAACTCCTCGGTAAGGCAGAGTTTTTCCGTTATAGTCGAAAAACTTTCGAAGAGGGCACAGTGGATTTGCGAAAGGAGCATGCGACGCATGTGCGATCGCGCCATCCCGTCGGTTGAGTTATATACGGATCCGGGGTTTGAGGTCTGAGCGGAGGTAGCTAAGCCCGGCCCACGGCGCCGGTCTTGAAAACCGGTGGCGATCCGCCTCGGGAGTTCGAATCTCCCCCTCCGCGCCATATCCCGCTTCATATGCCCCATGGCCTTGCAGGCGATGCGCCGACTTTGCAGTCTCAGGCCCGATTCTGCCGATACGGCCCTAGGAACCGCTCCCCGTCGAGATGGATCAGATGTTCCGGGGCATCCGCTATCCAGACCTCCGTCTCCCATGCGAGCTCGTCCGCGTGCGCTTTGAAAGTCTTCCTGTCCGGGAACGCGGTCACGAAGATCTTTCCGCATTCGGATCCCGCGGTCATCCTTTCGATCTCATCCACGCGCTTCTTCGACATCGCGCCAGAGGACACCACGGCTTCCACGAAGAACAGCCAGCCCCGCTCTTCCGAATACAGCACCACGTCAGGCAGCTTATCGTGATCGGTGATCTTCACATGCAGCCTCTCCAACGCATCCGCGTTTCTCACTAGATCCTTCCTCTCCGCGTCGCCCACATATAACAGGATCGCCCCTGGGGCGAAAACGGGCGCGAACCCCTCGATCACGTCCTTCTGCAGCTGATTGTGCGCCCCGGGGCCGAACTCCAGCGAGGCGCCTCCCGCATTCACAGGTATGCGCTTCGAGAGCCTCTTCTGCCTGTATCTCTCTTTCAAAGTCTCTCTGCCGTCCAGGAACCTCTCCAATTCACCTCTCCATTCTGAAGAGCCGTATGATGAAACGAGCGCCAGCATCTCCCGGGTGAGGGCGTATCTATAATTGGGGCTGTTGGTAGCCTCTCCGTTGTCTTCGATCACCCCCGCGTCCCTGAACTGGTGTATGGAACCCTTTCTAACAGCCTCGCGTGTGTTCGGCATGTATACGACATCGTAATTGACCTCCATGGTCTTCATGATCTCGGTCACTCCGATGAGCTCGCTCCGGGCGGAGGACCAGGGGTCGCTCTCTTCGAGGTGGCACAGAGCTAGCAGGACGTGCGCGCTCCGGTCGTTGCATTGCCTCTCGGGCATGCCTATGGATCTCAGTATATCTTTGGCTTCACCCAGTTTTCCCATGTTACCCCATCCTTCTTCTCTCTTGGCATCGTCCCGCCCATGGACTCGTCTATTATCTCGTCGCACGCCCTCGCATCCAGCATCGGGTATCCGCGGGACGCGGCCCCGAACTCGGCGATCTTCTCCGCCGGGGGCGCATGCATGGAGTTGAACTCGGTGGCGTTCACCTGGGTGGACCCGTTGAGCATCCTGTAGTACCTGTCCGCGTACGAGGAGCCGAACAGGACGTACAGCCCCCTCATCTCGTCCTCGCTCATGCCGCCCCCGATCTTCGTCAGGACGTTCACGTGGTTCTCCGCGCACGCTCCGCCGTGTTCGTCGAAGAAGCTCTCCGGGAGCATGGCGCACTGCAGGCGCCGCGCCTCCTCCTTGGCCGCGAAGCGCTTGACCAGCACGTAGTTCCCCCTGGGGAGCATGACGCGCTCGGTCTCCGCGCGCCTCTCGAAATGCCCAGGCCTCCCCCCGCGGGGTCCGGGCGCGTCTATGCGCCCGCCCTTGAAATCGCGCGCCCTGATCAGCGGGACGGTGCCCTCCCCCGCCTCTTCCCTGAGCCACTCCCTCTCTCTGAATTCCACCACGCCCCCCGTCCTGAGCGCGTACCCGCGGCTCCTGAGGGAGCCTCCCCAGCCGTTCACGAGGGACATGGCCTCCAGATCGGATTCGCTGGTCGGCATGAATATGAACCCGTCCCCGGACACGCACACGCCGTAGTCCACGAGCATGGATCGAACGGGCCCCGGCGAGGACACGCCCGCGCTCTCCGATACGGCCACCCGCGCGGGCGCCTCCCCGGTCTTGGCGGCGCGGACGATCATGGTCTCCTGCAGCACCCTGTCCGACGCGAAGTCGGAATCCCTGGATTCGAACGAGTGCATCCAGCGGATCTTCATCTCGCTCAGGAACCACTTCCTGAATCTGGAGAAGTACAGCCCGCTGGTGAAGCTCCGCGGGACTATGAACGACAGCTCCCCCCCGTCCCTCAGCAGCCTGGATGCCATGGCCATGAAGAGGCAGTACAGGTTCGGCTGTCCGAAGACCACGGACTCCATGGCGCGGGCCTGTTCCGACCCCGCGCCTATCTTGACGTACGGAGGATTGGAAATCGCTATGTCGTAGGGCTCGAAGCCCTCCTCGCCCGACCACTTAGCCCTGTTGCCCGATATGAAGTCCAGGGGCGCGATTTCGAACGTGAAGTCTATCCCGGACAGCGCCATCGCCTCCCTGGCGGCGGCCATGTTCTCGCGCAGGATGGGGATTACGCCCGCGTCGGTCTCGAACAGGTCCGCGTGCACCGAACGCGCGCGCCCGACGGATGCGATCCTCTCCAGCGCGGCCGCGGCGAGCGTTCCCGCGCCCGCGCCCGGGTCCAGGATCCTGACGCTGTCCGAGCCCGCATCGAGCCCGCCCGCCATGAGCCGAGCTATGTGCGGGGGCGTGAAGAACTGCCCGGTCTCCCTCCTCTCGGACCTGGAGGCGCGCTCCAGATGCGCCCGCGCCCCGTCGTCCGCCATTTCCACCAGCCTCATTCCGAGGGGCCATGGGCGCGGCACAAGATAATCTTTCTCGCCGGGAGCGCCTCGCGTTCGCATAGGGGCGGGATCCGAGGCGCGGGATGCGATGAAAAAGACGATCTAGGCGCCTGATGCGCACAGTGGAGAAGAGAGCGACCGGGGGGTGCGCGATTTTTACGCCCCTTATCCCGGACTTACGCCTGGATCGCGATCCGGCTCCCAGTTGCTTAACTCTTTCCGACTCGTGGCCGCGCCGCGGCGGGATCCGGCCCGTCCTCTGCTTTATATCTCGGCCGGGCGATCCTCCAGGCATGAACGAGACGCTCGAGAGCATATACGGCAGGTCGTCGGTCAGGAGGTACAGGGCGGACAGGGTCCCGGAAGAGGACGTGCGCGAGATAATAAGGGCGGGGTTCCACGCGGCCACCGGGATGAACCGCCAGGCGCTGGAGTTCTCCGTGGCGGAGGACCCCGGGTTCATACGCAGGTGCGGGCGGAGGGCGGTGTCGCTCCTGGCGGAGTCCGCCGACCCGTCCGACGGGATAGGCGCGATGGCCAGGAGCCTTGCGGCGGACCCGTCCTCGGACATATTCTACGGCGCGCCCGCGGTGGTGTTCGTCTTCGCCCGCCCCGACGCGGCCACCCCCGTGGAGGACGGGGCTCTGGCCATAGGCAACATGATGCTGGCGGCGCGCTCCATGGGGTACGGCACGTGCTACATAGGCCTGGCGGCCGCCATAGGGGGGGACCGCGGGCTCATGGCCGAGCTGGGCGCCCCCGCGGACCGCAGGTACCTGGCGTGCATGACCCTGGGCAGGCCGGACGGCGAGGCCGGGGGGAGCCGGAGGCCGGAGGCGAGGATCCTCGGATGGGTGAAGTGATCGTGACAGAAGGCACAGCCCCCGCCCCCGGAGATTTGGTTTATCTATGAAAAAATAGATAGGGATGCAGATCGACAGAAGCGCGTGCGCCGTTGAAGCGCGTCGAAGGAGGCAGTCGAATTGGAGCATCAGACCGTCGAGTGGAAAGAAAAATGGAGCGACGAGTTTCTCAAAGGGATATGCGGCTTCGCCAACTCTCAGGGCGGGAGATTGGAGATAGGCCGCACCGACGACGGAGAAGTCATAGGCGTCTCCGACCCTAGAAGGCTTCTGGACGAGCTGCCCAATAAAATAAAGGCCACGATGGGCATAATATGCGAAGTGAGCCTGTGCCACGAGGGCGGACTTCCATACATAGCCATCCAAGTCCACCCGCATCCCAACGGGATCACGTATCGCGGAAGGTACTATGTGCGCTCCGGGGGGACCACGCAGGAGCTGACAGGACATGCGCTCGACGAGTTCATACTTAGAAAACACGGCAAGACGTGGGATTCCGCGCCTGTGCCGGGAGTGAGCGCGGGAGACATATACCACGACGCGTTCGCGGTCTTCCGAGAGAAGGCGGTCCGCAGCGGCAGGCTCAAGAGAGAGGACGTGGACGTGAGCGACGCGGATCTGCTCTCGTCGCTCAAGCTCGCGGACGGGGGCAGGGTCTCGAGGGCGGCGGTGCTGCTGTTCCATATGGATCCGGAGCGCTTCTGCCTGGGATCGTACGTCAAGATAGGCTTCTTCGAGAGCGAATGCGAGATAAGGTACCAGGACGAGATCAACGGCCCGATCCTGAACATACCTGACCGCGTGATCGA
Organism: Candidatus Methanoplasma sp.; assembly: GCA_031256955.1. GTDB lineage: Archaea > Thermoplasmatota > Thermoplasmata > Methanomassiliicoccales > Methanomethylophilaceae > Methanoplasma. Next base: position 143,200 of record JAIRPP010000013.1, on the reverse strand, counting down.
TACGATATACACGAAATACTTCAAGGGGCTGATCTGCTACGACGGCATGCAGAGGATCGATCGCTACCCCATGCCCCGCGAGGCCCTGAAGGAGGCGGTCCTGAACGCCGTCGTCCACCGCTCGTACGAGACGGGGAGCCCGGTGCAGATCAAGGTCTTCAGCGACAGGGTGTACGTGTTCAACGACGCGAGGCTCCCCCCGGGGACCACAGACCTGGACCTCCAGAGGGAGCACAGGTCCGCGCCCCACAACCCGCTGATCGCCAACGCGTTCTTCCGCTCGGGACAGATCGAGGCGTGGGGCCGCGGCATAGGGAAGATCAAGGCGGCCTGCAGGGAGGACGGCCTGCCGGAGCCCGAGTTCCGCATCACGGAGACCGGGTTCGAGGTGTGCTTCCGCATACGCGACAACGACAGGATCCTGAGGGAGACCACCGCCGCGGACATGTACGTCCGCGACGGGGGGCTGGCGGAGAGGGCCGCGGGGGAGCTCGCGGAGAGCGAGGCTCAAAGGAAAGTGCTCAGGCTCATGGCGGCGCGGCCCGGGGCCGGCGCCGAAGCCATAGCCGCGGAGGCGTGCCTGAGCCTGAGGGAGGTCCGGGAGAGCATAGGGTGGGCGGAGCGCGCGGGCATAGCGGAGCGCGCCTCCACCCCCGGCGGCCCGCGGTGGGTCCTCAGGTGCCCCGCCGGGCGCGGCGGGCCATCCTCCGCGGAGACCCGCGCGCAAATATGAAATAACCTCCCTCTCATCGCGCCCATGATGGATTCGACAGCCTCGCGGGCCGCCCTGATCGGAGCAGGGGCCGGCGCATGCCCGCCCAGGGGGCTCTCGCAGTGCTCCTGAACATCCTGGCGGTGGGGGCGGGCGGGGCCATAGGCTCGGTGTGCCGCTATCTTTTCGGGCAGGTCGCGCTGAGGGGCGGGGGCTTCCCGTGGGGCACCATGGCGGTGAACGTCGCGGGCGCGTTCCTGATGGGGATCACGGTCGCGGTCGCCGGGAGGGAGGCTGGGATGGACCCCCGCCTGCTCCTGTTCCTCAAGGTGGGGGTGTGCGGCGGGTTCACCACGTTCTCGGCGTTCTCCATGGAGGCGGTGGACATGCTCCAGGGCGGCAGGGCGATCGAGGCTTCGGCGTACATAGCCCTCAGCGTGGCCCTCTGCGCGTGCGCCCTGGCGCTGGCGCAATGGATAGCCAAGTGACGGTCTCCGCGGAGACATCGCCCCTGTGCGCGCCGATATCTCAGGCGGGCGCTCCCGGAAGGCGTCCGACGCGGCGCACCCGAGGCTCGCCCAGATCGCCATGCGCGGATCGGCGCAGAAATGAGCGCGATGCAAAAAAAAGATGAGCCCGCCCCGAAGGGCGGGCTCGTTGGTTTATGGTCCCCACACGGCGTAGAGGGTGTACTCTTCGTCCTGTTCATCCTTGAGGTTCTTAACGGTCGCGAGTGGATTGAGGTCAGTACCACTCAGATCGGATTCGGTGTTCCATCCGACAAAGCTCATTCCTTCAGGTGCAGTGAATGCGCCTGGCCTCAGGTCATAGTCCTGGTCGAAGGCGACCCAGTCCACAACGTCCTCCTGGATTCCCCAGTTGGCTTTGTAGATCACCTTATAGGTTATCGGAGCCCACACGGCGTACAGGTTCGCGGTCTCGCCCTGTCCGGACTTGAGGTCCGACGTGATCGTCGCGCCGCAGGCGAAATCCGCCGCGAGCGCGCCCGGGGTCTTCGCCCATCCCGTCTGGGTGTACCCCGTCAGGGTGAAGCCGCCGGCGCCCGCGAGCGTCATCGACGCGCCGTATGTGCACGAAGGCACGCTCGGCACGCTCCCGGCCGTGGTCGTCGATGCCCCCGAGGGAGCGTCTCCGTGATACTCCAGGGAGTACGTTATCGGGTCCCATTTGGCGAAGAGGGGCGTGTCTGCGTAAACTTGGGTGCTTCCGATGTTATGCCCGCTTACGCATCCGGCCTCCTGATACCATCCGGCGAAGACGTACCCCATCCTGGTCGGGTTCGCTGGCGCCGTCGTCACCGGAGAGCCATAGGAGACGGTAGCTGTGGCATGGACGTCGGTGGTCCCGTCGTTCTTATAGAACGTCACGATGTAGGTTTTCGGCGTCCATACAGGGTACAGGGTCTTGACGTCGTTATTTACGGCGGTCAGGTTCCTCACGGACTGGCCGAGGTCGTACGCCTTCGCCCCGTTCAGGGAATTCGACCATCCCGTCAGGGTGTGCCCGCCCTTGTCCATGCCCACGCCGTCCGAGAGATTCTTGTCGATGTCGTAGATGAAATCATCGTCGCCGACGGATCCGGTGGCGTCGACGGGGACGAAATACGTCACGGTGTACTCTATCGGCTTCCACACGGCGTACAGGGGCACAGAGCCGCCATTGGTCGAAGTCAGGTTCTTAAAGGGTTCGCCGAGGCCGATCTCCTTCGCGTGCGTCGGGTCCTTGGCCCATCCCTCTAAGATGTACCCCGTCTTGGTGAACCCGCTAGACGCGGACGTCACGTTCTCGTCGTATTTGCACCCGGTGTGGCCCGTCACGGATCCCGATCCTCCGTTGCCGTTGTAGGTGACGGAGTACGTTATCGGAGCCCACACGGCGTACAGGTTCGCGGTCTCGCCCTGTCCGGACTTGAGGTCCGACGTGATCGTCGCGCCGCAGGCGAAATCCGCCGTGAGCGCGCCCGAGGTCCTCGCCCATCCCGTCTGGGTGTACCCCGTCAGGGTGAAGCCGCCGGAGGACGCGAGCGTCATCGACGCGCCGTATGTGCACGAAGGCACGCTCGGCACGCTTCCGTATAAGACCGAATCGGTTGCCGGCTTGTCGTCGTGATACTCCAGGGAGTACGTTATCGGGTCCCACTTGGCGTACAGGGTCAGTCTGCCATCAACATACGGCATGTTGCTGGTTTCCACACCGACCGTGTAGTTGGTTCCGTCCCCCTCGGGGGTTATGTTCCATCCGCCCATGGTGTACCCGGTCCTGGTGACCGAGCTCGCGGGCGGCAGTCTCTGAGTGACGCCGTAGGTGAACGTCATGTCCCCGGGGTATCCCGAGGCCCACGTCCCCCCGTTCGCGTCGAACGAGACGATGTAGGTGTCCGGGATCCATTTGACGCACAGATCTATGTTAGCGCCCGTGGACAGGTTCCGCTGGCTGCTGCCCGCGTCGTAGTTGGTCCCCGTCCCGGCGGAGTTGGTGTTCCATCCGCCCATGGTGTACCCGGTCTTGGAGAACCCGGCGGCTCCCGGGAGCGTGTAATAGACGTCGAAGGTGTGCTCGATCGGGGCGGCGAATCCGGAGCCACCGTTGCTGTTGAAGGTCACGCGGTAGGTGTTAGCCTCCCACTTGGCGTACAGGTCCACGGTATCGTTGTCCGTGGAGCTCAGGTTGGCCGGGGCCGGGCCGAGGGGGTAGTTCTTCACTGTCTCGCCGGAGGTGTGGGTCCAGCCCTTGAGCGTGTATCCCGTCAGGGTGAAGCCGGCGCTCGCGAGCGTCGGAAGCGCGTCGTATGTGCACGGCAGGTTCGCTATGCTCCCTGTCGTGGTCGTCGAGGCCGTCGTGGGAGCGTCGCCGTGATATACCACGGTGTAGGTTATCGGCGTCCACACGGCGTACAGGTCGTAGTCGCCCGCGGTGCTCCTGAGGTTGGTCTTGGACTCGCCGAGGGCGTAGGCGGTCCCCGTCCCGGCGGAGTTGGTGTTCCATCCAGTCAGGTTGTATCCCGTCTTGGCGAACCCGCCGGACTCCAGGCTCTTCGCCTGGTCGTAGACGTGCTCTATGACGATGTCTTCCGTCGGGGTTCCCCCGTTGGCTTTGTACACCACGTCGTAGGTTATCGGCGTCCACACGGGGTTCATTTCCACCTTCGCGAGGTGCGTGTACGCGAGGTTCTTCACGAGCTGGCCCGGGGCGAACGCCTCCGCCGCGGACCCGCCCTCCCGGGTCGCCGTGAATCCGGTCAGGTCGTAACCCGTCTTGGCGAGCGGGTTAGCCATCAGATTCCAGCTTTTGTCGTAGACGTAGGTGTGCGGGTCCTCTACGTTAGCCACGCCCGCCATGCCGGACACGTATATCACCTTGTACTGTATCGGCAGCCACAGGGCGTACAGTTGCACGACAGCGTCCTGCGTGTCCGCGAGGTTCTTCACATTCCCTTGGGCCGGGGTGAAGGCCGCGTCCATCTCGTCGGTGCTGCCCGGGACCCTCGACCACGAGTTCATAATGTACCCCTTCAGTTCGAAGCCGATCGTGGTTTGCGATTCGAGCGTCTTCCCAGCATCGTAGGTGTGCTCCACCGCTATCTTTACGTTTCCGTCCGGACCGACCGGGACCGATTCGGTCGAGGCGGGAGCGACGTTGTTGTATTCCACCCAGTAGGTTATCGCGACCCATACGGCGTACAGGTCGAACGTTTCGCCCAGTTCGGACCTGAGGTTGGTCACGCTCTGTCCGAAGGCGTAGGCGGTTCCCCTCCCGTCGGCTTGGGTGTTCCATCCAGTGAGCCTGTACCCGGTCAGGGTGAACGCCTCGAAGGGCTCGAGATCCCTGGCCTCGTCGTAGGTGTGAGTTATCGGGAAGTCGGGTTCGCCGACGGTTCCCTCGGTGGCGGCGGGCTTGTTGCCGTGATATGCCACGGTGTAGGTTATTGCGGACCACTTGGCGTGGAGGACCGTGTCGCCGACGACGTAGTCGGACGCGAAGCTCCATGCGACTGTGCACGCCGCGTCCTTGTACCATCCGCCGAAGACGTACCCGAGCTTCTCGGGATCGGGTTTCGGCGCGACTATGCGCGAATCGTATTCGACGTCGGTTATGCTGGTTAGGTAGGATCCGCCGTGGGTGTCGAAGGACACGGAGTACGGAGGCGGCCCGACGTCTCCCTCGGAGACGCCCCATTTGGCGTATAAGGTGGTGTTTTTGGTCACGACGTCCCTGCCGAAGTCCCATTGGGACGTGGCGGACGCGTCTTTGAACCAACCGGAGAACTGATACCCCTCCCTCTCGGAGGGGCCCGGGTCCCCGATCCTCTCCCCGTCCAAGGCTACGGACGGGAAGACGTACGACCCTCCGCGAGAGTCATAGGTCACAGTGTACCTGACCGGTTCCTTCTCCCCCCCCCCGCGAATCGTTGTCCGATCCGCCAATGGAGAAAAGAACGACAGCTACGCCTGCCACTAGCAACACTAGGGCGGCGGCGATTATGACTGCCTTTTTAGTGGCGGCAGTCTCGGTGGTGTCTTTCATAGAAGAATCCTCCCCATTTCTGGATAGCCAGAACGATAGATATAAATTTTGCCTATAATATTGTCCCTGTTTCGAGAAACGGCCGCCCTACTTCGAAGATGTCCGCTCTGAAAAATCGGAAATAGGGGGATCCGAGCGGGGCGGGCGCCCGGCGCATGGCTGAGATGGATATGCGGGAGAGGGCGGGCGCGGCGCGGCGCGGCGCCCTCCGTTTCCGTATATGTGGGAAAAGGCGATCCGGGGCGGCGGGGGCACGGGAGCCGTGCGCGCGGGCCCGCGGCCCTCCCCCGGAGCCCCGTTTCTTATATCTCTCGCGCCCATGCGGGACCCATGCGCGACGCCGCCCGGGGCGCGGGCCCCATTTGTTGCAGGCGCGGCGGGGGCGCTGCATGATATACCCCGACATACGCAGGGGCGTCTTCCTGGAGAGGCCCAACCGCTTCGCGGCGCTCGTGGACGTCGACGGGGAGGTGGAGAGGTGTCACGTCTGCAACACCGGCAGGTGCGCGGAGCTGCTCGTCCCCGGGGCCGAGGCGATCCTGTCCGCCTCTAGCAACCCCGCCCGCTCCACCCGGTACGGCCTGGTGTCCGTGTACAAGGGGGGATCGCTGGTGAACATAGACTCCATGGCCCCGAACAGGGTCGCGCTCGAGTCCTTCGATAAGATAGACGGGCTCGGGGGGATGGAGACGGTCCGCAGGGAGCATGCGTGGGGGGGCTCCAGGTTCGACTTCTACGCCGAGGGCGGCGGCAGGAGGGCCCTCGTGGAGGTCAAGGGGGTCACGCTCGAGAGGGGCGGGGTCGCGATGTTCCCGGACGCGCCCACCGAGCGCGGGCTCAGGCACGTGAGGGAGCTGGAGAGGGCCCTGTCGCACGGGTTCGAGGCGACGGTCGTCTTCGTCATACAGATGGGAGGGGCCCGCAGGCTGGTCCCGAACAGGGAGGCGCACGGGGAGTTCGCCGACGCGGTGGAATCCGCGGCGGAGGCGGGGGTCAGGTTCCTGGCCTACGGCTGCGACGTCTCGGAGGGGAGCGTGGCGCTGGGGGAGAGGGTGCCCGTGGAGGCGGGCGGCCGCCTCATCTGAGCTTCAGCCTCAGCCCGCTCATCCGCCCGGCGGGCTTCTCCGCCTTTATCTGGTTGATGATCCTCTCGTAGTCGTCCACGGCGGCCGCCTGCTCCACTATGGTCAGGTGGAGCAGGTGTATGTTCCTCATGGGGCCCTCCGAGTTCCCGAAGTTCTTGGCCTCGGGCTCGTCCCTGATCAGGCCGGCGATGATGCTCTTCATGGGCCTGACCCCGGGCTGGGCGCTCTGGTACCCCAGGGCCGCCTCCAGGGCGGACCCGCCGTACTCCGTGGCTGTTATGAACCTCATGGCGGCGGCGCACAGCGGCTCATAGTAGTCGAAGTCCACGTCCTCCACCAGGCTGGTCATCTTCCTGTTCAGCTCGCCCTGGTAGTGCGCGTAAGTCTCTATCCTGGACTTCCCCACGTCGGTGAGGTTGTCGGACGCGGCGTACATGTCCCTGAGGTCCTTCACCAGCGGCTTCCTGGACGGGGGCTTGTCGGAGGGCAGGTCCTTCGGCGTGATCATGCTCTGCATCCTGCTGCGGTAGTGGGCGACTATGGGGCTTATGATCTTGTCGCGGCGGAGGATGGCCTTCCTCTCGTCGCTCTTCTTCTTGGACTCGTTGCTGTAGGCCACGATGTTGTCCATTATCACCACACCGAACAGGAGCGCGAGGACGCAGACCATGATCCCCTCCAGCACGTTCCCCAGCTCCATGCGGTACCCCGTGGCGAATATCAGCGCCAGCAGTATCCCGGACACCACCAGGATGGACGCCACCGATATCGGGAGCACCTGCGACATGCGGTCCCTGAACAGGGTTATGGGCCTGCCTATGGGTCCCTGGGCCGCTTCCTTCGGCGCCCTGGGCGGCTCCGCCGCCGGGGCGGGGGGCTTCGGGGCGGGCTTCGCGTACGGGTTGGGCGGGGGCGCCTTGGCGCCCCCGGATCCCAGGGCGCGGGAGAACGGGTCGACGACCTTCTGGTCGGCCCTCCCGCCCCCGGGGCCCGCCTCGGCGGGCCCGCTCTTCCCGCCGGCGGCCCGCTTCAGCGGGCCGGCCACCTTGGACAGGCCCTTCGCCAGCCCCCCGCCCCCGTCCTTCTCCCCCTTCTCGGGGGCCTTCAGCGGGTTGACTATCTTGGGGAGGCTCACGCTCCCCCCTCCCTTCCGAAAAGCGCCCCGCGGATGGCCTCCTGCGTCTCCCGCGGGGGCAGTATCGTGTTCACGAGATGGACGTCGCACGCGGAGAAGTACTCCGACGCGAACCTGCGGCGGATCTCCGACTTGCGGGGGCCCCTGACCATCTGGTGCGGGTTGCACATGTCGTTGGAGGCCATGTACTCCACCCCCTCCGCGGGGGTCATGCGCCGGATCACCGTCGGGTCGGACGGGTCGCGCTTCATGAGGAACACGTGCCTGACGCTGGCCGCCGGCATGACCGAGGACTCCCCGGCCACCCACCTCACGTTCGCGATCCCGCGGCCCCTGTTGTCGAACCTGACGCTCTTGACCAGGGGCTTGTACTCCTCCCACACGTCCCCTATGTCCGCGTCGATGTAGCAGTTCTTCTCAGACCCGTACGCCACCGGCCTGCCCTTCCCGAGCCTGACGAAATACCAGTCGTCCGTTATCAGGTGGGCGTTGTCCATGCGGAGCAGCCCCCACGACTGCGTGGTCTTGCCCGTCTTGGACGGGGCTATGAGCGTCACCCCCACGCCGTCTATGTCCAGGGCGGCCCCGTGGACGGAGTGTATGCCGTGCCCCTCCTCCAATATGTCCCCGGACACGCCCAGGGCGATGCTCTTGATCCACCCGTAGTAGTCGAAGTTGAACAGGAACGCCGCTTTGGTGGACGGGTCGTAGAAGACCTCCATGCCCCTGCCCGGGTCCGACACCGAGTATATCTTGGCGTGGGCCCTGGTGTGCTCCGACATCGAATAGAAGTTGTCCTCCCACATGGACACGTGGTCCCTGTCGGACGTCAGAAGCTCCACGCACAGGCCCGATATGTCCACTTTGGACGAGAACAGGGCCCGCCCGGCGCATTCGGATCTGAGGCGAGAGGATTCCTCCGCAGAGACTATCTCTACATTGTAGCCCATTTCCCTCGCTCTGTCATGGGCGCGGTCGTATTTTAATGCATCAACGCGGCGCCGCCCAGCGGCGGGCGGGCGAGCATGCGGCTTTTTAAATCCGCAATTCGATCAAGGCTCAGCTCTGATCGATTTCAAGGGGGGATCGGAATGGAGAGGGAAGAGGGGGATAGAGACAAGAGGCTCATAGCCGCGCTGTTGCTGCTGCTCCTGCTGGGGGCGGCCGCCGGCGCATACGCGTTGTTTTCGAGCGCAGACGGCCGCGGGGGCGGCGGAGGGGGATCCGGAGGGGACGGGGGCGGCGGAGGGTCCATAGCGGACCGCCACGACCCCGTCACGGTCTCGTTCGACAGCCGGGGCGGGGGCGACGTGCCCAGCCAGACCGTCGAGTACGGCGGGATGATCAGCCCGCCGGACCCCGCGCCGTCGAGGGACGGCTACCTGTTCGACGAGTGGTACATGGAGGTCGACTGCGCCAACGAGTGGGACTTCGACGCCTACCCGGTGGTGAGCGACATGACTCTGTACGCCGGGTGGGCGTACGTCAGCGACGGCGGCGAGATCGTCGGAGGGGACCCGTACGAGACGTACACGGTCTCGTTCGACAGCCGGGGGGGCACGCCCGTGCCCAGCCAGGCGGTCGCGGAGGGCTCCAGGGCGGTCGAGCCCGCCCCGCCGACGAAGCAGGGGAGCGCGTTCGCGGGATGGTACAAGGACCCGGGCTGCAGGTTCGAATGGGAGTTCGACAAGGAGCTGGTCTACAGCGACGCCACGCTCTACGCCGGCTGGATAGAGAGGTTCACGGTGACGTTCGACTACCAGGGGGCCGATGCCAAGAACGGGGCGGATTCCATGACCGTCGTCTTCGGGGACCCGTTCACGCTCCCGGCGCCCGACAGGGCGCCGTACAGGTTCGGCGGGTGGTACGACGGGATAGGGGGGGTCAACCCCGTCCTCGGCAAGCCCACCCCGTGGGACCACGAGGCGGACTGGGCGCACGCGGGCGACATCACGCTGCACGCGTACTGGCTCGGGACCCCGGGCCTCGACTATAAGGTCAGCGCATCCGGCGAGCGCGAGGCCTCCGTCGGGAGCGCGAGCGAGCCCGCGATAGCGATACAGGAGTACTTCGAGGGGGACCTCGTGACATCGATAGCGCAGAACGCGTTCATGAGGAAGAGCTGGGTCGCCAGCGTCCACATCCCGGGCACCGTGAAGGCGATAGGCGCGCAGGCGTTCTCGTACTGCGACAGCCTCCAGGGCGTGTCCGTTCCGGACAGCGTGACGGAGATGGGCGAGTACGCGTTCTACGGATGCACGGGCCTGAGGAGCGCGGTTTTGTCCAAGAACCTGGGCGAGATAGGGAAGGCGTCCTTCTACGGATGCTCGAGCCTGGCGGGGATAGCCGTGCCGGGAAGCGTGAAGTCCATAGGGGAATGGGCGTTCTACAACTCCGGCCTCGTCACCGTCGCGCTGGAGAGCGGGGTCGGGGACATCTCGAAGGGCGCGTTCAACAAGTGCAAGAGCCTGGACGGCGTGACCATACCGGGGAGCGTGAAGGTCATAGGGGACTCCGCGTTCTGCGAATCCGGCCTGACCTGGGCGGATCTGGAGGACGGCGTGGAAAAGATAGACAGCAGCGCGTTCTTCGGATGCGACAAGCTGGACAGCGTCTCCATACCCGGGAGCGTCAAGACCATAGGCAAATGGGCGTTCCAGAGCAGCGGCCTGACCAGCGCGTCCCTGGGGTACGGCGTGAAGGAGATCGCGCAGAGCGCGTTCCAATACTGCAAGGATCTGACCGGGATCTCGATACCTGGCAGCGTGGATTCCATCGGGAACTACGCGTTCAGCGAATGCGGTTCGCTGTCCGCGCTGGCCCTGGAGGACGGCGCGGGGAGCATAGGCAAGTACGCGTTCTACAACTGCGTCGCGCTCGCCGCGGTCTCCATACCGGGGAGCGTGAGGTCCATAGGGGACTACGCCTTCGACGGGTGCTCCGCGCTGGCGACCCTGGACATCGAGGACGGCGTGAAGTCCATAGGCGAGTACTCTTTCAGGCTGTGCGTCGCCCTCGGATCCGCGTCCATCCCGGGCAGCGTGGACTCCATAGGGAAGTACGCGTTCGCCAGGAGCTACTCCATGGCGAGCGCGGACATGGCCGACGGGGTCAGGGCCATAGGCGAGGGCGCGTTCTACAGATCGTCCATAACATCGGCGTCGATACCGGCCAGCGCGTCCTCGATCGGGAAGTACGCCTTCCAGGACTGCGCCAAGCTCAGGAGCGTATCCATAGCGGACGGGGTGCCCATGCTCAGCGAGGCCATGTTCATGGGATGCTCGTCGCTGGAGTCGGCGTCCATCCCGGCCAGCGTGAAGACCCTGGGGACGCACGTCTTCCAGGACTGCTCCAAGCTCAGGAGCGTATCCATAGCGGACGGGGTGCCCATGCTCAGCCAGGGCATGTTCCTCAGATGCTCGTCGCTGGAGTCGGCGTCCATCCCCGCCAGCGTGAAGGCCGTGGGGACGCACGTCTTCCAGGAGTGCACGAGCCTCAAGAGCGCGGCCATAGCCGACGGGGTGCCCGAGATCAGCGTGAGCATGTTCATCGAATGCTCGTCGCTGGAGTCGGTGTCCATCCCGGCCAGCGTGAAGGCCGTGGGGAACTTCGCCTTCCAGAAATGCACGAGCCTCAAGAGCGCGGCCATAGCGGACGGGGTGCCCTATATCAGCAGACAGATGTTCTACGAGTGCAAGAGCCTCGCGACGGTATCGCTCCCGGCGAGCCTGGACTTCATCGGGGAATACGCGTTCGTCAGGTGCGAGTCGCTGAGGTCGCTGAACATACCCGGGAGCGTGAAACAAATAGCCGACCACGCGTTCGACGGATGTACGAGCGTCGGGGTGATAACCATCGGCAACGGGGTCTCGTCCATCGGGAAGGAGGCGTTCAAAGGCTGCTCCTTCTCCAGGCTGGTCGTGCCCGGGAGCGTGAAGGCCATAGGGGAGGGGGCGTTCCGGGATTGCGGGCTCGCATCGGAGATAACCCTCGCGGAAGGAGTCGAAACGGTCGGGAAGGACGCGTTCCGCGGCTGCGCCTCGCTGGCGACGCTGAGGCTCCCGGCGAGCCTGAAGTCCATCGGCGACGGGGCGTTCAGCGAATGCCTCAGGATATCATCGGTCGCCATGAAGGGCGGCCTCGAGAGCATAGGGGCGCGCGCGTTCGGCGGATGCATCAACCTCTCGTCGGCGTTCATCCCCGGGACCGTGGCGAAGATAGGCGCGGGGGCGTTCGAGGGATGCTCTGCAGGAATGGTCATCAGGGCGCAGGCCTCCGGCCCGCAGCCCGGGTGGGACCCGAGCTGGAACAGCGGGGGATACCCGGTGGAGTGGAACAGGTCGCCCTGACCGCCCGGCGCGAGGGGCGATCGCGGGGGGGATGATCGCGGAACCGACGGTTCCGGCGGGACCTCCCGCGGGCCACGGCGGGGGCATATGGTTATTTAAACCGCCCAGCCGATTGTAAAGCGGCTCCGTGAGATTTCAAGGGGGGATCTGAATGGGGGACGAAAAAGACAGGAGAGACAGGAAGTACATGGCAGCGCCGCTGCTGTTGCTCGCGCTGCTCGCGATGGCGATGAGCGCGTATGCGGTGTTTTCGATCGAGGAATGCGCGTGCGGGGACGGTCCGCCGGGCGAGATAGGCGACAAGGTGGAGACCTACACGGTCGTTTTCGACAGCCAGGGAGGGTATCCTCACATGTGGTCTATACACGCAGAGGCGGGATCCAAGATCTCCGCGCCCGATCCTCCCACCAAGGAGGGCTACGCGTTCGACGGGTGGTTCAGGACCGAGCTTTGCGTCAACGAGTGGAACTTCGTCAGGGACGCCGTCGATGGCGACATGACCCTGTACGCCAAGTGGTGCGCCGTCGACGACAGCGGGAACGTCATCGGGGGGAACCCGTACGAGACGTACACGGTCGACTTCGACAGCCAGGGGGGCTCCCCCGTGGCCAGCGTGACCGCGCGGGAGGGGACCAAGATCTCCGCGCCCGCGCCTCCGACCAGGCCCGGCTTCAGCTTCGGCGGGTGGTACAAGGAGCCCGGGTGCAGCAACGAATGGAACTTCTCGAGGGACCGCGTGTACACGAACACGACCCTCTACGCCGAGTGGACCACCACGTTCACGGTCACCTTCGACTACCAGAGGGCGGACGACAAGAAAGGGGGAGACACGCTGACCGTGACTCTGGGCGACCCGTTCACCCTCCCGTTCCCTGAAAGGTGGCCCTACGACTTCGGCGGGTGGTACGACCAGATCGGCGGGATAAACGCAGTGGCGGGCGGGCCCGCATGGGATTCCCCGTGGGACGGCGAGCCCGTGTGGCCGTACGCAGGCGACATCACTCTGCACGCGTATTGGCTAGGGACCGACAACCTGAACTACCCCGGCACGAGCACGACAGAGTGCGGAGTGAACAGGGGTACCGCGATCGCGACCGGGCTCATGGCGATACAGGAGTGGTACCGCGGGAAGATGGTCACGTCGATAACCACCGAGGCGTTCAAGGGCTATGTTAACATCACTGGGGTCTACATACCAGACACCGTCGAGATCATAAAGAAAGGGGCGTTCAGCGGGTGCAAGGGCATCCTCGAGGTGAGCATACCCGGGAGTGTCAAGACGGTAGAGAACCTCGCGTTTCACAACTGTTTGAGCATGAAGACCCTGACTCTGGGGAGCGGCATAGAGTCGCTGGGCGCCCAGTCTTTCGACGACTGCAAATCTTTGACGGGGGTATCCATCCCCGGGAGCGTCAAGACCATAGGGAAGTGGGCGTTCGACAGCGACAGCAGCCTCGCCACCCTGGCCCTCGGGAACGGGATAGAGGAGATCGTGAGCTACGCCTTCGCCAACTGCACCGCCCTCACGGGGGTATCGATCCCGGGGAGCGTCAAGGCCATAGGCAACAACGCGTTCCAAAAAGATGCCAGCCTCGCCACCCTGACCCTCGGGAACGGGATAGAGTCGATAGGCGATAGCGCCTTCGCCGGCTGCACCGCCCTCACTGGAGTCTCCATACCCGGGAGCGTCAAGGCCATAGGCGGGTGGGCGTTCGACGGCGATAGCAGCCTCGCCACCCTGGCCCTCGGGAACGGGGTAGGGGAGATCGGGAAGAGCGCGTTCAGGAACTGCACCTCCCTGTCGGGAGTCTCCATCCCCGGGAGCGTCAAGGCCATAGGAGACTATGCGTTCTACGGAGACGCCAAGCTGGCGACCCTAGCCCTCGGGAACGGGATAGAATCGATAGGGGAGGGGGCGTTCAAAAACACTGGGACGTTCAGCACGATCATCCCAGGGAGCGTCAAGGCCATAGGCAACTCTGCGTTCCAGGGATCCGGCATCACCGCCGTCACCATCGGCGGGGGCGTCAGGAGCGTGGGGACATGGATGTTCTACCAATGCGACAAACTGGCCACCGTCGTCATCGAGGACGGGGTCCCCATCGTCAGCGAGGGGATGTTCTACGAATGCGCCGGCCTGGCCAGCGTGACCATACCCGGGAGCGTCAAGACCATAAAGATCGCGTCGTTCTACAAGACCTCGAGCCTCGGCCCCCTGGTCCTCAAAAACGGCCTGGAGACCATCGAGAACGGGGCGTTCCAGGAATCCGGCGTCACCAGCGCGATCATACCCGGGAGCGTCAGGAATCTGGATGAAAAGATATTCTGGGGATGCGAGAGGATGACCAGCCTGACGCTGGAGGACGGGATACCGTACATCAGCAGAATGATGTTCTACAAATGCAACAACCTCCCCGGCGTGACCATACCCGGGAGCGTCAAGGCCATAGGGGACTACGCATTCACGGCGGACGCCCTGGGCGGCCTCAACGGCAAGATGACGACCGTCGTGCTGGGCGACGGGGTGGAATCCATAGGGCTTGCGTCGTTCCAGGCGCACTCCATATCCTCCCTGACCCTGCCTTCGACCCTGAAGACCATAGGGAACGATGCGTTCTTCAGAAACTCGCTCAAGAGCCTGGTGATTCCTTCGGGCGTGACCGACATAGGCGCGGGGGCGTTCTCCCACAACATCAATCTGGCCAGCGTCTTCATCCCCATCAGCGTCACCGCTATGGGGGATGGGGCGTTCGATCCGATAGGCGCCTACGCGGTCGTCAAGGCGCAGGCGGCCAGACAGCCTTCCGGATGGCATCAGGACTGGATAGACACGAAGCAGTACATGAACGGGCAGCGCACGGTCCTCTGGGGCCAGCAGTCCCCGTGAGGGCGTCGCGGCGCAATCTCGCTTACAAAACGCTCGGGCGGATCCCCGCCCGGGCGGCCTTTCCCTCGCAAACGTAAAATACGGATCCAGGCGATCGAGTATCGGCCGCCGCGCCCATATGGGGGCGGCGGAGGATGGGATAAAATGACGTCAAAAGCCGTGATATACTCTTCCCTCACCGGGAAGACCAGGAAGACCGGGCAGTACTTGGCCGAGAAGCTCGGGGCGGACTCGTTCGACCTCAAGAAGCAGACTCTGATCGACATGAGCGAGTACAGCCACATCATATTCGGGACGGGCATGCACTTCGGCAAGCCGTACAAGGCCCTCTTGGAGTTCGCGGAGGCCAACAGGCCAGCCCTGGCTAAGAAGAGGGTGTCCCTCTTCGCCTGCTGCAAGATCGGCGACAAGAAGGGCGCGGATCAATGCAAGGCGGCCGCCGACGCCGTCGGGGCGGCCGAGTGGGCGTTCTTCTGCGGGAAGGGCGACAAGAACCCGGACGGGTTCGAGGTGGCCCTCGACGACTTCGTAGGCAGGATGAGATGACTCCGTGGGAATGGCAGCTCGCGCTCTGCGCGATCCTGGCCCTCAACCTGGCCTCGCTGTGCGCCTACGGGTTCGACAAGCGCAGGGCGGTGACAGGAGGGAGGAGGGTGAGCGAGAGGGCGCTGCTGGCCGTCGCGCTGATCGCGCCGTTCGGCGCGGTCGGGGGCATGAGGGCGTTCCGCCATAAGACCAGGAAGGCGAAGTTCAAGCTCGCGTACCTGTTCCTGCTGGCGCACCTGATCGTCGCCGCCCTGATCCTGACGTGATCTCCGGGAGGCGGCCGCGCGGGCGGGGGTCACTTGGCGATCCATGCGCCGCGCCCGCTCCCCCCTTCCCTGGCCAGCCTCCCCTTCTTTTTAAGCTCCGCGACGTGTCTCTTGACCGTCGCGACGGACACGCCTAGAGACTCCGCCACAGCGGACATGGACTCGTAGGGGTTGGAAGCGAACGCCTCGTACACCCTGAGCTCCGCGCCGGCGAGCTCGCGGATCCTCTGCGCGCCCGCCTCTGCGAAGAGGGGCTTGCGGTACAGGGTGACCCTGAAGTCGTCGCCCCACTCCTCGAACGCAGGCGCCTCCAGGCCACGCTCGGCGCACCTGGCCGTCAGCCCCATGACTCCGCGGCCCCAGCCCTCCGAGATGCGCGCGAGCGCGAACACCTTCCCGAGCACGGGGTTCCTGCGCTCGGTCTTCCCCTCCAGCATCTGCTCGACGGTCATCCCGCCGTACAGCTTCCCGGGGGAAGTGACCTCGACGCGGTCGTCGAATATGGCGACGTACGTGGGCATGTTGCCGCGGATGTAGCTCCGGTGCAGCACCGCGTTGGTTATGACCTCCTTGACAACCTCGTGGGGGATCTCGTACTCGTCCACGCGGGCGATGCCCCCTTCGTAGCGAGACTCCAGCCTGATGTTCTTCAGGACGAACGCGTACGCGTCCTCTATCTGTCGATACACTGGGCCGGTGCATTCCCTCCGGTCCAGGAACATGGTCCTGTCCAGGTTCTTCTCCCTGCCCTTGAATAGGGCGCAGCGGACCTCCGTGAAAGCGAACACGCCTCCCTGGAGGAGGGCGTACGCGTTGGTCGGCGCGAACCCGTCCCCCCTCTTCAGGATGACTTTCTCGTTTATGAGGTTCTGAACGGTTATCTTCGTGCCGGATATCGCGGAAAGGTCGGAGCAGATCCTGTTCGTAGCCTCCTCGGTCACTTCCGTATCGAAATTGACCTCGGCATCGAACGAGCTTCTCTCGGCCTCGCGTCCTGTTGACATGTCCGAAGAGGCATGTGACGGGCACCGTAATTATCTTGCTCCGTCTGGACAGCTTTGTTTGGCTCAAACCTGGCTCAAACCTGGCTCAAACCTGGCTCACGGCACGGTTTTCGCGTTTTTCCTTTCAGACTCAGAGGGCGTCCCGGCCAGCCGGCGCACGTCCGTTTCCGCCCCCCTCCTGCCCAGGAGCAGGACCCTGCTGTCCTCCCTCTCCTTCAGGACCTCCATGCCGACCATCTCCCCCAGCCTCTCCGAGAACGACCTGATCTCCCCGAACGACGGCATGGACGCCAGGGACAGCCTCTGCCTCGACGCCCCCACGAACACGTACCCCTTCGGCTCTATGAGATACGGGTCCGCGATCCGGTCCAGCTTCGCGTACCCCTCCTCCCGCCCCATGTTGAGCCCCTTCACCAGCGTGTGCCTTATCACCGTCCTGGTGCCCAGGGACGGCAGGATCTCCAGCGTCCGCATGAGCCTCTCCCACCCGTCCGGGATCTTCGGGCGGCAGACCGCCCTGTACGTCTCCTCGTCCGGGGCGGCCACTGTGACGTACGTCTGCGTCGGCAGGACGTCCAGGGCCTCCAGGCGCTCGGGGTACGTGCCGTTGGTGACCAGGAACGTGGTCATGCCCCTGCGGCGGCACTCCCTCAGGAGCTCGGAGAGGTGCGGGTACGTTATGGGCTCCCCCGCGAGGGATATGGCCACCTGGTTGGGGTCGCAGGCCTCCTCGAACATCTCCCCGGAGCACCTCGGGTCCCCCTTGAACCCCGATATGAGGAGCCTCTGGTGCGCGATGAGGGAGTCCAGCATCTCGCGGGGCTCCATCCAGTCGGTCACCTCGAAGTCGCTGTCCTGGACCCTCCAGCAGAAGGAGCACCTGTGGCTGCACTCGTTTATCGCGGGCGTGATCTGCAGGCACCTGTGGCTCTCTATGCCGTAGAAGTCCTGCTTGTAGCAATGCCTCCCGCGGACCAGGCTCTCCTTCAGCCAGTGGCACAGCTTCACCGCGGCGTGGTCGCCGCACAGCCTGTACTGCTGGCGGGCTAGCAGGTCGCGGTATCCCTCGTCCATGGCATCCCCTCAGAAGTCCAGCAGGCTCCTCTGCGCCCTCTCCCTCGCGCCGGCGTCCTGCCGCGGAGGGGCGTCCGGGATCCGCTCCGCGCTCGCCGGCGGGGAGGGGCGGGCGACGGGGGCGGGCTCCTCCGCCGCCCTGGCGGCGGCCTTCACCGCGGCGGAGTCCGCCTTCTCGCCCAGCAGGAACCCCAGCTCCTCCGGCTCCAGGCCCCCGTCCCTAACCAGGGCGGCCGCCGCCGCGGGGTCCCTGGATGCGATCCACCTCAGGGGCTCCAGCACGTCCTGCTCGATCCTCTTGGTGGACGTATGCAGCAGGATCGCCAGCTTGAGGCACACCGCCGCCCTGGACGCCCTCACCGCCTTGGACCTGGACATCTTGGACAGGTACGACGGGAACCTGAGCCTGTCGCGGGAGACCTCGCCCCCAAGCCTGGCGGCGGCCACCCCGGCGGTCATCATGTCGCCGGCGTAGGACCAGAAGCCGTAGTGCTGGCGCCTGTGGACCCTCCCCAGGAACACGTCCGCGCGGGCCAGCCTCTCGTAGCCGCGCACCAGGTCCCCGCCGGAGTACTCGTGCGGCAGGTTCTCGTCTATCCACAGTATGGCGGTCTCGGGGTCCGCGTCCGCCTTCGACAGCGCCTTCCTGGCGCCGGACGGGTCGCGCTTCCTGAAGATCATGTCCAGCACCGCGTACATGTCGCTCCTGGAGTCCCTCTCCGAGAGGAGCCCCGCGTCGGCGGCCGTGAGCGCGCCCCCGCCCTGGGCGATGGACTCCATGTCCCTGACCGCGGCCCTCACGTCGCCCCCCGCGTTGGCTGCTATGCCCGCGATCGCCTCATCGTCTATCTCCACGCCCTCCGCCGCCGCTATCTTGCGGAGGACCTTCGCCACCGACGCGGCGGACGGCTTCCTGAAGGTTATCTGCAGGGTGTCCGACTTGGCGGCGGAGCTCTTCTTGGACAGGGCGTAGAAGTCGTTGACTATCAGTATCAGGGGCTGCCTCGTCTTCTTTATGAGCTCGCTGACCGCCGGCATCGCGCCCCTGTCCGCGTTCCCGAAGAAGTTGTCCGCCTCGTCCAGGACGACGAGCCTCCTCCCGCTCCCCCCGTCCAGGGACCCGGACATGGACCCCCTGGCGGCCACCTCCCTGATCGCGTCCCCGGTGCGCTGGTCCGACGCGTTCATCTCCACCAGGTCCCAGCCCATGTCGCTCGCCAGGGCGCACGCGGCGGAGGTCTTCCCGACGCCGGGAGGGCCCATCAGCACGGCGGCCCTCTTGGGGGGGATCCCGCGCTCCCAGGACTTCGCCCACGCCAGGAGGGCGTCCGCCGCCGCCGGGTTCCCGGCGATCTCCGACAGCGCCCGCGGCCTGTGCTTCTCCGTCCAGTCCTGCGCCATGGTCACCTCCTGCGGGACAGGGCGCACCCCGCCGTCTCCGCCGCGTGCATCAGGAACACGAAGACCGTGAACGCGGCCACGACCACGTACATGAGGCCGCCGCCCGACGTGAGCCTGTGGTACCCCAGCATCGCCGACAGCGCGAGGTACACGGCGGCCCGGCTCCATCTCCTGAGCAGGAGCAGGCCGAGGCCGAAGACGCTCACGAAGCCGGGGACGAGCGCCAGCATGCCCGGGACCACCGCCAGCAGTATCGCCGCCGCCTCCAGCCTGCCGAGCCTGAGGGACACGGACACGCTGTCTATGCGCAGGCCTCCGCACCTCCTGCAGAACCGCTCCCCGGGGATGAACTCCTCCCCGCAGGCGGGGCACGCCTCCGCGGCGGGGATCTCCGCCCCGCCCTCGGCCGGCGCCTTCCTCATGCGGCCGCACCAGTGGCAGAAGTCGGAGCCGCCCGGGATCTCCGCCCCGCATTCGACGCATATCTCGCTCATGGATCGGACCCTCCCGGCGCATCCCCCATGCGCATGTGATAGACTCCCATGTCCATCCCGACATTAATACGTTCCCCGTAGGCCGCGCTGACCGTCTCGGAGGCCAGCACCTCCTCCTTGGGCCCGTCGGCGAACACCGCGCCCTCCCTCATGAGGACGACGCGCCTCACGCATTCCGGTATGTCCGACGGGTCGTGGGTGACCATGACTATGCCGACCCCGCGGCCCGCCAGCAGGTCGAACATGCGCCTGAACCTGGAAGCCATGACTATGTCCAGCCCCGTCATGGGCTCGTCCAGCACCAGCACCCGCGGGTCGGTGACCATGGCGCGGGCGATCAGGGCCCGCCTGGCCTCTCCCAGGGAGAGGGTGTCCATGCGCCTGTCCATGAGGTCCTCCATCCCCATGAGGCGCGCGGACCTGTGCGCGGCGGCGGCCATCTCCGCCGTGACCCTCGTGTTCCTGAACACGTCCATGGCCCCGAAGAAGCCGGAGGCCACGGCCTCCGCCACCGTGGTCCCCCCGCCGAACGCGGACTGCAGGTCCATGGAGACCACCCCCATGGACCTCCTGAGGCTGAACAGGTCCCAGTCCTCCTCCCCGAAGATGCTCATGCGGGGGGGGTCCGACTCGTCGTAGTACGGGCGGACCTCGCCGCGCAGCAGCCTGACGAGGGTGGTCTTCCCGGAGCCGTTGCGCCCGAGGATCGCCACGTTCTCCCCCTCGTCTATGTCCAGGCTCACGGAGTCTAGGATCCTGCTGCCGCCCCTGACGACGGACACGTTCCTCATGGACAGGGCCTTCATGGGAGGCCCATGTCGGATCCCGACTAAATACATTGGGCGGCGATCCCGCGAGAGGGGAAAAAATGCCGCGCCCTCTCGGGCGCGAAGAGGTTTACCCGACCTTGTAGAACTCTTTGACCTTCGGGCGGAACATGTAATATATGAGCAGTATCGCGATCAGCGTCGGCAATATCCCGGACAACCCCACATACTCCCCGTCCACCAGCGCCACCGCCACGTAGAACATGCCCGCTATGAGGGTCACGAAATACAGGACCGTGGCCAGATACCATGAGAACTTCCAGCCCATCAGCAGGCCCAGCCCAGCTACCAGCAGGACTATGCCGATGACGACCATGGACGCGCCCACGATATCGGATATGTCTTTCAATATAGTCGCAAGGTCCAGCGTATCCAGGACGTCGTTGACGAAGCCGTTCGATGACGATGCCGTCAGCAGCGAGCCGGAAACGAGAACCACCGCCCCCTCGATCAAGGTTATGAGGGCGATGATGGTTATCAGGATTGGTCTTCCTGCCATGCCCTTTGATGGCGTTGCCTATTTAAAAAGATGCCCTTGCGACGCTCCAGGGCCCCGGCTGGGGCTGCGAGGAACCCCGGAGGCCCGCCCCGGAGGGCTTCCGGCGCCCCCGCTCACCGCCCGCCCCGGGGGTCCGGGGAGGCTTCGGGGGAGGCCTCCCGGGCGCGCCGCGCCCTCGACAGCAGGAGGAGCGCCGCCATCGCGGCCGCCGATACCGGCAGCGCGACCATCAGCGCGTCCACGCACTCTATCCCCCCGGAGAAGAGCACCTGCCTGCCGGTGATCCACCTGCACACCGGCAGGAAGACGGACGAGCCCGCGTTCACGAACAGCGCCCAGAACAGGTACGACGCGGCCCCGGCGGCGGCGCTGGCCATGGCCGCCCTCCTGTCCGGCCTCTTCGAGTACAGCCCGTGGGCGAACATCGGGAGCAGCGTCGCGGCGGTCACGCCCATGAACAGGGACGTGGCCTTCGCGATTATGTCCGACGGCATGAGGTAGCAGTACACGACCACCAGCACCATCGCCATGGCGGTGCAGGCGCGGTTGACCCTGACGGACCCCCCCTCCCTGCCCGCGAGCCCGCCCCTGCCCCTCCAGAGGGCCAGCATGTCGTGCCCCCCGGCGGAGCCTATGGTGTGCATCAGCGCGCTGAGCGTGGATATGGCGGCGCACGTGAGCGCCAGCAGGAACAGGGACACGAACACGTCCCCGAACCTCACCCCGCTGAACACGTCCAGTATGAACGCCGGGATTATGAAGTCGGTGCCCAGCTGGACGTTGATGGCGGTCTCCCCGTACCGCTCGAAGAAGTACAGGTTGGTGAGGGGGCCTATGGTGTACGCCGCCCCCACTATGACGAAGATGAACACGCTCCCTATCATCAGGGACTTGTTGATCGTCCTGTCGTCCCTGGCGGACATGAACCTCACGACCAGCTGCGGCTGCGTCAGCGCGCCTATGCCCACCCCCAGGGTGAACGTGGTGACCAGGGTCAGCCATTCGGGGGTGCCGAAGCCCGCCATGCTGGTCCAGCCGTTGAAGCCCGGGCTGCGGGTGTAGAGCGACGGGTCGGATATCGCCGTGCCCCACAGGTCGGAGAGCCCCGAGTTCGCGGCGTGGACCCCGCCGAGCGTGTAGTAGGTCACCGCGAGTATGACCGCCATGCCCGCCAGCATGATCCCCGCCTGGAGGGCGTCGTTGTACATCACCGCGATTATGCCCCCGTATGCGACGTACATGCCCACCAGGACCGCCAGCACTATGAGTATGACGTTGTAGTATTCGCCCGCGCCCGTTATGACGGCGATGGAGTTGACCCCTCCCTTCAGGACGGCCGCGCAGTAGATGGGCATCATTATCAGTATTATCGCGGCCGCGAACGCCCTGATGGCCCTGGACCCGTATATCCCCCCCAGGAGCTCCGAGAACGTGGACGCGCCCAGGCTCCTCCCCATGCGCCTCACGCGCTTGCCGAAGACCACGAACGCCACGAACAGCCCCAGGAACAGGTTGAGGAAGCACAGCCACATCAGCCCCATGCCGTGTATCGCGGCCTGCCCGCCGAACCCTATTATGGCGGACGCGCTCAGGAACGTCGCGCCGTAGGAGAGGGCGATGACGGCGGAGTTGGTCTTCTCCCTCCCCAGGAGGAACCCCTGGCTGTCCCTGGTGTGCCTGTACCCGTAGATCCCCAGGAGCACGGTGGCGGCCACGAACGCGGCCATCATCGCGGCGAACGGCGCCGCCGCCACGCCGCCCTCGAGCTGTATCATCTCTTCCCGCCCCCCCTCTTGAACAGGCGCGGGCGCTCCCCGTCGCCCCCCGAGAGCAGGGCCCACGCGACGCACAGCGCCACCGTGAGGAAGCACCCCGCGTACGCGGCGATGATGTAGGGGTCCGATAATCCTAGGATGTCCATCTGATTCACCTTGATGCGTGCTAACAATTAGCACGCTCCAATGCGCATGCCGTATATAATACATGCCTTACCCCCGGGCCCGGGGCCCGGCCCCCTTCCCGAAAGCCATTAAATATCCTCCCCCGATAACCGTAGCGTTAGGCTTGACCGGGGAGCTTGGCGTGCCCTGTACCCGCAACCGTCAACAGCGGGGGTGACAGCAGAGGGCGGCCGAGTCGAACGCTCGGGCCCGCAGAGAGACCATGAGATCTCGTCCTGCAGAGTCGGCGTAGCCGTTGCGGGCGGCCGGAGGGTCGCATCGCGCGGAATAATCAGGGGAACCGGGTCAGGTCCTGACGGGAGCAGCCTCACCCTGAGCCACTGACGTTTGCGGGGATACGGGGTCGAGGATCGATGCGGTCCACCCGCGCCGGGAGACGAGGCCCACCTCTGTGGCCTAACGCCCCCTTATCCGTCCGCGCCGCCGCTCAAACCGGCGTCGACTGCCTCCACTTGGGCTCCAGCTCCCTCAGGTAGGCGAACGCGTCCTCCCTCCTCCACATGATCCCCAGCCTCTCGCACTCGCCCCTCAGGACCGCGTCCAGGCGCGGCGCGTCGGGGCTCTCGCACGCGTAGGCGCTTCCGAAGGCGCGCTCGTACCTCCGCCTCATCCCCGGGAAGAGGCGGTCCGGGCTCTCGTAGAAGCATTCCCTGCTGCCGTCGCGCAGCGTCGCGCCCGCCCCGAACCACATCGCCCCCCTGACCCCCGCCGGGCGCAATATCCGAGCAGGCCGCGCAGGTTCTCCTCCGTGTCGTTTATGAACGGCAGGATGGGGCACAGCCACGCGACCGTCGGCACTCCCGCGTCCCTGAGGGCCTCCAGCGCGCGGACCCTGTCCGAAGTGGCGGGGGCGTTCGGCTCCAGCTTCCGGCAGAGGCCGTCGTCGAACGTCGTCAGGGTCGTCTGCGCCACGCACTTGGCCTTGGCGTTGATCGACTTCAGGAGGTCCGGGTCCCTCAGGACCAGGTCGGACTTGGTCAGGATCGACAGCCCGAACCCGCGCCTCTCTATCGCCTCCAGGCACCCGCGTGTGGCCATGAGGCCCTCCTCCAGGGGGATGTGGGGGTCGCACATGGAGCCGGTGCCTATCATGCAGGGCCTCCTCTTCCGCCGGAGCTGCCCGTCCGGGATCGGGGCGGCGCCTCGCTTGACCTCCACGTCCTCGAAGCCGCGGCCCGTGCGGTAGCGCGAGCTCCTGCTGTCGCAGCATATGCGGCCGTGTGTGCAGCCGCGGTAGACGTTCATGCCGTTGCCGGGGGAGAGCATCGTCTTGTAGTCGGCGTAATGCATGAGCGGGCTCCGCCCGCGCCGCGGGCGGGGCCCTCACGCGCCGGGCCCGCAGCCTGTTATGATGTCCCTCTCGAAGTCGAACAGGACCCTCTCCTCCCCGCCCATGGACAGCCTGAGGCGGCGGGACGAGTCCACCCTCCCCACGACCGCCCCGGCGCATCCGGCCTCCCCGAAGATCCTGACGACCTCCCCGGAGCTCTCCGGCGGGCACGAGAACACGAAGCCGCACCCCTGGTAGGACAGCAGCCAGCGGGTGAGGTCCGCCCCTTCCGGGACGGGTATCTTCCCCACGTCCACTATCGCGCCCTTGCCGGAGCTCTCCAGCATCATGCCGAGGGTCCCCACGCACCCGGGGTTGCTCATATCCTTCCCGGCATGGACCAGATGGGCGGACGCGACCCTCGCCGCCGCCTCCATCTGCGCCTGCGCCTGCGCCGCGCTCTTCCTGCTGGTGGTGTCCCACGCGTAGCTGAGCCCGGGCGGGTAGAAGCCGTCCAGGTCCATGACGAAGACCACGTCGTCGCCGTCCTGCGCGGTGGAGCTCAGAACGATGTCCTCCCTGCGGACCGTGCCTATGATCGATACGTCTATGGCGTTGTACCTGCAGTCGGGATGGGTGTGCCCGCCCACTATGGGCACGTTGAACTTCTCCACCCCCGCGGCGAGACCCTCCAGGATCTTGCCGCACACCCTGCTCTTCGACATGGATATCACGTCCACCATGGCCAGGGCCCTGCCCCCCATGGCGGCTATGTCGTTCACGTTGACCAGCACCGCGAAGTACCCGGCGTAGTACGGGTCCGCCTCCACCAGGGATTCCATTATGCCGTCGGCGGCGAACAGGATGCAGCTGTCGCCGTGCTCTATCGCGGCGGCGTCCTCGCCGATGGAGGCGGCCACGTGCGGGAACGCCCCCGTCGGGAAGGACCCGACTATGCTTCGGATGGGGCGCTTCCTGGTGACTCCCGGGAAAGAGCGTATGGCGTCGATCAACGACTCCAGAGACATGCCGCCTCAATGCGGTACCCCGGATAAAATGATTGCCCGCCCTCCCCCGGGCTCACAGGGCCACCGAGAGCGTTATCAGCAGGAACACCACCAGCACCGCCGACGACACGATCCCCGATATCCTGCCGGAGATCCTCTCCCGCCTCTCGGGGTCCCTCACCCCGATCCTCTCCAGCGCCGAGTCCAGGCCCAGCAGGAACGCGAAGCCGCCGTCGAACGGGAACGCCGGCAGGGCGTTGGAGATCCCCAGCAGGAGGTTCAGCCAGAATATCCAGTACAGCGCGGCCAGCAGGATCCAGAACGCGTCCCCCATGGGGGCGTCGTACCACCAGTGGACCTTCTCCGGCATGGGCGAGAAGCCGTTGAACGGCCCCGACATGTACCCGAGCATGGACGTCGCCGCCTCTCTCGGGGTGTCCGCCCCGTGCAGCGGGTTCCTGGCGATGTCCAGGATCTCCGCCGGGGTCCTGAAGTTCATCCCCGAGGTGGTGGTCGCGATCCCCAGGAAGCCTATGTCCCCCTTGGAGCCCAGCGTGACGTCCCTCTCGGAGACGGCGCCGCCCCTGTCCATGAGCTCCAGCGCGACCGTCATGCCCGGCCTGGTGGAGCCCATGTACGATATGAACTCGGGGTACCCGTAGATCTGCGTCTTGACGCCGGACGCCTTGTCGGTCACGGATATCAGGAACGAGCCCCTCTCCACGCCCGCCTGCCCCGCGGGGTCCGACGTGACCCGCTCTATGTACAGGCCCCAGCGCATCTCCGCCTCGTGCTCCCCGTCCTCCAGCAGGTACTTCACCGAGACCATGTCGCCCGGGCTCCAGGAGTAGCTCTTGCCCAGGTCCGACGAGTACGCGTACCTCTCCCCGTCGACCTCCAGGATTATGGCGCCGGTGGGTATGCCCGCGTCGGACGCGGGCGAATCCCCGGTCACCTGGTACACGGCCGCGTTGTCGCCGTAGGGGGAGGATATGCCCCCGAGCATCAGCACCGCGAACAGCAGGAACACGACCGCGGCGGAGATCACGTTTATGGACACTCCCGCGGCGTACAGGTCCAGCTTGGCCCTCCTGCTGGCCTTCTCCACGTCCTTCTCGTCCGGGTTGACGAACGCCCCCAGGGGAACCACGCAGTACAGCACCCCGGTGGACTCCACCCCGATCCCGTTCGCCCTGGACTGGAACCCGTGGGCCAGCTCGTGGATCACCATCGCGGCGATGAGCCCGATGAGCCCGTACCATATCGGGAGGAGGGGGTTGAGGCCCGGTATCGCGAGGGTGTATTCCAGCCCCATCCCCGGGGAGGAGAACGCCGACGGGAGGTTCAGGGCGCCCATCGCCAGGATGTAGACTATGAGCGCCATCATAAGGAACATGAGCGCGATGGAGACGGCGCCGAACGCCCTCCAGAAGCGCGTGTGCCCGGCGAGGCGGTCCATGAGCCTCTTGCCCCACTCGGTCTCGACCATTATGGTCGGGCCGTACTTCCTCAGCCCGTACCGCCCAGCCCTCCTGGGCCCCTTCCTGACCCAGACGTATATGGGGACGTAGACTATGGCCAGCGCCAGCAGGACGATGTAAGTTAGCTCCAAACCGATGTCTCCCTTGGTTCGATCGCGCGGGGCCCCGACGCGGCGCGGGGCCCGCGGCCTCTCTATGTCTGGGCGTAACGGCGTCTCCGTATTAAATATCTGCCGGGGCGGGCGGAGCGGCCCGCGAGGCGCCGCCCGGACGGCCGCGGAAGATTTTCTCGACACTGTCGAGAAAATCGATCCTGCCTGAGAGAGAGGCGACGGATGAAAGCCACACGGGGCTTCTGAACCGGGTTACCCAGGCGTCTCAGATGAATTTTCTCGACAGTGTCGAGAAAATCTTTCAGACGCCGGGCCATGCGAACCCTTCCGGGGGGCGCACGCCCTCCGGCGCCTCTATGTCCAGGCCCCCGCCCCCGAAGATTATCCTCCGGGCCCACTCCAGCTTCCTCATCTTCTCCGCGGGGTCCGACCCGCCCTTGGGAGACGGCTCCGAGAAGTCGAACCCCAGCAGGCGTATCCTCCGGGCCCCGAAGTGGCGGGCGACGCACACTGCGCGGTCCCCGTCGGTGAAGCCCCCGTAGTTGCAGGCTATGCCGCTCGGCTTGGACTGCACCGTGAGGATCACGGGGCCCCTGAACTCCGGCGCGTGCCTCAGGATGAGCTCGGCGTTGTCCCCGTGGGCGTGGATGAGGGTCACGGCCCCCGCGGCGCTGGCCTCGATCTGCGGGCCTATGTCCCCGTCGAGGTCCGTCACGACCGCGTCGGGCATGCATCCGGCGGCCATGGCCGCCCCCGCGGCGGACCCGGAGCACAGCACGGCCCCGACGGCCCCCATGGAGGACAGGTCGCCCGCCAGGCGCGCGGCGTTCCCGAGCACGGTGGCCTCCGCCCCTATGACGTCCCTTAAGATGTCGTCGTCCGCCAGGTCCAGGCGCTGGAGCGCGGCCTTGGCGACCCTCGCGGACCTCTCGTCGCAATCCCCGTCGTACCCCATGTCCGCCAGTATCGCCTCGTAGACGGGCTCCCACTCCGAGAACCTCATCCCTCCGACGCCTCCGCCGCGGCGGCGCCCGACCTGCCGGTGCGCCTCTGCACTATGGCTATGGCGAGCGCGAGGCTGATCCCGGCTATGATCTCCGCCGTCATCAGGAGCGTGTTGGATGCGCCTATGCCGTAATAGCCCAGCAGCACGTCCAGCATGCCCGTGAGCACCAGCCCCATGGCCACCACGATGACGCTCAGCACCACGTACTTCAGCTTGACCGTGCGGGTGGACAGGTACGCGTCCGCCAGCCCGCCGACCTCGTAGACGAGGACGGCGAATATGAACGGCCACATGGCGTTGGACATGAACCACGCCGCCCCCTGGAAAACGGACCCGGAGTACACCTCGCCCAGGGAGAGGTACCCTATGATCATCCCTAACACTATGAACAGGGAGGATATCATGAAGAATGTGACGGTCACGCTCCCGTGCCGTATCCTCCTGACCCACTTCTCCCTCCATTTCGACAGCCAGTCTGGCACGCTGTACGCGTACAGGAGGAAGATGGCCCCTATCAGGAAGGCGATGAGGGGGCCCGTGACGCTGAACACGCTGGAGCCGGACACCGCGGCGGGGACGATGTACACCAGCGACACGAGGGCTATGATCCACCCCAGCGGCGCCAGGAAGCGCTTCCTCTTGGCCGGGTCCTCCAATATGCGGGATATGATGTATACTGTGCCCTCTATCCCCGGCGCCTGCTTTACGTAGACCTTCCTGACCGAATCGATCTTTATGCGGGACGAGATTATGGGGTACACGTACTCGTCCTCCGCCCCGTCGCCCACTAGGATTATGCGGTCGGGCCCCACTTCCTCCAATACGGCCTCCAGCTCGTCCACTATGGCAGTGTCCGACCTGTAGCCCACCTTCTCGTTGCCGCATATGAGGGCGACCTCCACGTCCCCTCCCGCCTCCGCGATTATCTCGCGGTATATGTTTATGGCCGCGTAGAGCGCGTTCACGTCGGAATCCTCGGGATCGGCTATCCCAAGGCGCATCGCCGCCACGGAGCACTGCTCCACCCCTATGACGGGGGTGTCGACGCCGCCTTTGATGCCGAAATCGTCGTCTCTGTCTACGACGAGGACCAGGGTCTTCTTCATCGCTTTACTATCTGCGGGGACGTATATTATCCCTATGCATGGCCTCCGGCCGCGGGCGCCCGCCGCCCGGGCGATTTGCCAGCCGCGGGGTTCCGCCGGCGCCCCGAGCGGGCGGATCCCGGCCCGGATCGCCCTCCCGGCCCCTCCCGGATCGCGTCCGGGGCGGCGCCTGGGGCGAGCGGTTTTTATCGGCGGTGCGCGTTATGGCCGGCATGAAGATCAGATGGCACGGGCATTCATGCTTCGAGCTCGTTGGCTCGGGGGTATCGGTCCTCACGGACCCGCACGACGGGAAGTCGATAGGCATACGGCCGCCGGTGTCGTCCGCGTCCGTGGTCCTCGTGTCCCACGGCCACTACGACCATAACGCGGTGCGCGTGGTGCGCGGAGACCATGCGGACATAGTGGCGGAGACCGGCAGGAAGACGGTCTGCGGGATGGACTTCGAGGGGTTCCCCTCGTTCCACGACGAGGAGGGCGGGGCGGTCCGCGGGAGCAACGTGATATACAGGTTCGAGATGGACGGGATCTCCGTATGCCACTGCGGGGACCTGGGCGACGCGCCGTCGGCGGAGGTCATGGACGCGATCCGCGGGGTGGACATACTGTTCGTCCCCGTGGGGGAGGTGTACACCATCCCCGTGAAGAAGCTGATGGGGGTCATAGGGGACATAGGCGCGAAGATCGTGGTGCCCATGCACTACCGCGTGGGCGGCCTGACCATACCCCTGAGCTCGCTGGACGCGTTCCTGGAGAACGTGCCCGAGGAATCGGTGGTCTACGTCGGCAACGAGGTCGAGCTGCTCGCGGAGGACCTCTCCGAGTTCATGGGAGTCTGGGTCTTCGACAGGTGATCAGAACAGGGCGAGCCCGTCCTCTATCTTCCCCATCTCTATGGGCGTGGTGTCGTCGCCGACGAGCGCGCCCCTGGAGTTGCACACGAGCCCCGCGCCGACCTGCGCCGAGCCGTGGTTGACCGAGACCCTCTTCGCGTCGAAGCCGAACACCTCGCGCAGCAGCCTCAGGTCCTCGTCGGACGCGGAGGCCGCGCATACGCAGCCCTTGTTCGTCACGGCGCACACGGACCCCACGGTCCCGTACCCCGCCACCGACGCCCTCACCACCTCGACCCCGAGCGCGTCCTCTATCTCCTTCTCCGCCTTCCTGCCGAGGGCGGGGTTCACCAGGGCGCGCCTGTCGTTGGCGGCGATGTTGTTCCCGGCGGCGTTGAGCCTGTCCGAGATCACGGTGACCGGGACGCGCTTCCGCAGGGCCTCCAGCTCCGCGGACTCGATCGCCCCGGACACCACCGCGCCGCTGGAGTTTATGGCCGCCAGCGGCCCGGTGAGAAAAGTGCCCGAGACCGTGGCCAGCACGGCCTCGACGCCGAGCGCCTCCTCCACGTCCCTGACGAACGCGGGGTCGGCGGCGGCGGAGACTATGGCGAGGCCGTCGCTCGCTCTGGCGTACACGCCTATGTTGGGCGTGCCCGAGCATCTCGATAGCCTCATCACGGCGATCACTCTGCGAGGGACACTTCGACGAGCCCGTCGTCGAACTTGACCGCTTTGACCGTGACCTTGGAGGGCGGGTTCCTGATCCCGTTCTCCCAGACCTTCTCGTTGAGGGACGCGTCGATCCACACGCTCTCCGCGTCAGCCTTCATGTGCCTGGCTATCTGCGCCCTGATCTCTTTTATGGCGCGCGCGGCCCGCTTGGTGCGGGGAGCCTGCTTCGTCGCCCTGAGGGGGACGGTTATTATCCTTTCTCTGTCGTCTGCCATATCCGTCACTCCTTCAGTTTGGTCATGCGCCACGACCTTCTCTTGGGGTGGCGAACGAACTGCCTGTTGGTCCTCATCATAACCCAAGCCGGAACGCGGCGGTTCTGCTTGATCTTCTTGTTAAGCCTGCCCTTCATGGCCGGCGGTTTAGTGCCTGACATCTTTATCTCCTCTGTATCTTGATCTCCCTCTGCTGGGGGATGATCTTTTGAAGGATCTCTTTGAGCATGGCGTCCGTTATGACCCCCCTCAGCCTGCCGCTCTGGGCGAGCTGTATGAGCTGCATCTCCACCATGTTGGCCTGTTCGGGGCTGGCCAGCTTTATGTTCGCCAGCCTGTCCCTCGCCTCCGGGGAGAGTATCTGCCTCAACACGGACTGTTTCTGCATCTCGAACTGCCTTTCCTGCTCCTCTTTGGCGGACTGGCCTCCCTGCTGCCTCTGTATCTCGGCGAGCCGTTTCTGTCTGAGAGCTTCGAGTTCGGGGTCTTCCATGCCGTCCACCTTCATTTTCCGCTCTCGTCGAAGACCTCTTTCGCCGTGTTGTCCAGCAGCGACTGCCCCTTGGGGCTTATGGCGCGGCCCATCTTGTCCTTGGACACGAGGTATCCCGCCGCCTCGAGCTGCATCATGCATTTCCTGGCGATGTTGCGGCTTCCCTTGACCGCCTTGTTCGGCATCGATCCGTTGTCCGCGTAGCCGCCGTACTCGGCGGCGAGCTTGGACGACCCCATGGGTCCTTTGACGTAGAGCTTCCTCAGAACGGAGGCCGCCCTGGTGTACCACCAGTCCTCTTGGAAGGGGGCCCTCTCAGTGTGCCTGCCGGTCTTCGCATACTCCGCCCACTCGGGAGGGACGATCTTGTCGTTCTCCTTCAGCTTCTGGGCGGTTTTGAGTATGAGCTTCTCGGCAGGAACATCATAGACTGTTACCATTTTCATTCCTCTCGAGGCCGCCGGGACGCGCCCGGGCGGCAACGGGACTGGTATCTTAGAACGCATATAAAAGCATAGCTATGATTTCGCATGATGCCAAAGCCTATCCCGCGCGTCCGACCTAGGCCCCCGCGCGGCCTGCAGGAGAAAAACCTGCCACGGAGACGCCTCGCGGCGCCTTTGCCCGTGACGGCATCATCGGAGACGCAGTATAATAAGCCATCGGGAGGGGAGGGGGAGGGAGCGGCCATGACGGGGGGCATAACAATAAATCCGGTCACGCCGTTGCGCCGGCCATGGATTCTTACGAGCAGTCGGCTTTCTGCCCGCAGTGCGGATCGGCTATCCGCGCAGGCAGCGGGTTCTGCCCCGCGTGCGGGAGCAACATAAGCGGCGACGGAGCGCCCCAGCCCCAGGGCGGAGGCGCGTACGGGCAGCCCTCGCGCGCCTACGGGTTCAGCGGCGGGCTCTTGGTCATAATCATACTGTCGGTCATCTGGATACTGATGGCCGCGATAGAGGGGGGATCCCTCGCCATGCTGGACGAGCTCGAGTTCAAGCTGAGGCTATGGGATGAACTGATCAAAGCGGGCATCTCGCCCCTGGAGGCCGCGGATATGACGGACACGCTGTACTCGTACCTCGTGGTCGCCGCGTACGCGTCCATCGCCAGCGCGGCCCTGACCGTCCCCGCGGTGGTCCTTTGCGCGCTGAGGAAGATGCACAAGGCCGCGGTCCTGTTCCTGGTCCTCGCGTCCATAGCGGGCCTCGTGATTATCGTCGGGTTCGTCGGCCTCATACTCGCCTACATGCTCAACAAGAAGAGGGGCGAGTTCGAGAGCTGACCGTAAACGGCGCCCCGGGGCGCCTTTCCCTCAACCCTTTGTTTTTGATTCCATGGAGCAATGTGCGCGGATATGCCCGAGGGCGCGGCGCGCGGCGGATGGAAAAGCTGTAAAATAAGTCCCGGCCCCTCCCCTCGCGGGGCCGGCGGTTTCTGGCTCACCAGTTGTGCGCCTGCACTTCGAAGTAAGCCTGGGGGTGGCTGCACACGGGGCAGATCTTGGGCGCCTCTGCGCCGACGTGGATGTGCCCGCAGTTCCTGCATTTCCATATGGCCGCGCAGTCCTTCTTGAAGACCTTGCCCGCCTGGACGCTGTCGTAGAGCTCCCTGTACCTCTTGTCGTGGACGTTCTCTATCTCGCCCACCGCGAGGAAGAGCTCCGCGATCTCGTTGAACCCCTCGGACTTCGCCGTCGCGGCGAAGTTCTTGTACATCTCGTTGTACTCGTAGCTCTCTCCGCCGGCGGCGTCCTTCAGGTTCTCCAGGGTCTTCGGGACCGTCCCGCCGTGCAGCGCCTTGAACCACAGCTTGGCGTGCTCCCTCTCGTTCTCCGCCGTCTCCAGGAAGAGATCCGCGATCTGGTTGTATCCCTCTTTCCTAGCCTGGTCGGCGTAGTACGTGTACTTGTTCCTCGCCTGGGATTCGCCCGCGAAGGCGGCGAGGAGGTTGGCTTCCGTTTTAGATCCTTTGAGTTCAACCATGGTATGACCTCGCCCGTCCATCCCATCGGCGGGATAAAGAACCTTGCACAATCGGCGGGATGGGGCCGGTCGCGGCCGGTCACCTGCCGAACAGCCTGCGCCTGGGCTTCAGATTGCCCTCGGGATCGAACTTCCTCTCCATGAGCAGCTTCAGGTTCCTGGCCGACGCCTCGTCCCCCGGGTCCAGCCTGACGGCCTCCTCCAGCTCCGCCCGCGCCCTCTCGTAGTCCCTGAGGTCGTTCAGGAGCAGGACGGCGTAGTTCCTGTGGAGCCTGCCGTCGCCGGGGGAGAGGGCTATGGCGGCCTCGTGCAGCTCGGCGGACCTCTCGAAGTCCAGCATCTGTATCCTGGCGAACACCGCGTACGCCCCCAGCACGCCCGCGTCCGGGAACTCCTCGGCCAGCCTGCGGTAGGCCGCGTCCGCCTCCGCCCTGCGCCTCTTGTCCATGGCCAGGACGGTCGCCAGCGCCTTGAGGACGCCCGCGTCCCCCGGGCGCCTCTCCGCCGCCCCCTTCAGTATCGCTATCCCCCGCTCCCTGTCCTTCAGGCCGTAGACGCATATCCTGGCCAGGGCCATCTCCGCCTCGGCGTCCCCCGGATCGGATTCCAGGCGGGACTTCAGAAGGGCGGCGGCCGCCGCGTGGTCCCCCTTCTCCGAGAGGGCCTCCGCCTCCCCGACCGCGCTCACGCCCCTCCCCTCCCCATGGACTCCCTTGCGCGGTCGAAGCTGCGCACGATGCCCCTCTTGAACCCCCTGTAGAACACGTTGACGTACACGAAGGACGTCGTCACGGAGATCATCGCCATGAACGCCATGTACCCCACGTAGGTGGTGGTTATCCTGAGCAGGTCCGACCCCATGTACGCCGAGATGGTCAGGAGCATCATGAACACGGAGACGGCGAAGAACCCCTGGTATATGCGCTCCCTCATCCCCTTCCAGAGATAGAACGGGCGGGGCGCGGACGACAGGGCCTTCGCCCCCAGGGACCTGACGATGCTCCACGGCAGGACCAGGGGGGACATGAACAGCGAGAGCACCACCCCTATGAACAGCATCTCCCCGAACGGGACCGCCCGCAGGAACACGGGGTTGAGGAATATGTACGTGCAGACCGCCACGCCCAGTATGAACAGGCTGGAGGCGGTCTCCGCGAAGAGCTTGAAGTCGAACCCGTCGTCGCCCTCGGGGTCCAGGACGACCTCGTCCACGTCCAGGACGTCCG
Source organism: Candidatus Methanoplasma sp. (assembly GCA_031256955.1). Lineage (GTDB taxonomy): Archaea > Thermoplasmatota > Thermoplasmata > Methanomassiliicoccales > Methanomethylophilaceae > Methanoplasma. Next base: position 108,945 of record JAIRPP010000013.1, on the reverse strand, counting down.
GCACCTTGAACAGCCACTTGGCGATGCGGGCCCCCCTCGCCTCGCTCGGGGACTCCAGGGACAGGAGCGCCCTGTAGAAGTATTTCCTGAAGTACCCGACTATCACGGACGTGACGCCGTACGCCACCAGGAACATCAGCAGCGTGATGGAGTACGTGCTTATCAGCAGCGAGCTGAAGGACGTGCTGTACCCGAACATGTCGAAGAACCTCACCACGAACTCGTTCTGCCCCGTGCCGAACCTGTTGAGCGCCACCGCGGTCGCCGCGGGGAGGGCGATCACTATGGGGAGGACGTGCCTGCGCGGGATCACGCCCGGGCTCGACATGAAGACGCACACCAGGCCCAGCGCCGCGAACCCCAGCGCGAACCCGGCGCACGTGCAGTACAGCGCGCCGGCGAAGGTGTAGTTGCCGAGATAAACCGTGAGGGCGGCCACGAGGGCCACGCACGCCGCGAGGAACGGGGGGAACGCCCTGACTATCCCCGATTCGAACCTGTCCTGGCGCGCCTCCTCGCTCGGGATCTCCGTCTCCGGGACCCCGAAGAGGACCTCTCCGCCTTCCGTGCCCCCCCTGTATCCGAGCGCCATCGCCTGGACAACGGCTAGGGCGTATATTTCCGTTTGCCGGTGGCCCCGCTGTATCAGATAGGTATATTATCGGAAAAACGATCCGGAGGCCATGGCAGGACCGAAAGGGCTGAAGAACAGGGGATACTCGCATTCTGACGTGGACGAGAGGCGGAGGGCCGTGGAGGAGTTCACGGGCGCGCGCCTCGAGTCGATATCGAAATTCTGCTTCAGCTCGGAGGCCGCTTCGAAGAACATAGAGAACATGATCGGCGCCACGCAGATCCCGCTGGGGTTCGCGGGGCCGGTCGCCATATCGGGCGACTACGCCAAGGGGGAGTTCATAGTCCCCCTGGCCACCACCGAGGGCGCCCTGGTCGCGTCGGTGTCCAGGGGCATGAGCGCGATAAACGAGAGCGGGGGCGCCAGGACCGGCGTGTTCTGGGACCACATGACCCGCGCCCCCGTGTTCCGCGTCCGCGACATAGACCATTCCAGGGAGATAATGGACTGGATCGACGCGAACTTCGGCGTGCTGTCCGACGGCGTCAAGTCCACCACCAGCCACGGGAGCCTCCACTCCATAGAGCCCTACCCCGTGGGGCGCAGCCTGTTCCTGCGGTTCCTGTTCGACACGGGGGACGCCATGGGCATGAACATGGCCACCATAGCCACCGAGGCCGCGTGCAGGCTCATAGAGGCGGAGACGGGGGCGGTCCTGGTGTCCGTCTCCGGCAACATGTGCAGCGACAAGAAGCCCGCCGCGATCAACATGATCAAGGGCCGCGGGAAGACCGTCGCCGCGGAGGCCCTGATCCCCGCGGACGTGGTGGAGAGGAAGCTGGGGTCGAGCACCGCCGCCATCGTGGAGACGGGGTACCGCAAGAACCTCGTCGGGAGCGCCATGGCGGTGACCATAGGCGCGAACGCCCACGCGGCCAACATGGTCGCGGCGATGTACATCGCCACCGGGCAGGACCCCGCCCAGGTCGTGGGCGGGAGCATGACCGTCACCACGTTCGAGGACTCCGGCGGGGACCTGTACGCCGCGGTCCGCATGCCGTCCGTGGAGGTCGGCACCGTCGGGGGGGGCACGAGGCTCCCCTGCCAGTCCGAGGCGCTCGCGATGATGGGGTGCCTGGGGGACGGCGGGGCGAGGAAGCTGTCCGAGATAGTGGCGGCCACGGTCCTGGCGGGGGAGATATCCACCATAGCCGCGCAGGCGGCCGGGCACCTGGGGAAGGCGCACAGGGAGCTGGGCAGGTGACCCCATGCCGGTGATCAACTTCAGCTACCGCGACCTGTGCTCCCTCATGGGCGCGGACGTCCCCAGGGAGGAGCTGGTGGAGAGGATACCGCTCATAGGGGCCGACATGCACGACGAGGGCGACGGCTCCGACGAGATGTCCGTGGAGTTCTTCCCGGACCGCCCGGACCTGTTCTCCGTCGAGGGGCTGGCCAGGGCGCTCAGGGCGTTCCTGTCCATAGAGCCGGGGCTCAGGGAGTACCCCGTAGGGCCCCCCCTGCTGGAGGTCTCGGTCGATCCGGGGGTGAAGGGCGTGAGGCCCTTCTTCGCCTGCGCCGCGGTCGTCGGGGTGGGGATCGACGACGCGCTGCTGAGGTCCATGATGGAGCTCCAGGAGAAGCTCCACCTGACCATCGGGAGGAAGCGGGCCAAGCTGGCCATAGGGATCCACGACATGGACGCTGTCGCCCCCCCGTTCAGATACGGGGTCGCGGACCCCGACGGCGCCTCGTTCGCGCCCTTGGGGCACAGGGAGCCCATGACCCTGCGCGGGATCCTGTCCGGGCACGACAAGGGGAGGGAGTACGCCCACCTGCTGGACGGCTTCTCCGAATACCCCCTCATAACCGATGCGGAGGGGAGGGTGCTGTCCTTCCCGCCCATAATAAACGGCGCGCTGACCGCAGTCACCACGAACACGAGGAACGTGTTCATAGACGTGACCGGGACGGACGGCAAGGCCGTGGACGGGGCGCTGAACATAGTGGCCTCCGCTCTGGCCGAGAGGGGCGGGGAGATACGCTCCGTAAGGGTGACGGGCGAGGGCGGGAGGGTCTCTCCCGACCTGTCCGCGTCGGAGCGCCGCGTGTCCGCGTCCGAATGCGGGAGGTTCCTGGGGGTCCCCGCGTCGCCGCGGGACCTGGCGGACGCCCTCCGCAGGATGGGGATGGGCGCGGAGGCCGACGGCGATTCCATAGCGGTCCGGATCCCGGCCACCAGGCTGGACGTCATGCACGACGTGGACGTCTTCGAGGACGCGGCCATAGGATACGGGTTCGAGAGGTTCGGGTCCCGCCACCCTGTGGCGCAGACGGTGGGCCGCCTCCTCCCGGAGACCGCGTTCTCCGAGAAGATGAGGGACGTGATGATAGGGCTCGGGTTCACCGAGGTCTCCGCCCTCACCCTCAGCAACGAGAGGGACGAGTTCGAGAGGTCGGGCCTGCCGGAGACGGGCGTCGTCCGCCTGCTGAACCCGGTGACGGAGGACCACACATGCCTCCGCCCGTACCTCATGCCCGGGCTGATGAGGATCCTCAGGCACAACAAGCACAGGGATCTGCCGCAGAGGATATTCGAGATAGGGTACGCGGTCAGGGGCGGCAAGGCGTCCCTCAGGCTCTGCGCGCTGTCGGCGTCGTCCAAGGCGCCGTTCTCCGAGATCAAGTCGATATCGGAGAGCGTCCTCAGGGAGGCGGGCGCGGAATTCTCCCTGTCCCCGTCCGACGCCGCCGCGTTCGTACCCGGCAGGGGCGCGTCCGTGGCCTCCGGGGGCATGGAGATAGGGTTCTTCGGGGAGGTCTCGCCGGAGGTCGTCACGTCCTTCGACCTGAGCCATCCCGTGTCCATGTTCGAGGCGGACCTGTCCCGCATCGCCGCGGAGAAGAGCGGGAGCCTGTTCTGATGGACGCCGGGGACAGGTTCCCCGAGTTCCGCCTCCCGTGCGCCGGGTCCGGCTCCTTCGACGGGGCGGGCCTGTCGGGCCTGAGGCGCGTGGTGTTCTTCTGCCCGCCCGGCGGCGAGCCGGCCCTGGCCGAGGCCTTCGGCGCCCTGCGCCCGAGGTTCATGATGAGGAACGTCCCCGTCATAGGGGTCAGCGGGGAATCCCCTCGGAGGCTCGCGGAGCTGATCGGGGACCGGCCGCCGGGGATCGTCATGCTCAGCGACGGGGACGGGTCCCTGGCCCGCGGCGCGGGCGCCTGGGAGGGGGGCGGGATCGCCGAGGCGACGTTCATAGTCGGGAGGGACGGGCTGGTTGAGGCCGCGTGGCGCGGGGCGCAGGGCCCGGGGCACGCGGAGAGGGTCCTGGAAAGGGCGATATCCCTGTCAAAGAGGTGACCGGAGCGCCTTGTCCAGCTCTCTCAGGACGGACAGGGCGTCTCCCTCTATGAACAGGTCCGCGTCGTCCCTTATGGGCGCGTCCGGGTCCTTGTTGACGGCGATCACGCGCTTGGCGAGCCTCATGCCCGCCTTGTGCTGGACCGACCCCGATATGCCGAACGCCAGGTACACGTCCGGGCGGACGCTCCTCCCGGACTGGCCCACCTGCCTGCTCTGCGGGAGCAGCCCCCTGTCCACCAGGGCCCTCGAGCACGAGACCATGCCGCCGAGCCTCGCCGCGACGGACTCCGCCGCCTCCAGCGCCTCCCTCGAGGCGGCCCCCCTGCCCAGGGACACCAGCACCTTCGCGCGCGATATGTCCCCGCCGTCGGGGGGGACCGGGGCCGAGTGCGCTATGTCCTTGAGCGACGACCCGCCGTACCCGCGGCATATGGCGGTCCCCTTCCTCCCCGGGGCGGGGGGCGGCGCCGGGAACACCCCCGGGCGGACCGTGGCCATCTGCGGGCGCCCCTCGCAGACTATGTCGGCGATCAGGTCGCCGCCGAACGCGGGGCGGGTCATGACCAGGCTCCCCCCCTCCATGCGGAGGCCCGTGCAGTCGGCCGTCAGCCCCGCGGACAGGGCCGACGCCAGGCGCGGGGCCAGCTCCCTGCCCCTGGGCGTGGCGCCCATGAGTATGACGGACGGCCTTATCCTCTCCGCCAGGTCCCTGGCGGCCTCGCAGTACGCCTCCGGATGGAACGCGGACAGCCTCCCGTCCCTTATGTGGTACACGGTGTCCGCCCCGCGGGAGAACGCCTCGCCATACAGGGGCCTGAGGGCGGATCCCCCGAACATCATGCCGAACACCCTGCCCGCGCCCAGCTCCGCCGCCTTGCCGAGGACCTCCAGGGACGATTGGGAGATCTCGGGCTCCGGCCCCCCCGTTACCTCCAGCCACACGAGGGCGCCGTCCGCGGCGGGCGATCCGAGGTCGAACGCCTCCAGCATCCCCGGAGGCAGGCGCTCGCCGCATCCGCCCGCGCCGCACCTGTCGCTCAAGGCGCCATCCCCCTCAGTATGGCGGACGCGGCGAGCGCGGGGTCCGACCCGTCCACGGCCTCCCCGCGCCTGCCGGCCCCCGACGCCATGGTCGAAGCTATCCTGGTCTTGGAGCCCCTGGCCCCGGCCGCGCCCTCCGGGAGGCGGAGCGCGGCGGCGTCCACCGTCTTTATCTCCATGGCCGCCGCCCTCAGGTACGCGCTCACCGACGGCAGGCGGCGGTTGGCGCCCCCCTTGGACACCGATGCGACCGCGAGGGCGCCGAGGGGGTGCCTGCACGCCCTCAGCTCGTCGCCGTAGTTCTGGACCAGGAGCATCGAGCCCCCCTCTATCCTTATATCTTCGACGTAGCAGAACTGCGGCGCGCCCAGCTTCTCCGCCAGCTCCGGCGGGACCTCGGCCGTGTCCCCGTCGGAGGCCTGCTTGCCGCACAGGATCAGGTCCGCGCCCGGGGCGATCTCCATCGCGAAGGCGCTCAGGACCGTGGCGGTCGCGTGCGCGTCGGACCCGGCGAAGGCCGGGTCGCATATGAGGAACGCCTCGCCCGCCCCCAGCTCCAGGCATCTGAGCAGGGCCGCGCGGGCCCCGGGGGGCCCCATGGACGCCGCTATGACCTCGTCCCCATCCCCGGCCAGCCCGCAGGCCATGTCCAGCGCGCACTCGCTGTACGCGTCCATCACGGCGGGGGCGCCGGACCTCACCAGGCGGCCCTCCCCGTCCACGGACACCTTGTCGGTGTCCGGCACCTGCTTCACGAACACTATGATCCTCACGGTCCCGCCATGTTCCCGGGAGACAATACGCCTGCGGGGTCGAGCGCCCGCTTGACCTCCCTCATCTCTTCGACTCCGGCCTCCCCGTAGAGCATCAGCAGGAACTCCCTCTTCATCTTCCCTATCCCGTGCTCCGCGCTGGGGGACCCGCCCAGCTCTATGGCCTTGGCGGCCAGCTCGCGGTACGCGATCTTCGCCTCCTCCATGTCTCTCATGTCCTTCAGTATGATCTCCAGATGGAGGTGCCCGTTGCCTATGTGCCCGAACGTCACGCGCTCCAGCCCGTGCGCGTCCATGGCGGCCTCGTTGGCGGCCACCATCTCGTCCAGCCTGTCCAGCGGCACGGACATGTCCGTGGCCATCTTGTGTATGCCGGGAACCGTCCTCTTCAGCCCCGCCACGTACTCGAACACGGTCCGGGGCACGGAGTGCCTCAGGCCGAAGAACCTCTCCCTGTCCCTGAGCTCGTGCCCGCACCAGCTGTCGTCCAGGGACCCGCTGCGCCTCTCCGCCAGGACCCCTATCTCGCGGTACTTGCCGGCGAGGCGGCCGTCCATCTCCAGGTCCATGAAGACCGCGGAGCGGGCGGACTCCGGCAGGTCCGGCATCGATGTGAACCCCCTGTCCCTCTCCCTCACCCCCCGTATGAGGTCTAGCGACCCCGAGTCCAGGAACTCCAGGAACTCCGGGTCCGCGGACGATCCGCGCAGGTCCCTGACGAACGCGTACGCGTCCGCGTCGCTGGGGAAGAAGAATATGTTGGATATCAGGGGGTGCCTCTCCGCCAGGTACAGGTCCGCCTCGGTGATTATCCCGAGCGTGCCCTCGCTCCCCACGAAGAGGTCCACCAGGTCCATGCCGTCGGCTGACATCAGGCCCGCCGTGTTCTTCACGCGGGTGTTGAACTCGTAGGACGGGAGGCGGACCTCTACGGGGCCTCCCCCCATGGGGACCGAGACGACCCTCCCGCGGGCGCGGCGGTCGCCCCTCTTCACATCGAGGACGGACCCGTCCGACATGACCAGGCGCACGCGGCGGACCCAGTCCCTGGTGGGGCCGTACTTGAGCGTCCTGGGCCCGGACGCGTTGGTGGCTATGTTGCCCCCGATGGACCCGTTCAGCTCGGTGGGGTCCACTGGATAGAAGTACGCACCCCGGGGCATCTCCTCCGCCGCGCCGGGGGTGGCGCTCGCCAGGGGCGCCCCGGAGCGGAGGGCCTCGTTTATCTCCCTGATGGTGGCGGCGGGGCCGACTCTGACGAAGAAGCCGCGGCCGTCCCTCCCGATCCCCCTTATCCCGCCCATCCTCTCCATGGTAAGCACCGCCCCGCCCATGGGCACGCACCCGCCGCACATGCCCGTCCTCATGCCCGACACGGTCAGCGGCTCCCCGGACTCCCTCGCCCTGCGGACCGCCTCTATCACGTCCGCCTCGCACTCGGGGGACAGCAGCAGGGACGCGCTCCCGGTCATCTTCGATTCGTCCCCCAGGTACGGGGATTCCGGGCCGAGGGGCGTCGCGCGCAGCATGCGTCACCCGTCCCTCATCCTGGGGACCATGGCGGCCTTCACCGCCGCCTCGGTCAGCTCCTTGCGGTCTATCAGCCCGTCGCTCAGGAAGCCTATGGCCCCCTGCCCCCTGCCGGAGACGGAGCCGCCGTAGGCCAGGCGCATCGCGCTCCCCACGGTCTCCCCGCCGCGGACCAGCTCCGCCACCGCGTCGGGGTACCTGAAGCCCATCCCCGTCCCGATCGTCAGCCTCCCGCGGTCGTCCAGGATGGCGCAGTACTGCACGTCGTACAGCCCGTCGCGGGTCTCGAACGCGCCCGCCTCTATCCCCACGGACATGCTGTGCCCTTTCAATGCGCGCTCGGCGCGGTTCACCGCGCCCTCCCGGGTCTCGTCCCCGAAAGGCTGCTCCGGGACGCCGGAGGAGACGTCCTCCGGGGTGACGCGGGCGCCGCCGAGCGCCCTCTCCATCACCGCCCTGACGGCCTCCACCTTCACGGGGTTCAGGGACCCCACGGACACGTCGGGCGCGTCCGCGCGCCCGTCGCGGGAGTACCTCCCCGAGAGGACCCCCGTGGAGCTTATCCTGGACCCGTCCGACGAGACCGCCATGGGGACCTCCACCACCCTCATGGGGGGGACCCCCCTGCCCGCCCTCTCCCCGTTGACCAGGGCAGCGTTGGCCGCAGTCTCGGAGGAGACCACCAGCACCTCTGCGGGGTCCATGAGGGGGCGCGGGCCGAACATGTCGTCTATAACGGCGACGGACCACGGCTTGCCCATCCCCGACAGGAGCCTCTCCAGCTCCCTCCTCCTGAGGTACAGCGGGACGGAGGGGCGGCCGGCCCTGGCGGCCGCGGCGTCGGAGGTTATGCCTACGAGGACCTCGTCCCCCTCCTCGAACGCCCTGCGTATGAGCGCCTCGTGGCCCGCGTGGAGCGCGTTGAACGTGCCGGCGACGACGGATCTGGTCATGACGCGGCGGAGAAGGCGAAGACGGCGGCGATCGTGCCGGCGACCAGGGCCAGCCATATGAGCATGAGCCTGCGGATCTTCTTCTTGGCCACCGCGCCGGCGGAGCCCTTGCATTCGTCCCCGCAGAAGAAGCCGTCTCCCGCGAACGCCTTCCCGCATTCGCGGCAATGCCTGTGCTGCGGTATCCTGTCAGGGTGGTCGGTCATGCCACCGTATCCTGGGGGGACGTAATAAACTTTGACAAGCCCCCCCGCCGCGGATCCGATACGGATTAATATCCCCAAGGCGTGGGGGCGCCGTCGAGAGATGAAGGGCGGCCGACGGTAGGACTCAGGTCCGGCTGAGGAACTTCCCTCCTCCACAGGGCGAGATGAGCCGGGAAATCCGGCAGGGCGAGAGCCTTGGCAAGGGCCCAGAAACGACACAGCCTCGGTAGACAGGATGATCTGCGGACAGTGACGTTCCCGAGGATATGGTGAAACGGCGACACCTCATCGGAGCAAACCCATACAGCCGGGGTGACGTGCCCCTGACCGGCGGGTAGGGCGCATAGTCGAATGCCGCCTGAAACAGAAGGGGGGGTACTATCATGACTCGACGCAACCGGCCCCGGGGGGCGCGCTCAGGCGCCGCCCTCGGGCCCCTGCCGCCTGTCCAGCTCGTTCTGGGCGACGATTATGCAGTGGTCCGCATGGAGGCTCTTCGGCCCGATGGACACCGCCATGGGCGACTTCTCCAGGAGCAGGCGCTCCTCCTCCTCGGTGAGGTCCCTGTTGTCCCCCAGCACGAACACCGGGTCCGGGGGGAGCTCGGCGGACCTGCAGTCCTCCCCGTCCTCCTTCAGATACACGAAGCCCCCCGTCCCGGAGAGCCTGTCCAGGACGTCCCCGAAGGACATCCTGGACACGTGCACCCCGGGCGACGACTGGACCTCCGCCCCCGGGGGGATCGGCTTCATCAGCGCGTTCCTGACCAGGGCGGAGGTGCTCCTCTCGTCCGGGTTGAGGTACCTTATGGCCTCCCCCGAGAACCTGACCGTCTTGGGGGCGTCCTCCCCGCCCAGCAGCACGAGGTACGCCTCGGCGTCCCTCCTTATGCCGTGGCTGAGGAAGAACGAGGCGTTGACGCACCTGACCAGTATGTCCAGCCTCCCGGCCCCGCCGGCTATGTCGTCGAGCTTGAAGTCGGCCGTCGTCGACGCCTTGTGCCCCACGACAACGAAGCGCCTGGCCATGTCACTCCGCATCCTGGATCGATTCTAGGTCCACGTTCCCGAACTGCTTCATCATCTGCCTGCGCATCTTGCGGTCCTTGCCGATGGAGCCCATCATCTTCTTGCTCTGGTTGTACTGCTTCAGCAATTCCTTCACGTCGTGGGGGGACGCCCCCGCCCCGCGGGCTATCCTCTCGACCCTCCTGCCCTTGATGATGGAGGGCTCGTCCCTCTCCCCGGAGGTCATGGAGTCCATTATGACCCTGAACTTCGCCAGCTTGGCCTGGGACGCCTCGTAGTCTATCTTGCCCTCCATGCCCCCGAACCCCGGGAGCATGGACATGACCTTCTGGAGCGGGCCCATCTTGGTCACCGCCGCCATCTGCTTGTACATGTCGTTCAGGGTGAACCTCCCCGAGAGCATGTTGCGGGCGATCTGCTCCATCGCGTCCTCGTCGCCGATCTCCTCCTTGGCCATGCTGACCAGGGACGCCAGGTCCCCCATCCCCAGGAGGCGGGATATGAACCTGTCCGCCCTGAAGGGCTCCAGGTCCCTTATGTGCTCCCCCGTCCCCATGAACACGATGCGCGCGTTGGTCTTGGCCACGGCGGAGAGCGCCCCGCCGCCCTTGGCGGTGCCGTCCATCTTGGTGAGTATGACCCCAGTGACCCCCACCGCCTCGTGGAAGGCCGCGGCCTGCGGGCCCGCCTGCTGGCCCACCTGGGAGTCCAGGACCAGGATCCTCTCGTCGGGGGAGGCGGCGGCGGCTATGTCCCTTATCTCGCGGATCAGGTCGTCCTCCAGCGCGTGGCGCCCGGACGTGTCTATGAGCACTATCTTCTTGTCGGAGAGCTTGGCGAGGCCGCGCTCCACTATCGCGGCCGCGTCCGTCTCGCCGGGCTCGCCGTAGACCTCGGCGTTGACCTTCTCGCCCAGCTGCCTCAGCTGGTCGAGGGCGGCGGGCCTGTACACGTCCGCGCCTATCATCCCCACGGAGAAGCCCTTCTTGATGAAGTACTGGGCGAGCTTGCCGGTGGTGGTGGTCTTGCCCTGGCCGTAGAGGCCGACCATCATTATCCTCTGGGGCCTGAGCGGCAGGCCCTCCCCGTTGTCCAGGAGCGACACGAGCTCCTTGTGTATTATGCCCACGACGTGGTCCTTCGTGCTCTTCCCGGCGGGGGGCTTCTCGCCGAGGGCGCGCTCCTGTATCCTGTTGGTGAGCTCCAGCACCAGCTGGACGTTCACGTCGGCCTGCAGAAGGGCCCTCTGCAGCTCCCTGGACACGTCCTTTATGAGGGCCTCGTCCACGACCGACGAGCTGCCTATGTGCCCGATCACGTCTCTGAGGGATTTTCCCAGTCCTTCAAGCACCATGGAATCGGTCGGTCATGGGCTCCGGCCTATTTAGATATTCATCAGCCCGGCGGCGGGTCAGAGGCTCCGCGGGGGGGATTTCTTGGACCCTCCCTTGGATCCGCCGTCGGAGCCCGACTTCAGCTTCCTGTCCAGCGTGACCGAGGCGGCTATGCCCCCTATGATGAGCACTATGGCGATGGACGCGCCGGACGCGTCCTCCAGCTCCCTGACGTCCGCGTTCACGACCACGGCGTAGAGCCCGGAGGAGTCCAGGCGGAATCTGGCCAGCCCGTCTTCGACGTAGACCAGGATCACCGCCGCCTCGCCGTCTATCTCGCGCACGAGGTACGCCCCTCCGCGGGCCAGGTCGCCGACGGGCATGGCTATCTCTATGGAGTCGGACAGCGGGATGTACTCCGAGCCCGTGGCCGTGTCCACCAGGGCTATGTGGTACATGGACAGGGAGTCCATCCGGCTCATCTCGCCCTCGAAGCGCGCGCGCTCCTGGTCGGATACCGGGGGGAAGCTCAGGCGGACGTACCACGGCACGCCGGGCTTTCCCTCGACGTTCGTTATGAAGGACAGCCCCGTGCTGTGGTTGAGGCTCCTGGCGGCCAGTATCGCGGATTCCATCTTGGCCATCAGGGCCGAAGGGATCTGAGACTTGCCCTCCTCGGACAGCGACGCGTAGAGGCGGTACGCCTCCGCGATCCTGTCCGCGTCGTCCGTGGTCACGGCTTTCTCGGGCATCCTCTCGAGCTTCGCGATGGCGTCGCTTATGTTGGACGTCGGGAGTATCCTCATGGTCCCGGGGACGAACGTTATCTCGTAGCTGCCCTCGGACGACCTGGGGGAGACGTAGTACGCGATCGTCTCGGCTATCTTGTGGTCCCCCACCTCGCCGCCCTCGTAGCCCACCATGCCTATGAGCACGTCCCCGCCCACGGTGGGTTTGGATATCTTCACGGTCAGGGCGGGGTCGGGGTCGTCGAAGTACTTGGACTTGTCCTCCGCGGTGACGGTTATGGAGCGCTTCTGCACGACGTGGTACAGGGTGGCCTCCTCGGTCACGCCCGCGCCGTACACCGCCCTCAGGGCGTGCTGGCCCACGGCGAGGCGCGTCCAGTCCAGGTCGAAGGAGAACACGTCGCTCGCGCCGAAGGACGCCTGGCGGATTATGTCGCCGTCGAGGTATATGACCAGGTTGTCGGTCAGGTGGTCGCCGCCGCGGGACACGATGAATGTGACCTGCTGGCCGTACTCGGAGGTGTCCCCGGAGACCGCAGTGATGTCCATGGCGGTGGCGGCATGGGCGTCGTCGGAAGCGCAGACGGAGGCGAGCATCGCGAATAGGGCCGCCGCCGCTGCCGCCGCGAATGCCACCCTCACGAGTCTCCAGACCGTATCCCATCACCCCAGGCCTATCCGAGAAACGGCTTACGGATATTTTAACCATCGCGTGCGGGGACGCGCAGAGAACCGAGAAGAGAAAGTAGTGCGGGAACGGTCAGTCAGCCAGAAGGGATGGGATGCACTCTACGGACCGACCGTTTTACCCACTAAGTGTCCTATCGCTGAAGGGATATTTATAGTTTGTTCAGGCGTTAAGGATATCCTAAATATAAGCCCCTGGACGGCCCGCGGGTCGCATCTGAAAACGCGCGCCCGCGAAGGGGAATCGGTTTGGGGGAAGGGGTTTGGGGCGGATCTTCAGAGGTACCCGGACTTCTGAAGGGTCATGAGGCCGTCCGTGCTGAGCTTCTCTCCCGCTTTGAAGCGCTCGAAAAGCTCCTTGGCCTCCTTCTTGGCGCCGTCGTCGAAGCTCTTCTTCCTCGACGCGCTCTTCTTGGTCCTGATGCCGGCCACGTCCTTGTCTATCTCGTGGACGGACCTGATCTGCTCTATGTGCTTCTTGTGCTCCTCGTCGGCGGCCTGCTTGCACTCGACGAACTTGGCCTGCGCCCCGTCCGCCTCCTTCCTGAGGGCGTCCGCCTCGCCGTAGAGCTTCAGCATCTTGTCGTGGGCGGTCTGCGCGGCCTCGGCGTGCTCGGACACCTGGCGGTGGCATTCCTCCGCCTGCGTCTTCGCCTCCCTGAGCTGCAGTATGACCTCCCTGACCTCGCCGTTCTGCTCCAGGGACTTCTCCCTGGATTCTATCTGGCGGGCGAGCTGCGAGATCTGCTTGACGATCTCGTTCTCCTTGTCTTTCCCGAGAGTCCTGGTCTGTTGGGTGAGCTCGAGATCCTGGAGCTGCTTCTTGAGCGCCTTCACGGGCACCTCGTTCTTCTCGTCGGCGGACCGCTCGGGCCTGAGGGCGGATATCTGGTCCTTCAGGGCGGAGACCTTCTGGTTCCACTCGTCCCTGACGACCTTCGTGTCCCTGACCTTCTGGTTGAAGGAGTCCCTCTCCTCCCTGCATCTGCCCGCCTCGTCGACGAGCGCCCTGACCTGGGAGTTGAGGCCGTCCCTCTTGGCCTTCCACTCCTTGGTCTGGCGGTTCAGATCGTCCCTCAGGCGCCTGTGCCTCTCGGCGTCGTTGTTGACGATGCTGCGCTTCTGCTCAAGATTTTCAAGGTTCTCAGACGAAACGGCCTCGTCTCCCTCGACGGGGGCCGCCGCCTCAGGCTCTGCGTCCTGGACGGGCGTCTCTTCGACCTGCGCTCCCTGTTCTACAGTGGCATCGACGGCCTCGGCCGCCTGTAGCTGCTCTTCCTGAGAATCTGCCTGCTTTTCCTCCACAAACTCTTCCATAAATCATCACTCAATATGTTCGACTTGACCATGATCAGAAGCATGGTCCGCTTCGTGATTGGGTGATAGGGCCACCGTTTATAAGCATTTTCCCCCATCGGACCCGCGGCCGCCCCCGTGCGCCCGCGCAACCCTCCTCGGGGCGGGCGAAGCGGGGGCCTTGAAATAAATATGAAAAGACGGGATCCGCCGATCCTCGGCGGATCCGTTTATGGGGTCACTGGGGGCGAGCCGAGCCTAACTGGTACGCGTTGTCGTAATTCCAGTTCGCGTCCCATCCCGAGGGTATGGGGTCGGCCTCCACGTATATGGTCATGGGGCTGGTCATTGTCAGCGCATTCGGGAAGGCGGTTTCCACCTTGCTAGCGGTATTCGGTATGAACACCGACGGGATGTTTACGCATCCCGTGAACGCACCGCCCCCTATCTTCTTCAAGCCCGAAGGCAGGACCACGGCCTCTTCGATCCCCGAGCAGTCGAGGAACGCGGCGTTTTCTATCTCCAAGCCCCCCGTAGCGGTCTGCTGCGCGGCGAACCCGATCTTCTTCATCCCCGTGCAATTAGCGAACGCCTGTGGCCAGATGCTCTTCACGCTCGACGGGATGTATATCTCGCTGATCGCAGAGCAATACAGGAACGCGGAGGATTTTATCTCTTCGAGGCCTTGCGGGAGAGTCACGGTCTTCAAGGCGTCGCAGCCATTGAATGCCCTCTCACCTATAGTCCTGAGACCCGAGGGGAGGATTATGCTTTTCAGGCTCGTGCAGAATGAGAACGCATCATTTCCGACGGTATCGATGCCTTGCGGGAGGGTTACGCTCTCCAGGGCCGCGCAGCCGTAGAATGCGCTGCCTTGTATCGTCGTGACCCCGGGCGGGATGGCTATGCTCTTGAGGGCGTAGCAATTAGCGAAAGCGGCGAACCCGATGGTCGTGACGCTGGGCGGGATCGCTATGCTCTCGAGGGTGGCATAGCCGCTGAATGCAACGATTCCGATCTCGGTCACTGGGCGGCCCCGATAATATTCCGGGATCGCCACGTCGGTCGCTGTTTTGTCCGATGGCCTCACGCTCAGCCCGTTGCCGAGATCGCCGTAGCTGAGGCTAGCGGTCCCCTCCCAGTATGCGTAGAGGTCCAGATCCCCGGACAGGCTCCACAGCCCTCCATCGGGATACCCGACGTGGTTGTCATCGGACGCGTCGTCCCCCGGGGTGCGGTTCACTCCCCCCACCATCAGGTACCAGCCTCCGAAGGAGTACGGGTCCCTGGCCCCAGGGTCCAGGAGGGCGCGCGCCTCCCCTGAAACATGGCTCTCCGTCACGACCCGCCAGCTGTCCTCGAATACCGCGGCGGCCGGGAAGTGGTACCTCACCGTGTACAGCCTCGCCCATCCCGCGTACAGGGTGGAATCGCTGGTCACGCGGTCGACCGAGAAGTCCCATCTCTCGGACAGGGCCTCGTCCCTGTACCATCCCGTCATGCGGTATCCGTCCATGGCGAGCGCGGGCGGGGCGACCATGCGCGAGCCGGGCGCTATGCCGGTGGCGTCCGGCAGCGCGGGGGCTATGCCCGTGTCGAAGGACACCTTAAAAGTCGGGCCGGTTTCGCGGGACTCGCTCACCCACTTGGCGTAGAGGGTCATGTCCCCGGCCACATTGTCGCCGAAGCTCCAGGGCACGGTCAACGCAGAGTCCCGGTACCATCCCGCGAACTCCATCCCAGCCTTGGCGGGGTCGGAGGGCTCGTGCGCCCTCTCTCCCTTGAAGACGGCCTGCGCCTCGACGGGCGTCCCGCCGCCGGAGTCAAACCTCAGCGAAAACGTGACGGCGGAGAGATCCTCTCCGCCCCCCCCCCCTCCCCGCGTCGCCGCCCGAACCTCCAGGCGCGTCGCCCGCGCCTCCGAAGCCTCCGGCCGCGGCGACGCAGGCGACCCCCACCGCGCAGATCGACAGCGCCAGCAGCAATGCGGGCAACAGCGCCTTGTTCTTCCTCTTTCCTTCATCCCCCTCCCCAGTCCCTTTGCGGACCCCCCTAGCTTGGGTATCGTCCATCTCATTCCTCCTGGGTAATCAGTTTGATCATGACATCGCGGTCCGCGCATATAAGATGATCGCGCGCCTGGCTGCACGCATCGGGATCCGTCGCCGCGCGGGGAGCTCCGCGGCCCCGCCTTCCAGCCGATGCGCTGCGGATGAGGCCTCCGTGAATAGATCGCGGGCCGATGCCCGCGCTCGAGATAAAAATGAAAAGACGGGATCCGCCGATCCTCGGCGGATCCGTTTATGGGGTCACTGCGGGCGCACGGAGTTCTCTTGGAACGTGTTGCCGTGGTGCCAATTCGAGTTCCATCCCGTCGAAGGTACAGTGGCCTCCAAGCATATGGTCATGCTCTGGGAGGATGGGAACGCATTCTCCCCCACAGTGGTCACAGTATTCGGTATGAACACCAATGGGATGTTTATGCAAGCATCGAACGCTTGCAGCCCTATAGATTTCAGACCCGAGGGCAGGATCAGTGCGTTTTCGATCCCCGAGCAGCCGGAGAACACGCCGCCCCCTATCTCCAAGCCCTCTGCGGCGGTCTGCTGCGGGGCGAACACGAGCTTCTTTATCCCAATGCATTTGGCGAACGCCCCCGACTTTAGGGACTTCATACTCGACGGGATGGCTAGCTCGCCGATCGCAGAGCAGCCGTCGAACGCGCCTTCCCGTATGGTTTGGAGATTGGACGGGAGGACTATGCCTTCCAGGGAGGCGCAATGGTAGAAGGCGCTTTGCCCGATCTCCGTTATCGCGTTCGACAGAGATATGGAGACCAGGGCGGCGCAGCCGCTGAATGCGACATTCCCGATCGATGTTATCGTGTCAGGCAGAGACATGGAGGTCATAGCGGAATTCAGGAACCCTCTCTCCGCTATCCTGGTCACGGGGACCCCGCGATAGTATTCCTGGACCACCTTCTGCGCCCCGTCCGCGCCGCTCAGGGACTTGGCCTCGAACTCGTAGCCGATGGGCGAGAAGAGGGACTGGAATTGACGATACTCTATGTCCGCGGTCCCCTCCCAGTACGCGTAGAGATCCAGCTCCGTTGTCTGGCTCCATTGGGTGCCGTCGGGGTATGAATCGAGGTTGTCCTGGGATAGATCGTCATGACCGTAGTTGACCCCCCACGGCTTCAGGAACCATCCGCCGAAGGCGTACGGCTCCCTCTCGGGCAGCATGAGGCCGAAGTCGTCCCCTATGGCGAAGTACGTCTCCTCCACCGTCCAGTCCGACTCCGCGACCCCCGCGACCGGGAAGTGGTACCTCACCGCGTACACCTCCACCCACCAGGCGTACAGGGTGGAATCGCCGGTCACGCGGTCGGTAGAGAAGTCCCATCTCTCGGTCAGGGCCTCGTCCTTGTACCATCCGTTCAGGCGGTATCCGTCCATGACCGGGGCCGGCGGCGCGACCATGCGCGAGCCGGAAGCTATGCCGGTGGCGTCGGGCAGCGCGGGGGCTATCCCGGTGACGAAGGACACCTTGAAGGTCGGGCCGGTCTCGCGCGATTCGCTCGCCCACTTGGCGTACAGAACCATGTTGCCGGTCACTTTGTCGTCGAAGCTCCACGGGACGGACAGGGCGGGATCCCTGTACCATCCCGCGAAATCCATCCCGGGCTTAGCGGGCGCAGAGGGCTTGTGGGCCTTCTCCCCCTTGTAGACGGCCTGCGGGGCTATAGGCGTCCCGCCGTCTACGTCGAAGCTTAGAGAGTACGTGACGGCGGAGAGGTCCTCTCCGCCCCCCCTCCCCGCGTCACCGCCAGAGCCTCCGGGCGCGCCGTTCTCGTTTCCGGCGGGCCCGCCGTCGTAGGCGATGAGCGCGACGGCGGCGATGCATAATATCGCTGCAGCCAGCGCGACCGATATAATCGCGATCTTGTTCTTCTTTCCTTTTTCATCCCCCGCCCCAGTCCCTTTTCGGACCCCTTTTGATCGGGTTTCGTCCATCTGATTCCTCCTGGGTAATGAGTTTGAGTGCATGCCATGCGCTCTGCGGATATAATGGGATCGCATGCCTGGCTGTGCGCGCGGGGCTCGGTCGCCTATGCGCGGGGCCCGCGACGGCGCCTTCCCGCCCCCGGGACGGAGGGTTCCGCCTTGGCTTTTGCGCGCGCGGAATGCGTCTGGGCGCACGCCCTCGCGAGGCGCGATCCGCGCCCGGGGCGCAACATGGTATAAATAAGCCTAAGCGATCCCATTGGACGATAGCAGATGGAAGACGCCATATGCCCCCTCGACTACCGCTACGGGCGGAAGAAGATGAAAGCCGTGTTCTCCGAGAGCGGCCGCATAGGATACCAGATGGCAGTGGAGGCGGCCCTCGCCAGGGCGCACGCCTCCATAGGCACAATATCCGCCGCGGACGCGGAGGAGATCGCCCGCGCCTCCAGCCTGGAGGCGGTCAAGATATCCCGCATAAAGGAGATCGAGAGGGAGACCAACCACGACCTCATGGCCATGGTCAAGGCGATCTCCGAGCAGTGCGCGGGCGGCGCGGGCAGGTACGTCCACCTGGGCGCCACGTCCAACGACATAGTGGACACCGCGACGGCGCTCCAGATCAAGGCGGCCATGGAGATCATCCTGGACGACGTGGATTCGCTGCTCCGCACCCTCGCGGCCCTGGCGGAGAGGGAGAGGGACACCCTCCAGATCGGCAGGACGCACGCCCAGTTCGCCATACCGATAACCTTCGGGTTCAAGATCGCGGGGTACATCGCCGAGATGCTCAGGCACAGGGAGAGGATCCTGCAGATAATGCCCCGCGCCTGCGCCGGGAAGATGGCGGGGGCGGTCGGGACCGGCGCCGCCCTCGGGAAGGAGTTCCCGAGGATACAGATAGAGGTCATGCGCGGCCTCGGGCTCACCTACGAGCCCGCCGCGACGCAGGTGGTGGGCCGCGACAGATACACCGAGCTGGTGTGCCTCCTGGCCAACGTCGCCACGTCGCTGGAGAGGTACGGGACGGAGGTCAGGAACCTCCAGAGGTCCGAGATCGCGGAGGTGTCGGAGCCCTTCGACGCGTCCAGGCAGGTGGGGAGCTCCACCATGGCGCAGAAGCGCAACCCCATAAGCTCGGAGAACGTCACCGGGCTGGCCAGGGTCCTGAGGGGGTTCGTCCAGCCCACGTTCGAGAACCAGGTCCTGTGGCACGAGAGGGACCTCTCCAACTCTTCCGCGGAGAGGTTCACGCTGCCCCACGCGTTCGTCATCCTGGACGACATGCTCCACAAGATGGACGCGGTGTTCTCGGGGCTGGAGGTCCACGCCGACAGGATGAGGGCCAACATAGATTCCGCCAAGGGGCTCATAATGGCCGAGCCCGTGATGATGAGGCTCGCCGAGAAGGGCATGGGCAGGCAGGCGGCGCACGAGATCCTCAGGGAGGCGTCCATGCGCGCCATAGCCGAGGGGTCCGACCTCAGGTCCGCCCTCCTCGAGAGGAGGGAGGTGACGGACGCCATGACCGCGGAGGAGCTGGACGAGGCCATGGACCCCGCGGGCTACGTCGGACGGTCCAGGGAGATCGTCGACAAGATGGTGGAGAGCGCGGCGGAGGCCGTCGGAAGGAGGGATTCGGGCTGACCTCGGACAAGGCGCGCTCGGACATGAGGTACGGCGCGATCTTCGGGGCCGTGTCCGGCGCGATAGTCTTCGCGCTGTTCTACTCCTCCGGCGCGGGGATCGCCAGCGCCGTCATGATACCCGCGGGGGCCCTGATAGGGTACTTCACGCAGCGCGTGAAGGGCGACCCCGAGTGACCCTCAGGCCCTCTTCCCCGCCTTGGGCCCGGGCGTGGTGTAGAACACCTCGGAGACCCTCATCTTTATCAGCGTCTTGGCCGGCAGCGTCTCCTTCCTCGCGTGCGCTATGGACACCGCCCTCTCGTAGTCCTCGCCCGAGTCCTCGAGGGTCACCTCCCCCTTGATCTGGTAGGAGTCCGGGCTGTCGGCGGACCACACGTAGAACGACGCCGCGGGGTTCTCCCGCAGGTTGGACAGCGTCTTCCCCATGAAGTTGTCCACGATCCATATGGTCTCCCCGTCCGGCTGGAGCATTAGCATCCCCACGGGCACCACGTTGGGGGTCCCGTCCCTGGACGACGTCGCGAGCGGGAACAGCTTGTTCGCGGACAGCACCTTCTTCACGTCTTCGCTGAGCTTTGTCATTTTTACCGCCGTTGGGGGAACGGGGTCGTCCCTATTTCTAGATTGCCGATTCCGATTTCGAAACACCGTTTAAATACGCGCCCGCTCCTCCAGTGGACATGTCTAAAGAAGACAGCGACAAGCCGGGCGCGTTGCACAGCCTGGTCGGAGGGATATTCTTCACTCTGATCCTGCTCATAGTCGTGCCCGCGCTCTGCGGGCACTTCCTCTCCGGGGAAGTGGACAAGCTAGTGGGAGACGCGAGCATAGGGTCCCTCGGATCCGACGTGCTGGTCAGCCTCATAATGTGGCTGATAATCATAGGGTTCACGTTCGCGCTCGGAGGCGGGCGCATACTGAAGAAGTACGGCGTGATCGGCATAGCCGGCCTCCTCGTGGCGTACTACCTCCTCGGGGACATCTGGGGAGGGGTCGTCGCAGTGGTTATGCTTGTGATCATCAGCGGGCTGATCTACCTCGTGAAGTGGAAGCTCAAGAAGACCTGAAACCCTTTACCGGGCGCTCGCGCCCGGGGCCTTTCGTTTTCAACCCCCCGTCCGGCTCTGCTAAAGTTTATATCCTTTGCTGGATTGTCACGTTCAACACAATGGGCGAGTAGATCAGCCCGGTAGATCGCTGCCTTCGCAAGGCAGAGGCCGCGAGTTCGAATCTCGCCTCGTCCACCATTGTCCACCCTTCTAGCCAGCCTCCCGCCGCGGGTCCCCCTATGCCTTTCTTCTCCGGGTGCGCGCGGCATATGCGCATCGCCTCCGCCACCGCGGCGGCCATGACGGCGTCGTCCGTGGAGAAGCGGTCCCCGCGGAACAGCGGGAAGCCCTTCGTCTCGACGTTGTTCCGCCCGTGCGCCGAACCGATTATGTCGCCTGCTGTCGCCCCTAGCATGTGCGCCGCCTGCGCACGGCGGCCCGGTTGTTTGCGACCACGCGCGGCCGCAGGGGAGGTCACGGGCCGAGGAGGCCTATGGGGACGACCAGGACGCCGTCCCCGCGCCTGTGCGCGTACCCCGTCCCCGTGATGACTGCCAGGAACGAGGGCGGGTTCATCCTCTCATGGTCTATCCTCTCGCTCAGCCTCAGCAGGCTCCGGGCGCCGGCCTCTACGCCGTCTATGCCCAGCTTGACTTCCACCGCCCCCCATCTGCCGTCTCTGAGGGACACCACCGCGTCCGCCTCGAGCCCGTAGCGGTCCCTGTAATGGAACACCTTCCCGCCGAGCGGCTGCGAATAAACCCTGAGGTCCCTGACGCACAGAGATTCGAACAGCAGGCCGAAGGTCCTGAAGTCCCTGAGGATCCCGTCCGCGTCCATGCCCAGAGCGGCGGCGGCCAGGGACGGGTCCGCCAGCTGCCTCTTAGGGGACGTGCGGATGGCGGTCTTGGAGCGCGTGGACGCGTTCCATGCGGGGACGTCCTCCGAGACGAATATGCGGGCGAGGGCCCCGACGTATTGTTGCACCGTCTTCGCGGACACCGCCCTGCCGTCTCCGGCCACGTCTCCCGCGATCGTTTCCACGCTCGCCGTCGAAGACACGTTGCGGGCCAGGGACCTGATGACCCTCATGGCCGTCTCGGGATCGCGCCTCACGCCGTCGACGCGGGATATCTCCGAACCCGACACCATCTCGATGTAGTCCTGCGCGTAAGACGCGTCCCGCCTCCCGTCGATTACGCTGGACGGCCATCCCCCCCGGGCGACCAGGGAGGCCAGGTCGGATATGCGCAGCCCGGATTCGCGCGGCGTTATGCCATCGCCTCTGAAAAGCGAGCCGAGGGATACGGATCCGTCCGATTCCCCCGATTCGAAGAGGCTCATGGGCCTCATCAGGACGCGGGATATGCGACCCACGCCGCTGTGATGGTATCCGTCGTCCCGCGGGACGGACGATCCCGTCAGTATGAACTGCCCCTTCTCGCCGCGCTCGTCGACCGTGAACCTGACCGCGTCCCACAGGTTCGGCGCAAGCTGCCATTCGTCGATCAGCCTCGGAACGCCCCCCTTGAGAGCCTCTGCGGGATATGAGAGGGCCATAGAAAGATTGCCGGGATTGTTGGGATCGACGAGATAGAATGCGCTCTTAGAGAACTTCTCGGCGGTGCGCGTCTTGCCGCATCCCTTGGAGCCCTCGATCTGTATCGCGCCAGCTGATTCGAGGCGCTTCTCTATAAAAGAGTCTATGACCCGGCTCACGTATTTTTTGGGCACAACGTCCAGATCATATGTACAAATATTATACTTCCTATTTTGACTATATTTTACTTACCATGTTGACTGTGTTCCGCTTCCCAAGTTGACTGTGTTCCGCTTCCCAAGTCGATGTCTCTACGCTCACGAGCCATCCCAGTCCAGGCGCCTGCGGGCGTCCCATACGAGATACGGCGGGATGTGCGTCACGCTCCCGTCGCGCGGCCCCTTCCTCGACACGATCACAGACTTCTCGGGGGAGTAGCGATCGATGTACTCCTTCAGGCCCGCCGCCCTGAACCTGTCCCCGGACTTCACCTCCATGGGCACGACGGACCTCCCGTCAGATATCAGCAGATCCACCTCCGCGCTCCCGTCGGACCCCCAGTAATACATGTCCGCCTCCAGCGCGGCCGCGATCTCCGTAGCGACGAAGTTCTCCGCGATGCCTCCCCTGAACCCCTCGCTCCCCGGCGCGTCCGCGAGCACCGCGCCCGCCCCGCGTTTTGCGGAGCTATCGTAACCGAAATTATCGTAACGTGTATTACCGTAATTTATATTACTATAGTATGCGTCACACATCCGAGGAACATGAGGTTCTACGCGAGGGAAGAGGAGCTCGAGGCGCTGGAGCGGATCAGGGAGCGGTCGGAGCGGTCGAGCGCGTTCACCGTTCTGCTGGGGAGGCGCCGGGTCGGGAAGACCGCGCTGATGGTCAGGTCCGCCGAGGGGCGCAGGTCCGTCTACCTCTTCGTGTCCAGGGTGGCGGAGCCCCTCCTGTGCGAGAAGATGCAGAAGGCCGCCATGGAGGCGGGCATAGAGATCGCCGGGAGCGCGACCAGGTTCAGAGACCTGCTCAAGGCCCTGATGATCTCCTCCAGGTCGGACCCGATCACGGTCATGATCGACGAGTTCCAAGACCTGGCGCACGTCAACCCCGCCATATACGGCGAGATCCAGAAGATATGGGACCTCTACCGCGATTCCTCCAGGATCAACCTGATCGTCAGCGGCTCCGTCCATTCCATGATGACGAAGCTGTTCGAGGGCGCGGGGGAGCCCCTGTTCGGGCGGGCCACCTCCAAGATCGAGGTTCGCCCCTTCGCCATCGGGACCCTGAAGGAGATCCTGGCGGACCACGGCGGGGGCGGGTCCCCCGAGGACGCGGTCGCGCTGTACATGCTCACGGGCGGGGTCCCCGAGTACGTGAGGGCCCTGATGGATTCAGGGTGCCGCACGGCGGAAGACATGGTCGAGAGGGCGATATCGGCGGATTCCGTGTTCCTTAGGGACGGCAGGGACCTGCTGGTGTCCGAGTTCGGGAGGGACTATAGGACGTACTTCTCCATCCTGCAGCTCATAGCGGGCGGCAGGAACCGCAGATCGGAGATCAGTGCCGCCCTCGGAGTGGACTCGGGGGCGTACCTCAGGAAGCTGGAGGCGGAGCACTCCCTGATAAGGCAGAGCCGCCCCGTCTTCTCGGAGCGGGGCGGGCGCAACGCGAGATGGCGCATATCCGACATGTACCTGCGGTTCTACTTCAGGTTCGTCCTGCCAAACTCGGACTACGTCGAATCCGGCAGGCTGGACCTGCTGGCCAGGGCCGTGCGGGAGGGGCTGGACGAGTACATGGGGAGGGCGCTGGAGGATTATTTCAGGCAGAGGATCGCCGAGGAGGAGACGTACACCGAGATCGGGGGGTACTGGTCCAGGGACGGGAGCGTGGAGATCGATGCGATCGTCCTCAACGGGTTCGACGGGACGGCGGACGTGATTGAGATAAAGAAGAGCCGGGACAGGCTCGACATGCGCGCGCTGGCGGCGAAGGCGGAGGCTCTCGGGAGCCTCCTCGACGGGTACGAGGTCCGCCTGAGAGGGCTCTCGATGGACGACGCGTGACTCCCGCGCCCTGCGCATGCGGGACGCACGATAGGGTGAAATTGTACATTATACTGTACACAAACCCAATTTATAGCCGACTTTGTACAATATAATCGACATAAAATCGATCTGTAGAGCGGTGCGGCCCACGATCGTCGAGGCCGTCAGAAGGAAGAGGCGCCTGGAGCTGATCAGACGCGGCTACGGCGCGCGCGTCGGGACGTGGGATTCCAAGGAGGTGGACTTCGTCGCCAGGGCGCCCCTGGGCGGGACGGAGTGCTTCCAGGTCTGCCTCGGATACTACGACGAGGAGGCCGAGAAGAGGGAGCCGGCGCCGCTCGGAGCCATAAGGGACAGCCATCCGAAGACGGCCATCCTGCTGAACGGGTGGCCCAGGTCCTCGACGGAGGAGGGCATAACGGTCAGGGGGCGGTGGACTGGCTCCTCGACAGGGGGGGCGGCGCCCGCGGCGGGCGCGCGCCCGTCACCGTTATCTATATCGGCAGATATATCCAATTGATCATATGACCCCCCATAAGAAAGCCATGCTCGTAGCCAGCTTCGGGACCAGCTACGCCGAGACCAGGAAGAAGACCATAGGCGCCATAGAGGACGCGATCGCGAAGGCGTTCCCCGACTGGGAGTTCAGGCGCGCCTTCACCAGCAAGATGGTCATAAAGAAGCTGGCGCAGAGGGACGGGGAGAAGGTGGACTACATCGACGAGGCCCTCGACAGGCTCGCCGCGGACGGGTTCGACACCGTGGCGGTGCAGCCGGTCCACGTCATGAACGGCATGGAGTACGACGACGTGGCGAGGATCGCGTTGAGGTACGAGGGGCGCTTCGCGTCCCTCGCCGTCGGCAAGCCCATGCTGACCTCCGACGAGGACTACGGGCTCGCGGTCGAGGCGATATCGTCCTCCCTGGCCGCGGAGGCGCGCGACGTCGCCGGAGAGGGCGCCGCGGTCGTCCTCATGGGGCACGGGTCCGAGCACCACGCCAACGCGGCGTACAGCCAGCTGTACCTGAAGCTGCTGTTCGCGGGGATGCCGGACGTGTACGTCACCACCGTCGAGGGGTTCCCGGGCTTCGAGGAGACCATGCGCCTGATGGGGGAGGGAGGATACGACGACGCCGTCCTGTTCCCGTTCATGCTGGTGGCCGGGGACCACGCCGTGAACGACATGGCGGGGGACGGGGAGGGCTC
The DNA here is from genome assembly GCA_031256955.1 of Candidatus Methanoplasma sp. Lineage (GTDB taxonomy): Archaea > Thermoplasmatota > Thermoplasmata > Methanomassiliicoccales > Methanomethylophilaceae > Methanoplasma. The sequence continues at coordinate 83,910 of JAIRPP010000013.1, read as the reverse complement.
CCTGAAGAAGGCCCTTGAGGGCGAGGGGTACAGGGTGCGGTGCGTCCTGAAGGGGCTGGGCGAGTACGCGGCGTTCAGGGACATATTCGTGCGCCACGCCGCCGAGGCGGCGGAGAGGGCCTCCGGCGGGGCTACATAAGATATATCCGCTCGCCGTTGCCACCGCCCATGGAAATGGGTTGGGCGTACCTGCTCGCGGCCAGCGCGCTCGAGCCGTGCTGGGTGGTGGCTCTGGAGAAGTCGGACGGATTCAGGAGGGCGCTATGGGGAGCCGTCACGATAGCCTCCATAATGGCGTGCCTGTACCTGCTGGCGCTGGCCGTCGCCGAGCTGGGGCCCGGCCTGTCCTACGCCCTGCTGGCGGGGATCGGCGCGGTCATAGTCGTGGGCATAGGCGCGGTCGCCTACAGGGAGGCGCTGTCCGCCAGGAGGGTCGCGTTCGTGTCCATGATCGTCATAGGCGTGATCGGGGTCAGGCTGTCCTCCGGGGGGATGATATGAGGGAGGGGGCGGGATGGGCCGCCATAGCCCTGGGGGGCGCGTTCCAGATAGTCTGGGCCATAGGGCTGGACTACACGGACGGGTTCACGGACCCCCTGTGGGACGCGGTCGTGGTGGCGTTTCTGTTCCTGAGCATATGGTGCCTCTCCGCCTCCATGAAGGCGGCTATCCCCGTGAGCACGGCGTACACCGTGTGGATAGGCATAGGGGTCGTCGGGACGGTGGCGGCGTCCGCCGCCATGGGGCTGGAGTCCGTCAGCCCCCTCACCGCGGCGTTCCTGGCGGTGATCTTGGCGGGGGTGGCGGGCCTGAAGATGACTCCAGCCGGGCACAGGTCCGCCGAGTGACCGCGCTCCCCGCGGATCGATCCCCCGAATTATTTTAGGATATCCTAAATTTATATATAGCAAAAAAGCCGTCGCACCCCCCGTATCAGACGTATGGCCGCGCGCGCCTACAGCCAGATCGCAGGCGGCGCGGACGGAGGCGGATCTATGGACCAGGGGCGCGGCGCTTGCGAGGCTTGTTTTCATGCGGGGGCCGGCCCCGCATGATGTCGTGGTTCTTCGAACAGAGCCCCGTCGTGCAGGGGCTCCTCGCGACGCTGTTCACCTACGCGGTCACCGCCCTCGGCGCCGCCATGGTGTTCTTCTTCAAGGCCATGAACAGGAAGGCCCTCGACATGATGATGGGGTTCGCCGCGGGCGTCATGATGGCCGCGTCGTTCTGGTCGCTGCTCGCCCCCGCCATAGACCTGTCCGCCGAGATGGGGGGAGTGTCGTGGATGGTCGCGGGGATCGGGTTCCTCGCGGGAGGGGCGTTCGTGGTCTTCTCCGACCTCGTCATGTCCAGGACGGCGAAGATCGCCGCCAGGGGGCCTTCCGTCAGGAGGTCCCTCCTGCTGACCTCCGCCGTCACCATGCACAACATCCCCGAGGGGCTGGCGGTGGGCGTGGCGTTCGGCGGGGCCGCCATGGGGGCGGACGGCATGACGGTGGCCGCCGCCATGGCCCTGGCCCTCGGGATAGGGCTTCAGAACTTCCCTGAGGGGGCGTGCGTGTCCCTCCCGCTGCGCAGGGAGGGGTACTCGCGCCTGAAGAGCTTCCTCATAGGGCAGGGGTCCGGCATAGTGGAGCCCGTCGCAGGGGTCGTGGGCGTGATGTTCGCGATGTCCGTGAGGGGGGCCCTCCCCATGGCGCTGTCGTTCTCCGCGGGGGCGATGATCGCGGTGGTGTGCTCCGAGCTGATACCGGAGTCGTTCAGGGACAGCAAGACCATAGCCACGCTCGGGGTCCTGGCCGGGTTCGCGGCGATGATGGTGCTGGACGTGGCCCTCGGGTGACGGGGGATCCCGCGCGTCGGAGAAACGGTTTTCAACCCGGCGCCCGATATGCGGGCAGGTGGTTTCTGTTGAGCGAGATAAGGTGCCCGAAGTGCGGCGAGGTCTTCAAGGTGGACGAGTCCCTGTCTGCGGACATAGTCAGGCAGGTCCGCAACGCGGAGTTCGAGAAGGAGGTGGCCGCCAGGGAGGAGAAGTGGCGGGCGGAGAGGGACCTGGCGGCGGCCAACGCAGCCAGCGCGGCCAGGGAGGCCATGGGGGAGGAGGTCAAGAAGAGGGAGGCGGAGAACGCCGAGCTCAGGGCCAGGATAGAGTCCGCCAAGGCCACGGAGGAGCTGGTCGTGAGCAAGGCCACCTCCGAGCTCAGGCTGCAGATAGAGGGGCTCAGGACCCTCATGGCCGAGAAGGACGGCGAGCTGGCCGCGGAGGTCGAGAGGAAGAACTCCGTGATAGCGGAGCTCAAGGGCAAGATGGAGAGCCAGGAGGCGTCCAAGCAGCTGGAGACCAGGGAGATCATCGCGAACATCGAGAGGGAGCGCGACGCGCTCAAGAGCCAGATCCAGGGCAAGGATGCGGAGAAGGCGCTCTCGGAGAGCAGCCTGAAGGAGGCCTATGAGGCCAGGCTGAAGGAGAAGGAGGAGCAGATCGCCTACTACAAGGACTTCAAGGCGAGGCAGTCCACGAAGATGATCGGGGAGTCCCTGGAGCAGCACTGCGAGAACGAGTTCAACAAGCTGAGGGCCACCGCCTTCAAGAACTCGTACTTCGAGAAGGACAGCGACGCCAGGGACGGCAGCAAGGGCGACTACATCTTCCGCGAGATGGACCGCGACGGCAACGAGCTCGTATCCATAATGTTCGAGATGAAGAACGAGGCGGACGCCACCGCCGCCAAGAAGAGGAACGAGGACTTCTTCGACAAGCTGGACAGGGACAGGGCCGCCAAGGGGTGCGAGTACGCCGTCCTGGTCTCGCTCCTGGAGATGGACAACGACTTCTACAACTCAGGCATAGCGGACGTGTCCTACCGCTACGAGAAGATGTACGTGATCCGCCCCCAGAGCTTCATCCCCATGATCACGATACTGCGCGACAGCGCGATGAAGTCGGTGGCGTACAGGACGGAGCTGGAGCAGATCCGGAACCAGAACGTCGACGTGACCAACTTCGAGAGGGACCTCAACGACTTCAGGGAGGGCTTCTCCAGGAACTACAGGCTGGCCAGCGAGAAGTTCCAGGACGCGGTCGACCGCATAGACAAGACCATAAAGGAGCTTGAGAAGATCAAGGCGGCGCTCATAGGCTCCGAGAACAACCTCAGGCTCGCCAACGACAAGGCGGAGGGCCTCACGGTGAAGAGGCTCACCCGCAACAACCCCACCATGAAGGCGAAGTTCGAGGAGCTGGGCGGCGGGGAGTGACCGGGGAGGGGGGATGCGGCGGAGCGCGACCGCATATAGGCGCCCCCGCCCGGCCGGCGCGGCGGGGCGCCTCGGGCCCGTCAGGCGAGCGGGGGCCTGCCCGACGACAGCTCCTCCATCCTGCCCTCGGACTCCAGGTACAGCTCCCTCAGCCTCTCCCTGACGTCCTCCGGCGCGTCCCACAGATCCCGGCTTATGGCCTCCAGCATGTCCTCCAGCATCTCCCTGAGCGCGTACGGGTTGTTCTCGTCGATCCACTTCCTGTTCTCCTCGTCGAAGAGGTACTTGTCCGTCACCGCCTGGAACATCCATTCGTCTATGTTCCCGGACGTCGCGCTCCACCCGAGCATGTACTCCGTGAGCTTGGACATCTCCATTGCGCCCTTGTACCCGTGCGGCTTCAGCCCCTCGAACCACTTCGGGTTCAGGACCCTGCTCCTCATCACGTACGCGGTCTCCTCGTCCAGCGTGCGCGTCTTGAGGCGGTCCACGTCCGAGCTGTCGCCTATGACCGAATACGGCATGTGCCCCCCGAAAGTCCTCACGGACGCGTTCATGCCCCCGAGGCAGTCGTAGTCGTCGTCTATGTCCAGCATGTCGTACTCGCGGTCGTTGTGGTTCTTCACGGTCACGTCCAGCGCGCCCATGCGCGACTTGAACGCCGCCGTCACCTTCTGCCCCTTCCACTTCCCGCCGTATGCGTACGCGCCCCACGTGGCGTAGGTCTCCGCTATCTGGTCCAGCGTCTCCCACTTGGACGACGCTATGAGCACCGAGACCCCGTTCCCGTGCTGCCCCGGCGGGTCCCCGAAGATCCTCAGCCTGGACATGTCGTCCGCGTCCGCCGCGGACATCCCCTCGCGGATGTACCTCTTCATGTCCTCCTTCAAATGCTTCTTGTAGTAGTTCTCCTCGTCGGACTCGTCCAGCTCCGATATCATCCGGTACGCGTCCGAGATCATGTCGCTGAGGTTGGGGAACGAGTCCCTGAACAGCCCGCTTATGCGGCACGTCACGTCTATCCTGGGCCTCCCCAGCTCGGAGAGCGGGATCAGCTCCATGCCGGTGACCTTGCCGCCCACGGACCCCCACGTGGGCTTCACGCCCATGAGGCTCATGATGTACGCCACGTCGTCCCCGCAGGTCTTCATGGTGTCCGTGGCCCACACCACGATGCCTATGCTCTCGGGATACCTGCCGTTGTCCTCCACGTACCTTGCGACCATGTCCCCCGCCATCTTGGACCCGACGCGCCAGCTGGCCTCCGACGGGACGGCGGACGGGTCTATGGAGTAGAAGTTGGTGCCAGTCGGCAGCAGGTGGGCGTTGCCCCTGGTGGGCGACCCCGACGGGCCCGGGGGCACGTACCCCCCGCCGATCCCCGTCATGAAGCTGTCCGTCTCGTCGGACATCCTCATGACCGACGGGTAGGTGTGGCCGCAGACGTAGGATATGGACTCCTCCATCCCGCCCGGCAGCTCCCCGAACATCTCCCTCGCCCTGCCGACCGACCTCTCCGCGTCGAACCCCGCGTCGCGCATCCCGTCCAGCAGCAGGTTGAAGTCCCTGTCCACCTCGTCCGTCAGCGCGCCGTTGAGCCTCCCGGACGCCGCGTTCACAGCGGACGGCTTGTCCAGGAGCTCGTCCAGGTCCAGCCCCCTGGCGGCCGCCACCGACCCGCGCAGGGACGCCACGCTCCCGTTCCTCAGCCTGCACAGGCTGTAGACCGTCTCCATGAGCCTCTCGCCCTCGGGGACTTCCCCCAGAATGTGGAGGCCGTCCTTTATCATCGCGTCCTTCAGGTCGGAGACGTAGTCGTAGATCAGGTCTATCTTCTCGGTCACGTCCCCGACGGAGCATCCCTTCTCCAGCCCCAGCTCCTTCAGCATGTCTATCTTCTGGACTATCCCGAATATGTCCTCGCCCAGGGCGGCGCACTTGTCCAGCAGCCCCGTGTTCTGGTAGTGCAGGTACTCCTGGAGCTTGCCGTCCAGGTCCATGAGCTCGTCGTACCCGCCGGCGCGGGTCATGGCGGGGCACATGTAGCTTATGAGGACGGAGTTGGTCCTCCTCTTGGCCTGGACCCCCTCGCCCGGGTCGTCTATTATGTACGGGTACACGTTGGGCATGGTGTCCAGGATCACGTCGGGGTAGCAGTCCCGGGACAGCCCGTTGCCCTTGCCCGGGAGCCATTCCAGCGTCCCGTGTGTGCCCATGTGCACCACGCAGTGCGCCTTGAACTCGTCCCTGAGCCACCTGTAGTACGCCAGGTACTGGTGCGGCATCACCACGCGGGGGTCGTGGTACAGCGTCTCCGCCTGCTCGTGCTGCCCCCTGTTGGGCTGTATGCCTATGAACAGGTTGCCGTTGCGTATCCCCGGTATCACGAACTCCCCGCCGTGGGTGGTTATGATCCCGGGCGGGTCCCCCCAGCTCCTGCGGATCCCCTCCTTCGCCTTGTCGGACAGGGGGTCGAACCACTCCGTGTACCTCTCGACCCCGACCATGTCCGCGGCCCTCTCGGCTATCTCGCCCTCCGGGACCCACTCCAGGTCGCTGGTGACCCCCGCCAGGACCTCGCTCACCAGCTCGTTGCCGGGCCCCGGGATGTGGTCTATGGAGTATCCCTGCTCCCTCATCAGGATCATGCACCTGCGTATGCTCTCGAAGCTGTCCAGGCCCGCGGCCCCCCCGACGCGGTCGTTGGTGGGGGGGTACATGTTCAGGAGGATGGCTATCCTCCTCTCCGCGGGAGGCGTCCTGCGGAGCTCCGCCCAGGCTATGGCCAGCGAGGCTATCCTGTCTATCCTGTCCGCCACCGACACGCTGGCGTACCTCCCCTCGTCGTCCACCACGCTGAAGCTCAGCGGCACCGAGATGATCTGCCCGTCGAACTCGGGCCATATGACCGTGGTCCCTATCTCCACCGACGTGAGCCCGTAGATGTCCTCCTCCCACTTCCCCACGTCCCTCAGGAGGCTCAGGCCCTGTATCAGGGGGACCCCCAGGTCCTTGAAGAAGTTGTACGGGCCGCCCGTCTCGCCGGCGCCCGGGGTCCCCACCGCCAGCTGGGAGAAGCTCGATCCGAGGACGGCGCAGTCAACGGCGGGCCGCCCGTCCAGATAGAGGTACTTCTCTATCGTCTTCCTTATGCCGAGGCTCCCGGTGAACTCGTTGGGGGACGACTCGAAGAACACGGGGACGACGTTCGCGCCCTTCCCCGTCAGCGATTCTATCAGGTCCTCCACCGCCTGGGCGCGCCCCTTGGTCAGCGTCGCCTGGTGCAGCATCACCGCCACCGTGGGCCTGGACGGGTCCAGGCCCCTCAGGTACCTCTCCCCGTCGGTCTCCCCGCCGGTGAACTTCTCGTGCAGCCCCTCCGTCCTCACGAACGCGGGCGGGGGGACCTCCACGTCCGGGCGCCCGCCTATGACGCTGCACAGCCACCTGCACACCGACCTGTTGTTCTCCTCCCCGCCCAGCAGGCAGAGTGCCATGAGCCTGTTGTACTCCGAATCCGAGTGCTTGAACCTGCCGCGGTTCTCCGAGTTGAACTCGGGCATGCTGCCCAGGTAGATCATGTCGGTGCCGTTCCTGTCCAGGACCTCCTTCATGCGGGGGTACTTCTTGAACATGGACTCGTCGCCGTGGAACCTCCCGATGACGAAGTCCGCGCCGCGGACCGCCATCATGAAGTCCAGGAACGACTCCTCGTCCGCGTCCATCTCCTGCGAGTCCCCGCAGCACATCCTTATCTTCACGGGCACGTCGCAGACCTCCTCCAGCGCCTTCCCCAGGAAGACGCTGTCGAAGTTCACGACGCTCAGGTTCACCACTCTTATCTCCCTCTCGGGGCTCTCCGGATTGTTCTCGTAATGTCTCGCCATCTCTGTTCACGCATCCCTCATCGCCGCTCTGACCGAGCTCTCTATGTACTCGGCGTTCAGGTCCTCCAGGCACAGGTACGTGCCGTTCAGGGCCCTGCACAGCTCCAGGGCCAGGCCGAAGCGCAGGCTCCCCGTCTCGGTGTCTATGACTATGAAGCGCACCCCCGACCCCGACATCGACCTCGCCGTGGACAGCATCTCGTCTATGGGCTTCGCCCCGGGGGTGTACGGGACGTTGCACTTGCCGTCGGAGATGACCACCATCACGGGGGCGGATTCCCTGGTGATCTTCTCCCTCAGCATCTCGTGGCCCTTGATCAGTCCGTGTATCAGGGGGGTCCTCCCCCCGGTCGGTATCTCCGCCAGAACCTTGTACGCCTTCAGGACGCTCCTGGTGATGGGCAGTATCTCCTCCGCCTTGTCCATGCGGAAGACCGCCATGCCTATCTCGTCCCTCTTCTGGTACGCGTCCTTCAGCATCGACAGGATCGCGCCCTTGACGGCGACCATGCGCTTCTGCGCGCCTATGGACCCGCTCCCGTCCACCAGGAACAGTATGCTGCTCCCCTGCCTCTTCTCCCTCACCTTCTCCCGCAGGTCGTCCGGCTCCAGGACCACCGCCATCTCGCCGTGGTCCCTGGCCAGCTGGTACGGGGACGCCGCCCTGATGCTGGCGCACAGGGCTATGTCGCGCACCTTCCCCCTGGGGATCCTGAAGCCGATGCACCTGCCGGACCTGTCTTCGGAATCGGCCTTGGAGCGCCTGCCGGACTTGCACGCCCTGGGCGCCTTGTCCGCCCCGGGCATGTAGTCGATTATCTTGAACGACTCCCCGACGGAGAACACCTCCTCGCGGAGCTCCCCGTCGTCGGGGGGAGGCGGCGGGGGCGGCGCGTCGGGCGGGGGGGAGTCCTCCGGCGGATCGCTCCGATCCGCGTCTCCCTCGCCCCCCATGTCGTCCCCTTTGTCATCCTCCCTATCGTCCTCCCTGTCGTCGTCCCGCTCCTCCCGCTCCTGCTCCCGGGGAGGCGGCGGGGGCGGCTGGTCGCTCCGATCCTGGTCGTTGCGCCGGTGCTCCAGGCATATGGACGCGGCCGCCTTCAGGTCTTCGAGGTTCGCCACGTCCCTGCCGTCCAGCGCCGCGATGGCGCAGGCGGCGTTCATCACGGATATGTCCCCCCTGTGGCCCGCCACGTTGAGGTCGTTGCACACCTCGGATATGGCTCCGCAGTACCCGGGTGGGACCCTGGTGAACCTGGCGGCGGACCTGGCGCGGGCTATCTCCGCGGCCAGCCGAGAATCCCGCTCCCCGTATCTCGACGCGAACCCCTCGGGGTCCGCCTCGAACGCCAGCCTCCTGGAGACCACCTCCGCCCTCAGGGACTCGTCCTCCATGGCGGACATGAACACGCACACGTCGAAGCGGTCCAGGATGTGCTCGGACAGCCCGCCCTCCTCCGCGTCCATGGTCGCCACCAGCAGGAAGCGGCAGTCGTGCGTCTCGGACACCCCCTCCCTCTCCACGGTGTTGAACCCCGTCCCCGCGGCGTTGAGGACCTGGTGCAGCACGGCCTCCGGGAGGAGGTTGGCGTTCTCGGCCAGCAGTATGTTGCCGTCGGATCGTACCAGGACGCTGTCCGAGAGGGCCTTTGTTCCGTCCCTCATGGTCTTCTCGAGGTCGATCCCGCCGAATATCTGGTCCTCCGTCGCGCTCAGCGGGAGGGTTATGAGCCTCCTGTCGCCGGATATGGCGGATATGGACCTGGCCAGGACCGACTTGCCGGACCCCTTCGGCCCGCAGACCAGCGCGGACGTTATGTCGGGGGACGACAGGGCGCACACTATCCCCTTCTTCGCCAGGTCGTTGCCGACCACGGCGGAGAAGGGGAACGCGGGCCTCATCCCGTTCCGAACGCCGTCTTCGCCCATTTGTCCAGCTCCTCGGTCTTCAGGGTCGAATCCTGGAACGGGTTCCTCCTCATGCGGTGCGGCATGACCAGCCCGGAGACGTGGACCACGTCCTCAGGCAGCACCTCGGCCCTCTTGCAGAGGGCCGCGTACGCCACGGCGGCCTTTATCAGAGTCAGGTCGGCGCGATGGCCGTCCGTGCCCAGGTGCAGGGGGATCCTCACCGCCGCCCGTATGACATCGGGGCCGGGGGATATCTCGGACGCGAGGGACCTGGCCTCCGTTATGTCCGCGCGGAGCCTCTGCTGCTCCGCGGCGTAGTCCTCCCTGAAGCCGTCGGGGTCCTTCTCGAACTCCATGCGCCTCTCTATGATCTCCATCCTGCGCTTCTCGTCGCGCTCCGACGCCACGTCCGCCATCAGGCCGAACCTGTCCAGGAGCTGCGGCCTCAGGTCCCCCTCCTCGGGGTTCATGGTCCCCACCAGTATGAACCGGGACGGGTGGGAGTACGATATGCCCTCCCTCTCGATGAAGTTCACGCCCATGGCGGCGGCGTCCAGCAGGAGGTCCACGATGTGGTCGTCCAGCAGATTGATCTCGTCCACGTACAGTATGTTGCCGTTGGCCTTGGCCAGGACCCCGGGCTCGAACTTCTTCCTGCCGGTCTTTATGGCGTGCTCTATGTCGAGGGTCCCGGCTATGCGGTCCTCGGTGGAGCTCAGCGGGAGCTCCACCACCCTCATGGGGGCCTTCGCCTCCGACGCCTCCCCGGACGCCCTCCTCTCGATGCACTCGGGGCAGAGGTCCGACGCGCCCCAGTCGCAGCCGCAGGCGCAGCCGGCGACGACGCTCCTCTCCGGGAGCAGATCCGCCAGGGCCCTCACGGCGGTGGACTTGGCGGTCCCCTTCTCGCCCCTTATGAGGACCCCCCCTATCAGGGGGTATATCGTGTTCAGGATCAGGGCCTCCTTCATGTTTTCCTGGCCGACTATGGCGGCGAACGGGTATACGGATCTCTTCTTCATGATATGACGACTCTCGGTGGTTTTGAATTGGAATATTGATCCGGCTATTTCTATTGTTGGTTGTATCTTCCATCTTCCCTCCCCGCGCAAGGGGCGCATCAGCCTAGAAACGATGCCGCGGCTAGCAACTCCCATATATTGGAATATACATCCAACATCCATGCGGAACAAATCCAAGATCTTAGCCGCGATAGCGATCGCCGCGGTCGTCGCGATCGCGGGCGCGGGCCTGATGGCCATCCCCCGGGACGGGGGCTCCGACAGAGGGCCTGTGACCATGACCGACTTCCTCGGGAGGGAGGTGACCATAGAATCCTCCGACAGGATCGTCTCCCAGGACGTGAACACCGCCGCCATACTGTGCGGGCTGGGCGTGAGCTCCAGGCTGGTGGGGGTCTCCAGCGACGACGAGATATACAGCGAGGACCCCCGCGTCATAGGGATGACGGACGACGACTTCCCGAAGGCGATAAGGGACGGCATAGACGGGGGGAGGATCAAGGAGCTGGGGGGCATGTACAACATGTCCGCCGAGACCATGGTCTCCGTGGAGTCCGACCTGATCATAATGGGCACCTACGGCACCAACGAGAACATAAGGAAGGCGCTGGACGCGCTCGGCGCGACCTACATCGTGGTCAACGGCAGCCCCAACGGGGTCCAGGACGTGTACGACAAGATAGCCATGATGGGGAAGGCGGTCGGCAGGGAGGCGCAGGCGGACAGGGTCGTGTCGGAGATGAGGTCCGCCATAGGGAAGATCTCGGGCTGGTGCGAGCGCATAGTGGCGGAGGAGAGGGGCGGGGACAGGCTCGACGTGGCGCTGATGATGACCCGCACCTACGCGGTCGGCCCGGGATACATCAGCGGGAGCATCCTCGGCGGGCTGTGCGTGGACAACGTCTTCGAGGGCGCGGGGAGGTACATGCAGGTCTCCGCTGAATCCATAGCGGCGGCTGACCCCGAGGTGCTGATATATCAGAACATAGGGGTGAACGACGGCATAGACGACCCGGCGGGTTTCGTCGCGGGGCTGGGGGGAGACCCCGTCCTGGGAGGGACCAGGGCCGCGGGGAGCGGGTCCGTCTTCGCCACGGTGAAGGAGGCCAAGAACGCCGTCACTTACTACAACCAGGGGCTGGTGAGGACGTACGCCACGTGGGCGATGTTCGTCTACCGCGACTATCTGCCGTTCGACGTGCCCCACCTGCTGGACGGGGGGAACTACATGGAGCACCTGACTAAGTTCTGGGCGGAGGTCGGCGGCTGACCTGTGCGGGGGAGGGGGGTCTGCCAGCCCATGGCGCTGAAAATCAAGTTGGATCATAGAACCAAATAAATACGATCGTTAGAATCCATTAGTTGGAAAATACATCCAAGTGGTGATCTGCAGTGAAGTCAGCCATAATCGTCGCGGCGATAGCCGCCGCAGCCATAATCGTCGCCGCCGGCGCGGCGGTAGCCCTGTCGTCCCCGGGCGGGGGGGAGGAGAGGAGCGGGCCGGTAACCGTAACGGACTATCTCGACCGCGAGGTCACCATCGGGTCCTCCGACAGGATAGTCTCCCAGCAGGCCAACATAACGGCGATGCTGTGCGGCCTGGGGGTCGGCTCCAGGATAGTGGCCGCGTCCAGCGACGCGGGGATATACGACGAGGATCCCGGCGTCATCGGGATGGCGGACGACGACTTCCCGAAGGCCGTGAAGGACGGCATCGCCGCCGGGAGGATCAAGGAGCTGGGGGGCATGTACAACATGTCCGCCGAGACCCTCGTGTCCGTGGAGTCGGACCTGATCATAATCGGGAGCTACGGGATCACCCCGGAGACCAGGAAGAAGCTGGACGACCTCGGGGCGACCTACATAGTCACCAGCATGAGCCATAACACCATAGAGGACCTCTACGCCGACATGGCCATCATAGGCAAGGCCGTCGGCAGGGAGGCGCAGGCCGAGAAGATGGAATCGGAGATGAGGTCCGCCATAGGGAAGATCTCGGGCTGGTGCGAATCGATAGTGGACAAGGAGATGGGGGGGACGAGGCCCAGGGTGGCGCTCATGATGACCTCCACCTACGCCACGGGCGACGGCTACATCGGGGGGGACGTGCTGAAGGCGCTCTGCGCCGACAACGTGTTCGGATACGTCGGGAGGTACGCCCCGGTGAGCAAGGAGAGCATAGCCGCGGAGGACCCCGAGGCGCTGATGTACCAGAACGTCGGCATGGGGGACAACGTGTCCTCCCCCGCGGAGTACGTGATGTCTCTGTACGGCGATCCCGTCATAGGGCGGACCAGCGCGGCCGGGAGCGGATCCATATTCGCCACGGTGGACGCGGCCAAGAACGCCACGTCCTATACGAACCAGGGCTTCGTGAGGGCCTACGCCATATGGGCGATGTTCATCTACCACGACAGCCTGCCCTTCGACGTCCCGCCGGTCCTGGACAGCGGCAACTGCTCCGAATACCTCTCGAAGTTCTGGGCGGTGGTCTCCGGATGACCGATGGGGACGGGGCGCAGGCCCTCCCCTCCGCGCCCGCCCCCGAGGCTCAGGCCGGCGGGAGCGGGGAGAGATGGAGGAGGAGGCACGCCAAGGAGAAGCTGGCGCTCATACTGGGCGGGGGGGCCCTGGGGATCGCGCTCCTGTTCGTGTACTCGCTGACCATGGGCATATACCCCATATCTTTCTCCGACGCGATGGGGGACATCTGGAGCATAATCGCGAACCTCGGCCCGTCCGGGGAGATGAGCGAGAGGGTGATCTACCACCTGAGGATGCCCCGGTCCGTGGCGGTGCTGTGCGTCGGGGCGGGCCTGGCCACCGCGGGGGCCGCCATGCAGGCCCTGATACGGAACCCGCTGGTGGACCCGTACATAACCGGCGTGTCCTCCGGCGCGTCGTTCATGGTGGTGCTCTTCACGATCGGCGGGTTCAGCCTGGGCGCGTCGTCCCTGTCGATACCCATAGCCGCGATAATCGGCGCGCTGTGCGCGTTCGGCCTCACCATGCTGATAGCCGAGATGGCCGGGGGCAAGGCGATGAGCTACGTGCTCAGCGGCGTGATAATATCGACGGGGCTCTCCGCCGCCATAACCCTGCTGATATACTTCAACTCCAAGGAGTACCAGCAGATCATGAAGTGGATGTTCGGGTCGTTCGCGGACATCCCCTGGAGCAGCACGGCCGCGATCGCCGTCGGAACGATAATACCGATAGCCATAACCCTGTGCTTCGCCAGGAAGCTGAACGTCATGCTCCTGGGCGACGAGCACGCCAAGTACCTGGGCGTGGACACGGCGATGCTGAAGAAGGGGCTGATGGTGCTTATAGCCGTCCTCGCGGCGTTCTGCGTGGCGTACTGCGGGGTGATCGGGTTCATCGGGCTGATCATACCGCACGTGTGCAGGATGGTCATAGGCGGGGACCACCGCCTGCTGATACCGGCGTCCGCCGTCCTGGGGGCGCTGGTGCTGCTCATAGCGGACGTGTTCTGCAAGACGGCCGCCGCGCCGTCCGAGCTGCCCATAGGGGCGGTGGTAGCCGTGATAGGCGTGCCGTTCTTCCTGTTCCTGATGATGAAGGAGGGAAAGAGATATGCGATGTGACGAGAAGGGATCCCTTGGGGAGTGCTCCTCGCTGCTGGACGTGGCGGGGCTGGTGTTCGGGTACACGTCGGACCTGGACATATTGAAGGACGTGAACATCGAGGCGGGCGGGGGGGAGTTCATAGCCCTCATGGGCCCCAACGGGTCGGGGAAGACCACGCTCATGCGCTGCATAAACAAGATCCTCCAGATCAAGGGGGGGTCCGTGGTTATCGATGGAAACGACGTGAAGAAGCTGGGGAGGGGCGACATATCCAAGCTGTGCACCACCGTCCCGGCGGACATACCCCCCGACTTCTCCCTCACGGCCAGGGAGTTCGTCATGCTCGGGAGGTCCCCGTACGTGGTCAGCTGGTGGTGGGAGTCGGAGGAGGACGCGGCCATAGTGGAGAAGGCCATGTGGGACTTCGGCATACTCCACTACTCCGACCGCAAGCTCCACGAGCTCAGCAGCGGGGAGAGGGCCCGCGCGCTCCTGGCCAAGGGCGTGGTGCAGAGGCCGAAGCTCATGATGGTGGACGAGCCCAGCGCGCACCTGGACATAAAGTACAAGATACAGGTCATGGAGATGCTGAAGGGGCTGTCCAGATCGGGGCTGACGGTCATAATGGCGTCCCACGACCTGAACCTGGTCACCAGGTACTGCGACAAGGTCATGCTCCTCAGCGAGGGGGAAATAATAAGCTACGGCAGGCCCGTGGACGTGGTCACGAAGGAATCCATAATGAAGGTCTTCCAGATCGACGTGAAGGTGATCCTGGACGAGGGCGTGCCGTACATAATCCCCAACCCGCCGAGCGCGGGCGAGGAGGAGTTCAGGGTGGAGCTCTGACCTGCGAGGAGGGCCGCCCGCCGTCCCCCGCCGGGCGGCTCTCCAAAACGCATTTCTGCTGGCTATGAAAAACGCCGGCATACTCTATTTTTTGTTGATTGGAGCCTGACCATAGAAGAATTTATATCGATTGAGACATATCAAATATTATTCTCGCGCGGGATCGATATGACTGTCTCATATAACAGGCTGTGGAAATTGCTGATAGATCTGGATATGAACCGCACAGATCTTATCGCCATCGCGGGCATAAGCTCTAATGTATTGTCGAAAATGGGACGGAAGGAGCAGATCTCCTTAGAAAGCCTCGACAAGATATGTTGTGCTCTCGGATGCGACATTGAAAGCGTTGTCGATTCAGAGGGATCCGCCATACGCTATTCGCAGGAATCGACAGAGAAGTCCAATGGTGTCGTATACACTCCCTCCGACTTGGCGGAGTATCTCTCTTCGTCCATGGCACGAAACGTGAACAAGGGTCTCGTGAAGATACTCGACCCCGCGATAGGCGACGGGGGGCTAGTCGTGCCTCTGATAAAAAAAATAAAGTCGATGGGGGACTGCACAATCGAGGTCGTCGGGTTCGAACTGGATGAAAAAGCGGCTGAATCCACTCGCAACAGGTTGCATGATCTGTTTCCCGAAGTGAAAGCCGATATCTTTGTTGCTGACTTTCTAGAGTATGCCAAGAACCATGTGGGGATTGCAAAATTCGACTATATTATCGCTAACCCGCCCTATGTGAGAACACAGATTCTCGGCTCGGAGAAGTCGCAGAGCCTCTCTAAATGGATGGGACTCTCCGGAAGGGTCGATATCTACTACGCTTTTCTGATTATCGCAGACCGGCTCCTCGAAAATGACGGCGTGGCTGGATACATAACGTCGAACAAGTTCATGACGACGAAGGCTGGAAAATGCGTCAGAGAATATCTCAAAAAGAACACCCGCATCGAAAAGATAACGGATTTCGGGGACACAAAGCTGTTCGGAGCCTCTGTGCTACCGTGCGTCACCATATTCGGGAAGGGAAAGACGTCTCCCGAGGATGTGGACTTCACTACGGTCTACCAGACTGATTTAGGTGCGGCCCCGGTCTCCGGTTCCATATTCGAGGCCCTGTCCGCCCCGGGAATGCATTCTCTGAAGGACGGGAGGGTCTTCAGAGTGGAGCGCGGGAGCCTCTGCGCGGGGGACTCGTGGACGGTGTCCACGCCGGAGACGGCGGCGTGGCTGTCCGGGGTCGATTCCAAGACATATTGCAGGTTCTCGGACCTCGGGAAGGTGAAGGTGGGGATAAAGACCACCGCCGACGACGTGTTCATACTCGGGGAGCAAAGCGGCGCGGAGCCCCTCGAGCTCGCCAGGCCCCTGGTGACTCACAGGAACGCGGGACAGATCGTGCCCAGCGGCGCGCCCGCGTGGTCCGTCCTGTACCCATACGACATGGGGGAGGACAGGCGGGTCTGTCTAGACCTGGACGGGTACCCCAGGTCCAGGGAGTATCTGGAGAGCCGCAGGGAGAGGCTGGAGTCCAGGAGATACGTCGCGGACGCGGGGCGGAGGTGGTATGAGATCTGGGTCCCCCAGAAGCCGAGGGAGTGGGGCGGGACGAAGATAGTGTTCAGGGACATCTGCGACGCCCCGCAGTTCTGGCTGGACGAGGGCTCGATAGTGAACGGCGACTGCTATTGGATAGCGATCGGGGACGACGTTCCCCGCGACCTGGTGTACCTGGCCCTGGCGGTGGCGAACAGCCGCTTCATAGAGAGGTACTACGACGCGCGGTTCAACAACAGGCTATACTCGGGGAAGAGGCGCTTCATGTCCAGGTACGTGGAGGCCTTCCCCATCCCGGACCCGGAGAGCGAGCATTCCATCAGAGCGATATCGCTTGTGAGGGGGATCCTGGAGCGCGGCGCGGCGGAGCCCGGGGAGCTGGACGAGATCGGGCGGTGCGTGGGCGCGGCGTTCGGATGACCGCGCCCGCCTCACTTCTTCGAGATCCTCCCGCTGACCAGCATCCAGTGGCATATGGCGAAGAACGCGGCCCCGAACGCCGCCGTGACCGCGAGGGACAGCAGGGGCACCCCCCATCCCAGCGCCGCCGCGCGGATGCACTCCACGGAGTACGTCAGGGGCAGGGCGGATATGAAGTACTGGACGGCCTCCGGCAGCGACGACACCGAGAAGACGGTCCCGCACAGGAACGTCATGGGCACCACTATCAGGCTGGTGAACATGATTATGTCCGTCAGGCTCTTGGATATGAACCCGACCAGCACCCCCAGGAAGGAGAACGTCAGGCACGAGACCGCTATGCACAGGTAGAGCATGGGGGTCACGTGCATCCCGTCCGCCGACATGAGCAACCCTATCGCCAGCAGTATGGAGCACGCCAGCATGCTCTTCAGGAACCCGACCAGGGCCTTCCCCAGTATGACCGCGGACGGGGACAGGGGGCACAGCACTATCTCGTCGAAAGAGGTGTAGTATATCCTCTGGGCCAGGACCTTGTTGGCTATGGCGGAGAAGCTGGACGTGAGCGTGGAGAGGGCCACCACCCCGGGTATGACGAAGGCGACGTACGAGACCCCGCCTATGTCGCTCACGCTGGAGCCGAGCCCGTAGCAGAACGACACGAAGTACAGCAGGGGCGTGACCAGCATGGTCACCAGGACGGACAGGAAGTTGCGCCGGAGGTAGTACACGTCGGGCCTGGCCACCCTGAGGGCCTCGTCGAACACGGACAGCAGGCTCATATCCTCACGACCTTCACGAAGTCGGCGGTCACTTTCCTCCCGGTGAGCTCCAGGAACACGTCCTCGAGGGAGGTCTTCCTCAGGACGACGGACTCGTCGTCCCCGAAGCCCGCCGCGAACGCCTTCGCGCCGTCCCAGTCCGAGAAGTAGCGGTAGCTCCTGGTGTGGTCCTCGTTGTTGTGCTCCACGGCGAACCTGCCTATGCCGTCGCAGAGCTCCCTCGGGCTCCCCAGGGCGGCCATCCTGCCGCCGTTCAGTATGGCCACCCTGTTGCAGAGGCTCTCGGCCTCCTCTATATAGTGGGTGGTCAGGAATATCGTGGTGCCCGCCTTGTTCAGCTGGCGGATCATGTCCCACAGCATGTGCCTGGACTGGGTGTCCAGGCCGGCGGTGGGCTCGTCCAGGAACAGGATCTCGGGGTCGTGCATGAGGGCGCAGGCTATGGAGGTCTTCCTCTGCCACCCGCCGGACAGCCTCACCACCGTGGAGTCCAGGAACGGGGTGAGCCCCATGGCGGAGGATATGCTGTCCATCCTCCTCATTATGTCCGCCTTCGGCACCTTCTGGAAGTAGCCGTGGCAGATTATGTTCTCCCTGACGGAGATGTCCTTGTCCAGGCTGATCATCTGCTGGACTATCCCTATCTTCTCGCGTATGCCCTTGTTCTCGGACGGCATGGGCAGCCCCCCGACGGATATCCTCCCGGCGGTCGGGGTCTGGAGCGTGGTCAGCACGCGTATGGTGGTGGTCTTCCCGGCCCCGTTGGGCCCCAGGAGCCCGTATATCTCTCCGGGCAAAACTTTCACATCGACCCCGTCCACGGCCGTCTTCTCCCCGAACCTGACGACTACGCCCTCGGCGTCGATTATATATTCTGATGCTCCGGCCTCGGGATCGCGGGAGGGGCGTTTCGATGAAGACACAATGGAGGTATTCGCCAATGCGTTATTAATCTTGCCGGGGCGGGGGAGCCCGCTCCGGGGCGAAGCGGCGGGGGCGCGGGGAGAACAAAACAATCTTAACCGATGGATGTATCTTCCATCACATGTCCCACCAGACGCCTGACAAGAGAGGCAGGAAGATAGCCCTCGTGGTGATCGACGTCCAGCGCAAGTTCACGGGCTCCTACATACGGGAGGAGAGCTGCGGGAGAGAGATAGACGTGATAAACAAAGCCGCGTCCATGTTCCGCGAGCACGGCAGGCCCGTCGTGTTCGTGCGCTTCGAGGGGGAGAGCCACTGCGACTTCGAGGGCGCGGACGGGGACGAGTACCTCCATGGGATCGTCACGGATCCGAGCGACATAACCGTGCGCAAGGCGCACATGAACGCCTTCCTCGGGAGCAGGCTCGCCGACGTGGTTAAAGGGTGCGGGTGCGACGGGGTCCTGCTCGCCGGCATGATCACGCACTGCTGCGTCATGGGCACATACTACGGCGCGGGCGAGAGGGGGCTGGGCGCGTACCTCCTGGCGGGAGGCACCATCGCCCCTGACGACAGCTACAACGACGCGTCCCGCGTGGTCTGCAGGACGTACAGCCTGGCGGACGCGGAGGAGAACCTGCGCGCGACCAGGGTTGACGTGCCCGCGGGGATGTTCGGGACGGACCATCCGTGCGACCCGTGACGGCTCTCCCGCGCCCGTCCCGCGCGCCGCGGGACGGTCAGGTTTTTATTTTATGGATGTATCTTCCAATCTATGTCCCATCAGCTGCCTGACAAAAAAGACAGGAAGATAGCCCTCGTGGTGATAGACGTCCAGCGCAAGTTCACCGGCGGATCCATACCGGAGAACGGGAGCAAGGACAAGATAGAGGTCATGAACAAGGCGGCGGAGATGTTCCGCGAGCACGGCAGGCCCGTCGTGTTCGTGTACTACGACGGCCCCTGCCACTGCTCCGCTTACGACAAGGGCGACGGCGACGAGTACCTGCACGGGATCGTCTCCGACCCCAGGGATATAGTCGTCCACAAGGGGCACATGAACTCGTTCATAGGCACGGAGCTGGCGGAGGTCGTGAAGGCGTGCGGGTGCGACAGCATACTGGTATGCGGCATGGTCACGCAGTACTGCGTCATGGGGACCTACTTCGGAGCCATGGAGCGCGACCTCAGCCCGTACCTGCTGGTGGGGGGCACCATCGCCACGGAGGACAAGTACGACGACGCGGCGTGCGTCATATGCAAGACGTTCGACCTCGGCGACGTGGCGGAGAACCTGTGCGCGACCAAGGTGGACGTGCCCGCGGGGATGCTCGGTACGGACCATCCCAAGCTGGACTGACCTGACCCGGGAGGGGTCCCCCCTCCCTTTAGCCACGCCGCCGCCGCGCCCCGCGTTTTCTCGCCCGCGGCGGCTTTTGTTCGATTTCTACAGCGTATGCGGGGGGGCTGGGCGCCCGCAAATGCGATGGATATATATGGGTGGATGGGCTAATACTAATTGGATTATACATCCAAGTGATGACATGAAAAATGGAAAACTCATAATCGCGTCAGTCGCGGTCGTGGCCGTGCTCGTGATAGCCGCGACGGCGTACGTGATGCTCGGCGGCGACGAGGAGAAGGGGCCCGTCTCGCTCATAGACGCCCAGGACAGGGAAGTCACCATCGAATCCTCTTCGAGGGTCGCGTCCACCAACGCGACGGTGACGGAGATAATGTGCGGGCTGGGAGCCATAGACCAGCTGGCGGGGGCCACCTCGGACACGGGGATATACGACACCAACGAGAAGGTCATGGGGCTTCCCGACGACGGGTTCCCCGGCGAGGTCGTCAAGAGGATGGGCTCCAAGAAGATCACGGATCTCGGCAACATGTGGCACATCTCCGCCGAATCCATATTGAAATGCAACCCCGACCTGGTCATAATGGGAGGCTACGGGAACGACGAGAACACCGTGAAGGACCTGGAGGCCCTCGGGATACCCGTGGTCGTCAGCAGGAACGACAACTCCCTTGAAGACATATACTACAACATAGAGCTCGCGGGAAAGGCGCTCGGGAAGGACGCGGAGGCGAAGGCCATGGTGAACCAGATGAAGAGCGCCATCGGCAAGGTCCTCGACTGGACCAAGAAGTGGTCCGGCGAGAAGCCCAGGGTCGGGACGTTCATGGGGATCGGGTCCGAATGGGGCACGTACGCCAACGGCGACAAGTACCTCCCCGGGACCCCCATGATCACAGCGCTGGGCGGGGTCAACGTGTTCTCCGGCACCATATCCGAGATGTACGCCCAGATCTCCAAAGAAGCCATAATTAACGCGAACCCCGCCATCATGATAGACATCAGCGCCAGCGACCCGTCGGCCATCACCTCTCTGAAGACCGACCCCGTCCTGAAGGACGTGGACGCGGTGAAGAACAACAAGGTGTTCGGGTGCTTCAACGGCGCGAACAACGCCGTGACCATAACCACCCAGGGGTTCGTGAACTCGTACGCCATAATGGCCATGTGCATGTACCAGAGCCATCTGGGCTTCGCCATCGACAACATGCTGGACGACGGGAACTACCCGGGATACCTGGACAAGTTCTGGACTCTGATAAACGCCTGACGGCCCTTTCCTAAACCGGATTTCCGACAAGGGGCGGCGGCGCATGGAAGCGCCGCCGGGAATCGTTTTTCCTCATGTCTCACGGCGCGCGGCCCGCCATGGCGCGACAGCCTGGCGATAGGCATATCTACGAGTACCCGCATCTTTAATTGGATAATACATCCAAGTGATTCCATTGAAGAGCATCCACCTCGCAATAGCCGCCGTCGCCGTAGCCGCGATCGTGATCGCCGCGGGCGCCCTGGCGGCCTCCGCCTCGCCCGACAGGGGGGGCTCCGGGCCCGTCACCCTCGTGGACGGCAGGGGGGAGACCGTTACCGTATCGTCTTCTGACAGGGTCGCCACCATAGGCTCCGTCGTGACCGAGATCGCCTTCGGGCTGGGGGCCTCCTCCAAGCTGGCTGGGGTCACCACCGACGACGGCATATACGATTCCGACGAGCTGATCCTGGGGATGCCCGACGACGGGTTCCCGGGAGACGCCAAGAAGATGCTGGCCGACGGGAGGCTCGTCGCGCTCGGCGGGATGTACAACATCTCCGCCGAATCGATACTCAAATGCTCCCCCGACCTGGTCCTCATGGGCGGGTACTTCTACTCCGACGCGACCATAAAGCGGCTGGGGGACATGGGGATCCCCGTGGTCGTCGGCAAGGACGACAACTCGCTGGACAACATATACTTCAACATCGCCATGTACGGCAAGGCCCTCGGCAGGGACGGCGCCGCGGGCGAGATGGTCGCGGGGATGAAGTCCGCCATAGGCAGGATAGTCGGGTGGACGGAGTCCCTCGGCGCCCCGTCCCCCAGGGTGGGGACGTTCATGGGGATCGGGTCCGAATGGGGCACGTACGCGTGCGGAGTGAAATACCTGCCCGGATCGCCCATGATAGAGATGCTCGGAGGGACGAACGCGTTCGCCGCGGGGATACCCGAGATGTACGCGGTCGTCTCCAAGGAATCCATAGCGTCCGCCGCGCCGGAGGTCATGATCGACGTAACGCCCATGACGCAGGCGGACCTGGACGCGCTGAAGGGGGACCCAGTGCTGAGGGACGTGCCCGCCGTTAAAAACGGGCGCGTGTACGCGTGCTTCGACCCGTGCAGCAACGCCGCGACCATAACGTCGCAGGGATTCGTCAACGCCGCCGCCCTCATGGCCATGTTCA
This sequence comes from Candidatus Methanoplasma sp., assembly GCA_031256955.1. GTDB lineage: Archaea > Thermoplasmatota > Thermoplasmata > Methanomassiliicoccales > Methanomethylophilaceae > Methanoplasma. Next base: position 61,901 of record JAIRPP010000013.1, on the reverse strand, counting down.
TGTACGAGGACCGTCTGAGCTTCGAGCTGGACCACAGCCTGGGGGAGGGGTACGCCGAATACCTGAGGGAGTTCTGGGCGCAGATAGGCGCCTGAGAGCGGGGTCGAACGGCGGCGCGGAGGCGCCGCCTTCAGTCATTTAATGGATCTTTAGGAGGACATAGGTATGGACATGACATGGGAGGACATCCTCCCCGCCGAGAGGCGGGAGAGGCGCAGGCTGGCCCACGGGTTCCCCTGCGGAGTGAAGGCGTACAGGCAGAACAGGTCGCTGATAGTGGTCCCTCCGACGAAGAGGTGGAGGGCGCTGTCCAACGGGGCGTTCAACGGGGGCTTCATGGATTCGCCGAAGGCGGTGACCAACACCACCAGCCTCGGCGGGAGCGCGGAGCGCCACATGATGGCGTCCCCGAGGGAGGAGCACATGAGGTACTGCGACCGGTGCGCCGCGGCGCTCGGCCTGGACCCGGAGAAGACGGTGGGGCTGGGGACCGCGGCCCACATGGACAACGCCGCGTTCGGGTACGCCGAGCACGACGGCATAGGGATATGCGCGGCCGTCACGGGAGGGATACGGGGGAACGGCGGGAGGGCCGGCGACCCATCCAGCTGGGACGAGGCGGAGAGGTACCGCGACAGGAGCGGGACCATCGTGATAATCCTGGCCGTGTGCGCGGACCTGCCGGACAGCGCCCTGCTGGGCGCGATGACGACGGCCACGGAGGCGAAGACCGCCGTCCTTACCAGGCTCCAAGGCAGGAGCCTGTACTCCACCGGCGTGGCCACGGGGTCCGGCACGGACCAGGTGGCGGTCATGTGCGACAAGGGGTCGAAAAGGAAGGCGGAGGCTTACAGGACCGGGTCGGGGCTGGCCAAGGCCATAAAGAGGTGCGTGGAGGAGACGCTGGCGGAGGCCCTGGACCTGCAGTCGGGGATGAGCCTGAGCGACCAATGCAACCCGTACGTGGCGATATCCAGGTACAAGATCACCGAGATGAGCTGCCACGAGCAGATAAGGTACCCGTTCACGATGAAGGTCCTGCGGGAGGGCGTAAAGAGGCTGTCTTCGGACGCGAAGGCGGCCGCGACGGCCTCCGCGGCCCTGCACATAATGGACGAGGTAGGCTGGGGGCTGATCCCCGCCGAGCAGGGCAGGGCCGCCTGCAGGGGGGTCCTCAGGACCGCCCTCTCCGGGCCGTCGTCCAGGGACCCCGTCCTGAGGGCGGTGTTCGAGAAGACGTCCGAGCCCGAGGACATGCTGAGGGTGTGGATGGCCATGCTCCTGTACGACGAGGCGGCGAAGATAAAGGCGGGGGGATCCTAATGGCGAAAAAGCTTGCATGCGGAGGGTTCTCCGCCGAGATAGGTAGGAACGCGATAGCGATCAGGCGCGCCGGCGGCAGGTTCGACCTCGTCTCCTCCGCCGACGGGGGCGGGCTCATGGAGGGGCTCGACGGGCCCGTGCGCATATACAACGGGGACGCCGCCCCTGGCGGGTTCGCCGTCAGGGCGCGGGCGGGGATATCGTCCGCGTCCGCGTCGGTTGCCTCTCACGGCCTCACGTCCGTGTCCGCCCTGGCGGCGATCGATCCCGATCCGTGCGGGGACCCCGGCGAGGGGTGCGGCGCGGTCGTCGCGCTGATGATCGACGCCGAGCTCCCGCCCGCCGCCATGGCCAGGGCCGCCGTCACGGCGACCGAGGCGGTGACGTGCGCCTTCCAGCGGCTCATGATCGGCGACCCGTCCACGGGGCAGATCGCGACCGGGAGCGATTCGCTGTCCGTCACGGTCATGTGCGCCCCCGGGTGCGGCCTGAGGCTCCTGAACGCCGGGAAGCACTCGAAGCTGGGGGAGCTCATCGGGAAGACGGTCACGGACGCCGCGCTGTCCTCCATGGGGAAGGGGGGCGCGACCCCCGCATCGCGGTCGAGCGCCCTCGCGAGGCTGGAGAGGTTCGGGGTTACCGAGGAGACGCTGCGCGCATACGCCAAGAGGGGGCAGTGGAGCGCGGTGGAGGCCTCCCTGACGGACCCGCTGCTCCTGGCGTACGCCTCCGCGGCCATATAGATCGCCGACGAGGTCTCGTGGGGCCTGCTGCCTGAGAAGGAGGGCTACGAGGCTGGGCTCGCCATGATCAGGGGGGCCATCCACAGGGACGTCCCCGGCAACGGGGACCTCGCCGAGGACCTGGCGGCCGCCATAGGGAGGGCCGCCGGGAGGCTGGGGAGGTGAGGCGGGGGGCGTCCCCCCTCACTCCCTGAGCCCCTCGTGGACGTGGTCCGCCGCGCTGTGGGGGCGGTCGTGGGAGTGGCCGTGGCGCATCCCCCTGGCCCTCCTGGGCACCACCAGCGGCGCGTCCTCGTGCTGGATCACGTCCGCCTCCACCCCGTACACGTCGTACACCAGGTCCTCCGTGACTATCTCCGGCCCCCCGCACGCGTAGGCCTCCCCGTCCCTGAGGAACAGGAGCCTGTCCGAGTAGTGGAGGGCCAGGTTTATGTCGTGCATGGTCATGACCGTGCACGCGCCCCCCGACCTGGCGGAATCCAGCGCCATGTGCATCGCGGCGTGCTGGTTCGATATGTCCAGGCTGCTGGTGGGCTCGTCGAGGACCAGCGCCTTCGGCTCCTGAGCCATGGCGCGGGCGATCATGACCTTCTGGAACTCGCCCCCGCTTATCTCGGGGAGGTACTTGAGCGCGAGATCCGAGAGGCCCAGCGCGTCTATGGCCGCGCTGACCGCGTCCAGGTCCCTCCTCGCGACGCGGAGGTCTATGTAGGGCCTCCTCCCGACGAGGACGGCGTCGTACACGGTCATCCTGGGCGCGGGCGCGGACTGGGGGACGTACCCCACGCTGGTCGCCAACTCCCTGGGGGACATCTCGCGCAGGTCCCTCCCTCCCACCGTGACCCTGCCGGACGATGGCTCGCGGGCGCGGCACAGGCATTTCAGCAGCGTGGTCTTCCCGGCCCCGTTGGGCCCGAGTATGGACAGCACCTCCCCCTCGCGGGCCTCGAACGACACTCCCTTCAGCACCTCCCTCTTCCCGTAGCGGAAGCATACGCCTTCAGCCCGAAGCATTCTTGTGCCCCCTTATAAGTATGTATAGGAACAGCGGGCCGCCGACCGCCGACGTTATTATGCCTATGGGGACCACCACGCCGAACGCGTGCTGGCTTATGATGTTCGCCAGGAGCATCACCGCCGCCCCCACCAGCATCGACCCGATCAGCAGGAACCTGTTGTCGCTCCCCACGAGCCTCCTCGCCACATGGGGGGCGAGGAGGCCCACGAACCCGATTATGCCCGCGAAGGAGACCGCCACCGCGGTCATCAGCGCGGACATGGAGAGCCCTACGATCCTCGCGCGGCGCACGTCCACCCCCAGGCCCGCGGCGACGTCGTCGCCCGCCTCCATGGCGTTGTAGTCCAGCCGCTTGTAGAAGAAATACACCGCGGCCGCCGCGAGCGTCGCGGATATGGCTCCCAGCGACCTCCAGTCCAGCTTGTCCAGGCTCCCGAACTGCCAGAACACCATCGTCTGGAGGGCGACGTCGTCCGCTATGTACTGCAGGAACGCCAGCCCCGACGAGAATACGGCGCTTATGGCCAGGCCCGCCAGCACTATGGTCTCCGGCGACGACGAGGTCGCCCTCACCAGCAGCACCACCACGGCGGTGGCCAGCATGGCGAACCCGAGCGCCAGGATAACCGTCAGGATGTGCCCGCCCGCCCCGGCGGCGGCGAACCACCCCGCCGACAGGCCCCCCATGGATATCATTATCCCCAGGGACGCCCCGAACGCCGACGCGTTGGAGAGCCCCAGTGTGAACGGCGAGGCGAGGGGGTTCCTGAGGATCCCCTGCATCACCGCCCCCGACAGCCCCAGCGCGGCGCCTATGGCGACGGCGGACAGGGCTATGGGGAGCCTGAGGTTCCACACCACGTAGGAGTCCCACCACCCGTCGGGGCCGGAGCCCTCCCCTGTGAAGATTATCCTCAGTATCTCGGCGTAGGAGAGGTCTGTGCTGCCGAGCCTCAGCGTGGCTATGGCCATGGCGAAGGCCGCGAGGGCGAGCCCCGCCAGGGACAGCGCCCTCCGCCTGGAGTGCTCCAGGTACCTCTCCGTGGTCTCGGACGCGCCGGGCCTCTCCTCCCCCAACGGATCACGCCCTCGCCAGGGAGTATCCGCCCCCGTCCCGGACCACCTTCAGCTCATGCATCAGGGGCAGGTCCACCCCGTTGGCCCCGGACTTCCCCTCGAAGAACGCGGACATCTTGCTCAGGACGTCCTTCCCGTCGCTCCCGTAGAAGAGATCGAACACGCCGTTCATCTTCGAGACCGCGTCCTCGTGGGACCCTATGCCGTACAATATGCTCTCGAGGTAGTACGACCCCGCCAGCACGCAGTCGTAGTTATGGCTGTCCCACACGATGGGCATGACGGCGTACAGCTTTATCTTGTTGGCGGAGCCCTCGTTGACCCCGTATATGTGCGCCAGCACCGCCTGGCTGCCGTTGTTCCCTATGATCTTGTCGCTGGACGACGGGTCTATCACCACTATGTCCTTGTCCAGCATCGCCACCTCCTCGGGGGTCAGGGTGACGCGGGCCGCGCCGGATCCCCTGTACGCGTTGTTCCCTCCGACCAGGATCAGGGGGGCGTAGGTGGGGAACGTCGCGTCCAGCGAGTTGGACCCCATCCACGTCACCCCGGCCACGTACACCGAATCGGAGCTGGACCTGCCGGACACGTCGCCCCTTATGCCGTCTATGATCCCCTGTATCCCCGACTTCAGCTCGTCGGCGCGGGACTGCCTCCCGAGGACCTTGCCGAGCATGTCGAGATTGTCGGCGAATGCCTCGCTCACCTTGAAGCTTGAATCCCAGAAGGGCGCGTCCACGCTGTACAGGACCACCACGCACGTGCGCTCGGCGAGCGCGTCCACGTTGGACCTGTAGCTGGAGTACAGCCCGTTCTGCACCACGATCAGGCTCGGGTTCATCTTCCCGACCCTCTCCACGTCCTCGTTGGCTATCGCGTTGTCGGAGTGGTACGGGAGGCCCGTGTAGTCGTAGGCGTAGGAGTACGCCCTGCCGTTCCTGGGATCGGTCACGTCCCCCTTGTCCACCTCTTTGACGTAGCCGTTCATGTTGAAGTAGGATACGAACCTGAGCGGGTCGTTGCTCCCGAAGGTCACTATCCCGCGGTCGAGGCTCTCCGGCGCCTTCACCGTCCTCCCCGCGCCGTCGGTTATGTCCCCTTCGAACCTGCCCTCCCCGGAGCCGCCGGAGAAGGCGAGGGCCGCGCCGATCCCGGCTATCGCCAAGACGGCTACAGCCGCGATCGCAAACAGAGCGTTCTTCTGCATGCCCATCCCCATAATCTGATGTTATTAATACGTTATTGTGATTTCGTAATACTAAATGCCACTATTCTGAAAAACTTAATAAATAAAAAAGATTTGGCGCAAGCCATGGACGAATCTCTTTGGGAGAGGTGCGTGGAGTTCCACGGCCACGCGTGCCCCGGCCTCGCGCTGGGGTTCAGGGCGGCGGAGGGGGCGTGCGGGATCCTGGGAGTCCCGTTCGGCAGGACGGGGGACGAGGACCTGGTCTGCGTCTCGGAGAACGACGCGTGCGGGGTGGACTGCATACAGGCCCTGCTGTCGTGCACCGTCGGCAAGGGCAACCTGCTGTTCAGGCTCGTCGGCAAGAACGCCTACACCTTCTTCGACAGGGGGCGCGGGAGAGGCGTCAGGGTGGTCGCCAGGGATCTGCCGGGAGGCATGTCCAGGGAGGATTCCATAAGATACGTGCTGGAGGCCCCGTTCGGGGACCTCTTCGATTCGATGGAGCCGCGCTTTGCGGCGCCGGAGAAGGCCAGGTCCTTCGGGAGCGTGGCGTGCTCCGAGTGCGGGGAGCGCGCGAGGGAGGACCTGGTCAGGCTGGACGGCGACAGGAAGCTGTGCCTGGACTGCCACAAGGGCTACTCAAGATCATTCCTCTAAAAGAGGGTGGTCAGCCCCGCCGCCCCGGGGGCCTCCACGTGAGGAGGCCCAGCCTCCCGATCCCCTCCGAGCGCACGAGCCCGTCCTCGGCGCGGGATTCCGCCGCCTCCCTTATGGCCGCCTCCACCTCCGCGCCCGCCCTCCCGTAGGCGGAGAACCTCTTCGATTCCATGGCCACCGCCTCCTCCACCGTCCTTACCGACGGCGAGCGGGCCTCGAACTCCTCCAGCCTGGCGTCGCGCCCCAGCGAGCGGAGGTAGCGGCACGGGTACGACGTGTCGTACCCTTTGTACGTGTAGTCCTTCCCCAGCCTCCTCCATATCTCCGTGTGCAGGGACCCCATGTCGCCGCCCATGGACGACACGTAGGCGCACCACCCCTTCGAATGCGACTCCATCTTCAGGAGGTTCGATTCGCAGTTCAGCGGGGGGCAGAGCGACGAGAACACGGCGTCGAACGCCTCCCCGACCGGATACGAGGGCCAGTCCGCCAGGACCGCCGACACGTTCCCCGCCCCCCTCTCCGCGCATTCGCGGGAGAGGCGCTCCAGCATCCTGGGGGACCTGTCCAGGCACACGACCCTGCCCGCGACCCGCGCGAACCTCATCCCGTACACGCCGGGCCCGCACCCCACGTCCATGACCGAGGCCCCCTCGCGGACGATCCCCATGTCCATGAGGCGGCCCGCTATCCTGTCGGGGGCGTCGCCCATCGCCGCCTCGCTGTACGAGTCTGCTGAGCCGTCCCATATCCGGGACACGGCCTCGTCCGACAAGCCCTCCCCCGCGAAGGGGTGCCTCGCCCTCATCTCCCTCCATTCCGCGCAGGGTTCCATGGCGATCACAGTATTATCACGTGCGGCCTGCCGTAGGAGTTGTCTATGGCGACCCCCACCCCGTACGTCTCGAGTATGTTCTCCGGGGTGAGCACGTCCGCCGTGTCCCCGGCGGCGGCTATCCTCCCGCCCTCCAGCATTATCAGCTTGTCGCAGTACCTCATGGCGGTGTCCATGTCGTGGAGCACCGCGCAGACCCCCACGCCCTTCTCCCTGGACAGCCTGCGGACGATGTCCATGACCTCTATCTGGTACCTGACGTCCAGGTTGGACGTGGGCTCGTCCAGCAGGAGGACGGAGGCCTCCTGCGCCATGGCGCGCGCGATCAGGACGCGCTGGGACTGCCCGCTGCTGATCCTGTTGAACGGGCGCGACGCCAGGGAGTCCACGCCCATGTCGGCCATGGCCTCCCACGCGATCCTCTCGTCCTCCGCGCCGCTCCTCCACCCCGCCTCGCGGGGGGCGCGCCCCATCATCACGACCTCGTAGACCGTCGGGGCGGAGAACTCGCTCACCGCGTTCTGCGGGACGTATCCCAAGAGCCTCGCCCTGTCCCGCGGCCTCATCCCCCTCAAGCTCTCGGAGTCGAGCAGGATCTCGCCCTGCACGGGGGAGAGTATACGGTTTATGCACTTCAGGAGGGTGGTCTTGCCCGATCCGTTCGGTCCGATTATGCCGAGGATCTCGCCGCTGTCCGCGGAGAACGTCACCCCGTCCAGTATGGGAGAGCTGCCGTACGAGAAAGCCACTCCCTCCACAGTCAGCCTCATATGCGCGGGCATGCGCGACCATGGATAAAAACATTATGCGCCTTATTTATTACAATAACATTGAGTAATACTAATTTGAAAAAAAGTAATATACACCATCAGTCATCCCGCATCCCATGAACTCCAAGATACTGGCGGCCGCCGCCGTCGCGATCATCGTCGCGGCGGGCGCGGCCGCGTTCATAGTCGTGAACGGGAACGGCGGGGGGAGGGGCGGCATCGACACGGAGCTGCAGGTCTACGGCAACGCCAACGGCGACTGGAGGATAGATCAGAAAGACGTGGACGCGCTCAGGGAAATTATATCCGGAGACAGGGAGGCCGGCAAGTACGCCGACGCGAACCGCGACGGCGACATAGACGAGAGGGACGTCGAGTTCGTCGAGAGCATCATCGCCGGGACCAATAAAACGATCCACATAGTCGACGGAGACGGGCGCGACGTCAAGGTCAGGATGGGCGCGGAGAGGGTCGCCGCCGAGTACTACAGCAACGTGGAGCTGATGCTGATACTGGGGCAGGCGGACAAGGTGGTGGCGGTGGACAACGCGCCGTACCAGTGCAGGGACTTCTACTTCGGGAAGGGGTCGAGCGTGAGGAACCTCGTCAACATGAACGCCCCCGACTACGAGATGGTCGAGAAGATGGATCTGGACGTCCTGCTGACCTTCACCTATGCGGGCACGGCGGAGAAGGCGAACAAGCTCACCGACGTGGACGTGGTATACCTTGGCATGTACAGGCCCAACGTGGAGGACCCGGAGAAGTCGGAATACGTGCAGGGCATACTCAAGGCCGGGTACATGTTCGGCGCGGCGGACCGCGCGGAGGCGTACGTGAACTGGCTCATGGGCATAAGGGACGAGATAGCGGGGAAGACCTCCGGGATCGGAGACGGCGACAGGCCCAGGGTCCTCATGACCAACTTCACGTCGTCCTACCTGCAGACAGGGGTGGAGACGACCGAGTGGTCCGTGTACACGTCCATAGACCCCATGGGGCAGTCCGCGGTCCTGGCGGGAGGCCATCCCGTCGCCATGGACGTGCTGACCCCCGACCAGTACGCAGGGGGCGCGGAAAGGACGCTGTACGGCGTGAAGGTGTCCCCCGAATCCATAGTCTCCGCGAAGATAGACTACGCCTTCCTGCACTGTGTGAAGTACACCTACGGCGGGACCGTCGCTGCCGGGCCCGACCACGGCTACGCCGTGTCCGACCGCTCGCAGATGGACGCGGCCCGCGACCTCGCGGCGAGCAGGGATCTGGCGGACATCGGCGAGATCCGCGTCATCGCGGGGGACTTCAGGAACGGCGCGTCGGGGTGCATGCTGCTCGCCGCGTACATGGCGAAGATCCTGCACCCGGAGCTCTTCGCGGACATGGACCCGCTGGAGTACCACCAGCAGTACGTGGAGGACTGGATGGGCATAAAGGGGTACGACGTCAGGACGGACGGAGTCTTCATAAGCCCGTCCGTCTGATGGGGGCCCGATGTTCGAGCGGAAGGCGGGCGGAGGGCGCTCCGAGAGGGAGAGGATCTCCGGGATGATGGCCCGGAGGGCGCTCTTCATAGCCTCCGCCCTCGCGTTCCTCCTGGCCCTGGTGGGGTGGTCCATAACCCTGGGCACCTCCGGCATATCCGCGGCGGACGCCTACGCGGCGGTGGCCAACGCGCTCCTGCCGGGGACGTTCGACGTCTCCGACCAGACCATGAGGATAGTGGTCAACCTAAGGGCGCCGAGGGTGCTCATGGCGGTGTTCGCCGGGTCCGCCCTGGCCATAGGCGGGTGCCTCACGCAGGCGATGCTGAAGAACCCCCTGGCCACGCCGTACACCCTCGGGGTGTCCTCCGGGGCGGGGTTCGGCGCGGCGCTGTCCATCCTGTTCGGGATCAACATCCTGGGAGGGGCCTGGGGGACGGTGGCCAACGCGTTCGCGTTCTCGCTGATACCGATAGCCATAGTCTTCGCCGCGTCCCGCGCCAGGCCCATATCCCCTACGGCCATGATACTCTGCGGGGTGGCCGTATCGTACATGTTCTCCGCCGCCAACACCATCTTCCAGTTCTTCGGGGAGGCCAACGCCGTGAAGAGCGTGGTGTTCTGGATGGTGGGGGACCTGAACGGAGTCGGCCTGTGGAGCGTGCCTTACGTCGCCGCCCCCATGCTGGCCGTGTTCGCCGCATCGATGCTGCTGTCCAAGAGGATGAACCTCATGAGGATGGGCGACGACACCGCCAGGGGGTTCGGGGTGAACGCTGGGGCCATGAGGATGGGGTCCATGGTGATGGCGTGCGCCCTGACCGCCGCGACCGTCAGCTTCACGGGGGCGATAGGCTTCGTGTGCCTCCTGGCGCCGCAGATCTCCAGGATCTTCGTGGGCACGGACATGCGCTACCTGATCCCCGCCTCCGCGCTGACCGGCGCGTGCATGCTGTCGGTTGCGGACATGGCCGCCAAGACCGTCATGGCGCCCATAATGCTCCCTGTGGGCGCGGTCACCGCCCTGGTGGGCGGCCCCGTGCTTGTGCTGATGCTCCTCGCGGGCAGGCAGCCCGGCGGGGTCAGGGACTGAGCTTCCGCGGTCACCGCCTGGGGGAGGGGCCCGCCATGCGCCCGATCCACCCATCCGACGCCAGGGCGTGCTGGTGCATGTACGTCCCGACGCAGTTCCCGCTGAGCGCCCCGTCCATGCCGCCGGCGATCCCGGCCCCCCTGGAGAGGCGGTACTCGAAGCGGTAGCCCCTCCTCAGGAACACGTCGGAGTAGTGGTACTCGTGAGCCCTGGCGGATCCGCCGGAGGCGGACTCCGCGACCACGTACGACGGCCCGTGCCGGATCCCGGTCATCTTCGCCTCCGCGTCGAATATGCCTGCCATGGGACGGCGCTCGCCGGATGCGCAGGCTATCTCGGAGCACATGGTCATCAGCCCCCCGCACTCCCCCACGACGCGCTTGCCGTCCCCATGCATCGCCCTCAGGCCCTCCAGGAAGTCCCCGTTCTCGGATATGCGGTCGGCGAACAGCTCGGGGTACCCCCCGCCGAGATAGCAGACGTCCGCGTCGGGGAGGCTGTCGCCCGCCACTGGGCTGAACTCCTCCACTTTCATCCCGGACGCCCTCATGCACTCGATGTTGTCGCTGTAATAGAAGCAGTACGCGTCGTCCCTCGGGACGGCGGCCCTGACGCCGTCGAACCGCGCCTCCGGGTACGGCGGCTCGGGGGCGTCGGGGACGTCCGCCTCGCCGGCGATCTCCCGGATCTCCGACGCGTCTATCGAGTCTGTCAGGCCCCTGAGCGGCTCCAGGGCGCTCCCGTCGGAGCATCCCAGCGCCTTCAGCCCCAGGTACCTCTGCTCCAGCGCCTTGGACCCGTCCCTCCTCACGCATCCCAGCACCCTCGCTCTGGAATACCTGTCCATGGCCTCCCTCAGCTTCCTCTCGTGCTGGTCCCCGGACACGTTGTTCAATATGACCCCGGCTATCCTGACGCCCTCGTCGAACGAGGCGAAGCCGTTCACGATGGCCGCCGCGCTCCGGGTGAGGGACGAGGCGTTCACCACGAGCACGACGGGGAGCCCCAGGATCTTGGCGATCTCCGCGGTGGATCCCTCGTCGCCGGTCCCCGACGAGCCCTCGAACAGGCCCCTCACGCCCTCCACCACGCACAGGTCGGACCCCTGGGCGGAGTATCCCGCCACCCTCTTTATCATGTCCGCGCCCATCATGAAGGAGTCCAGGTTCTTGGACGGCCTCCCGCACGCCAGCGCGTGGTATATGGGGTCGATGAAGTCCGGGCCCACCTTGAAAGGCTGCACCCTCATGCCCCGCGACAGCCTGAGCATGAGGCTCGCCGCGACGGACGTCTTGCCCACGCCGCTCCCGGTGCCGGCTATCACCACGCCCCTCATGGCGACAGCCCCGCCGTCTGCCTGAGGGTGTCCCCCGTCTCCGTGGGGACGATCGAATGCGCGCCCATGACCATGGAGTGGGACGATATCTCGCCCACGGCGTACCTGCAGCCGGACGAGATGTACCCCGACAGCTGCCTGGGCTGGTCGGTTATCAGGACGTCGCCCTCCCCCATGCCTGGGTACGCGTGAGGGATCCCCGCCAGCACCAGCAGGTCCGGGCGGAACCCGTCCACAGCCTCCTTCAGGGCGGGGCCGGCCACGGCGTACTCGTCCAGGCCCCCCTCCACCGCGTCGACCTCGACGCCCCTCGCCCTCAGCTCGGACGAGACCTCCCTGGCGTACCCCCTGATCCGGGGGAGCCCCTTCTCGGGGTCCAGGTTCGCGGCCAGGAACGTCTCGCCGCCGAGGGCCTTCCCGGCCTCGTCCACGGCCGCGAGGACGTCCGCGAACCTGTACGCCAGCTCCTTCTTGCCGAGCATGACCGCCGCCACCCTCTTCCCTTCCCTCAGAGAATCGCATATGTGCCTGCACACGGCCATCTTCGTGGGGCCCGGGACGGGCTGGAGGTACTCCCTCGACGTCAGCCCGCGCCTCCTCTCCATCTCCGTGGTCGCCCTGAACAGCGCCTTCTGCCTCTCCGCCTCCCCCGGGCTCACTATCCCGGCGGCGCATCCCGCCTCTATCGCCCTTATGGCCCCGCGGGTGTTGTCCCCCATGCAGCCGTGGCAGTCCACGGGGAAGACGGTGCGGCCTATGTCCGCCTTGCGTATGGCGGCGGCCATGTCGTCCCCGATGATCATGCTGGCGCACGTCCCGACCACCGCCACCGTCCTAGGGTCGAACCTCTCCGCGACCGACCTCAGCGTCTCCACTAGCGGCCCGGACCCGCCGTATATCAGGTCCTTCTCCCTCATGCCCGAGGTCGCCACCCTCATCCCGGCGAACTCCAGCATGCGGGCCGCCATGAACCCGCACCCTGCGGGCCCGTGGACCACCGCCACGTCCACGTCCATGTCCCTGAGGGTGTACATGGCCGCGACTATGGGGTTCGGGCGCGGATGGATCACGGGGCTCACTGGAAACCCTCCTTCACGAACTCTATCAGAACCCCGGTCCCCGGCGGGGCCCGCGGGCGGGGCTCCCCGGGGGAGGCTATGGCCATCCCCACCCCGAACTCCGCCGCGACGGCGGAGACCTCCCCCGCGTCCAGCTTGTCGCATACCTTCCTGCTGACGGGGTCCAGGATCGCGAACGCGCCGTCCAGAGCGCCGGCGGCCCTCAGGCACTCCAGCGTCCGGCGGACGGACGCGCGGGATATCCCGGGGTTGCGCTCCCTCACCACCGTCACATCCCCCTCGCGGGAGATCTCACCCCTCCCGGGGACCCCTTTGAACGAGGACAGGGCCTCGATCGCCGCCTCCGGGGGGACCCCCATGGCGCGGCATATCTCCAGAGCCAGGCTCATGGCCTCCAGGTACTGGAGGGACAGGTACGACCCCCCCAGCTCGATCCTCCGACTGACCCCGCCGCATTCCGCAACGACCGCCAGGGGCTCCCCGAGCCTGAACGGCCCCGCCTGCGATACCGCGCCCCCGTACGCCCTCAGCGGCTTCCCGTAGCGGGACCACAGGGCGGCCTCCCGCTCATGGACGATGTTGACCCCGCCCGTCAGGATCTGCGCCTTGGCGTCCGAGGCCCTGCGGGTCCCCTGGGCTATGCCGTAGTCCTCGGGCAGGTTGGTCACGGCGGCTATGTCCGCCTTCCCGGACCCGCCTAGGGAGCATTCCGCCACGATCGCGTCGTAGCCCCCGGGCGGGAGCCTGAGCAGGGACGTGGGCGCTATGCTCATGCGCCTCTCGATGCGATGTGCCCCCCCGGAGTAGGGGCCCTGCCCCCTGGACGTGTGCAGGAACACCCTCCTGCCGGCCGCGTCGAGGATGTGGGCGAGAACGTAGCACGCGCTCGTCTTGCCCTTCATCCCGGTTATCTCGACCCTGAAGCGCCTGTCGCGGATCAGGTCCCCGACGGCCTCGCTGAAAGACTTGGACTCGGAGGGTTCCGCCCCCTCCGCGAAGCGGGCGGGGCAGTGCGCCGGCGACAGCGCCAGGTCGTACCTCCCCGGGGGGACCTCCTTGGAGACCTCCGCGCCCCTCTCCGCCAGCGCGCGCATCGCGGCGGGGTCCGCCGTGCCGTACACGTCGGCGCAGACGACCTCCGCGCCCCTCGCCAGGTACTCTTCGGCGAGTATGTCCCCGCCGTGCGTCATGTCCATTATGAGGGCGCGCAACTGATCACCCGAAGTGCGCCCTTATCTTCCTCTCCAGTATGTCGGACAGGCGGCGGTCGGAGCCCACGGGGTGGGCGTAGGACACCGCGACCTCCCTCCCGCCGTGGATGAAGGAGCCCCTCCTCTGGTCCGCGCCCTGCAGGCGTATCCTGGGCGGGATGTCCGCAACCAGGTGCTTGCCCATGGCCATGAACAGGGGGAGCGCGATTATGTGGCGGGCCCCGTCCGCCAGCATCGCCTCTACGGACTCCTCTATCGTCGGGGAGTTGAGCTCGTTGTACGCCACGTACGCGCGGTATCCCGCCTTCCTCAGCTCCGCCGCGTGGTGCTCCGCTATCTCCATGTTGTGCGGGAGCTTGGAGCCGTGGCTCATCACGAGCAGCGCCGCCCCATCGATCCCCTCGTCCAGCTCCTCCGCCTTCGAGCGGAGGATGTCGGTCAGCACGGGGTCCTTCCCGAACGGCTCCTCGAAGCGTATCCTGACCTTCCGCCCGCGCACGTCCGACACCGCGTCCGACGCCAGCGGCGGTATCCCCAGCTTGGCGGGGATGTCCCTGGTCATGTGCAGCCCGGAGGCGATGAAGAACGGGAGGCACACTATGTCGTCGATGCCCGCCGACGCCATCTCCTCCAGCTTGTCCGATATGGACGGGTACGAGAACTCGTTGTACCCTATGTGCACGTTCTCGAAGCCCTTCTCCCTGAGGATGCCCGCGTGGAGGTCCATCACCGCCTTGTTGAACGCCATGGTCGAACCGTGGCCCATTATCATTATTCCCTTCTCTCCCATGATATCACGAATCCCCCCGGGAGGGCGCCGCCCTCTCCAGGATCGTTTTTGAAAGCGACCTGTACGCCTCCGCCTGCTCCGAGCGCGGGCGCCCCTCCACGACGGTCACCCCCTCCGCCTCGCAGTCCTGGACCGTCTGGCTGCGGAGGATCCTCGCGACCACGTCCGCCCCCATCCCCGCGGCCGCCGCGGCCACCAGCCCGTCCTCCCCGGATATCCCCTTGGAGTTCTGGACGACCCCGCTGAGCCTGGCGTACCCGCTCTCCCCGAGGTCCCTCACCGCGGACGCTATGTTCCCGGCGGCGTACAGCGACATCGCCTCACCGGAGGTCACTATGAACACGTCGCGGGCGTACCCGCTCCGTATGGGCATGGCGAACCCGCCGCACACGACGTCCCCCAGGACGTCGTATATTATCGCGTCCGGCTTGAACGACTCCGTCGCGCCCAGCCTGTCCAGGGTCTCCAGCGCCACCATTATCCCCCTGCCCGCGCACCCCGTGCCGGGGCGAGGGCCCCCGCACTCCACGCACAGCACCCCGCCGTACCCGACCGAGGATATGTCCTCCAGCCCGGACGGCTCGGGGTCCATGCGCTCCAGCACCGTCCCGATCCTCTCCCCGCCCGTGAGGAGCCTGGTGGAGTCCGCCTTGGGGTCGCACCCGATCTGCATCACCCTGTACCCCGCGTCCGCGAGGGCCGCGGAGACGTTGGAGGCGACGGTGGACTTGCCTATGCCCCCCTTGCCGTAGAGCGCTATCCTCGCGATCCCGTCGCTCTCGATCGAATCTCTGCCTCCTAGGCCTATGGGTGCGGGGCAATGGTCCATAACGGGTCCGATAATATGTATACAGAATAAAAATATTACCTAGTATGTTTTAATAGCGCATTTGATAATACTTGAGATCCGCCTGGCGACCGGCGGGCCCCGATTCCCGGCCGGCGCCGGGCGCATTCATATACAGGCACCCCCATACTACGCCCGAGGAAGACCATGCCTAGCTTCGCAGACCCGTTTTCAGGAAACGTAAACAAGAAGATGACGAACGAGGAGCTCGCCCAGGCGCTCAGGCTGGACATAGCCGGGGAGCTGGAGGCGATCTCGCAGTACGAGGCGCACATACTCGCGACGGACGACCCCCTGGCTAAGGCGGTCCTCTCTGAGATACGCGACGAGGAGAAGGCGCACATGGGGGAGCTGATCACGCTCATGAGGCACCTCGACCCGAAGGAGAAGGAGCACTTCGAATCCGGGGCGGAGGAGGTCGAGGAGATGATCGAGAAGCTGGAGAGGGCCAAGAAGGCCCCCAAGAAGGCCAAGTGAGCCCCATGGGGGAGGGCCCTCCCCCGAATCTTTTCCATCGTTTTTTCGAAACGGGTTCGCGCCTCGAAGCCCCGTTCGCTTCAAATCGCGCCCGCAGGATGCAGGCGCGATCCGGCCCGCGGCTACATGGGGGACAGAGCCGCGCCTTTCGCTTTTTATGCCTATAAGGGGGGAAAAGCCGGATGTGGGCCATGCATTGTGCCAGGAGCATGCTTGATCGCGGGACTCTGCATTCAATTCGCAAATCATAAAAAATTTTATTCGTAAATAGTAAAAAAACAGAGTTGCGAATCGTAAAAAATTTTATTTGCAAACAGTAAAATAGACCCATGGCGTACGGTGTTCGATGACGGAGGAATACGGAAACCTTCACAGAGAGATGCGCGAGTCTTACAGGCCGAGGGTCATAGACTCCATGATCTCCGATAAGCTGTCGGTCTACGGAGGGGTGCTGATAACAGGCCCCAGGTCGTGCGGCAAATCCTGGACCGCGCTAAACATGTCCAAGTCCGCGATCTTCCTGGGAGACAAGGGATCCAACAGGTTCGCGGAGCTCAACCCGCAGATCGCGCTGGAGGGCGAGCGCCCCCGCCTGATCGACGAATGGCAGGACGTGCCGAACCTATGGGACGTGGCCCGCAGGAACATCGATCTGAGCGGCGGCAAGGGGATGTACATATTCACAGGATCTTCCCTCCCCCCTCTGGAATCGACGTCGCACACGGGCATCGGGAGGATAGCCCGCATGCAGATGAGGACCATGTCGCTGTTCGAATCGGGGGCGAGCTCCGGCGCGGCGAGCCTGCGCTCCCTGTTCGAATCGGGGGGGATCCCGCGCTCCCCATCCAGAATGGATTACCCCGAGGCGGTCCGCCTGATATGCAGGGGCGGATGGCCGCGCGCGCTCAACTTAGACGATGGGGAGGCTGTGGGCATGTCATACGACTATCTTGAGTCCGTGACTGGCCTGGACCTCTCCCGCGTCGATGGGAAGAGGAGGAGCCAGACCACAGCCGGCTTGCTGCTGAGATCCCTCGCCAGGAACAGCGCATCGCCCGCCAGCATACCGACCATCGCCGGAGACATACGGGACGCGGGGACGGACATATCCGCCCCGACCATACGCGGCTACATCGATGCGCTAAAGAAGCTGTTCGTCATAGAGGAGCAGCCCGCATGGCATCCGTCGCTCCGCTCCAGGACCAGGGTGCGCTCTTCGCCCAAGAGGCACTTCACGGACCCGTCCCTGGCCGCGGCGGCCCTGGATGCGAAGCCCGAGATCCTCATGAGGGACACGAGGACCGCGGGCCTCCTGTTCGAATCCCTGTGCTACAGGGACCTGTCCGTCTATGCGTCCGCCATCGGCGGGCGCGTGTTCCATTACAGGGACGATTCCGGCCTGGAGGCGGACGCGATCGTGGAGCTCGACGACGGGAGGTGGGGCGCGGCGGAGGTGAAGCTGGGCCCGTTCGAGTTCGACAAGGCGGCCGCGAACCTCGTCCGCCTGAAAGAAAAGATGATCGCGGCCGGGGCCGCGCCGCCGTCGTTCCTGGCGATACTGAGCGCGTCGGGGGGCGCGGCGCACATGAGGCCCGACGGGATAGCGGAAGTGCCGATGGACTGCCTCGGCCCGTGAGGCCCTCCGGGCGCTCCCGGCATGAAAAAGAAAAATGTCGCCGGGCTCGCCCGGCGACGATAAATCAGATTATCCCCGCGTAGAGCCTCGGTCACGGGGCGGTCTGGCCCCAGTTCACCGTGCCGTTGCAGCTGTACTTCCAGTTCACGTCCCAGCCTGCGGCGGGGCTTAGCGGATCCTGGCTCGCAGAGGGCGCCTCCACCCACAACGTACTCAACGCGTAACATCCGTAGAACGCCAACGAACCCATGCTCGTCACGCTGATGGGTATGGCTATGCTGGAGAGCGATGTGCATCCGTTGAACGCATTGTGGCCTATCGCCGTCACAGTGCCCGGTATTGTTATGTTTCCAAGCGCCCTGCACCAATAAAACGCGCCAGAGCCTATTTTGACCATGAGGGGCATGTTCACGCCGCGTAGAGAAGTGCACTTATAGAACACATACTCGCCCAGGGATGTCGCCTTCGGCAGGTCCACGCTGAGAAGGCGCTCGCATTCGACGAATGCGTGTTCTCCGATGCTGACCACGTTCGGCGCACCTATGCTCTCGAGACGTTTGCATTTTTCGAAAACATACTTCCCGATGCTGTTCATGAGAGGCATGTCCGCGCTGAGGAGAGCCTCGCACTCGCTGAACGCGTAGTCTCCTATGCTCGTCACTAGGGACATGTCCACCCCTATGAGCGATTTGCATTTTTTGAAAGCGCGCTCCCCGATGCTGTTCAGGAGAGGCATGTCTACGCCTCTGAGTTTTTCGCAGTCAGTGAACATCCCTTTGCTGACGTTCGTCGCTTTGGGCATCTCCGCGTTCTCTAACAATATGCAACCGGCGAGCGCCGATTCTCCGAAGTACGTCGCTTCGGGCAGGCTTATGCTGGTGAGCGAATAGCAACACAGGAACGCCTGCGTGTCGACGGTCTTGACATTCGGGGCGTACACGCCGGTTAGCGATTCGCAGTGAGCGAACGCGTTCTGTCCGATCAAGGCGTTCCCCAGAATCCTCACGCTGTTGAGAGAAGAATAGGAGAACGCGCTCGGATCCACCGCCGTCACGCTAGACGGTATCTCCACGCTGGCCAGCGATTTGCAGTTATAGAACGCCTGATAGCTGATCTTGGTCAGGGTCTGAGGCAGCGTTATGCCGGATATGGATGTGTTGGAGAACGCATTGAACGCCAGCTCCGTTACCGGCTTGCCTCCGTAGTACTCGGGGACGACCACCGCCGCGCTGAGATCGGCGGTGCCTTTGGATACGGAAAAGCCTTTGCGGTCGCCGGTCAGGCTGTACGCCAGATTCTCCGTCCCCTTCCAGTATGCGTGAAGCGTGACGGATCCCGGATGGGACCATGTTCCGTCCGCGTATTCGGTCCCGACGCCGCCGACCGCGTCCCACCAGCCGCCGAACGCGTATCCCGACCTCTCGGGAGACGGGAGCGTCAGCTGGCTCCCCATCGCCACCGTCTTGACCGCGGGCCTGTCCCCGCCGTCCGCATTCTGATAGTCGAACTCGATTGTGAATATCTGCGTCCATTTGGCGTATAAGGTGGTGTTTTTGGTCACGACGTCCCTGTCGAACGCCCATTGCGTCGCGCACTCCCTCTCTGTGAACCACCCTCCGAACTCGTATCCCTCCCTGGAGGGCTCCGCGGGCTCCCCTATGAGGGACCCGTCGTTCGCCTCGACGCCGTCCGTGTCGGATCCGCCCATGCCGTCGAACCCGACCGCCCACACGGGGCCCCACTTGGCGTACAGGGTCATGTCGCTATAGACTTCGTCGGCCATGAACCCCCACGCGGTCCCGAGAGAGGGCTCTCTGAACCATCCGATCAGGAAGAACCCGTCCATGGCCGGAGCCTCCGGCTCCGCTATGACGGAGCCGCGGGCCAGATTCGATATCGGCCTCACGGGGGACCCGCCCATGCTGTCGAACTCCACGGTGTAGGTCTCCGCTGGCTCCTGCCTCCCCCCTTCCTCCCCGCCGCCCGTCTCGATCGGAGACCATTTGGCGTACAGGGTCGCATCGCCGTATACCCTGTCGCGGGCGAAGTCCCACTTGTTGGCGCAGTCGGCGTCCCTGCACCAGCCTGAGAAGGCGAAGCCCTCCCTCGACGGGATCTGGGGCGCCTTCAGCAGCGAGCCGTCGGCGGCCTCTGTGCCCGCGACGGGCGAGCCTCCCATGCTGTCAAAGGACACCGTGTGAATGGCCGCGCTCGCGCCGCCGCTGCCGCTGTCCGCTATGGTCTCTCCAGCCCCCCCCCCTGTTTGGGCCTCGCCTGGGCCGCCGCCGGTCGCGAAAGCCGCGACGGCCACGACCGCTATGGCCGAGATCCCCGCCAGCAGAAGCGCCAGGGGGACGGCTCTGCCGGCTCCCCTGTGGCCCATGCCCGCTTGTCCGTTTGTTTTGTTTCCTATCATCATATACCACCTGGATAATGAGATGTCCATCGGATTGGCGGTTTCTGATTTAAAAGAGTATCGTCCGAGGGCCGGATGTCTGTGGCTATGACTCGTCAAAAGAGGACAAAACGGCGCGATTTCCGCTTTGCCAGCATATGCGGGATCGGCGCGGCGCGAACGGGGGGATCGAAGCGGGCCCGCTTTTAGGATAGCCTCATCGCCTGCCCTCCGCGGCTTGACGGGCCGTCGCCGCGCGCCGCGCTCCGACCGAGGCTTCATCCGCCCGCACAGGATTCGGGTTGCGACATTTTAAATTTCGGCATCATCATGCCGCTCCATGGATTCTTCCCTTCTGCCCGCGATATGCATCCTTATCGGACTGGTGCTCCTGATAATCGAGGCCACCACTCCGGGATCCTTCATAGTCATACCGGGGGCGGTCCTGCTGGCGGTGGGCCTGGTGGGGCAGTTCGTGGACGGGTTCATGGAGGACCCCGTCGGGCTGTCCGTGGTCGCCCTGGCGACCGCGGCCGTCGTCACCGCCGCCACCCTGAAGATCTACCAGCTCCTGGCCAAGCCCGAGCCCCCCGCCACCACGGTGACGGAGTCCCTGGTGGGCAGGGACGGGGTGGTCACGTCCGCTGTGGAGCCCGGGAGCCTGAGGGGGAAGGTCAGGATCGGGAGCGAGATATGGAGCGCGACCTCCGACTTCCGGATAGAGGAGGGGGCGGGAGTGACGATCTGCGAGGGATCCGGGGTTCACGTGAAGGTCCTGCCCAAGGCGGGATCCGAGTGAGCCCCGCGCACGGGCGCGAGCCAGCGCGCGAGTCATATAGCATTCATGGAGAGAGACTGAGATGGAAGATTGGATCTACATATTGATAGGCGTGGCGGTAATAGCCGTCATCGCGGTGCTCCTTAGCGGAGTGAAGATCATACAGCCCTACGAGCAGGGAGTGTACATGAGGCTGGGGAAATACATAAGGATCCTCAACCAAGGCCTCAACTTCGTCTGCCCGCTGATCAACACGGTGGTGAAGCTGGACCTGCGCACGCAGGTCCTGGACGTGCCGAGCCAGGAGGTCATCACCAAGGACAACTCGCCCGTGAGCGTGGACGCCATAGTCTACATCAAGGTCACGGACCCCAAGCACGCGTTCTTCGAGATCGTCAACTACAGGTTCGCCACCGTGAACCTCGCCCAGACCACCCTCAGGTCCATAATCGGCGAGATGGAGCTGGACGAGATCCTCTCCAACAGGGAGAAGATCAACACGCAGCTCAGGGACATACTCGACGAGAACACCGACAAGTGGGGAGTCAAGGTCGAGAGCGTGGAGATAAGGGAGGTGGACCCCGCCCAGAAGGTCAAGGACTCCATGGAGGAGCAGACCTCCGCCGAGAGGAGGAGGCGCGCGGCCATCCTGCAGGCGGACGGCCTCAAGAAGGCCGCCATCCTGGAGGCCGAAGGCAAGAAGAAGTCCCGCATACTGGAAGCGGAAGGGCTCCAGCAGTCCATGGTCCTGGAGGCAGAGGGCAGGAAGCTCGCGCTCATCCTCGAGAGCCAGGGAGAGGCCCAGAAGCTCAGGATCATGTCCGTGGGCGCGGCGTCCCTGGACTCCAAGGCGCTGTCCGTGCTGTCCATGGAGACGCTGAAGAAGGTCGGGGACGGGCAGTCGTCCAAGATCTTCTTCCCCATAGAGGTCACGAAGCTCATCGACGGCATATCGCAGTACATGGGGACGGCGTCCGACGTGCCCGACAGGTCCATCAACGACATGAGGGACATCGAGAGCGCCATAGGGAAGGCCGACGACGTGCTCGGGCCGATCCCCAAGGAGAGCGAGATCAAGGAGAGGCTCGCCAAGGTGGACACCCTCGTGAACACCGAGATGGCGGAGACGGCGGACATCGCCAACAGCATCAAGTCGAAAGAGCGCTGAATCCTTTTCCCAAACCTTTTAATGTATATTTTTATACATCAATGTATAAATTTTAAATACATCTCCCCCATATGCCCCCTCGCTGTTAACATGAACGCAGAACTTAGCCGCAAGCGATACGCCATACTGGCCGCAGGCATACTGATTCAGCTGTGCGCGGGGATAATCTATCTCTGGAGCGTCTTCAAGAACCCGGTGTCCGAGCACCTCGGCGGATGGGACGCCACCATGACGTCCTCCATCATGCTGGTGTCGTTCGTGGGAGGCCTGCTGTTCGGCGGCATCCTGATGGACCGCGCGGGCGTGAGGCCCGCATGCATAGCGGGGAGCCTGGTGATGTCCCTGGGCATACTGCTGTCGGCCTTCGTGGACTCGTCCGCCCCGTACCTCCTGTACGCGACGTACGGGATAATGGGGGGCTTCGGAGTGGGGACGATATACACGTGCACCGTGTCCTCCATACAGAAGTGGTTCTTCGACAGGCGCGGCTTCGCCACCGGGCTCATGATATTCGCATTCGGGTTCTCCCTAGTGGTATTCGCGCCCCTGGCCAGGTACCTGATCAACGGGTTCGGCATCTCCGGCACCTTCATGGCGCTCGGCCTGATATTCGTCGTGATCTGCACCGCCGCGTCCACGGTGATAGTCAACCCGCCCGCGGACTACGCCACCGCGCCCAACAAGACGGCGGTCCTGTCGGCGCAGAAGCAGTACACCACCAGGGAGATGTTCCGCAGGCCGTCCTTCTACCTCATAACGCTCTCGCTGTTCTTCGTGCTGTCCGCCTACTTCACGCTGAACCCGTACTTCTACAGCCTCGGCATGGACCGCGGGCTGTCGGACGAGATGGCGACGTTCGGAGTCATGATGACGGGCGTGTGCAGCGCCGCCGGGAGGCTGGCCATCAACTGGCTGTCCGACAAGATCAGCAGGGAGGCGTCCGTCCTGCTGGTGTCCGTGATCAGCGTGGGAGGGGCGGTCGCCGCCATATTCGCCGGCGAGTACCTCTTCATAGCGTCGATCGCCGGGATAGCGTTCGCGTTCGGGGGCATAGCCGGAATAAGCTCCACCATCACGGCGGACCACTTCGGGACGAAGAACATGGGGTCCAACTACGGGTTCGTGATGCTGGGGTACGCCGCCTCCGCGCTGGTGTTCATGTACATCGCCAAGAGCATGACCGGCGGGGGGACCGGGAGCTTCGCGATCCCGCTGGCGATATCCGCGGTCGCGTGCGTCGCGTCCGCGGCGTGCTCTCTCCTGCTCAGGACTCAGACCGGCGACCAGCCGACGCAGGCGTGACCGGGGCGGAGGACTCGCAGGGGACCCCCGTCTGGCACAGGCCGCACCCGGTCTGCAAACCCCTTAACCCGTATTTCTCCGCCGCGAGCGGCCCGTATACGAAGGAGCGGCACTTCTCCTTGTCGTGCCCCTTCTCGCTTATGGCCCCTACGGGGCACCTGCGGATGCACGCCCCGCACCTCCCGCCGCTGAGGGAGACGCACAGGGCGCCGTAGCCGGATGCCCTGCGCTCGTCCGGCTCGATCTCCGCCTCGGTTATGAACGATACCAGGCGGACCGCCATGCCCGCCTCCGTGATGAAGCCGTCGCTCAGCCCGAAAGAGCCCATGCCCGCCGCATAGGCGGCGTGCCTCTCCGACCAGACGGAATACGCGTAGCCGGGAGCCTTCTCGATCCTCGCCCACGGCTCGAACATGGGGGACGCGGCGCGGAACCCCATGGCGGAGAGGCGGGACTTCACGCCGGCGGCTGCCTCCCTCAGGACGCCGTCGCCGTGGGCGCGGCAGAGCGCCCATTCCAGCGACGGGCCGTCTCTCGCCAGGCGGTTGCCCGCCCTGGCCTTCTCCGATATGGGGAACGCCATGCACGCGACGGACCCTCCCCTCAGCGGCTCCCCGAAGGACTCCGCGAACGCCTCCGACGGCGTCAGGTGCAGTGGGCCGACCGTGCGCTTGAACTCCGAGAACAGCGGGTCCGACGGGGAGGCTATGCCTATGATCGGGCGGCCGAAGCAGCCGTCGCTGTCCCCCATGGCGTCCGCGGCGAACCCTATCAGATCCTCTTTCCGCAACATGCGCCGAGATGGCCGCGTAGATATATGAAGGGTATGAGCAGGGGTTTCAGATGATGCCCGCGGACAGATGTCTGAGAACGGGCGATGTGCGATCGGAAGCCTGACCCCATTGCCGCTTCCTGAAAGGGCGCTTTGAATCGATCGCAATTATCTTTATAAAGAACAGTTGTACTTTATAATTAAGTTTGATATAAATTGTATCTTGATTCAAGTATATTTATATATATATACACGATACTAAGCATCGGTGACGGATTTGTTCAAAAAGATCACGTTAGATAATTTCATGTCTTTCGATCATCTCGAATTCGATCTGTCGGACGGCGGCAAGGGGAGCGCTGCGATGCCTTACGCCGTCATCTATGGCGAGAACGGATCTGGAAAGTCCAACCTCGTCTCTTCATTCATGTTCTTAAAGGATACATTGTACACGCTATCCGCACAGTCGGGCATGGATCGCCTTAAGACGTTCGCGGAAGAATTGAACCTGGATGGAAGCGAGGGCGTCTTAGATCTGTCTCGCATCGAGCCTATGACTCGCCTTTCGATGAGGGAGATCATAAAAGGCCGCGAGATGGGCTCCGGCACAAGGTCTTATCGCATGATGGGCGGGGGGCCGATGAGAGTGAGCTATGACTTCACCGTCGACGGCAGAGACGGGAGCTACACGCTGTCCTTCGGAGAAGACGACCGCGTTGTGAGGGAAGAGATGACGTATAGAGTCAATGCGCGCACGGTGACTTTGTTCTCTGTGCGCATAGACGGGGGGGAGCCTGTGTTCAACGGGCCGATCGCGATCACGGACCGCGGATATCTCAAAGAGATCCTGGAGCGCATCGACAGGTATTGGGGGAGGAACACGTTCCTATCCGTCCTGATAGATGAGATGGATCGCAACAACCGCGAGTTCATGTTGAAGAAAACATGCCCCGCGCTGATGAAGATAATAGATTTCTTCAATGCGTTCGCGGTGTCTTTCAGGGGAGAGACGGAGGACGCTAGATACCAGCCTTTTAAAATCAGGAATCTTTCAAAGGGCCTCATCCGCATGAGCGATAAGGAACACCTTTTGAAACTAGAAAGGGCGCTCTCATCCTTCTTCAGAAGGACGTATTCGGACATAGAAATGGTCCGCTACCATATCGAAACGCGCGGCTCCAAGCTGAGCTACAGGCTGTTCTTCTCTAAGGTCATATGCGGCGAGGTCAGAGAAATCGAGGCGATTTGCGAGTCTTCCGGCACCTTGAAATTGCTTGACAACTTCCAGGCGCTCCTGAGCTGCTGCCATGGCAACACAGTCATAATCGACGAGCTGGACAGCGGCATACACGACCTCATGGTCGACAACATGTTCATGGAGCTCATAGACGCCAACAAAGGCCAGATCATAATAACCACGCACAACACCGTGCTTTTAGAGCACATATCCCCGAGGCGCGCGTTCGTGATACAGGTTGACAGCGAGAGATCGAAATCCATAGCGCGCATATCGGACATTGCGAGGACTCAGAAGAACCACAACAACAGGGACAGATACATGTGCGGCCTGTTCGGCGGCATACCGACGCTGACCGGGATATATTTTGAAGAGATCTGCGAAAGCTTGGCTGAGGAGGGGCGATCGAGTGCCTGACGCATGCCGACACAGCTCGGGATCCAGACGCGATTCTTCAAAGTATTTGCGGATAGTCGCCATAGCGCACGGAAAATCTGAAAAGATATTCCTAGAGAACGTAAAACATAGCTTGCGTACTCCCATGGAGATCATATCTAAGAACGGCGGGCGGAAAGCCGTGCAGATCAACTCGCTGAGAGAGTATTTCAACACAGGCGTCTTCGAATCCCATTACAGATTCAAGAGAGAGTTCCCTAGATGCGAGTTCTCCAGGGGCAGAGTGCTGAATCTGAAGATATATCCCGTAATGGACACCGATGACTGCGACAGAGAAACGCTTGAGATGTACAAAAGTCGCAAGCTCTTCCAAGACTCTCCGTTTGCGGATCATATCGTCCCGATATACAACACGCCCAATCTCGATAGCGTCCTCATTGCGTCCGGCTACAACATAGATACGGGGAAGAAGTGCGAATCCTACGAGGATGCGTTTCCGGTTCGGTCGAGAAACCGGGATTCCTTCAATAAGCTCGTCCGATCGATACCTGAAGACGGACGCATCACCAACATCCATGTCCTGCTAGAGCATTGCCTGAAAGAGAGATACAGGGAGAAATGACGCTTCGGCGCGGGATCTCGATCCGCAACGCCCCTGTTTCGGCCATCTCATCGGAAAGCGGCATAGGCGGATGGATCACGGGCCAAGGCAGTCTATCGGGACGGTGGCGACCCCGTCGCCGCGCATATGCGCCGCTCCGCCGTATGCGGTCAGTATCATCAGGAACGCAGGATCCCCTGCGTCTTCGGATACCTTGTCCCTGAGCCTCAGCAGGCTGGCGGCGGCCTTGTCATGGTCATGAGCCCCCATCTTCGCCTCGACGGCGGCCCACCTCCCGTCAGGGAGCTCCAGTATGAAATCGATCTCCAAGCCTGCATTGTCGCGGTAATGGCGAACCTTGCCGGAGATGCCCTCCATATAGACGCACAGGTCCCTGTAGCATAAGGTCTCGAACAGGAACCCGGCGGTTCTAGGGTCCCTCCTGAGCCCCTCCGGAGTCGCTCCCAGCGCGGCGGCCGCGAGGGACGGATCTATGAAATGCCTCTTGGGCGAGGTGCGCACGCGGCCTCTGGACCTCAGCCCGGGAGACCATGCGTCCTGCTCCGAGATCACGAACATGCGCCTGAGGATGTCCAGATACTTGGACACCGTGTCCGCGGTCAGGCCGTCCCCCTCCGACGCCATATCCGCCACCAGCGTGGATGCCCTTGCCTCCGTCGCGTTGTTCCTCGCGAGGGACCTCAGCATCTTGTCTATATTCCGGGAGAGCCACCTCTCCCCGTATATCCCGCCCATGTCCGTCTCTATGATCCCCCGGACGTAGTCCATTGGTATCGAGAGCGCCTCCCGATCTCCGAGCGCGATCCCGGACGGCCATCCGCCCCTGCACGCGAGAATCATGACGCCGCCCGTATCGCAGGCGGACAGCCCCCTCACCGGGTCGGAGCCGTCGAACATCCGGGAAACGGACACGGAGCCTCCGCTATGCCCGGACTCGTAGAGGCTCATGGGCCTCATCGCTATCCTGGCGAAGCGCCCGGTGCCCGTGTGGACTGCCGCCTCCGCAGGGGGAGTGACCGAGCCCGTGAATATGAACATGCCGCGCTCGTCGCTGAAATCGATCATGCGCCGCGCCGCGTCCCATAGGACGGGCGCGTTCTGCCATTCGTCCACGAGGAGGGGGCGGGGAGCGGAGAGCAGATCGTTCGGATAGAGCATGGCCCTCTCCCTGGTCACGGGGTCGTCTGCGAACAGGGACGATGCGGAGTGATGCAGCCCCGTCCAGGATTTGCCGCACCATTTTGGGCCGGTTATGAGGACTCCTCCGAACGTCTTCAGCGCGGCCTCGATGCGCGCATCGACGATCCTCCCGCGGTATCTGTCCTCTACGAACTTTTTTGACATGTATCCTCCGCTCTATCGCCGCACATCTCCGAACTATTGCCCCGGATAAATAGTTTAGGTAAAAATGAAGTTTTAGTTTAGGTAAAAAAAGAATCAGTGTAGATATTGAGACTCGAAAATCAGATACAATAATATGAATTAAATTGAAATCAGATATATTTTATAGCACATATCAGAATAAGTTTATCAACTGATATAGCATCATTGATCTGGGTGCGAGCTTGTTCAAAAAGATCGTCTTAGACAACTTCATGTCTTTCGACCACATCGAATTCGATCTCTCTGGGACTGGAAAGGAGGGAACCCCCCTCCCCTACGCCGTTATCTATGGGGAGAACGGGGCGGGCAAATCCAACATAGTTTCTTCATTCCTGTTCCTAAAAGACACCCTGCACACCATGGTCGTGCGACGGGCGATGGATGAAGCGGGCATAGGCGCTACGGACAACATTCGCGACATCATCAGAGTCGGAACGAGAGAGAACGCCACCGTCGGAGCCCTTGTGGGCAGTCGCATCAACCTCGATTCTTGCGCTGAATCGTACCGCATGATAGACGGCGGCCCGATGAGCGTAAGCTATAGCTTCTCCCTGAATGGCAGGGACGGATGCTACAAGCTGTCTTTCGATCAGGGAGGCGGCCTGATCAGCGAGGAGATGACGTATAGAGCAAACAAGCGCGCGGTTGCTCTGTTCTCTATACGCAACGGCGGAAGCGGACCTGTATTCGACGGATCGAAGATAACATACAACCGCAAGTATCGGAAGGACTTGTCTGAGCGGGTGGACAGATTCTGGGGGAAGAACACTTTTCTTTCGATATTGCGCGATCAGATGGATCGCAACAATCCCGGATACATGTCGGAAGCCATCTATCCTGCGCTGATGGATATAATGGGGTTCTTCTTCTCTTTCTCAGTCTCGTTCAGAGGCAAAACGAAGGATGCGAGATACCAGCCCTTCGAAATTCTCGATCTTTCTGGCGGAGTCATACCCGCACACAAAGAGAAGGACCTGATGCGGATCGAGAAGGGGCTGTCGTCTTTCTTCAAAAGGACGTTTTCGGACATAAAGGGAGTCTATTATCGCCTCGATGGGCGCGATGCGATCTTGGAATACACGCTGATCTTCAAAAAGATGATATGTGGAAAAATAAGGGATGTAGAAGCCTCTTCGGAATCCACGGGGACAATAGGGCTGCTTGAGAACTTCCAATCGTTCCTCAGCTGCTGCATGGGAAACACGATTGTCATCGATGAGACGGACAACGGGGTGCACGACCTCATGATGGACAACGTCTTCAGGGAGATGCTGGACGCGAACAAAGGCCAGATCATAATGACGGCTCACGACACCCTGTTCTTGGAACACATATCCCCTAAATCCACATTCATCCTACAGATCGATGGCGCTGGCCGCAAGAGGATGGTGCGCGTATCTGATTTAGAGAGGACGCAGAAGAACCACAATAACAGACAGAGATATATCAGGGGCCTGTTCGGCGGAGTCCCTGTGCTCTCCGAGATCGATATGGGAGACATAGCCGGCGAAATGGGATCTGGAGAATGACTCCGATCCGCGAGGTCATATGCTTCTCTCCATCCATTATGCCGCGCTCCGCGAACCGATCGAAGAGGATACATGATATTGCGGATGCCGATGGGGGCGCACGAGTCGCGGCACATCCTGTCGCATACGGCGCCGACGGGAAACCCGCTCTCTCCGATCCCCTTTTCTGCCATCCCGCATCCGGCCCGGGCGCAAGAGATCCGCTTGAAAGCGCCTTGCAGGCTGAACCGTCGCGGGCGCGACCTTGACAATATAAAGAAAAAAGGTAAGGGGTTTGAGAACCGGTATTCCCTGCAGGCTTACAGGCCGTAGTTCTTCTTGTCGTAGTTCGGGACGAGCTCTTTGTACTTCTTGTCCGCGTACTCGACGAACTTGGCTTCCTCTGCGGGGAGCGCCTCGAGCTCTTTGATGACGTTGAGCAGAACGTCCTTCTGCTTGTTGGTCAGCTGGAGCTCCTTGCTGTCGTAGCCGCCCTTTATGATCTTCGCGGCTTCCAGGGCTGCGGCCTTCGATCTGAGGTAGATGTCGTTGCCGTTGTCCGCTATGGCCTTTCCGATCTTGTAGGCGTTGTCGTAGGCGAGGATGTATCCCTCGGGTCCCCTGACGCGGTCGGTGGTCATGTAGAGGTCCCTGAGGGTCTTCTCCTGGCCGGTCGCGATCGCGGTGTTCATCAGCGCCACCTCGTATCCGAGGGAGCCGAGCCAGCACTGGACGGAGGTTCCTCCGAACTCGGGGTGGTACTCGACGGACTCGTTGGACCACAGGTCGGTGATCTGGGCCATCAGGTTACCCTGGAGATCCGCGTGAGCGCACTGGCAGTTCTTACCCTCCTGGGCGCAGGGCTTTCCGGCGATCGCCTTGGCGATCGGGCCCTCGTATCCGCAGTCCTTGTCCGGTCCGGACGCGCCGGCCTCCCATGCGACGAGGGTCCTCGCCGCGGAGATGGCCCTGGTGACGGCCGAGAAGGTCCTCTGGACATCGTTGTCGAGGTATCCGCCGGCCATGAACATGGACACGTTCGCTCCGGAGCAGTTGGTGTCTCCGCCCGCCACGGACTTGTTCTTCTTGGCGATGTTGACGAACTCGCTCCAGACGTACTCCATGTCTATGGAGCCGAGGTATCCGACACCGTACAGGAACGCGGTTATGTCCCCGTTCGTGACGGCGTAGTCGGCGAGCTCTTTCCCGCCCATCGTCTCGCAGGACAGGACGTCTGCCCCAGCCTCGCACGCGACCTCCGCGCACTTGAAGAGGTGCTCGGGGTAGGAGTGCTTGCCTTTCATGCCGGTGCGAAGGCCTTCCTCCGCCTCACGCTGGTCGGGTATGGTGTGCCTGACCGCGGTGTTGATGCCGTACTCCTCGTGGAACTTCTCGGTGATCTCCTTCTGTCCCTCGACGGTGGGCCTGGACATCTTGGGGTCTCCCATCTGGGAAACCCACTCGGTCTCCAGCTGGAGGTCCGGGAATCCGAGGGTGACCGCTCTGTTGAGGGCGTCCTTGGAGATGTAGTCCACGTACTCCTTTCTCAGCCTGGCCGGGTCCTTCTCGGATCCGGGCCTGGGCGCGTAGTTCAGCTCGGGTATAACCCTGCCGGCACCGACTTTGATGCCGAACCCGTACGACACGGGGGATTTGGCGGTTCCGAAAACCATCTCGTCCGCGTCTTTGTATGCCATTTTAGTGTATCTCGTTGTGGCCATGTTCACACACCTCCGACTATTGTCTCCCACTCAGCCCTTATCTTTCTCCAGTCGTAGCCGGCCTTGATCTTGTCGGCTATCGGCGGGGTCTGGGGTGCCTTCTCGGAGTATATCCCGAGGTCGAAGGACTCTGCGAAGTCTCTGTTGACTGCGCCGCCCGCGGCCATGAAGGGTATGGTGATGTTCTTGTTCCTGAGCTTCTCGGCCGCGGCGGGGAATGCCGTCATGGTCGTGGTCATGAGCGCGGTGCCGGTGACGAGCATCGGCTTGGATTTGGCGACCTCGGCGACCACATCGGTGACCGCGACGTCCTTGCCCATGTCGATGACGGTGTATCCGGAGGACCTCATCATGACGGCGGCGATGTTCTTGCCTATGTCGTGGGGGTCTCCCTCGGCCGCGTGCATGACGACGAGGCCTTTGGTCTCCCTTCCGCCGGGGATCTGCTTCTCGGCCAGGGCTATTCCGATCTCCATGGTCTTCGCGGCCATCATTATCTCGGGGAGATAGTAGATGTGGTCCGCGTAGAGCTTCGCGACGACTTCCATGCCGGCGACGAGCCCGTCGTTGATGATGTCGAGGGCCTTCTTGGTCTTCAGGGCCTCGGTGACGGCGGGTCCTACCTCCTTGAACTTCATGTACAAGACGGCCTCGGCGACCTTCTTGAACACGGCGTCGGTGGGAAGCATCTTTTTGGCGATTGCCTCCGGGGAGGTCTCGTTCTGTGCCTCAACGTCGTAGCGTTTGAGGATTTTCGAGTAATCTACTCCTTTGCTAACCATTGTTTTTCCTCCTTTGCGAGAACCCAGATGTTACTCTGAGGCTCCCGATTTGTCATGATCGAGACCCTATATAACGTGTTTTGAGGATGGATGGTATATCCACAAATATAAACAAATACAAAATTATAAATACATTAAGTGAGAAAAGCGTAATTTGCACAGGAGAAACGGGTTTTATCGACGTTTTATGCGGGGTCAGGACCTGCCGTATCTCCTGCAGGCCTCCGCGAACCTCGCCGGCATCCCCGGGCTCGCGGCGAAATGGATATGCGTATAGCCCGCGAGCGTGTTCTGCGAGAGGAACCCGTCCATGCCCCCCTCTATGCCCTTGCCCTTGCGGAGCTCCCACGCGTACTCCTCCCCGGACGGGGAGGTGGCGGAGTAATGGAACTCGTGCCCGCGCACGGTCCTCCCCGCCTCGCAGAGGGGCGTGTCCCTCACGGACGCCGCCTCCACGTAGCCGAGCGTCTTCCTGCCCGCGCGCATGACGGAGCGGGCCCCGAAGGCCCCGGACATCTCGTGCTCCCTCCCGTCGAGGTCCTCCAGGCGGGAGCAGAGGTACATGAGCCCCCCGCACTCGGCGTATATGGGCATGCCGTCCCCGGACGCCTTCCTGACCGCGGCCCTGCAGCGGGCGTTGGCCTCGAGCGCGGGGGCGAACAGCTCGGGGTACCCCCCGCCTAGGTAGAGGCCGTCCACGTCGGGCAGGGCGTCGCGCATGGGGGAGAAGCGCACTATCTCCGCGCCCGCCTCCTGCAGCATCTCTATATTCTGAATATAATAGAAGTTGAACGCGCCGTCGTCCGCCACCCCTATGCGGACGCGATCCCCGCGGGGGGGAGCCTCCCTCTCGGGGGCCTCCATCGGCGGGGCGGAGCCGGCTATGCGGGCGACCTCCCGCGCGTCGACGCACTCGGACACGTGCCTCCTTATCTCCTCGTACCTGCCGGGGTCGTAGCCCTCCGCCGCGGGGACGAGGCCGAGGTGCCTGCTCTCGAGCCTCATGGAATCGCTCCTGAGGACGCCCCCCAGGGAGGGTATGCCCCTGAGCGAGTCCTCCAGCATCCTGAGGTGGCTCGCGCTCCCGACGTTGTTGAATATCACTCCCGCCAGGTTCACGCCGGGGTCGTACGCCCTGAACCCCTCGGCGACCGCCCCCGCGCTGCGGGACGTGCCCGCGGCGTTGACCACCAGGATCACCGGCGCCCCCAGCTCCTTCGCCAGGAGGGCGGACGAGCCCTCCTCGCTCTTCCCGTCCACGCCGTCGTACAGCCCCATGACCCCCTCTATGACGGAGATCCCCGCGCCCTCCGCCCCGCGGAGGAACGCGTCCCTCACGCCCCGGGGGAACATCCACGTGTCGAGGTTGCGGCACCCCCTCCCCAGGACGAGGGCGTGGTGCATGGGGTCGAGGAAGTCCGGCCCCGCCTTGAACGACGCGGGGGCCATCCCCAGCCTCTTCATCTCCAGGAGCAGGCCCATGGTTATGGTCGATTTCCCGGACCCGCTGTGCGTGCCCGCGATCATAACCCGGGGAATGCTGCGAATCATCGTTGGAGGTAATCTCCAAAACTATTTCAAGGATTTGCCCCGGGCTCGCGCCCGGGTATCCCCGCGGGGGCCGCGCGCCCCCCCGGTCCCCCGCCGCGCCGGGATGCGGGCGGCCCGGAAAACCCAGGATCCCGCCCGCGATGGAAAATCTAAATAACATACCCCCCGTTGCGACATGCATGTACGTTTACATTCTCGGCGGGTTCCTCGGGAGCGGGAAGACCACGCTCCTGATGAAGCTCGCATCCATGTACAGCAAAAAGGGCAGGAGGGTCGCCATACTGGTCAACGAGTCGGGCGAGATAGGCGTGGACGGCGCCACCCTCAAGGCGGAGGGCTACGACGCCATAGAGCTCCCCGACGGATGCATCTGCTGCTCCCTGTCGGGAACGCTGCAGAACGCGCTGAAGAACATCAAGAGGGACATAGACCCCGACGTGATCCTCGTGGAGCCGACGGGGCTCGCGCTCCCGCACAAGGTGAGGGAGCTGGTGCACTACTCGATGATCGACCCCGAGGAGATGCTGATCATAGGCATAGCGGACATACAGAGGTTCGACGACCTCATCAAGAAGAAGGAGGAGTTCTTCAAGAGGCAGATGTTCGCGGCGGATTTCATAATAATAAACAAGAGCGACCTGGCCACGCCGGAGAAGATGGCGGAGGTCACGGGGTGGCTCAAGCGGGAGTACCCCGAGAAGGAGATAGTGCCCGCATCGACCAAGACCGGGGAGAACCTCGAGAAGATCTACGGGATGATGAAATGAAGCGGGAGAGCGACGGGCACAGCCACGGAGAAGGCCATGAGCACGGCGAGGGCTGCGGGTGCGGGCACGATCATGGCCATGATCGCGCGCACTCCCACGGGCATGGGCACGGCCACGGCCATGGGGGCGACCATGCGCGCTCCCATGGACGCGAGCACGGGGACGGGTGCGAATGCCCCGAGTGCAAGGGGGAGAAGACCTCGATAGAGGAGGCGGGCGGCGCGGCCGTCGGCCTCACCGGGCACATCCACGGCTTCAACGCGGACGCGGAGGCGAGGCTGTCCAAGGCGATGGCCGCCACGGGCGAATGGGTGGAGAGGGAGGCGGGGTCCCTCCTCGGGCACATAAAGGCGGCGGTCTTCCTCGAGGACGGGACGGGGGTCACCCTGAACCTCACCGACCTCGGGACGGGCGTGGAGCGCCACGGGACCCTCCCGCCGCAGGAGAGGGCGGGATTCACCTTCATGTCGGCGGTGCTGGACGTGGACCCGCACGAGCTGGGGCACGTCATGGAGGACGCTCTGGAGGACAGCGGGCTGGACTTCTGCCTGGACGAAGGGAGCGGGCACGGGCACCACGCGCACGGCCACGGCCATGGGCATGGTCGCTCCCACGGGCACGGGCACGGCGAGGGCTGCGGATGCGGGCATGATCACGATCATGGCCATGATCGCGCGCACGGCCACGGGCACGGATCCCATGGACGCGACCACGGGGACAGCCACGAGCACGGCGAAGGCTGCGGGTGCGGGCACGACCACGGACACGATCATGACCATGGTCGCGGCCGCGGCTCCTGCTCTGAAGATGACGGCAAGGGGAAGAGAGAGAAGAAACCGTTTTGGAAGAGAATATGGAGGAATGAGTAAATGAGCTATGGAATATCTCTCGACATGGGGACGAGCGGGACGAGGGCGCACGCCGTCGATCTGTCCGACGGCAAGATTCTGTCCACTTCCGTGACCGAATGCCACCCCCTGCCCGGCGCGAACATAATGGACCACCTGACGTTCTGCATCAACGTCGGGACCGGGATCGCCCACGACATAGTCATGGACACCGTGAACAAGGTCATACGCACCCTCGACGTGGACCTGAAGAAAGTGGAGAAGGTCAGCATATGCGGCAACCCCATACAGCTGTCCCTCTTCCAGGGCATACCCGTCGACGACCTCGCCTTCGCGGGCGAGAACGCCCACAAGGCCAAGGGGATCAAGGCGCAGGACAGGAACGCGGGGGTCTTCTCCGCCGTGGACGTGGGGATGGACGTGTCCGACAAGGCCGAGCTGTACGTCCCGCCGTCCATAAGGCACGAGATCGGGGCCGACGCGCTGGCCATGATGTACAAGAGCGGCTTCCTGGAGCAGAAGGAGAACTGCATGGTCACAGACTACGGGACCAACGCCGAGATGGCCCTGAAGGTCGGGGACGACATATACACCGGGTCCGCCGCGGCGGGGCCGGCGATGGAGGGGCAGTCCATAGTGTGCGGGATGCTGGCGGGGCCGGGGGCCATCAGCGACCTGGAGTACGAGTTCCAGTGGAGATGCGTGGTCCTGGACGAGAACATATCCCCGCAGATGGGGGACAAGGTGGACCTGGGCCTGAACATCGTCTCCGAGGAGGGGCCGATGCACGGGAAGGCGAAGGGCATAACCGGCACGGGAGTGGTCGCCGCCGTCGCGGCGGCGATGGACGCGCACGTCTGGAAGAAGGGAAAGCTCACCACCGACGACGGGAGGCTGCACCTGCAGGACGGAGTCTACGTCGACTCCCACGACATATCCGAGGCCTGCAAGGCCATAGGCGCCATGAGGGCGGGGCACTTCACCCTCCTGGAGCACGCGAAGATAAAGTTCGACGAGATGAAGATAATGTACATGGCCGGCGCGTCCGGGACCTACGTGGACGCCGTCAAGGCGAGACAGGTGGGGCTGCTCCCGCCCTCGTGCGACAGGATCTACCAGTACGGCAACACGTCCCTGGCGATGGCCACGGACATCCTCAGGAAGCCCGAGCTCCTCGACGACCTCCAGAAGATCGCCGACGGCATAAGGGCGAACCACGTGATGTTCGCGTCGGACAAGATCTTCGAGCAGATCTACATGCAGGAGCTGGCCTATTGGGACGAGGGCATGGGGATGGACATGTACAACGCCAACAACGAGATGTTCGGCATACAGGCCCTGCCCAAGCCCAGGGGGCACCCCGAGGTGTTCCGCATGGTCGCCCGCGACATACCCGACCTGGGCGCGAGGGGGCTGCGCATAATACACGACATAGGCACGGAGCTCCGCGGGAAGATGGAGGGGTGCACCGGGTGCAAGGCCTGCGAGAAGGAGTGCCCGGAGAAGGCCCTGAAGGTCCTGCCGGACAAGACCATATCGGTCCAGACCAAGAACTGCCTGGGGACCGCGTGCTACAGATGCCAGTTCTCCTGCAAGGAGAAGTGCTACAAGTACGACACGCTCAGGCTGGCCGACGCGTGAAACATGCCCCCGCCCGGGGACGGGCGGGAGGCTTTTACCCTTATTTTTAGAAGGATGCGCCCCGGGCGTCAGCCTTCCATCACGTTCTCCGCTTCCAGCTCCGAGAGTATCCTCTTCCTGAGCGCGGTGAACTCCGGCGCGGCCCTGTCGCGGGGCTTGGGCCACGGGACCTCTATGACCTCCTTGATCCGGGCGGGGCGCTTGGTCAGCACGATTATGCGGTCCGACAGGAACACCGCCTCGTCCACGGAGTGCGTCACGAAGACTATGGTCTGATCCGTCTCGTCCAGCACCTTCAGGAGCTGGACCTGCATTATGTTCCTGGTCTGCGCGTCCAGGGACCCGAACGGCTCGTCCATGAGCAGCACGTCGGGATGGGTGACGAGGGACCTGGCGATGCCCACCCTCTGCTTCATCCCGCCGGAGAGCTCGTACACCCTCGAGTCTATGAACTTCTCCAGGCCCACCAGCTTTATGTACCTCTCCGCCTCCGCCCTGCGATCGCCCCTGGGCACGCCTGCGACCTCCAGGCCGAACTCGACGTTCTTCCTGACGGACCTCCAATGGAACAGGGCGAAGTCCTGGAAGACCATCCCCCTGTCCGGGCCGGGCCTCAAGCAGGGGCGCCCGCCTATGAGCACCTCCCCGGACGTGGGCTCGATGAGGCCCGCTATGAGCTTGAGTATCGTGGTCTTCCCGCACCCGGACGGGCCTACGAGCGTCACGAGCTCGCCCCTGCGGATGTCCAGGGAGAAGTCGTCCAGGGCGACGGTCTCCTTCTTGTCCCTCTTGAAGACCTTCCTGAGGCCCCTTATGGCGATATGGGCGCCGTCCCCCGGGGAGCCGGAATCTACGGTTTCCGCGAAAGCCTTTTCGCTGACATCGATGGCTGTTTGATCTTCGGTCATGCATCCATCCCCATTCTCCTGGAAACCCATCTGTGGACGTAATCCGAGACGCCTATGGTCAGGAGCCCCAGCACGCCTATCAGCACCAGGGCGGCGTACGCCTTGGGCCAGTTGCCGGAGTACGCCATGTCGTAGAGGTACTTGCCCACCCCCACCAGGGTCCCGGCGCACATCTCGGCCGCCACTATGCACATCCACCCCACGCCCAGCCCCACCTTCACTCCGTTCATGAGATACGGGGCGGTGTAGGGCATTATGACCTTGTAGAACACTTGGAACTGCGAGGCCCCCAGAGTCTTGGACGCGTCCAGGAGGTTCGCCTCGATCTTCCTCACGCCGAATATGACATTGGTCAGGAGCGGGAAGAATATGCCTATGAACACCACCAGCATAGCGCCGGTGGCGGATCCGAGTATTATTATGAATATGGGGGCCCACGCTATGGGGGCTATGGGCCTCAGCACCTCGATTATCGGGTTGGTGAACTCCCTGGCGATCTTGAAGTACCCCAGGGCCAGCCCGAGAGGCACGGCGACGACCAGCGCGAGGGCGAACCCCTTGGCGAAGGTGATCATGCTCGACCCTATGAGCTCGAACATGGTTCTCTGCGTCCCGCTGGACCAGTCCCCGTAGCTATAGAAGTTTATCAGCGCATCCAAGGTCCTGCCCGGGCTGGGCACGGTGGGCGTGTCGGCCAGGACCGACGCGACATGCCATGCGGCCACGAAGGCGGCGATGGCGACGACCGTGATCGCGGCGAGCCTTACCTGCCTGTGGATCCAGTTGTTCTCGTCGTATTTCAGGCCCTGGATGCGCATCACCATAGGTTTCTCACGTCAGCCCTTTATGAGTTCCTGATTCAAGACGTTGACGGTGAGCGGCGGGGCTCCGAGGAGCCCGAACACGGCCTCTCCGCTCATCAGCGTGTTGACGACGATCTGCCCGTTGGTGGCTCCCGCGAACTTGACGTCCAGATTGTATTTGTCGAATATCTTGAGGTCGCTCGCCACGTGGACGGCCAGCTGGTGTATGTCGCCGTCTATGACGGCCACGGTTATGCTGGCCCTGTCCTTGCCGGGAGCCCATCCCTCGCTGGTGGCCTTGACGAGGTAGCTGTCGTCGACCAGCTTGTCCACGAAGGCCGCCGTGGTGTCGAACCCGAGGTCCTTGGGGGTGTTGTTCACGAGGCCCTTCAGCTTCGCCAGCTCGTCGGCGAGCGCGGCGACGTTCTCCTTTATGCCGTTGAGGGGGTACGCCGCATCGTCGCCGTAGAAGTACTTGACGGTGGACAGGGCCGCCTTCATCTGTTCTTCGGTGAAGTTGTCCGCCCCTGCGATCCTCCTGCCGATGTCCACGAGCCTCTTGTAATCGGAGCCGCTCGGGTTGTCGAGAGCCGCGTTGATCCAATCGGTCGCCTCGACTATGGACGCGAGGAGCCTCTCGGCGACGTCGCCGTGGCCGGTCAGGTACGCATGGGACGCCGCGAGGACGCAGCAGGTGTGCCCGGGGAACAGGTCGTTGGTGAGCGCGAGCTCCTTGAACTTGCCGCTGGAATCGGATATGATCTTTTCAAATTGGGGCTGCCACGCGATCCCGCCGTCCAGCCCGGCCGTCCCCAGGGCCAGCGGGGCATTGGGGATCTGCGCGTTGTAATAGACCGTCTTGGGCGCGGCGGCCCCGTCGGTGTACTGGACGAAGCTGTATCCGAAGCCCTCCACTATGGATTTGAGTTGGGTGTGCTGTATCGACGTTATCCCGGGGGTGCCGAACACGAGCCCGTTCCAGTTCTGCGGGTTTATGGGCTTGCTCCCGTCCTCGACGAGCGTCGCGGGGTCGATGCTAGATTTAATGTATATGCCCGAGCCCTCGGCGTTGATCCCGGACAGAAGGGTGAGGCCGTTGTCCTTCTCCTTGCTGCCGCTGAACGCCACGAAGGCCCCGACCGCCGCGGCCACCAGGACCACCGCCACGATGGCCACCAGTATCTTCGATTTCATTGAGATCCTCCTTCCTCGCGAGCGCGGCCGCCGCGTGCGCCGGTCCCCCTCCCCCCGCTCATGCGCCGTGGCGGCTCCGCTCTGCGGGCTCGAAATTCTGCTGATGATATAAGCCCCTTTAGGAAATAAATATAATTTTGTGATAAACAGTCTCGACTCTGGCAGGAAAAGGAAACGGGCGCGAGCGGATCGCGACGCGTGCAGAAGGCTGTTTTTCGCTTTGCCAGGGGCGCGGCGCGGGCTTCCGCCGCGGGGCGGAACCGTAGAAGAGAGTGGCGGATGGTGCGAGGGAAGGGATTCGAACCCTTGTACCGCTAAGGACAGGATCCTAAGTCCTGCGCCGTTTCCGTGCTTGGCTACCCTCGCCTCGACGCCCCATGTCGCCCATAATAGATAACTGCTACGAAGGGGGGCGCCTGCGGTGGCGCCCGAATGGTCACTCCCTCAGGGACGTTATGGGCACCACGTACGCCCCGTCCTCGGGCCGGACGTAGGCGGCAGCGGCCGTCCCGCACACGACGCACCTGAACTCCGGCGGCCTCGCGCCCTCGTCGGCCAGCATCCCGCAGACCCTCTCGAGGTTCCGGGCCGCCTCGCCTACCCTGTTCTCCCCCAGCTTTATCTCGAACGCGCCCCACCTGCCGTCCGGCATCTCGATGACGGCATCCAGCTCGTTCCCCCTGCCGTCGCGGTAGTGGTACAGCTTCCCGCCGTGCGCGGACGCGTACACGTCCAGGTCCCTCTCGCACATCGATTCGAACAGGAACCCGAAGGTGTTCAGGTCACCGATCAGCCTCTCGCCCGTGAGCCCCATCGCCGCCGCGGCGATGGACGGATCGGCAAGATGCCTCTTGGGCGCCTTCCCCACGCGCACCTTGGATCTAACGTTCGGATCGAAGGCGGGCTGGTCGCTGAGCAGGAACATGCGGTCCAGGACGTCCATGTACGCCCTGGCGGTCTTCTGCGAGGCGGTCTCCGCGTCGCCGTCGGAGCCCTCTCCAGCTTGTTTGCGCCCGCCGTCGTCCCCGTCGCCCCTGTTCTCGGCCATGTCTGACGCTATCCTGGCCAGAGACGCCGTGGTGCCCTCGTTCCTGGCGAGAGAGCGGATGAGCCTGCCGATCTTGCCCTTGTCGCGGACGGACCCGTCCAGCGAGGACGCGTCGTCCGTTATCGCGCTCAGATAGGACGCGTTGGCCAGCAGGGCCGACCTCATGGGCTTCCCGACGTTGTTGGGCCATCCTCCCCTAACCACCATGTCGGCGAGGCGGCCGAGGTCAGGCTCCGCGATGCCGGTGCCGATCCGATCGCGGCGGAACAGGGATCCGAGGGACACGGACCCGTCGGAATCCCCCGATTCGAAGAGGGACATCGTGCGCATCCTCACGATCCCTATGCGGCCGGCGCCGCTGTGCCTCTTCGCCCCGCGCCTGGGCGTGGAGGACCCTGTGAGTATGAACCTCCCGGTGGAGTTGCTCTCGTCCACCTCCGATTTGACCGCGTCCCATATCTCGGGCACATCCTGCCATTCGTCGATGAGCCTTGGCTCCCTCCCTCTGAATGCGCGGGACACGTCCATCTCCACCAGCCTCCTGTTCTGGAAATTCCCTGCGGAGTCCCCGATCATGACCGCGCTCTCGGCGTGGTTGAGCGCGACCCAGGTCTTGCCGCACCACTTGGGCCCCTCGATGCAGACGGCACCGGCGGCCCTCAGCATGTCTCCCATGAGCCCGTCCACTATCCTGGGCCTGTATCCGCTCCGCGTCATCGCCATGGCTATCGCAGCCTAGATCGCGTGCATGCGTTATAAGGGTTCCTGGTTTTCCAGGTTTTCACTACCCTATTTTCCAGGTTTTTAAGAGTTTAACTTCCTTATTTTCCTAACTTTGACTACCTTATTTTCCTAACTTTCATTACCTGATTTTCCCAGATTCGGCTTCCCTGTTTTCCAAGATCCCGTCTCTTTGTCCTACCGATGTCCCTCCGAACGCCGGGTGCGCGGACGCGAGGGCGAGCTGGCAGCCCCCGTCCCATCCCGCGGGCCATGACGAGAGGGTCGGCAGGGAGTCCACATAGATGGCCATCAGCGACGGGCGTCTATCGAACGCGTAACTCCCCATCGCGGATCCCGTATCGAACATGCTCGGGGACAGGTACACGGAAGCCGGGTTGTGATAGTTGGATAACGCGCCGTTCCCTATGCTAGTCGCGCCGGCCGGGGTGTCCAGGTGCTCTGTCATGGTGCAGCCGTAGAACACGCCGTCTCCTATAGTCGTCAGATCCGGGGGGAGGGGCAGGGGCTCGTTGATCTCAGCGCGCCCTGAGGACGCATCAGTAAAAAGAAAGCGCGGGAGAGGGCGGAGCCCTCCCCCTTGATAAAGAGATTCCTCGGATGCGGCGTCGCTGGAGCCGTCACGCCTCCAGCGAATCTATCATCTCCGCGAGGTACATCATCACGATGATCATGTCGTTCACGTCCACGCGCCCGTCCCTGTTCACGTCCATGGCTCCCAGGTTCACGCTGTCCGCGGACAGCGCCTCCCCCAGGTACATCATGACGCACAGGAGGTCGCTCGAGTCGACCCTGCCGTTGCCGTCGGCGTCGCCCGTGACGCGGTGCGGCTCGAACTCCGCGACATATGTCGCGGCGCCAGTGACCGTTACGGTCCTGACCGCGTCTGTAGAGCCGTCTCCCCATTGTACGAAGCGGTACCCGGGATCGGGCTCCGCCCTTATCTCGATCCGCTCGCCCTTGGAGAACGTGCCTCCCCCATAAACGGATCCGCCTTCGCCGGAGAGGACGGATACGTCGAACCTGGTACGCTCGTGGTATTCAGCCGTGACCAGCTGGTCGGATCTGATGTCGGAGATCGTGTAAACCCCGTCTGCCGGCGACAGGACGGCGCCGTTCGCCTTCACTATGAAGTCAGACGCGCTATATCCGTCGGCAGGAGACAGCGTGAAGCTGTACGAGCCCCCGATCTCCACGGGAGAGGCGGAGCCTCCATGCGGAGATAGCGTGAAGTTCGAGCCCTGTACCAAAGTCACGCGAAAGTGCGTGTAGTCGAACGCGAGGAGGTATGGATACCCGCCGTTGACGCCGGGATCGATCCCCCACGTATCCGCGAAGTCCCATCCCGCGTCGAGGTACGTGCTCCGCGCCTTCATGACGGCCTCCGTGCTCCCGAGACCCTCCGACCCGATGACGGACCCCAGGAGGAAGAAGCAGTCGGAGAC
The DNA here is from genome assembly GCA_031256955.1 of Candidatus Methanoplasma sp. GTDB lineage: Archaea > Thermoplasmatota > Thermoplasmata > Methanomassiliicoccales > Methanomethylophilaceae > Methanoplasma. The sequence goes on along the minus strand of JAIRPP010000013.1, from coordinate 19,326 downwards.
GGTGGCCGAGCCCGACGCTTCGCCGACAACCCCGCCCGCGTATGCGTAGGAGGCGGAGGAGGAGGCGGACACGGAGCCGGTGTTGTAGCACCCTGAGACCGAACCACCGTCGATGCGGCCGACAATCCCCCCCGCGTATGCGTAGGAGGAGGAGGAGGCGGACACGGAGCCTGTGTTGTAGCAGTCAGAGACGCTGGCCGAGTCCGACGCTTCGCCGGCGACCCCGCCCGCACATGCGAAGCCAGAGGAGGAGGAGGAGGAGGCGGACACGTCGCCCGTGTTGTAGCACCCCGAGACCGAGCCCGACGCTTCGCCGGCGACCCCGCCCGCGCATGCGTTGTATGTGGAGGAGGCGGACACGGAGCCGGTGTTGTAGCAGCCGGAGACGCTGACCGAGCCCGACGCGCCGCCGGCGACCACGCCCGCGCATGCGTAGTAGGCGGAGGAGGAGGCGGACACGGAGCCGGTGTTGTAGCATCCCGCAACAGAGCCCCACGCGTATCCGGCGACCCCGCCCGCACATGCGAAGCCGGAGGAGGCGGAGGCGGACACGTCGCCCGTGTTGTAGCACCCCGAGACCGAGCCCGACGCTTCGCCGACGACCCCGCCCGCACATGCGAAGCCGGAGAAGGAGAAGGCGAACACGAAGCCCGCGTTATAGCAGTCAGAGACGCTAGCAGAGTCCAACATGCGGCCGGCGACCCCGCCCGCGTATGCGTAGTAGGCGGAGGAGGAGGCGGACACAGCGACCGAATATCCCCCGTCTATGCCTAGGCCGGACACCGTCGCGGCAAATAGCGATGAGAATAGACCAGAATACACATGACCCGCATCTCCGAATACCGCCGTCTCAAGGTTCGTGATTCTGTGGCTTCCGCCATCATAGGATCCCGAGAATCCGTCTGAACCACCAATGGGCGTGAAATTCCCATTGCTGTTCTCCGTTATCGAGACAGATCCAGAGGAAGGGAGTGATCCGCTGAATGCTATCGCGAAATTCTTATCTGCGGACGAGCTCACGCTCGGATGGCTGTTGGTCGCGGCCCCCCCTATGGAGACGCAGACCGCCTCGGACGGGTCGAACGGGGCGCTTCCGCTCCATGACGCTATGTCCGATTCTATCTTTGAGACCTCGCCGTTGACCGAGACGACCGCGACGATCGCCTGGATCTGGGTCCCGTCGCTCAGCAGGGCGCGCACCTCAGTCACAGCATTGTTAGATGTCGTTATCTGGAGGATTACGTCGAACCCCCCGTTGAGATCGATGCCCGTGAAGTCTATATCCTGAGTCTGGAAGTACTTCCCGTTCAACGGATAGTCGGGATCGTTCCCTATCTTCGCCAGGTCCTGGGGGGAGCCTATGAGTATGGCTCCGTCGGGGTACGCGTCGCTCTCCCCTATCTGGGGGAGGGCGGCGAGGGCGGCGGCCGCCATGAGCATGGCGGCCAGCAGGACGAGCGCTTTCGCCTTCATCAGATCCGCCTCCTCGCGCGCAGGGCCCATGCGACGGCGCCGATCCCGATGAGCGCGACGGCTATTATGGCGGCTATGACCGCTGCGTCCGCCCCGCCGCCCGAGCCGTCCCCTCCGCCGGGCTCGCCCGGAGGCTCGGGCGGAGCCGGGGGCTCCGCGGGGGAGTCCGCGACCCAGAACGCGTAGAAGGTCACGTCCGACGTTATTACGGCGGTCGCTGCCGACGCGTACTCGGCGGACGACGCCCCCGCGGAGGTCGCCCACCCGCCGAACGAGTACCCCTCCCTGGACGGCAGGTCCGAGAACTGGACCTCCACCGCCGAATCGGGCCTGACCCGGCGGTCCGCCGGGCCTCCGCCCGCGAAGGACCCTCCGTTCGCGTCGTACCTCACCGTGAACAACGTCGCTTGGTCGGGCGCCTGGGTCGCGGTTATGCCGACGTTGGATCCCGGCATGGTGAACTTCCCGCCGGAGACCTGCACGGGGACGGACCACGGGGTGACCGTGTATCCCGAGGCGGAGTGGCTCGGCCTCAGGGTCACCTCGTCCCCCTCGTCGTACAGGTCCCTGTACAGGACGGAGCCGTTCACGGAGTACGTGACGGAGTACAGCACCTCCACGCTTACATCCGCCGCCTCGATGACTCCGCGGTACTCGTAGGACACGGTCACGGAGGCGTCGCCGTAGGAGAGCGCGGAGGGGGATACTGTGTATCCTATCGCCTCCGCGGACCTGCCGCTGAGGTAGCTCGCGACGACCCTCATCCCCGCAGGGGAGAAAAGGTCGCCGTCCGCGTACCTGAGCGTCGACGGGGGGGACTCGACGGCTATCCCCGTCAGCGCGTCGGCTATGACCGCCACGGGTGCGGAGCCCGTCGCGACGAGGTAGTTGGCGGGGTCGGCGGGCGAGAACGTCCACCAGTACGATCCCGTCCCGGCCGCGAGGGCGCATGCGTCCCATGATATGGAGCCCGCCGTGTCGCCGTCGGACAGCAATATCTCTGGCAGGGAGAGCGTGTCGTACACGTCTCCGGGGGCTATCACGGGGTTGACTGCGGGCGCGGCCTTCCCCACGGTCACCGCCGCGGTCGCCGTCCTGACGGAGCCCCTGTCGGAGAACGAGACCGTGACTCCCGCGAGCCCGGCCGTCAGGACTTCGGGGGACACCGAATAGCCTGAGACCGCGGACGACGATCCGTCGCTGTACCTCGCGGTCACGACCATGCCCGTCACGTCGAACGCCTCGAACGCGACGTACGACGCCTTGGACGGGGGCGACGACACCTCTATCGAGACCAGGTCGGTCCTCAGTATCTCGAACTGCGCCGAGCCCCTGGCCGCTTTGAAATCCGTGGAGTCGGCAGGCGAGAACGTCCATCCGAAGCTGTGCGCCCCGGGGGACAGGGAGTACGCGTCCCACGATATGGCCCCGGGGGTGTCCCCCGGGGACGTCGATATCGCCGGGAGGGATCCCGTCTCATATACGGGGGACGCGGCGGAATATATCGGGGTCACCTTGGATTCCGCCATGCCGACAGTCACTGCGATGGCTCCCGACGCGCCCAGGAAGTTCGCCTCGTCCAGGGGGCGGTACGTCCACCCGAAAGTGGAGCCGCTGTCCGCCACGCGGACGGTCGCGTCGGGGGAGACCCATGCGAACAGCCCCTCGGCCGACGCCGTCCCAGACAGCGCAGACTGCGACAGCCTCTGGCCCGAGACCAGGGGGGCGCACTGCACGTCGGACACGGCTATCGCCGCCTTGCCTATGGAGAACGCCCTATCTGCGGACGAGGCGCCGCCGTAGTTCGCCCCGGCGGACAAGACCGCCCTGACGGAGTAGCTCCCCGCGCCCGACGGGGCGGACGAGAGCCTGGCCGATCCGGAGTACCATTCGAACGACACGGCGCCGTCCCCCGTCTTGGAGACGGAGGGGTCGGAGACGGGGGCCCCGTCGTACGTCTTGGACGGATCGGAGGCCACGCTCACGTTCGAGAAGGCCTTCTGTATGGTGAACGTGAGGGAGACGGACCCCTGGTAGTTGGCCGCCGACGGCTTCGCCGACACGGCGACCGTCACGACGGTCCCGGCGTTCCAGTCCGGCGCGCCGGAGCTTATCTCTATCTCCGACGCGGATATGCCTCCCGGGAGGGCTATGTCCCCCGCCGGCGGGGTTATCGGGGAGCCCGTGTACGCGTACGACGCCCCGTCCACGAGGGACGCGGACAGCTGCGCCTTCCCGACGGCCACGGGCAAGTCGAAGGCGGACCCGCCGCGCAGCGCCTGGAAGGCCTTCTCCCCCGGAGCCCCGACGGGCGTGTCCGGGGCGGCCCAAAGGTAGCCCGCCCCCAGGTCGAAATCGGACAGCTTTTGCCCGTAGACGAAGGACGGGGACGCATTGGACGTGATCGAGCCCTCGAAGCTGTTCTGCGCTGGAGTTATGTCCTCTGGGAGCCCCTGTGCAGGGATCTGAGAGACCGAGACCAGGGTCAGGGTTATCGGAGAGACCTCTCCGTGCGCCTTGATCTTGAATTGCAGCACCGCCATCGGCCCCTCGGAAGCGTGGTTGCTCGTATCCCCGAACACCAGCTTCACCCTCCCCGGCGACGGGGAGTTCATGTTATGGATCTGCGAATTGGAGAAGCCCTGTACGAATGACGATCCTGTCGCCACGAACTCCAGCTCGGAGCCGCCGTACGTGATCGTCGCGTCCAGCCCCGCGAACCCGGGGTTGGACGAGACGCCTATCTCTATGGACACGGTCTCTCCCTCGTACCCCTGCGCATCGCTAACATAGAACGCGATGTCCGATGGCGCCGCGTCCGCATCGTCTCCGATCATGATCATGCCGGCGACGAAAAGCGCCGCCAATGCCAAAGCTACCGCTATTGCGTTAAATCTCACTAGAACTCCTCCTCTCTCCGCCGCGCGCATCGGAGAAGCGGGCGGGACGCCGCGATTCTCCAAGGGCGCACACCCAGCGCGGGACGTTGCAAAAGACCGATAAAATCAGTACGGGCGCGTCAGAGACCGATCTGAAGCTGAGGGAAAGAGGCTCCCCCCCCCCCAACGAACCGTGCGCGACCGCCCTACGCCTGTCTCTATGCATCACGTCCCTCCCCCCTTCGCCGCGCATGCCGCGCGACGCGTATCGAAATCGAAAGATAGATCTCATCTCTTAAAGGTTAGCCCGATCTGGGTGCCTCCGGAGCGGCCTGGAAAAACAGATTCGAGATTGTGCTCTGCCATGTCTTATCATACCCGAATGGGATGCCCGCGCCGCCCCTTGCGCGAGCGCGAGGGATTCCGCGACCCTGATCGGGAGGGGATCCCCCGAGCGGCGGTCTCCCGCCCCCGTCGAAAGATCGGATTTCCGCCCGCATAGGCTCTCGCCCCGATGGAGAGGCGGGCGATTCCCGTGGAGAGCTGCGACGGGCCGCCGCCCCGGCCGCGGGGGCGCGTGCGGCCTGAAGAGGGGCTCTGACCGGCTCCGCCGCCTGGGGAGCCGAGGCTGCGAAACGGTTTAAAACGCGGCGGGCATACGAAGCCGAAACGGAGGCTGTTCATTGGCGGGCATATTGGACGAAGGCGGCAGAGGGCTTCTCCTCGGGAACGAAGCGATTGTGAGAGGGCTCGCGGAGTCGGGCGTCAGGTTCGCGTCCACCTACCCGGGCACGCCTTCGTCGGAGATAGGGAACATGCTCGAGGAGATCGCGGGCGATGCCGGGATGTACTTCGAGTTCTCCTCCAACGAGAAGGTCGCCCTCGAGGTCGCGGCCGCCGCCGCGTCCTCCGGCCTGAGATCGTTCACGTTCATGAAGCACGTCGGCCTCAACGTGGCCGCCGACCCCCTGCTCACCCTCGCCTACTCGGGGATAACGGGGGGGATGCTCGTCCTCACCGCGGACGACCCGTCCGCGCACAGCTCGCAGAACGAGCAGGACAACAGATACTACTCTCACCTGTCCCTCCTCCCGATGGTGGAGCCGTCCACCCCGCAGGAGGCCAAGGACATGGTGTCGGAGGCGTACTCCATATCCGAGGCGCTGGCCCTCCCGGTCATCTTCAGGACGACCACCAGGGTGAACCACGCCCGCTCCGCGGTGAGCTTCGGGCCTCTGAGGAGGGACACGCCAGCCAAGGGGCGCTTCTCCAAGGACGACGCGAAGTTCGTCAACGTGCCCGCGTTCGCCAGGCTGAACAGGGTGAAGCTCCTGGAGCTGAACGCCAGGGCGATGGAGATGTCGGAATCGTCGCCGCTGAACTTCGTCGACGGGGAGGGCGACGTCGGGATCATAACGTCCGGGGTGAGCTATACCTACGTGAAAGAGTTCGTGCGCGGCGCGTCCATACTGAAGCTGGGCTTCACCAACCCCCTGCCGGAGAAGAAGATAGCGTCGTTCATAGAGGGGAAGAGGCTCGTCATCGTCGCCGAGGAGCTGGACCCGTTCCTGGAGGACCAGGTCCTCCGCATATGCGCGCAGCGCTCGCTGCGCGCCCCCGTCTACGGGAAGAGGTCCGGGCACCTGCCGAGGGAGTGGGAGTACTCCCCCGACGTCGTGGCGAGGCTGGAGGGGCTGGTCGAGGTCGCTCGCGCCCCCGAGCCCCTGAAGCCCGCCGGGGTCAAGCTCCCGGGCAGGCCCCCGACGCTGTGCGCCGGGTGCCCCCACAGGGGCATGTACGCCGCCGCGAAGAAGGCGGTGGGCAAGAGGGACGTGGTGTACTGCTCCGACATAGGGTGCTACACCCTCGGGCTTCAGGCCCCGTTCCACGCGGCCGACTTCATAATATGCATGGGAGGGGGCGCCGGCGCCGCCGGCGGGTTCGACAAGGCCACCGATCAGAAGGCGATCTGCTTCATAGGCGATTCCACTTTCTTCCATTCCGGGATGGCGCCCCTGGCGTCCGCCCTGTTCAACGGCCACAGGATAACCATGGTGATCCTGGACAACAGGACCACGGCGATGACCGGGCACCAGCCCAACCCGGGCACCGGGAGGCGCCACGGCGGGATCGAGACCGCCCCCATAGGCATAGAGGGGGTCGTCAGGGGGATGGGGGTGGGGTTCGTCGAGACCATCGACCCTTACGACGTCCCCGCGGCGGAGGCCGCCATGAGGAGGGCCCTGGAGTTCGACGGGGCGTCCGTCGTCATATCCAAGTGCCCATGCCCGCTGGAGCTCAAGAAGAACAGGATGCTCAAGCCCGCCCGGTGCGAGGTGGACGGCTCCAAATGCGTCAAATGCTACGCCTGCCTCAACAGGATCGCGTGCCCCTCCCTGATAAAGGAGAGGGAGGGCGGGGGGGTCAGGGTGGATCCCGCCCAGTGCATCGGATGCGGGATGTGCGCCAGCGTGTGCCCCGTCAAAGCCATAGAGGTGAAGGCATGAAGTACACCGTGCAGATAGTCGGAGTGGGGGGCCAGGGAGTCCTCCTGGCGTCCATGGTCCTCGGAAAGGCGGCCATGGAGGCGGGGCACAGCGTGGCCATGAGCGAAGTCCACGGCATGGCGCAGAGAGGGGGGAGCGTGCTATCCACCCTGAGGTTCGGCGACGGCGTCGTAAGCCCGCTGGAACCCATGGGCGGGGCGGACCTCATACTGGGGTTCGAGCCGGCGGAGACCTGCAGGAACGTCTCCCTGGGGAACAGGGGCACCGCGATCGTGATGAACCTCGACCCCCTGCTGCCGTCCGCGGTCGCCGCGGGGTTCGAGGAGTACCCGTCGGTGGATTCCATGGTGGAGGCGGTCCGCCGGCTGTCTGACAACGTCGTCGCGCTCGACGCGACCAAGATCGCCGCGGAGGCCGGGAAGGCCGTGGCCGCGAACGCGGTCATGATAGGCGCGGCATCGTCTGTGAAGGGCTTCCCCATCCCGAGGGATCTGTTGAGGGAGACCCTGCTGGAGACGGTTCCCGAGAAGTTCAGGGACCTGAACGCGAGGGCGTTCGACCTCGGCGCGTCCAAGTGCGCCGGGGAGTGAGCGTCAGGCGTTCAGATAGTACGGGGCGGGCATGCCCACGGCGTCGCGCTCTGCGGCTTCCGCGCGCATGCGGCCGATCTACTCCGCCGCGGCCTGCGGTATCGCGGCCGCCAGCCCGGATATGAGCTCCTCTATGCTGGCGTTGACCGCGTCCGCGGCCTGGCCCAGCGACGCGTCGGGCATCTCGGCGAGTATCCTCTCGTTCTCTATGACGAACGTGTCGGGGCACGCCCTCCTGACGGCCTCCAGGCCCTCTGAGGCTATGGCCGACCTCGATTCGAACGAGAACGGGTTTATCGCGAACGTGAACGTCATGATGTCGAGCTTGGCGCAGATCTCCGCTATCACGGACGCCGCCCCCGCCCCGGTGCCCCCTCCCAGCCCCGCCACGATGAACGCGACGTCGTGCCCGCGGAGGGCCGCGGCTATGTCTCCCTCGTGGGCGCGGGCGCATTCCATCCCCAGCGCCCTGTCGCCCCTGGTGCCCCCGTCCGACGCGGGGCCGCATATGGGCACCCTGGAGTCTGCGGACGCGGCGCTCAGCGCCTCTGCGTCCGTGTTTATAGCGATCACATCGAAAGCGAGCAGGTCGTCGTAGAACCTTCCGGCCACGTTGCAGCCTGCGCCGCCCACCCCCACAACCGCCATGCGCGGTTCCATCGCCGTGTTTTCGTCCATGCTCGTGCATCTCCTTTTTTAAAATAGTTCCTGCCGGCGGGGAAGCGCTCTCGCGTTCCCATCCCCCCCGCCGGCGGTGCATTCATCTGTTCCGCGAAGCCGCATAGGCCTCTCTGAAGGCGTTGCCTATAGCCTCCTTCTCAAGGCCCTCGGGGATTATCTTTTCGAGCACGCACTTGCGGGCGAACTCTTCGACGCTCGTGCTGATCCCATCCTGCACGAGCTTCTCGATTATCCCTCTCTGGAGCTCCGTCAGATTGACGAATATCCCATCTCCTGCCGTTCCCGCACCTAGCATACCATTCCTTTCGGATTTGATATACAGCTTTATGGCGTCGCGGATGAAGTCGCTGCGGTTGTCGATGTCGTGCGAGATGAGGTAGTCCTGCATCTCGCGTATCTCATCCAGTTCCATCCTGAATGTGACCCTCGTTCCGTCTTCCATCCCCGACACCGTCCTAAGCTTCGTCGAACAGCTCTCCGAAGCTAGCGTAATCTACATTATCGAGCAGGTATTTATATCCGTCGGACAAAATCATCAAAAACCGAATTTTGTCACATTCTGTCATAACTAGATGTGACGGCGAGTGGACTCCGATATGACGGACATGCGGGGGCATGCGTTCCTAAGGGGTTCCGCTTCCATTAGGGGCGGATCGCGCCCGCGATATAAAAATAAAGGGAAAAGGCCCCTAGGGGCCTTGTTTGGCTCAGAGGTCGGAGACCATCTTCCGGGATTTCCAAAGCGCGAACACGCCCAGGCCGATCACGAAGACCATCCAGACGTATTCCGATTTGGGGATGGGGCCGTTGCTGAAGAAATCGACGATTACTTCCCAATTGTCCATTTCACGCACCTCTCGGTTTCACGTTCCCGCGCAGCTCCTCCAGGAGGGCGTTCCCCAGGGTCGTTATCCTGTATTTCACCAGGAGGTGGCCGTAGGAACCGTCCTCGTCGAGGGCGGCGTCGGATTCGGCTATCATGCCTGAGGCCCCCATCTCGATCAGGTCGAAGTTGAGGCAGTCGCGGCTGTATCTGGACGGCGCGCCGTACTCCGACTGGAGCTGCGACACGATGTCCTTGTTCCACGCCTCGCCGGACTCGCTCAGGATCTCCAGGACCCTGAATTTTATCGGGCGGCCCTCCATCATGGGGACTCCTCCCTCTCGGCGCATCCGCCGTCGGACTCCCTCAGGCACTCCAGGTTCCCGCTGTCCTCGGTGAACATGAGTATGGTCCCGACGACGCAGAGTATCGCGCCCGCCGCCAGCCATATCCCCGGGCTGTCTCCCGTGAATATGAACAGGAAGATGACTGCGAAAACCCCGTACAGGCTGCCTATCCCCTGGCCGCGCCCCACGCCTATCAGCGGGAACGACTTGTACCATGAGACGTAGCAGAACCCGAAGGTTATGCCCAGCAGCACGAGCGTCGCGAGGACGACCGGGCTGAACAGCTCCATGGCGTTCGTGAGCAGGGGGAACCCGAGTATGAGCAGCGCGGGGATCGCTATGACCCACCAGATCAGCGTCTCCAGCAGGAACCTGATCTGTATCGCCACGTCCGGCTCCGACACGTCGATGCCCTTCGCGGCCACCGCCCCCTCTATGCCCCATCCGAGGAGCGCCATCACGCCTCCGACGTATCCCCATATGCGGGCCTCCCCGCTGGTGAAGTCGTCGTACAGGCCGGTGGCGTATATCGTTATGCTCCCCATTATGATGATCAGGATCCCCGCGAGCGCGCGCCTGGACACCTTCTGTCCGAGCCAGGTCGAGGAGATCAGCGTCCCTATGACGGGGTACGCCAGCGCGGCGACGGCGGCGAACGCGCCGCCTATGAAGCCCATGGCTATGAAGGACCCGAGGATGGCCATCGGCCCTCCGCAGATCGCGCCGAAGAAGAAGTACTTGGTGCAGCTCTTCAGCTCGACTATGGTCCTCCTCATCTCCCTGAACTTGCCCAGGTAGAGGTTCCATATGGTCAGGGCCAGCATCACGGTCAGGGCGTTGAGCCCGGTGATGAACACCGCCGTGGCCAGGAACGACGCGTCGGCGCTGTGGCCCGCATCTATTATGGCGTCCTGCACGGCCATGAACGGATCTATGATCCATACGAACGTCCCGGGGACGTACCATATCCCCCAGAACAGGGCGCAGAATATGGCCATCAGGTAGCCGTACTTTATCCTTTTCTTGCGGTCTTGCAACCTTTTCTCGCTTACATCCATTGGTATGCCTCCTTCCGCCCCCGGCGGCCCCCCAGGCTGGCCTGGCGGCCGATCGGAGGCAATAAGGGGCCGGGCTCTCGCCCGGCGTTTGGATCAGACCGCCTTCACTGCCTTCGTCAGCTTGTTGACGGCGTCGGACGCGTTCTCGGTGTAGACGCTGGCTCCGATCTCGTCGGCCCACTGCTGGGTGACGGGGGCGCCTCCGACGTTGGTTATGACCTTCTCGCGGATGCCCTCCTTGCGGAGCATCTCCTCGAGCGTCTTCTGGTTGACCATCGTCGAGGTCATGAGCGCGGAGGTGCCGAGCCCGACGGGGCTCTGCTCCTTCGCGGCGCCGACGATGTCCTTCAGGGCGACGTCCCTGCCGAGGTTGACGACGTTGAAGCCGGCGACCTTCAGCATGATGGCGACGATGTCCTTCCCGATGGAGTGTATGTCTCCCTCGATGGTGCATATGAGGAAGGTCCCGAGGCCCTCCCCGACCTTCGCGCCGGACTTCTCGAGCACGGGCGTGAGCACGTTCGTGCCCGCGGTCATGGCCTGGGCCGCCGCCATTATGTGGGGCAGGAAGAGCTTCTTCTGCTCGAAGAGGGCTCCGACCTCGGTCATTCCTTTCGTGTATCCGTCCTGGATGAGGGCGACCAGGTCGACCTTCTCCTCTATCGCCTTGTTGGCCACGGCCACAGAGGCTTTCGCGTCATATTTCATGACGGCTTCCCTAGCCTGCGCTGCAAGCTCTGCTATAGGCATCTCTACATCACTCCTTGTTCTTGAGGAAGGCGTCGTCCGCCTTCTTGACGATCTCTTCCATCTTCGCCAGCTTGTCCGCGGGTATGGGCTCCACCTTGTGGTTCTTCATGACGTCCACGACGATCTCGTGGGCCACGTCCACCGCGCTCTTGCTCCCGGCGGCCTTCCAGTCCCCGATCATGTATCTGTCGAAGATCAGGGGGTCGGAGGCCAGGTCTATGTTGTCCATGGTGGACTGGTGGCCTATGAAGTCGTTGCCCACCCCGATCTCCTTGATGGCGTCGACCGCCAGGGTCTCCTCGGATATGGGTATCCCCTCCATGGCCTTCTTCTCCATGGCGATTATGTCGTTGTCTATGACCAGCTGCTCCATCGAGAACGTGACTCCGAGCTCCAGCATGCCCGACCCGTATATCGAGTTGGCTCCGGCGAGCGCGGGGAGAAGCGAGGTGATCGTCTTCTCGTGCGCGGCCTGGGAGTCGGGCACCTTGGCGTCGGTCTACATGCCGGCCACGAACACGGGCAGCCCGTAGAGCTGCCCGAGCTTCGCCACCGCCGCGCTGATCACTCCGAGCTCGGGCGATCCGACGGGGGCGGTTCCGCGCTTCAGGTCGAAGGTCGTGGTGGAGCTGCCGTACCAGACCCTCGCCCCGGGCGACGCGATCTGGCTGAGGACTATCCCCGCGAGGACTTCGGCGTTGTGCGTGACGAGCGTCCCCGCGAGGTACACGGGGGACGACCCGCCGGACATCGCCATGCTGAGGACGTTGACGGGTATGCCGTACCTCGCCCCTTTTATGATGACCTGGGCCGCGTTGTGGCTGATCTCGAGGGGGCTGGTCGGGCAGACGAGCATGGACATTATGGGCTTCTCGCGGGCCGCCTTGGCGTCGCCGCCGTAGTAGGCCTTGAGGATCTCCCAGTAGTAGTCCACGTGCTCCCCGACGGGGTCGATGTGGTGGAAGTGCTTGGTGGTGTTCTTCAGGGAGGTGAGCATCTCGTGGACGTCCTCCGCGCCCTTTCCCGCCCAGTCCCTGGCGGAGACCGGCAGGGAGAAGTAGGTTATGTTCTCCGCCCAGTCGACGAGCTTGGCGCACTTGGCCAGGTCGTCGTCGTTGGAGTCGCGGGTCTCGTATTTCCCGTTCCCGAGGTAGTTGCACACCTGGATGCCGGTACCGAAGCACGTGTAGTGGACGCGGCCGTTGTGCTCCTGCTCGAAGGTGCGGCGCTCCTCCCTCCCGTAGAGGTAGAACTTGGACGGGGCGCTCTGGAGAGCCTGCCTGACGAGCCGGTCGGGTATCTTCACCATCTTGGTGTCCATGTCCACGATGGCGCCGGCCTCCTTGAAGAGCTTGAGCCCCTCGTCGTCGGAGACCTGTATTCCATAGTTGGACAAAACGTCTCTGGTCGCACGGTCTATCTTCTGGATGCCGTCATCGCTGAAGACGTCCAGCCTAAGCCCCTGCAATATGTTTTTGCCAGGATACTGGTTTGGTTTCATCATATTCCTCCTCTTCCCCGCATGAGAAAACCCCTGCGACGACGCGAAACGCACGGGCGCACGTCGCACCCGCGCCTGGCGATGAACGACGATCGCCCGACACCAGCCCCCTGATTACGGTCGCGAAATGTTTTGTCCGATGCGCCTCTCTTTGTCAACAAGCGTATTCTCAAGTCGGATTCGTGACCATAGTGTATCTATAGGACACTGGATGTAAAAATGGATTTTGATATATAATTATTTCTTTCGTTGGCACTGACTTCAAAATACCCATATATAATCATATCTATACTTCAAAAGGAGACGTTCGATAAAATATATATTCGATAAATAAAGACATAGATCTATACAGATTGTCTCCCCGCCGACGCGACATGACCCGCAGGGGGCTTCACGACTCGCCGCGGCTCGCGTCGCGCTCCCTGGATAAGTACACCAAAAGTACGGCGATCGACGAGAAGGCGAACATGATCCCCCACACCGCCGAGAAGCTCTCCGCCGCGTACCCCGTGCCTATTATCGGGTCGGTGAGCGTGGTGCACGCGGCCGCCCCCAGGAACAGGAAGAAGTTGACCATGGACACGGCGGTCCCGGACATGCGGTCCGGGTTGGCCTCCTTCACCTGGGTGAAGGACAGCGTCATGAAGCCCCCGAAGAAGCCGAACGCCAGGCACGCCGCCATCCAGATCCAGTACGATTGGAGCCCCCCGCCCGCCAGCCACACGGCCGCCCATACCCCGGCGAAGCACGCGGACCCCAGGAGCATCACCCTGCGGGGGGACTTGGCGAGGCCGCGCCCGGCGGCTAGGCCCACGGACACCGTGCCGGCTATCTTCCCCAGCCCTATGGCCAGGACCAGCCACGCCGCGCCCGCGGCGAAGCCGTGGACCTCTCCGAAGTACGTCTTCGCCCACGTGCCCTGGAAGACCATTATGGTCCCGTACACGAAGAAGTAGGACATGGCCACCGGCCAGAACCTCCTCCCGCCCGAGAGGACCGCCCTCAGCCCCTCCGCCCAGGGCGCGGGCGGATCCCCGGCCGCCTTTTCCCCCGCGGGGCCGGGCGGGCGGTCCCTGACCGCGGCGGCGCAGAGCGCCGCCAGCGACAGCGACGCGATCCCCAGCACCATGAACGTCTCCCTCCAGCCGACGGAGGACGCGAGAATGTCCAGCGGGGCCGACGCGGCTATCGCGCCGACGTTGCCGACGGCTATGACTATGCCGTTCAGCTGGGGGAACTCGGACTTACCGAACCATATGGAGATGGACTTCGCCAGCGGGACGTACACGACCGCCATCCCCGCGGCGATCATCATCTTGCCGAGCACCACCGCCCCGAAGTCCCATGCCGCCGCCGTCAGGAAGGAACCCGCCGCGGCCATCGCCAGGAACGCGGAGGACGCGGCGCGGGGCCCGAGGCGGTCGGACAGCATGCCGCTGGGGATCTGCATGGCGGCGTAGGTCCAGAAGTACGCCGCGCTCAGGATGCCTATGGATCCGCCCGCCTCGGCGACGACGTCCCTCCCGACGATTCCGACGGCCATCCTCTGGAAGTAGACGAAGAAGTAGGCGGAGGCCAGTATGATGAATATGTACCATCCGTATCGGCGAATGCTCTCTTCTGCGCCTCTCATGCGACCACACCGAAAACGAGGGCCTGCGGGGGGCGGGCCCGAGCGCCCGCCTCCGAAACCCGTCTCACAGACCGCGGATGCGTTCGCGTTATTTATAACAGGGGGAGGGGGGAGCGGATGGGCGTCGGGGCGAGACCTCGCCCGCAGACGGGGCGAATGGGGCGCAGATAGGCGCATGTTTGATTAGCCCCATATGCATACGGTGCACGCTATGGGTTCCATTGACCTGCGGGCGATCCTCCAAGAGCTGAGGGCGCATGGGGAGAACGAGGTATTCGAGGCTAAGGACAGGGTATCCTTTAGCGACAACAGGATGGGAGAATACTTCTCCGCCCTGTCCAACGAGGCGTCGCTGAGGGACCTGGATTCTGCCTGGATGGTCTTCGGCCTCTCCGACGGGGATCTCGAATCCGTCGACAGCAGGTACAAGGACGGATGCGGGGACCTGGACAGGCTCAGCATGTTCATAGCCGAATTCTGCGACGGCATGTCTTACGCCAGCGTGCGCGAGCATTTCGAAGAGGGGAAGCGCATGGTCTTCTTCCAGATACCTCCCGCCAGGCCCGGAGTCCCGACTAGGTTCAAACGCATAGCGTACGAGAGGCAGGGCAGCAGCACGGTGCCCATGTCCGTGGAGAAGATGAAGCTGATATTCGAACAGACGAGGCCGGGATGGATGGACATGCCCGCCGAGGGCGTGACCGTGGGAGACCTCGACAATTACGCCTTCAAGATGTTCAAGGACAGGGGGCGCAAGTTCGACCGCATCTCGGAGACGGAGATGGGCTTTTCCCCGGAAGCCATGTTCGGCAACCTTGGCCTGACCAGGGGAGGGAGGCCCACCAGATCCGCCGCGATCCTGTTCGGCATGTCCCCCAAGTCGGTTTCCGCGGCCGCCATGATGCGGATCGGCAGGATAGCCGGCGCGTCCACGATGCTCTTCTATGACGAGCTGGAAGGCCCGATGTACGAGCTGATAGACCGCGCCGTCAGGCTCATACTTAGCAAATACACAGTCACCTACGTGGACTTTCAGGGCATCGTCAGGGTGGAGCACTACCCGTATCCGCAGGACGCGCTGAGGGAGGCGCTGCTGAACGCCGTGATAAACACGGACTACGAGAGGGGGCGCGCGATAAGGGTGGACGTGTGCGACGACAGCATCCGGATATACAACAGCGGAGACATGCCCAACGGGATGTCCCCGGAGGAGGTGGCCGCGAAGCATTACTCCAAACCCAGGAACGAGGGCATGGCCAACGTCTTCTTCAAATCGTACTACGTCGAGAAATTCGGAACCGGCATGGAGAAGATGAGGGGCGACTACGCGAGGGTGGGCGTGGATCCGCCGGTTTACGAGGTGGTGGGGGACACGGTCGTGGTCACCTTGAAGGACATAGTGCGCGCGAAGGGGGTGGCCCAATCCGGCGCGGCCGGGATCCCCCCGGTCGTCATGACCCGCGACGGCGGCTTCACGGAGAGGCACCTCGCGGCCCTCAGGCTGATGGGGGAGAGGGGAGAGGTGGCCATAGACGAGGTGGGAGACCTGTTCGGGATCGGGCGCGAGGGCGCTCGCAAGTCGGTCGTCAGACCCATGATAGAGTCGGGGATGATCGAGATGACCAGCTCCGCCAAGAGCAAGAATCAGAGGTATAGGCTCACTGAAAAGGGACGGCGCATGCTCGAGACATGAGAGAGGATTGTCCCGTCAGACCATCATCCAACCATCATCCAACCATCATCCAACCATCATCCAACCATCATCCAACCATCATCCAACCATCATCCACCCATCATCCAACCATCATCCAACCATCATCCAACCATCATCCAACCATCATCCAACCATCATCCAACGAAAAAGCCCCCAAGGCATGCGCCTGAATCTAGAAAACCGTTCCGCATGCGCCTCTGGAGGCGAGAGCCATCTGAGACCCGCCCGACTCATCGCGCCCTCGTGTGCGCATGAAAAATAAAGGGATTTTAAATGGTTTAAGCCGAGCCGCCGCGTCGGCGGCTCAGAAGCTCTCTGCGGAGGCCTTCTTCTGCACCCAGTACCATATCGGTATGAATGCGAGGATTATGACCGCGCCGAGTATGACCGGGGTGTATCCTCCGGAGAGGTAGTAGCTCCAGTATATCAGGCACGGCAGCCACACGAAGAACTGCACGCCCGTCATGATCGTTATGACGTACCTCCATCCGATAGGAGCCCTGAAGGGCCTCTCCAGGCCCCTGAACCTCGGGTTCGTCTTCGTCTTCACGTAGGCGGCGAGCGCGATCCCGTTCGCGATGCAGTACCCCATGGCGGACGCCGACAGGATGGTCATGACCGTGTCGCCGGAATCCAAGACCCATGCGCTGTATCCCACCAGGAATATCAGCACGAGGTTGAATATGCTGACGAACAGCATGGCGTTCGTGGGCATCCCGTTCTTGTTCAGCTTGGAGAACCAGGACGGGAGGTTGCCCTCCTGCGCCATCGAGTGCAGCGTCCTGGACGATCCGAGGAAGCCGGTCTGGATTATGAGCACCATTGCGACTATCAGCAGGCCCAGCGCGACGTAGCTCCCGGCGTGCCCGAAGACATGCTCGGAGATCGGGACGAAGGAGGCGTAGCCCGCACCATCGATCCCGGTCGCGCCCAGCGACCCGAAGACCGTGGTCGACACGAAGAAGTACAGGATCAGGCAGATTATCCCGCAGGCGAACAGCGCCTTGGGGACGTCCCTGCCGGGGTTCTTGTACTCGGGCCCGTATATGGCCGCGGTCTCCCACGCGCATGCGCTCCACTGGGCGAGGCCGAAGCATCCCAGCAGGAGGACGACGTCCTCTGCGCTCCAGGTCCAGGTGGGCGTGGTAAAGTCCTCGGTTATGTTGGAGAAGTCGAACATCCCCGTGGCGAACGCGCCTATGAGGATGACGACCATGGGCACTATGGACACTATTGCCAGTATCGTGCCGAACGTCGCTCCGCCCTCAAGCCCCCTGGATCCCAGGACCAGCATGATGAGGACTATGGCTATTCCCACGCCCATGTAGACGCCGAGGCCTGCCCATCCGCTCACGTCCATCTCGAACATCTGGATGAGGTAGTCTCCGATCAGCATAGTGAAGATAGCGACGACGGGGGTCCATGCGAACCAGTAGCACCATGCGCTGAACGCGCCTATGAGCTTCCCCTTGTCGTATCTGGACGTCTGCACCTCTGGCGTGAACACGGTCTGCGCGCACCCCGGCAGGCCCGTTGCCTTCGGGAAGACGGTGACCATCTCCCCGTAGGCGAGGTTCTGCACGAAGCCCTGCAGCACCGACATCGACCACACGACTATGCACAGCCCCCATACGATGGAGGACACGTCGTAGATCGACGGCAGGATCAGGAGCGGGACGCCTAGGGCTATGAACATGCCCTGCTTCCAGCTCACAGATCGCTTAAGCTCGTTACTCTCGCTTTCTGTCATTTGATTATCCCTCCTTTCTGTTGGGAAAAAGTGTAAAGGGGGGAGGCGGCGGAGCCGCCTCCCTTTGGATGGGGTTTACCTGATCTGCTCCCTGAACTTCTCGCAGCTGTTGATCTTGATGCCAAGCAGCTTCTCGATGTTCATCTTGGCGGCTATGCCCCTCGGCGCGCCGGGGACGCCGGTTATGACGCCGATCTTGAGCTCCTCCCTGAGGTCCCTCATGACATGCTCGTCGGCTATGTCCAGGGTGGATACGCCGAGCTTCTTCGCGACGTACTCCTTGGCCTTGCTGACTTTCATGTTCTTGTCGTACTCCATCCTGGCGACGAGGTCGCCGGCGGAGCGGATGCCTCCCATCCCGGACGCCATGAAGTGGGGGATGGCCATCCCGGCCGTGTCCCCCACCCCGATCTAGACACCGTCGACGCCGGCGACTTCCACCATCGCCTTGTTGCATCTGGTGACCGCGTCTATCGGGGCGGTCTCGCACATGGGTATCCCGCCGACCCCCATGCCCATGTTGACGTGGCAGGGGATCTCGGCGACCTTGGTGCACTCCTTTATGAACGCGACGGACCTGCCGAGGTTCCAGGCGAGGCTGCGGCTCGTGTTGGTGTTGCACACGGGGCCGAAGACGTCGGCTCCCGCCTGCTGCGCGAGCTTGACCTGCTGGTGCGGGTAGAGCCCGGCGGCCACCTGGCCCTTGTACTCGATCATGCCGTGTATGCCCATGATGGACTCGCCGGCCATGCCGACGTTGATGTAGGTGTCGGGGCAGGCCTTCCTGAGGGCCTCCACTCCGCGGAACGTCCCGACTGCGTCGGCGTCCCCCGCGGACGCGGTGGTGTCGAAGTTGAACCCGTCGGCGCCTGCGGCGACCAGCCTCGTGGAGACGAACTCTATGTCCCTGGCGAGGTGCTCGGCGGCGGCCTCGGCGGCGGCCATGGCCTCCTCGATCTTGAACTCCCTCATGAGGTCGGCGGGGTTGCCGTACGGCCCGTCGGGGGCGTAGTACAGGCCCATGTTGGGCATCGCGCCGTAGAAGTACGGGATGATGATCTCGTTCTGGATCTCCTCCATCGTCTGCATCTCGTTGGAGATGACGGGCTTCACGGGCTTTATGCTGTAGTCCGCGTGAGCCAGCTCGAAGGTGTCCGCCGCCAGCGCCCTCTCGTGGAGGAGCGCGGACTCGAGGCGCCCTACGTCGACTCCGTTCCCGCTGTTGCCGTTGTCGCCGGTGAAGTCGAGCTGCCCTATGTCGTAGGTGACGACGACCTCCATCCCCGGCTCCACTCCGACCACCCTGTTCTTGTCTATTATGATGTCCAAGAGGTGATCGATCTCGTTCGCGTTGAGCTGCGTGACCCCGCCCATGTCGACGGCGTCCGCCACTCCGGCCTGGAGGTCTTCGAGGACCGCCTCCCTGGTCATGGAGACCCTCTTCCCGTCTCCCCTCCTCGTGTAGTATTCAGCCATGTCCGATTCCTCCGTTCAGAGCTCTTTCGCTTTCCTGGTCGTCTCGGACGCGGACTCGCCGTAGATGTCCGCGCCTATCTTGTCCGCCCACGCCTGGGTGACCGGCGCCCCGCCGACCATGACGGTGACCTTGTCCCTGATGCC
>JAIRPP010000006.1 GCA_031256955.1 Candidatus Methanoplasma sp. | reverse complement strand
GGAATGAGATGGACGATACCCGATCAAAAGGGGTCCGCGAAGGGACTGGGGAGGGGGAGAAGGAAGGAAGGAAGAAAAAGGCGCTGCTTCTGCTCTCGCTGCTGCTCCTGCTAGGGGCGGCCGGGGCCGCGTGCTTCGCCGCGGGCTCCGCGGGCGGGTGCGAGTGCGCCCCTGGCGCGGGCGGAGGCGCGGGGATGGGGGGAGGCGGAGGCGGCCTCCCGCCAGTCGCGACATATTCGGTGACATTCGATGCCGACGGCGGGACGCCTATAGCCCCGCAGGCGGTTTTCAAGGGAGAGACGGCTCACAAGCCGTCCGACCCCGCCAAGGCTGGGATGGACTTCGCCGGATGGTACAGGGATCCCGCCCTGTCCGTCCCGTGGAGCTTCGACGACAAAGTAACGGGGGACATGGTTCTGCACGCCAAGTGGGCGAGCGAATCGCGCGAGGCGGGGCCGACGTACAAAGTCTCGTTCGATGCCATGGGCGGATCCGCGCTGCCCGACGCCACCGGCATAGCCCCCGGGTCCCGCATAGTCGCCCCGCCCGCGTCATCGAAGACGGGGCACGGGCTCGAGGGATGGTACAGGGACGGCGCCCTGACCGAGAGATGGGACTTCTCTGCCGACCGCGTGACCTGCGACACGACGTTGTATGCGGGATGGGCCCCGGAGACCTATGCGATCACGTACGTATTCCCCGTGGCGGGGGCCGAAGCGAAGGACTGGGCCACGCAGGCGGGGCAGGCGACGTTCGGGCAGGCGTACAGCCTGATGGATCCCAGCGCGAGGGACCCGTATGCCTTCGGAGGGTGGTTCCTGATGCCGGGAGGGGTCAACGAGAGGGTCGGGGATCCGTCGCCAGCGAACACCGCCCCGTATCCGGACGGGTCCGGCGGCGAGGCGTGGGGCCACGCGGGCGACATCTCCCTGTACGCGTACTGGGAGGGGGCCCCCGGCCTGAGCTACGCCCCGATCGCCGGCGGGGCGCTGGCGGTCTCGAAGGGGAGCGCGAGCCTGGCGGGCCCGGCGGCCATACACGAATACTATCTCGGCATGCCCGTGGCCGCCGTCGCAGACGACGCGTTCAAGCAGACCGCCGTGGCGGTCGTGACCGCCGACCCGGCGCGCATGCCGCCCGGCGCCCCGTCCGTCCTGCTCCACGGCGGGATCAAGGCGCTGGGGGCGAGATCCTTTGCCTTCTGTGTGAGCCTGGCGAGCGCGGATCTGCCAGCTAGCCTGGAGGATATAGGGGACCAGGCGTTCGTAATGTGTGGCGGCCTCAATGCCGTGGAGATCCGCGTCGGAACGAAAACTATTGGAATAGGTGCATTTAGCGATTGCGGGCTGCGGACCGGCCTGACCCTTCCAGACGGCCTCGAAGCTATAGGCGACTTTGCATTCTTCACGACCGGGCCGTCCAGCATAGCGATCCCCGACAGCGTGACCGTTATAGGCGCGTATACTTTCGCACACTGCCAATCGCTCGCCAGCGTGACGCTGTCCAAAAATCTTAAAAGCATAGGCGATTACGCGCTCTATGATTGCAGTGCGCTGACGAGCATAGTCATGCCGCTCAGCGTTACGTACGCAGGGTCACATCTATTTGCTAACAGCCCAGTGACGATATACGCCGAGGCGACCGATCCGAGACTGGACCCACAGAGCCCGGCGAGCGGGTGGGTATACGGCATTTGGGTCGACAAGGTAGTGTGGTGGCCGAACTGGTCGCCGCCCTCCCCGTGAGCCCCCGCCATCCGCGGGGGCGCAATCTGCCTTAGCCGCCGCCGGGAGGATCCCGGCGGCATTTTTCATCTCGAAGCGGGACGGCCGCTAGACGCGCCCCGGAAGCCGCCGCGGCGGTCGGTTTAAAAGAGCCGCTCGGCCATCCGCAGGCATGGGCAAGGATATGGATCGGGCTGAAGGCGGTGGCGGAGAGAACGCTGCGGGAGTGGTCCGCCCCGGGATCTACCGCCACTACAAGGGGGGCATGTACGAGGCTCTATGCACGGCGAGGCACAGCGAGACCCTGGAGGAGATGGTGGTGTACAGGGCGCTGTACGGCGAGCGCGGGACGTGGGTCCGCCCCGCGTCCATGTGGGGCGAGACGGTATCCGTCGGAGGGAGGGAGTCGAAGCGGTTCGAGCGCGTCGGATGACCGTCCGCGGCGGGGCGCGGGAGCCGGGGCGCATGCGAGGGACCATTGCAGGATAAGGCCCGAGAACGCGGATAGGCCGACCGCGTTCGAGTATGAGATCGCCACAGGCGGCGGTTTCTACTCGTACGGCTTCGAGGTCATGCTGTCCGTCGGGGCCGCAGAATCGGAATGGCTGTACGATCTGTCCGGGAGCAAGGGGAGGATCGCGTTCTTCAGAAAGGGGGAGGAGGCGTCGTGCGGGCTGGATCTGAGCGAAGAGGAGAGGAAATGCTTCGAGGTATACTCGGCGGAAGCGCGCGGATCGCGCTCCTCGACTCTCCTGAGCGTGCTGTCCAGGGCGCCCGGGAGCGTGGGGGCCCCCCTCTTCGGCGCGGTCAGGGCGGTCTCGGGCTGGCTCGCCCGCTCGCTAATCATAATGGATGTGCGCGGAGATTCCGAGCCCGGGGCCGGCCATTTCAGGGACGATCTCGCCAGGAAGGTCCTGCCGCTCTACGGGACCGGGGTGTCGGACGTAAGGTTCGACGACCTGGACGGCGGCCTCAACCCGTTCGAGGGGGGCTTGAACGGCCGGAGGATCGGGAAGCAATCCGTCGCAGACGCGGTGCTGGACGGCAGGGACCTCTTCATAAGGGCGCTGGACGAGAAGGGCGACTGGATCGCGAAGAGGATGGTTTTCGATCACGGCGGGGTGGCGTTCGGCCTCGCGGAGGAATCGGACGGCGCCAGGAGGCTGTACGACCTGGCGCCCATCCTCGACAGGGGCGGCGAAAGGGAGCTGACCTATGTCATAGACGAGATAGGCCGGAGCCTGCACCCTCAGCTCGCGAAGAGGCTCATAGGCGACTTCGAGGCGCTGGGCGCGGATTCGAACAGGCAGCTGATCTTCACCAGCCACGAGTCCAGGCTGCTGGATCTGAACCTGCTCCGCAGGGACGAGATATGGTTCGCGGAGAAGGGGGCGGCGGGCGAGTCCAGGCTTTACTCCCTGGAGGAGTTCAGCGAGAGGATCGACAGGAGGATCGACAAGGCGTACCTGGAGGGGAGATACGGCGGGACGCCGCGCTTCAGAACGGCGTTTCCGGACCCGGGGGCGCAATGAGGCCGACATCAGATCTGGACATCGGCCGCGAGAGGGGGTCGAGGGATCCGAAGAAGAGATGCGTCATAGTCTGCGAAGGCGTGCGCACGGAGATAGGGTATTTCGACAAGCTGCGCGAGGCGGGAACGGATCTGGGGATGGCTCCGCTCGTGGATGTCGTCGCGTTGAACCGCCTGAGAGCGCAACGCGGCCACAGCAACCCGTGCGCGGTCGCGGAACTGGCAGAGAATATCTCGAGATGGTGAAGACAGGCAGGTATTCGAAGCGACTGTTCGCATCGAGCATCATCGAATCGCTCTGCGACGCGCATCCAGGAGAAGACATAGATGCGAACAGGGTCTTCGACGAATCGGATGCGATGATCGATATCCGGGGCCTGTCTAATGCAGACGGATGCATCGCCTGCAAAGAGGCCGCAGAATCAGAATGCATAGCATATCTGGAATCGTCGCGCGTCACCCGCCCAGGTACGCCGCGAACAGGGTGAGCGCGAGGGCGAGGGTCATTATGGACGCCCCCGTCAGGATCTTCCTGGACCTCCTCTTCGACGGCTCCATCAGGTACCCCGCGAAGAACAGGCATACCGACGCGGCGGTGGAGGCGGACCACAGCGCGGCGTAGGGCTCCTCCACCAGGGCCAGGCAGAGCACCAGGGGCACCGTGGTCAGGAGCGTGATCAGGAAGCAGGACACCGCGCTCAGGAGCATCGCCCTCCTCCCCTCCCGCATCTCCTCCCTCGACTCTATCCTCCCGTTCATGACCAGGTCCACGACCTTCTCCTTGTCCTCCTCCGCCAGGGCGTCCACTATGGTGCTCCCCAGCGCGTCGTAGACCATGAGGTAGTGCTCCGTGTGGTTGCAGCACCCCTCCCCGCTCAGGACCTCCACGTACCTCCTGTGGGCGGTGACGTCCATCTTGTAGAACACGTACATGTCGACCACGCCCCACACGAAGTTCATCCCGACTATGAGCGCGACGATGTCCATGGGGGACGAGTACGAGATAAGGCCGACCTGCGCCGACGTTATGAAGATCAGGGCCATTATGAACCCGTACATGGCCTCCTGCGTGGCCAGCTCCGGCCCGGTGAACCGCACGAACGCCTTCGCGAACTTGGAGATCTCGGCCATTCGGCTCACCTCATGCGATCCGCGACAAAAAAAGGCGTCGGTCCCCCGGATCACCGGGGGTCCCGCTCGCACCCGCACCCGCGCCCCCCGAAGCGCGGGTCCGACTCGATGTTGGCCCTGATCTTCTCCGCCACGCTGAAGATGGCGGCCGCCTCATCGGCGGTGACCCCCCTGAGGTACGACTCGTGCGCCTCTCTTATCACGGCCTCCAGGAGCCTCCCGACCTCCTCCCCCTCCTCGGTGAGGCTGACGTTGTACTTGCGCTGGTTCTCGCTCCGCCTGTCGTCGCGGACCAGCCCCTTCTCCTTAAGGAAGGATATGGTCCTGGTGGTGTGCGCCCTGTCCACTCCCAGCGCGTCCGTGATCCTCTTGAGCGTCATGCCTCCCCCCTTGTGGAGGATCGCGATGTACATCACCTGCGCCCGGTTGAGGCCGCGCTCGCGGAGCACGGCCTCGCTCCGGCGGAAGACGTCCATCTTGATGGCCTTCATCAGGCCGGGGAGGGTCTCCCTCCACAGCCTGTCCAGGTCGTCAGAATCCATCCGCGCCATCTTCCGGGGGATCCGCCGCGGTCGGCGAGGCCTTCGTCTCCCTCGCGGGCTTGCCTTTCATGAAGACCGCCATCGCCAGCAGGCACAGCACCACCACGGCCGCGCAGAAGAACGAGAACGTGACCCCCGAGCTGTACGCGTCCAGGATGACCCCCTTCACCATGTCCGGTATGTCTGGGGAGGTGAGATAGTTCATCGCGCCGGTGGTGTTGGGTATAATCCCTATCCACCCCTCGGGCAGGTGGGCCGCCAGCTCCGAGGCTATCCTGCCGTTCACGATGGTGGTGAACACCCCCACCGCCACGGTGCTGCCTATGGAGCGGAACAGGTTGACGGCGGACGTGGTCATGCCCATCTCCCCCGGCTTGGAGCTGTTCTGCGTCGCGATCATCACTATGGACATCACGCACCCCAGCCCGAGCCCGGTTATGAACAGGTACAGTATCGCGATCGTAGTGTCGCTCCCCGCGGCGAGCGTGGACAGGAGGTACATGCCCAGGGCGGAGATTATCGGGCCCGCTATCAGCCACGGCCTGTAGCCCGTCCTGCTGGCGGAGAACCCGCTGACCATCGAGGTGATCATCAGCCCGGCCACCATGGGCAGCATGATGGTGCCCGTGTTGGTGGCGGATATGCCGATGACAGCCTGCATGAATATCGCTATGTACGTCATGCACCCCATCATAGCCAGCCCGAAGATCAGCATGGTCAGGGCGCAGCATATGAACATGCGGTTCCTGAACAGGCCCGGCCTTATCACGGGGTCCGCCGCGCGGAACTCGATCTTGATCAGGAGCGCCAGCAGCCCGGCGGCCACCGCCATCATGGCGGCGGTCTCCACGCTGGCCCACTCGAAATCCACCCCGACCCAGGTGAAGAACAGCAGCAGGTCCAGTATGAACGCGGACAGCACCCCCATGCCGAGGTAGTCCACGCGCACGACCCCCTCTATGACGGGCTTCGGGAACTTCTTGAGGACGAACACCAGGGCGACGGCGCCTATGGGCACGTTGATGAAGAATATCCAGTGCCAGCTGATGTGGTCCGTGATGAACCCGCCCAGGAACGGCCCGACGCACATGGCGACGGCGAACAGGGAGCCCAGGGCGCCCTGCATCTTGCCCCTCTCGGACGGGGAGTACAGGTCCGCCACCGAGGCGGTCGCCACGGGGATCAGTATGCCTCCGCCGAGGCCCTGGATGGCGCGGAAGGCTATCAGCTGCGTCATGTTCTGGCTCAGCCCGGACAGGATCGACCCCGCCAGGAATATCGCTATGCCCGCCATGAACACGGGCTTCCTGCCGTACTGGTCGGACAGCTTGCCTCCGAGCGGGATCATGATGGTCTCGCACAGCATGAAGCCCGTTATGACCCAGCTGTACTCCGTATAGCCGTTGAAATCCTCTATTATAGTCTTGATCGCCGTGGATATGATCGTGCCGTCGAGGCACGCCATCAGCATCCCCAGCGCGAGCCCGATCATTATGGCCCTCCTCGTCCTCTTGTCCACGAGTGGCCTCTCTTTTGAGCTTGCGTCTTCCATGTGATACTTCCCGCCCGCGAAGCCGCGGATGCCCCCCAAGCCCCATCCTCGTATATAAACATTGACAAGTCAACATATTTTGCGCTAGATACTTAGTTCCCGCGCGCGCCGGCGGTGCGGGGCAACGTTAAAATAAACCCATAAAGCTACTAAGGTTAGACGAAGGCGCCCGGGGGGGCGCTGGACGAAGGGGCCCGTAAACGGGTTGGGGGGAAACACACATGATTTCGGTTAGAGGGGGGAGCGGCACTTCGCGTGCCGTCTCTGTAAGGGGTAGATCGAAGCTGTCCGCGATCGCGCTTTTGATCGTCGCAGTTTTGGGCTTCGCGCTCTTGGACGGCGCGGGCGATTCGCAGGCGTATTCGGGGACGGGCACGGAGTCCGATCCTTTGATATTGAACAGCGCGGCCGATCTGGCCATGCTCGCGGCGGGCACGGAACCCGACGGAGAAGACAAGTACTTCAGGCTCGGCAACGACATAGCCCTGTCGACTTCTTCATCGTATTATTGGACTCCGATCGGGTCCGGGGACGCGCCGTTCAGAGGCCATCTGGACGGGGCGGGGCATGCCATCACGAATCTGAAGATCTCGATGGACGCCCCGTACCTGGGATTCTTCGGCGCGATCGAAGGCGCGGAGATAAAGGACCTGAGGATCACGGTCAACGGAGGCATACAAACCTTGTGCAATGTGAACTACGGGGAGAGGTACGTCGGGGTCCTGGCGGGCAAGGCGGTGGATTCGGACGTATCCTATGTCAGGGTGACGTCGGCCTCCGGGGGGGTAAGAGTCATGCCAAATGTGGTAGATCTCAGCGACGAGATCTACATGGGCGGCCTGGTAGGGGCCGCCAGCGAGACCTCGATAACCGGCTGCGGCGCCTCCATAACCATCAGCCTTTCTGCTAATATTGATGGTTTGAGATACAGCAGCGAGGTCCACGCCGGGGGCCTGATCGGGAGCGGCGACTCGTCGACCGTGAGCCTCTGCTATGCGACAGGCCGCATAGAATGCACCGTCAGAGCGAGCGCGGACGTCGGGGGATTCATAGGGACCGCGGCGAACTGCTCGATCGATAGGTCGTACTACCGCGGCGATTACGTGCTTGCCCGCGGGGGCGCGGCCGGCGACAGGTGCGCGGTCGGCGGCTTCGTCGGAGCCTCGTCGGATTCATCGATATCCCTGTGCTACGCCATCACGACCCTGGCGCAGAATTACGGGGTGCGCTGGGACCCGACCAGCGCGACATACGACTGCTCCGCAGGCGGGTTCGCCGGGATCGCGTCCGGAACGATATCGAACTGCTATGCCGCAAGCCCCGTGAACGTCGCCAGCACGGGGGCCGGCAGCAAGTCCTCGTACTTCTCAAACGGGTCCGCGACCGTGACGGGGTCGTTCTACGGCTCCCAGTACTATCGCGCAGGCCCCTCCCCGACCAACAACGGCTCGGGCCTGACAGACATCCAGCTGCAGACCCCGGTCAGCTTCGGCGACTGGCAGCAGTCCGGGGAGTGGATATGGGATTCGCGGATAAACGGGGGCATGCCCGCAATCAGGGACATGTACGTGGTCATAAGCGTGCCAATCGACCCGCCGTCGTCGGGGTCCGTGTACTACGGGCTGAACGCTCCCGCCTCCACCCTGTGCGAGGGGACCATATACGCCTTTCACGGCGACAAGGTCTACCTGAGAGCGAGCCCAAACAGCGATACGGTGTTCCTGATGTGGTCCGGGGACGACGTGGACGCGCCCTTCTCGATGCAGGCCACGATAGACCTGCCGCCCGAGGCGGACGGGGTCCCGACCACCAAGACGGCGGAGGCGCACTTCGGAGACAAGGACAGCTCGCCCCAGCTGACGCTGGGGGCGATCCCCTCCGCCGGCGGGTCGTTCACCTACGAGGTCGACGGAGTCCCCGGGACGCACAGCTATACCGCCGCGAAGAGCTTCCCGGCGGGAACGAGGATAACCGTGACCGCGGTCCCGGCGGCGGGATGGTCGTTCTCGTTCTGGGCGACGGACAGCCCGTGGAAGGCTTCGCCCGTGACGGCGGAGCTGACTCTCGACGGCAGCCTGACCCTCTCCGCGGTGTTCGTCCAGCCGACCTCCCCGAACCTCAAGATAACCGCCGACCCCGCGGGAGCGGGGTCGTTCACGTTCGACATAGGCACGTCTCAGACGGCCTGGGTGGCCGCAGGCATACCCTACGACCCCGCAGACCCGCTGATCGGGATGGCGATCCCGGCCAACCAATACGTCCGCGTCCACGCGGCGGCGATCGGGGACCACATATTCACCGGCTGGAGGGACGGCACGTACGACTCCGTCGTCCAGGGCGCCGCCATCGCCCGCATGACGTCCAGCCGCGAGATGGTCGCCGAGTTCGTGGACGGAGTGACCGTATCGGCCGCGGCGTACCCCGAGGGGTCGGGGTCGTTCAGGTTCTCCACCGACGGGCTCAACTTCCTGCCCGCGTCGTCGGTCACGGTGATCCCCGGGATCCGCGTCTACGTGCAGGCGTATTCAGAGCCCGGGTACACGTTCAGCATGTGGCTGGGGGACGGCACCTCCTCGCAGACGGACCTCATTGCCGACGCCGATAAGATCGTCACCGCATACTTCTCCAAGACGGCGGATTCGCACACGGTCACCGTGTCCTCCACGTCCGGGGGGTCCGTCGCCGTGGCCATAAACGGCCTCCCGGCCATCGCTCCCATAAGCCTCGGCTCGGAGAGGACCATACGCGTGACCAGCGGCGACGACGTGACCATAACCGCCATCGAAGGGACGGGGCTGTACTCCATGATGCTGGGGACGCAGAACGTCTTCGACCCCGTCAATACGATATCCATTCTCGACATAGACAGGGACTGGGTGGAGACGGCGTACTTCACGACCACTCAGAACACTTACCAGCTGACCGCCGGATCCTCCGGCGGGGGGCACGTAGAGGTGTCGGTGGAGGGATGGGGCGCCCCGGTGTCCGCCCCGGGCATGGGATCCATGACGATGCGCGTGGACCGCACGGTCCCCGTATCGATAACGGCCATGGACGACGCCGGATACTTCCAGAACTTCAAGACGGACAACGGGGCGCTGACGGCATACTCGCACCTCAGGACGCTGCCCATAGCCGCGGGGACGGTATCGACATCTACGTACTCCGCCCTGGCGACGTTCACGTCGGGGTCCGACGTGTACAGTCTCAACCTCTATTCCTCGACGACGGGATACATCACCTACAAGCTGGGCGACGCGCCGGTCATAGAGCTGAGCGGCGCCCACGCGATCCTCGTGGACAAGGGGGTCGAGGCCGAGATCGGGTACAGGGAGATCCCGGGCGCCGGGTATTTCATGTACTTCGCGATAGACGGCGCGGAGTCCCTCCCGGGCCCGAAGTGGGTCGCGAGCGACGATCAGGACCATTCCGTGAGCGCGCTGTTCACCGCCAGCATCTCCGACATATACACCCTCGTGGTGACGGTCCATGGGACCGGGACGGTCCTGATGCGCGCCAGCGAGTATCCCCCCGAGAGGGTGACCTCGTCCGTCTCCGTCCGCCTGAACGCGAGCTACAGCTTCTCCCTCACGTGCGACCCGTCCGACGAGCCGAGGTTCCAGTACTCCAAGATCGCGCAGACCGGCAAGCCCGTGCAGTACGACCTCATCGGGGACGGGTTCTCCATGCTGGCCCAGGATATATCCGCGGGCGACACGATAACCGTCGACGTCTACTTCGCGGTGTCGTCCGACCGCTCCGTGAGCATATCCGTCGAGGGCGCGGGATTCATAACGTTCAGCCTCAACGGGAGCGCGGACGTCGTGCCCTACGGGGCGCAGATAGCCCACGCCATACCGATGGGCCCCGCGGATTCGATCCTGATCGGGCACACCGGGAACAACTTCCAGTACTATGTGCACTCGACGGGCGGATCGTCGAAGGTGGACTTGTCGGGGGACATCCATCTGTCGTCCATAACGGAAGACCATGCGGTCGTCGCGTGCTTCACGGCGACGTCGTCCCCCCGCGCCATCTCTCTGAGCACGCAGGGGATGGGGTACGTCACCTTCCAGGTGAGGGGGCACCCCGCCGGCGAGTACAGGAGCCCGTCCGCGAGCGCGTCGTTCGACCTGCTCCTGGACGCCGACGATTCGGTGGAGCTCGGGTTCCGCGAGTTCGGGGGCAGGTTCCAGTACCTGATGCTGGACTCGTCGCCGGTCTTCCGCCCGGCCTACGGGTCCTCCCTGGGGTCCGTCACCGGCGCGGCGAGCCACGCCGCGACGGCGTACTTCACCTCCACGGAGGACACCTACTCCATATGGGTGACCTCCGCCGGGAGCGGATACGTGGAGGTCGTGGACCAGAGGTCCAACGTGATGCAGTTCTACGCCCAGGAGAGGGAGGTGGAGATCCCGTGCGACGCAGGGTTGGAGATCAAGGTGAACGGATACGAGATAAACGGGTACTTCAGATACTTCCAGGTGGAGGATATCCCCGACGCGGGGCTCGGGATGTACGCGATCGAGGGCGACAGGTCCGGCGCGCCGCACATCGACGGCTTCTCGGTCCAGTCCAGCAAGCGCATAAGGGCGTTCTTCACGGACGACAAGACCAACATATACACCCTGATCCTGAACGTGGACGAGCCCGGCAAGGGCGCGCTGCGCTACCAGACCGGGTCCAGCCCGTGGATAACCGACTTCAGGGGGCTGGAGGAGCGGACGATATACGTGGACGTCTACTCCCAGTCCCACTTCGGATACGACGACTCCGGCGCGTCGGACGGCTACTTCCAGTATTACCTGGTCGACGACGGCTCCGGGCAGGTCGCGGCCTTCGACCCGCCGAACCTGACAGGCTCCCCGGCGTCCGCGGCCGGGAAGACGTACCGCGTGACGGCCAGCTTCACTCAGACCAAGGACCCCGGCCTGACCTACTACGCGGAGCTGTCCGTGTCCGGCAACGGGTACGTGACGTTCAAGGCGGGGTCCGACGCGGCCGGCGAGTACGGCGGCGTCGTCCCCAGGCGCTTGTACGTCGATTCGACGGATCCGCTGCTCGTGGGCATGAGGACGGCGGAATCGGTGCCCTTCCTAGGGTTCGGATACGATTCCGACACCCTGAACCTCCTTGCCTCCCAGACGTCGATATCGATATCTGACGCGACCGATCATTCCGTGATCGCGTTCTTCGACGCGGACTTCCGCCTGTACAGCCTGCACGTCAGGGTCTACGGCGGCGGGTCCGCCTCCGTCAAGAACGGCGCGGACCCCGAGGCGCCCATAGGCGCGGGGTCCGTCCCCGCGGCGGAGTACACCGTGCAGGCGAAGGCCTTCAGGGACGTGACCGTGATGGCATCTCAGACGACGGGCCTCTTCCAGGGGATGTTCTTCGGCGGCGCCCGGGCGCCCGGGACGTCGCTGACGATCCCGTCGGGCACGGTCCCGGAGGGCGGCGACGCCTACGTGGACGTGTACTTCACCAAGAACTCGTCCGACGTGTACACGCTGAGGGCGATGGCATATCCCGGGGGGTACCTGACGTACGACATAGGCGGCAGGGGCGCGGTCAGCGTCGGATACACCAGCACGGACATCCCCGTGGACATAGGGGATTCGGTGCAGATCGGGAACGTGCCCGCCGAGGGCGTGTTCCAGTTCTTCATGGACAACGACAGGCTCGTGACTGCTCCGTCTTTCGAGATATCGGAGGCCGTCCCGGGCGCGAGGCACGACGTGTACGCCCGTTTCACGGTGTCGTCCAGCGTCTACTACGTGGACCTGGGCGTGATCGGGGACGGGAGCCTGCGCCTACAGTTCATGGGCACGGAGATCTTCGTGTCCCAGCCCCCAGGGTCGTTCTCGCTCCCCCTGGGGGAGGATTACGACCTGTCGGTGGACTTCTCGCAGACGGGCTCCGGCAGGTTCCAGTACTTCGAGTACACCCCCGCGGGGGCGTCCCAGGCGGAGGCCGTGCTGAACCCGTTCACCATAAACGGGAGCGCGGGCGAGACCCACTCGGCGACGGCGCGCTTCACGTCGGGGCAGTACTACCTCCTGAAGCTGTCCACCATCGGCTCCGCCGACGGGGGCAGGATAGGGTACGACACGGGCGGGCTGACCGCATGGTACCAGGGCTCCAACGTGCGCGACTTCCCGATCGACGTGTCGGATGCGGTCACGATCTCGGCCGACGCCTCGATGTTCCAGTTCTACGTCAGAGATAACTTCCTCGTCATGGGGCAGGCGACGATCTCGATACCGTCCGGGAACACGGCGGACACCGCGGTGGCCGCGTACTTCTCGAACCCGTCCTCATCATACGCCGTGAGCCTTTCCACCATCGGCGAGGGGTCGGTCGAGTACCAGGTGGGCTTGTATAATGCGTCCGAATACCGGAGCTCGGGAGACCCGAGGAGCAAGCTGAGCCTCTCCCTGGACGTGGCCACCAGCCTGAGGCTCAATGCGAAGGAGGGCGACGGGAAGTTCGTCCACTACATATATAACGGGACCGTGCGTCGCGAGGCGGAGCTGCTGGTCTCCACCTCCGCGTCCCCCGTTCCGGCGGGGTACGCAGTGGACGCGACCGCCCGCTTCACGGGCGCGGACTACTACGCTCTGAGCCTGAACACGACGATCGGCGGGGAGATGACCTACTCCATAGACGGCAACCCGGAGGGGCGCGTCTCCGGCCTGGTCCCCGTGACGGTGTACGTGGACGCGTCGTCCGACGCGGTCCTCGGCAACCAGCCCGCCCCAGGGAGCAAGTTCGTCTGGTTCCATCTGACGGACAGGGGCGAGGCGCGCATGGCGGATTCGAGCGGCACGATCGCACTGGCCCGCGAGAGCGTCTCGGTGCAGGGGGTGTTCACCACCGCGGAAACGATAGACGTGAGGCTCAAGACCGTCGGGAGCGGGAACATAACCCTGACCCTGGGGAGCTACGGCACCCTCAGGTACGCCAGCCCCAGCGCGAGCGCGTCGCTGCAGGTGCCCGCATCGATGACGTGGAACGCCTCCCTGGGATACGAGAACAGGGACGGGCACTTCCAGTACTTCGAGCTCTCCAGGGGCGGGACCCCCTCCGAGGTCGTCTTGGCCCCGTTCAGCATAACCTCCCCGCAGGCGGGGACGTTGTACGACGTGACGGCGCGCTTCACCAAGGGGGCGGGCGACTACAGCATCGACCTGTCCAAGCGCGGCGAAGGGAGCGTGACCTTCAGGATAGGCGGCGGCGCGACGGTGAGCCTGAGCAACCCCGTATCCAACCCGTACAGGCTGTACGTGGACTCGTCGGACTCGGTCCAGGTGGGGCATTCCGCAGGGGTCTTCCAGTACTTCGAGACGTCCGGCAGCAGGTACTCCGGCCCGCAGGCGGCGCCCTCGCTGACGTTCGCCGCGAACACGACGGGCGCGCACTCCGTCACGGCGGTCTTCGCCGAGACGGCGGGCGCGCACCTGGTGAGCCTGGGCACGACCGGGGACGGATACATCACGTTCTGGCTGGACACGATGGGCGACGGCGAGTACGCCAGGTTCAAGTCCGTCTCCTCGTCCAGGTACGAGATGTACGTGGACAACGAGGACGTCGTGCGCATAGGCGAGGAGGAGATGCCAGGCGCGCACTTCATCGGGTTCACGGAGGGCTCCGCGCCGAGCGGCCTCCTGCTGACGGCCTCCCTGGAGATTGCGGTGAGGTCGCCGCACGAGGTGACGGCGCACTTCACGAACGCGGGCCAGACGACGTACGCCATAACCCTGTCCACCATCGGGAACGGCGGGATAACCGCCTCGCCGAGCTCGATCCCGGGCAAGACGGCGACGTTCAGGTCGTCGGATTCCGTCCCGTCTTACACGCTCTACGCGCCGACGGGGTCCACCGTGGCCATAGGGCACACGAGCGAGCCGGGCGAGCGGTTCAACGCGTTCATAGCCGACGGGGCGCCGGAGTACGTCGATTCCAGGACATACTCCTCCGGGAACCACTCGATCGCCGCGTGGTTCGCCAGCGGCCTGGACGCGTACGAGGTGTCGCTGTCCACCCGCGGGGCGGGCAAGATCGCTTATAGCGTCGGAGGGGTTTCCGGGGAGTATTCCGGGAGCGGATGGGACCTGTACGCGGCGGAGGGGGACGCCGTCTCGCTGGAGGCGGTCTCTGCCGGCGGCATGTTCCAGTACTTCGCGTACATGGGCCCCGGGGACCTCCAGCCGGTCGCGAGGCTCCAGAGCGGCATGACCGTGAACGGGGTCGCGGGAGGCATGTACTCGGCAACCGCCTGCTTCACCGCGGACGGGACGAACGTGTATGCGGTGGAGATGTCGACCGTCGGGTCCGGCTACATAACCTTCGGGCTGCTCCCCGCGTCCCACGAGAACCCCGTCGGGGAGTTCAGGAGCCTGTTCCACGCTACGACGTACACCCTGTACGTGGACGACGGGGTCAGCCTGAGCATAGGGTACCGCGAGGACGCGGGCAGGTTCCAGTTCTTCGACCTCGACGGGGAGGCCGCGGTCCCGCCCGCCTACGACCCGAAGCTGACCATCGTCGGCGGGGACCACTCGGTCGTCGCGCGCTTCACGGACACACTGACCACCTATGTGCTGAACCTCTCCTCGGAGGGGCGGGGCAGCATAACGTTCTCCACGGACGGCTCGAACACGTACGCGACGAAGGGCATCTCGTTCCCCGTCGACGGCGGCGAAGCGGTCGCCATAGGCGAGGCCGAAGAGCCCGACGGGAGGTTCCAGTTCTTCGTCCGCGACGGGATCGTGGATCCGGCTCGCCCGAGCCTGTCCATATCCGTGAGCTACCCCGACGGGGCCCACTCCGTGCAGGCGGTGTTCACGTCGGGGGACTCCTTCGGGATGATGACGGTGGGCCACACCGGCAGCGGGCACGTCGAGCTGACCGTGGACAGGTACGGGTCGTTCGCCTTCGACGGAGGCCTGTTCCTGGATGCCGGGAGCCGGGTCGGCGTCAGGGCGGTCCCTGCGGATGGGAGCGACTTCGTCGAGTGGACCGGGGACGCGGCGGGGGAGGAGCAGAGCTTCACCCACGAGGTCGCGGCGTCGTCCGAATACACAGCCATAGCGGCGTTCGAGAGCGACGAGCCGTACGTCCCGGGGCCGGAGGGGCCCGGCGGCCCCGACGACCCGTACCAGCCGCCCGCCCCCGTGACGTACACCATAACGGCGTCGTCCGACACGGGCTCGTCGATAGACCCGTCCGGGACGGTGTCGGTGGCCTCCGGCGGGAGCAGGACGTTCTCGTTCTCCGCCCGCGACGGGATGGAGGTGGCGGACGTCATAGTCGACGGGTCCAGCGTGGGCGTGCCCGCAGGCATGGCGTACACGTTCTCCAACGTCCGGTCGAACCACTCCATAGCCGTGGTCTCCGCGCCCGTGACCCCGTTCCTCATGCTGCGCATAGAGGGCGGCGAGGGCAAGCTCGAGTACAGCATAGGGATGACCGCCCAGTTCCTGGACTACTCCGCCTATTCGGGCATGGTGCCCGTCGAGGCGGGGGACTTCGTGTCCGTCAGGGTCACGCCCGACGACGGGTACAGGTTCACGGGATGGACGGGCACGCAGATCAGCGGCAGCGCCATGTTCAGCTTCGTGATGCCTCAGGGCGGGGCGGATCTCACCGCCGTCCTGGCGGCGGAGGGGTCCCAGGCTTCCGACGGGGGCATAGCCTCGTGGGCCGTGATCATCGCGGCGGCCCTCCTCCTGCTGCTCCTGTTCCTTCTGCTGCTCTTCCTGCTCAGGCGGAGGTACGACGTGATAAAGGTCGAGTCCGAGCTCACCGAGATAATCGGGAGGGACAAGGCCTACAGGAAGTCGGACTACTGCTTCTCCGTCGAGGGAGAGCCGGAGAAGCCCGTGAGGTACAGGGTGGACGACGGGAGGGACGAGGAGGAGATCGAATGGAGGGCCCCGGAGGTCCGCGACGGCGGGTACGTCATACCCGGGAGGGAGGTCGTGGGGGACATAACGATAGAGGCCCTCTGACCCCGGGGCGCCAGCCGCCCCGCCAAACCCCTCACATCCAAATCCCAAACCCTTTCCCAAACCCTTTCCCGGCGGCTCCCGGCCGGTTTTCGAACCCCCTCATCGTCTTTCCCGCCGCTTTCCGGGCCGCCGCCGCGGCGTCTCCGGCGAAGCTAATATAAAATCAATTGTATGATAGCGTACACATCGAGCGGTATCCCGACACGATCCCGCCCATAGAGCGCGCAATATCGCCGGGGCGGGGCTCCGTTCACGGAAGCCATTATATACAAAAAAACAATCATCCGCCACGAGCTTCAAGATATCCAAGGGCCTGTAGCTCAGCTAGGTAGAGCATCTGACTTTTAATCAGGTGGTCAAGGGTTCGAATCCCTTCAGGCCCGCTGTGGGTTCTTCATGAGCGATCGACGGCAGATCAAGTATGAGGAGAGGAATGACCAAAGCGCACTTCTCAAACGAATTACCCGCGGACCGGGTGCGGGACAGCAACAGAAGGTGAACAAGTGGCAACAGAAAACAGCAGTTTCAACGTACTTAAGCACGTCCTCGTGCCGGAACACCACCTCCTCTCGGAGGAGGAGGCGGAGAGCGTCCTGAAAGGCATGGGCCTGACCAGGGAGCAGCTCCCGAAGATAAGGTGCGGCGACGCGGGGATAAAGGTGCTCGAGAGCATCCACGGCCCCATCGCGGAGGGGCGCGTGGTGCGCATAGTCAGGAAGAGCGACACGGCGCTGGAGTTCGTAGCATACCGGCTGGTCACGAAGGGGTGAGCGTTTGAGGGATCTTGTAAAGTTATATTTCAGCGAGAAGAACATCGTCAACCACCACATATCGTCGTTCGACGACTTCCTGGCCTCTCCCGGCAACAGGAACAGCAGGATGCAGAAGATCGTCGACGACATCAGGGTGCCCACCGACGACGCGGAGCGCGGGGTCATAAGGCTGGACCCGGAGCGCACGGCCGGCAGGAACATAGAGATACGCATAGGCCGCAAGAGGGGCGCCAACGGCGCCGTGGACCCCAACGCGAAGCCCACCATCAAGATAGAGTACCCCAAGGTCATGGAGGCCAACGGGTACAGCCACGAGCTCACCCCGATGGAGGCCAGGCTCAGGAACCTCAACTACCTGTCGCCCGTGTTCGTCAGGTTCGACGTGTACGAGGACGGGGTCGAGAAGGAGATGCCCGAGAGCGACAGGTGGATCCGCGTCGGGGACCTGCCCATGATGGTCAGGTCCAAGGGCTGCAACCTCAACCCGGAGGTCCTGGGGGCGCGCCTGGACCGCAAGCTCACCGACGAGGAGTACCTCCAGGAGCTCGTCAAGCAGAAGGAGGACCCCAGGGAGCCCGGGGGCTACTTCATAATAGGCGGGACCGAGAGGACCCTCATCACCCTCGAGGACCTGGCCCCCAACAGGGTCATGGTCGAGTACAGCGAGAGGTACGGCGCGGCGGTCGAGATGGCCAAGGTCTTCTCCCAGAAGGACGGCTACCGCGCGCTGACCCTCGTCGAGAAGAAGAAGGACGGCATGGTCATGGTCACCGTCCCCGTGGCGTCCGGCGCGATCCCGATCATAGCGCTCATGAAGGCGCTCGGGATGGAGTCGGACCAGGAGATCTACGACACCATCGTCTCGGACGAGGCCATGGCGAACATAGTCTACGCCAACATCGAGAACTCCATGGACAAGAAGGCGTACCCCCCCAGCGGCTACCACACCAGGGAGGACGCCATACTGTACCTGGAGAGGAACTTCGCGGCGGGCCAGGCCAAGGAGTACAGGATCAAGAAGGTCGAGAGCATACTCGACCACTCCCTCCTGCCCCACCTCGGCGACACCGAGGCGGACCGCATGAAGAAGGCCATATTCCTCGGGCGCATAGCGCGCTCGGTCCTGGAGCTCTCCCTCGGCAAGAGGAAGGAGGACGACAAGGACCACTACGCCAACAAGAGGCTCAAGCTGTCCGGGGACCTGATGGAGGACCTCTTCAGGACCAGCCTGAGCAGCCTCATGAAGGACCTCAAGTACCAGCTGGAGAGGAACTGGGGGAGGAAGAAGAACGAGCTCAACATAGCCTCGTCCATACGCCCCGACCTGCTCACGCACAAGCTGCTCCACGCGCTCGCCACAGGCAACTGGGTCGGCGGCCGCGCCGGGGTCTCGCAGCTTCTGGACAGGACGTCCAACATGTCGGCCATGTCCCACCTCAGGAGGATAACGTCCTCGCTGACCAGGAGCCAGCCGCACTTCGAGGCCAGGGACCTGCACCCCACCCAGTGGGGGAGGCTGTGCCCGTCCGAGACCCCCGAGGGGCAGAACTGCGGGCTGGTCAAGAACGCCGCGCTCATAATAGACGTGTCCGAGAGCTTCCCCGAGTCCGACATGAAATGGGTCCTCAAGGACCTCGGCCTGGGGTCCGTCAAGGAGGACGGCACCCGCGTGTACGTCAACGGGGACCTGGTGGGGACGCACAAGTCCCCCGAGAAGCTGGTCTGGGAGATCCGCGACCGCAGGAGGTACGGGATACTCTCCGACAGCGTCAACGTCCGCCACGACAGCGAGATGAAGGAGGTCGTCATCAACTGCGACGAGGGCCGCCTCAGGCGCCCCCTCCTCATACTCAAGGAGGGCAGGACGATGCTCACCAGGAAGCACGTCGAGGGGATACGCGACGGGAAGGTCTCCTGGAGGGACATGTTCCGCGAGGGCGCGATGGAATGGATAGACGCGGAGGAGGAGGAGGACGCGCTGATCCTCGTCGACGCCTTCGACGTCCCGAACAGGTGCGAGCACTGCAAGCACGCCCTGTCCCACAACGACGTGGACTGGATGAACCCCGGCAGGGAGGAGGATGCGGTCCTGAAGTGCAGGTGGTGCAGGAAGGAGACCACCGTGCCCACCAAGGTCACCCGCGACCACACGCACATGGAGATAGACCCCATGGTCATCCTGGGCGTGGCGTCCGGCATAGTCCCGTACCCCGAGCACAACTCCGCGCCCCGTGTCACGATGGGCGCGGGGATGGCGAAGCAGGCCCTGGGGATCCCCGCGGCCAACTACCGCATAAGGCCCGACACCAGGGGCCACATAATGCACTACCCCGAGGTCCCCATGGTGCAGACGCAGACCATGGAGTTCATGGGCTACGACCACAGGCCCGCCGGGCAGAACTTCTGCGTGGCGGTCCTGTCGTACCACGGGTACAACATAGAGGACGCGCTGGTCATGAACCGCAGCTCGGTCCAGAGGGGCCTCGGGAGGTCCTCGTTCATGAGGTCCTACCGCGTGGAGGAGCGCCGCTACCCCGGCGGGCAGGAGGACCACTTCGAGATACCCTCGCCCGACATAATGGGCGCCCGCGCCGACTTCGCGTACGCCGCCCTCGGCGAGGACGGGCTGATCTCCCCCGAGTCGGAGGTCACCGGGAGCAACGTCCTGATAGGGAAGACCTCCCCGCCCAGGTTCCTCGAGGAGGAGACCGACTTCCTCACGCCCCAGAAGCGCAGGGAGACGTCGGTGACCGTGAGGCCCGGCGAGAAGGGATACGTCGACTCCGTCATGGTGACCGAGTCGGAGAACGGGTCCCGCCTGGTGCGCGTCAAGGTCAGGGACGAGAGGATACCCGAGCTGGGCGACAAGTTCTGCTCCAGGTTCGGGCAGAAGGGGGTGGTGGGGCTGCTGGTCGACCAGTGCGACATGCCCTTCACCGCGACCGGCATAACCCCCGACCTGGTGGTGAACCCCCACGGGATACCCTCCCGCATGACCATCGGGCACGTGCTCGAGATGATCGCGGGCAAGGTCGGGTCCATGGACGGCCGCAAGATAGACGGGACCGCGTTCTCCGGGGAGAACGAGCAGTCCATCCGCGACGGCCTGCTCAGGCACGGCTTCGCTTACAACGGGAAGGAGATCATGTACGACGGGAAGACCGGGCGCATGATCCAGACCGACGTGTACACGGGAGTCATCTTCTACGAGAAGCTGCACCACATGGTCAGCGGGAAGATGCACGTGCGCTCCAGGGGGCCGGTGCAGATACTCACCCGCCAGCCCACCGAGGGGCGCTCCAGGCAGGGAGGCCTGAGGTTCGGGGAGATGGAGCGCGACTGCCTGATAGGGCACGGCGCGGCCATGGTCATCAAGGACCGCCTGCTGGACGAGTCCGACGGGACCCAGCAGTACGTCTGCGGCAACCCCAACTGCGGCCACATAGCCATAATGGACCGCCACGGGTCGCTCTACTGCCCCGTCTGCAAGAACAACGCCAGCATACACCTGGTTCAGACCTCGTATGCGTTCAAGCTCCTGATCGACGAGCTTCTGTCTCTTGGCGTGGCCATGAGGCTTCAGCTGGAGGACCTCAAATGATGCGCGGAATCACGAAAAGGATCGGATCGGTCAAGTTCTCCTGCGTCTCCCCGGAGGAGATAAGGAAGATGTCGGCCACCAAGATCATAACTGCCGACACCTACGACGACGAGGGGTACCCCATAGAGATGGGGCTGATGGACCCGCACATGGGAGTCATCGAGCCCGGGCTGCGCTGCAAGACCTGCGGGTGCAAGGTCGACGAGTGCCCCGGCCACTTCGGCCACATAGACCTGGCGATGCCCGTCATACACGTCGGGTTCGTGAAGGACATAAAGCTCATGCTGGAGAGCACCTGCCGCTCCTGCGGCAGGATAATGCTGAGCGAGGACCAGATCAAGTCCCGCAGGACCGACATGAGCGACATGAAGGACATGGGCGGCGGCACGGTGGACCTGAAGAACTTCTCCAAGGAGACCGCCAAGGACGCGTCCACCCGCGGGGTCTGCCCCTACTGCAACGCGGAGCAGATAAAGATCAAGCTGGACAAGCCCACCACCTTCAGGGAGGTGGACGACAACCACAAGCTCACGCCCAAGGAGGTGCGCGAGAGGCTGGAGCGCATACCCGACGAGGACCTCAAGACCCTCGGGATGGACCCGTCCACGTGCAGGCCCGAGTGGATGATACTCACCGCACTGGCGGTCCCGCCCGTCACGGTCAGGCCCTCCATAACCCTGGATTCCGGGGACAGGTCCGAGGACGACCTCACGCACAAGCTCGTGGACGTGCTCAGGATCAACCAGAGGCTGAGGGAGAACCGCGACGCCGGCGCCCCGCAGCTGATCGTGGAGGACCTGTGGGAGCTGCTCCAGTACCACGTCACCACCTACTTCGACAACCAGACCTCGGGCATACCGCCCGCCAGGCACAGGTCCGGGCGCCCGCTGAAGACCCTCGCGCAGAGGCTCAAGGGGAAGGAGGGCCGCTTCAGGTCCAACCTGTCCGGGAAGCGCGTGAACTTCTCCGCCCGCACGGTGATATCCCCCGACCCCCTCCTGTCCATAAACGAGGTGGGGGTCCCGGAGAAGGCGGCCAGGGAGCTCACGGTCCCGGTCCAGGTCAACGAGCACAACATAGCCAAGGTCAAGGAGCTGGTGGCCCGCGGCCCCGAGTCTCCCGGCGCGGGGCCGTACGCCCCCGGCGTCAACTACGTCATAAGGCCCGACGGCAGGAGGATCAGGGTCACCCAGCGCAACGCGGCGGAGGTGGCGGAGAACCTGGACCTCGAGTACGTGGTGGAGAGGCAGCTCATGGACGGCGACGTGGCCCTGTTCAACAGGCAGCCCTCGCTCCACAGGATGTCCATGATGGCGCACCGCGTCAGGATCATGGGCGGCAGGACTTTCAGGTTCAACCTGTGCGACTGCCCCCCGTACAACGCCGACTTCGACGGGGACGAGATGAACCTGCACGTGCTGCAGTCCGACGAGGCCCGCGCCGAGGCGCGCATACTGATGCAGGTGCAGGAGAACATACTGTCCCCCAGGTACGGCGGGCCCATCATCGGGGCCATCCACGACCACATCACGGGGGCGTACTTCCTCACCCACGACAACCCCAGGTTCGACAGGATGGCCGCGATGAACATCCTGTCCAAGCTCCCCGGGGTCGAGATACCCCCGCCGGCGTCCGACGAGAACGGGGAGTACTGGACCGGCAGGCAGCTGTTCTCGGTCGTGCTCCCGGAGGACTTCCGGACCACGTTCAAATCCAACATATGCCAGAACTGCGAATCCTGCAAGAAGGAGCAGTGCGAGTCCGACGCGTACGTCAAGATACGCGGCGGGAAGCTGCTCTGCGGCACCATCGACGCCAAGGGCATAGGCAACAGCAAGGGCAAGATCCTCGACAGGATCGCCAGGGACTACGGGTCCGAGCGCGCGGCCCGCTTCGTGAACGAGGTCACCAGGCTCGCCCTGGGCGCCCTCATGAACCACGGGTTCAGCACGGGGATAGGCGACGAGGACATACCGGAGGCGGCGGCCAACCAGATACAGGACTACAACCAGGAGTGCATAGACCAGGTGTCGAAGCTCGTGGAGTCGTACCAGGAGGGCACCCTGGACCAGATGCCCGGCCGGTCCCTGCGCGAGACGCTGGAGGTCGAGATAATGAAGGTCCTCGGGCACGCCAGGGACGAGGCGGGGCGCGTCGCCGGGAAGCACCTCGGGATGACCAACCCCGCGGTCATAATGGCCAAGGCCGGCGCCAGGGGCTCCATGCTCAACCTGTCCCAGATGGCGGGCTGCGTGGGGCAGCAGTCCGTCCGCGGGGACAGGCTGTCGAGGGGGTACTGGAACAGGACCCTCCCGCACTTCCCCAAGGGGGACCTGGGCGCGTACGCCAGGGGCTTCTGCTCCAACTCGTACAAGTCCGGGCTCAGCCCCACCGAGTTCTTCTTCCACGCCATGGGAGGCAGGGAGGGGCTGGTGGACACCGCGGTCAGGACGTCCAGGTCCGGGTACATGCAGAGGAGGCTGGTCTCCGCCCTGGAGGACCTGAAGCTCACCGAGGACGGCACCGTCCGCAACACCGTGGGCACGGTCGTCCAGTTCAGGTACGGCGAGGACGGGGTGGACCCGGCCAGGACCGTCAGGGGCAAGGCGATCGATCTGGACGACCTCTTCGCGGAGGTGTTCGGCGACGACGCGGACGAGCTGCTCCGCCTCGACGACCGCGACGTCGGAGAGGACTACGGCGCCAGGGAGAAGGACGAGCTGGAGTGCTCGGAGGACGACGCCGGCGAGGACTACGACAGCCTGGAGACCGACTACGAGGAAGGAGGCGAGTGAAATGGCTAAGAAAGACACCATGAAGGCCCTCGCGAACAGGGACGTGAGCGAGGAGGTGCAGGCGCTGCTCCTGAAGAAGTTCGCCTCCATCGGCTCCATAGCCGCGGCGACCGCCGCGGAGCTGGTGGAGCTGGGGCTCACCGAGGAGGAGGCGGAGTCCACCCTCGCGAAGATAAACAGGCAGGCCCCCCGCGCATCCGCGCCGAAGGCCAAGAAGGCGCCCGAGGCGGAGGCGCCCCCCGCGCCCGAGCCCATGGAGGAGGTCTTCAACAACCGCGTCCAGTCCCCCTCGGAGGAGAGGCTCCGCGCCACCGCCGAGAGGATGGGCGTGTCGCTCCCCTCCAAGATAATCCACGACATCGCCAGGGCGATAGCCAACGCGGACTTCGACGAGGCCGTCTGCGAGAAGCTCCTGGCGACCGCGAGCCGCATGTACGCGTCGCACCTCATGGACAGGAACGAGTCCGCGGGGGTCATGGCCGCGCACTCCCTGGGAGAGCCCGGCACGCAGATGAACATGCGTACCTTCCACTACGCGGGAGTGGCCAACATCAACGTCACGCAGGGCCTGCCGAGGCTGATCGAGATCGTCGACGCCAGGCGCGTGCCCAGCACTCCGTCCATGGACATCCCCCTCATAGGGATAGCGGCGGAGGACGAGAGCGTCGCGCGCCACGTGGCGTACGACATCGAGATGACCATGCTGCCCGACATAGCGGACGTCGAGACGGACATAACCAACATGAGGCTGATAGTCAAGCCCGACCCCCGCAAGATGAACCTGCACGGGCTGTCCACCGACGACATAGTCGAGCGCCTCAACAAGATCAGGACCGTGCGCGGCATGGTCAAGACATCGGAGTTCGACGTCGTGATCACGTCCGACGAGTCGTCCTACAAGAAGCTGCAGCTGAT
Organism: Candidatus Methanoplasma sp.; assembly: GCA_031256955.1. Lineage (GTDB taxonomy): Archaea > Thermoplasmatota > Thermoplasmata > Methanomassiliicoccales > Methanomethylophilaceae > Methanoplasma. Next base: position 21,445 of record JAIRPP010000006.1, on the reverse strand, counting down.
GCACGACGCCATCCGCAACGCCAAGATCAAGGGGATCGACGGCATAAGGAGGGCGGTCCTGAGCAAGGCGGGCGGCTCCTGGAAGATAGTCACCGAGGGCAGCAACCTCAGGGAGGTGCTCAAGGTGGAGGGCGTCGACGCCAACAGGGTGATGACCAACAGCATCCTGGAGGTGGCGGACGTCCTGGGGATAGAGGCCGCGAGGAACTCGATGATCCACGAGGCCATGGGCACCCTCGGCGAGGCGGGGCTGGACGTGGACATAAGGCACATCATGCTGGTGGCGGACCTGATGACCAACGACGGGCACGTGAAGGCCATAGGCAGGCACGGGGTCTCGGGCAAGAAGTCGTCGGTCCTCGCCAGGGCGGCGTTCGAGATAACCACCGCCCACCTGCTGAGCGCGGCCATGGTCGGAGAGGTGGACAGCCTCGAGGGAGTCACCGAAAACATCATAGTGGGACAGCCGGTAACGCTAGGGACCGGCGCGGTAAACCTGATTTACACCCCCCGCAGGGAGGAAGAGAAATGAGCAACAAAGTCGATATAAGCAGAGCATTGAAAGCCGCGATAACCACGGGAAAGGTGGAGTTCGGGGTAGACCAGACAGAGAAAGCCGTCAAGACGGGCAAGGCGCAGATGATAATCCTATCCAGGAACTGCCCCAGCAAGGCCCTCGCCGGGGACGTCGGAGTGAAGGTCCACGTCTTCGAGGGGAACAACATGGAGCTGGGGGCCCTCTGCGGGAAGCCGTTCTCCGTGTCCGCGCTGGCGGTCATAGACAAGGGCACCTCCAACATCATGACGCTGTGAGTGCCATGTCCGCCGACATCGTGCTTACCGAGGACACGCTCAGGTACATAGCCCTCTTCGAATCGGTGACCAAGGCGAACGCCATCGACTGCATGGACGCGGACGAGAAGCTCGTGTTCGTGGTCGAGAAGGGCCAGGGCAACATAGCCGTGGGCAAGAAGGGCGAGCATGTCATCAAGCTGAAGGACAAGACCGGGAAGAACATCCAGGTCGTGGAGTATTCCGAGGATCCGGAGCAGTTCGTCAAGAACGTGTTCCACATCTACGGGCCGCAGAAGGTGGTCATAGAGCAGAGGGGGGCCATAACCCACGCCACCATAACGGTGGACCCGAAGCTCAAGGGCCGCGCCATAGGCAAGGCCGGGAAGAACCTGCGCATCGCCAGGGACATAGTCAACAGGCACCACGAGATCCAAAGCATAAGCGTCGACTGAAGCTCATTTCCCGCGGAGCGGGGTCTTCTCGACCTCCAGGCCGTCGGCGGTGGGGTACGCCTCGACGACGAAGCACTCGTAGGGCAGGCGCCCCGCCAGCCTCCTCAGCGCCCTCGGAGAGGTCTCCACGCACCCCTTCGCGGGGTTTTCGCGCGCGAGCGCGCCCGGGACGCCCAGCGACAGCAGGGCGGAGCGCGCCTCGGCCAGGTCCGCGGCGTAGACCTCGCCGCGCAGGATCGTCCCGTCGCGGGTCACGTCCTCGTACTCCCTGGACGTCCGCAGCGCGCGCCTCGTCAGGCGCCTCCTGAGCTGGACCCCGTCCTTGAACGGGGACGAGCAGAAGTGCATCCTCATGCCCCTGTTGGATCGCATGGCCTCCAGAGCGGCCTCCTCCGATCCGAGCGCGGCCGCCGACTCGTCGCTCCTGGGGGCGAAGCCGCGGGACGCCATCGCGCCCCAGTTGCCCTCGGAGAACTCGAGCTCGTTGAGGTTCATGAACGCGGCCCCCGCCCTCTGGGCGGCGGCCGCGAGGGAGCGCAGCTCCGCCGCCATCCCCGGGATGGCCGGGACCTCTATGCCGACCGGGATCCCGGCGGCGCGGGCGACCGCCCCGATGGCGTTCTCCGGCGGGTCCGCCCACGATCCGGGGGGCGGGTGCAGCCTGAGCTCGTCCAGGCCCGCCGCGGCCAGGTCCGCGGCCCTCTCAGGGTCCAGGATCGCGGTGTACAGGTGTATGTGGTGCCCCTCTCCGAAGCGGTCCCTCAGGATCCCGATGGCCTCCAGCGTCCTGTCCATGGCCAGGAGCGGGTCCCCCCCGGTTATCCCCGTCCCCTCCGCCCCGATCGCCTCCGCCTCGGGTATGATCTCCTCCAGGGAGGAGACCCTCGCCTCGTTGGCGAAGATCACGTCCCTCCCCGCCTTCTCCGCCGACAGGGGGCAGTAGAAGCACCCCGCCCCGCACCTGCCCGTGACCAGGAGGACCATCTTGGCGCCCCTCATGCATATCTCGCACCCTTCCGCCAGCCTGCCCGCGCGGGCGGACCCGCATCCGAAGCGCCTTATGAACACATGCACCGGATCCCTGCGATGGTTTAATAACCATCGCGATCCTGACTCGGGGCATGAGGAGGAGAACCGGGCTGATACTGGCGCTGGACGAGACCGACCCGGAGAGGGCGATCGGGATAGCGGAGGGCGCCTCGCCCTTCATAGACGCGGTCAAGGTCAACTGGCCCCTGGTCCTGTCCGCCGGGCCCGAGGTCATAACCAGGCTCTCGGAGATATCGGAGGTCGTGTGCGACTTCAAGGTCGCGGACATACCCAACACGGCCAGGCTCATCGTGGAGGGCGCGGTGTCCCGCGGAGCCTCCGCGGTAATAGTGCACGCGTTCACCGGCCGCGACTCCCTGGAGGCCGCCGTGGCGGCGGCCGGCGCGGCGGAGATATACGCCGTGACCGAGATGAGCCACCCGGGCGGAGCGGAGTTCACCGCCCTGCACGCGGAGGAGATGGCGGAGATGGGGGCGGAATGCGGCGTGGCGGGCTTCATAGCCCCCGCGACCCGCCCGGAGAGGATAGCCATGATAAAGAAGGCGTCCGGCGGAGGGAAGATACTGTCCCCAGGGGCGGGGGAGCAGGGGGGCAGCGCGTCCGCCGCCATCATGGCGGGGGCGGACCACGTGATCGTCGGCCGCTCCATCTACAAGGCGGCGGACCCCCGGGCCGCCGCGGAGAGGATATGCGGGGAGATCAGGCCGCTGCTCTGACCGCCCGCCGCCTCATCCCTGGCCGCCGCCATCCCGTTCCCGGGGAGGCCCGCGGGCCAGGTACGGGGATATCCTCCCCAGCACCCCGTCCATGTCCTTCCTGACCTCGCACTCCCACGCGACGACGACGCTCCACCCGGACTCCAGGAGCTCCTCCCCCTTAAGGCGGTCCCTCTCGACGTTGGATTCGAACTTCGCCTCCCAGTAGTCCCCGTGCGTCTTCGGAGAGGACGGGTTGCACAGGGGGCAGCGGTGCCAGAAGCACCCGTTCACGAAGATCGCCAGCCTCCTGCCGGGATAGCATATGTCCGGCTTCCCGGGAGCCTTCTTCCAATTGACCCTGTAGCCCGGATGCCCCGCGTCCCTCAAGGCCTTCCTGAGCATCAGCTCGGGCTTGGTGCCCTTGGACTTGTTGCTCTTCATGGACCTGGCCACCGCCTCGCTCGACGCGGGCGGCGCCTTCGGGACTCTCCTGCCCCCCGCCTCTGCGTCCGCCTCGCCGCCCATCCGTCCGAATCCTCCTCGGCGCTCGAAGCCGCGCCCGGACGGGGGATGCGCTGCGGCGCATATAAGGGGATGTATGCGCGGCCGCCCCCGATGCGGCGCCGCCCGCCCGCGAGACGGGCGGAGGGGCTCTGAAAACGCCCCGCCCGCGCCGCGGCTCGGATAACAAGACCCAGCCCGCATTTTCAGCGAGGGCTCCCGGAGGCCGCCAGGCGCCGGGCGGCACCCCTAAACCTATAAATAAGCAATAAGGGATGGGTCCGTATTCCTGATACGGGAGAAAATGGAATGCGCAAAATCGTAAACAGGCCGGCCAAAACTGCGTCGAGCAGGGATTCCGCGCCGCCCAAGGGCGGCGCAGGAGGGTGGTTCGGAGCCAAGAGGCGCCCGTTGGCGCTGCTGGCGATAATCGCCATAGCCTTCGCGCTGAGGTTCGTATTCGCATACGGGGTCTCGGCGGACGGCGGGTACGCCCTTTCGGGCGGATCGGGGGCGTCCAACCACCTGCACATAATCGAAAGCATACTCAGCGGATCGTATTCCCTGTCGGATTCCAGTCTCAACTACCCGTATGGCGCATCCAACTCGTACCCGCCCCTCCTGGACTTCGTCCTGGCGGGCGTCGCGGGCATAGCGACGGCCGCAGGCGTATCCGCGCCCACCGCGGCGGCCGGCGTGCTGGCGTTCTCCACGCCGGTATTCGCCGCCGTCACGTGCTGGCCCGTCTACATGGTAGCGAAGAGGATGTTCGACGACGAGAAGATAGGGCTCCTCGCGGCCTTCTTCTACGCGATGTTCGCGCTGCTCATAATGACCACCGTGTTCTCCAACGGGACCGAGATGGCGTTCGTGGGCATGCTGTTCGTGTTCATGCTGCACTTCCTGCTCAAGGCGCTGGCGCGCGTCGACGAATCGCAGCCGAAGGGGCTCAGGTCCGTCCTGCGCGACCGCTCCCTCCTCGCGCCCGTCGCGATCGCGGGCCTGCTGTTCGCGTGCATAGCCCTGTCCTGGGGCTATTTCCGCATAGTCCTGATCTCGATCGTGTTCATAATGTTCGCCCAGGCGGCGGTCGACCGCTTCAGGTCTAAGGAAGTGGCGGCCACCGTGGGCGTCTACGGCGGGATCCTGGCGATAGGCCTCGCGGTCTCCGCCCTGTACTACATCCCCGCAGGGATGTGGGGCCAGATATTCTCGGGCCCGTTCGTCCTGGGCGCGCTCGCCCTGGCCGCGGCGGCCCTGTTCGCCAAGACCGCCCGCGCCCCGTGGGTGCTGACCGTCCCGATAATCGCGGCCGGCGTGATCGCATTCCTCGCGGTCCTGTATTTCGCGGCGGGCGACCTGTTCTCCGCCGTCGTTCACGGGAACAGCCTCATCGGGGACCCGCTGGTCAGGGAGCTCTCGTCCACGAGGCACACCTCCATATCCGCGATGGCCGCCTACTACGGCTGGCTCACGCTGTGGCTGCCCGCGCTGCTGTTCCTGTACATGCTCTGGAAGTACCGCGGCAACGCGGACTCCAGGAAGGCCACCTTCGTCATGTGGTGGCTCCTGGCGATGTTCACCATCGGGTGGTACTCGTCGTCCTACGCCGTCCTGGCGGGCGCGGCGTTCGCCGCGGGCTCCGCCGCCGCCATAATCATGGTCCTGCGCGCGATCGATGTCAGGGCCTACGTGTCCTCCATGAGGGGCAACGGGCCCAGGCACGCCCTCAGGAAGATGGTGAAGCCCATCCCGTTCGCCGCGGTCCTGGCCATAGTCGCGCTCATAGCCGTGCCCAACACGGTGTACGCGTTCGACGCGGCCACCCCGACCAACACCGAGAAGGCCGGAGGGTACTTCGGAGGCCTCGGATACACCGTGCAGACCGACGACGTGAGCGTCACCAACCCGATCTGGAGCGAGTACTCCGACAAGGACAAGTCAGGCGCCCTCGCCACATGGTTCGGATACACCAACGCGGCCGCGGCCACCGGGAAGTTCAGCCTGGTGACCGACGGCAACGGCAGCGGGTCGAGCATGGTCTCGTCCCTCCTGCTGTCGAAGGACGGCCCGACCGCGACTTCCATACTGGCGCTGCGCATGATACTCGCCAGCGACATAGCCAAGCTGGCCAGCGACATCGGTTCGCTGAACGGGAAGTTCCGCGACGTCCTCGGCGAGATCAAGAGGTACGCCGACGACCCCTCCATGGCGGTCAGGGAGGTCCTCGCAGACGCCGAGAAGTACCCCGGCCTGAGCCCCAAGCTCACCGAGGAGAACGCGCTCTACATCCTGCTCTCGTCCAAGATGACGCAGGCGCTGTCCGAGTCCGAGATCAACGCCCTCTACGGCAAGATCGGCGAGACCATGGGGCAGATAACCTACGTCGCGGTCGACAGGACCATGCTGCCCCTATACACCACCGACGGCTCCCTGTTCGGGACCCTCGCGTACCTGGGCAGCTACCAGACGGACGGCTACGGCGCCCCCGTCAGATTCTTCACTTACGACACGTACTACGGCAGCGCCTCCTACAAGGACGCGATGTACGAGACCTTCTTCTGGAAGGCGTTCATCGGCCCGTCCCCGGCGGCCGCGGGCTTCTCCGACTCCTCGTCCCTCCTCAACGCCCTCGCGCTGAGCAAGAAGGGCGACGCGAAGACCGTCCCCGGCTACGGGCTCAACGGGTACAAGATAGCCTATTGGCACGTGATGTACAACCCCGACGAGAAGGCCGAGGTGTCTTCCGACGGCTGGAAGGACATGAACGCCTTCGAGGCGATGGCCCTCCAGGAGCGCGAGGGAGGGCTCATAAACTACGTGTCCGGCGCGGTCATGCTCGAGTACTCGCCCGGCGCGTACAGGGTGGTGGACGGCATGGTCAACTACCAGTCCCCGTCCGGCGCGGCGAGGGCGGAGGGCATATCCGTCTCCGTCTACGTCAAGAACTCGTACGACGACGCCTACGTCCTCAAGTCAGCCGCCCGCACCACGTCCAACGGGAACTACTCCATATCCGTTCCCAGCGACGGCACCCCGTACTATGTGACGGTGTCCTCCGGCGGGCCCACCGGGGCGTCCGTGGCCACGTACCACGACGCGTCCGAGATACCCGCGGTGGTCAGCCTGCCCGCGGCGGGGCTCAGGGGCTCGATCGTGGTCGGAGACAAGAGCTACTCCGAACAGACGTACGTCGAGATCAAGGGCTCCTCGTCCGGCAAGACCTATCAGGCGACCGCGCAGGCGGGCTCGTTCTCGTTCAGCGACATCATGCCCGACGCATACGACCTCACGGTATACTCCGTGTCCGGCACGGTCATAAAGGCGCAGAAGGTCTCCGTCATGGCGGGCGCCTACGGCGAGGTCAAGATAACCGCGACCTCCGGCAAGATAAACGTCACCGCCACCGACGACCACGGCTACGCTCTCAAGAGCGGCGTCGCCGTGGCCACGGACACGGCCACCGGGGCGCAGTTCACCCAGGCGATATCCGAGGGCGCGGCCACCATAGACGTGGTGCCCGCCACCTACGTCGTGTCGGTCACGGGCTCCAAGGTGTCCGTCTCGTCGGCCACGGTGGAGGTCACCAGCGGCAACAACAAGTCCGCATCGATCACGGCGTACGACGCCAAGACCGTGACGGTCTCGGGAGCCCCGACCGGGAGCCTGATAACCATAATGTCCAACGGCTACACGGCGTCGTCCGTATCCCCCTCGTTCAGCCTGCCGGCCACCGGGGGCGTAACCAACGGGAGGTACACCGCATACGCGGTCATGGGCAACATGGTCTACAGCGGCACCTCCGAGGGGCAGTCGATATCCCTGTCCTCCAGCGTCGGCCACATAATCTCCGGGACGCTCAAGAACAGCGGCGGCACCGCGGTCGGCGGGAAGATAGCGTTCTACGGGTCCGACGGGTCCGTGTTCATATTCACCGCGGACAAGGACGGCAAGTTCTCCGCCCTGGTGCCGTCCGGCACGTACACCATGTACTCCACGGGCGCCTCCGGCGGCGCGGACGTCAGGACCACCGACGCCACCAGCAACAAGGATCTGGGCGACGTCAAGATGAGCGAGTCCCGCAACCTCACGTCCACCCTGTCGTACATAACGAACATGTCCTCGTCCAGCAGCAAGGGCGTGGCGTTCGCCGACGTGACCTTCAGCATCAGCATCGGGGGAACCGCATACGACCTGCACATGAAGACCGACACCAGCGGGAGGGCGGTCTTCGCCGTTCCCGTAGGATACGGCGGAGAGGTCAAGGCGAAGGCGTTCGACACCCCGCAGCTGCACATGGAGGAGCAGACGTACACCGTGACGGCGGGATCCACCGCCACGAGCAACACGTGGTCCATAGAGGGGGTCAAATCGTCCTCCTCCACCAAATACGTCAAGGAGGTGACGGTCACCAGCCCGTACCCCATGGAGATAACCCTGTACAACGACTCCACCAAGAAATACACGGTCGGGTCGTCGCCGGTGTCCGTGGTCCCCGGGCAGTACAACGTGAAGATGTCCGCCTCCGGCGGCTACTTCTTCAACGAGTCCGTCTACATCTACCCAGGCCACTCCGGGAACATAAGCGTGGCTCCGACTAGCGTGGCGACCGCGACGCTGAACGCGTCCACCTCGGACCAGATAACGGTCACCGCGACCGATTCCGAGCCGGGCAAGTACTTCCGCGACCCCGACAACTCCCTCGTGTACTACCTCGAGAGGGGCAAGAGCTTCAGCTTCAAGGCGGTCAGCGGGTCCGGCGATTCCGAGAGGATCGCGTACGGCACCGTCGCGTCCGCCTCCGGCTCCGTGACGGTGGACCTGTCCAACAAGGCGGCGAAGGCGACCATAAAGGGATACGCCGGGCTGTCCGCGGACGGAAAGGTCTCCGTCAGGTTCGGGAGCAACACGGTCCAGTTCGACGTGACGTCGGGCACCTTCGAGGCAGTGGTCCCCGAGGGCGCGGCCATAACCCTCGAGGCGACGCTCACCAAGGACATAGGCTCCAAGAAATACACCTACACCGGCTCCGCGGCGATGGCGGCCTCCGAAGTCAAGGACGGCGCGAAGGTCAACTTCCCCGTATTGACCACCGGGTCGGCGTCGACCATAAGCGTGTCCGGCTCCGGGTTCAGCTTCTCCAACGGCACGGGGTCGTTCACTCTGTCCGTGAACAACACCGGGAGCGACAAGCTGACCTATGTGGTCTCCGGCGGCAGGGGATGGGTGCTCGACAAGACCTACTCCCTGACCGTCGAGCCCGGCGCGACCGGGACCGTCGCGGTCTCCGGCCGCTACGACCCCGCGAAGATCGGGGCGGGCAGCCCGGATCTGTCCGTGATCGTGTCCACACTCGCCGGCGACAGCATCGCCACCTACGTCATCGACGGGAGCGCGATCTCGCCCTCCGGCGGCACCGCCACCCTGGTGGACTCCGCGGAGGCCTCCGGCGCCTCCAAGGACGCCATGAACGGGTACGAGTACAGCTACGCCGTCACCATAACCAACAACGACGGCTATCAGAAGACCGTGACCGTGGCGGCGGCCATCGCCGGAGGCTCGGGCAACTGGCACCTGACGATATCGGACAAGGACGGCGCCAACATACTGGCATCCGGGTCGCAGTTCGCGGTGGCTGGCTACGGGAAGACGACGATCTACGTCAAGCTCATGAGCAAGGACGGCTCGCCCTCGCAGGTCCCCGGCGTATCGGTGACCGTGTCCGGGACCGGCCTGACCTTCGGGAGCGACAGCGGGTTCGCCGCATCCGGCGGGGCGGCGTCCAAGACGCTCAGCCCGAACCCGGCGTCGGCGGACGTGACAGACAAATCGGTTTCGGGCGGCAACGTGTACAACGAGGGGAGCGACGTCCCCGCGGCGTTCGTTGCGCTGTCCGTGGCATGTATCCTCGTGCTGCTCATCACCATATGGGCGGGAATGAAGCGGGGGGTGTTCGTACGCAGAAGATAATCACGGCAATTGCGGTGCTGATGCTGGCATCGGTGGTCGGCGCGGTCGTCTTGGATTCCCAGGATGCCGACGCCGCGAGCGCGGCTATAAAAGGGGACACCAACGTGGTCAAGACCAAGGGCACCCTGAAATACGACCTGGTCTTCTTCGAGGGAGAGGAGTTCCAGACCCTGGACATATCCTACACGGCGGAGCTGAAGGATTCCAACGGGGGCACGCAGTACAGCGCGCTCTCGCCGTCCACGGGGACCCTGTTCAACGGGGTGTCGTCGCAGATCACTCTGACCGCCCCGTCCAATCCCGGCAAGTACACCTTGAAGGTGACCTTCAGGGAGACCGTGGACGACAAGGCCGCGGTCACCACCGAGAGGTCCGTCACCGTGACCGTGGTGCAGCCCATAACGCTGTCCTGCGTCGTCAAGAACAGCGGCGACGTGGATCTGAAGGACTACATAGTCTACTTCTCCGTCGACGGGAAGCTGGTACAGGACAGCAAGACGGTCGTGTCCGTGGCCGCCGGGTCGGAATCCAAGATCACGTACGACTGGGTCACCGAGAGCCTGTCCAGCGGGAGGCACACCTTCAAAGTGGTCCCCGGGGAGGAGAACATAGACAACGGCAGGAACGCGGTCTTCTCCGGGGGAGAGGGCGAGTTCTGGTCCGGCCATTCGGATTACGCCCTGCCCATAGCCCTGATGTCCGTCATGCTCGTGGTGATGCTGCTCCTGATGGTGTACGTCTACCGCAAGCCGGTCAAGAACTACGGGAAGCCGAAGTCCAGGCGCTGACGCGCCTACAAACCCCTTCAGCCAAACCCATTCCCTTATTTTCCGTCACGCCCCGATCGCGCGGGCGCCGTCAATCGAGCGAACCCTTCTCGGACAGGCACTCCGCGAAAGACGCGGCGAACAGCGGATAATGCTCCACCCCGTCGCCGTCGACGGATATGTTGCCGTCCTCAAGCATGATCGCCCTGGAGACGCGCTTTCCGGACACGGCGGACGCGAGGTATCTGGACTGCCTGTTGCTCCCGGATTTCACCGCTATGGCCGCTATCTCCCCATCGATCGAGAGCACGAAGTCCAGCTCCATGTCGCTTTTCCCATAGTAGTACAGCGGGATCCCGTTCTTGGCCAGCGCATCCGCGACGGCGTTCTCCATGATCCCGCCCTTGTTGACGGAGGGATCGTCGCCCATCAGCCCCGCCCAGACGTCGGCCCCCATCATGTTCGCCAACAGGCCCGTGTCGTGGAAGTAGAGCTTGAAGGATTTGAGGGACGCGTTGGACGCCAGGGGCGACGCGGGCTCGCTGAGGTTGTGGCAGAGCCTGGTCAGGCCGGCGTCGCCGAGCCAGGACAGGCTGTCCCCGAAGATCCTCGCGTTGGAGTTGCTCCCTCTCGCTACGTCGGAATACCTGAATTTGCGGTTGTCTCTGGACAGCTGCACGGGTATCGATCTGAAGCACATGCCTATCCTGCCCCTCTCCGCCTTGGGCGCGTATTTCGCCGCGTCGGAGATGTACATCCTGTTGATCTCGGACTGCGCCATGCGGACTTTGCGCACATCCTTCGTCTCCGTATAGATCTTCACCGCCTCCGGCATGCCGCCCACGCACAGGTACGCCCTGAAATGATCCATCATCGCGCCGAGGACGAACCCGTCGATGGGCTTTTTCTCGCGGATGCATTCCCTGACGCGCTCTATAGCATCGCCTCCGACCCCGGAGGCCCAGAGGAACTCTTCGAAGTCCATGGATTTCAGATCCAGGATGTTCACGTACCCGACCGGGAAAGACGACACGCTCTCCTGTAGAACCCCCATGAGCGAGCCCGACGCGATCACGTCGATCCTCCCATCCATCGTCAGCGGCTTGAGGGCGACCATCGCGCGCGGGCAGCACTGTATCTCGTCGAGGAACACGAGAGTCTTCCCGGGCTCGACGGCCAGATCCGGATATTCCAGCCCGATCCTGGCGAGGACGCTCTCCGAAGACAAATCGCCGTCGAAGATCGCCCGCGCGCGCTCCACGGTCTCGAAGTTCACATAGAGATAGTGCTCATACCCCTTCGAGAACTCGTTCACGAGATACGTCTTGCCCACCTGCCTCGCGCCGTAGATCAACAGGCACTTCTTCGAGTCCGAGGCCCTCCACGAGGCTAGGTAATCCATCGCCTTTCTTCTCACGAGATCGCATAGGTTTCAATAATTAATAAATTTTATTAATTTTACACCCTAAAAAGTAATAGAAATTAGTAATTTTCTCAAGCGAGCCGTCACAGGGCGGAAAAGAAGGCGCGACGGATCCCGTCTTTGAACAGCTCCTCCCCCACCTTCGCGTCGAACATCCCCTCGGGCTCTATGAAGTCTATCCCGCCGTATTCCACGCGCGTCAGCGTGAGCGCGTCCGGCCTCGCCAGCCCGAAGCTCACCCCGTTGCCTCCGAGGGCCGCCTCCACGTCGCCTATCGACGCGTCCCCCCTCCCGACCGCGGCGATCGCCGCCATCAGCCTGCGGACCATGTTCCACAGGTAGTACCTGGCCCTGAAGTCGGTTATCATCAGATCCCCCTCCGAGGATACGCGTATGGAATCGATGGCCAGCACCGGCGACTTCCCGTCCGCCCTGCAGAACCCGGAGAAGTCGTGCTCCCCCACGAACAGGGACGCGCACTCCCTCGCCTTGTCGGGATCGATCCCGTCCCGCCTCATGACGTACCTGTACTCGCGCATGTCCGCATGCCTCGGGTTGAAATCTTCGCCCACGGCGGCGAACCCCCTGTAGAATACGCCTTTGGACACGGCGTTCAGAGCCTTCAGAAGAACGAACGGGTCCTCTATGGGCGCGTCGAAGGCCGCCACGTTCCCGAGGGCGTTCACCATGCCGTCCGTCCGGCTGGCCATCCTCAGGCGCGGGTCCCACCCGGGCTCCCTGCGGATCGCGCAGAGGTCGGACGCTATGTCCCCCTCTACGGTCCGAAGGCCGGGCTGAGCCTGGGAGCCGCGGTATCCCGCTCCCAGGTAGGCTATCTTGACCGCTATCCTCGTCATGAACGCAGATGCTTCATGTGGTCTATCCTGCGCTGGATGAGGTGCTTCTTGCCTATGTCCTTGCGGACGCAGATCGATTCGCCCTTCACGTGCTTCAGCCCGTTCTCGCACCTGGCCTCCGCCTCCTCTATGGTGGGGGCGATCCCGACCACCGCGACGGACCTGGACTTCCCGGTGTAGAGCTCCCCCTCCTTGGATTCGACGTTGGCGTAGAAGACCTCCGCGCCGCACTCCCTGATGGCCTCCTCGTCCACGCACAGCTGCTTGCCGGTTATGGGCTCGACGCCGTACCCCTCGGGGACGACGTACTTGCAGACGGTGGCCAGGTTCTTGAACTTGACCTCCTCCTTGTATTTGCCGGTGACCATCCATTTTATGACGGACGCGAAGTCCGTCTCCATTATGGGGAGCACGTTCATGGCCTCCGGGTCCCCGAACCTCGCGTTGATCTCTATGACTTTGGGACCGGTCGCGGTCAGCATGAACTGCCCGTACATGGGCCCGCGGTACGGGCACCCCTCGGCCGCCATCGCGTCCACGATCTTCTGCAGGATGGCCAGGGCGGACGCCCTGTCCTCGGCCGCGACGAACGGGAGCAGGTGGTCGGCGTCGGAATACGACCCCATCCCGCCCGTGTTCGGCCCCGTGTCGTCCTCGAACGCCCGCTTGTGGTCCTGCACCAGGGGCATCGGGACGATCCTCTTCCCGTCCGCGAACACCATCTGGGTGAACTCCTCCCCTACGAGCTTCTCCTCGAAGATCACGCTCCCCCCGCCGATGTTGTCGCGGAAGATCTCCCTGACGTAGGCTATGGACTCGTCCAACCCGTTCAGGTGCTCCCCCTGGATCTTCACCCCTTTGCCGCCGGTGAGCCCGACGGGCTTGATGGCGACCTCGCGGTCCATGCTCCGGAGGTACGCCGCGGCGGCCTCCGCGTCGCTGAACGACGCGAACTCGATATTGCCCTCGATGCCGTGCCTCGCCATCAGCTCCCTCATGAACGTCTTCGAGGTCTCTATCCTCGCGGCGGCCGCGCTGGGGGCGGCGCAGGAGACCCCCAGGTTCTCCAGGGCGTCCACGAGGCCCGCCTCGAGAGGGGACTCCGGCCCGATGAACGCGTACTCCACGTCGTGCTCTATGGCGAACTCGCAGACGGCGTCCACGTCGTTGTCGTCGCTGATTATCCTGTATTCCTTAGCCAGCCCGAGTATGCCGGGGTTGGCGTTCCTCGTAACCGCGTATATGTCGGCGCCGGAGCGGTGCAGGGCGGCGACGGCCGCGTGCTCCCTCCCGCTGCCCCCAACTGTGAGTATCCTCATGTGAACAGCCTCATAGGTCCAATGCGCGAAGGATCTCCTCCATCCCCCAGGATCTCTTCACGCTGCATCTGTGCATCTTCTTCAATCCGCCGGTCAGCTTCGCGTAATCCCTCTCTATAATCTCGGGATCGACGTCGACCGCCTCGGCGATGTCGGTCTTGTTCAGTATCGCAACATCCGAATGGATAAAAATGTCGTGGTGCTTTCTCACCATATCGTCCCCTTCGGTGGTGGATATTATCACAACGCGGTAATCGGCCCCCAGCGGGAAGTCCGCCGGGCAAACCAGGTTCCCGACGTTCTCTATGAAGATCACGTCGTACTTCTCCAGATCCATCCCGTCGAGGACCCTGCGGACCATCTCCGCGTCCAGATGGCATTCGCGCCCCGTGTTGCAGTTCACGGAGTCCAGGCCCGAGTCCGTCATCCTGCGGTAGTCGTCCTCCCCCGTCACGTCCCCCGCTATGGCGCACACCCTGAGCCCCTTCGCCCTCAGGATCTCGCCCACCTTGATTATGAAGGCGGTCTTTCCCGACCCGATGGAGCCCATGACCTCGATGCACCTCACCCCGTGCTCCTTGAGGCGGCGGTAGTTCGAATGGGCGATCCGGCTGTTCTCCTTGAGCACGTCGTATTCCTTTCCCATTTGGACCATGTGCATACGGGCATGACCGCCTCATCATAATTAAACACTATCCTTATACGTCCGCCCACGCTACCGCTGACCGAGTGCAATGAGCTATTCGGAAGAATTATCCAAGGCGCTGTCCGCGGCCGGTGCCGCGGAGGGCGCCCTCGTGGAGGTCTCGTCCAACGGCAGGACGCACCGGGGAGTCCTCATGCCCCACCACGAGTTCAGCTCCCCGGACGCGGTCGTGCTGAAGCTGGGCAGCGGGTACAACATCGGCGTGAGGATGGCGGAGGGGTCTTCCATAAGGGTGGAGTCCCCCCCGCCGGAGAGGCGCCCCGCCCGGGCGGAGGCGCATCGCTCCGAGGGCCTGCCCCGGATAGCCATCATAGGCACCGGCGGGACCATAGCCTCGTACGTCGATTACAGGACCGGCGCGGTCCATCCCGCGATGACCGCGGAGGAGCTGGTCTCCGCCGTCCCGGAGCTGAGGGGCGCGGCGGACCTGAGGGCGAGGGCGCTCTTCTCCGTGTTCTCGGAGAACATGGGCGTGAGGCACTGGCAGATCCTGGCCGAGGCCGTGGCGGAGGAGCTCAACGCCGGGGCGGACGCTGCCATAATACCGCACGGCACGGACACCATGGGGTACACCGCCGCCGCCCTCTCGTTCATGCTGGAGGGGCTCGGGAAGCCCGTGGTCCTGGTGGGGGCCCAGAGGTCTTCGGACAGGCCGTCGTCGGACGCGCCGTCGAACCTGTCCGCCGCCCTGAGGCTCTGCCTGGAGGGCGGCCGCGCGGGCGTGTTCGTCGTCATGCACGACGGCCTGTCCGACGATTCCTTCGCCGCCCACGCGGGGACGAGGGTCAGGAAGATGCACACGTCCAGGCGCGACGCGTTCCGCAGCGTGAACGCGAAGCCGGTCGCGCGCATAGGCGCGGACGGGATATCCTTTTCATGCCCGGGCTCGCCCGCGCACGGGGGCAGGGTCTCCGCCAGATGCGCCATGGAGGAGAGGACGGTCCTCCTGCAGTACTATCCCGGCATGGACCCCGCGGTCTTCGGGCCCGTGTTCGAGGGGAGCAGGGGCATAGTGATAGCGGGCTCGGGCCTCGGCCACGTCGGCGAGGCGATGGTGCCCTTGATAAAGAAGGCGCGCGAGAACGGGTCGGTGGTGGCGATCGCGTCGCAGTGCCTGGGCGGGTCCACCAACCTCAACGTGTACTCCACGGGCAGGGACATGCTGTCCGCCGGCGCGATCCCCGTGGGGGACATGCTGCCGGAGACGGCGTACGTCAAGCTGATGTGGGCGCTCGCCAACTCGGGGAGCGCGGAGGAGGCGGAGAGGATCATGGCGGCGCCGCTGGCCTCCGAGTCCGGGGACAGGAGGGAGACCGATGTCTGACGAGATGAAGTGCGGCATAGAGATACACCAGCAGCTCGACACCAGGAAGCTGTTCTGCTCCTGCGGCAGCGAGCTCTGCGACTCCGGGACGGAGGTCTGCGTCAGGAGGCTGCGCCCGGCCGCGGGCGAGACCGGGGAGACGGACAGGGCCGCGCTGGAGCAGTCCAAGAGGGGGCTGGCGTACAGATACCAGCGCTGCGCCTCGTCCTGCCTGGTGGAGACGGACGACGAGCCCCCGCACCCGGTGAACGCGGACGCGCTGGAGACGGCCCTGACGTTCGCCGCGATGCTCGGCTCCGACGTGGCGGACGAGATACAGTTCATGAGGAAGATAGTGGTGGACGGGTCGAACACGTCCGGGTTCCAGAGGACCTCGCTGATAGCCACCGGCGGGTCGGTGGACGTGAACGGGAGGAGCATAGGGGTGCTCTCGGTCTGCCTGGAGGAGGACGCAGCCCGCAAGATAGAGGCCAGGGGCGACGAGGTCGTGTACCGCCTGGACCGCCTGGGGATACCGCTGATAGAGGTGGCGACCGCGCCCGACATGAGGACCCCGGAGGAGGTCATGGAGGTCGCGCTCAGGATAGGCACCCTGCTGCGGGCGACCAAGCGCGTGAAGCGCGGGATAGGCACGATAAGGGAGGACCTCAACATATCCATACCCGGGGGCGCCCGCATAGAGATCAAGGGGGTGCAGGAGCTCAGGATGCTCCCCGACTTCGTGAGGGGGGAGATCGAGAGGCAGAAGATGCTGCTTCGCGTGAAGGGGATCCTGGCGGAGAGGGGCGCCCGCGAGATCCCGTTCGAGCCCGTCGACGCCACCGCCGCGTTCGAGGGGTGCGCCTCGAAGGTCGTGAAGGGCGCGCTGGACGCCGGCGGGAGGGTCGTCGCCGTCCGCCTGCCCGGGTTCCACGGGGTCATGAACGGGGACGGCGGCAGGCTGCGCCTGGGCGCGGAGATGGCCCAGTACGCCAGGACGGCGGGGGTCAAAGGCATATTCCATTCGGACGAGCTCCCGAACTACGGGATAGAGCAGGCGCTCGTCGACTCCCTCAGGGGGTTCCTGGGCATCGGGCCCGGGGAGGCCTTCGCGATATGCGCCGCGCCGGAGAAGAGGGCGCGGGACGCGCTGGCCATGGCGGTCGGCAGGGCCAACATGGCCCTGGCGGGGGTGCCGGAGGAGACGAGGGACCCCCAGCCCGACGGCACCACCAGGTATTCCCGCCCGCTGCCGGGCGCGGCGAGGATGTACCCGGAGACGGACGTCCCGCCGGAGCCGGTCTCCGAGGAGAGGATGGCGCGCGTGCGCTCTTCCCTGCCGGAGCTCCCGGAGCAGACGGAGGCGCGCCTCGCCAGGGACTACGGCGTGAACGGCCAGCAGGCGTCGCAGATGGTCAGGCGGGGGCGCGACGCGCTCTTCGCGAGGATATCCGACGCCACCGGGATGGCGCAGGCGGCGGCCACCGCCCTCTCGAACACGTACTCGGAGATGGAGCGCGACGGCCTGGACCCGGACTCCATCGGCGACGAGGACGTCCTGGAGGCGTTCGCGATGCTGAAGGGGGGCCGCTTCTCCAAGGAGGCGATGCCCCTGATCCTGAGGGAGATGGCGGCGGGCTCCGCCCCCGGGGCGGCCCTGTCGAAGCTGGGGCTGGAATCGGTGGGAGAGGGCGATGCGGCCGCGGAGATCGCCAGGATAGTGGCGGAGAGGGCGGACTTCGTCCGCTCCAAGGGGACGGACGCCATAGGCCCGCTGATGGGCCCCGTGATGGGGGCGCTCAGAGGGAGGATAGACGGGAAGAGGGCGAGCGAGCTCCTGTCGGAGGAGATCGGCAAGATCCTGTCCGGGGCCTGAGCTCGAGGACGCTCACCGTCTCAAAGAAAAACCGGGCCTCCGACAGGACCTTCGCGTCCCATCCGGACAGGAGGGAGCCGAGCCTCCCCCCGTCCATGAGGGACGAGACGACTATGGCGAGCCTGCCCCCAGGGCGGAGGCGCGACGGAGCCCCCTCCAGGAGGGCAGGCAGCGGGCCCGCCCCGTCCGCCCCCCCGGACCACGAGCGGGCCAGGAGCCCCTCCTCCTCCACGGGGAGGTACGGGAGGTTGAAGATTATCAGGTCGAAGGAGCCCTCGACGTTGGAGAACACGTCCGTCTCGACGGCGCGGACCGAGGCCCCGTTGGCCTCCGCGTTCCTGGCGGCGAGGGCCACGGCGCGCGGGTTCACGTCGCCGCACGTCACGGCCGCGCCGCGCTTGGCGCAATGTATGGACACTATCCCCGACCCGCACCCGATCTCCAGGACGGATTCGCCCGGGCGGACCTCGAGGGACTCTATCAACAGGTACGTGTCCTCCGATGGGGGGTACACCTCGCCGTCCCCCTCGATCCTTATGGAGCCGTCGATCTTCACGGCCATGCAATCCGCGGCGGCGATAAAAACGATATCGCGTAAATATGGCAATTTTAGTTACCGTCAGGTCTGTGAATCAGAACACCAATATAGTTTTTGATGGGGTTTGTATTGAGCAATCTGTGCTTTCTGTTACGGAAAGTGCTTAAAGAAACGTTTTAAACTCGTCTCATAGCGCACTTCGGATCGCCATAGTCCTTCATACTCGCCAGTTATGTCTAGGTTTCTCAACTGAGAACGAATCTATATCTTTGATGAGGGCGGGCATCAGAATCGAGATCTAGAGAATATGTTGTAGGCATGTTTTTGTATGTCCTATGTAATTAGAATGTATCGCAAGGTGGTTACATTGGCTAAAAGCGCAACTATCAACTTTCGTGTAGATCCAAATATAAAAGAGGATGCGGAACAACTGTACTCTTCTTTTGGTCTCAGGATGTCTGATGCTCTAAACATGTTTCTATATCAATCTATCATGGTTGGTGGGCTCCCGTTTGAGCTTCGTCAGCCCAAATTCAATGCAGAGACAGAAGAAGCCATTGCAGAGGGTCGTGACATCATTTCTGGAAAAAAGAAAGTGAAGTCTTATTCCTCAGTCGAGGAGCTGTTTGCGGAGCTTGACAAATGAAGAGAGAGCTCAGGACCACGCATAGATTCATGAAAGATTTCAAGAGAGTCAAAAAGCGCGGGTATGACCTGGACGCTCTGAGGGCAGTCCTGAAAGAATTAGTAGAAGGCAAAAGGTTGTCGCCTTCCTATATGGATCATCCTCTAAAAGGAGAATACAACGGGTTTCGCGAATGCCACATTACTTCAGATTGGCTATTGATCTATACTATAGTCGAAAATGGATTGGTTCTCATAGCATTTAGGACAGGAACGCATTCGGATCTATTCGAATAATCTGAAATTCTATGATTTGGATGGATTTTTCTAAAGTATGAATTGTTCATATGGCAAATTTCTAACGGCACAGGTCATTTGTGTTTATTTTAACACGGCTCTCGAGCATCTCAGAATGCAGGTTCGAAGACAGGCTTCTCTTACGGAAGAAGATAAAATTATGAGAAAAGGTTTAATGATCCCGTCCTCAGCCTGTGACCATGTCCTTCTTTATCAAGAAGACTCCGTTTTTCACGTCGTATCCAGACGAATGGAGGTTGTCCACGAACTTGTCCACGAACTCCTGGTTCATCTTCTCGCCGTAGTCCGCCCCGAATATGTCCGGGTAGAATATCGACGCCATGTACGCCATCCTCACCGGGACGGGCATGTTGCCGTTCAGGATCATGTATCCGCCGGACTTGTATGCATCCATGGCGGTGAAGTAAACAGAGTACTTGTTCCAGATGGTTTTTATCTCATCCGTTGTCCTTTGTCCGTACCCCATCTCTTCGCCTCCGCGCACATGGATTATGTATTTCGCCTGATACTTCGGCTCCAGCAGCCATTCCTCCCCCTCCATGAATTTCTTAGTCCTGTCGGGCCAGTCCGCCAGGTTCCTGGCTCCGGCGAGCTGCGTGGCGGCGTAGTAGTCCGAGGACGTCCCGCCGACGTAGTAGGTCATGGTGACGCTGAGCGCGGTGACGCGGTCGGCGGACGCTATATCCTTTGTTCTAGATTGTATGTTGTTCAGGATCGTGTCGCAGAACTCGGCGTAGCTGTTGGCGCGGTCCTCGCACTGGAAGAGGTACCCCAGGGTGATGACTCCAGAGATGGATTCGACCCCGTCCGATGCGGATATCCTGACCACGTTTATCCCCGCCGCCGTGAAGTCGGCGTGGTTGGGGACGTATGACGCGGTATCCAGGGTGATCAATGCAGATACGGGGTATTTCGACACTTCCTCTGCGTTCGCCTGGAAAACGCTGTTGCTGATTTTAGGGAGGCTCACTATATCAGAGTGCAGGGTCGTGTCGATGGCTCCGCCAGACACGCAGGCGATCTTTCCGACCGCGCCTACGGCCTTCATGGCTACGAGCACGTTCGTCCCGACCACGGCGGCCTTCTCTATGGGGTACTTGACCTCGCCCTGGAGGATCTTGCCGTCATAGTAGTAGTCGTAGTTGATGGTCATCTTCTCGCGCTTGACCATCCTCTTGACCATGTCGAGGTCCTTCTGATCGACTTTCCCGTCGAGGTTCGCGTCGGCGTACTTGGTCTCCGGGATCTCGCCCGCGATCATCTTCTCGAGGGCGTCTATGTCCTCCTGGTCGAGGTAGTCGTCGTTGTTCGCGTTGCCGTATATCATCAGGCGGCCGGTGTCGTCGGAGGACCTGTACTTGGCGGGGTCCTTGTCCATCATAAGGTACAGCCCCGCTCCCGCGGCGGCTACGACCGCCACGACCGCCACGGCGATTATCTTGGTGCTGATCATGGGTATCTCTTGGCAGTATAATCCAATAGGATATAACATGATCGGGCGTTCCACTGGCAGGGCGTTCGGACAAGTAGGACGATACGTCCATATTGTATCCGCGTGGCGCGCCCGCGAGCCCTGCGGAAGCGCCCCCCGAGGCGTCCCTCCCGAGGATCCGGCGCACGGAGGGAGATTAGCGGAATGTCGCCGATCCAGCCGCGGGGGTCCTCTCCGCACGGGATGGCGCGGGATCCGGTGCGCGGTCAGATAGCCGGGCACAGCCGTCCAGTTTGAGAAAAGCATATAAAGATACGACCCCCTAAACAGGCTGGGGGAAACATTCTTGGAGAATAACAAGAGATTCATGGCGATAGCGCTAGCCGCGCTCGTCGCCGCGCTCGCCGTCGCCGGCGCCTTCGCCGCCCTCGGCGGGCGGGGGGGCTCCTCCGACGGGGGGAGCGACGGATACACGGTGACCTTCGACTCCCGCGGCGGGACCTACGTGGACCCGGTCCGCGGGGTTGACCACGGGGCGTACATATACGCCCCGCCCGCGCCCACTAAGCCGGGCAGCGTGTTCGGCGGGTGGTTCGAGGACCCCGCCTGCACCGACCCGTGGGTGTTCTCGGCGGAGCCCGTCGAGTGCGACGTGACGCTGTACGCCCTGTGGGGCCCGTCCTCGTACACCATAAGATACGACCCGAACAAGCCGCTCTACGCCTCCTACGAGGTCATGGGCGCGACCGAGGACTCCTCGCACACGTACGGCGCGGACTCCCCGCTGAGCAGGTCGGGCTTCTCGCTCACAGGGTG
>JAIRPP010000007.1 GCA_031256955.1 Candidatus Methanoplasma sp. | reverse complement strand
CACCGGAGACGCGCCGTAGCCGTCTCCGCCCCCCCCCTTCTCCGCCGGAGCCGCCGGCGGCGGTCAGGGCGACCGCCGAGACGGCGATCGCGACCAGCAATGCCAAAAGGAGAGCGACGATTATGAAGCGCCCCCTCCCCCTCTCATCTTTCTCTGCTTCTCTAGTCATAACGGTCCTCCAATGAGACCGACGGGCATACCTCCGCGGGCGCATTTAAAACAGCGGCACGATCGGCGGCCCCGGCGCCGGAACGAGCATGCCGCGCCCCGTCAATTCTACGTTTCTATAGGGATCTCGGCGGATCCCGGCTGATCGTATAAAACTCCGGCCCCGATCCGGCCGCGGATCATAGGTGTACGTCGGATGCCGGGCGATCCGCCCCCCGCCCCCCCTTGCGCGGGCGTCCGCAGGACAGCTTCCCCTCGGGGCACGGGCCCCTGGCGCACGGCGGGCCGGCGTCCCTGAAGATCGTGGGGGACTCCCTCCTGCATATTGACAGCATCTCCTCCGCCAGCGCCCTTATCTCCCACTGGGCGCGCTCGCAGCACCTCATGGAGAAGAAATGGAGGAGCTCGCGGGCGTTCATCGTTATGGTTATGTTCGTGGAGCACCCGTTGGGCAGGACGTACCTCGCGTCCTCCGCCGGGACCGTCTTCCTGAGCTCGGCGTACGCCTCCCATATGGCCTCCATCGCCTCCTCGTACCTCCTCAGCGCCCCCGCGTCGGCCTTCACCGTCTCCGGCACGACGTACGACGGGGATTCGGACGGCACGTACCTCTGGCTCTGCTGGGAGTACGACGCGAGCCTGTGCCTGACCAGCTGGTGGGTCAGCGCCCTGGACACCCCCTCCGCCGAGAACGTGAAGACCGCGTGCTCTATCACCGAGTGGTGGCCCATGCCGACTATCTTCCCCAGAACCCTCTCCGGGTCTCCGGAGCCCAGCAGGTCCGCCGACGATTCCTCCGAGTAGCACGACCTGCCCGCGGCCGCGCATATGGCGTCCGCGTCCCTGGTGCACGCCAGGAGCGCGACCTTCAAAACGACCCCTCCCATATGGCTGACCTCACTCTGCCCATCGCCTCGGAGTCCAGCAGCTCGCGCAGCCTGACCGTCCGCACGTCCCCGCGGCCCAGGATCCTGCATATCCCGTCCACGTGGCCGTCCCCGACCACCGCCACCACGTCCTCGTGCCTCGCCAGCGCCTTCTCTATCTCCGAAGCCATGCGCTCGTCCCTCTCGTCTATCAGCTTGCGGACCATGGTGGGGTACCTCCTCCTGCGGATCTCCGCCCCGTCCCTCTCGGGAGCCTTCGCGCCGAACTTTACGGGGCGGCCCCTCCGCAGGGCGCGGTCCATGAACCCGGACGCGGCGTACCTGGCCTTCTCCCCCAGGGGCATCTCGGCCCACATCTCCTCCATCGCCCTGGCCGCGCCCGTGTCCATGCGTATGACCTCGGCGCCCACGGCCCTGCCCGCCTCGGCGGCGGAGGCCAGCTCGCCCCCCGCCCTGACGCCGTTGCGCCGGGCCCTCTCCGCCTGCCCCTCCATCGCCTTGGCGTATATCCGGGGGGACCCGGCGCGCGGCGGCTCGTCCGCCTCCACCAGCACGGCGCCCGGCCAGAGGTTGCGGATTATGAACGCCGTCGGCTCGGCGATGTCGAACACGTGCCCGGTCCCGATGATCGTGATCACGCCCCGGTAATCTCCGCGCCCGTATAAGCCAAGCGCCATGGGGGCGCGGGGCTCACGGGCGCGGCGCGGGCTTCCCGCGCTCGGTCGGGGACACCTTCAGGAACCTCTTCGCCCCCGCCCCCCAGTCCGCGAGGAGCCCCGCGGCGACCGCGGAGCCGGTGCGCGCGGCGTGCCTCTCCAGGATCCCCCTGAGCAGGTCCAGGTCCCCCTGCTCCTCCACCGGGGAGAGCTCCACCGAGTCCATGTTGCAGTGCCTGTCGAAGTCGCCCCCGTCGTTGAGGACGTACGCGGCGCCCGCCGACATCCCTGCGGCGAAGTTCCTGCCCACCGGCCCCAGGACGACTGTCACGCCGCCCGTCATGTACTCGCAGCAGTGGTCGCCCGCGCCCTCCGCGACGGCCGTCGCCCCGGAGTTCCTGACGCAGAACCTCTCGCCCACCGTCCCGCGGATGTACGCCTCCCCGGACGTGGCACCGTACAGCAGCGTGTTGCCCGCGATGGCGTCCCCGCTCCCGCCGGCCTCGGGCAGGACCGCTATGGACCCTCCAGAGAGGCCCTTGCCGACGTAGTCGTTGGCCCTCCCGACGAGCGTGAACGACACCCCTTCGGCCAGGAACGCCCCGAAGCTCTGGCCCGCCGTGCCCCTGAAAGAGACGCTCAGGCCGCCGGCCGCGGCGCCGGACCCCCTGGCGATCTCTCCGGATATGGCCGCGCCCACCGAGCGGTCGGTGTTGCGTATCGCGTACTCCGCGGCGACCCCCCCGGACGCCAGGTCCCCCATTATCCTGGCGTCGAGGCGGGGCGCGGGGGACGGGGGCTGCCCCTCGGAGAAGCGCCTCTCCCCCTGCGGGGCGGCCGTCAGCCTGGACGCGTCCAGCCTGCCCGCCCTGCCGCCCAGGCTCTTCCGGGACAGCAGGTCCGCCCTCCCTATGATCTCGTCCATCGAGCGGAAGCCCATGCGGGACAGCCATCCCCTGACGTCCTCCGCCAGGAGCCCCATGTACCTCGCCAGGTGCTCGGGCTCGCCCGAGAACCTCTTCCTCCGCTCCGGGTCCTGGGTCGCTATGCCCGCCGGGCAGGTGTTGAGATGGCACCTGCGGCACATGACGCAGCCCAGGGCGACCATGGCCGAGGTGGCGAAGCCGTACTCGTCCGCCCCCAGCAGGGCCGCTACAATCACGTCCCTGCCGGTCTTGAGCTGCCCGTCCGCCTGCAGCATGACCCTCCCGCGGAGCCCGTTGGCGGCCAGCGCCTGCTGCGTCTCCGCCAGCCCCATCTCCCACGGCAGGCCGGCGTACCTTATCGACGACAGGGGCGACGCGCCCGTCCCCCCGTCCGCGCCGGATATGAGGACTATGTCCGCGCCGGCCTTGGCGGCTCCCGCCGCCACCGTCCCCACCCCGTGGCCCGACGCCAGCTTCACGCTGATCTTGGCGCGGGGGTTGACGCTCCTGGCGTCGTGTATGAGCTGCTTCAGGTCCTCTATGGAGTATATGTCGTGGTGCGGAGGGGGGGATATCAGCGTCACGCCCGGAGCGGTGTGCCTGGCGGAGGCTATCGCCTCGTCCACCTTGGATCCCAGCAGCTGCCCCCCCTCCCCGGGCTTGGCGCCCTGGGATATCTTTATCTGTATCTCGTCGGCGTCCGCCAGGTACCTGGCGGTCACGCCGAACCTGCCGGACGCGATCTGCCTGACCCTGGACCTGGCGTCCCAGCCGCCGGGGCGGGGCTCCGACCTGGACGGGTCCTCCCCGCCCTCGCCGCAGTTGCTCCTGGCGCCCACCGAGTTCATCGCCGCGGCGATGGCCTCGTGGGCCTCCCGGCTTATGGCCCCGAAAGAGATCCCCTCGGCCACGAACCTCTTCATTATGGATTCCGCCGGCTCCACCTCGGAGAGCGGGACCGGGTCCCCCTCCGCTATGGAGAGGGCGTCGCGCACGAAGAACATGCCCCCGTCGGAGGCCTCTGCGAACGCGCGGTATGCGCCCGGGTCCCCCCTGGCCGCCGCCGTCAGCGCCCTCGCCGCCTCCGGCGTCCACGCGTGCCTCTCCCCGCCCTTCCTGTGCTCGTAGGTCCCGGGGTCCGATTCCATGGGGTCCGCCCCGGCGTAGGCGGCCTCGTGCGCCGCCTCGGCGTCCGCGGCTATGTCCTCGAGCGTGGCCCCGCCTATGCCGGACCTGACCCCGAAGAACCTCTGCGCCATCCCCTCGTCCAGGCCCACGGCCTCGAAGAGGCCCGCGCCTATGTACGACCTTATCGTCGATATGCCCATCTTGGACATGACCTTCATGATCCCCTTCTCCGCCGCCCTGACGTAGTTGCGCTCGGCGGCGTCGGCGTCCATCCTCACGTCGCCGGACAGGGCGTGCTCCTCTATGGCGGCGTACGCCATGTACGGGTTGACGGCGTTCGCCCCGAAGCCCATGAGCAGCGCGAAGTGCATGACCTCCCTGGGCTCCCCGGACTCGAGGATTATCCCCGTCCGGAGCCTCTTGCCGGTGGCCAGCAGGTGGCGGTGGACCGCGGACACCGCCAGCAGGGACGGGATCGCTACGCGGCCCTCGGAGATCCCGCGGTCGGACAGCACTATGTAGGATCCGCCGGCGTCCGCCGCGGCCTCGGCCTCGGCGCACACCCTCCGGAGGGACTCCTCCAGCCCCCCCGGCGTCCTCGCGGGGAACGTTATGGATATCTTCGACGTGACGAAGCCCCTGTACCTGAGGTTCTCCAGCAGGTCCAGCTCCCGGTTCGTTATGACCGGGTGGCGGACCTTGACTATGTTGCAGCGGTCCGGGGCGGGGGAGAGCACGTCGTGCCCTATGGTGCCCATGTACCCCGTGACCGACATCACCAGCTCCTCCCTTATGGGGTCTATCGGGGGGTTGGTTATCTGCGCGAAGGACTGTCGGAAGTACGAGAACAGGCGCTGCGGCCTGTCCGACAGGATCGCCAGCGGCGCGTCGAACCCCGTTGACCCGACGGGCTCCCTCCCCTGGAGGGCCATCGGGGCTATGACCTTGGAGACGTCCTCCCTGGTGTACCCGAACGCGGCCAGCCTGACGCGGGCGTCGGGTACCCTGCGGGAGACCTCCCTCCCGGACGACACCTCGTCCAGCTCCAGCCTGTTCCTGTCCAGCCAGTCCCTGTACGGGTACGCGGACGCCAGCGCGCCCTTTATCTCCGCGTCGCGGATGACGCGGCCGGCGGCCGCGTCGACCAGGATCATCTTGCCGGGCCTCAGCCTGCCGGACTCCACTATGTCGCCCTCCGGCGCCTCCAGCACGCCCGCCTCCGAAGCCAGTATGAACGTGCCGTCGCGGGTCACCGAGTACCTGGCCGGGCGCAGCCCGTTGCGGTCCAGCATGCCTCCCGCCAGCCTCCCGTCCGTGAACAGGACCGCGGCGGGCCCGTCCCACGGCTCCATCAGGATGCTGTGGTACTCGTAGTACGCCCTCAGGCTGTCCGGGATGGGGTTCTTGCTGTTCCAGGACTCCGGGATCATCATGGATATGGCGCGCTGCATCTGCACGCCCGCCATGGCCAGGAACTCGAACACGTTGTCCAGGGACGCGCTGTCGCTCATCCCCTCCTCCACCACGGGGTGCGGGGCGCGCATGTCCGCAGGGATCCTCTCCGCCAGGATGCTCTCCCTCGCGCCCATCCAGGCGCGGTTGCCGCGGATGGCGTTTATCTCGCCGTTGTGGCAGAGCATCCTGAACGGCTGCGCCAGCTTCCACATGGGCAGCGTGTTGGTGCTGAACCTGGAGTGGACCATGGCTATGGCCGACTTGAACAGGGGGTCGGACAGGTCGAGGTAGTACGACCTCAGCTGCGCAGGGGTGAGCATGCCCTTGTAGACGATCGTCCTGCTGGACAGGCTGCAGATGTAGAACGACTCGGCCCCCTCGATCCCCGAGGAGGCTATGCGCCCCGAGGCGCGCCTCCTCGCGCGGTACAGCCTGCGCTCCAGGGCGTCCTGGCCGTCGTAGCTGGACAGGAACACCTGGACTATGCGGGGCTCGGTCTCGGAGGCCAGCGGGCCCGGGGCGGAGCGGTCCACCGGGACCTCCCTCTCGGCTATCCACGCCAGCCCGCACGCCCTGCACTCGTCCCTCAGGGCGGCCATGCACTCCTCGGAGGCCGGGCCCCTGGGCAGGAAGACCAGGCCCGTGCCGTACCTCCCGCTCTCGGGGACCGGGATCCCCAGCGACAGGATGAACTCGTGGGGCACCTGCACGGTCATGCCCGTGCCGTCGCCCGTCCTCCCGTCGGCGTTCTCGGCCCCGCGGTGCTCCATGTTCTCCAGTATGCGCAGCCCGCGCTCTATCATCTCGTGGGACGGGGCGCCGCCCAGGCTGACGGCCAGGCCCACCCCGCACGAGTCCCTCTCGTCCGTCGGGTCGTACAGGCCCGGATGTGTCTTCATCGGGGAGTCCCTCAGCGTATGAACAGGAGCTCCCTGTACTTGGGCAGCGGCCACATCTGGTCGTCCACGATCATCTCGAGGGCGTCCAGGTGCGTGCGCATCGCATCGATCTGCGGGACCACGTCGTCGTGGTACCTGACCGCCTTCTCGCGGCCCTCCAGCCCGGAGAGGGCCTCGCACGTCGCGTCGAGCGCGTCCGCGATCCTCTTGGCCTCCGACGCGTGGTCGGATATGTCCTTTATCCATTCCAGCTCGTCCGCGGCCAGGCCGTCGCGCGCGCCCTCCGGGTACAGCGCCCTGATCATGGAGGCGTTCCCGAGCAGGAGAGACTGGTACCTGGCGGCCACCGGTATTATGTGGTTGTACGCCAGGTCGCTCACGACCCTCGCCTCTATCTCTATCTTCTTGGAGTACTCCTCCCAGCGGACCTCGCTCCTGGCCCTCAGCTCGGCCTCGTTGAGGACCCCGGTCTCCCTGTAGACCTCCAGGGTCGACGGGGAGGAGAAGCAGTCTATCACGACGGGCACGGACGACTCCACGTCCAGGCCGCGGCGGGCGGCCTCCGCCTTCCACTCGTCGGAGTAGCCGTTGCCGTCGAACACGATGTCGCGGGCGGCCCTGAACGTCTCGCGGGTCTCGTCCAGGACGGCCTGCTGGACCGCGGACCCCGCCGCGATCCTGGCGTCGACCGCCTTCTTGAACTTCCCCAGCTGGTGCGCCACGATCATGTTGAGCACCGACATGGGGGCCCCGCAGTTGGCGGAGGACCCGACCGCGCGGAACTCGAACCTGTTGCCGGTGAACGCGAACGGGGACGTCCTGTTCCTGTCGGTGTTGTCCACCAGCAGCTCGGGGATCTGCGATATGCCGAGGCTGTAGCCCTTCTTGCCGCTTATGCGAACCAGGTCCTTCGTGTTCAGCAGCTCCTCGAACGCCGCGCTGACCTGCTTCCCGAGGAAGGAGGATATAATCGCGGGCGGGGCCTCGTTGGCTCCCAGCCTGTGGGCGTTGGAGGCGGACACGATGGACGCCTTCAGGAGCCCGTTGTGGTCGTGGACCGCCTTGAGTATGTTCGCCATGAAGGCGAGGAAGCGCAGGTTGTCCTCCGGGGTCTTCCCGGGGGACAGCAGGGGCACGCCGTCGGCGGTGCCCAGGGACCAGTTGCAGTGCTTGCCGGACCCGTTGACCCCTGCGAACGGCTTCTCGTGGAGCACCGCCTTGAAGCCGTGGCGCTCCGCCACCCTCTTCATCAGGGACATGGTCAGGAGGTTGTGGTCCACGGCGAGGTTGATCTCCTCGTACACGGGGGCGACCTCGAACTGGTTCGGGGCGACCTCGTTGTGCCTGGTCTTGAGGGGTATCCCCAGCCTGTACCCCTCGAACTCCAGCTCCTTCATGAACTGTATGACCCTGGACGGGATCGATCCGAAGTAGTGGTCCTCCAGCTGCTGGTTCTTGGCGCTGTCGTGCCCCGCCAGGGTGCGCTCCGACATGACCAGGTCCGGGCGCTGGGCGTAGAGCGCGGAGTCTATGAGGAAGTACTCCTGCTCCCATCCCAGGTACGAGTGCACCACCGCCCCCTTCATGCCGAAGTACTCCAGCACGTCGGACGCGGCGCGGGTGACCGCCGAGACCGACCTCAGGAGCGGGGTCTTGTGGTCCAGCGCCTCTCCCGTGTACGAGACGAAGACGGTCGGTATGATCAGGGTGTCGTCCATTATGAACGCGGGGGACGACGGGTCCCACGCGGTGTACCCCCTGGCCTCGAAGGTGTTCCTGAGGCCGCCGCTGGGGAACGAGGACGCGTCCGGCTCCTGCTGGCACAGCAGGTCCCCGCTGAAGTTCTCGGCGGCCGCGCCGCGCCCGCGGGGGTCGGTGAACGAGTCGTGCTTCTCGGCGGTGCCGCCGGTGAGCGGCTGGAACCAGTGGGAGTAATGGGTGGCGCCCTTGTCCATGGCCCATCTCTTCATGCCCGCCGCGACGTGCTCCGCCACGGACTTGTCGAGGGTCGCCCCGCGCTCTATGGTCTCGTAGATGGACCTGCGGGTGGCCTCGGAGAGGTACCTCCTCATCGCGTCCCTGTTGAACACCATCTCGCCGAAGTACGAAGAAGTCTCTCCCGCCGGCGGGGATACGGCGGCGGGGGCCCGGCGGACCGCTTCCTCGACCGCCCTGAACCTGCTGTTAGACATGTCCCGGGCAACAAGATGCCTTATTATAAGCCTTTCTCTTAGATGAATGTATAATCAAATGCAAATTAGACAAATATCTAATTTTAATGGGATAGCGAGACATAAATGCATCGAATCGCGGTTTCATGGCCCAAATATGGGATTGAGGCGCCGCCGCCGGCAGATTCCCGGATGCCATGCCCAAGGCTTAATACCGGGGACCATGATAGGCGGCTAAGTGAACAAATGGCGCTCAACATCTTCAAGTCGGGAGACGAGCTCTTCAACCAGGGCGTAGACCTGGTGAAGCGGAAGGAATACGCTAAAGCCAGGAAGAACTTCGAGAAGACCATAGAGAAGGGCGGGAGGGAGTCCGCGCTGGCGAAGGTGTACGTCGGGATCATAGACGCGATATCGTCCCCCAACAGCGGCGCGTCTTACGACAGGCTGGCGGGGGTGCTGAGGTCCTGCGGCATAGACAGCTTCGAGTTCGGGCTGACGGACGCCGAGACGGCCAAGCTGATAACGGAGTGCGAGCTCATATCCGAGCGCATAAGCGCGCTGGCCCTCGACGGGGACCTCGACGTCAAGACGAACAAGGGCAACAGGCTGCTGGAGCTGGCCCAGAAGTACCAGGTCCAGATCGGGAACTCGCCCCTGAAGATGTACGAGATCATGAAGGGCGACACCGTCACCACCGGGCTCAGGGAGGCGCTCGGCCTCCAGGCCATAGGGTACGAGACCCTGGCGTCCGCGACCGTGTTCTTCGACCCGAAGAAGGCGGCGGAGCAGCTCCAGAGCGCGTACAGCTGCAGGAAGCAGCTGGGCGACGGGCAGGGCGGGGACAGGGACATGGGCCTGATGAAGGCGTACTCCAGGTCCGTCAAGTGCTGGATCTGCGGGCGCCAGTCCACGGGCGAGGGGATCCACTTCCTCGCGATGTCCAGCGACATAACCCCGTTCATGAGGACGGCGGGGGACGACCTCCTGAAGTCCGCCCCCGAGACGTACGAGTCGGTGTACGTGTGCAGGCCGTGCTACACGTCCATCTCCCGGAGGTCGGACGAGATCGCCAGGGGATACCACGAGAGGGCCATGGCTGAGATGCGGGCCATGGAGGCGAGGCTCCAGGCGGAGATCGCGTCCGTCCGCGGCATGGCTTTGATGAGAAGGTGATCCCGTGGACGAGATGGTAGCTCTCAGATGCAAGCACTGCGGGGCCCCCCTGGAGAGGAAGGACCTGGAGTCGGGGTCCGCGTACGTCACGTGCCCGAGCTGCGGGACCACCCAGCAGAAGGTCGACGCGAAGGCGTACATGGACCAGATGATGGGTCAGATACAGTCCTGGATCAGCAAGGCGATCCCGGGAGGCTTCTCCCTGTCGCAGACCGAGAACGTGGACTCCATAGCCAGGTTCAACATATTCAACAGCAACATCAGGCCGAGGATAGAGACCGAGTACACCGAGTACCGCTTCGCCGCCAACAGCCTGCTGGCGTGCGGGCTGATGGTCCTGCCCTTCACGACGGACAAGACCGTCGCGCCGGCGCACTCCCCGTCCAAGGCGTTCGAGTTCAACGCCAGGGCCAAGAGCGTGTACCCCCTGGCCGTGGACGCGGAGTCCAGGGACTTCGTCACGTCCGCGGAGGAGATGGGGTCCGCGTACGCCCTGCTGATCAACAACGCCAAGCTCCTGCACGAGGACAAGCCCGGGAGGTACGCCCTCATGGCGAACAACTTCTCGGAGATGTCCAAGTCCTTCTCCAAGATCAAGGGCTACGGGCCCATGGCGGAGAGGTTCTCCGCCCTGGCCAAGGTGTCCGAGGGCTGCGACAGGCTGCTCAACGGGAACGCGGCGGAGAGCCGCCAATACTTCGCGGACGGCCTCTCCGAGCTGGAGGCGGTGAAGGCGAAGGTCTCCTCCGACCTCGGCCTGGGCATGATGTTCGGAGCGGTGTCCGGGGAGGCCAGCCAGGCCAGGATACTTGCGGACCTGTCGGACTTCGTCGCGAAGAACGGCGGGGACCCCATGAAGACGCTGGACACGATCCACAGGATCATGAGCTTCGAGTACCCCTCCGCGGGAGGCTGGGGCTTCCTGCTGGGGAACAAGGACCGCTTCAACGAGGTGTTCGAGAACCTGTCGGCGGTCCTGGCGGCCAAGAACGGCGGCGCGCTGCCGATAGCCTCCGGCGCGGGGCAGTACCTGATCCCGTTCTGGGACATAGACCTGAGGTACAGCTTCCAGACCGGCTCGCTCTTCTCCAAGAAGAGCGTGGAGGTGGTGGAGGACCTCCTGGTGCAGGCGGATTTCGTGATAGACAGGGAGTGCCTGTCCGATCCCGCGTCCGCGCTGACGGACATATTCTCGATCAAGCCCGTCAAGAGCATACTGGCGGGGGTCACCGGGAAGGAGACCAGCATCAGCGGGGGCGAGGGGATAGGGAGGCTGTCCTCCACCGCCGCGATGAACTCGCCCGGGAGCAGGAGGATAGCGGTCCCCCTCAGCACCAAGAGGGAGGCGGAGAAGGTCGTCAACGACTACCTACAGGCCCGCGCCAGCAGCGACGGCAAGCTGAAGCTCAGCAAGCCGTACGTGAAATCGCTCATCTACGTCCCGTGCGACGTGGACGGGGCGGTCAGGGCGCCGGAGGGCTTCGGGGCGCTGGTCCCCAAGCGCACCCGGAGGACCGGGGCGCAGCAGCTCATAGTCATTTAAGGAGAGATGAGAATGAAAAGCAACACATTGTCGGCAGTCACCCTGGGCCTAGCGATCATGGCCCTGGCGGCGGGACTGATAGCGTACTATGCGACGAGCGACGCCCTGGCGGCGATCGGGATCGCCGTCCTGATCATCGGGGCGCTGGTCGCGGCGACCTCCGTCGGGTACTCCGCGGCGCCGGACAAGTTCGGCCCGTCGGCCAGGTCCCACAGGCTCGCGACGGGGCTCGTGGCGGCGGTCGCGGGAGCCGTGCTGCTGCTGGCGTGGCTCGGGGTCGACGCCATCATACTGGCGGCGATATTCATAATCGGCGTGGCGGCGATAGGCATCGCCGTCGCGCTCTCTAACGACAGGGAGGCGAAGTGAAATGGGATTGGAAGAGAGGGTAGAGGGGCAGATGAAGGGCAACATGTCCCTGTCCGAGAAGATAGCCCTGCACGTGCCCATATACAAGGGGTACAGGCAGAAGAACCTCCGCAGGGACGAGGACCGCGCCATAAGGCAGGAGGTCGCGAGGTCCCTGGAGAACGCCAAGACCGACCTGGCCACCGTGCAGAGGGGGACCGCGGGGTCCCTGGAGCTCATGCGCGACGCGGAGAGGGTCAGGTCCAAGGCGGACAAGTACTGCATAGACGTTAAGAAGGCGGCCGGCGGGTACAGCGGGCTCCACGACTCCGTGAAGATCCTGGAGTCCGAACTGGACTGCCTGATCTCATGGGACGCGAGGCTGATAGACGGCGCGGTGGTGCTCAAGGAGCAGACCGCGGCGGCGATCCGTGCCATAGACAGGGGCGACGCAGACCTCAAGGCCACGCTGAGGGAGATAGAGAAGACCATAGATGCGCTCATGGAGGCCTACAGCGAGAGGGAGACCGTCATGAGAGGGTTCAAGGAGTGATGTTCATGGCAGAGAAGAAGAGCAACGTGGTGTTCTGGGAGAGCCAGGGCCCGGACGACATAATATACAGGTCCCCGCACGACGACCTCAGGACCATCACCTCTGTGACGGTCCCCGAGCACGCGGTGGCGCTGTTCCTGAGGGACGGGAAGCTGGAGGGGGTCCTGGAGCCGGGGAGGCACGTGGTGACCTCGGCCAACGTGCCCTGGCTCACCAAGCTGTACAACCTGGCGCTCGGGTACAAGGAGACGCCCTTCAAGGTGTGGGTGGTCTACATCTCCCTGAAGATGTTCAACGGGAGATGGGGCATCCGCTCCATGATCAAGGCCGCGCAGGAGTACGAGGTCCCCATAGTGCTCATGGGCAACGGGGACTTCCAGTTCCGCATAACCGACGTGCCCCTGTTCTACACCCAGGTCCTCGGGGGGACGAACTCGTACACCACGGGCGACGTCAACCAGTTCATGAAGAGCTTCATCAGCGAGCAGATAACGCAGCAGATGAACAGCCAGTACTACATGGACATCATGAACAACCTGGAGAAGGCCTCCACCAGCACCAAGATCCTCGTCGAGCCCTACTTCACGCAGAGGGGCATAGAGCTCCTCTCGCTGAAGATCAACGAGGTCTCCACCACCGACGAGGACCGCAAGAAGGTCTTCGACTACCTGCAGTTCAGCAGCAAGAACGGAGAGGCGTTCAAGAGGTACGCGGTCATGGACCGCATGGCGGACGCCATCGGGAACTCCGAGGGGGGCGCGGCCATGGGGACGGGGATGCTCCTGTTCCCCCAGATGTACCAGCAGCTGAACCAGCAGCCCCTGGGCGGGGTGCAGCCGCAGGCGCAGCCCCAGGCGACCAAGGTCATGTGCCCGTCGTGCGGCGCGCTCAACGACTATCCGTACAGGTTCTGCAACGGGTGCGGGAAGCCGTCCCCGCAGACGGCGGCCCAGCAGCCCCCGCAGCCCGCCCCCGGCGCGGCCGGCGGAGCCCCCCCGGCGGGGAGGTTCAAGAGCTGCCCGTACTGCGGGCAGGACATAAGCGGCCTGCCGAAGACCCCGAAGTTCTGCCCGTACTGCTCGGAGCAGCTCAGCTGAAACCCCTTCCCGGCCCCTCGGGCCGGGCCGGCTTTTTATTCCCGGGCGGGCCGCGCCCGTCACAGCCCGCCCCCGACCCCCCATACCCCCGCCTTCCTGCCGCAGACGCGCGCCGCCGCGCCCATCGCCTTCTGCTCCGACATGATCCCGGAGACGGCCTTCTCGGAGACGCCCGCCCTCGCGGCTCCCCGGTCTCCCGATCCTCCTCCGCGCCCAACGGGATGATGCCCCCCAAAGCGTTGCAGAAAGACGGGTGCGCCTCCCATGCGCTCTAGGGGATCCCTCCCCCCGCCCTCTCGGCTTCGGGGCGATCGCCTCCCCATGCGGTTTCCCGATATCCGCGGTCGCGCTCGGATATCCGCTCGCATCCATTTCATCCCATTTATCCGGTCACGGTCGAAAAACGACCGGATAAATTCAAAGCGACGCATGCGCCTCTGTACGCGATTCCGAAGGCGCATATAGGGTAATCGTAGCATAATTTCGAAATGCGTATTTTTCGTTGAAAAAATAACTATAAATAGTAGCATACAGTTCATATTTCGGAGGCGAGCGACAATCGGGAAAAGAAATACGTCAAGACCCTGCGGCGAGAACATGACTGGAAACGGCATGGGCGTCAAAGTGAAAGACTGGCCGATTGGCGCTTTCCGCTGAACGCCTGCCGAGAGGATTCAGCCAGGTTCGCAAGACCTACGGATGACCGCGGCAATCCGGCTATGCCGGAACCTTACCCCTTCGGGGGGAGTTCTTCCTCTTCTCTATCCGACATGCATCTCGGCTTGAACATCCTGAGCCTGAGCGAATTCGACACCACCGACAGCGACGACAGCGACATCGCCAGCGCCGCGATCATGGGCATCTCCATTATCTCCGCCCCCAGCAGACGCGGGAGCCCCGCCGCCACGGGTATGCACACCGCGTTGTACGCGAAGGCGAAGAACAGGTTCTGCCTTATGTTCCTCAGCGACGCCCTCCCGATCTCCAGCGCCGCCGGGACCGACCTCACGTCGTCGCTCAGCAGCACCATGTCCGCCGAATCCGCCGCCACGTCCGTCCCCGATCCGACCGCTATCCCCACGTCCGCCTGCGCGAGCGCGGGGGCGTCGTTGATGCCGTCCCCCACCATGGCTACGGACAGCCCGGACTTCTGGAGCCTCTTGACCGCGTCCGTCTTGTCCGCAGGGAGCGCCCTGAACTCCACGTCCCTTATGCCGGCGGCCTCCGCGGCCGCCATGGCGGCCCCCTCGGAGTCCCCGGTGACCATGGACACGCGCACCCCCATGCCCTCCAGCGACGACACCGCGGAGGCGGCGGTCGGGCGGACGGGGTCGGAGAAGAAGAGCGCTCCCGCGTACTCCCCGTCCAATGCGACGCACACCCGCGTCCCTCCCCCCTCGTCGCCCGGCGCGGCGATCCCGAGGGACTCCAGGAACCTCGGGCTCCCGACTGCGACGGAGCGCCCGCCCGCCTCGCACCTGACCCCGCCTCCCGCCTCGGAGGCGAAGCCTGTAGCTTCTGGAAAGGACAGCCCCCTGTCCGCGGCGCATGCGACTATGGCTTTCGCCAGGGGATGCTCCGACCCCGCCTCCGCCGCCGCGGCCATGGATATCAGCGCGTCTTCGGGAACTATGGAGGACGCGGAGGTCACCCTCGGCCTGCCCTCGGTGACGGTGCCCGTCTTGTCCAGTATGGCCGCGCCCACCGAGCCCGAGCGCTCCAGGGCGGCCGCGCTCTTGAAGAGTATCCCGTACTCGGCGGACTTCCCTATCCCCACGGTGACCGCCAGCGGGGTCGCCAGCCCGAGCGCGCACGGGCACGAGATCACCAGGACGGATATCATGGCGGTGACCGCGAACCTGAGGTCCCCGTCGGCCAGGTACCACAGGATCCCCGCGGCGGCGGATATGGCCATCACCGCGGGCACGAACCGCGCCGCGACCCTGTCGGCCGCCCGGGCTATGGGGGCCTTGGTGCCCTGGGCGTCCTGCACCAGCCTCACTATGCCCGCCAGGACCGAATCCCTCCCCGCTTTGGCGACCCGCGCCGTCAGGACCCCGTCGGCGTTCATCGTCCCGCCGAACACCTCGTCGCCGGGGCCTTTGCGCAGAGGCATGCCCTCTCCCGTGAGCATCGATTCGTCGACGGACGACGAGCCGCTCAGGACGACGCAGTCCGCGGGCACCCTCTCGCCGGGGCGCACGACCACCACGTCGCCGGCGGCGAGGCCCTCCGCCGGGACGATGGATTCCGATCCGTCCCTCAGAACGCATGCGGTCTCGGGCGCGAGCCTCCTCAGGGATTGGAGCGAGCAGTTCGTCTTCACCCTCGACTTCGACTCCAGCAGCTTCCCCGCGGACACCAGCGTCAGTATTATCGCCGCCGAGTCGTAGTACAGGGAGTGGGCGGCCTCATGCATGGCCTCGTGGCCGCCGTAGAATACGAGATACGTCTGATACAGGCTGAACGCCACGGCGGCCGTCGTGCCCAGGGCGATCAGCGTGTCCATGGTCGGGCTCCCCGCGGCGAGCGCGGGGTATCCCCTCCTGTAGAACCTCCTCCCCGCGGCCAGGACGGGGGCGCACAGGGCGAGCTGCAATATAGAATACGCCTCGGGGTCTCCGTGGAACGGGACGGATATCCCGATCATGGGCCCCATGGCCAGGATCGCCAGCGGGACGGAGAACGCGACGGATACCGCCAGCTCGATCCCCAGAACCCTCGCCGACCTCCTCTCGGCCTCCGCGGCCTGCTCCGGGTCCCCCAGCACGCCGTACCCCGCCTTCTCTATGGCGGCTATTATCCCCTCCTCCGAGATCGCGGACGGATCGTACGCCACGGATACGACCCCGTTGGAGAAGTTGGCGTTGGAGCTCTCTATCCCTTCGACCCTGGACAGCGCCTTCTCTATCTTGGAGGAGCACGCCGCGCACGACATGCCGTCCGTCCTTATGTTGGCCCTCTCTAGATCGGGGGTCATCCGAACAGGCCGGTCTTAGCTTTCGCCTTGAATCCCGCGTCAATGACTGCGGCCAATAGGTCCTCTATGCTAACCGAGCCGTCGTGGACGACCTTCGCCGTCCCCTTGGAGTGGTCCGCGTCCGCCGCCGATACGCCCGGCACGGCCGAC
This sequence comes from Candidatus Methanoplasma sp., assembly GCA_031256955.1. GTDB lineage: Archaea > Thermoplasmatota > Thermoplasmata > Methanomassiliicoccales > Methanomethylophilaceae > Methanoplasma. The sequence goes on along the minus strand of JAIRPP010000007.1, from coordinate 16,589 downwards.
AGCGCGTCGCGGACCTTCGAGGAGCATGACTCGCACGCCATCCCCTCGACCCTGAGTGTGACCTTCGCCATAGCATAGCATGCCGCCGGGATTTTATTATTGTTTTCTCCAGGTCGCCCGCGGGCGCGCATGGCGCCATGGGGTTTCCCCCGTTCCGCCCCCCTCCCAATGGGGCGGAACGGGTTTTTGTTGAGAATGATCACGGCAGAGAGGCTATCAAAGGGGGCAAGCTCTCGCATCCGTAGAACGCGCCTTCCCACATGGGCGCGGATCCGCCGAGACCGGAGACGTCAGAGAACGCGCATCCCCCGATCTCCGTCGCGGGACCCGCCGCATATCCGCCCGCGCCGTCGAAACGGACGGCGCGCGCCGCGGCCCGATGTGCCGACGTCACACGTACTTCCCCGCCCCCCGATCCCCTCGCCTCGTCGCCCCCCCCCCCCCCTCCCGGCGCGGCGGGCGGGAGCGGCGAGAGAAGCGATGGAATCGCCCTCTTTTTCCGGGATTTCTCCTCGTTTTTACCCATTATCGCATTCGATTTTGTTTTAGTATATAAGACTAGGTGAGGCTTTTCGAGAGGCCTCCCCGACGCTGAAAAGAGACGTCTTATCAAAAACGAGGCGTTTCGCGCCGATCGGGCGCTCGAACGCGGCCCGGCGGCCCTCTGACGATACGGAAAAACAGGGGCCGCGGCACCGCCGCCGCCCCCGCCCCTCCCCGCATCCGCATCCCGCTCAATAGCGCTTCGCGCCCCATGCCACGGGGCATCCGTCCGGGTTCCATCCGGCGTCCCATCCCTGCGGGACCTGCGATTCCAAAACCTCCGCCGATATGGAGAGGGAATCGCATTCGGAGAACGCCGACGCTCCGATCGTCTTCACGCTCGACGGTATGAAGAACGCCTTCAGAGCCTTGCACTGGGAGAAGGAGCCGCCGCCGATGCCGGTTATGTCCGAGGCCGTCCTCACCGACTCGAGGGATGTGCACGATGCGAACACGCCGCTCTCCAGGACCTTGACGCCTTCGGGCAGGGTTATCTCCCTGAGGCTGAAGCACATGAGGAACGCCAGGCTCCCGACCGACTTGACGCTCGACGGCAGGGATATGCCCTCGAGTTTCTCGCACCAGTAGAACGCCCTGTCCCCTATCTTCTCTACGCCTGCCGGAAGGATCGCGGAATCCAGCGAGCTGCATCTGTAGAACGAGCCTGCGCCCACGGCCCTCGTCCCGGGCGGCAGGGCTATGCTCTTCAGGGCCGTGCATTCGCTGAACATGTCCTCGCCGGTGGCGGCCATGCGGCTCCCGGGGGCGAACCCGACGCTGGCGAGGAGGCCGTTTTCGCTGAACGCGCCCTTCCCGATGGAGGTCAGGTGCGCGGGGATCTCTATGGATGCCAGCTTGCACCTGGAGAACGCCTTTTCGCCCACGGACGACAGGGCGCATCCCGGCGCGAACGTCACGCTGGAGAGGTCGGATCCCAAGAACGCGCCCTTCCCGATGGAGGCCATCGTGCGGGGCATGTGCACGGAGCCCGCATGCTTGTAGAAGAATGCCTCCGCCTTGATCGAGGTCACGGGCTTGCCGCCGTGGTACTCGGGTATCGCCAGGGTGTCGCCGGTCCCGCTCCATCCGGTGACGACGTACGACGCCCCGTCGGGGGACGGCTCATACGTGATGCCGTCGGAGCCTATCCAGTAGGCGTACATCGTCATGTCGCCTATGAGGGGCGCCGGCTCTCCGCTCAGGCACTCTATGCCGGTCCCGCCCACTCCGCTGAACCATCCGCCGAAGGAGTACGCGAGCCTGTGGGGGTTCGGGAGGGCGAAGGGCTCTCCCAGCTCGAAGGACGCTGACTTGACGGAGTCTCCGCCCGCCGCGCCCTGGTAGTCGAAGGACACCCTGAGCACGTCGGTGCGCGGGCCATTGGAATAGGTCCACTTGGCGTGAAGGGTCATGTCGCTCTCGACGGGGGCCGAGAAGTCCCATCTGTTGACGCAATCTATCTCCCTGTACCATCCGCCGAACTCGTAGCCGTCCCTCGGGGGATCGGCAGGGGCGGCCACCGCGGTGCCCGCGGGCACGTCGGTGTAGGAATCTATGTGCGCGTCGCACCTCGTGTTGAAGTGGACGGAGTACGTCTGGAGCTCGGACTGCACGGATGGCGAGTCCTTCTTCCCGCCTTCCGAGCCGCCCGCCTGAGACGCGAAAGCCGCTCCCGCCAATAGGGCGAGGAGCAACAATAGCAATACGCCTAGTACGAATTTCTTTTTTTTCATACGAGCATGGTTCAGAGCAAATTCATATATGGACTTTGCGTCAAGTGCCAGCATCCCTAGTATATAGGTATATTAAGGCTTGCCTTAAATTTGTCGCGCCCCGTGTCCGGGCGCGGGCTCCGGGGATGCGCCGCCTCCGCGGGCGGCCGCAACGATTCAATACGCCCTCCGCGATGGCGCTGGCCATGAAAAGCCTCGAAGACTATGTGACCTCGATACCGGACTTCCCGAAGGAGGGCGTGCTGTTCAGGGACGTGACCACAGTGGCGCAGGACCCCGAGGGGTTCAGGATAGCCGTGGACGGCCTCGTCGGGCTCCTGGACGGAGTCGATTTCGACCTCGTGCTCGGATCCGAATCCAGGGGGTTCGTGTTCGGGGCCCCGGTGGCGTACGCCATGGGGAAGGGGTTCGTCCTCGTCCGCAAGAAGGGCAGGCTCCCCAGGGAGACCATATGCGAGGAGTACGACCTGGAGTACGGGACCGCAACGGTGGAGATGCACTCGGACAGCGTCGGGAAGGGGCAGAGGGTCGTCGTGGTGGACGACCTCCTGGCCACGGGGGGGACGGCGGAGGCCGTGATCAAGATGGCGGAGAGGCTGGGCGGGGAGGTCGTCAAGGCGTGCTTCGTGATGGAGCTGGCCGGGTTCGAGGGGAGGAAGAGGCTCCACGGATGCCCGGTGGAATCCCTGATCGTCTACGACGGGGCGTGAGGATCCGTCGCCGGACAGATGCAAGCGATTTTGCGTATGCGACCAGATACGACAAGGGAGGCGCAGACATGGACGCGGATAGGTTTCGGAGCGTGCTCTCGATCGGCGAGACCGCGACCGTCGAGTTCGAGAGAGCGGGAAGCGGCGTCAGAGACGACGTCTACGAGACCGTGTGCTCCTTCCTGAACCGCTTCGGGGGAGACATATACCTCGGAGTCGAAGACGACGGGGAGGTCCGCGGCGTGCCCGGGAACGCGATCCCGGGCATGATCAAGAACATCATATCCACTGTCAGCAACCCCGAGGTCTTCTCCCCCGCCGCGTTCGTGTCCCCGGAAGAATTCGAATACGAGGGGAAGCGCGTGGTTCGGATCCGCGTCAACCCGTCTCCCGAAGTCCATAGCTTCAAAAAATCCATATATGACCGCGCGTCGGATTCGGACGTCAGGCTGAAATCGACCGGGGACATCGCCCGGATGTACCTCAGGAAGCAGAACGTGTACACCGAGAGGAGGATCTTCGCGCACGCGAGGGACGACGACCTGCGCCTGGACCTCCTGCCCATGCTGAGGAGGCTCGCGCTCGACCGCGATCCGGGGCATCCGTGGAAGGGGCTCTCTGACGAGGGCCTGCTGAAAAGCGCGGGGCTGATCGGGAGGGACGTCTCCTCCGGGGAGGAGGGGTACAACCTCGCGGCGATCCTGCTCCTGGGGCGCGACGACGTCATAAAATCCGTCGCGCCCGCCTACCGCACGGACGCGATCCTGCGGAAGGCGAACGCCGACCGCTACGACGACAGGCTGATCGTGGAGACGAACCTGATAGAGAGCTACAGCATGCTGGCGGGGTTCGCGGAGAAGCACCTCCTGGACAAGTTCTATCTGGAGAACGACGTGAGAGTCTCGCTCAGAGGCAAGATCGCCCGCGAGATGATATCCAACACGCTGATCCATCGCGAGTTCACCAGCCCGTACATAGCCAAGTTCGTCATCGAGCGGGACAGGATGTACACCGAGAACGCCAACCGCGCCATGGGGTCGGGGCCGATCACACCCGACAGCCTGAGCCCCGTGTCCAAGAACCCGATCATCGCGTCCTTCTTCAGGAACGCCGGCCTGGCGGACGAGCTGGGCTCGGGCGCCAGGAACCTCTTCAGGTACGTCCGCCTGTACTCCGGGTCCGACCCCGAGATGATCGAAGGGGACGTGTTCAGGACGACGGTCCCGCTGGACGACGAATATTCCTTCGACGCGCTCATCGGGAGGGGAGGATCGCGCACAAGAACGGTCCCGTCGGAGAAAGCGTCGGAGAAAGCGTCGGAGAAAAGGCAGGGCGGAGGCAGGCTCAACGATACGCAAAAGAGCATACTTAACGCTTTTTCGATCGACGGCAGATCGACCATAGACTCCGTGTCGCGGGAGGCGGGAGTCACGCGGCGCACGGTCGAACGCAATATAAGGGCGCTCCGCGAGGGCGGGCTCATTTACAGGGGCGGAGGGGACAGGGGCGGAGTCTGGATCGTCAGGAAGTGACCCTCTCCAACCATGGGGACGCATTCGGGTTTTCGCAAAAGCCATATCAAAATTTACTCAAAAGTTATATTGAAATTTACCTAAATGTTATATTTTATTTTACTCAAAAGTTATATTGAAATTTACATAAAAGTTATATTTAAAAATCCATAAATCTTATATTTTAATCAACTCATTCCTTATATCATGTCTGAACGCGAACTGTCTCTGATGGAATCGAGGGCGCTCCACGAATATCGCCCCAGGATAGCGGACGCACGCATCGAGGGCGCGCTCAAGTCCTTCGGGGGCGTGCTCATCACCGGCCCGAAATGGTGCGGCAAGTCTTGGACGGGGTTCAGGCACGCCAAGTCCGCCGTGCTCATGGACACGGAGGAGAGCATCGCCAGAGCCAAGCTCGCCCCGTACGCGCTGCTGGACCGCGAGCGCCCCCTCCTGGTTGACGAATGGCAGTTCGCCCCGGAGACGTGGGATGCCGCCAGGAGGATGATAGATGCGGAAGGCGCGCCAGGCATGTTCATATTCACGGGATCGTCCTCCCCGCCCGATAAGAGGCCGCTCCATTCCGGCACGGGCAGGTTCGCCAGAGTCAGGATGCGCACGCTGTCGCTGTTCGAATCTGGAGACAGCGACGGGTCCGTGTCCCTTTCCGCCCTGTTCCGCGACGGCCGGACGGAGCCCGTCCTCTCCGAGATGTGCTTCGAGAGGGCGACCGAACTCATATGTCGCGGAGGATGGCCTGGGGAAGTATGGTCGGAGCGCGCCGGCGGCACCTCCATTGCCGAGGAGTACCTCGCATCCATCGCCGAGTCCGAACTGTCCGGCGCGGACGGGACGAGGCGGAGCCCTGCCATAGGGAGGGCGATCCTGAGGTCGCTCGCCAGGAACAGCGCGTCCCCCGTGAAGGCCACGACCCTCCGCGAGGACATGGCCCGCAACGGGAACCTGGAAGTGTGCGACCATACCGTGAGGAAATACGCGGATGCGCTGAAGGACATCTACGTCCTGTGCGAGCAGGAGGCCTGGTCCCCGTCGCTCCGCTCGAAGACGCGCGCCAGAACCTCTCCGAAGCTCCATCTGACGGATCCGTCCCTGGCGGCCGCCGCGATTGGCGCGTCCCCCCGCGCCCTGATGGGCGACCCCAGGACCGCCGGGCTCCTCTTCGAATCCCTCTGCTACAGGGACCTCTGCGTCTATGCGGAGGGCATGGGCGGGAGAGTGCATCACTTCCGCGACGAGAACGGGTTCGAGATCGACGACATCGTGGTGCTAGGCGACGGCAGGTGGGGCGCGATAGAGGTGAAGCTGGGCAGCTTCGAGTTCGACAAGGCCGCCAAGAACCTGCTCAGGCTCAGGGACGGCATGTCGGACGGAGCGGCGGGGCCGTCCTTCCTGGCCATCCTCTCCGCGTCGGGCGGAGTGGCGCACACCCGCGACGACGGCGTGACCGTTGTCCCCATCGACAGGCTCGGCCCGTGAGTCCCGCGGGCGGCAGCCCCGGGCTCAAGCCGCGCCATGCGCTGGCTATGTGCTGATGTGGACCTGCCGGGATTCGAACCCGGGTGATCGGCTCCGAAGGCCGAAAGGATAATCCTCTACCCCACAGGTCCGATCATCCATAAGGCCTAGGGGTTATTTATCACATGACAAAGCCTATAACCGCGCAACGAATCGCGACACCGATGGCAAAGGTCCTTATGAATCACGGCGCGGGCGGGGAGCTCATGCAGGAGTTCCTGTCCAGGCACGTCGTCCGCCACTTCCACAGGGCGGCCGGAGAGGTCACCCTCGACTCCATGGACGACTCCGCCGTGGTCGATGGGATCGTGTTCACCATAGACGGGCACACGGTGAAGCCCCTCTTCTTCCCGGGCGGGGACATAGGGAGCATATCCGTGTCCGGCACGGTCAACGACATATCCGTCATGGGAGCGGAGCCGCTCGCCCTGGGCTGCTCCCTGATCCTCGAGGAGGGGCTGGACGTCGACGTGGTGGACAGGGCCATGGAGAGCGTCGGGCGCGTCTCGAGGGAGTGCGGGGTGCCCGTGGCCACCGGCGACACCAAGGTGATGGAGTCCGGCGCGCTGGACCAGATGGTCGTGTCCATGTCCGCGGTCGGGAGGAGGTCCCCCTTCCTCGACGGGAACCTGGAGGCGGCGTCCGCCCACAGGCCCGTCAGGGACAGGTGGTGCACGGACTCGAACCTCGCGCCGGGGGACGCGATCATAGCGTCCGGGTACATGGGGGACCACGGCGTGGCCCTCCTGTCGTTCCGCGAGGGGTACGGGTTCGAGAGCGAGGTGTCCAGCGACGTGGCGCCGCTCAACGGCATGATCGCGGAGTGCCTGAAGGCGGGGGGCGTCGTCTCCATGAAGGACCCCACCCGCGGGGGGCTGGCCAACACCCTCAACGAGTGGTGCTCCAAGTCCCGCGTCGGGATGGAGATAGACCAGAGGTCCATACCCGTCAGGGAGAGCGTGGCCAGCGCGTGCGACCTCCTCGGGATAGACCCGCTGAGCATAGGGAACGAGGGGAAGGCGGTCATAGGGTGCGTGCCGGAGATGGCGGAAGGCGTCCTGAAGGCCCTCCGCCGGACGAGGGAGGGCAGGGACGCGGCGATCATAGGGTACGCGACGGACGGTCCGGGGAGGGTGATCCTGAAGACGGAGGTCGGAGGGAGGCGCATCCTGGAGGCGCCGTCCGGAGACCCTGTCCCGAGGATCTGCTGATCTCTCTGCGCCCTTGGGCGCGCTCGTCGCGATCGCGCCGGGGCGGATCGCGACGGATCGATTTTTTCGGTGCCATTGGTGCCATGGATCGGTGCCATTGGTGCCATGAGCCTCTTGTCGCGGAAGCGCCTGCGGCGGCGGCATATGCGCCCGCTTTTCGCTCAATTGATATACCTGGTGCGGGCATTGCGTCGCATGGTCACGTTCCTCCCATTCCCGGGATTCAGGCCCGCGCTCGCCGCGGGGGAGCAGATTGGGGACAGGGTGTCCCCCCCGTACGACGTCATAGGCGAAGCCTACCTCAGAGAGCTGCAGTCGAACGCGAACAACATAGCGAACCTCACCCTGAAGAGGGACGCCGACGGGAGGTACCTCGGCGCGAGGGCGGAGCTCGACAGGATGGCGTCGGACGGCAGCCTGGAGCAGGACGGCGACTCGTTCTACCTCTACGAGCAGACCTTCGAGGACCATGGAGCCCCGAAGATGAGGAGGGGCATAGTCGGGATCCTGAAGACGGAGGAGTACTGCGCCGGGAACGTGATCCCCCACGAGGAGACGTTCTCCAAGGTTAAGGAGGACCGCCTCAACCTGCTCAGGGACATGGAGGCGCACCTCGAATCGATCTTCTGCGTGCACGAGGGGCTCTCCGACGGCCTGAACTGCGCCATCGCGGCGGCGGCCAAGCTTCTGTACAGGCACGTGGACGGGCAGAACGTCGAGCACAGGTTCTACAGGATAGCGGACGAGGCCGTCGCGAAGAGGATCTCCGACGAGTTCGCGGACCGCAAGGTGCTGATCGCGGACGGCCACCACAGGTACGAGACCGCCCTGAATTATTCCAAAGAGAACCCCTGGGACAGGAAGAAGGGGTTCGTCCTGGCCACGCTCGTGTCCGCCGGCGACGGCGGGCTGGTGGTGTGGCCCACCCACAGGCTGGTGGACTCCCCCGGGACCTCGGAGGGAGAGGCGATCGCATCGATGTCCGAGAGCATGGAGGTCAGGGACGCGGGCGCGGAGGAGCTGAGGGACATGCCGGGCGACTGGATGTTCGGCATGATCTTCAGATCGGGCAGGCGCATGCTGGCGAGGCTCCCGGGCGGGGAGGGGCTGTGGGGGCTGGACACCTATGTGGCGCAGGAGCTGGTGATCAAGAAGGCGTACGGGTACGGCGAGGGGGACGCGTCGGTCTCCTACGACGCGGAGCTGGATTCGGTGGAGAGATCCATGGGCGAGGGCGGGCACGACCTGGCCATAGTCCTGAGGGACCCGTCCCTCAAGGCGATCTGGGACCTGTCCATGGCAGGCATGCGCATGCCCAAGAAGACGACGTTCTTCTTCCCGAAGATCTGGTCCGGGTTCGCGATCTACAGGATGTCCTGACGAGAGGGGGGAAGGCGCCGAAAGGGGGCGAGAGGGAGAAAGTGGAGCCGCTGATGGGAATCGAACCCACGACCTACGCCTTACCAAGGCGTCGCTATACCCCTTAGCCACAGCGGCGTGTACCCCTTGAATCAAGCTATCCTTGATAAATCTTCCGTATGCCCGATGGCGGGCGAGGCGGACAGCGCCTCCCTGAGCACGGCCTCTATCACGTTCACGGGGACCGCGTTGCCCGCCTGCCTCCTGGTCTGAGAGTCGCCGCAGACGATCTCGAAGCTGTCCGGGAACCCCTGCAGGCGCAGCATCTCCCTGGGAGTCAGCCTCCTCTTGCCGTCCACCAGCAGATAGTTGTACGACGCCCCCGCCCTCAGGGCGCACGAGTACGGGTAGCTCGACACGTTCCCGCTCTTGTTCTCGTGCCATATGCCCGGGCTGTACGGGCTGGAGTGCCTCTCCGCCCTGCTCCTGGCGATCCTCTCGCTGGCGAAGAACCTCGCGTCGACGCCGTCGTCCGGCTCCAGCACGTCCTCCAGCCTCCCGGGGCCGCTCCCATGCGGGAACGAGAAGCCCTCCCCCCCTCCGAGGAACCCGACTATGATCGTGCGCTCCCGCTTCTGCGGGAGCCCGAAGTCCAGCGCGTTGAGGATCTTCCATTCCGTGCGGTACCCTATGCCCTCCAAGGTGTCCAATATCCTGCCGAGCGTCCTCCCCCCGTCGTGCCCGCTGAGCCTCTTGACGTTCTCCAGGACGAACATGGGGGGCCTCTTGGCCTCCAGTATCCTGGCGATCTCGAAGAACAGGGTCCCCCTCGCGTCCCCGAACCCCCTGCCGCTCCCGATTATGCTGAACGGCTGGCACGGGAACCCCGCGAACAGGGCGTCGTGGTCCGGTATGTCGCGGGCGTCGATCTCCCTTATGTCGCCGTGCGGCGCGATCCCGTAGTTCGCCTCGTACGCCCTCTTCGCCTCGGGATCGATCTCGCTGGCGAAGACGCACCTGCCCCCGAGCCTGTCCGCGGCCTGATGGAAGCCGCCGATTCCCGCGAACAGGTCTATGTATGTGAAGCCCCCCATCGATTCATCTCTGCGCCGTTTTTCCCTCCGCGGGCATACCGCTCCGAGGGGATAAACGTTGCCTGGCGAGAAGCCGAAGGCTTCGAGGGCGTCCGCCTCTGAAAAATCGGGAATGGGGGGATCCTTGCGGGAAATGTTTGAATATGTCTCGAAAGGACCCCGATAAGAGAGAACAGGCGCGCATATAGGCTTGAGCGGGAGGAGCAGGGCCCGAAACAGGTCGCGGCGGCCGCGCCGATCAATATGTTGGTCGCGACTAAGTTAGTCGTGACTAACTAAATTAAAATAGACGCTATGCGCATGTTCCCGCGAGGCCCATGTTCGTAGGAAGGGAGAGGGAGCTGAAGCATCTGGAGGAGATGTACTCCAGCGACAGGTTCGAGCTCGCCGTGATCTACGGCAGGAGGCGCGTCGGGAAGACTGAGCTGATAAAGGAGTTCTGCCGCGGGAAGCCGACGGCGTTCTTCACCGCCATCGAGTCGGACCGCGCCGCCAACCTGCGCGGCCTGTCCAGGGCGATCCTGTCGGATTCGGGGCCCGCCTCGGGCGCCGCGTTCGAGAGCTTCGAGGACGCGTTCGGCGCGATGGCGGAGAGGGCGAGGTCGGAGCGGGCGGTCCTGGTCATCGACGAGTACCCCTTCCTCGCGAAGAGCTACGGCTCCGTGTCGTCCATCCTGCAGAGGGAGATAGACCGCTCCATGAAGGAGACCAAGCTGTTCCTGATCCTGTGCGGGTCCTCGATGAGCTTCATGGAGAACCAGGTCCTGGGATACGAGAGCCCCCTCTACGGCAGGAGGACGGCGCAGATCAAGGTCCTCCCGCTGGGATACAGGGAATCCGCGAGATGGTTCCCGGGATACTCCAGCGAGGAGAAGGCGATGATGCACGGCATAACCGGGGGGATCCCCGCGTATCTTGAGCAGATGGATCCCGGGAAAAGCCCGGGATGGAACATATCCAACAGGTTCCTGAATCCCATGTGCTTCATGTTCGAGGAGCCGTCCAGCCTCCTGAAGCAGGAGCTGAGGGAGCCGCACACGTACAATTCGATAATAGGGGCGATAGCCGAGGGCAAGACGAAGCTGTCCGACATATGCAACGCGACGGGGCTGTCGTCGGGAACCTGTCTGTGGTACCTGGGGAACCTCGCGTCGCTGGGGATAGCGAAGAGGGAGGCCCCCGTGAACGACGAGAAGAGGGCGATATACCTCCTATCGGACGCCGCGTTCAGGTTCTGGCACAGGTTCGTCCCCAGGAACATGAGCGAGATACAGAGGGACCGCGAAGCGGCGTTCGCCCGCTTCATAGAACCCAATATCCCGGGATTCATGGGGGAGGCCTTCGAAGACATGTGCAGACAATACGTCGAGAGGCACGCCGATGCGGGCTTCGGGATCGGGCGGGTCGGGCAGTGGTGGGGGGGAGACCCGGAAACCAAGAAACAGATTCAGATCGATGTCGTCGCCATCGGCGTCGACGGCAGGGAGGCGATAGCCGGATCCTGCAAATACACGGGCGAGCCCGTGGGCAGGGGCGAGCTCGAGCTGCTGAAAAGGTACGCCAGGGCGATGAGCCCGAAGATTAGATGGAGGTACTGGCTGTTCTCCAAGTCCGGGTTCGCGCCCGGGCTGGAGGAGTCGGAAGAGGTCAGGCTGGTATCCCTGGACGACATGTACCGCGAGTGACCCCGAAGAGCGCACGGGGGCGGGCGGAGCCCGCCCCCTCGATCAAGAGTCCGCGCCCCATTCGACCCCGCCGCACCCGAAGCTCCATTCCGGGTCCCATCCCGCCGCGGGGCTGGACGGGTGCGCGGAGGGGTCCGGGGCCGCGGCCACTATGCGGAGCGACGGGCACCCCATGAAGGCGCACGCGTCGATCCTGGACACCCCGATCGGCACGAACACGCTCTCCAGGCGGGCGCAGCCGTCGAACGCCCTGTACCCTATCGACGACAGGCTCTCCGGGAGCGACGCGCTCTCCAGCGCCCTGCACCCGCGGAACGCCGCCGCGCCTATCCTGGACACCCCCTCTGGCACCGCTATGCCCTCCAGGCGGGCGCAGCCGTCGAACGTCGCCTCCCTTATCTGGAACAGGCTCCCGGGCAGGGACGCTCTCGCCAGGAGCCTGCAGCCCTCGAACGCCCTCGCGCCTATGCGGGCGACGCCCTCCGGGAGCGACACGCCTGTGGCCGCGCGGTTCCTGAACCCGCTCTCCGACACAGCCACCACCCTGCGCCTCCCGTGCGTCCCCGGCACCTCCACGTCCCCCCTCAGCGACGGCGCCGAGCGCACCGAGCAGGCCCCTCCGCCGAGATCGTCGTACAACAGGCCCGCCGGCCCCGCGCCCGCGGGGCGCGGCCCGCGCCCCCGCCGCGTCTGCCCCGTCCCGCCCGCCCCGGCCGGCGCCTCGCCGTGCGGAGACGGCGGGACCGCCGTAGAATCGATTCCCAAGAATGTTTCCCCCTGCGCCAGGATCCGCCTGCGGATTTATATGCCTTCCTAGGCCCGGACGGGATCCCGCCCCCGAGCGGGGGAGGCATCACGGTTTTAACCGATGCGCCCATCTGACCCCCATGAAGGAGTGCGGCCTCGTCTGCTTCGACATGGACGGGACCCTCACGGACAAGAGGCGCGTGAGGAGCTCGTGGAGATGGATACACGACTGCCTCGGGGTGGACAACGAGGCCACGTACCGGGCGTTCGTCAACGGCGAGATAGGCGAGCGGGAGTTCATGCGCAGGGACATAGCGTCCTGGAAGGAGGCGATGCCGGGGATCTCCGCGAGGGACCTGGCGAAGATGTTCCGGGACATGCCCCTGATCGGCGGGATCCAGGAGACCGTCTCGTGCCTGAGGGACAACGGGATCGCGTGCGCGATCATAAGCGGAGGGGTTGGCATAGCGGCCGAGATGCTGGCGCGCGAGTTCGGCTTCGACGCCTACGTGGCCGACGGAGTGGTCGACGGGCCCGACGGGACCCTCGCCCCCGAGGGGATAATGAACGTGGACCTCCGCGGGGAGGATCCGAGCATGAGCAAGGCGGCGTGGGCGAGGAGATACATGGAGAGGTTCGGGACCGACAGGGACGGGACCGCGTCCGTGGGGGACTCGTTCACCGACATAGGCATGTTCGAGGCCTCCGGGCTGTCCATAGCGTTCAACGCGGACGAGATCACCGAATCTCGCGCCATGCATTCCATTAGATCGGGCAACCTCTCCGACATCCTGGACCTGATCCTGGACGGAGAGGGTCACTCGTCGAACAGCGGCTGATCCTCTTCGTCGTCCAGGACGGCGTACCTCTTGGCCCTGGCCTTGCCGTAGACGCGCACTATGTCCCTGGCGGGGGCGGATCCCCTCTTCAGGATCTTGTCCCTGGTCTTTATGGCGTGGACGAGCGCGTCGATCTCGTCGAAGCTCAGGGTCATCCCGACCGAGAACTCGTCGTCGGGCTCGGCCTCCACGCGGAGCGGGTAGGTCGCCTTCCCGTCGTTGACGGACACCTTCACCGAGAGGATCCCGAACTGCTTCACCCACAGCTTCTTTATCTTGTCGGCCTGGACGCTCTTGGACCTCGCCCCGCTCTGGGAGTCTATCAGGGTCACCATGACCTTCCTGCCGTCGTCGAGGACGAACTCGTCCCCGACCTCCACCACCTCGTTGCTCTCCAGCGTGGTGACGGTCTCCTCGCTGACGTCGCCGTCGCTGAACACCACGGCCACCGTCAGCTCCTCCGGGATCCTGACGGTGCCCGAGAACACGCGCCCGCAGTCGAGGCACTTGAACGTGCCCGTGACGTTCCCCTTCCCCAGGTTGCCCCTGAGTATCTCGTGCTCGGTCGCCTCCCCGCACTCCGGGCACTCTACGAAAATCAATGAGCCTGGATCTATCTTGTTCATCGGATCACCTGGTCGCGAACGGGGGGTCATGCCCGGGAACGATCACGTCCGCGTACCGCGAGATCTCTTTTATACTTTTCAGCGCGGCGGCCCTGTCGCAACATATGGAAGGGGGGATCATGTCGTCGAAGTTGCGCCTCCGGGGGACCGCGTCCCCCGCTATGGCGTACCTCTTGTCGGACTCCACGAACACGCTGACGGACCCCATGGTGTGGCCGGGGGTGCGGACTATCCTCACGCCCTCGCACATCTTCATGTCCCCGCATATCCTCTTGGCCTTGAGGGAATCGGCCTCCTCCGCCTCGTGGACGTAAACCTCCGCGTTCGGGTAGAGGGAGAGGTTCCCGATATGGTCGGCGTGGGCGTGCGTCAGGATCACCGCGTCGACCTCGTCGGGGTAGATCCCGATCTGCTTGAACGACTTGGCGATCGCGGGGACCATGGATGGGGCGCTGGCGTCCACGACTATGTTCATGTCGCCCGTCCGGACGAGGGTGGACGTGGAGTACGCACCGGTCACGCCCCCATCCGCGTCCAGGCTGAAGTCGCCTATGACCAGGACGTCTAGCTTTATCATGATCTCTAATGGCCTCGGGATTATATACTTTAGACATGCGGGCGGGGGGGGGAGTCGCGGGAGGGGCGCGGAGACGGAAGGGGGAATGGAGAGCGGGAGATGGGCGACGGTAAGCAAGGGGGGATGCGGAATGATCGAGAGAGAAGAGCGAGAGGGAATGGCGGAGGGTGCGGAATGAAAAGCCGAGGATGCCGGCTGAGCGGAATAAAAAGAAAAAGGGACGGGTCCCGGCCGCATTGCGGCCGGGAGCCCATCGTTTATGCAGTCAAGAGATCCTGTTCCAGGATATGTTCGCGCATCCGCCGTTCCATCCCGCAGTCCATCCCGTGGCGGGGCTGCCCGGGTCCTGCGAGGGGTTCGAGGCGGCGCAGCGGATCGAGAACGAAGGGCTGACGCCCTTGAACACGTCCGCGCCCATCTCGGTGACGGTGTCCGGTATGAAGACGTCCGTCAGGCCCGTGCAGTCCTGGAACGACTTGCCCCCGATCTTTGTCAGGCCGACGGGCAGGGCGAGCGAGCCCGTCAGGCCCGTGCATCCCTGGAACGCCCCGTCGGTTATCCTCCTCAGGGTGTCGGGGAAGGTCACGCTGGTGATGCCGGTGCATCCCCTGAACGCTCCCCCCCAGACCTCGACCGTGCCGGACGGGAAGTCCAGGGAGCCGGTGAAGCCGGTGCACCCCTCGAACGCGGACATGTCTATGTGCGTCAGGCCGGACGGCAGGACCAGCTGGCCGGTGAAGCCGGTGCAGCCCTTGAACGCATTCTGTCCGACGGCGGTCACGGTGGACGGCAGGACCAGCTGGCCGGTGAAGCCCGTGCAGCCGGTGAATGCGCCGAATATGGTCGTGAGCCCGCTAGGCAGGTCGAGGCCGGTGAAGCCCGTGCAGCCAGAGAACACGTTGTTATTCAACACCTTTATGCCCGCGGGGATCGTCAGAGTCCCCGTGAAGCCCGTGCAACCCTGGAACGCAGTGCTTTCTATGGTCGTCAGGGTGGACGGCAAGTCCAACGTACCGGTGAAGCCCGTGCACATATAGAACGCCATCGACCCGATGTAAGTCAGGCCGGACGGCAGGTCCAGCTGGCTTAGGCCCGAGCAGCCCCAGAACGCGTTGGAGTTTATGTATTTCACTTTGCTAGGTATGACCAGGCTCCCGGTCAGGCCGGTGTCGCCCCAAAACACGGCCTCCCTGATGCCCTCGAGCGAGCTGGGCAGCGTCACTCCCGTGAGGCCCGTGCATTGGGAGAACGTGTTGACGTAGAGCACCTTTAGGTCCTCTGGAACGTTCAGATGCCCCGTCAGGCCGGAACATTGCCAGAACGCGGATGCACCTATGGTATCCATACGAGAGGGCAGGACTAGCTGACCCGTGAGGCCGGTGCAGCCCTGGAACGTGCAGTTGCCTATCTCTTTCACGCCATCGTGGAACACCACTCCCGTGAGGCTGGAGCATCCGAAGAACGCGTAGCTGCTTATGCTGGTTATGCCCGTCGGGATGGTCAGCGTCCCGGTCAGCCTGTAACAGTTCTGGAACGCGGCTACGCCGAGCGAGGTCAGGCCGGACGGCAGGACCAGCTGGCCTGTCAGGCCGGTGCAGTTAATGAACGCATTGTCGTCGATCTTGGTCAAGCCGGACGGCAGCGTCACTCCCGTGAGGCCGGAGCAGTTAATGAACGCGCTGGGGCCGATATAGACCAGGCTTGATGGCAGGACCAGCTGGCCTGTCAGGCCGGTGCACTCCTGGAACACATTGTTGTTTATATAGATCAGGGTGGACGGCAGTATCAGGGACGTGAAGCCCGAGCAGTACGCGAAGTCGCTGCTGGTCAGGGTGGTCAGCGTCGAAGGTATCACCAGCGCCCCGGTGAAGCCCGTGCAGCGCGCGAACGCGGAGCCGCCTAACGACGCCAGGTTCGAAGACAGTTCCAGAGACGTGAAGCCCGTGCAGTCCAGGAACGCGTTGTATGCTATGCCCGTCACGTTGGACGGGATCACGAGGGGCCCGGTGAGCCCGGCGCATTTGTCGAACGCCTGGTTGGCTATGTAGGTTAGGCTGAGCGGCAGCGAGAGCTCGCCCCTCAGGTCCACGCAGCCGCTGAACGCCGAGCTGCGGATGGTCAGCACCCCCTCGGGAATGCTCAGAGAGGTTGCGCCGGGACCACTGAACCCCGAGTCTCCGATCTCGGTGACCCTGAGCCCGTGGTCGTACTCGGGTATGACCAGCGGGCCCGACGAGAACGCCCCCTTCTTCACCGACAGGGTCCCCCCGATGTCCGTGAACTCCAGGCCGGGCGAGCCGGCCCAGTACGCGTGCAGGGTCACGTCGGAGGCGCCCTGCCAGGACTGGACGAGCCCGTCCGCCCCGGAGTACGCCGCGCCGCCCCCGCCGACGGCCGCGTACCATCCCCCGAAGG
>JAIRPP010000004.1 GCA_031256955.1 Candidatus Methanoplasma sp. | reverse complement strand
TTGATTTTCATAAGCGGATGTGACGCGCCGTATATCAAAGTGACGATGCGGCGCCTATTTTACGTGACTAGATCGAGATTTGAGAAAGACGTGTCTGGCGCATGCGTGCGTGCCCTCCGTAATTCCACACGTCTCTTCAAGAAAGAAATAGGACGATCCTATGATTCGTCTGTTCCCCTCCACCCCAGACCTATGAGACTGGCTCACTTCTTGATCGCCAGATAGATCGCGTAGGCCGGCATCGCGAGGGGGGCCACCAGGCCCAGCGTTGCCCCGACGAGCTGGTAGAGCGTTCCGACCGTATCTCTCATGCTATCTAGAAGGGGCGGAAGGCAAGCTCCCTTTTCTACATTGGCATATGCGCCCCGGCCCGTTGCACTCGCCCCCGCCTCATATGTACCCTCCCAGTGGGAACGCGGAGGCGAGCAGGATCAGGGAGGACGCCGACAGGACCGCGAGGATCTTCAGCCCCAGGGGCGTGTTGTAGAAGTTCATCTCGAACGGGCCCCCCTCGTGGGGGAGGCCGAGGCCGTTGCAGTACTCGTTCACCTCCAGCGCGGACCACACGGCGCCGGACATCGCAACGTCAGTCCCTATGAGGCACAGCAGGGCGTTAACGACCGAGGAGTCGGGGTCCAGGCTACCCGAGAAGAATATGGTTCCCGCGCCGAAGGACGCGATCGCGACCCCCGCGAGAAACACCGAGAGCATCGCCGCCCCTCTGGCGCGCTCGCCCATGAGCCTCGCGTGCGTGTATCCCGGGGCGAGCATCGACCATGCCATCAGGCCCTCGCGGTCGTACCCCCCACCGGATCCCCTCTCCTTGAAGCAGTTGATCGCGCCCGAGCACAGGAAGGACGCGCCGGGCATCGCCATCGAGACGACTAAGTACAGCTTGAGATGGCCGACGCCGTAGTCGTCGGCATAGGCGATCCCCAGGGCGAACGCCGACAGGAAAAGCGCCCCGAACACCACGTACAGCCTCGCCGTGCCTCTCTTCATGCCTTTATCCCACCCGCATATACAGACATTTCTTTTTTATCCTTCTCATCTAAAGACATGGAAAAAAAGGATGCTGGATTCGCATATATGGTCGCGGGCGCATTCTATTCCGTAGCGCTCATCGCCTGGATGTTTTTTGTAGAGGCGTATATCGCCCTCTCCTTTGTCGGCATACTGGTCTTATTTACTGTTCCGTTTATGGCGATCGGCATCGATGAACTGAATTCGAAAGGAAACGAAACGCCTGCGGGGACGGAAAACAGGGGGGGGGCGGCCACGGGATGGTCTTTCATACCCGGACTCGGTCTCGTCTATCTCGGGAGAACGTGGCAGGGAGCGGCGATGTTCGCAATGTTCATCGCGTCTTTCGCGGCTTATTCGGTATCGCTGTCATCGGGAGCGCAGGGAGACGCCGTGACGACGATGGATGCCGCTACGGCATACGGCGGGATGATACTGATCACGCTGCTGTCATGGTCCGTGGTGGAGACCTTCATCGCATGCGATGAGAAAGGGCTTGCGAGGCCCCGTGAAAAGAGCAAGACGGAGATCGACATCCGTCATCCCTTCCTCTGGCTGTTCACAGTGCTGCTTACATCCTTTTCCCTGATCTCCGGAGCGACTTTCTATTTCCTTACCGGATCGGGTATCGATGTGGATCCGAGCGTTTGCGCTTTGGCCGTGTGCTTCTCTTTAATCGTTCTCGCCCGCGCGATCGTGCTTGCGACAAGGCGCGAATGCCGACGCCTTCGATGAATTCAAGCGCGCGCGGCATAGATGATGTTTCATTCCCTAGCGGGACGGAGAGGCCGGCATCGCCTGAGAACGCCGCTCGCGCCGGAGCCGCTCCGGAGAAGGGGCGCGGCGTGCCAACCCTTTTCATCCGCTCCGCGCATCGGGGGGCGTGGAGAGGTACGAAGTCATAGAGCACACCGCCGACCTGATGGTCAGGGCCCGCGGCGAGACGCTGGAGGAGTGCTTCGGCAACGCGGCCTACGCCCTGTTCGACCGCACCGTGGACCTGTCCGGGGTGCGCCCGCTGGAGCGCGTGGAGGTCCGCGCCTCCGGGGACGGGCCCGAGGACCGCCTCTACGCGTTCCTGTCCGAGATGCTGTTCCTGGAGGACTGCGAGGGGATGGCGCTGTGCTCCTTCGACGTCCGCTTCGAAGGAAGCGACGTGGTCTGCGCCGCCATGGGGGAGAGGCTGGACAGATCGATCCACCGCGTCAGGTCCGAGATCAAGGCGGTGACCTACCACATGATGGAGGTCGACGAGGCGACGCCGTCGGTCACCGTGGTGTTCGACGTCTGATGAGCGATATTGAAATATGCTCCGTGCTACATGCCGTGCGCGGATGTTAAGGATAGGATGGTTCTCTTCGGGCAGGGGCCCCGGCTCCCGCGACCTCCTGCGGGCGGTCATGGAAAGCATAGGGAGCGGCGGCCTGGACGCGGAGGTGTCCTTCGCGTTCTGCAACTGGAGCAACGGGGAGGCGGACAACCCCCGCAGGGAGCAGAGGGAGATGTTCTTCGACATGGTCCGCGGGTACGGCATACCCCTGGTCTCCGCGTCCTGGAAGGAGTTCCGCCCCGACCTCAGGGCGAGCGACCCCGCGGCCTGGAGGGACGGGTACGGGGAGCTGCTGAGGGATTCCATCAGGGGCTTCGGCTTCGACCTGGGCGTGCTGGCGGGGTACATGCTCTGGATGGACGACAGGACCTGCGAGGAGTACGGCATGATCAACCTCCACCCCGCCCTGCCGGGCGGCCCCAAGGGGACCTGGGAGGAGGTCATATGGAGCCTCATCCGCGACGGGGCGGAGGAGCACGGGGCGATGATCCACGCCTGCACGAGGGATTGGGACCGCGGGGACGCGGTGGCGTTCTGCAGGTTCCCCATCAGGGGCCCGGGGTTCGACCGCCTCTGGGAGGGCATGGCGGAGAAGCTGGAGTCCTCCACTCTGGAGGAGGTCGCCGCGAGGGAGGGGGCGGAGGAGCCCCTGTTCAAGAAGATAAGGGAGGAGGGGCGGAGGAGGGAGGTCCCCCTCACCGTGGCGGCGATCGGGATGTTCGCCGACGGCTCCGCCCGGATCGAGGGCGGGCGCCTCGTGCGCGGCTGCGCCCCCGCGGACGGGCCCGTCGACCTGTCCGCCGAGGTGGACGCCTCCCTGGCGGGGTGCCGATGACCGACGAGGGCCAGCAGGCCTCGGAGGACGGGCTGGACTCCAGGGTGCTCGTCATGAGCCTCAGCGGGGTCGTCGACCGCAGGAACGGGACTAGGGACCTCTGCGCCCGCTTCATACCCAAGGGCGACGGGCTCTACGACCGCATAGCCAGGTACGACGACGACGCGGCGTTCCTGCTGGGCAGGAGCGACCACATGCACGGGTGCGCCTCCAAGTTCGTCGCCCCGTTCCTGAAGGCGTTCGGCGCGACCGACTACGCCATGCACGCCTACGCCAAGGCCAACCTGAGGCTCATGGCGGGCGCGGAGCGCGCCGTGGGCTACCTCTCGCACATGCTGCCCCTGTTCGTGTCCACGTCCGCGTACGAGCACCACGCCGCCGCGGTGGCGGAGGCGCTCGGGATCCCGCACGGCCACCTGCACTGCACGGAGGCCCGCCTGGACGAGGCCGCCCTGGAGCCGGGGGAGATGCGCCGCATAAGGGCCATGGCCTCCGAGATCAACTCCCTCCGGATGCCTGTCGCGGAATACGAGCTCGGGGTCCCCAACGCCCTCTCGGGGGAGGACGTCGCGCTCCTGAGGGTCATGGACAGGATATTCGGGAAGGAGATGCCGAAGATGGGCGCGGCGGAGTTCATGTCCAAGATCGACAGCGTCGGCACGGACGACAAGGCGTACCACCTGGTCGGGGGCAGGAGGGACTCCGACGGCGGCTTCGGGAGCCTGGCGTACATAGGCGGCGGCGACACCGACTTCCAGGCCATGCGCCTGGTGAGGGACGGCGGGGGGCTGTCCATAGCGTTCAACGGCAGCGACTTCGCCGTCAGGGGGGCGGGGGTGGCGGTCCTCTCCGACGACTTCACGGCGGCCGCGGTGCTGGCCAGCGCGTTCCACTCCGGGGGCGCCAGCGCGGTCACCGCGCTGGCGGAGGAGTGGGGCGAGAAGGCCCTGGCCAGGGCGGGCTTCGCGGATTCGAGCGCCGTCAGGGCGATGCTGTCCGCGGGGGGGCTCCCGGAGGTCTACAGGGTGACCCGCGGCAACGAGGACTACGTGGCGGAGAGGAGCGGCGCGTTCCGCAAGAGGCTCCTGGCCTCCGGCAAGGGGCGGAGGGCGGAGAAGGGGAAGGGCTGAGAGGCGTGGTGCTCCGATCGGGATTCGAACCCGAGTGTCTGCCTCGAAAGGGCAGAATGATTGGCCACTACACTATCGGAGCGCGTCGGCTCCATCCCCGATATGGTTAAAATAGGTTTGTACGGGCGGGCGCCCCGCGATGCGGGACATCCTTTAAAATACGACGACCCATATCGGCTCACGATAACATGGCGACGGAAGAGCAGTACGAGAGTTTGGAGGAGGACGTTTCGCGCGTGCGCCTCCCGAACATCAAGGAGGGGGAGATGTTCGGGATAGCCGAACAGCTGCTCGGGGCCTCGAAGATCAGGGTCATATGCGAGGACGGCGAGTCCCGCACGGGCCGCATCCCCGGGAAGATCAAGAAGAGGATGTGGATCAGGGAGGGCGACCTGCTGATAGTCTCCCTCTGGGATTTCCAGCCCGACAAATGCGACATCAGGTTCAGGTACACGAGGACCCAGGCCGTCAACCTGAGCAGAAGGGGCAAAGTGCCCAAGAGCCTAGACATATTCTGAAGG
This sequence comes from Candidatus Methanoplasma sp., assembly GCA_031256955.1. Lineage (GTDB taxonomy): Archaea > Thermoplasmatota > Thermoplasmata > Methanomassiliicoccales > Methanomethylophilaceae > Methanoplasma. The sequence goes on along the minus strand of JAIRPP010000004.1, from coordinate 45,115 downwards.
GTGCAGGATGACCTCGTACGACGAGAAGTACTCCTTCCTCGAGCGGCGCGTCGACGCCCTCAAGACGGACCGCACGGGGGACGAGAGGCAGACCGACGGGGAGGTCTTCGACAGGAAGACGCTCATGACCCTCTACGACCTCATGACCTCCGGGTACCTCGGGTCCGTGAGGTACCCCATATCCACGGGGAAGGAGGGCAACGTGTTCTACGCCGAGGACGAGGACGGCGGGCCCCTGGCCCTGAAGATCTTCAGGACCTCCACGTCCACGTTCAAGAGGGTCTCGAAGTACATAGAGGGCGACCCGAGGTTCAGGGGCGTGGCGGGCAACCGCATGAAGCTCATATACGCGTGGACGGGCAAGGAGTTCAGCAACCTGGACAGGTATTGCGAGGCGGGCGTGCCCGTGCCCGTGCCCGTAACGTTCGAGAAGAACTGCCTCCTGATGGAGTACATCGGGGGGGAGGGCGGCCCCGCCCAGAAGCTCAAGGACGCGGAGCTGGCGGACCCCACCGAGACCTACGACGAGGTCGTCTCGTTCATCATAGACGGGTGGAGGGACGCGCACCTGGTCCACGGGGACCTGAGCGAGTACAACGTGCTCATGAGGGACGGCGAGCCCATAATGATAGACTGCGGGCAGGCGATGACGAGCGACTTCTTCAACGCTAAGGACCTCCTCGCCAGGGACGTGGCCAACGTGAACCGCTTCTTCAAGAACCGCGGCGCGGACGTGATAGACGCGGAGACGATCATCGGGGAGACGCTCAGCCCGGATGGCGACGGAGAGGAGGAAGAGGAATGAGATCCATAAGGATACCCGCGGAGCGCACGGGCGCCCTCATAGGGAAGGACGGGGAGACGAAGAAGATGCTGGAGAGGACGTCGGGCATCCGCCTGTCCATAGACTCCGAGGGGGGCGAGGTCCTCTTCGACGAGTCGAAGCCGGGGACCGACCAGCTCATGGCCCTGAAGCTGATGGACGTCCTGAAGGCCGTCGGCAGGGGCTTCAACCCCGACCGCGCCGCCCGCCTGTTCGCGGACGACGAGTACCTGGAGGTCATCGACCTCAAGGGCGCGGCGGGGGACCGCCCCAACCAGGTCGGGCGCGTGAGGGGGAGGCTCATAGGGACCGGCGGCAAGACCCGCAGGATCATAGAGGACCTCACCGGGTGCTACGTCAGCGTCTACGGCAACACCGTCGCCCTCATAGGGGATTCCGTCAGCCTCCCCGTCGCGAAGCATGCCATAGAGCTCATACTCAACGGGAGCGAGCACTCCACCGTGTACAGGTACCTCGAAAGCCAGCGCCCCCGGCTCAAGATAGCCGAGATGGGGTTCGACCTCTGAGTGGCCCCCATGGACGGATTCGAGGAGCGCATAAGGGAGGCCGCGTCGGCGGCCCCGGGGCTGGCGGGGGAGAGCCTCTGCGACAGGTGCCTCGGGCGCATGTTCGGCAAGATAGGCTCGGGGCTGTCCAACGCCGAGCGCGGGGCGATCGCCAGGCTCGCCATCGGCGGCTCCGCCCCGCCGGGCCCGTGCCCCCTGTGCGACGGCGCGTTCGACATGCTGGACAGGCTCGCCGAGGCGGCGGCCGAGGAGCTCGGCGGGGTGGAGTCGGACAACTTCCTGATAGGCTCCAAGACGGGGCCGGAGGCTGCCGCCATGGAAAAGGATCTGTGGGAGAGGCACGCCCTGGCGGAGGCCGAGGGGATCAAGTCCGAGCTGAACCGCGAGATCGGGAAGATCGTGGCCCGCATGACCGGGCGCGTCCCCGAGTTCAAGAACCCCCAGGTGGTCGCCTGCGTGGACGCGAGGTTCGCCGACGTGTCCCTGGACATAGCCCCCTTGTTCATAGCCGGGAGGTACACCAAGCTCAGCCGCGAGATCCCCCAGACCATATGGCCGTGCAGGGCCTGCCGCGGGAAGGGGTGCGGGAGGTGCGGGGGCACCGGCAAGATGTACCAGACCTCCGTGCAGGAGATAATAGGGGACATAGCCCTCGAGATGACGGGCGGGGAGGAGCACTTCTTCCACGGCATGGGGCGGGAGGACATAGACGCCCGCATGCTGGGGGACGGCAGGCCGTTCATACTGGAGGTGAGCAGGCCCAGGGTCAGGAAGATAGACCTGGGCGAGCTCGAGAGGGCCGCCAACGCCTCGGACATGGCGGGATACTCGCGCCTGCGCTTCGCCGAGAGGGGCGAGGTGCAGATCTATAAGGGGTCCGACCCCGACAAGACGTACAGGGCGCGCGTCAGGACAGACGGTAAAGTTAATAAAGAAAGAGCAAATGAGGTAGCCCTAGCGTTCAGTAACGTCCAAATCGACCAGCGGACCCCGAGGAGAGTGGAGCACAGGCGCGCCGACCTCGTGAGGAAGAGGACCATAAGGTGGGTCGAGGCGGAAATGACGGGCGACGACACGCTCGACCTGACGCTGAGCACAGAGTCCGGGACGTACGTCAAGGAGTTCGTGTCTGGCGACGAGGGTCGCACGAGGCCGAGCTTCTCCGAGGCCTTAGGGGTCGGATGCGTCGTGGAGGAGCTCGACGTGCTATCGATTGACTATCAAGAACCAAAGAGGGATTAACAATGGTGCAAGCATCCAGAGGAACAAGGACGAAGACCCGCCAGCTGCTGCAGAAGAAACCCAGGGCTCGCGGACTCTCTCCCATCACCAGGGCGTTCCAGACCTTCGAGAGCGGGGAGAAGGTCAACATAATCATCGATCCCAGCGTTCACAAGGGCATGCCCTTCTCCAGGTTCCACGGCCTCACGGGCGTGGTCGTCGGGGCCAGGGGGGCGGCTTACGAAGTGAGCGTCAGGGACGGCAACAAGACCAAGATGGTCGTGGCGCGGCCGGAGCACCTCGTGAGGAACTCGGGCTGAGGCTTTCCCATGGCTGAAAGGTACGTCACGCTGGCCGAGGTAAGGGACCTCCTCACGGAGGAGAACGCGTCCAGGGAGCTCCTCGCGCCGCAGAAGGCGGCGATGGAGCACGCGGTCAAGATCTCGGCCCTCGGCGCGGACAAGGCGCGCGAGCTCATGGAGGAGGCCGTCAAGATACCGGGGGTCACGGAGTACACCGCGCTGAAGATCGCGGACATGCTGCCGAGGCACCCCGAGGACGTGCGCGCCATATTCTCGAAGGAGAGGGTCACGCTCGACCAGGCGTTCATCGGCGCCATCATAGGGACAGTCGGTAAATACTTGTAATCCCATACATCAAAAGGGATAGCCTTGGAAGAGTACGCGTACGTTTTGGATTACCTGGCCCAGGGCTCTTCGGGAGGCGGCTCGTTCAGGGGGAAGGAGCCCGTGTGCTTCGCTCTAGGGGACGAGGAGTTCAAGCTTTTCGAGCTCGCGCCCAAGCCGGGCGCGGCGATAAACATAGGCGACAGGGTCTACATCGGGAAGGACGCCTCGCTTAGGACCGTCATCGACCACGTCAAGAGGCGCATAGGCCCGTCCGAGCTCACCCACGGGGCCGTGGCCGAGCTGGAGTACTGCGTCACCAGCATAGTCACCGCCAACCAGGCGAGGTTCGTGAGGTTCTTCAACGAGGCGGGGCCCATATCCATGCGCAAGCACCTGCTGGAGGAGCTCCCCGGCCTGGGCAAGAAGACCATGGAATCCATCTTGAAGGACCGCACGGCCAACGGCCACTTCGCGGATCTGGCGGACCTGGCGGCCAGGACGGGCGTGAAGGCCCCCGAGAAGCTGCTGGCTTCGCGCATCGTGCTCGAGATAACGGACAACGGCCAGAAGCGCTACCTCTTCGTGTCGAAATGAGCGGCGAGGACGCCGGGCGGCGGATGCGGGAGCGCGGGGTCGCCCCGAAGAGGAGCAGGGGGCAGAACTTCCTCATCGACGGGAGGGTCGCCGACAGGCACGTGGGATATGCAGACATATCGCCGGGCGACAGGGTCCTCGAGGTGGGCCCCGGGTTCGGGGTCCTCACAGGGAGGCTGCTCGACGCCGGGGGGATCCTGACGTGCATCGAGCTGGACGACAAATTGGCGGATTTCATAGGCGAGACTTACGGCGGCCGCCTCGACCTCGTCAGGGGCGACGCGCTCAAGGTCCCCTTCCCGCCGTTCGACAAGTTCGTCAGCAACCTCCCGTACAGCGTCTCCACCCCGATCATATTCAAGCTCCTGGAGCACCGCTTCGAGAAGGCCGTCGTCATGGTGCAGAGGGAGTTCGCGGACCGCATGGTGGCGGACGTGGGGAGCCCCGACTACTCCCGCCTGACGGTCAACCTGTTCTACAGGGCGGAGTGCGAGATCCTGGAGGGCGTGCCCAGGTCGAGGTTCGACCCCAGGCCCAAGGTGGACTCCGCCATCGTTGGGATCCGCCCCCGCCCCGCCCCGTTCGAGGTCCGGGACGAGGCCGCGTTCCTCCGCGTCACCGAGATCCTCTTCAGCCACCGCCGCAAGAAGATCGGCACCTCCCTCAGGGCCGCCGGCGCGCGCGGGGACGTGCCCTACGCGGACGAGAGGGTGGAGGACCTCCGCCCGTCGGAGATAGCCGAGGTGGCGGACGCGGCGTTCGCGCCGGGGCAAGGTTAATCGCCTTTGAGGGCATGTACCCGCGATCACATGCAGATCGGCATAGTAGGCAAGCCGAACGTAGGGAAGTCCACGTTCTTCGGGGCGGCGACGATGGCGCCGGTGGAGATAGCGAACTACCCGTTCACCACCATAGCTCCCAACAAGGGCGTGGCCTATGTCAGGTCGCCCTGCCCCTGCCGCGCGCTCGGAGTCTCGTGCACCCCGCACAACTCCGCGTGCCTGGACGGGGTCAGGATGGTTCCGGTGGAGCTCCTGGACGTGGCGGGGCTGGTCCCCGACGCCTGGGACGGGAAGGGGCTGGGGAACAAGTTCCTGGACGACCTCAGGCAGGCGGACGCGTTCATAAACGTGGTGGACGCGAGCGGGTCGACGGACCTCGAGGGCAACCCGGGGGAGCCAGGCAGGTTCGACCCTGCGGACGACGTGAGGTTCCTGAGGAGGGAGCTGGACCTCTGGATGAGGGAGATAGTCAAGAACGGCCTGGGCAAGATCGCCAGGCAGGCCAAGATGACCGGGAGCAAGCCCGAGGCGGTCCTCCACGAGAGGCTGGCGGGGCTGAAGGTCTCCGAGGCGGACATAAAGGAGGCGGTGCGCCGCACGGGCCTGCCCTCCGACCCGACCCTGTGGGACGACGACAACCTGCTCGCGCTGTGCGGCGAGATAAGGGCGCTGTCGAAGCCCATGGTCATCGCCATGAACAAGGCGGACGTGGCGCCCAAGGGGAATTTCGAGAGGATAAGGGAGCTGGACGGCTCCGCCGTCCCCGTCATGGCCGAGACCGAGCTGGCGCTCAGGAAGGCGGCGGCGGCCGGGCTGATAGGCTACGCCCCCGGCGACGCGTCGTTCGAGGCCAGGGAGGGCGCCAGCCTGAGCGACGGGCAGCGCAAGGCCATGGGGTACATGGCGGAGAAGATGTCCGCGCTCGGGGGGACCGGGGTCCAGAAGTGCCTCGAGGCCGCCGTCTTCGGGATACTGGACATGATCGCCGCGTATCCGGTGGAGGACGAGTCCAAGTACACCGACCACTTCGGCAGGGTCCTCCCAGACTGCATACTCATGAAGAGGGGGTCCACCGCCAGGGACCTGGCGTACCGCGTCCACACCGACCTGGGGGACAAGTTCATACGCGCCGTGAACGCGAAGACCAAGCGCACCGTAGGGGCCGACTACGTCCTCCAGGACGGGGACGTGATCCGCATAGTCGCGAACCGGTGATCCCATGGGCGAATACGACGTCCGCCTGATCTCCGCCTCGTACGGCTCCGGGGGCGAGAGTGTCTTCCTGGAGCTCTTCGGCAAGACCAGGGACGGGAAGTCGATAACCCTGCTGCGCTTCGGCTACGAGCCGTACTTCTTCGTCGCCGACCCCACCGCGGAGCTGGAGAAGGCCCTCGGGGCGGACCCCGAGGTGATCCGCCTGGAGCGCGACCGCCTCCTGCTCAGGGGGAGGGAGAGGGATGTCGCCAGAGTCACTATAAAGTCGCCCTGGAAGATCCCGGAGTACAGGAACAGGCTGAGGAAGGGCTTCGAGGTCCTGGCCGCGGACATACCCTTCCATCACAGGTTCATCTACGACATGGACATGGGGTCCTGCATACGCGCCCGCGGGGAGGAGGCGGATGGCTACGGGTACCTGACGGACCTGACGGTCAGGATGGACGGCTTCGAGAGCATAGAGTCCTTCGACCCCGGGCTCAGGTTCCTGTCCTTCGACATAGAGAACAGCATAGAGAAGGGCACCATATTCGCCATATGCGCCGTCGTGGGGGAGAAGGGGGGGATCAGGGAGTGCCCCCCTCTGACCGGGAGGGAGGAGGACATAATATCCGGCCTGTCCGACCTGATCAGGGCGGAGGACCCCGACGTGATAACGGGGTACAACATAGACAACTACGACATCCCCAAGATAATGGAGCGGGCCGAGAGGAACAGGATGAGGGACGCCCTCCCGTGGGGGAGGGACGGCGGCCAGCCCAGGGAGGTCAACGACAGGTTCTGGAGGCTCAAGGGGAGGGTGGTCCTGGACGCGTGGTGGGCGGTCAAGAGGGAGCTCCGCCCCAAGCAGGAGACCCTCAACGCGGTGTCCAGGCAGATCCTGGGGGAGGAGAAGCTGGACGTGGACCCCAAGAACATGGACAGGGAGTGGGAGGAGGACAGCGCGAAGGTCGTCAGGTACTGCACCAAGGACGCGGAGCTGGCCCTGAGGGTGCTGCTGTCGGTGGGGACCATACGCAAGGGCATGGACCTGGCCGCGGTGGCCAAGCTCCCCCTGGACGACGCAGTCAGCGCGGGGTCCTCCCAGCTGGCGGACTCCCTGCTGATACGCGCGGCCGACAGGCGCAAGATCGCGGTCCCCCTGACGGGCAGGAGGACCGGCGACGACCAGATCGAGGGGGGCTACGTGCACACCCTGAACCCGGGGCTCTACCATTGGGTCTGCGTCCTGGACTTCAAGTCCATGTACCCCTCGCTCATAATCGCCAAGAACATATGCTTCACCACCCTGTCCCCGGACGGGGAGATAGCCAGCCCGTCGGGGGCGAGGTTCATGTCCCCGGAGAGGCGCGTGGGGCTCCTCCCGTCCATATTGGAGGGGCTCATGAGGGAGAGGGACTCCATAAAGGCCAGGATGAGGTCCGCCTCGGACGAGAGGGAGAGGCAGTACCTCGACGGCCTCCAGGCCGCCGTGAAGATCCTCATGAACACGTTCTACGGCGTGTTCGCCTCGTCCTTCTACAGGTTCACGGACAAGAGCATAGGGTCCGCCATAACCGCGTTCGCGAGGGACAACGTGAAGTCCATCATAAAGGCGGTGGAGGCGGAGGGGGTCAGCGTGGTCTACTCCGACACGGACTCGGTGTTCATGCAGTCCCCGGACCGCACCCTGGAGGGGTCGGTCGCGTTCGGGAAGGCCATGGCCGAGCGGTTCTCCCGCGACGGGGGCACCCTCGAGTTCGAGAAGATCCTGGAGCCCCTGTTCTCCCACGGGAAGAAGAAGAGGTACGTCGGCAGGGTGGCGTGGCCGAAGTCCGACGACGACCTCCTGATGAGGGGGTACGAGACCAGGAGGTCGGACTCCTTCGACCTCCAGAGCAAGCTGCTGACGGAGCTGTTCGAGAAGATCCTGGACGAGAAGGGGGAGGAGGCGCTGGCCATGGTCAAGAGGACGATCCAGGACACGCTGGCGAAGCGCGTGGACCCTGCGGACCTGGTCATATCCAGGACGTGCAGGGGCGAGGGCGCGTACGAGAACCCCGAGCGCATGAGCAACGTGCAGGCCATGAAGAAGCTGGTCGCGAAGGGGTACAACTTCATACCCGGCATGAAGGTCTCCTGGATAGTCACGGACGCGGACAGGACCCCGCAGCAGGTGGAGCCGTACGTGAGCGGGACCCCGTTCGACGGCAAGCCGGACTACAGGTACTACGCCGGCCGCCTGGCCCAGACCGCCTCCAGGATCACGGAGGTGTTCGGGTGGAGCGAGAAGGACCTCATGATGGGGAGCCAGCAGTCCACCCTGTTCGACGGGGGGTTCGACCACGGGCCGGACGAGGGGCGCAGGGAGGGGGCCGCGCCGAAGGCGAAGGGGTCGGTCAAGTCCATGAGGCTGGACGACTTCTTCTGACCCCGGGGCGGGCCGGGGCCCCGGCGGCGGGGGCACCAAGCACTTTAAATATCCCTTCAAGATTCATCGGTTGCGGACTCGGCTCCGCGGAAATGTGCCCTACGGGGTGAATCCGAAAAAGGTGATTATAATGAGCGAAGAAGGCCAGCAGGAAGCCCGCCCGGTCAACGGCAAGAGCTTCTACAGCTACATTGCAGACGCATGGAAGAACCCCGACAGATCCTATCTGAAGGAGCTCAACCGCGAGAGGAGGATACAGTGGAGGAGGGAGGACAACTTCCTCCGCATAGAGAAGCCCACCCGCCTGGACAGGGCCAGGGCCCTCGGCTACAAGGCCAAGCAGGGATACGTGCTGGTCAGGGCGAAAGTCAGGAAGGGCAACTTCAGAAAGAGGGCCATAACCGCCGGAAGGAGGGCCAAGAGGAAGGGTATCAACCAGATGACCGTCGGCAAGAGCCTCCAGAGGATGGCCGAGGAGAGGACCGCCAAGAGGTTCGCGAACCTCGAGGTGCTGAACTCCTACTGGGTCGGATCCGACGGCCTGCACGAGTGGTACGAGGTCATACTCGTGGACCCCGCGCACCCCGTGATAATGGCGGACCCCAAGATCAACTGGATCTGCGAGTCCAACAACAAGAACCGCGTGTACCGCGGGCTCACTTCCGCCGGCGCCGCCGGCCGCGGGCTCAGGAACAAGGGCAAGGGCGCGGAGAACGCCAGGCCCTCCGTCAGAGCCAACAAGCAGGCGCGCAGGAAGCACGACTGAAACTAAAAGCGCCCCCGTCAGGCGGACGGGGGCGCGGATTCCCTTTCTATCATCGCCATCATCTGGGCCACATCGTCGTCGGTCATCCCGACGGTCGGGAAGAACACGGGCACGTCGTAGCTCGCCACGTCTATCGCGCCCACTCCGGAGAGCGGGGCGCCGAACACCATGCCCATGACCTTCTTGCCGGGCTCCTCCCCCTCCCCCAGGACCTTCAGGCGGGGGTCGTACCTCTTCAGGACGGAGAAGTCGGCCTTCCCGCGGACGTACGCCCTGCAGCCGCGCTTCATCATGAGCCAGGCGGAGAGTATGCCGCGGTCGTCGTCCGCCTCGGCTATCACCCTGCCCTGGGTGCCCAGCGGGAGCCCCGCGTGGCATTTCACATATGATCCGAATATGTACGCGCTCTTGCCCCGGACCTCCACGTAGAAGACAGCGTCCGGGTTCGTGAGGTCCACCCTCGCGCCCACGTCGGCGTTCGCCTCGAATATGGCGGATCCGACCTCCCTCCCCACGTCCATGCTGGTGTACGGGTGGTTCCCCTCCCGCCTCGCCTTGACCGCGAAGGACTGCCCCTGCGATATCCTCCCGCGGGAGTACTCCGCGGCCGCCCTCTTGAGCTCCTCCATATCGGACGAGCACGTCTCTGCGACGGAGAGCGACGCTATCCCGAACACCTTCTTCAGAGAGGCCACGGCCGCGCCCGCGTCGGCCGCCTCTATGAAGTACCTCGCGTCCCTCATGGACACGATCGCCTCTACGCCGTCGTGCGCGAGCATCGAGAGGATGTTGTCCTTCAGCCTGTTCTCGAACCTCATCCTGACGGGCGTGCTCTTCAGACCTATCTCTGAATATCTAGCCAATATCGTAGCCACGCCCGCCCGATGGAGTGCGGGGATAAATCTTTTTCATATGCGGGCGCCGGGGATCTAGAGGCTCCGATTCAAAATATATACTCCGAAAAGGATCGGATCCCGCATGGAACCGGTCCTGATGGCCGAGCTCATAGCCGTTGGGGCCCTCTCCGGGACCCTCGGCGCGCTCTTCGGCATAGGGGGAGGGATAATATTCGTCCCCGTCCTGACGATAATCTACGGGCTCTCCGCGAGCGAGGCGGTGGCGGTCAGCCTGGTGGGCATAATAGCGTCGTCGACCGGGGCGGCGGCGTTCTACGTCGAGAAGGGCGCGGCCAACGTGCGCCTGGGGCTGCTGCTGGAGACCACCACCACCATAGGCGCCATGGCGGGGGCCCTGGTCGCCGTCTATATAGAGAACTGGATCCTGCTGGCCGCGTTCGCGGCCGTGGAGATATACAGCGCCGCGTCCATGCTGCTGGTCCCCGAGCGCGCCCCCGCGCCGACCTCCGAGGACGACCCGCTCTCGTTCTCGTACAGGGACGACAAGAGCGGGGAGGTGAAGAGGTACAGGGTGGGGCGCCTCGCGCCGGGGACGGCGCTGTGCGCCGCCGCGGGGGCCATGTCGTCCATGACCGGCGTCGGGGGAGGGACCGTCAAGATCCCCCTGATGAACCTCATGATGGGCGTGCCCATGAGGGCCGCCAGCAACACCAGCAACTACATGATCGGGATAACCGCGTTCTCCGGCGCGATAATATACCTCGCCAGCGGGAGCCTCCTCATGGAGCACGCGGCGGCCATAGCCATAGGCGCGTTCGCGGGATCGATCGCAGGGGTCCATGCGTCCAGGCGCATCGACTCCTCCTCGGTCAGGAGGTACTTCTCCGTCCTGCTGCTGTTCGTGGCGGCGGTGGTCCTCCTGGAAGCGGGAGGGTATCTATGATAGAAATGGGAAGGGCCACCGCCGCCGCGCTGAAAGCGGGCGTGGTCGGCGGGGTGATCCTGTGCGTCATCGGGCTGGCCCTCGGGGGAGGCTCCCCGGGGGACCTCTCCCTCGGCATCGGGATCGCTTTAATCGTCTTCGCGCCGTTCGCGGGAGTCCTGGTCTCCACAGCATGCCTTCTCGCACGCAGGGACCCCTGGGCGCTCGCGGGAGCCTGCCTGGCCGCCATCGTCCTGGCGGGCCTGGCCGCATCCCTTCTCTGACGAGGAGCACCCGCAGCAGCCGCAGCACCCCCCGCGGCTCCTGGACCGGGCGACGGAGTACGCCGCGCCGATCAGGATCAGCAGGAGGGCCGCGCCCACGATCAGCGTGCCCTCGCTCATTCCCCGCGCCCCCTGACCCTGTCCATGGCGCGAGCCAGGGGCGCGAACGGGTCCTTCGCCGCGAGTATGTAGACCAGCGCGATCAGCACGCCCGCCGCCGCCACTATCCACGGGCTCGGCTCCCCGGCTATGGCGCATCCGAACTGGTAGATCAGCATCGCCACGATGTAGGCCAGGACGCACTGGTAGGCCGCCGCCTTGGCGGTGTCCCTCCAGGACCCGAGCTCCCTCCTCATGGCGCCGACCGCCGCGAGGCAGGGCACGCAGATCAGGTTGAACGCCATGAACGAGTACGCCGCGAGGCTGCCGACTGTCCCCTCGCCGAACCGGGCCGCGACCGCGCCCCAGAAGCTGGCGGACCCCTCGAGGTCGTCCTCGGAGAACCCGAACAGTATGCCCATGGTCCCGACGATGTTCTCCTTGGCCAGTATCCCGGTGAACGAGCTCACTGTGAACTCCCACTCGTCCCCCCATCCCAGGGGCGCGAATATCCACTTCAGGGCGTTGCCTATGTCGGCGAGCATGGATTCCTCCACCTCCTCCACCATGTGGAAGCCCCAGTCGAACGCGGACAGGAACCATATCGCCACGCAGGCGAGCAGTATGAACGTCCCCGCCTTCTTGACGAACGCCCATCCCCTCTCGAGGGTGGACCTTATCACTCCCGTCAGGGACGGGACGTGGTACGCGGGGAGCTCCATCATGAACGGGGCCGAGGGCCCGGACAGGGTGCGCCACTTCTTCAGTATCAGGCCGGAGAGCAGTATGCAGAAGATCCCCATGAAGTACGTGGACACGGCGATCCAGGGGGACTCGAAGAATATCGCCCCGGATATCAGGGCTATCAGGGGGAGCTTGGCGGAGCACGGGATGAACGTGGTGGTCATCGCGGTTATCCTCCTCTCCCTCTCGCCCTCTATGGTCTTGGCGGACAGTATGCCCGGGACCCCGCACCCCGTCCCTATGAGGATGGGTATGAAGGACTTCCCGGAGAGGCCGAACCTCCTGAACAGGCGGTCCATGACGAAGGCGACCCTGGCCATGTACCCGCAGTCTTCCAGTATGGACAGCATCACGAACAGCACCAGGATCTGGGGCAGGAAGCCCAGGACCGCGCCCACTCCGCTGATTATCCCATCGACGATCAGGGCGGACAGCACCTCGTTGACGGCGTTGTCTGCGAGCCATTCCTCCGTGCCGGGTATGAGGATGTTGCCAAAGAACTCGTCGTTGACCCAGTCCGTCCCCATGGTGCCTATGGTGGATATGGATATGTAGTAGGTGAAGAACATGACGAGCGCGAATATGGGCAGCCCGAGCCACCTGTTCGTCACTATCTTGTCGACCCTGTCGGACGGGGTCTCCCTCCCGACGCGGCCGTCGCGCTTCACCGCGGCGGCCACCGTCCTCTCTATGAAGGCGTACCTCTCGCCCGCGACTATGCTGTCGGCCTCGTCCCCGAACTCCCCCTCCATGTCGGATATCGCCTTCTCGACGGCCTCGCGGGATTCCTCCGGGACCGAGGCGAGGGCCATCTCGTCCCTCTCCAGGATCTTCAGCGCGTACCATCTGGCGGATTCCGCGGGGACCGAGCCCTCTATGAGGGATGCGACCTCGGACGCGTGGCGCTCGAGGCCTTCGGAGTACCTTATGACGCATTCCCGTCTCCCCTTGGAGGCTTCGACCGCCTCGCGGGACAGCTCGTCCAGCCCCTCCCTCTTGGTCGCGGCGGTCTCCACCACCTTGCACCCGAAGGCGGAGGACAGGACCTCCGAATCTATCTCGACGTTGTTCTTGCGGGCCACGTCGATCATGTTCAGCGCGATGACCGTCGGGAGCCCCGCCTCCACTATCTGAGTCGTGAGGTACAGGTTCCTCTCGAGGTTCGACGCGTCGACTATGTCTATGACCGCCTCGGGGCGGTCCTTGAGCAGGAAGTCCCGGGAGACTATCTCCTCGGGAGAGTACGGCGAGAGGGAGTATATCCCCGGGAGGTCGACTATGTCGACCCCGTCAGCGCCCTTCAGCCTCCCCTCCTTCCTGTCGATCGTGACGCCGGGCCAGTTCCCGACGCGCTGGGAGCTCCCGGTGAGCTTGTTGAAGACGGTGGTCTTCCCGCTGTTCGGGTTCCCGGCCAGAGCTATCCTCGTGCGGGCCATGTCAGGCCTCCCCTGCGGGCTCGGCCTCTGCGGGCTCGATCTCCACGGACGCGGCGTCCTCCTTCCTTATGGAGAGCTCGTAGCCCCTCAGCGCGACCTCTATGGGGTCGCCGAGCGGAGCCACCTTGACCTTCCTTATCCTGCATCCCTTGGTTATCCCCATGTCCAGGATGCGCTTCCTGAGCTTGCCGTCGCCAGTGACCCTGGCGACGACCGCCTCCTCTCCGACCCCGAGGCCTTCGAGCGTGTTCACGCCCCCACCCCGGCGGACGATCCGCGCCTGCATGCGCTGTACGGCGCGTGGCGTATTTGACGATCCATGTTTTAGGAATTCCTAAATACTATTTAAATTTAGGTACCCCTCATTTATATACGATGACGGCGGGGACGCGCCTCCGAAGGATCGTCTGATGCGCCGTCGTCGGAGGAAAACTATACATATTCTGTATAATGCATATACAAAAAATGTATACTATAAATACTAATTCGAACATGCGCACCCATGCGGGAAAAGATGAGGGAAATGGACCTCCGCCTGACGGAGCTCTCGGAGTACCTGCGCATATCCCGCGCTACCCTCTACAAATACATCGACATGTACGAGAGCGGCAAGACGAGGGGGATGGACGCGGGCGCCAAGGCGCTGTTCGACTACATAGAGAATACGCCCGACATAGGGAAGCGGAACGTCATGGCGTACATCGTGAACAATATCGCCGGCGGGCGGGGCGAGGGGGGCGCCGTCGGGGCCCTGGCCAGGTACGCGCAGAGCGCGGACAGGTCCATGGAGAAGATGGAGTTCATAGAAAGGGTCATCGGGTGCGGGGAGCTGGATGCGGCGATCCCGTACCTGAGCGCGTGCATGGAGACCCTGTCGAGGGGGGGTCTGTCGGACGAGGAGATAGCGCAGGTGAGCAAGCTGGTGCTGTTCAGGGAGGACGTCTCCCGCAACTGCGCCGTTACCCCGTCGAAGGCGAAGGAAGCTAAGAGGATACTGGAGGAGAGAGGAGATGGATACGTCAAAAAAGCGGGAAAGCAATGAGAGCGATAGAGAGAGCGGTTCCGTCGGTGGAGGGGGGAAGAGCGCCGGCGTCAGGAAGCTGGCCATATCGAACTTCAGGAACGTCGGCATAACCTATGACGGGGATGATAAGCCTGCGGAGCTGGTCCTGAACAGGAGCCTGGAGGAGGGGTCCCTCGGGGACCTGGTGTTCCTGGTGGGGCCCAATAACTCGGGCAAATCTAACGTCCTGGCGGCACTGGAGGCGTTCTGGAGGGGGGAGACTGAAAAGAAGGACGTGCCCGACTTCACATACCGCAGTTATGAGCCCGACATACGGATGAGAGTCGAACTCGGGAATGGGAGGAATTACGAAAAACTGTTGTGTCAGAATTATGCTCCCACCTATAACGAATACGAAACAGAGAATAGAGAGGAAGAGATACTAGAAGGTCTGAAAAAAGAACGCGACCGCCTGAAATCCGAAATGGATAAACTTCGCGTCGAGGAATTAGATGAAGAAAACTTCTCTATCCTTACAAGATACCTTGGCTTAGACCTGGCATCGATGAACACCGATGACCTGTACCCTATTCGGTGGAGATTTACCAGCCCTAAATTAAAAGGGATTGCAGAGAGGTACATAACATTTAGAGAACACGAAGATGCGAGGAACAAGCTGGATGCGGTCGAAAGGAAGATATCGGAGATCGAATTTGATGCCTCTCTGAAGACGGAGAAGATCGGGAGACAGGCCCCCATCACGGGAGATGACAAACCGGAATGCTCTTTTTTGGACTCCAGGATTGTGACCTACAGTCAGAAGCCGGTTTCAGATAGCGATCTGAGTTGCGAACCCGAATCCCCCACAGATTTCATAAAAGGCATATTGAGGATCATGGGCAAGGATCCGGACACGCTAAGAAATCTGTACCAGAGATGGGATCCCAAGATACAAAACGCGCATTTGAAGAAATATGCCAGGATTCTAAACAAGGAACTTCATGAAAAAATCACGGACCTGTTCAACAAAATGTATCACTGCAAGAAAGGCGAGGAGTACAGATTCGAGTTCGAAATGCAATCGGACAGAACGTACTTCTATCTGTTTCGCGGAGACATGTCCTTTGACCTGAGCAAACAATCCACAGGATTCAGATGGTTCTTCGACTTCTTCTTCAACTTCGTCTTCAAGGAGGACCTGAAGCCCGGAGACATCGTGCTCATGGACGAGCCTGCCACAAACATCCATGTCAGGGGACAAATCGAACTGAGGAAATTCCTCAAAGACCTGGCGGTCAATAATGGATTCACATTCGTCATAAGCACACACTCCCCGTTCTTGGTGAGCTGCGACCACCTCGACGAGCTGAGGCTGATGGTACGCGACGATGGGGGGCGCATATGCATAAAGAATAGGTTCAACTCGATGGACGGAGACACTCTAAGCCCTATTCTCGATGGGCTCACCGTAGGGAGGCACATACTCGTGGGGCCAAAGCAGAAAGTGATCTTCACCGAAGGCATCACCGACTACAACTATCTAACTGCGTTCAAGCTACTGTTCTCGGAAGAGGATCCCAAGTATAGACTCCTAGTATTCCTACCCGTAAACGGCTTGGGTAAAGAAGGCGATGAGAAATTTAGGCAGGGGCTGCTCAACACACTGTCTAAGATGGACCGCCCGACTCTGCTTGTCGATGACGACGGTGCTGGGAAGGACTTTGCAGAGATAGCGAAAGGCACAAATGTAACTGTCGTACCTCTGTCAGAAATGTCTGGAAAGTCAGGACACGTCATAGAAAGCCTGTTCACTGCGGAGGATCGCAAAAAGTTCAGGATAGACGACAAGAGCTGGAACGGCTCCTCCGTGTTCAAGAAGAGCATACTCTCCAACAGCGGAAGCCTGTCGGACACGACGAAGAAGAGGTTCCGCGAGACCCTGGACCGGCTCCTGGACGTCTGAAGCCATAGCCTCCCGGGGCAGGGGGGCCAGGAGCGGTTGGCGGGGGGGGGGGCAGATCCTCTTGCGGAGGAGCTGACTCTCTCTAGCGCCGGGGTCCCCGCGGGGCGTCGCCCCCGCGGGCTCCCGCTCACACGGGGTACACGTACCCAGTCGAGTACTCCGGCGGCCTCTGCCCCACGCTGTACCGGTTGAGCCAGTTCCCGCAGGATATGGCGGTCGCCTCGCAGCGGCGGCGCTTCACACCATCATCGAGGAAGTACGACCTGGGCGCACCTAGCACGCTCGCGCCGATCAAAACTCCAGCCTGCGCACAGTCTGTCAAAACACGGGTTCCGAGAAGCCCGCCGAGATTTGGGCGGGATAGTGCAGGGGAAGGGATTTGAACCCTCGGACCACTAAGGACTAGGCCCTGAACCTAGCGTCGTTGGCCAGACTTGACTACCCCTGCGGTAGCCCGTCTAATTACGTTTTCCTATAAAAAGAGATACGTGCCCGAGACGGGTCTCGGGCGCGATGTTTGCACTGGGGTTTTATCTCTCGTTCATTATCTTCATCCAGCCGCCGCTCTCGTATATGGAGAGCTTCCTCTGCTTGAGGGACTTGTCGAAGTCTTCCCATGATATGACGGAAAGCCTGTCGTTCTTCCCCTTTGTGAACTGGACTCCGTTCGTGCCTTTGACCTTTCCGGGCTTCAGGCCTTTGTTGCGCGCGATCACCTGCGCTTTGGCGAGATCTATCTTTTCCATTACCATGAGATTCACCTTTTGCCGCCTGGCATATTCTGATTCAACATCAAAGTCCGGAGTATTTAAATATTTTCGATAAAAAACGAAAAAATATGATTATCGGGCGTGTTTTAATGAATTGATAAGTTGAATCTAGGCAACTTTTCCGCGAAGCGAATCTAATTTAACGGGTACGGAGATCAAGCGGCATGTATTCGATCGCAGGCCCGGGAGAGACCCCCGAGGCCGCTTTGGAGGCGGGGATGAGGGTCGGGGCGTCTAGGAGGGAGGTCACCGTGGGGATGAGCTCGGCCGCGGGGTGCCTAGCCGTGAAGGAGGCTTTCTCCGCGGGGCTCATGGCGGCGGGGTGTCGCGTGAGGGACGCGGGGGCTAACGCCCTGCCCGCGGTCGCGGCCGCAGGGACGGGGTCCGACCTGGTGGCCTACGTGCGCGGGGAGGCGGCGATCGAGATAAGCCTGATGGCTCCGGACGGGTCCGCCGCGAGGGACGCGGGGGCGCAGAGGGGCGGGAGGGGGCTCCCGGGCTACAGGGGGGTCGGGTCCGCCCGCCGCCTGCGCTCGGTGTCCGAATCCTATGCGGAGCGCGCCGCCCGCGCCCTGCCCTCGGGCGGGGCGGGGTCGCTGGTGATCCTCGACTGCGGGCGCGGGGGCGCGTCCGAATGCGCCCCGCGCCTCCTCGCGCTGGCCGGGGCGGAGGCGTCCACCATCGACGCCCACGGGCCGTGCCCGGGGGCGGGCGGGGACCCGCCGGAGGCGCGCCTGTCCGCCGTATCCGCCCTGGCGGGCGGCGATTCCGGGAGCATAGGGATCGCGATCGACGACGAGGGGAGCCGCCTGGCTCTGGTGGACGAGGGGGGGAGCGCGGTCGACCCCGAGTGCATGGTCGCCCTCGCCCTCCTGTACCTGAGGCCGTCGAGGGCGGTGGTGCCCATAGACGCGTCCGCGGTCGTGGACGACGCCTTCCACGGGATCATAGGGGAGGGGGTGCGCACGTCCGCCAGGTTCGGGGCCGACCGCAGGCTGATAAGGTCGGACGGGACGCTGGCGGGGACGGTGGGGGCGATGGCCGAGGGCGAGGCGGACTTCGGGGCCCTCAGGGACGGGACCATGGTGTTCCCGTCGATGTCGCTCTGCCCCGACGCGGTCTTCGGGGCCGCGGTCCTGGCCAAGATGTCCGCCGAGAACAGCCTGAGGAACCTGCTGGGCACGTTCCCCCGGTATTCCGTCCTGTCCGAATCCGTCAGGCTCCAGGGCGGGCGCGAGCCCTTCTCCAGGAGGCTGTCGGAGAGGCTCGCGTCCATAGAGGGCGCGGACGTCCGCCATGCGGGCGGATGGCGCGCGAACATGGACGGGGGGTGGTTCTCCGTGTCGATAGCCGAAGACGGCTCCGCCGCGCGCATATCCGCCGAATCGAGGGACAGGGTCTACGCCGCGGGCATGATGGACGTGGCCAGGGAGGCGGTGCTGGACTGCGTCTGATCACGGCACGACCTTCAGGTCCACGACCCTCCCGGAGGAGTCGTAGGCCTTCCAGCTGGTGCGGTCGTAGGGCCTGCACGTTATTATGTGGATGCCGCCGTAGTGCCTGAAGAAATCCAGATCCATGTCAGATGGCTCGTTGGAGTATTCTGGATGAGAGTGGACCGTCCCTGTCTTCTGCATCCCCGAGGGAGTCATCCAATCATCTATGGTGCTGATCCCTCTCCCATATGTCGATGAGACGAGAATCATCTCTCTTATCACCCCGTCGCAGTCGCCGTGGAAGCATATGAACTCATCTGGATACGCTGACTTTGCAGAATAGTTGATCCAGTCTATGAAGTCCTCGCTGACCGCGTACACCCTGCTCATATGGCGTTCACCAGCTTATCGCGCACGCGCGTGTAAAATCCCGTCCCGAACCTTATGAAGCGGACGGTCTCGCGGGACCTGGTGAACTCCACCCTCCCCTTCCCGGCTATCTTGCGCTCCTCCTGCCCGTCCAGCACCAGCAGGCACCCCCTGTCCATGACCACCTCCACCGTGACCTTCGCGTCCGCAGGGACCACGAACGGCCTGGACGCGAACTTGTACGCCGCCATCGGCACTATCACGAAGGAATCCACGCGGGGGTCTATTATCGGCGCGCCCAGGCTCATGGCGTAGCACGTGGACCCCGTGGGCGTGGACACGATTATCCCGTCCGCCCTGACTTCCGTCGTGAGCTCGTCGTTGACGTAGACCCTGTAGTGCCTTATCTTCGCCACGGAGTCGGTGTGCACCACCGCCTCGTTCACCGCGTCCGCCAGGCGCTCGCCCTCGTACCTGGACGAGATCTTGAACCTCTCCTCCACCACGTACTCCCCCCTGCGGAGCCTGGCGATCCCCTCCTCTATGTCCCCCGCCTCTATCTCCGCCAGGAAGCCCACCCCCCCCGCGTTGATCCCTATGAGCGGGGCCCCGTTCCTCATGAGCGTCCGGAGTATCGTCCCGTCGCCCCCGACGGTTATCATGACGTCCACGTCCATCTCCTCCACAGGGGCCCCCCTGCCCCCGAGCGCCGCGGCGGATTCGGGGTCCAGGACGCACTCGCACCCGTCGAGGGCGCGGAGCGCCCTCCTGGCGTAGTCCAGCGCCCCCGGGGCCGCCGTGTTGACGACGATCCCGTAGACGGCGCCCTCCGTGCGGGGGCGCCCCCCGCGGGTTATGAAGTCGTACACCCGGCGGTCCCCGAACGCTATGAAGCTGGAGCGGACGTCCAGGTCGAACCTCATGTCGAGGGGGCTCCCGCCCATGTCCAGGACCTCGCCGCCGGCCTCCCTGAGTATGAGCGCGCTGGCGGCTATGTCCACCACGCGTATCGCCCTGGAGTACTTCTCGGAGCGCATGACGAACGCGTCCGCCTCCCCCTCCGCCACCAGGGCCATCTCTATGGACGCGCACCCGTACGCGCGGGAGGACTTCACCCTCTTCGCCAGCTCGAACGAGGACGGGTGGGCGCCGTTTCCCAGGTAGATCATCAGGAACAGGTTGTCCAGGTCAGACCTCTCCCTGACGCGGATGGGGGAGCCGTTCTTGAACGCCCCCCCGCCCTTCACGGCGGATATGACGTCGCCGGTGACCAGGTTCCTCAGGTACGCCGTGTGGACCCCGGACATGGAATCCCTGCCCACGGCCATGGATATGGTGAACAGGGGGACGCCCGCGACGGCGTTGGACGTGCCGTCTATCGGGTCCAGGACGAGGGTCTCCTCCGCGCCGTTGTCCACGAACCCGATCTCCTCGCTCAGGACGTTGAGCGGGACCCCGTGCCTCTGGATGTAGTCCAGGACCGTGTTCTCGGCGACCTTGTCTATCTGAGAGGTGGACGTCCCGTCCGCGCCCATCCCTATGCATTCGCCCCTGGACCTGGAGTCCGGGATCTTCCCTATGGCCCCCGCGACGGCGTCGGCGATCTCGCCGAGTATCCTCATCATGCCCCTTGTCAGAGGATGGCGGGTTATTTTACTTTGCCCGGAGGATCAGGGCGGCGAATGCGGGCGCCGCCCCGCCCGCGATCATGAGGGCGGAGGCGGCGAGCGCCATCCATCCGCCGTCGCCCATGATCTCGGCGAGCGGGACGGGGGACCCCGACTCTATGCGCATGCCCGGGAGGGTTATCGACGCGGTGGAGTACGTGGCGTACGCCAGCCACGCCGTCAGGGCGGCGAGCCCGCACGCGGCGGCGGCCATCCCCCACGCCGGCCCGCGGCGGGCCGATAGCGCAGAGGGGGCGATCGCCATCGCGGACGCGATCGCGGCCGCGGGCGGGGCGAGGCTGTAGTATTCCGCATCGCGGACGGACATGGCCTCCCAGCCGGTGAGCCTTATGAAGAAGTACTCGGGCCCGCCGTCGAACCAGGCGTGCCACATGCTCATGACCCCCAGGATCGCCCCCGTCAGAGCCAGCATGGCCGGGATCCCCGCATATGCGCCCCCCCGGAATCTTCCGTCCCGCATGGACCGGGGATGGCGCCGGCGGTTAATAACGGATCCCCCGGGAACATCCCGCCCCACGGCAACGGTTTCATAGGTGTAACAGAATCAAGGGGGCGATGATCGCGCGCGTCGTGCGCGCCCAAGGAGCGAGGGGAATGAGGCAGTATTATCTAGAGGGGATGGACGGGTACGAGTTCGAGGATATGTGCGCGGAGATCCTGAGGCACAGGTACCAGTGCGACTGCGACGTCACCAGCAGGGCCAACGACGGGGGCAAGGACATAATCGTGCGCGCCATGCCACCGATATACGTCGAATGCAAGCACTTCGGCGAGGCCAAGGCGGGCAGGCCCATAATACAGAAGCTGCACAGCGCCATGGAGACCGCCGGCGCCAGGGGCATGGTCATCGCCCCATCCGGCTTCAGCTCGCAGGCGGCCTCGTACATAAAGGAGAACGGGTACGACATAACCCTGGTGGACTTCGAGCTGCTGAAGTCCTGGGCGTCCGACGCGGGCATCTCAGTCAAGTACCAGAGGCCCGTGGTGTCCGAGTACGACGTGTACGCCCCCGCCGCGCCCGCCGAGAGCATACCGGACGCGATCAGGAAGAAGACCCGCGGCGACGCGGCGTTCGAGGTCGAAGTGCTGGAATCCAAAAAAGAAATCAGCTACGCCCGCCTGTTCTCCATAACCATAGACAAGAAGTTCTTCACCAACGACGGCTCGGGCGTGACGCACCACGTCTCCGTGTCCAAGCAGGCGATGTCCCCCGACATGTACGGCGGGCCCCTGGCCCGCGTCGGCAGGGAGCCGGGGGAGCGCCCGGCGGAGGAGATAGCTGATCTGAAGAGGGAGGAGGCCTGCATGGCCAGCGCGTCCATACCCTACATCAACCCCGCGACGGGGGCCAAGAGGACCCTCAAGTGCCCCGTGGGCGAGAAGGACGTGGACGTGGAGTACCTGGGGAGGGTCAGGTTCGAGAGCGAGACCGCCACTGTGAAGGTGGGGGAGAGCGTCCTCTCGGCGCGGTCGGACTGCTCCGGGGTGAAGATAGACGGCATCGGGAGCGGGTTCCTTTGCGCCTCGTGCGGGAAGTACTCCTCCGAGGCGGGCGCGTGCAAGAAGTGCGGCCGCAGGGTGTGCCGGTCGTGCGTGGTGAAGAAGGGGCTGTTCAAGTGGGAGTGCAAGAGGTGCTCCGGGTGACCGCGGGCGGAGGGCTAGCGGGATGAGGCCCCTGGAAGGCGCGGGCGGGGCGGCGTTCGAGGAGGACGGGAGGCTGTACACCGAATCCGCCGCCCCCGGGACGAGGGTTTACGGGGAGAGGGTGGTCTCGCGCGACGGGGCGGAGTACAGGGAGTGGAGCCCGCACAGGAGCAAGCTCTCCGCGTACCTGGCCGCCGGGGGGAGGTCCGTCCCGTTCGGCAGGGGGAGCGAGGTCCTGTACCTGGGCGCGTCCAGCGGGACCACCGCGTCACACGTCTCGGACATCGTCTCGGAGGGGAGGGTCTACTGCGTGGAGTTCTCCCCGCGCGCGTTCAGGGACCTGGTGGCGGCGTGCGGGCCGAGGCCGAACATGATCCCCATACTGGGCGACGCGATGCGCCCGTCGGGATACGGGTTCGCCGTGGGCGGGGCGGACGCGGTGTACTCGGACGTGGCGCAGAAGAGGCAGGCGGACATAGCGCTGGACAACGCGGAGGCGTTCGGGGCGAAGAGGGGGATGATCGCCGTGAAGGCCAGGTCGGAGGACGTGACGGCCCCCCCGGAGAGGGTCTTCAGGGAGACCGAGGAGAGGATCCGCGACAGGGGCTACAGGATCGTGGACGCGGTGAGCCTCGAGCCCTTCGAGAAGGCGCACGAGATGATAGTGTTCGAGGCGATGCGATGAAGACGGCGTACACGGTGGCGTTCCGCGGGGACATGTTCCTGATGGTGCTCAACCCCAGGAGGGGATGGGAGATGCCCGGGGGGAAGATCGAGCCGGGGGAGTCCGCGGAGGACGCGGCCCGCAGGGAGCTCATGGAGGAGGCGGGGTGCGGGGCGCGCCTCGTGGGATCCGCGAGCGAGGGCGAGTGCGCCGTGTTCGCCGGGATCCTGGAGGGGGAGCCGGGGGGAGGGGAGATGGAGGCCCGCCTGTTCCGGGACCTGCCGGATGGGCTGGCGTTCGACCGGTCGGAGTACGAGCGCACCGTGCCATGGGCCAGGTCGCTGGCGGGGAGGGCGGCGAAGCGCGCATGAAAGTGGAAAGCGCGCGAAAAAACACGTCAATCTTTTAATACTCCTTCCCGATTGGAGGTCAAGCCTCGCCGCCTACCATGATCGGAGGATCAACTATGGCAAGAATGCACGCAAGAAGGAGGGGGCAGTCGTCTTCTAGACGCCCCATGATAACAGAGAATCCCGCATGGGTTCCCCTGAACACGACCGAGATAGAGGACATAGTCGTCAGACTCGCCAAGGACGGGCACGTGTCCGCATACATCGGGCTCGTCCTCAGGGACCAGTACGGCGTGCCGAACGTCAGGCTGGCGACCGGCAAGACAGTCACGCAGATAATGGCCGACAAGGGAGTGGCCCCGTCCCTCCCCGAAGACCTCTCCAACCTCATGAGGAGGGCCATATCCCTGAACGTCCACGTCAAGGCGAACAGGGGCGACAAGTCGAACGAGAGGGGGCTCAACCTGATCGAAGCCAAGATCAGGAGGCTGGAGCGCTACTACAAGAGGAACGGCGTGCTCCCGGCTACCTGGAAATACTCCCTCAACAGCGCAGAGCTCATGCTCAAGTGAGGCCAGATGGACGGCTCCGTTCCGTCGAAACTGCTTTCCGACGTTTCCAAAGCCGCGGACATCGTCCGCGGCCACGGATTCATCCATGTTTTCTCGCATTACGACGCGGACGGCATATCCGCCGCGGCTATAATCTGCAAGGCCCTCCGCAGGGACGGGCGCGGGTTCAAGGCGACCCTGTTCAAGTCCCTGACCAGGGAGGCGATGGCGGAGATCGGGTCCTCCGGGGCGGACTGCGTGGTCGTCTCCGACCTGGGGGCCTCCTACATAAGGGAATTCGATTCCATGGATTGCGACGTGGTCGTCCTGGACCATCACAAGGTCGCGGACGAGGCCGAGAGGATCTGCTACGCCAACCCCCACCTGTACGGGATAGACGGGTCGGACCACGCCTGCGGGGCCACCATGGCGCTGATGTTCGCCGTGGCGATGGACGAGGCGAACTGGGACCTGGTGGGGCTGGCGTTCGCCGGGATAACCGGGGACAGGCAGCACGCCAAGGGGATCGGCGGGCTCAACGCCCATCTCCTGGAGGAGGGGGTCAAACGGGGGCACATCAAGATCATAGAGGGATCGATGATCCCGGGCGGGAGGCTCTCGGAATCGCTCCTGCTGTGCGCCGAGCCCTACATCAGGGGGGTCAGCGGGAGCGAGGCGGGGGTATCCGCCCTCCTGTCCGACGCGGGCATAGGCGGGGACAGGACGTCGGAGAGCCTGACCGCGGACGAGAGGCAGAGGCTGTCCTCCCTCATGGCCATCGCGCTCTCCGACGCGGGGGCCCCGCTGCAGTCCATGGCGGAGGCCGCCAGGGCGCGCTATTTCCTCCCGGGGTTCGGGACGGACGCCGAAACGCTCGGAGCCATGATCGACGGGTGCGGGCGCACGGACATGTGGGGGGTGGGGCTGGGCGCGGCCATGGGCGACGCGGGGTGCCTGGAGAAGGCAGCGGAGATCGAGAGGGAGTATTCCAAGAGCGTGATCGAGGCGGCGATGCGCCTGGAGGAGGCGGGCCTGACCGAGATGGAGAACATACAGTGGTTCGACAGCTCGTTCGCGGGATCCACCGGACCCCTGTGCGGCATAGCCTCCAGGTTCATGGGCGACAGGTCGAAGCCCGTGGTCGGGGTGAACGCGTCGGAAGACGTCGCCAAGGCGTCCGCCAGGGCGACGAAGGCCCAGACGGACATGGGCGTGGACCTGTCCGCCGCCATGAGGGAGGCGTGCGCCGCCGCGGGCGGGGAGGGCGGAGGCCATCCGCCGGCCAGCGGGGGGTCCTTCCCGTCGCCTAGGGCGGGGGAGTTCCTATCGGCTCTGGACGCGATCGTGGGCGAGCAGGTCAGGGGCGCCAGAACACGGGCACCTCGTCGGTCCTGAACCTCTGGCGCACCCCCGTGTCCCTTAGGTCCATCCTCACGCCGGACTCGTGCATCAGGCTCCCCAGCCATGCGATCATGGCGCCGTTGTCCATGCACAGGCGCCTGTCCGGCACGAACATCTCCGCGCCCCTGTCCTCGGCCATGGCGCGCATCATCTCCCTCAGGCGGGAGTTCTGGGCCACCCCCCCTCCCAGGAGCACCTCGCTCTTGCCTATGTGCGCCATGGCGCGCTCGGTCACCTCCGCCAGCATCCCGAAGGCGGTCTCCTGCACCGAGAAGGCTATGTCCTCCAGGCTGTGCCCCTTCTTTCTCAGGGACAGGGCCGCGGTCATCATGCCGGAGAACGCCACGTCCATGCCCTTGACCGAGTACGGGAGGTCCAGGAGCCTGTCCCCCTTCTCCGCCAGCTTCTCTATGGCGGGGCCGGCGTAGAACCCCAGGCCCAGCTCCCTCCCGAGCTTGTCCAGCATGTTCCCGATCCCGATGTCCTGAGTCTCGCCGAATATGCGGTACCTCTGCCCGGAGTACGCCACTACCTGCGTGTTCCCGCCGGAGGCGTACAGCATGACGGGGTCCTCGCACCCCGTGGCGGCGTTGCCTATCTCCAGGTGCGCTATGCAGTGGTTTACCCCTATGATCGGTATCCCCAGGCTGACGGACATGGAGCGGGCCGCGGTGGCGGCGACCCTGAGGCAGGGGCCCAGCCCCGGACCCATGGAGAACGCCACCAGATCTATGTCCCTGACCGATATCCCCGCCTCCTCCGCCGCCTTCAGGATGGTCGGCGCGGCGACCTCGGCGTGATGGTTCGCCGCCTCGCGCGGGTGCAGCCCGCCGGAGGCGGGGCGGTGCATGTCGATGACGTTGGAGAGTATCCTCCCGTCCGAGTCCGCGACGCCCGCGCCGAACGTGTGCGCGGTGCCTTCTATGCCTAGGGTTATCATCTGACGGGCGATGGGCGTCGCCGATTAAAACGAATCGGCGGCCGAGGGGCGGTCACCTCAGGATCAGGTCTCCGCTGAACCTCGCGTCCTGCATCTCCTCCACGGTGCAGAACACCGCGTCGGGCCTGCCCCTGACCCTCACCGCATAATGGCAGAGCAGCGCGTCGTGCTCTATCTCGGTGCCGGGCCAGCGGATCGAGCGATATACGGTGCGGTACCCGTCCTCGCGGGAGACGTAGAAGTCCAGCCTCTCGGAGAACCTGTCGAAGAACGTCGCCCTCTCGGGGACGTCGGGGTACCTGCGCCGGGTCAGGAGGCACACCATGCGGTCCTCCGCGTCGAGGTCGCTCATGGCCTCTCCGATGGAGGGCGCGGGGGCGGCCTCCTCGAAGGCGCCGCACGGGGCCCCGGGAGAGGGGGCCGGCGCGGACGCGAGGGTGGGGGCGGTGTACGAGGCCTGATGCCCCGCCAGCCGGCGCCCGCAGTCGCTCCATGCCTCGTCGGACAGGGTCATGCATCCTTCCGCGACTATCTCCAGGATCCTGATCGTCATGTGAACCTCACAGCCTGCGGGGAATCCGATCCCCGTATCGACCTAGCGGGCGCATGGTATATGAAATGGGGAACGGGGGGGTCGCCGAAAGTGGGCGAATCCCCGAATCGGCTGGAGTTATACTACATGTAGCCCCGGCTGTTCAAATAGTATGCGGGGATGGAGGCGCCATGAGGAACATGGCCGCGGCATGGGCGGCGGTCGCCATAACCATGGCGGTGGCGATCGCTTCGGCCTCCGCCCTCACCGAGCAATGGGGCGGAGGCGCAGGAGAGCGGATGGAGACCGGGATCGGGAGCGAGACGGGGGCGGAGGGGGGGTTCATGCTGAGCATACGCGTGGAGGGGGAGGGGTCTGCGACGGGAGGGGGGCGGTACGCCCCCATGGGGGAGGCCCGTTTGACTGCGTCGCCCTCCGGCGGGTTCGCGTTCTCGCGCTGGATCCTCGGCGGGGACGCGATATCCGCGGAGGCGGAGATCAGCATCCGCGTGGATGGGGACATGGATATCGTAGCCAGATTCGAGCCGATCGACCTGAGGCGCGAGATCGCCGCGGTGAACTCGCACGGGGACGGGGTCCCGGGAGAGGCGTTCCTGGCGGAGCCGGCGGAGCCGGGATCTCTCTCGCTCGCGTCCGCCCGCCCGTTCGAGGGATACGCGTTCGACGGATGGTATCTGGACGGGGCCCTGGTCTCCGACAGGGCGGAGGACTCCCTCGGCCTCCCGAGGGGATGCGCCCTGGAAGCCCGCTTCTCGCCCGTGTTCCACAGGATCTCGGTCTCGGTGGGCGCGGAGACGCTGTTCGAGCCGGGGAGGGCGGGAGGGGGCGGGTCCTTCAGGCACGGCTCGACGGTCTCCCTGGAGGCGGAGGCGCATCCGGGGTACGTCTTCGCCGGATGGCGCGAGGGCAGCGCCCCGGTCTCCGCGGAGGGGCGCCTCGAGTTCGCCGCCCTCAGGGACGCGTCCATCGAGGCGCGCTTCCGGATAGCGTACGACGCGGGCTTCGAGATTCGATCGAGCTCGGAGTCCGCGCCGGCGGCGGTCCGCGCATGCGGGTCGCCCGGCCCGGAGGCGGTGGGCGAGCGCTGGACCGTCGCCGACGCCCTCACGGGGGCGGTCCTGGCGTCCTCCTCCGGGCCGGAGGTCTCGTTCGCCCTCCGGGAGCCGTCCGCCGCGGTCGTGGAGCACGCCGTGGCGTACTCGGACGGGCATTCGGAGTCCAGCAGGGAGGCCGTCGTCGCGGACGGCGTCAGAAAGGAGGAGCACAGGTGGAGGTACAGCACGGACTCGTGGCATTCGGGGCTCCTGGGGATGGATCTCAGGCAGGCGTCCCTGGAGATGGAATACCGATTCTCGGAGTACTTCGGGCACGCTTCCGCGGACGTCTCCAGGTCGGGGCCGAAGACCGACGGGTGGGTCAACGGGTTCATCGATGCGAGCGACCGCGTCGTGTCGGATCTGGCCGCGAGGCTGCAGAGGGGGTCCGAAGGCATGAGCCCGCTGAAGAGGGCGCAGTACGTGTCGAACTTCGTCCAATCGGCCGTGTCCTATGAGGCGGACATGGACGGGAAGGGGGCGGCGGAATACTACAAGTTCCCGTGCGAGACCCTGTACGAGGGCAGGGGGGACTGCGAGGACTCCGCCCTGCTGTTCCTGTCGCTGATGCGGGCGATGGGGTACGAATGCGGGCTGCTGAGGCTGGACTACGGGAGCTGGGGGCACGCGGCCCCGATGGCGCGCATCCCGGGGGCGGCGGGGTACTCCGTGTCCGTGGGCGGGACGGAATACGTCTGCTGCGAGGTCACCTGCGACCCCGGGTTCTTCGGGACCAAGTACAGGAAGATAGGCGACCCGCCCAACGGATACGAGGAGGGGGCGAGGCTCTCCTTCCATAGGATATGGGGGGAGGGCGCGGGGAGACGGATGAATTATAAATACAAAAACCAGGTTGGAGTGGATGAAGCCGAGGTAATCTAGTCCGGTAAGGTGGCGGTCTCGAAAACCGCTGGCGTCACCGCCTCGGGAGTTCGAATCTCTCCCTCGGCGCCACTCTCACATTCTACATATTATATTGCGCGAGGGGTCGTCGCGAGGACCGCGTCGGAATGTCGACGCGTCACGATGCGGCGCCCGCCTCAGAACCTAGAGTCTAACGGCACCCAGTATCCGGCGTTGCCGGTACGCGAGCGCGGCCCTCACCCGTCCCTCTGCGCAGCCTCCGCCCTGCTCCCGGCCATCGACAGGGCTATCGTCGCCAGAAGCACGACGCTTATGAACGCCAGCGACTGGACCACGCCTATGTGGAAGTGCTCCGACAGGAGCATCTTCGCCCCCACGAACGCCAGGATCACCCCCAGCCCGTACTTCATGTACCTCATCGAGTTCATGGTACCCCTGAGGACGAAGTACAGCGACCTCAGGCCCAGTATCGCGAATATGTTCGACGTGTACACTATCAGGGTGTCCGTGGATATAGACAGGACCGCCGGTATGGAGTCGAACGCGAACATCACGTCGCTGAGCTCTATGACTATGACGCACAGGAACAGGGGCGTCGCGAGCCTGACCCCGTCCACCCTCGTGAACAGCCTGTCGCCGTCGTACTCGGGGGTGGACTTGAACCACCTGCTCATCTTCACGGCCGCGGACTCCTTCGTCCCGTCGTCCTCCTTCTTGAAGGCGGTCCTCACGGCGGTTATTATCAGCACTATGCCGAAGAGGTACATCACGAAGTCGAACCTCTCCAGGGCGGCTGCCCCCACGAATATGAACACCGCGCGGAGCGCCATCGCCCCGGCTATGCCGTAGAACAGGGCCTTGTGCTGGTACGCCTCCGGGACCGCGAAGAAGGAGAAGACCACTATGAAGACGAAGAGGTTGTCCACGCTCATCATCTCCTCTATGACGTACGCGGCCGCGAACTCCATCGCCTTGTCGGAGCCGTACTCCATGTAGACGAAGGCCGCGAACGCCGCCGCCACCGCCACCCACGCGGCGGTCATGGCCGCTGCCTTCCTAGTAGTCATCCCCTTGGACCCGCGGTTCACCGCGCCTATGTCCGCCAGAAACATGGCGGCGACGACTATCGCGAACACCGCCCACATGACCCACGGCTCCACCATGCGCCCGCCATGGGCTTTGCGTATTAAATCCTGACCGTCCCCCGGCTTCCGGGGCGCGGCCCGCGCAGGCATCGAACGGGGATTGCGAAACGAGCGCGCAGGAGGCGCGGATATTGTGCGCGAGACGGGCGCGAGAGCGGCGCGGACAGGGGATCGGGACCGCGCAGACAGCCGCTTTTTAAAGCGCGAAAAACACCCTCTAGATGCATCGGCGTCGCATGAGCCAGTTGCGGGAGCCGTCGCATCATGGGAAGCCCGGGCCGCCGTGCTTTCAGGGTGTGGCGACCCGGACCGTGACGACGGGAGGCGGATGCCCTGGTATCCGTTCACCGTCGCAAAGGCGGTCTGACCATCAGGATACGCGTCGGGGCTATGTCGATTACCATCGACATAGACTGGCCGCAACTTGACGGAACGCATGGCTCCGCGTTACGGGCCCGGTCCTCTTTCAGAGGGCCGTCACCTCCCTCGGTCAGACTATTATTTTTTGATATATATCTCCGCCTGTCTCCGAACCGCGGTTTTTCTATGGCGGTTCCCGCTGGCGCGAGGCTGGATCTTCGCACGCGAGCAACGGGCGGGGGCGCGATCCGCGACATGCCCGCGCCGGGCGTTTTCAAGAATCCTTTAATAATCGTTCATCCTTGGCGGGGATCACGGGCTGGTAGATCAGTTGGCCAGATCGCTTGCTTTGCAAGCAAGAAGTCGCGAGTTCGAATCTCGCCCAGTCCACTTCTCCACGATCCCCGTCGGGCTCCGCCCCCTTTTTCGCCGTCACTCCTCCAGGAGCCAGTCTATGACGTTCGTCGCGCGGATGCCGTTGGGGGGCGACCTCACTATGCGGTCCAGGGTGAGGATCGTCTTCGGGAAGCTGTCCGGGACGGAGTCCAGCAAGGCGACCTCCCTCTCGAAGACGGAGTCGCCCAGGATCGTTAGCGCGACCTGGAAGTACCCCCTCGATCCCCCCTTCTCCGCCACGAAGTCTATCTCGCGGCCGTAATGGCTCCCCGAGATCACGGAATACCCCCTGCGGAGGAGCTCCAGAAACACGACGTTCTCCAGGACCCTCCCCGCGTCCGCCGGGCCTCCAAGGACCGCGTTGCGGACACCTGTGTCCGAGGCGTAGTACTTCTCCGTCGTTTTCAGGAGAGCCTTTCCGCGGACGTCGTAGCGGCGCGCCCTGTAGATCAGGAACGCGTCCTCCAGCCCCTGGACGTACCTCTTCACCGTCGCCGGGCTGAGGGACGCCTCCTTCGCGACCGATGCGCAGCTGGTGACGCTGCCCACGTTGGACATCAGGAACGAGACTATCTCGTCCAGCGAGCGGACGTCCGTCGCCCCCAGGCGCGAGGACACGTCCTTCCGAAGTATGGTCGAGTATATCCCCTGGAGCATCTCGCCCGCGCGCTCGGGGTCGTCGGGATCGATCATGGGGATCGCGCCGTGCGCCATGTAGCTCTCGAACCTCTTCTCGACGGACGCCTCCGGGCCCGCGGGGTGGAGGGAGAGGTACTCTTTGAAGGACAGCGGGAGCATCTTGATCTCCACGTACCTGCCGGAGAGGTACGTGGACAGTTCGGACGACAGCATGTGCGCGTTGGACCCCGTCAGGTATACGTCCGCGTCGTAGTCCACGGACAGGGAGTTGACCGTCCTCTCCCAGCCCTCCACCCTCTGTATCTCGTCCAGGAAGACGTACGTCCTCTCCGACGGATCCATGCGCGATTCCAGGAACGCGTTCAGGTCCCTGTGGTCCCTGATTCCATCCGCGCTCTTGGATTCGAAGTTCACATGTACTATCCTGTCCCCGAGACCCTCTGCGCGGAGGATCTCCATGAACTGCGCCAGGAGGGTGGACTTGCCACACCTCCTCATGCCAGTGATTATCTTGACCGCCTCGGTCCTGTCCTTCCAGCCGCGGAGGCGTTCCAGGTACCTCTCTCTCTGAACGGTCTCAGCCATGATCAGATAACGGGGCGCGTTTATTAAAATATTTCATTTGATTTCAATATTCTCATTTTTATTTACTATTTTTGAAATTAAATTCAATATTTTTATGATATTGGTCTTCGATCGAGCGCCTTCGCGAAAGCTTCGCAGTTCGATCGCCTGCGACCCGTTTCGCTCATGGCGCGTTAAAGGCGGCCGTCGGGTTCCCTTCGCATCGATTACCGCCAATTACCGCCAATTACCGCCAACGGCTTAGCGATATGGGGCAGTCTCCGTCCCGCGCGCTTGCCCCAATCTGCCCGATCTAGTTCGTCTGAAAGAGCATGGGGCGCGTCGCGCCCGCGAAAGGCGCATGACGTTGCTCTGGACGCGGCATCCTCCCGAGAGGCTACAATGGATTCGCACTTCGAATGCTGGGCGGGCCTCTATCAGAAAAATCAATTAATATTGTTAGGTAAGCGCCACGGATCGCCCTCGTCGACTACAACCGAAAAACAAAGTCGGCTGTCGAAGCGTGAGGGAGAGCCTAGATGCGACTCGAACCAGATGCAAACTGTATCCTTTGCTAGAGTCTTAGGCGCCTGAATTAATTGGCTCTCTGGATCCCCTCTGAGAGAATCCAACGGCCCTTGTCGTTCCCCCTACGGTCGAAAACGCAATCGATTTTCATAGCCGCTCTGAGATTTTCGATGCGTTCGCGAACTTTGTCGGAGCTTATCCCCAACTCTTTCGCAATGGCCTGCTCTTCGATTCCGGGGTTGCTTTTCACAAGCTCGATGATCTTCCGATCTGTCCTTTCATTCGCTCTCTTCCCGTCTAGCATCTTCTTGACCATGGACCTGAAGGGCGCGTACACCCTCGCTCCGTCCGGGAGGGCGGGCCCGCCCGGGGCCCTCACGCTTTGTCCGCGGGGGAGCCGCTCCGCTCGACGCCCGCCTCGCCCTCTGCATGATCCGCCGCGCCCCTCGATCCGCGTATCGTCAGGATGTGCGCCGTGACGCACGCCCCCACGATCGCCAGCGCGATCCAGGCGTGCGCGTGCCTGAACAGGATCGCGGACAGGGACAGGGTCGCCCAGAGGAACGCGACCCCGGTCCATCTCGCCCTGCGGGATATCCCCGTGCCCTCCCTGTAGTTCCTGAGGTACTCGCCGAAGTACCTCGCGCTCTCCAGCCTGGCCCGCATCCTGGGGCTGGACGCGCCGAAGCACGCGGCCGCCAGGAGCACGAACGGCGTGGTCGGTATCAGGGGCAGGAGCGCCCCGGCGGCCCCGGCCCCGAGGGCCAGGAAGCCCGCGACTAGGAGCAGCGCCTTCCTGACCGTCACGTCGTCGCCTTCATGAGGGCCTCGTGGCTCAGCTCCGAGAGCCCCCTCGCCCTCTCCCGGTCGAGCCCGAGGGCGTCCGCGATCCTCTGCCCGTACTCCGCGTCCGCCGCGAAGCAGTGCGCCGCGTGCCTATACTTTATGTTATCGGTGCACGGCGCGATGCTCCTGGCCGTGTTCTCTATCAGGAGCGCCCTCTTGTCCTCCGTCATGAGCCTGTACAGGTCGCCGGCCTGGTAGAAGCAGTCGTCCGTCTGATCGTCCCTGGGCTCGTACTGGCCCATCGCGCCCTGGATCTCCAGCGGGGGCTCCCTGAACCCGGGCTGCTCCGCCCACTCGCCATGGCTGTTGGGCTGGTACGACGTGGCCGCGCCGTGGTTCCCGTCAACCCTCATCTGCCCGTCGCGGTGGTACGCGTGGACGGGGCACTTGGGCGCGTTCACGGGTATGGACGCGTGGTTGACCCCCAGGCGGTACCTCTGCGCGTCGCCGTAGGAGAAGAGCCTCGCCTGGAGCAGCTTGTCCGGAGACAGCCCCACCCCCGGCACTATGTTGGCGGGGTTGAACGCCGCCTGCTCCACGTCCGCGAAGTAGTTCTCCGGGTTGCGGTCCAGCTCCAGCACCCCCACCGGGATCAGCGGGTACTCCCTGTGGCTCCAGACCTTGGAGATGTCGAACGGGTTCTCCCTGTGGCGGGCCGCCTGCTCCTCCGTCATCGCCTGTATGTAGAAGTCCCATTTCGGGAAGTCGCCGCCCTCGATCGCCTCGAACAGGTCCCTCTGGTGGCTCTCCCGGTCCCTGCCGACGAGCTCCTCCGCCTCCCGGTCAGACAGGTTCTCTATGCCCTGCCTGGTCTTGAGGTGGTATTTGACCCATGTGCGCTCGCCCGCCGCGTTTATCATGCTGTACGTGTGGCTGCCGAACCCGTGCATGTGCCTGTACGACCTGGGTATCCCGCGGTCCGACATGACGACGGTCACCTGGTGGAACGCCTCGGGGAGCATGGTCCAGAAGTCCCAGTTGCTCTGGGCGGAGCGCATGTTCGTCTTGGGGTCCCTCTTGACCGCGTGGTTCAGGTCCGGGAACCTCAGCCCGTCGCGCACGAAGAACACGGGGGTGTTGTTGCCGACCAGGTCCCAGTTCCCCTCCTCGGTGTAGAACTTCATGGCGAACCCGCGTATGTCCCTCTCCGCGTCCGCCGCGCCGCGCTCGCCAGCGACTGTGGAGAACCTGACGAACGCCTCGGTCCTCTTGCCGATGTGCGAGAACATCTTCGCCTTGGTGTACCCCGTTATGTCGTGCGTGACCGTGAAGCTCCCGAACGCGCCGGACCCCTTGGCGTGCATGCGCCTCTCCGGTATGACCTCGCGGTCGAAGTGCGCGAGCTTCTCCAGGAACCACGGGTTCTGGAGGGCCATGGGCCCCCTCGATCCCATGGTGGTCGAGTTCGTGTTGTCCGCCACCGGCGCGCCGACGGAGGTCGTGAGCTTTTTTCTATCGTCGGAATCCACGGTCTTCACCCCACGGCCATATGGGGGGCGCGGTATTTCTTTGTTGAGATGGATGGATGGGTGGCGAGGCGCGAGGGGCGTCAGACGGGGCCGAGCTCCCTCTCATCTCTAGAGAACCTTGCGCGATGCATGGATCGGAATGGGCGGAGGGATGCGTTGAGGCGACCGGGCGCGGCGTCACTCCTTCTTCCGCCGGCCCCTGGCCCTGGCCTTCCTGCCGGCGCCCTCGTCCAGCTGGAGGAGCAGCTCGCGCTCCTCCGGGGAGACTTTTGCCGGGACCTCCATCATCACGCGCACGAACATGTTGCCCCTGCCCGCCTGGCCCAGCCCCGGGAGCCCCTTCCCGACGACCCTGAGCACCCCGCCCACCTGGGTGCCGGGGGGTATCGACAGGGAGATGGTCTCCCCGTCTATGGTCTCGACGCCGGCCTCCCCCCCGAGGACCAGCTTGGGATACGTCGCCTGCACCTGCGCCCAGAGGTCCCTGCCGTCGCGGCGGAACTCCCTGGACGCCCTCACGTGGACCACCACGATCAGGTCCCCGGGGGGGCCTCCGTTGTATCCCGCGTCGCCCGCGCGGGGCACCCTTATCCTGGAGCCCTCCTCCACCCCCTTGGGGATGTTTATGGACACCTTGGACGTGGCGCTGACGCGGCCCGAGCCCCTGCATCTGGGGCACCTCTCGGGGATGTGCCTCCCGGTGCCGCGGCACTCGGGGCAGTCCGTCACGGACACCATGTTCCCGAACGGGGTCCTGCTGACCCTCTGGACCTGGCCCGCGCCCCCGCACTGCCTGCACGCCTCGGTCTTCCCCCCCTTGCCCCCGGTGCCGGAGCACTCGGGGCAGGAGGAGGAGTGGGGGACCGATATCTCCACCGTCTTCCCGTTGAGCACGTCCCTCAGGTCGACCTCCAGGTCGTACCTGAGGGACTCCCCCTGCGCGGGGGAGTTGCGGGGCTGGGCGCGGCGGCCCCCGCCGAACATGCCCCCGAACAGGTCGCCGAATATGTCGCTGACGTCCTCCGCGTGCGTGAAGTCGCTCCACGAGAAGCCGCCCGCCCCGAACTGCTGGCTCACGCCCGCGTGGCCGTACTGGTCGTACGCCTGCCTCTTCTGCGGGTCGGACAGCACCTCGTACGCCTCCGACAGCTCCTTGAACTTGGCCTCGGCCTCCTCCTTGCTCTCGGTGGACACGTCCGGGTGGTACCTCTTCGCCATCTGGCGGTACGCCTTCTTTATCTCGTCCGGGGAGGCGCCCTTGGCGACGCCCAGCACTTCGTAGTAGTCGCGCGGCATTCGAAGACCTTACTTCTTTTCGTCGTCGTCGACTATCTTGTAGTCCGCGTCCACGAACCCGTCGCCGCCCGCCTGGCCCTGCTCGCCCGCGGGCTGCTCGGCCTGCGCCTGCTTCGCCGCCTCCTCGTAGGCCCTCTGGCTTATGGGGGCCATCGCCTTCGCGAGCGCGTCGAGCTTCGCCTTCATGGCCGCGAGGTCCTCTTCCTTGACGGCCGCCTCCAGGTCGGACACGGCGGCCTCCACGGCCGCCCTCTCCTCCTGCGTGACCTTCTCCCCGAGCTCGTCCATGGACTTGCGCACGACGTGGATCATGGTCTCCGCCTGGTTCTTGACCTCGATCAGCTCGACCTTCTTCTTGTCGGCGTCGGCGAACTGCTCGGCCTGCTTCACCAGGTCGTCTATCTCGTCCCTGGACAGCTTGTTGGACGACGCTATGGTTATCTTCTGCTCCTTGCCGGTGCCCTTGTCCTTGGCGGAGACGTTGATGATGCCGTTGGCGTCTATGTCGAACGTCACCTCGATCTGGGGCATCCCGCGCGGGGCGGGGAGGATCCCGTCCAGCATGAAGCGGCCCAGCGACGTGTTGTCCGCGGCCATCTTCCTCTCGCCCTGGACCACGTTGATCTCCACGGAGGGCTGGTTGTCGTCCGCCGTAGAGAAGATCTGCGACCTCTTGGTCGGGATGGTCGTGTTCCTGTCTATGAGCGTGGTGGCTATGCCCCCCTTGGTCTCTATGCCGAGGGAGAGCGGGGTCACGTCCAGGAGGAGCACGTCCTTGACCTCTCCGGAGAGCACCGCGCCCTGGACGGCCGCGCCCATGGAGACGCACTCCATGGGGTCGACGCCCCTCTGGACCTTCGGCCCCACCATGCTCTCGACGAAGCTCTGCACTATGGGCATCCTGGTGGGCCCGCCGACCATTATGATCTTGTCCACGCTGTCGCTGGTGAACTTCGCGTCGGAGAGCGCCTGCTCTATGGACTTCCTGCACCTCTCGACTATGGGCCCGACGAGCTCCTCCAGCTTCGCGCGGGTTATGGTCTGTATGAGGTGCTTGGGGCCGCCGTCGGCCGACGCTATGTACGGGAGGTTGATCTCCGTCTGCATCGTGGTGGACAGCTCGATCTTGGCCTTCTCGCAGGCCTCGCGCACCCTCCAGAAGGACATGCTGTCCTTGGAGAGGTCTATGCCCGTCTCCTTCTGGAACTGCCCTATGACGTGCCTGGTGAACGCCTCGTCCATGTCGGACCCGCCGAGCTGCGTGTCCCCGGAGGTGGATATGACCTCGAACACGCCGTCGCTGAAGTCCATTATGGTCACGTCGAGCGTGCCCCCGCCGAGGTCGAACACCAGTATCTTCTGGGACTCGCCGCCCTTGTCCAGGCCGTAGGCGAGCGCCGCCGCCGTGGGCTCGTTGATTATCCTGACGACCTCGAGGCCCGCTATCGCGCCGGCGTCCTTGGTCGCCTGCCTCTGGTTGTCGTTGAAGTAGGCGGGCACGGTTATGACCGCCTTCTCGACCTTGTCCCCGAGGAACGCCTCGGCGTCCTTCTTTATCTTCTGCAGTATGAACGCCGAGATCTGCTGCGGGGTGTACTCCTTGCCGAGGGCGCTCACCTTCTCGGAGCCCCCCATCTTCCTCTTGACGTTCTTGATCGTGCCGTCGGGGTTGGTGACGGCCTGCCTCCTGGCGGGCTCCCCCACGAGGAGCTGCCCGTCCTTCGTGAACGCCACGTACGAGGGGAACGACTTGCCCCCCGCGCTCGTTCCCTCCGCGCTGGGGATCATGATGGGCCTCCCGCCCTCCATGACCGACGCTGCGGAGTTGCTGGTACCGAGATCTATTCCTATTATCTTCGACATCTCACTCACTCTCCTTTGGCTCCTCGCCTTCCTTCGGGCCCTCTTCCCTCTCCGCCCTGCGGGTGACCCTGACCTTCGCGAACCTTATCACGCGGTCGTGCATGCGGTATCCCTTCTGGAACACCTCCGCTATCTGCCCGTCCGAATCGCCGTCCGAGACGCACAGCGCCTCGTGCACGGCGGGGTCGAACGCCCCGTCCGCGGGTATCTCCGAGAGCCCGTTCTCCTCCAGCACCTTGTTCAGGTTGCGGCGTATGTTCTCCACTCCCTCCCTCAGCTCGCCCGCGTCCCGCGAGCCGCCGAGCGCCCTCTCCAGGTCGTCGCTTATGGCGAGGAGGGACCTCAGTATCCCTTCCTTGGCGTATCTCCTGAACTCCTCGGCCTCCCTCTGGGACCGCTTGCGGTGGTTCTCGAGGTCCGCCTGGGCCCTGCGGGCCATGTCCAGGTACTCCTCGGCCTTCGCCTCGGCGGCCGCCAGGGCCGCCTTCTGCTCCTCCGCCTTCTTTTCAGACTTGCCAGTCATCGGTGCGCCTCTTTCAGTTCGGGAGATAAGTCTAAAGGGGGGCTCGCGCCCCCCGTTTCATGGTTTCAGTCGTCGTCCATGGACGGCATGCCGTCGCCGGTCTGCGGCATCGGGCTGGCGCGGGACGCTATGACGTCGTCGATCCTGAGGATCATGACGGCCGCGTCGGTGGCCGAGTTTATGGCCTGCTTGCCGATCCTGAAGGGCTCTATGACGTTCAGCTTGAGCATGTCCTCGATCTTCCCGGTGAACGGGTTGAGGCCTGCGCTCGCCTTGCCCTCCTTGTGGGCCTTCCTCATCTGGATGTTGATGTCTATGGGGTCCAGCCCGGCGTTCTCGGCCAGGGTCGTGGGGATTATCTCCATGGCGGACGCGAACGCCTCTATGGCGATCTGCTCCCTGCCCCCGACGGACGCGGCGTAGTCCCTGAGCTGCATCGCGATCTCCATGGCGGTGGATCCGCCGCCGGTCACGAGCATGCCGTCCTCTATGGACACCCTGACCGCGGACCACGCGTCGACGAGCGACCTCTCGACCTCGTCCGCGACGTGGTTGGTCCCTCCCCTGACGAGGACGGACACGGTCTTGGGCTCCTTGCACCCGGTGATGAAGGTCATCTCCTCGTCCTGCACGGTCTTGAGCTCCACGAGCTCGGCGTACCCGAGGTCCTCCTTGGAGATCTCCTCGATCTTGTTGCAGATGCTCGCGCCGGTGCTCCTGCCGAGCCTCTCCATGTCGCTCTTCTTCACGCGCCTGCAGGCGTATATGCCCTCTTTGGCGAAGAAGTGCTGGGCGAGGTCGTCTATGCCCTTCTGGCAGAACACGACGGTGGCGCCGGCCTCCTTGACCTTGGCGACCATCTTCTTCAGCATCCTCTCCTCCTCCTGGATGAAGGCGGAGAGCTGGGACGGGTCGGTTATCTGGATCTTGGCGTCTATCTCGGTCTTCTTGACCTCGAACGCGGCGTCGACCAGGGCGATCTTCGCCTTCTCGACCTTCTTGGGCATGGACGGGGAGACGGGCTCCTTGTCCACTATGAGGCCCTTCACGAGGAGGGACTCGTCCATGTTCGCGCCGGACTTCTTGACGGTCTGTATGTTCTTCAGGTCCGCGACGTAGTTGCCCTTCTCGTCCTTGTCGGCTATGGTCTTGACGGCCTCGACGACGAGGTCCGCGAAGAGGGCCTTGGAGCCCCCGACCTGCTTGCTGATCATGGCGGTCTCGGCGATCTGCTTCAGGAGCTTCTCGTCCTTTATGCTGACCTTCTTGGCTACGCCCTTCAGGGCCTCCTGCGCCTTGTCGTTGGCGAGCCTGTACCCCGCGGTGATGATGGTGGGGTGCACGTTCGCGTCGATCATGTCGGTGGCCTTCTTGAGGAGCTCGCCGGCGAGTATGACGGACGTGGTCGTGCCGTCGCCCACCTCGGCGTCCTGCGTCTTGGCGACCTCGACGAGCATCTTGGCCGCGGGGTGCTGGACGTCCATCTCCTTCAGGATGGTCACCCCGTCGTTGGTTATGACCACGTCGCCCATGGAGTCGACGAGCATCTTGTCCATGCCCCTCGGCCCGAGGCTGCTCCTGACCGCGTCGGCTATGGCCCTGGCCGCGGTTATGTTGTTGAACTGAGCGTCTTTCCCTTTGTCTCTCTTGGTCCCTTCCCTAAGGATAAGGATCGGCGTGTTGCCCATTCCCATGTGTGTTCCTCCAAATTCACATTCCATTGATCATGGATGCTGCTAGGGACGTGATTGTTTGTTCTTCTATATAAATATATCCAAATTGGGGATCCGCCCGCCCCCGGACCCTGTATCGGGCGCGGGCCCTCGCGGGGGGGCTCCCTGAAAGAAGATTTATCCTCGGTCCGCCTTAGCGCGGGCATGAAGAAGGAGATGAGCTCTTTCGACGTTAGATCCGTCGCATCCGAGATGGCCTCCCTGGAGGGGGGGCACATGGACAAGATCTTCCACTGGGGCGCGGGCAACGTCCTGTTCAGGATAAACGCCGCGGGCGGCGGGAAGAGGGAGCTTTTCTTCAAGGACAAGAAGTGGCTGTACCTGGCCCCGTCCAAGCCGGACACGCCGGAGGCGCCCACGTCCTTCGCGACGTTCCTCAGGAAGTACATCGACAACGCCAGGGTCGGCAAGACGTTCCAGGCGGGGTCCGACCGCCTGACCGTCACCGAGCTGTTCAAGTCCGACGCGGAGTACAAGCTGGTGTTCGAGCTCTTCGGCGGGGGGAACGTCCTGCTCCTGCTGGACGGGAAGATCGTGAACTGCCTGACGCACCGCACGTGGAGGGACAGGGTCACCAGGCCGGGGGAGGAGTACTCCATGCCCAAGGCCCGCTTCGACCCCATGTCCTCGTCCTTCGAGGACTTCGCGGCGGCGTTCGGGTCCTCCGGCGCGGACGCGGTCAGGACGCTGGCGACCGCTGTCAACCTCGGGGGGCAGTACGCGGAGGAGGTCTGCAAGAGGGCGGGCATGGACAAGTCCGCGCCCGCCGCGGGCGTGCCGCCCGCGGACCTGGAGACCCTCTACTCCGCCATGCGCGGGATAGTCGAGAAGGCCATGGGGGGAGGCGACCCCACCGCGTTCGTCCGCGACGGGAGGATAGAGGACATAGCCCCCGTGGACATGGCGTCCTACGAGGGGCTGGAGCGCAGGAGGTTCCCCACCATGTCCCTGGCGATAGACGCGCTCATCAGGGAGTCGAAGGAGGAGGAGGACGCGGCGGCCGTCGATCCCGACGCGGAGAGGCTCAGGAAGAGGATAGAGAAGCAGAGGGAGACCATAGAGTCGTACCTGGAGGAGGCGGAGGGGCTGAAGGCGAGGGCGGACGCGCTGTACGCCGACTACCAGGCGGCGGACGGCCTGCTGAAGGTCCTGCTCGAGCAGTCGTCCAGGATCTCCTGGGAGAAGCTGAGGGAGGGGGCCATGAAGATACCGTACGTGACGGGCATAGACCCGTCCAAGAGCCTGGTCACGGGCAGGTTCTCGGGGATGGAGGCCACCCTGGACTACACGAAGAGCCTGGACGCGAACGCGTCCGACCTCTACGGGCGCGGGAAGGAGGCGGGGGAGAAGGCGTCCAGGGCGGAGGAGGCCGCGAGGGAGAGCGAGGCCGAGCTGGAGAAGATCATGAAGGGCCTGGACAGGGCCAAGGCGCTGGCGATGTCGCGGGCGCAGCCCACCAAGCAGTTCTGGTTCGAGAGGTACAAGTGGTTCGTCACGTCCTCCGGGAGGCTGGTGATCGCCGGCAGGGACGCGCACAGCAACGACAACATAGTGAAGAAGCATCTCAAGGAGAGGGACGTGTTCGCGCACGCCGACGTGCACGGGGCGCCGTCGGTGATCCTGAAGGACGGCGCGGCGGCCCCGCCGGAGGACCTCAGGGACGCGTGCGCCTTCGCCCTCGCCCAGTCCAAGGCGTGGGTGGCGGCGATGGCGGAGGGGTCGGCCTTCTGGGCGCTCCCGGACCAGGTCAGCAAGACCCCGAACGCGGGGGAGTTCGTGCCCCGCGGGGCGTTCATAGTCCGCGGGAAGAGGAATTACGAGCACCACCTCGCGATGGAGCTCGCGGTGGGGGAGGTCCTGTACGAGGGCCACAGGAAGGTCATGTGCGGGCCGGTGCGCCTGTTCGAGGGGTCCGGGAAGTACGTCGTGATCCGCCCGGGCAGGGGGAAGGGGGGCAAGACCGCGGGGGAGCTGGCGAAGAGCTTCGCGGTCCCGGAGGAGGAGATATCGAGGATACTCCCGCCGGGGGACGCGGAGATAGCCAGGAGAGAATGGCCTGGCGAGAACGAGACGTGATGGCGCCCGCGCTGGAATTCGAATCCAGGTCAAGAGATCCGCAATCTCTCAGGATATCCAGGCTACCCCACGCGGGCACTTATGTGCGGATTGGCTAGAAAAGATGTTTCAGACTTCCGGGCGGGACAGGTAGCGCGTTATGTATCCCGCGATCCTGTTCCTCATCTTGACGGACGAGACGTCCGTGAGCGAGTTGACCATGGACTTGTTGTTCTCGAAATCCCTGCTGAATGCCTGAGGATACTTGTTGACGAGCTCCACAGCCACCCTTTTTATGTAATTGGGCCTTATCCTTCCCATGTGTTCACCGATTTGACCCCGATTAAGAGTATCCTTATATAAGGTTTGTCAACTCGCCCCGCGCCTGCTCCCCCGTCCGCCCCCCGGCTGGGAGGGGGTCTGCGGACGGGTCGAATACAGTTATATAAAACGATGCTGTTTCTAGTCATGTAATTCACGCGCACGACCGCCTCTGCGGGCGGGCGCGCTCGGGTGTGAGTCAGGAGATACCGGAAGATGCTCGCGGCAGTTGAAGAAAAGAGGATGGAGGTACTCGAGTACTACCGGGGGGGCAAAATCGCAGATTACGACAGATATAGCAAGATACTCATCTCTGACCTTAAGGATGTCGGGTATCTCAGATCTGGGGTCTCCCTGAGAGAAGAGAAAACCACTATAAAGACAACCGAGCTGGGGCTAGCGTATCTGGAGTTCAATAAGAAACGGTGAGTCCCTGAGATACTGCTCTTGGATCCCGCACCTGAACCTGTCATTCAGTTCTATTTGGCCGGCAGACAGGTTCGCTGAGTATCTCAGCCTATCCTCTGGCACAAATCCAGACTTCGCCATC
Organism: Candidatus Methanoplasma sp.; assembly: GCA_031256955.1. Classification (GTDB taxonomy): domain Archaea; phylum Thermoplasmatota; class Thermoplasmata; order Methanomassiliicoccales; family Methanomethylophilaceae; genus Methanoplasma. The sequence continues at coordinate 2,228 of JAIRPP010000004.1, read as the reverse complement.
GATTGTAGCGATATCGATGGCATCGGAGACATGTTGCGCCTAAGGATCGATGCCTCTAGATTCGAGTACGGCACTGGCGAGATAACCGCTGCATCGGTCGATCCGCCTTTCGAAGCCACGATATCTGTATGCGACACGGGCCTGATATGCATAGAGATGGACATAGGCGGGAAGAATGACCTGACCAGCGATGTCGCGGAACAAATCTATTTCCTCCTCAAGGCGATGTTTCATAAGGACACGCATCACTTCTCTAGCGAAACGCGCAACACACAGAGCCATATAGGCGAATCTCTGGGGATGACGACGGAGAGCCGTTCGGAATCCATAGTCATGATCGCGGACAGGTTCGACAAGATAATAAACGACAGGCTGGCGGAGCTTAGCGCGACGATCAGGAAGCTACCCCCGTTCGCGGACACCCCCGGCGAGAATCTGTCTGACAAGCTGGTTCACGACCAATACAGCTCCGTCGCGGGGTATGCGAAATACGGCCTGAACTTCCTGCGCATCTTCAAAGCGGATCTCCCGGATTCCGAGGAACGCGTGCGCGCGATGGAGAACTGCGCCGCCGCCATCGATGTGCTCTATGCGATCCATTGCAACAGCGACATGCGCGCGCTCGCCGACGAGACCAAATGCCACACTGAGGAGATGAAGCACCTCACCGGGAGCATGAGGAAGTACTCCGTCCTGATCCCTGTCGCGATATTCGCCGCCACGATCGCGACCAACATCGTGTTCAGATTCATCTGACCCGCCCGCGACGGATCTCCCCGATCATCCCCTCTCGCCGCCGATGAGGCCTTCCTGCCCGAACGCCGCGGACAGTGCCGCGGCGGCCGTGACGACCGCCGCGCCCGCCACGAGGGCGAGAGTGATCTCGTCGCCGCCCGTGAGCGCCGATATCGCCAGGGCGAACACCGACTCGGTGCAGCACAGCACGGACGCCACCGACGCGGGTATCTTGGACTGGACGTGCGTCTGTATGAAGAAGCACAGCCCGATGGTGACCGCCCCCATGAACGCGAGCCCGATCCACCACGCGCTCCCCGACGCGGGGGCGGGGTGGATCCCGGGCTCCAGCGCCAGGGTCGCCGCCAGGGAGAGCGCCGTCGCCGCCGCCAGCTGGACCGCCGTGAAGTTCACCGGGTCCATGCTCGGAGAATACCTCTCCAGGAGCAGGAACTGGAGGGCCCAGAAGACCGCCCCGGCCGCCACCAGCGCGTCCCCCCCGCTCAGGGGGGCCCCGTCCCCTATCGCGCCCGACAGGATGGCGACCCCCGCGAGGCTCATGAGCCCGAACAGGAGCGGGCGGGCGGACGCCTTGCGCCGCGCGAACATTGCCGCGATGGGTATGATGACCACGTACAGTATCGTGAGGAGCGCGCCCCTGGCGGGCGTGGTGTCCGCCAGCCCCGTGAACTGGAGCGCGGACGCGAGGAATATCATGAGCCCGACGGGGATCCCGCGCGCCGCGTCCCTCCTACGTATCTTCGGGGACCCGAGGAACGGGCGGGACGCCAGGAGCAGGAGCGCGCCGATGCCGTGGGTCACGAATATCAGGGCGTAGGGCGGGACGCTCTCCAGGACGTCCTTGGCTATCACCAGGTTCAGCCCGTACATCGCGGGGACGAACAGGAACAGGGCGGAATACCTGGCGCTTCGACCATCCATCGGACCCCATTCGATGTTTCAGATATATATTCGTGCACTATGGCGGGTGCGGGGACGCGGCGTACACCGTGACCTTCCACACCGGCGAGGGGGCCTCCGCCGTGCCGCAGATCACGGGGGTGGACTACAACTCCCGCATAGTCGCGCCGCCCGCGCAAGGGGGGGCGGGGGGCGGATCGCCCGGCATCCGACGTACACCTATGATCCGCGGCCGGATCGGGGCCGGAGTTCTATACGATCAGCCGGGATCCGCCGAGATCCCTATAGAAACGTAGAATTGATGGGGCGCGGCATGCTCTTTCCGGCGCCGGGGCCGCAGATCGTGCCGCTGTTTTAAATGCGCCCGCGGAGGTATGCCCGTCGGTCTCATTGGAGGACCGTTATGACTAGAGAAGCAGAGAAAGATGAGAGGGGGAGGGGGCGCTTCATGACCGTCGCTCTCCTTTTGGCATTGCTGGTCGCGATCGCCGTCTCGGCGGTCGCCCTGACCGCCGCCGGCGGCTCCGGCGGAGAAGGGGGGGGGCGGAGACGGCTACGGCGCGTCTCCGGTG
>JAIRPP010000009.1 GCA_031256955.1 Candidatus Methanoplasma sp. | reverse complement strand
CTCTTTCCCTACACGACGCTCTTCCGATCTATACCTCAATCATACCTCAATCATACCTCAATCATACCTCAATCATACCTCAATCATACCTCAATCATACCTCAATCATACCTCAATCATACCTCAATCATACCTCAATCATCCCTCAATCATCCCTCTATCATCCCTCTATCATCCCTCTATCATCCCTCTATCATCCCTCTATCATCCCTCTATCATCCCTCTATCATCCCTCTATCATCCCTCAAAACAGTAAATGAGGCCGCTGTTCAGATCGATACGGAGGCAGTCCCAGGACTTGACGGGGGGGGTCCCGCCCTCGATCTCCGCGCGAACCTCCCTCACAAGGCCCATGACGTCGTCGTCGCTCATGATCCCTGCTTTCTCGAACTCACCCCCACTATCTGATTCTCCGCCGGCCCGCCTCATCCGCCCTCGGATGCCGGGGCTGTAAAAATCCATCCATGCGGAGCCGCCATATTGCACGGTTTCATCAAGTCATTCCGTTAAAATCAATCGATGACGAGATGGGTCCCGGACCTCAGATGGATCACGCGGATCCCGAGCTTCCTGAGCGACGAGCGCAGCTCCCTGTCGTTGGTCAGGACGCATCCGTCCGTCCTGAGCGCCGCCTCCAGGACCGCCTTGTCGCCGGTGTTCTCCGTCTGGATCACCTCGTACCTCCTGGCCAGCTCCAGCGCCGCCTTGGCGAACCTGTGGTCCAGCCGCTTCAGCTCGCCCAGTATGGGGCCGGGGACGACGCAGCGCGCGTCCCCGAGAAGGCCGCTGATGGCGAGGTCCAGGTTGATCCGGACCTCGAACGGCATCAGAAGCGCGTTCGCGTCCAGGACCACGGTCTGCATAGAGATCACTGTTCTACTATGCCGTATCCGATCAATCTCCACTTGTTGGAGATCCTTCTAGATATGGCGACCCTCTGCCCCGGGAGTATGCAGACCGGGATCTTCAGCGCGACCTCGGCGAGGTCGCTCCTGGCGCTCTTGACTATGCCGACGGTGGTCGCCGTCCCCACGCTGAGCATGAGGGGCTCGTTGCTCTTGATGTCGTCGACCACTAGGTCGGCGGACGATCCCACGACCCTGTCGAGGAGCGTCGTCTTCATGACGAAGTCGTGCGCCACCTTCGGGACGTTCCCGGGCGAGCAGATCACGCGGCCTATGAGGCCGTCGGACTTGGTCATGGACGGGTCCAGCGCGGTCCCTATGGCTATGAGGCCTCCCGGGACCACCTCCTTCACGCTCTTGCCCCCTGCCTGCAGGGACGCGACCTTGGCGGTTATCCTCTCGTAGGACGCCTTCCCGGCGATCTCCACCTTCCTGCCGGGGACCATCTCTATCTCGTCTCCTATCTTCAGCCTGCCCTGGATGAGCGTGCCTCCCAAGACGCCTCCCCTGAGGTCCTTGGGCGCGGTCCCGGGCGGGTTTATGTCGAACGAGCGGGCCACGTGCATCAGCGGCGGGGCGTCTACGTCGCGGACGACCTTGGAGACTATCTTGTCCTCGATCGTCTTAATCAGGAGGTCTATGTTCACGCCGCGGTTGGCGGACACCGGTATGATGGGGGCGCTCTCCGCGACCGTCCCCTTGACGAACTCCTTGATCTGCCTGTAGTTCTCCACCGCCTGCTCCCTGGAGACGATGTCGATCTTGTTCTGGACGATGATCACGTTCTCTATGCCCACTATGGACAGGGCCATGAGGTGCTCCTTCGTCTGCGGCTGGGGGCACCTCTCGTTGGCGGCCACCAGCAGGAGCGCGCCGTCCATCAGGGCGGCGCCCGACAGCATGGTCGCCATCAGGGTCTCGTGCCCGGGCGCGTCCACGAAGGACACGGAGCGAACGCACTCCGCCTCGGAGCCGCACGCCTTGCACTTGGGGCTCGTGCCGTACGCGGCGGAGCCCTCGCACTCAGGGCATTTATAGAACGCCACGTCGGCGTAGCCGAGGCGGATGGAGATGCCCCTCTTGATCTCTTCGGAGTGGCGGTCGGTCCATTCCCCGGACAGGGCCTTCGTCAGAGTCGTCTTCCCATGATCGACATGGCCGATCAGGCCGATGTTGATCTCCGGCTGCCGAGGTACTTTCATCAGTGTTTCTCCGCTGCGGCTTCGGGCTTGGCGAACGACTCCTCGACGGACTTCGGGCCGTACTCGGTTATCGCGAGGTTGATCTGCACGATGTCGGTCGAGATCGCGGATCCGCGTACGGTGGTCCTCTTCCTCTCGCCGGGGTACCTCTCGTGGAACCCGAGGCCGTCGGAGAGGAGGAGCCTCCTCCTCTTGTTGCCGGGCAGGTCGGCCCTCATGGGTGTGCCGTTCCTGTCGCTCCCGCCGGTTATCTTCAGCTTGTACCCCGGGAGGCCCACGAATATCCCGTCTACGATCTCTCCGAGGTTTTTACCGTTCAGAGAGTTCGCGTGGTGGCCTGTGACGGGGACGTTGTACGACTTCCCGGTCTTCACGTCATTGACGATAGCTTTGTAATCTACCATTTGAACACCTGTACCGCGCTGTAGCGGAGGTTTGCTTATAAATCTTTGCGCGGGCGAAAGCTGGGTCGGACGGACCGATCAGCATAGATCGACGGATGTCGCGATCATCGTCTTTTTTACTTTTTTGACGAAGTTAGGATCAAGGGTTGTGGACTCCAGATCGCTCATCCAGCCATAGTGTGCGTGTTTTATCGCCTTATAGTAAAAATATATGCCTCCAACTACAAAATCATTTTGGCGTACATGGTCTCGCAGGCGTTTTTTATCGCTTCTTTGGCATCAGGGATTGAGATTTTAGATAGATCTCCAGACTTGAAGTAGGATTCGAAAATGCATACCGAGGCGTACATGATATGGTTGAACTTGTATTCTGAGTATCTAGATCTATAGTAGCTAATGACTCCCATGGAAAGCACGAACGACGCGAACAAAATGATCGCGTAATAGAAGAAGACCTCTTCGGGCGAACGTGATGTGCCTATCGCCGCTGGAAGCAGCGCTATGAACATCCCAGAAGTCACCATGTTCGAAACTGATACATGCTTACCTGGACGTGGATTGCTTTCTCAAAGTTGTTTTTCGAGAGGTCGTCCTAGCCTATTATCTGCATCCCTCTATTATTTGCTCTGAGCGTTCACTCTGTTCGCAGGCTTGGATATGACTCTCTGATCCATGCGGTGTCCGATGGCATCGTCCAGATATCTGAAACAGACCATCATCACTGTTGCGACGAAAAACAGAACTGACATCGAAATCAACGAGGCGCCGAAGCGCGCCATCAACAGATATGCGGCCACAGACAACACCGCGAGAGCCACGGCTGACTTAGCAATCGCATATATGATGGCTTTCCGCCTGCTACATACCGGACACAGCCCAATCGGCATTTCAAATCACCAGCGCATATCTCTATTATATTTAATGTTATGTGTTTCTTGAATATATAAGAATGCTCAAAACAGCCCCATTCTATTTTGTGTGGGAACGACAGGCCCACACAGGGGCGGGACGGGCTGGAGGCGCGGGCGCCTCTCTCACGCGCACGAGAGGGATGGTTCGAGCGAGAAGCGGCGCGCACGCCCTTATCGCGCTATGGCAGACCTGAAAGCGGTCCCCCGCCTGTGACGCGCCCCTTTTTCTAGGGGAGTCTTTACAGACCTCTGTTTCCACTGGAATTCCGTCCGCACCCCGCGTCGAGCCATGAGGCGCGGAGATCGCTGGCACTGCTCTCAGATTCCGTCCGCACCCTAGCAGAGGAGGATCGCAGATCTATTTTTGACAAGCTATCATTCATCGAAACGCTCGATTTCTGCCTTGACTTCGTCGAGGAGCTGCGATTCGGACGGGAGATACAGCTCGTACCTGCTTGCGATGATGGAGGAGTTGTCTTTCGGCAGAGTCATTTTCACCACCGTGTCGTTCTTAGCGGCGCACAGCAGTATGCCCACCGTAGGCGCCTCATCGTCCCTCTTCTCGAAGCGGTCGTAGTGGTTGACGTACATCTGGAGCCGCCCTATGTCCTCGTACGTGATCTTGCGCGTCTTGATCTCGATTATCACGAAGCAACGCAGGATCCTGTTGTAGAACACCAGGTCTGCGAAGAACTCGTCGTCTTCCAACAGCAGGCGCTTCTGGCGCGCCACGAAGGAAAATCCGTTTCCCAGCTCCAGCAGAAAAGACTGCAAATGGGTTATGATCGCAGATTCCAGATCGGATTCGTAATATGCGTTTTCACGCTTCAATCCCAGGAACTCGAGGAACATCGGATCCTTGATGATTTCTTTCGGAGTCTGTGGCATCCCCTCCCCGTTCTCCACAGCGATCTGCTGGCTACTGAATCCGCTCCCGAATTCCCGATCAATGCGCCTTTCGAGGTCGTCTGCAAGGCTTGATCCGCGTTCGACGAGATGCCGCCCGCTCCGCTCCTCTTCGAGGATGCAGTCCCCAATTCTCCGACGCATCTCCTCGCGCTCGCGCTCCATACTAAGCACGGCCGCCTCCCGCGAAGTCTCGATAATGCCGCGGATGCCGCTGACGAACCTCTCTTCAACCTGCCTTGCTCAAGCGTTCCCATAGGCATATCTCCCATTAGCCCCTGTGAGACCCTTTCCATCACGGTGTGCGGACCGTTCCATTAGACACCGAACATGTCATCCAAGCATATCAGCCTCACCCCCTCGGCCTCCGCCCTGGCCTCCAGGGAGTCCGTGAACCCCGACTTGGAGAATATCGCGAGCTCCCTCGAATCCAGCCCCCTGACGCGGTCCGCCGCCTCCCTGAGCCCCTCCAGATCCTCCACGCCCGCCTTCCTATTCGTGAACTTGCACTCCGCAAGCAGCCCCCTGACCCTCCCCCCCTCCGCCACGGAGGCCGCGACGTCTATCTCCAGGCCGGAATCCTGCCCCGCGCCCCACCATCTCCCCGCGAGGGGGTATCCCATCCTCCTGACGAACTGGGCGCACATGCCCTCGAACGCCCTCCCCATGTATTCGGGCATCTCCCGCTCTATGTTCCCCGCGGTCGCCGCCATGTCCGCGCCGAACACCCTGGCGCGCCTCTGCACCGCCATGTAGTAGCGGAACCTGAACAGGTTGTCCGCGAGGAAGTACCGCGTGCGCCTCCCGGGCTTCTCGTTGAACGGCGTGGCCTTTTCCACGTAGCCCAGATCCTCCAGGTCCGACAGCAGCCTGGACGCCTCCGGGGCCCCGATCCCCGCCATGTCTGAGATCTCGCTCAGCCTCGCCTTCCCGGAGGCCACCGCCGCTATCACGTCGTTGTACGCCCTGGGGTCCCTGAGCTCCTGCATCAGGAGGGATTCTGGCTCTGAGCACAGGGTGGTGCCCTCTGTGAAGAACTCGCGGGCCATCACGTCGAACACGCCCTCGCCCCCGGAGAACTTGGAGAGGTATCCAGGGACCCCACCGACCGCGCCATAGACGCATGCCTTCTCGTACGGGGTGCGCCCCTCCAGGAAAACGGAGGCCTCGAGATAGTCCATGGGCCTCACGTGCATCTCGCGCGTCCTCCTGCCGTACAGGGGGCTCTCTATGCCCATGACCTGCCTCTTCATGAAACCCATGGACGAGCCGCATAGTATGATGAATAGCCGCGTGCCCGCGGCCGGGCCGTCTGCGAACGCCTGCAGGGAGCTCATCAGCTCCTCGTCGGATTCCGCGAAGAAGGGGAACTCGTCTATCGCCAGGACGAGCCTCTCGCCCGAATGCTCCCCTATGAGGCGGAGCAGATCCCCTATGCGCATGCCTTCCGTGTCCGCGCCCAGGGCGGAGGCGACCGCCTCCCTCATGAGGCGGAGGTTCCCTCCCCCCTTGACGCGCATCGCATCGATGACTATGGCGCGCTTGCCTTTGACGAACTCTCGGATTATGGAGGTCTTCCCCACGCGGCGGCGGCCGTACATCATGACGAGCTCGAACCTCCCCCCGGAGTGCCATTCGTTGAGAGAGCCCAGCTCGCCCTCCCTTCCCAGGAACGCCTGCATGTATGGGCATGCGCTATGCGCCGTATAATCGTTTCGATTAATTCTATAATTTTAGAATAAATCAAAACAATTACAAAAAATTAGAATAAATTCATCGGAATCACGGCCCCATCGCCTTATATTGATGGGTTGCGAACAATCACATTCTCCATATTGGCGGCTATGGCGGAGCCCGGGGCGGGATGGCGGAGCCGCGCCCGGAGGGCGTGGAGAGACGTTCGCGGGAGGAACGCGGAGCGGGGGGGGGGAGTTCGAGCTCCTCCTGAAAAGAGGGACGAAGCCCCCCATATCTTCGAAGCGGGGCGATATGAACGCGGATGCGTTTTCAAAGCGGCGGCGCGAGGGACGACGACCGCGGCGAGGGAAAGATCCGCGGAGCGCATGATGTCGCAAAGCGCGGGGAGATCCCGCTCGACGAGCGCGTCGCGCGCGGATATGCGACATGAGAGGGATGCGGCGGCGGATGGCGCCCGCTCTGAAAAGCGCCCTTCTGCGAGCGCCGAAGCGGGCGCGAGGCGTTTTCAGAGTTCTCCGAAGCGAACGCCCTTCAGTCGCGGCCGGTCAGGAAATCCGATATCCCCACGGACCTGACGCCCTGCGCCTTGCTGGCCGGGTCGTCGTCCAGGGTTATGACCGTCTTGGGGAACTTGTCGGGTATGTTCGCGAGGATCCCGGCCGCCTTCTCCAGGGACCTGATGTCGCGCCCGATGTGCACCTGATAGTATTTGCGCTCCTCGCCGGAGAACGCCACGAAGTCGACCTCCTTGCCGTTGAGCATGCCGGTGGAGACGGAGTCGCTGCGGCGCATCAGCTCCAGGTAGACCAGGTTCTCTATTATCGCGGCCTTGTCCTCCTCCTCGGAGTACCCCACAGTGTTGTTGCGGAGCCCCACGTCGGAGGCGTAGAACTTGTCCGCCGTCCTGAGGTACTCCCCGCTGATCACGTCGAACTTCTTGGAGCGGTAGATGAGGAACGCCGACTCGAGGTGCTTTATGTACGTGTCCATGGTCTCCGTGGAGGTCTTCCTGTATGTGTCGGAGAGGCAGGACACCACCTTGCGCACGGACACGGAGCGGGCTATGTTCTTCATGAGGTGCACGAACAGGGCGTCCATGAGGGCCATGTCCCTGACCTCGTTCCGCCCGACCACGTCGCGGAGGGCGGTGCTGTACATGCCGGAGATGACGGTGGGGATCAGATCGATCTTGTCGTCTATGAGGATCGCCACCGCCGGGAGCCCGCCGTACTCCATGTAGTCTTTGAGCAGGGTCTTCTCCTCGATGCGGGGCCTCATGCAGGCGTACTCCCTGAAGGACAGGGGGGTGACTTCGAGGTACTGGGAGGGCAGGTTCGCGCCGACGGCGTCCAGGAGGACGTCCTTGGTGGATCCGATGACATACACGTTGAGCCCCTTCTCGAGGAGCGCCTTCGCCACGTCGGCCCACCCCTTGACCTCCTGCACGTTGTCCAGGACCACGATGGGGTCGTTCTGTATGCTGACCCTGTCGCGGGCGACGGACAGGAGCTTCTTCCCGTCGCGCATCTGGTCCCCCTTGCCGGAGTCGAGCCATATGACGCTGCGGTGGTCCTTGGCTGACATGGTCTCGCAGAAGTCCCTGAGCATGGAGGTCTTGCCGCATCCGCGCAGGCCTACGACTATGTTCAGAGAGGACCTGTCGCACACGTCGTCCAGCGCATCGAAATACCATACCCTTCCTACAGACATGTCCTGGAGGTAGTAAACGTCCAACTTTATAAATGTATAGCCACACACATTAGATCTGACCTAAAAAGATGTACGTCAAAGGAAAGAATTGATAAATCACAAAGTATCAATTTTTAAAAAGCACCATTTTTTGCAAGCGCGAATCTAATCTTTTTTTGAAATCAGATATAACTGAGACATCCGTCGGATCCGCTCCGCCGAGCGCGGCGAGGCGGAGGGAGACGACGTCCCCGATCATGACCGCCCTCAGGGTCCTCTCCAGGACCGTCTCCCCCTCTATGCGGATCTCCCGCACCAGCTATCCGCGCCCGCGGAGCGACGACATCGCCCTCTCCGCCATGTCTAGGTTCGCCTTCCGCGCCCCCTCCTCGCACAGGAACACGTGCGCGCACTTGTCCATGAGCCTGTCCTCCCCCTCGGACCATCCGGAGAGCTCGTTGGGGTTGAACTCGGGGACGGACCCCGTGAACGCCAGCATCTTGGAGTTCTCGTTGATCTGCGTCTTCCAACGGGTGGCGGACGACCCTATGCCCGGCGTGGCGTAGATTATAGGTATGCGCCCCGAGAGCTCGGCGGCTATCTCGTCCGCCAGGGAGCCCTCGCGCTCCAGCTCGCCCCGGAGCCCGCACAGGGACGGGAGGATCTCCTCGATCCTCTCCCTGCAGCGGGTGCCCAGGAGGGAGTCCGTCACGCCGGCCAGGTGCCCCAGGCTCATCCCGAGCGCGCTGCGGGGCTGCAGGCCCCGCCTCATCTCCACGACGATGTCGCCGTTCTCCCTGCCCAGCCTCAGCAGGTCGCCCCCCGACGCCATCGCCAGGATCCTGCACCCCCTCTCCCGCGCCTGGAGGTACATGGACTTGGTCTCCCGGGTGTTCCCGGAGTAGCTGGAGGCTATCACGAGGGTGCCGGGGCCCACCCATGACGGCAGGTCCGGGAACCTCTGGACGTGGATGGGCACGGAGGCCTCGCCTATCACGCAGTCCCTGATGATGTCCCCCACTATGGCGGACCCGCCCATCCCGCATATCACTATGCCGTCGAAATCCGCCTCTATCTCGATGGGCGCGCGCGCGGACCGCCGGAGGTCGTCCAGAAACCCGCTGACCTCGGCGGCCATCTCCTCCGCCGGCACCGTCACATCCCCCAGAAGGGGTCTTCCCTGCGCATGATCGCCATGACCTCTTCCATCACCATCCGCTCGTCGTCCGTCAGCCCCATCGCGGCCAGCTGCTTGAGCGACGAGGCTATGAGCGAGACGTACAGCACGTCGCCCTCCTTGACCTGGCGGCCCGCGGTGACGCCGTCTATGCCTATGGCGACCTCGTCGCCCTGCTTGGCCTCCTTGAGGGCGTCCTCCCCCGCGTGTATGCTCTTGATCCTCCCGCCGTCCTTGCCGTCGGCCAGGATCAGCGGCTGGCCTATCCTCAGCCTGCCGGACAGGACGCGCACGCCCACTATGGCGGGCTTGCTCACGCGGAATATGCAGTCAGGGAGTATCTTGAACTTGGCCGGGAACGGGAACTCCGCCCTCTTGTCCGTGTCCAGCTTGCGCTTGGACTCGTCCAGCCACTCCTTGTAGTCCTCCACGAGCTTGTAGACGATCTGGTCGGTCATCACCCTGAGGCTGTGGTTGAGCATCTCCGCCTCCGCGTCCTTGGAAACCGCGACGTTGAACCCCAGGATCACCTGGTTGCCCTTGTCGCCGTATGCCGCCTCCACTATGTCCCTGCGGGTTATGTCGCCTATGCCGTGCTTCCTTATGGGGATCCCGGCCGCCTTGGCCTCGAAGGCGAGGGCCTCCAGGGACCCTATGGCGTCCGCCTTGATCGTTATGCCCTTGTCCTGCACGTCTATCTTGATGCTGGTCTCCTCGCCTATCTCGGACACGGCGGGGTCGCCCGGCCCCTTCACCACGCGTATGGGCGCGCCGGCGATGACCCCGTCGGTGCTCTGGCAGGAGATCTTGACGCCCGCGGCGGCGGCCAGGACCTTGACCGAGTCGAACCTGTCGCGCGGGTCCCGTATCTCGTCCAGGGGCTTCGGCTTGAGTATCGCCTTGACCCTGGTGACCAGCGGCGCGGACCTCGTGCCTATGGCGACGGTGTCGCCCGCCCTCAGGGTCCCGGAGTACAGGATCATGTCCAGCGTCTTGCCGAGGCCCTTCTCCTCCTTGACCTCCAGGATCGTGCCCTTGCCCGCCCCCTCGCCCTCGCCCTTGTCGAGCCTCTGCTCCAGGAACCTCTGCGCCAGCCCGATCAGGACCAGGAGGAGGTCGGGTATGCCCTCGCCCTCCTTCGCGCTTATGGGCACCAGGGCGACCGCCTTGGTGAAGTCGTCGATGCGGTCGTACCGGTCCGCGGATATGCCCTCCTCGGCCAGGCGGGCGATTATCTTGTACATCTTCTCGTTGAACGCCTCCATGGTGTGCGCCTGCTGCTCCCTCTCGGAGAGCACGAAGGGCCTCCCGTCCACGGACGACCACCCCTGGATGGTGTCCACCTTGTTGAGGGCGATGACGAAGGGGGTCTTGTACTGGCGCAGGATGCGTATGGACTCTATGGTCTGGGGCATGAGCCCCTCCCGTATGTCTATGACGAGGACCGCCAGGTCGGCGAGGGACCCGCCCCTCGCCCTGAGCGTCACGAAGGAATGGTGCCCGGGGGTGTCTATGAACAGCAGCCCGGGCACGTCGAACCTCTTCTTCCCGATGAGCTGGGCGCACACCTTGTAGATGTGGTCCACGGGGACCTCGGTGGCGCCTATGTGCTGCGTGATCGCGCCGGCCTCCCGCGCCTGGACGGAGGTTCCCCTGATCCTGTCCAGCAGCTTGGTCTTCCCATGGTCAACGTGGCCGAGCACGCTGACCACCGGCTGTCTTATCGCCATGTGATCGCCTCGGAAAGATGAAAGGGAATGGGTTTCACTCGTATATCCAAGAATCGGACGAGCGGGCGTACTCGACGAGCTCTTCGGGTTTGAAGAATATGGAGATCTCCCTCGCGGCGGACTCGGGCGAGTCGGAGCCGTGGATGAGGTTCATCCCCGTGACCATGCCGTAGTCGCCCCTTATGGTGCCGGGAGCGGACTCCTGCGGGTTCGTCTTGCCCATCATGCCCCTGCAGACCGCGACGGCGCCGTCGCCCTCGAGCACGAGGGCCAGGACGGGGCCGGACGAGATGTAGGAGATGAGGGAGTCGTAGAACTTCTTGCCCTTGTGCTCCCCGTAGTGGCTCTCGGCCACCGCCTTCGGGATGACCATGAACTTGGCGGCGACGATCTTGAGCCCCTTCTTCTCGAAGCGGGACAGGATCTCGCCGCACAGACCGCGCTGGACCCCGTCCGGCTTGACCATCAGGTACGTTCTCTCCATCGCCATGGGATCACTTCTTCTCGAGCGCCTTCAGGCGGGCGGCTTTCTCGATGGCCGCCTTCTCGGTCCACTCGGTGGTCCTGGCGACCCTCTTGAGCCGGATCATGTTCTTGAAGCACTTGTTGTTGTCGAAGTTGAGGACCGTGCCGTCCTTCTTGACGTACATCTTGCCCGTGCCGGGCTCTATGTTCCCGCCGCAGAAGGAGCATTTTCTTATCTCGACCATGATGCTCACCTGCCCATCCCGAGCTTCCTGGCCTCTCTGGACGTCTCCCTCAGCATGAGGATGTCGCCCATTCTGACCGGGCCCATTATGTTTCTCGTGATTATCCTTCCCTTGTCGCGCCCGTCCAACACGCGGACTTTGACCTGTGTGGCCTCCCCGGTCATCCCGGTGCGGCCGATGATCTCGACCACCTCGGAAGGTATGCTGTCAGTGTCCACCATCGAGGCCACCTCAGCTCTTCAGAGACTTGACGGCCTGGGCGATCTCTTCCAGCAGGGGCTTCCCCTTCCCGACGTCGGTTATCGCGATGGACGCGGTGGGCTTCTCCAGGCCTATGGAGTTGCCGAGCTCGGCCTTGCTGGGGACGTAGACGTACGCGACGTTCCTCTCCTCGCAGAGCGCGGGGAGGTGGGCGAGTATCTCGGGCGGGCTGACGTCGACGGCCATTATGACCAGCGCCGCGTCTCCGCGCTCGACGGCTTTGGTGACCTCGTTGGTCCCCTTCTTTATCTTGCCGCCGTCCCTGGCGATCTCCGCGAGGGAGTAGGCTTTGTCCGAGATCTCTTTCGGCGTATCGAATTTAACGAATACAGACATTTCAATTACCTCTTTCCGGCGCGAGCGCCGTCATCATTCATCGGCTCATAAGAGCATCCCGCCAATTTTGTGCTGCTATTTAATATGAGCGGGATCCCCGCTGATTTGCCGGGGCCGGGGTCAGACCCTGTGCCAATCCCCGTCGCGGCGGGGAAGCAGAGAAAGAAAACGGGAAAGGGGCGCCGGCCGCCGGGGCCGGCGCGGTTTGGATCGGCCCGGCGGTCAGGATCTCCTGCTGAACCTGCCCGAGAGGGCGGACGCCAGCACGAAGGACACCAGGACCGCGCCCACGCCTACGAACAGCCAGATTATGGGCACGGGTATCGATTCCCACAGGCCGTCGTCCCCGGGCGCGGTAGGCTCGGGCGGCCCGAAGGTCGCCAGGACGCTCCAGGAGTCGCGCACGTCGGAGATCGTCTGGACCTCGTCCGTGCTGTTGATCTTGCCGTCCCACCAGCCCTTGAACACGTTGCCCTCCGCGGGGGTCGCGCGGATCGTCACGGACGACCCGTACGCCAGGGTCACGGGCTGGGTGTAGCTCGCGAACGCCCCGTTGCCGATCCTGTACTCCAGCAGCCCGTCGCCCTTGGCCTCCATGGTCAGGACCAGCCTCACGTCGCCGGTGAGCACCTCTATGGTGTGGTTCTGCACGACGTTCTTGAACATGTAGTAGTCCAGGTCTGCCGAGCCCTCCACCGTCACGCCGTCGACGACCACGTAGGTTATCTGGTGGCCCGCCTTGGGCTCGAACCTGAACGTCTGGGACCCCCCATAGGAGACCTCCACGGTCCCGGACGGCGATATGGTCGCGCCGCCGTCGGCGGACGCGGTTATGGAGTACGCCCCGAGCGCGAAGAAGGATTCCACGGTGCAGTCCGCCCTGACGTCCGCGAGCGTGAGCCTGTACCCGCCCATCCTGCTCAGGTACGAGGACCCGTCCACCAGCACGTCCGAGAGCTTGTAGCCTTCGGACGGGCCGAACAGGATGTTCAGAGTCCCGCCGTTCTCCACCTGCACCTCGCCGCTGGGCGTCGAGTGGCCGTTGGGGCCGTTGACTATGGTGACCGTGCGCATGGGCTGGAGGAACGTGGCGACCAGGTTCAGGTCGGAGTTCACTGTCAGCGTCGGCGTGGGCGAGAGCTGCTGGGTCCCCTGGGTGAAGCCCGTCCACTGCTTGAACTCGGTCGTGTTGCCCGTGAGGGCGAGCTCGAGCGCGTACCCGTGGGGGACGTACAGCCCGCCCTGCGGGAACGGAGTGGGCGTCCCCTCGAACATGTATGTTATGGATCCCTCGGCGGTCGTCGCGGTGACCTTGTGCGCGTTGGAACTGAAGACCGCGTTGACCAGCTTGTTGGACGTCATGGTCAGGCTCCCGGTCGGAGCCGCGGATGCCAGGTCGCCGGTCCACCAGATGAACCTGGATCCGCTGGACGGGGTCGCCTGCAGATCGATGTTCAGAGTGGACCCGCTCGCCGGGATCACCATCGTGCCGGTTTCCGGGAGGGACTGCCAGTCGCTGCCCCAGAGGCCCAGGTTCCTGGCCGTGACGGCCCCTGGCCCGGATATGTTGACCGTCAGGGTGAGGTTGTCTCCGGGGAGGTTCCTGTTGAGGACCGCCGTGACGGACTTGTCGCCGTCGACGCGGAGGCTCTGCTCCCTTGCGGGCCCCGTTATGCCGCCGGTCCACCAGAGGAAGACGCAACCGGGATCCTCCAGGACGGAGAGCGTGACGGTGTCGCCCCCGGGCACCCTGAGCCCCCCTGCGGGGAAGTCGTACCATGTGCCGCTCAACTTGAACTGGATCTTTCCGGTCGCGGGCGAATACGGGGCGGATATCGCCGCGCTCACCGTCTTCACGTCGTTGGAGAAGACCGGGGTCAGAGTCCTGCTCGCGCTTGTCTGACCCCTCCCTATGTGCTGGATCGGGTCCAGCGGGTCTCCGGGAACGTCGCCGGTCCAGTACACGAACTCGTAGCCGTTCTTGCCAACTGCTTTAAAGGCGAAGTCGGTCCATGGATCTATTGTGAGCTCTCCACTACTCGTGTATTTGTATACGTTTTCATCCTCATACCAGCTGGCTCCGCCATCGAAACTGATCAAAAAGTCCCCCTCGCCTATTTGGGAGGGGTAGACCGGATACGTGTTATCGCTAGCCAGCCTTATGGATAGGCTCTTATCGGAATCCATGACCACGGTCCCGATGCGGTCCTGCCCGGACAGCGAGCCGTCCCAGCCCAAGAACTTGCCCACGACGATGTTGACCCTCACGCTGAGCGACGTGCCTGTCGGAACGGAGAACGAAGGGGACAGGTCGTGCCACAGGCCGTTCTGGTAATACTGGATCGTGCCGGTCGCAGAGCCGGCGAGAGCGTATGACGTAGACAGCGTCTTGAGATCGGATGACGAATGGAACGTGGCGGACACGATCCTGCTGTCGATCATCGACAGGGACTGTGCTGGGGCGCTTCCGGACAGTGCGCCGGACCACCATATGAACGAGCTCCCCGCCGCGGGAGACGCCCTCAGGGACGCCGGGGACCCGTGCTCGAACTTCTGGGTCCCGCCGGACGGGAAGTCTATGTACGCCTCGTTGTCCGCCTTGAACTGCACGGACCCCTCCCCGGTCACCGACGCGGTGACCTCCTTTATGTGCGTGGGCCCCGCGGTCACGCATTTCGCGTTGACCGTCACCGGCCCGGCCACAGTGAACGAGACTTCGGTCTCGGCGCTGTTGACGCCGCCGTACCAGTACAGGAACTGCTCGTTGGATGTGGACGACGCCCTCAGGGACACAGTGGATCCCTCTTCGATGCTGGCGGACCCTGTGAACGCGGTCCACGGGCCTCCGTTGACTGAATACTGGAGCGACGCGTCCTTTGTCGTCGCGCCGGACTGCTTAGCGAAGGTCACGTTCACAGGCGCCGCGTCCGCGTCGTCGCTCGAATACGCGAGGACCGCGAGAGACAGGGCGAGCGCCAGAAGAACGGCCGCGCACGCGAGAGCGCGCGCTCCGCTTTTACCGCTAGGTATGATTGCCATAATTATTCCCCCACCTTAGGCATCAAATGATGCTTCGGCGCGATTCGCCCTTATTATTATTTAAACCAGCCACAGCTGCCCGCGCACGAGGCCGTTTTTTGATGACCCGTGCCGAACAGAGGCGGGCCGCATTGATGATTCTGACCTGCCGCATCATTGCATTTTAACAAGATCCAGACTTGTTGGCGGGCGCGGCCGGCGGGGCGGGCGCGCCTGCCGTGCGGTTGATTTATCTATCCGCGGGGAGATCGGCGGGGCGGGCGCGCTGATGAGGATCGTCGATGTCAACCCCTTCTTCTACCCCTTCGCGGGAGGCATTGAGCACAGGATGCACGACGAGTGCAGGCTCCTCGCGGAGAGGGGGCACGAGGCCATCGTCCTGACCGGGAGGCTCCCGGGGACGGCGGAGGAGGAGGAGAGGGACGGGTACAGGATAATCCGCCTGAAGTCCAGGCTCCTGCGCGTGTACAACCCCCCGTTCATATCCTCCAAGGGGGTCCTGGAGGCGCTGGAGAGCCTCGACGCGGACGTGGTGAACTACAACTACAGGTGGGCCCCCAGCTACAACGGGGACCTTGGCAGGTACGACGGGGCGAAGGTGTTCACGTACCACAACATGTGGGGCGAGGGGGCGGGGCTCCAAGGGAGGCTGTCCGAGTGGTCGGACGAGAGGTTCGGGAGGCTCCTGGACACGTTCGACCACATCATCGCCGTGAGCGACCACGTCAGGGGCGACCTGGTCCGCCGCGGATACGGCGAGTCGGACGTGACCACCGTGCAGACCGGGCTCTCCTCCTTCCCGGAGAGGGGCTCCGGGGACGGAGGGTTCATACTGTCCCTGGGGAGGCTGGTGAAGACCAAGGGCCTGGGGTTCCTGATCGAGGCCATGAGGGAGGTGGACTGCAGGCTGATCGTCTGCGGAAAGGGGCCGGAGGAGAAGAGGCTGGCCCGCATGATATCCGATCTGGGACTGGGGGACAGGGTCGAGATGAGGGGGTGGGTGAGCGAGGAGGAGAAGGCGGAGCTGATGGGGTCGTGCCTGTTCTTCGCCATGCCGTCCCTGTTCGAGTCGTTCGGGCTCGCCGCGGTGGAGGCCATGTCTCACGGCAGGCCGCTGGTGTACGCGGACGTCAACGGGCTGGGGGACACCGTCGGGGGCGGGGGGGTGGCCGTGCCGCCCGGGGACCCGGGCGCGATGGCGGCCGCGATGAACGCCCTCTTAGAGGACCCGGGGTACAGGGAGGGGCTGGCCGGCGGCGCCTTCGCCCAGGCCCGCAGATACGAGTGGGGGCCGCTGATAGACCGGCTCGAATCCGTTCTCGAGAGGGCGGCGTCCGGGGAGCTCACGATGAGCCGCCCGGGGCGCCGGCGCTGACCGCCGTCAGACGTAGTCCAGCCAGGAGCCGTACTCCGGGGCCCTGCCGCAGGCGGCGTCGTGGAACTTCGCGTGGATCTCCCTCGACACGGGGCCGATCCTCCCGTCCCCTATGGCCCTGCCGTCTATGGACGTGACCGCGGCCACCTCGACGGCGGTCCCGGTCATCCAGACCTCGTCGGCGGAGATCAGCTGGGTCCTGGTGACCTCGGTCTCCTCCACCTCGTAGCCGAGGTCCCTCGCTATCTTGATGACGGACGCCCTGTTTATGCCCTCCAGTATGCACTCGGACGACTGGGGCGTGAGCACCTTCCCGTTCTTGTAGATGAATATGTTCTCCCCGGTGCACTCGGCCACGTGCCCGACGGAGTTCAGCATGACGGCCTCGTTGGCGCCCTGGCGGACCGCCTCCCTCTTCGCGAGGCAGGACGTGACGTACGCGCCGTTGATCTTCGCCCCGGCGGGGCCGCAGAGGTTGTCGGGCCTGTGCCATGAGGACGTTATCAGCTTCTGGCCGTCCTCCGACGGCGACAGGTACGGGCCCATGAATATGCATGTTATGGACATGCTGGCGGGGACGCCGACGGGGTTGAGGCCGACCTCCTCCCCGTTCAGGAACACGCACGGCTTGACGTAGTCCACCTTCGAGTTGGCCCTGACGGTCTCCTTGACCGCCTCCTCCACGTCCGCGGCGGAGTATCTCTCCCCGCCGAACACGGGGTCTATGCCCATGACCCTGCAGCCGTCCATGAGCCTCCTGACGTGGTCCTTCAGCCTGAACACGGCCGGGCCGCGGGGCGTCTGATAGACCCTTATCCCCTCGAACACGCCCGTGCCGTAGTTGAGGGCGTGCGTCAGCACGTGGACCCTCGCGTCCCTCCAGTCGACTAGCCTTCCATCCAGCCAGATCTTCTCCGTCTTCTCCATTATATGACCTATCCTTTCAAAGCGCGTTGAGCGCCTTGACGTACCTGTCGGGCCTGCTGCGCTCTATTATCTCTTCGACCTGCGCCGACCCGCCGACGACCCCGACGTTGCCGCTGGTCGTCGACATGAGGGCGTACGCGGACTGCCCCGCCTCGGGGACCAGCTCCGCCTCGTACACGTCCTGGAGCTTCCTGAGCCTGCCCAGGGCGGTCTCGGCCGCGTCCCTGCCGACGACGGACAGGACCATCCTGGATCTGCCTGGTGCCTCGCACTTGCCCACGACGATGGTCTCGACGTTTATCTTGTTCCGGGTGAACTCCCCCATCACCCTCTGCATGACGCCGAACTCGTTCCTAACCACCAGTGAGATCACGTACATCATATGCGCTCCGGCTGGCGATCGCGACGGGATTACATTAAATTAACGGGCCGCCGCCAGGATCTCGTCCGCGGCGTCCGCCAGCGTCCTCTCCGGGGACACGAGGATGGACCTCATCCCCAGAGCCTCCCCGAACCTCATGTCCATCTCCTCGCTGTCTCCGACCATGAACGACCTCGACGGATCTATGTTGTGCTTCATGATCGCGGCCTCGCCCATGCCTATGCCGGGCTTCCTGCACTCGCACCTGCCGCCGTCCCTCCTGCGCTCGGGGGCGTCGTGCGGGCAGAAGAATATGTCGTCGATCCTGCCGCCTCCGGCGGCGATCTTCTCCCTGAGGACGCGGTGGACCTCGGCCAGCTCGGCCTCGCCGTAGTTGCCCATGGCTATGCCGGCCTGGTTCGTGACCACTATGACCAGGTATCCCGCCGCGTTGAGCCTTGCCACCGCCTCCGCCGCGCCGGGGAGGAGCTCGACCCTGTCGGGGTCGGCCGAGTGGGGCACGTCCCTCATGAGCGTGCCGTCGCGGTCGATCAGCACCGCCTTCCTGCCGAACAGCTCGCGCTCCACGATCCCGCATACGGCGTGGCAGGCGGCCAGGTACCCCTCCTGTATCCTGGGGGTCTCCGTGGACGGTATTATCACCGGGAGGTCTGCGACCTCCCTGATCCTCCCGCAGTCGCCCGTGAAGGATATCGCGAACGCGCCGATGGCCTTCGCGGCCTCCAGCGCAAGCAGCACGTTCCTGGAGTTCCCGGACGTGCTGAACCCGACGACCGCGTCGCCCTTCCTGCAGAGCGCCTCCACCTGCCTCTTGAACACGAGGTCGTAGGAGTAGTCGTTGCCTATGGCGGTCACCGGGGCGATGTTGGACAGAGATACCCCCGCCATGGGGGGCCTGTCGAAGGCGTACTTGCCGGAGAACTCCGCGGCGATGTGCTGCGCGTCGGCGGACGACCCGCCGTTGCCCATGAAGACCACCTGGCCGCCGCCCGACACCGCCTTCTTGATGGCGTCCGCGGCCGCCCTTATCTGCGCCGGATCGATCCTCTCGATCACGCCCGCGCTCCTGCGGAGCTCCGACGATATGAGGAGGCTCACGCGTCGCCCCTCCACGCAACCGCCCCGCACGGGTCGAACGCGAACTCGGTTATCTCCGCCCCGGCCCTCTTCAGGGCCTTGGCCACCTCGTGCTTCTTGTCGTACCTGCAGATGAAATACATGAACCCTCCGCCCCCTGCGCCCGAGACCTTGCCCCCGATGGCGCCGGTCGCCTTAGCCAGGTTGTAATATTTGTCCGTGTCGGCGGTGGAGACGTTCTTCGAGAACCTCTTCTTGTACTCCCAGGACTCGTCCAGCAGGCGGCCGGCGTCGTCTAGATCCCCCCCGGCCACCGCGTCGCAGATCTCGACCGCCAGGCGCTTGGACTCGTCCAGGGCGTTCGCGTTGGCGCCCGTCTTGAACGCGTCGATCTGCTTGTCTATCAGCGCGGCGGACTTCCTGGACTTGCCGGTGTAGCACAGCAGGGACCTGTACTGGAGCTCGTTGAGGGTGTCCTCGTCCAGATACTTGCGCTCGACGGTCACGCCCTCGCCGTCGAAGCGCATGAGGTTGAACCCGCCGTACGCCGCCGCGAACTGGTCCTGCTTCCCGCCGCTGAGCCCCAGGTCCTCCCTCTCCAGCCTATAGGCCAGCTCCGCGATCTCGTGCGGGGTCATGTCGCGGCTCCGCCATTTGGACATCGCGGCTATCATCGCGACGATCATGGTGGACGAGCCCCCCAGGCCGGACCCGGGCGGGGCGTCGGAGTGTATGACCATCTCGAACCCCTCCGAGACCTCGAAGTGCTTCGCCACCACCGCGGCCAGCCTGGTGTCCTCCAGGTCGGTCTTGTAGTCGCGGGGGATCTCGTACCTGCTGAAGTTGGGGGAGGACAGGCCCATCCTGCCGTCCCCGGTGGGGATCACGGTGCAGTACGCGTACTTGTCTATGGTGGTGTTGAACACGCATCCGCCCTTCTGCGACGCGTACGGGTTCACGTCCGTGCCGCCCCCGGCGATCCCTATCCTTAGCGGGGCCTTGGCCCTTATGAACTGAGTCATCTGAAGACCTCGCCCCTGTTTATCTCCGCTCCCTCGGGGACGACGGTCCCGTCCGCCAGGACGGAGTTCTCTATGCGGGCCCCCGCGCCGATCCTGCAGCCCTCGCCTATGATGCTGTTCTCTATCTTGGCGGACGACGCTTCGCATCCGCCCATGACCATCGACTTGACTATCCTGCTGTCCCTGACCGAGCACCCGCCCAGTATGACGGCGGCGTTGACGTCTGACCCAGTCACGGTGGACCCCTCCCCGAGGTAGAAGGGCCTCACGATCGTCGTGGACTCGGTCCTCTTGCCGCTCCACGAGAAGTCCCCGTACAGCTCCCCGGCCATCTGGAGGTTCGCCCCCAGGAGGTCCGACGGGCGGCCCACGTCCCTCCAGTAGCCGCTCAGCGCGTACCCTTGGATCCTCTCCCCCTCCGACATCAGGATCGGGAGGAGGTCCTTCGAGAAGTCGAAGAACGCGCCCTTCGGGACGCGGGACAGGACGCTCCTGTCCACGACGTACACCCCCGCGTTGACCACGTTGGAGAACGCCTCCTCCGGCTTCGGCTTCTCCTTGAACTCCAGTATCCTCCCGTCGCCGGCCAGGCGGGCTATCCCGTACTCGCACGGGTTCTTGACCGTCGCCAGCGCGAGGGTCACCTTCGCGCCCGACGCGAAGTGCGCCTCCGCCTCCGCGGCGGCGGCGATGTCGGCGAACACGTCGCCGTTGGCCATGAAGAAGACGTCGTCCAGGCGGTCCTCCATCATCTTGACCGCCCCGCATGTGCCCAGGGGCTCGTCCTCGTAGGAGTAGGTTATCGACGCCCCCGACCCGGAGCCGTCCCCTATGGCCTCCTCCAGGACGTCCGACCTGTACCCGCAGGCGAGGATTATCTCCTCCGCCCCGGCGGCCGCCAGCGAATCTATGAGGTATCTCAGGCAGGGCTTGTCGAGAACCGGGAGGGCGGGCTTGGGCCTGCGCTCCGTGAGCGGGAGGAGCCTCGTTCCCTTGCCCCCCACCAGAATAACGGCCTGCCTCACGTGCTGTGCCATCGTAGCTCCCCCCTGCATTACACGTCATACTTAAAAGATGTTTCCGGCCGCCTCACGACCGCCGCGTTCGCTCCCACGGGGACGCCCAGCAGATGCGCCACAGGGGCGCATTTGGCCCTCAGCAGATGCGCGACGGGGATCCCCAGCCCCCCGTCGGACAGCGACTCGAGGTTCGCCATGCCCTTGGCGACGGCGACGCCGGCGCGGGCGATCTCCCCCATCAGGCGGGGGCCCGCCAGCCTCAGATCGATCCCGATGGCGAACCCGCCCGTGTCCAGGAGCGCGTCGGCCTCGATCCCTATCCTCTCTATGTCCGCCACGGTTGCGTCGTTCAGTATCGGCGCCCCCTTGGCCACGCACGCCACCCTCTTCCCCATGCGCCTGATCTCTCTGATGAGGAGCCCGTCGAAGACGGACTCGCCGCAGTTGTCGAACAGGTACAGGACGGTCTCGGAGGCTTCGATCAGCCTCCCGATCTCCGCCGTCTCGTCCGCCTCGATCCCCTGCGCCAGCAGCCCCTCGAAGGCGGGGGCCAGCTCGTCGGGGTCGTCCATGGCTATCCCGGACCCGAAGTCCATGACGTTGCCCGCGATGGAGACGCGGATAGCGGCCGCGAGCCTGTCGCCGGACGAATCGATGAACCCCTCCGCGGCGCCCAATAGCCCGAGGGCGGCCTCGTCGGACCTGGCCTTGAGCTCCGCGTACGGGTCGGAGACCCCCAGGGCGGAGTACGAGGCGCGGTGCACCAGCGTGGCCAGCTCGGCGGAGTTCGCGTCCCACGACAGCGACCGGGCGTATTCTCCGAGCGCCGCCTCCACGGACTCCCTCTCCCTCCCGTTGCCGGGCAGGCGGGACTGGAACAGGACGCGCCTCATGAGGCACGGGACGCAGTCTGGATGCGCTTTCACGGAAGGTCATGCCATACCGCCGTGATAAACGTTCGCACGCGCGGGGACCCTGAATCGCGCTCGCGCCGTCCGTCGCCGGGGGCGCGCTTCGGCGCCTCTCCCCCCCGTACCGCGCATATGCCGCGGCCCGAGCGTTGGAACGAGCTGCTGGGTCTCGCATCAGGCGGGCGCGGATGCGGATCCGCGTCGGCCTCGCTCCGGAATGTCGCGGCCCGTGCGCCCGGAGGCCGCTCGCCGAGCCGAGCGGGGCCTGGGTTTCCGCGTGCGCGATTCATACCTTCCCATTTATATAGGGGGAAATAATACGCTCCCGCATGGCAAAAGACAAGATCTGCTCTTCATGCGGTAAAAGGCTCGTTGGGCACGGCAACACCTTCTTCAAGTGCCCCAAGTGCGGGTCCACCGAGGTCGGGAGATGCGACCAGTGCCGCGACCAGAGCGTCTCGTACGAGTGCGGGAAATGCGGCTTCGTCGGACCTTGAGGTGCTTCGCATGGGAAGGATAATAGCCGCATACGACCTCATGCCCGAGAGCACGGATGTCGACCTGGAGTCCATCGCGTCCTCCCTGGGAGGGCTGATCCCCGCAGGGGTCAAGCTCATAGAGGCGAAGATCCTGCCTGTGGCGTTCGGCCTCATGAAGATCAACGCCGGGTTCGACATAGACGATTCCGACGAGGGGATAGGCGGGGACCTGGAGAAGGCCCTCTCCTCCATCGACGGCATAGAGAACGTAGAGTGCGTGTCCAGCACCGTCCTCTGAGCTCTTGTTTTTCAAGGCCGGCGCAAGCGCGCCGGCCGCCCGCCCCCCGCGCATGCGGAGGTGGCTTTTGAAAGTCTAAAAAGAAATAAAGAAGGCCTCGGGCCCGCCCTCCGGCGGGCCCTGCGCCGGTTCAGTCCAGGAACGCCTTGGACGCGTCCGCTATGTATCCGTCGTCCATCATCTTGGCGGTGAGGCCCCTGGATCTGCGGATCATGTAGTCCGCGCGGTCGAACAGCTCGGAGCGGGACAGCTTCAGCCTCGCGACCCCCTGCTCCTGCGCCTTCATGGCGACCGCCACCGCCTCCCTCGGGAAGACCTCGGTCTCGCTCATGGTCGGGATGATATAGTCCTCGGATATCCCCTTCTCCTCCGCGCACTTCGCCAGCTCGGTGGCGGCGGCTATGCACATCTCGTCGGTGATCGTCTTGGCCCTGACGTCCAGGACCCCTCTGAATATCGCCGGGAAGCCCATGGAGTTGTTGACCTGGTTGGGGAAGTCGGAGCGGCCGGTGGCGAATATCCTGACCCCGTGCTCCTTCGCCTCCCAGGGCCATATCTCCGGGATCGGGTTGGCGGTTGCGAAAACCACGGCGTCGTCCGCCATCAGGTCGCAGTACTCCGGCGGGATGGTGCCGGGCCCGGGCTTGGATGCGGCTATGACTATGTCCGCGCCCTCCATGGCCTCCTTCATGCCCCCGCTCTTCCCCGCGCCGTCCGTCTTCTGGCATATCTCCCACTTCTGCCTGAAGTCGCCCTCCACGTCCTTCCTGCTCATGTTCAGTATGCCCTTGGAGTCGCACATGCACAGATGCTTCGGGCTGAACCCTGTGGCCAGCAGGAGCCTGGCTATCGCGATGGACGCGGCCCCCGCGCCTATGACGGTTATGTTCGCGTCGGAGAGCTTCTTCCCGACGAGCTTCATGGCGTTTATCGCCCCCGCCACCTCCACCGTGGCGGTCCCCTGCTGGTCGTCGTGCCACACGGGGATCTTGCAGTCGCGCCTGAGCTCGTCCAGGACGTCGAAGCACTTGGGGTTCGAGATGTCCTCCAGGTTGATCCCGCCGAAGGACGGCGCGATGAGCCTGACCGTCTCGATTATCTTCTCCGGGTCCTTGGTGTCCAGGCATATGGGGACGCTGTCCACCCCGCCCAGGTACTTGAAGAGCATGGACTTGCCCTCCATCACGGGCATGGCGGCCTCCGGGCCTATGTCGCCCAGCCCCAGCACGCGGGTCCCGTCCGACACCACCGCGACGGTGTTCCACTTGCAGGTGTGCTCGTAGACCATCTCCGGGTTCTTGGCTATGTCTTTGCAGGGCTCGGCCACCCCCGGGGAGTACCATATGGCGAAGTCGTCGAAGGACCTCACGCACGCCTTGGGGACGATCTCGATCTTGCCGCCGTAGTACCTGTGGAGGACCATCGCGTCCTGTCCGGGCTTCTTCGCCTTCGCGAGGCGCTCCTCCACGCTGATGTCTTTGTCGCTTACCATGATATCAATCTCGTTTTTTTACGATTTTCGTAACTAATCTTCGAAATCTGAAACAGTCGATCACGATCGTCCTATTTATTCGTTTGCAGGCCCCGTCAGTACCCCAGCGGCTCGCCGACCAGGATGACCTTTATCCTCCCCGGGACCCTGGACATGCGTATGGTCTCGACGTAGCAGCACACACATCCCTCGGACCTGCAGTCCGCGCACGATCCCGTGGACGCGCACGGGGTCTTCACGGGCATGATCTGCGACAGCCTCTGGACGTTCATCGGCGCGGCGTACCCCCGCGCCCTGGCCATGGCGTCGCCGACGGTCTTGCAGACCTTGTTCATGCCGGCGACGATGACGACGCTCTTGGGGCCGAACGTGATCGCGGCCACCCTGTTGCCTATGCCGTCGATGTTCACCAGCTGGCCGTCCTCGCTGAGCGCGTTCACGCTGGAGAGGTAGCTGTCGCACATGAACGCCTGCCTGGAGAGCTCCGCCTTCCTCTCGGGGGTGTCCGCCGCGTCGCGGTCCACCACCCTGAACCCCCCTTCCTTGACCGCGTCTATCAGGCCTATCTGGTTCAGGGTCACCGATCCCCCCCAGGTCACCGACGAGCCCCTCGGCAGGAGGCTCAGGGCCAGGTCCCTGGCCTCGGAAGCCGTCTTGCAGTAGTACGCCTCGAAGTTCCTTCCGCGCAACGCGTTCGCGACGCCCGGGCCTAGCGCGTCGCTCCATCTGGAAAAGCCGCCGTCCGCCATGTGTGATCCGCCTGCACCGGCAGGTGCGCCGAGGTATCCCCGAGGCGCCGTATTATCGTTGCGCATGGATCTCGTCGCTGGAGGGGGGGGGGGCGGTTTCAAATACCGGCCGCCCCATCTGGAATCGGGGCGGCTCCGGGATAATTCGACCCGCCGCGAGCGGGCGCTCCAGGCTCCCGCCCCTTTTCCGTCCGTTTATAGCGGATCCGATGGATCCGCCCTCTGGTTCGAGTCGCGCCAGATTCGCGGGGATCGCCGCTGAAAAACCGCTCTCTTAGAAAAATCGGATCTGGATGTGGATCTTAGTGGGCCCTGTCGGATTTGAACCGACGACCACCCGGTTATGAGCCGGGCGCTCTACCTGTCTAAGCTAAGAGCCCAGGATGATGAGATCAGAATCCGCTTTTTGTACTTAACATCTACTGTTTCCGCCCCCCGCGCCGCCCCCGCCGCCCGCCTCGAGGACCGCCCTGACCCTCTCCGCTATCGCCCTGATCACGGGCACGGTGACGGAGTTCCCGAGCTGCCTGTACGTGTGCGTGTCCGCCAGGCGCAGCTCGAACCCGTCCGGGTACCCCTGGAGCCTCGCCCATTCGCGGGGGGTCAGCTTGCGGACCCCCTCCCCGTTCGCCTCCCCCCGCATGAACGCGGCCCTGGCGGCGTCGCGGGGGCGATCGTCTATTATGAGGTTGCGCTCCCTGCCCATCCCCCCGCACACTATCGCCCCGGCCACGTCGTCCCAGCCGCGGATCACGTATCCGAACCCGTGGCCCTTCTCCTCGTGCCTGGAGCGGTGGCGGCGGAGCGTCTCCAGATACCTCTCCGACAGGTAGTAGCGCGACGGTATCGGCGCGTCCTCCAGTATGTCCCTTATCCTCTTGGAGCCGTCTGTCGGCCCCGGGAACTCGAACCCGGAGCAGTCGACGTCGCCGCGGAACGCGACTATGTATATGCGCTCCCTGTTCTGCGGAACGCCGAAATCCTTGCTGTTCAGCACCGCGGAGCGGACCTCGTACCCCATCTCCCGCAGGGTCCCCTTTATGATCTCGAACGTGCGCCCCCTGTCGTGGATCGCCAGCCCCTTCACGTTCTCGCAGAATATGACCTTGGGCCTGTGCTCGGCGCATATCCTGGCCGCGTCGAAGAAGAGGGTGCCCCGGGCCATGCCCTTGAAGTCGTCGGCGAACCCCTTCCTCTGCCCCGCGAGGCTGAACGCCTGGCACGGGAACCCCGCCAGGCATATGTCGAACGGGGGCACGTCCGACTCCTGGATCTTCGTTATGTCGCCCGCTATCTCGAAGCGGTCTTTGAAGTTCGAGCGGTACGTCTCCCGCGCATGCGCGTCCCACTCGCTGGCGAAGACGGTCTCTATGGAATCGCCGAAGGCCTGCTCGAAGCCCAGCCTTATCCCGCCTATCCCTGCGAAGAGGTCTATCGACTTCAGCCTGTCCATGAAAGATCACGCGTGAGCCGCGGCCCGCTTCTCGATGATGTCCTCGCAGAGGGCGCGCGTCGCCTCCTCGGACGGGCAGTTGAACGCGTAGGCGCGTCCGTGAGACCATGCGACGATGCACATATCGACCTTGAAGTACGCCGCCAGGGTGTAGTCGCCCAGCTCGGCGTTGCGCCAGTTCCCGGAGCCGACGTCCGCGCCGTACCCCATCATGCGCGCGCCCCTGTCGAAATGCTCGCGGAGCTCGACATTGTCGATGCTCGAGTAGCTGAGCCTGAAGTCCGCCAAGGGGGCCCTCACGCTGATCGATTCGTCGCCCGCGTCTATCC
Source organism: Candidatus Methanoplasma sp. (assembly GCA_031256955.1). GTDB lineage: Archaea > Thermoplasmatota > Thermoplasmata > Methanomassiliicoccales > Methanomethylophilaceae > Methanoplasma. Next base: position 1,311 of record JAIRPP010000009.1, on the reverse strand, counting down.
TGACCTCTCCGCCCACGTCTCCCAGGAGGACGGGGGCGAGGAGGACGGCTATGGACGCCGCGGCCAGGGCCGCCTGCCTCTTCGCGGGCATGCGCTCGAACGCCGATGCGCCCCCGCGGGAGGCGCGGAGGATCCCGAACAGGATGACGACGGTGCCGCCGACCGTCGAGGCTATGAGCCCGACGAGGATTAGATCCGCGTCGCCTATGGTGAGCATTATGCCCAGATACATCACCAGGAGCCCTATGAACAGATATTTGCCCGCGCGCGAGACGCGGAACGGCCTGGCCTCTTCCGGGATCTTGGTCCAGTCTATGCCGTTGATCCACCTGTGCCCGCTGCCGGTCGCCCACATGTACGCCCCCAGCAGGGCCGCGGGATAGACGCTGTAGGCCATGATCAGGTAGAGCATCGGCATGACGCCCAGGTCGCTGTCCGCGGAGCCCGCGAACAGCGGGACGGCGGCCAGCGGCGCGAGGAGCGCAACCACTGCGTAAGCGGCGGGGGCCCTGCGGCCGCCGCGGGAGGCGAGATCGGTTTCCGAATTCATCTGCAGGCGCATGCGCATGCGGGCTGATAAAACATCTGGCTTTCGGAGGCGGGGGCGGGCCCCGGGAGAGCCGGCCATCGGATCGATGCGCCGGATATGGATCAGAAGCGCCGTCGCACGCCAGCGCATGCAAAATTCCAGGTTCGATTGTTTTTCTTCAATCGCCCTTGTTTTTTTTGCGAGCGCGTCCGTTTCGCCCCCTGTTTCCTCATTCACGGTCATGACTCCATACATGACGGGGGGTGTTCGCTGAGCCGAGTTTTCACCGTCATGCAAGCCCGGCTAACGCCCCTCAAACCCCTTCCCATATCCTTACGCGCCGGCGATCCGGCGGAAAAAAAGACAGAGACGTGATGTAAATGACAACAGAAGCGAAAGACAAGAGCAGCGCGGAGTCCATAATAGCGGCAGCATTCGGAGCCCCCAAGGAAGAGATTAAGAAGGTCAAGAGGGAGACGATATCCTTCGCCCAGTGCGGGCGCCTCAAGATATGCTTCGAGGCCCTCCAGTTCCTGAACGATCCCGAGAGGCCCGAGATGGGCTACAAGCCCCCGGTCCCCAACTTCGTGGCGTACGCCGAGGGCTACACCAACGACCGGGGGTACCGGCAGGACATACAGCTCTCCAGCGAGCCCGAGGACTTGGAGAACTTCGCGCAGATCCTGACGGGCGTGGCCAAATTCGTCCGCGAGACTGGCGTGGCGGTCACCCGCACGCAGGCGTTCACGAACGACATCGGCAAGGCGTTCGCCATCTTCGCG